>NZ_OX336253.1:0-1200000 GCF_946902045.1 Neisseria sp. Marseille-Q5346 | reverse complement strand
ATCGAGCTGCTGCCCAATGCATTGGGTTTGAAAAACGGTGACGCCAAGCTCATCAAAAACGCCGGTGCGCTGGTGACCCACCCTTGGGGTTCGGTGATGCGCAGTTTGTTGGTCGCCGTATTTGAACTCAAAGTCAAAGAAATCATGGTCATTGCCCACCACGACTGCGGTATGCGCGGATTGCACGCCGAAGAGTTCCTCCAACGCGTACACGACAGCAATATCCCCGACGACCGTATCGAAACCCTGCGCAATGCCGGTATTGATTTGGACGGCTGGCTGACCGGTTTTGACAACGTCGAAGACAGCGTGCGCCATACTGTCGAGCTGATTCGAAAACATCCGCTGATGCCCGACAACATCGCCATCCACGGCCTGGTCATCCATCCGACCACAGGCAAGCTCAACCTGATTGTTGACGGCAGCCTGCCTGCTTCAGACGGCCAAAACATCTAACGCAGACACCACCACGAAATGAAAAACATCGGATTATTCGGCGGCACGTTTGACCCCATCCACAACGGCCACCTCCATATCGCCCGCGCCTTCGCCGACGAAATCGGTTTGGATCTTGTCGTCTTCCTGCCGGCAGGCGACCCGTACCACAAAAACAGCACGCGCACGCCGGCAAAAGAGCGCCTCAATATGGTCGAACTCGCCATCGCCGACGAGCCGAAATTCGCCGCCAGCGACTGCGACATCGTCCGTGACGGCGCGACTTATACGTTTGACACCGTCCAAATCTTCCGCCAGCAGTTTCCCGGCGCGCAACTGTGGTGGCTGATGGGCAGCGACAGCCTGATGCAGCTGCACACATGGAAAAAATGGCAAACCCTCGTGCGCCAGACCCATATCGCCATCGCCATGCGCCAAGGCGACAACCTCAACAAAACCCCGCGCGAATTGCACGCATGGCTCGGCGAAGCCCTGCAAAACGGCAGTGTCCGCATTCTCAACGCGCCGCTGCACAACACCAGCTCCACCCAAATCCGTGCCAATCTCGCCAAAACGCACCATTCAGACGGCCTGCCACAACCCGTCGCCCAATACATCCGCCAACACAAACTCTATGAAAAATAGCGTTTATTCAGGCAGATAAGCTATAATGCCGTCTGAAAACATTTCAACTAGGAAAATAATGAACGAACAAGAATTGCAAGACCTGCAAAAAATGGTCGAAGTGGCTGTAAACGCCCTTGAAGACATTAAAGCCAAAGACATCTCTGTTTTGGAAACCCAAGACAAAACCTCCCTGTTCGCCCGCATGATTATCGCCAGCGGCGACAGCACACGCCAAGTCAAAGCACTGGCGAACAACGTTGCCGTCGATTTGAAAGAAGCCGGTTTTGAAATCCTCAGCACCGAAGGCGACAGTGGCGAATGGACGCTTGTCGACGCAGGCGACCTTGTTGTCCACGTCATGCTCCCTGCCGTGCGCGACTTCTACGACATCGACACCTTGTGGGGCGGAGAAAAACCGAGTTTCCACGCCGGTATGCAAAAACCTTGGCACGCCGCCGACTAAAACGGTTTATCCATACAAAGGCCGTCTGAAACTTGAAAGCAAGCAAGTTTCAGACGGCCTTTTGCTATAATTCCATTCTTTTCACATTATTTAATTTATTGCACCATCATGCCGCAACCCGATTTCGCCCAAACCCTCTCTAAAGACCGCCATTTTCTGCGATCTGCCTTTAAAAACCCTAATAAATACGGTGGCTTGGCCAAGGTTGAGGAAAAATACAAAAAATCGCATGACCTCTATCTGCAACGCCTGTCCAAACTGCCCAAGCCCGAATTCGACAACACGCTGCCCGTTCACGAAAAACTCGACGAAATCAAAAAAGCCATTGCCGAAAATCAGGTAACGATTATTTGCGGCGAAACCGGTTCGGGCAAAACCACGCAGCTGCCCAAGATTTGTTTGGAACTCGGGCGTGGGGCGGCAGGCTTGATCGGGCATACCCAGCCGCGCCGTTTGGCTGCGCGTTCCGTAGCAGAGCGGATTGCCGAAGAGCTGAAATCCGAAATCGGCAGCGCGGTCGGCTATAAAGTGCGCTTTACCGATCACACCTCGCGCGATGCCTGCGTCAAGCTGATGACCGACGGCATCCTGCTGGCGGAAACCCAGACCGACCGTTATCTCGCCGCCTACGACACGATTATCATTGACGAAGCGCACGAACGCAGCCTGAACATCGACTTCCTCTTGGGCTATTTGAAACAACTGCTGCCGCGCCGCCCCGATTTGAAAGTCATCATCACCTCGGCAACCATAGATGCAGAACGCTTCTCCCAACACTTTAACGGCGCCCCCGTTTTAGAAGTGAGCGGGCGTACCTATCCCGTCGAAATCCTCTACCGATCGCTTACCAGCAAAGACGAAGACGATGCAGAAGTCGAGCTGACCGACGCGATTGTCGATGCAGCCGACGAATTGGCGCGCTACGGCGAAGGCGATATTTTGGTGTTCCTGCCGGGCGAGCGCGAAATCCGCGAAGCCGCCGAAGCCCTGCGCAAATCCCCGCTGCGCCGCAACGACGAAATCCTGCCCCTGTTCGCACGCTTATCCCACGCCGAGCAGCACAAAATCTTCCACCCCTCAGGCGCAAAACGCCGCATCGTACTGGCAACCAACGTCGCTGAAACCTCGCTCACCGTGCCGGGCATCAAATACGTCATCGATACCGGCCTCGCGCGCGTCAAACGCTATTCCGCACGGGCAAAAGTGGAGCAGCTTCATGTAGAAAAAATCTCCCAAGCCGCCGCCCGCCAACGCTCCGGCCGCTGCGGCCGCGTCTCAGCAGGTGTATGTATCCGACTGTTTTCAGAAGAAGATTTCAACAGCCGCCCCGAATTCACCGACCCAGAAATCGTCCGCAGCAACCTCGCCGCCGTCATCCTGCGCATGGCAGCGCTGAACTTGGGTGATGTGGCGGCATTCCCATTTTTAGAAATGCCCGATTCGCGGTATATCAATGACGGTTTTCAGGTATTGCTGGAATTGGGGGCGGTGGAGGCCGTCTGAAAATCTTTCAGGTAGCTTGAAAATCAGGCATTTATGCCCGACGAAAACAGATAAACAATAAACCATGTTGGGCTAAAAGTTTTCCTCGAAAACACATTAAGTTATATTAATTTAAACATTAAGGATACTACGGATGAATCAACTTCGTATGCAAGAAGTAGAAAAATTTCTTAAAAATAAAAAATTTGATGAGCTTCGTTGTTTGTTATTAGAGCGTGCTGAATATTGGCATCAGCAATATTCAGATGATGATAAGGTTTTGTTTCTATCTGATGGATTTGCATTATGCGCAAGGGATATCTTTGCATGTAGTAATAACTTATCTGATGAAATAGATTTCATCATTAATAAAGATAAGCAAAACAAATTAAGAGAAATCATATTTAATGCATTTAAAAATATCAGTGACGGGTTCAATAAGTTTAATAATATAACAATAAATCCTTCATCGCCGTTTTCTATTAGTAATATTTTAAAATATAACCCCTACGATTCATATTATAAAAAATATAGATATATCAGAAATTTATCTTGTACTGATTGGAGAAATTTGCTTAGAAGTGTACTTGATAAGGATAAAGAAAATATAGAAAGTAAAATTGATGATATTTTTAACGACTTACGATTATGCATTGAATATGAAATATTTTATCATTTTAATACTATGAATATAGAGGATTACAAAGAAATTAATGAACAAACGTATGGTAAGTTTTCTTTTTCCCATGACTCAATCAAAAAGGGGAGTTATTATAAGTATATGGAAATATTTTTTAATTTTCATGAGGAAATAGAAAATTTGGAAGTATTGCAGAAAAATTGTGTTGAATATTTACATTTAATTAAGGAGCGTCGACCCAATTTAAAATTAAATTATTCAAATTTGAATAGAAATATCAAAAACCTTCTTGATTTTGAAGAAAGCATAATTGGTAAACTGCCGGGTTAGTAGCTTGATGCACATCAATAAAAAGCGGCTTCTACTTTTTCATTTCCCAAAACAAGGTTTATCGGCATTGTTGAATTGAATTTCAGGCCATCTGAAATTCAATTCACAGAATAAATATTATCTAAATCCAATGCGTAGGTCGGCATCAATACCCGCCCTACACATCTGTTATACAAAACATGAAAAGCCATATCCATATGTCGTCTGAAAACGGGCGAAACGAGTTTTCGCAAAGCAAAAATTTTTCAGGCAGCCTGAAAACACTCACCAAACCCCGCTACCGCTTAACCCGCCTCGGCGAACAAATGGCGCGCCTGCCCATCGACCCGAAAATTGCGCGCATTTTGCTGGCGGCGAAGAAACACGACTGCATGGCGGAAATATTGGTGATTGCGTCCGCACTGTCGATTCAAGACCCGCGCGAACGGCCGTTGGAAGCACGCGATGCCGCCGCCAAGGCGCATGAACGCTTTACCGACAAGCAATCCGATTTCCTAGCCTATCTGAATATTTGGGACAGCTTCCAGCGCGAGCGCGACAAAGGTTTGTCCAATAAGCAGCTGGTGCAATGGTGTCGTCAATATTTCTTGTCGCACCTGCGTATGCGCGAATGGCGCGAGCTGCACCACCAGCTTGCCCAAACCGCGATTGAAATGGGTTTGACCACCAAAGAAGCCGCGTTTAGACAACCTCCTTCCCAAGAACACTTAAGGCCGTCTGAAAACCAAGGCGACCAAGATTTGGCGGCCAAACTCAAACAAAAACAACTGGACAAGAAACAACACCGCGCCCAAATCCGTGCCGTTAAAGAAGCGGGCTACGAACAAATCCACCGCGCCCTGCTGACCGGTCTCATCGCCAACGTCGGCATGAAATCGCCCGACGGCAACGACTATACCGGCGCGCGCGGCAGCCGCTTCCACCTTTTCCCTGCATCAGCCTTGTTTAAAGCCAAGCCCAAATGGGTGATGGCGGCAGAATTGGTTGAAACCACGCGCCTTTACGCGCGCGACGTCGCCGTTATCCAGCCCGAATGGATAGAGCAGGAAGCGCCGCATCTCGTCCGCTATCATTATTTCGAGCCGCACTGGGAACAAAAACGCGGCGAAGTTGTCGCCAGCGAACGCGTGACGCTTTACGGCCTGACCGTATTGCCGCGCCGCCCCGTTTCCTATGGCAAAGTTGCGCCTGAAGAAGCGCGCGAAATCTTTATCCGTGGCGCATTGGTGGCGCAAGAAAGCAATCTTCAGACGGCCTTTTTTGCCCACAATAAAAAGCTGATTAAAGAAATTACCGAACTCGAACACAAATCGCGCAAGCAAGACGTATTGGTCGATGACGAAGACCTGTTTGCGTTTTATAACGAACGCCTGCCCGAGCTGGTGTGGAAAGACGCGAAAGGCGGCATTTGGGGAAGTGAAGAGGGCGGACAAACCCAGTCGGACAAGACAGCCGATCAAAACGGACAAGCAAACCAGCGCAACGCAGGGTGTGTGGCGCAAGCCGCGCACGCGGATTCCAAAGATGAGAACAACCGCGAGCGTGAACCGAGTTCACACACCCGACAAAATGTTTCAGACGACCCCAAACCCAAAAAGCAGCCTGCATCTCAAAAAGGCCGTCTGAAACCTTTGCCCCTTGCCGATATCCGCACCTTTGAAGCCTGGCTCAAAACCGCCGAGCGCGACAATCCGCGCCTGCTGTTCCTCAGCCGCGACGATCTGATGCAACACGCCGCCGCGCACATTACCGAAGAGCAGTTTCCCAAATTCTGGCAAACCACAGACGGCAAGTTCAAACTTTCCTACCGCTTCGAGCCGCACCATCCGCTCGACGGCGTGACCATGACCGTGCCGCTGACCGTCCTCAACCGCCTGCACGCGCCGTCGCTTGAATGGCTGGTGCCCGGTATGTTGCGCGAAAAAATCCAGCTGCTGATTAAAGCGCTGCCGAAGCAAATCCGCCGCATTTGCGTGCCCGTACCCGATTTCATCACTAAATTCCTCGAAAGCAATCCCGACCGCCAAGCGGCCATCATTCCCCAGTTGGCGCACTTTATCGCCAAAAGCGCAGGCGATATGCGGATTCTCGAGCAAATCGACCAAGACGCATGGGTGGCGCAAGAATTGCCCGAACACTGCTATCTGAATCTGCGCATTATCGACGACGGCGGACAAGAGCTTGCCGGTGGCCGCAAACTGCATGAATTGCAACAACAACTTGGCCAAGCCGCCGCCGTCACCTTCCGCGACAACACCCAAGAATTCGAGCGCGACAACGTTACCGCATGGGACATCGGCACCCTGCCCGAATCCATAAAATTCGCCCGCGGCAAACAACAGCTCACCGGCTACCTCGGCCTGCAAAAAGAAAAAGACGGCCGCATTGCCCTGCGCCTGTTTGACACTAACGAAGCCGCCGAACAGGCACACCGTCAAGGCGTAATCGAATTGATGAAGCTGCAATTAAAAGAGCAGGTAAAAGATTTGAACAAAGGCATCCAAGGCTTCACCCAAGCCGCCATGCTGCTCAAACACATCAACGCCGACACCCTGCGCGACGACCTCACACAGGCCGTCTGCGACCGCGCCTTTATCGGCGAAGATGAGCTGCCGCGCAACGAAAAAGCCTTCAAAGAACAAATCAAACGCGCCCGCAGCCGCCTGCCCGCCGTCAAAGAGGCCCTCAGCCGCTACCTGCAGGAAACCGCCGCCGCCTATGCCGAACTGAACGACAAACTCGGCAAACACCCGCTCACCCACCTCATGCGCCAACGCCTGCAAACCCTGCTTGCCGCCGGCTTCGCCACCCGCACCCCGTGGGCACAATGGCCGCGCCTCCCCATCTACCTCAAAGCCATGACCCTGCGCCTCGAAAAATACAGCGGCAACCCCGCCCGCGACGCAGCCCGCGAAGCCGATATTCAAGAGCTGGAAAATATGTGGGTAGAAAAAGTACAAACACTTGAAAAACAAGGACAACCCATTTCAGACGGCCTTGCCGCGTTTAAATGGATGATAGAAGAACTGCGCGTATCGCTGTTTGCGCAGGAGTTGAAAACGCCGTATCCGGTGTCGGTGAAAAGGTTGTTGAAGGAGTGGAGCGAATTAAGGTAAACTTTCTTACGTTTTAAAATGGTTTTTATTTTTAAATTTGCAAAGGATATCCAGATGAAAAATTTTTTTAATAATGATTGTTTAGTTGAGAATGATGTGGAATTGGAAGATGAGGATTTATTTCCAACTGAGAATTTCAAATTAACTACTACTCCAAATGATTTTAATATTTCAACAATTATTTCATTTCTTGATGCGGGTATATTTAAAATTCCTAATTTCCAGCGTAATTATGTATGGGATATAACTAAAGCTTCAAGGATAATTGAGTCTTTGTTAATTGGTTTACCTATTCCGCAAATGTTTTTATATGAAAAATCTAGAAATGAATTTTATGTCATAGATGGACAGCAACGCATGATGTCTATCTATTTTTTCATAAAAGGAAGGTTTCCTAAAGATAATGCTCGCGTTCTTTTAAAGCAAAAGGCAGGTGATAAATCTTTTATTGACCCAACATTTTTAGCAGATGATACGTATTTTTCAAATTTTTCCCTTAAATTAGATTCAAAAAGTAATCCGCAAAAGAATAAACTTCATGGTTTAAATTATCAAACTTTGGATAGCTCTGATAAAATTACTCTTGATTTATCAACAATTCGTAATATGATAATTAAACCAACTACTGAAGATGATACTAATTCCCAGGCAATGTTTGAGATTTTTAATAGATTAAATAGCGGTGGGATGAATTTGAATCATCAGGAAATACGAATGTCTTTATATAATTGTGAGTTTATTCGTAATCTTCAATCGCTAAATTTAAATGAAAATTGGAGAAGATTACTTGGTAAGGATACTCCGGATCTTCGATTAAAAGATGTTGAAATTATTTTACGTCTTTATGCAATGTTAATTGCAGGGAATGAACCGTTAGTTATTAATAGAAGTGGAACTGAGATTAAAGTTGAATATTCTAATTCTATACTTGGGTTTTTGAATAATTTTGCGAGTGCTAGTAAATATTTTACAGATGAGAATATAAAACTTTTATCTGATATATGGAAAAAATTTATGGAAGAGTGTTCAGCGTATTCTTCTTCTGATTTCAATTTTTCATCGGAATTGGTATCTAAAATTAGTATTACATTTTTTGAGTCAGTTTTTTATGCGGTATGTAAAGATGCTTATCTAACTAGAGATATTGACAAAATTAAGATTGAAAATGAATTTCTATTAAATTTAAGAAATGATGCTACTTTTAAAGCTACATCAACAGGTAAAACATCTGCAAAAATTAATATTATACAACGATTAAAACTAGCATATAATTTATACACAAATAATACTGTGGATGTTTTTAAGGTATAATAATTATGGAGCAGTCTGATCATTTTAAGCATGTTAAAAGTATCTATGATAATTATAAAGAGGATGAGAAACTATTGAATAATTTATTACCTGCCAATCCTGAGTTAGCTTCTTTTATGCAAGAACATAGAAAAATGTTTGGAAAAAATCTTGTTGTTTTTTGTGCTAATTTTTTTGAATTATTCACACTAGATTCATTGCCAATTTTATTATCTGATAAAAAAACTGTATGTAGTTTCTTGAGAAAACAAGCATTAGATCGAAGATATCATCAACTATTTGACTGGGATAAGCAAAATGTGAATAAATTTCTTACGTGTTTTGGTGAAAATTTTAGAGAAAAAATTAGCAAAGAAATAGAAGCAGACCAAGACTTAAAAAATAAGATGGGTAGCTTCTTGGAACTAGGTAGATGGAGAAATAAACTAGTACATGAGGGATTTAAATTAGAAGCTATTAATGAAAAGTCTATTGATGACATTTGGAGTAATTTTGTAAAATCATGCGATTTTTATAAATTTATTTTAGATAAACTTAAATATGAAGTTGAGTATATAGACTATTCGATATGACTAGATTAATAATGTTTTAAATGGTCTAAATTTAATTTTCATGCACCCAAAAAACCACCACCTAGCCTACGAAATCCTTTCCGTTGTATCCGAAATCCCCCTTGGTAAAGTCGCCACCTACGGCCAAATCGCCCGCCTGGTCAGCAGCGTGCTGCGCCATGCGGCGGACTACGGCGATTACCCCTGCCACCGCGTGGTCAATGCGTCAGGGCGTTTGGTGCCGGGTTGGGCGGCGCAGCAAGCCGTAGCCTGCAACCGCATGCGTGCCTTTGGGTACGCACCCTACCTGCAATCCCACAAAACCTGTCTGTAGGGTGTGTGCGGTACGCACGCACGCGGTCTTTTTTAAAATGTTCTTCCCAATCAAACCAAAGGCCGTCTGAAAGTATTTCCCAACTTTCAGACGGCCTTTTTTATGTTCATATTTCTGTTTATTTTTCCAACCGTGCAATCAGTTCATCGGCTAAGTCCAGATAAGCCTGTGTGCCTTTGGCGTGGGCGTCGTAGGCGAGGGCGGGGAGGCCGTGGCTGGGGGCTTCGGCGAGGCGGATGTTGCGGGGGATGACGGTATCGAAGAGCAGGTTGCCGAAGTGTTGTTTGAGCTGTTCGCTGACTTCGACGACGAGGCGGCTGCGGCTGTCGTACATGGTGCGGACGATGCCGGTTACGTCGAGGTCGGGGTTGATGGCTTGGCGGATTTTGCGGACGGTGGCCACTAAGTCGGAAATGCCTTCGAGGGCGTAGTATTCGCAAAGCATGGGGACGATGACGCCGTTGGCGGCGACTAAGCCGTTGAGGGTGAGCAGGGTCAGGGACGGGGGACAGTCGATGAGGACGTAGTCGTAGTCGTCGGCAACGAGCTGCAGGGCGTTTTTGAGGCGGATTTCGCGTGCGATTTCTTGGACGAGTTCGACTTCTGCGCCGGCCAGTGTGCGGTTGGCGCCCAATACGTCGTAGCCGCCTTCTTTGCTGCGTACGACGGCGTTGGGGATGTCAGTTTCGCCGAGGACGACTTGGTAAACGCCGTTTTCGATGGTGGCTTTGTTGATGCCGCTGCCTGTGGTGGCGTTGCCTTGGGGGTCGAGGTCGACGACGAGGACGCGGCGGCCTTTGGAGGCTAGGGAGGCGGCTAGGTTGACGGTGGTGGTGGTTTTGCCGACTCCGCCTTTTTGGTTGGCGACGGCGAGGATTTGTGCGCTCATGTGCTTTGCTGTCGTGTTAAGTGTGGATGGCTGGATTGTACCGTTATTCGGTATGCTTGGGTTGTTTTCAGACGGCCTTTTTGCGGATGATGACGATATGGCGTTCGGCATTGAGTTGGGGGACGTGCAATGCTTCGACTTTTTCGACGGCGACGCTTTCGGGCAGTTTGTCGATTTCTTCTTGCGGATATACGCCTTTCATGGCCGCCCAGTAGCCGCCGTCTTTGAGGAGGTGCTCGGTCCAGTTGACGAAGTCGGCGAGTTCGGCAAAGGCGCGGCTGGTGATGACGTCGGCGCGGCAGTTGGCGGCGGCTTCTACGCGGCCGCTGATGACGCGGACGTTTTTTAGGCCGAGTTCGATCACGGCTTGTTGTAAAAAGGCGGTTTTTTTGGTGTTGGCATCGAGGAGGGTGATGTCAAGGTCGGGGCGGCAGATGGCGGTGGGTATGCCGGGCTGTCCACCGCCGGAGCCGACGTCGAGCATGGTTTGGGCGTGTTCGATATAGGGCAAGAGGGTCAGGCTGTCGAGCAAGTGATGGCTGACGGTTTGGGCGGGATCGCGCAGGGCGGTCAGGTTGTAGGTTTTGTTCCACTTTTGCAGCAGGGCGGCATAGTCTAGCAGTTTGGCTTGTTTGGCGTCGTCGATGTCCAAATCCAGTGCCTGTATGCCGTCGCGGAGCTGTTGCGCCTGATTCATTTGTTATTCCTTATTGGTTAAAACGCGTTGGATGTAATGGTAACGGAAAGCATGCCGTCTGAAAATGTTTGCGCCTGTTGAATCAACGTTTCATTTTGTGAAAGACGATAGGCTGCTCCGGCGCGCGCGTGAGCTGTTTGGGCAGGGTCAGCATGGCGATGATCCATACGGAGAGGGTGTAGTAGAACACGCCTTGCCCACGCATACCGGCCAATGCGGCATTGCCTAAGATGGCTTCAAAAATCAAACCTGCCGCCGCCGAGGCACACGCTGCGACCCCGGCAAGGAATATGGCGTAACGCGAATGCCGTCGCATCATTTTTTTATACGCCAGCTTGGTCAGTCCGCCGGCAATCGGCAGGTTGAGGAAGGCAAACATGCCGCAGACAAACCATGCGACGGAGTCCTGCCAACCGCTTTGCCATGCCCACGCGCCGTCTTTGACCGTTATCAGCAGGCCTTGGCCGTCTGAAAAGGCGATTTGCACGATATTGTGCAATATCATCGCCAGCGGCAGGGTGAGGAACATCAGTGCGACCAATAGGGGGCGGTAGGGCTTTTCTTGTGTCAGATACATGGCGGTTTGCCTTGGGAAAATAAGTTGAAATGATAGCAGATTGGCGGTTGATTCACGTTTGTTAGCGCTGAAATTGCTGACAAAAACGGTCAATTAAAAAAGAAATGAAAAATTCTTTTTTCTTGGCAAACGTTGGCGGATAAAGGTTAAAAAAACATTTTCAGACGGACTAATCTCTTATTTTTATATGAACCGAACAGAAAATCTTTGCATTTCTCCGTAAAATCTACTAAATTCTCAATAACATATTATAAAGACCTGAAATCTGGAACCCAAACCGAAACTGCCTCCCGCCATTTACGCTCGGAAACTCAGCAGGCAACAAAAGTTTCACACACTACAAAAACAAAACAATTCCTCTGAAATCAGTTGTTTATAATGATAGATAACCACAAGGCAAACCATGCCTGACTTTAGTAGGAGTAAAACCATGGCTGAAGCAACCGATGTCGTATTAGTAGGCGGCGGCATTATGAGCGCCACTTTGGGCGTATTGCTCAAAGAACTCGAACCATCTTGGGAAATCACCCTGATCGAACGCTTGGAAGATGTAGCGTTGGAATCATCAAATGCATGGAACAATGCCGGTACGGGACACTCTGCGCTGTGTGAATTGAACTATGCGCCCCTGACTGCCGACGGCACGATCGATCCGACACGCGCCCTCAATATTGCCGAACAATTCCATATCAGCCGCCAATTTTGGGCGACTTTGGTCGAAGAAGGCAAACTGACCGACCGCACTTTCATCAATTCCGTTCCCCATATGTCGCTGGTGATGAACGCCGACCATTGCAGTTATCTGCAAAAACGTTTCGACGTGTTCAAAAACCAAAAACTCTTTGAAAAAATGGAGTTTTCTACCGACCGCGCCAAAATTGCCGAATGGGCGCCGCTGGTTGTCAACGGCCGTGATGAAAACCAATCCATCGCCGCCAACTACTCCGCCGAAGGCACAGACGTCGATTTCGGCAGCCTGACCCGCCAGATGGTCAAATACTTGAGCGACAAAGGCGTAAAAATCAAATTCAACCGTCATGTCGACGACCTCAACCGCGAATCGGACGGCGCATGGGTGCTGAAAACCAGCAGCACCAAAGACGATGACGACCCGTTGACACTCCGCACCCGTTTCGTCTTCCTCGGCGCAGGCGGCGGTGCACTGACCCTGCTGCAAAAATCTGGTATCCCCGAAGGCAAAGGCTACGGCGGCTTTCCGGTTTCCGGCCTCTTCTTCCGCAACAGCAATCCCGAAACGGCCGCGCAACACAACGCCAAAGTGTACGGCCAAGCCTCCGTCGGCGCGCCCCCTATGTCCGTTCCGCATTTGGATACCCGCAACGTGGACGGCCAACGCCATTTGATGTTCGGCCCGTATGCAGGCTTCCGTCCCAACTTCCTCAAACAAGGCTCGCTCATGGATTTGCCGATGTCCATCCACATGGACAACCTCTATCCTATGCTCCGCGCCGGTTGGGCTAATATGCCGCTGACCAAATACCTCTTGGGCGAATTGCGTAAAACCAAAGAAGAACGCTTCACTTCGCTCTTAGAGTATTATCCGGAAGCCAATCCTGACGATTGGGAACTGATTACCGCCGGTCAACGCGTACAAATCATCAAAAAAGACCCGAAAAAAGGCGGCGTACTCCAATTTGGTACCGAAATCGTCGCTCATGCCGACGGCTCGCTGGCCGCATTGCTGGGCGCGTCCCCAGGCGCATCAACCGCCGTACCTTTGATGATTAAGCTGATCAACCAATGCTTCCCAGATCATGCCGAATCATGGTCAGGCCGTCTGAAAGAATTGGTGCCCGGCTACGGTATCAAGCTGAACGACAATCCGACTTTGGCGGACGAAATCATCAGCCACAACGCGTCCGTTTTGGGCATTCATCACTAAATTGAAGCAGACACAAAGGCGGGCATTCTTGCCCGCCTTTTTTCAAACCATTAAAATAGCGGCATTCAGGCCGTCTGAAATCTAATCTTCGTCAGCATGTTGCACGATTCAAATCCGAAAATCAGCCCCAATAGAAAAACGCCATGACCGATATTCTCAACAAAATCCTTGCCACCAAAGCAGAAGAAGTGGCCGCCCAAAAAGCCGCCGTTTCCTTGGAAGACATCAAAACCCAAGCGCAGGCTGCTGCGCCGGTTCGCAGCTTTATCGGCTCGATCCGTGAAAAACACGCGCAGAATCTGCCTGCCATTATTGCCGAAGTCAAAAAAGCCAGCCCGAGCAAAGGCCTGATCCGTCCTGATTTTCATCCTGCCGAAATCGCTGTTGCCTATGAAAAAGCGGGTGCGGCCTGCTTGTCCGTATTGACGGACGAACCTTATTTCCAAGGCTCGCCCGAGTATTTGAAACAGGCGCGTGCGGCCGTGGCGCTGCCGGTCTTGCGTAAAGACTTTATCATCGACGAATACCAAATTTATCAGGCGCGCGCGTGGGGTGCGGATGCGATTCTTCTGATTGCCGCCGCATTGGAAGCCGAGCAGCTTGAGCGTTTTGAAGCCGTTGCCCACGAATTGGGCATGACTGTCTTGTTGGAGTTGCACGATGCGTCCGAGCTGGAAAAATGCCGCAACATGACCACGCCGTTGTGGGGCGTCAACAACCGCAACCTGCGTACGTTTGAAGTGACCCTGCAACAAACCCTCGACCTCTTGCCTGAATTGAACGGCAAAACCGTTGTAACCGAAAGCGGCATCCGCAACAAAGAAGACGTCGATTTCATGCGCGGCCACGGCGTGCATACTTTCCTGATCGGCGAAACCTTTATGCGTGCCGACGACATCGAAGCCGAAGTCAAAAAACTGTTTTAAACCCTAAAAAACATCAGGCCGTCTGAATTTTCAGACGGCCTGAATCCATTGGAGACGAGAAAAAATGTTTACCGTACAGCGCATTTACGCCTATCAACCCGATTCTAAACAAACCGCCGTCTTTATCGACCGCCTCTATCCGCGCGGCGTCCGCAAAGAGGTTTTTGCCACTGCGCTCTGGCTGAAAGACATTACGCCCAGTGCAAACCTGCGCCGCTGGTATCACGAAAATCCGGCTCAAAATTTCGACGGTTTTGTCAGCCGTTATCATGAAGAGCTGCATGGCGATACGGAGCAAGCCGCCATCAAGCGGCTGCTGGATTTGGAAAAACAACACGGCAATATCTTGTTGCTGACCGCCATCAAAGACCCTCGACATTCCCACGTCTCCGCACTGGCTCAATTTTTGGGTGCAAGGTTTGAATATCGCGATTAAAAAATCAGTATTTGGGCTGAATACAAAAAGGCCGTCTGAAATTAAGGTTTCAGACGGCCTGCTATTTTCAAATCAAGAAGGATAAGGGTGTGCCACCAATTTTCCGTCTATGTATTCGCCGATATAGACTTGCGAGGCTTCAAGGTGGAGGCGGTCGAGTTCCTGTTGCAACCATTCTTCATCACGCTTAATGATTTCGAGGATGTCGGGGTCGACTTGGCCGTCTGTAATCAGTGGATAGCGCAGGCTTTCGTCGCCGTACTTAATGACGGCGAGCTGGCCGTTTTGTTCCATCACGGCACGTTTGACGGCAGAGATTTCGTAGATGCCGGCGGCGCGGAGTTTGAACATGAGGTCGTGCGCGCTGATGCCGTTTTTCATACATTCTTCTGCTTGGACTTCGCCGTTGACGATGATCCAAACGGATTTACCGTCAATCACGGATTTGACCCAGTGGTTGTGGTTTTTGATGAATTTCAGGCTTAAGACCAACAACGTCCACAAAATCAGTACGAGGAAAAATTGCAACAGGCCGACGCTGTCGCTGTAAATCAGGCCGCCGATGATGCCGCCGAGTACAAAGTTTTGTACTTGATCCATGGCGGAGGTCGGCGCGAGGTTGCCTTTGCCTAAGAGGTTGATTTGCAAAATCAAACCTAAAAAACCCATCAGCAGTTTGAGGGCGAGCAGGGAGTATGCTTCCATGTGTGTGTATCCTGTTATTCTTTATCGATGAGTTCGATATTGTTGTTGACCAAATTGATGGGCGTCAGCGTGTAGGCGGAGAAGTCTTGATTGAAATGGACTTCGTAGTATTGGTTTTTGATGCCGATAATCATGCCGTTGAACAGACGCGTGCTGTTGACGATGATGTCTTGTTTTTCAACTTTTTGGTTTTCAATCAAGGCATTGAGAAAACCCACCATGCGCGAAGTATCGGCGGCAAAGTTTTGACGCTCGCTGTACGAAAGATATTGCGTGCCGCAGATGAGGATGAGCAACAACAGCGCAATAATGCTCAGGTCGCGGTATTTGGTGTCCATGCGGTGGCGCAGGTATTGCGATACGGCGAGCAGGAGGATGACGAGGGCGGCGAAAATCAGGACGTATTTCAAGTAGTCGTGGAAATACATATGGTTTTCAAGATAAAAGTGAGAAAAGAATTTCATGGTATTCGTTAGCTTTGAGGAGGGTAATCAGGCCGTCTGAAACTTACATTTCAGACGGCCTTGTCTATTAAACAAGGATGTTGCGTCAAGTTTTCAAAATAGGGTGTTTTTAAAGCGGTATCAGTTGATAAATCCGTCGTCTTTCATTTTCTTTTCGGATATGTATTTAATTGTACATTCATACACATATATATTTTTGATAGGTATTGGGTAGTATCACGGCAAGATCTTCCAGTGTCCAATTTCTATTGGACTGAAAGGTGGGAGAGTTTAATTCTTGCTGTTCGATTTTTTGCCACTCTGTGTTGGCTTTTGGGGCGAATTCTTTAGTAGTTTTTTCGAATGCGCGAATACCGATGCGGTTTCTCTTGCTGTATATTCTGCCTGCCAAGTAACGTTGTTCAGGAAACTCATGCTCATGCCCCTTCAAGTTACCACTGCAATAGTTTTGAGTAGCTTCAGTATCAGCCAGCCGATCGGCATCATGTAAAACAGCAAGATAGTGGCTTTTACCTTGCAAAATCAGCCAAGCTGCAAAGCCATAAGTATTGTATTTATGCTTACCACCGTACACCAAAGATAGCGCAGACCAAATTAATCTATTGGGACTGGCAATAATTGTGCATTCGTACATCTTAAAGAAATAATCGAAATATAATAAATCCTCATCTGGTAAAGATTCCAATAACCGATTCAAGTTTTGGTTGAATTCCCCAATATTGCGAGATTCAGGACGTGCTTGATCAATGATGTTCCAAAAATCGTTGATTGTCATGGCTCCAATCTTCCGAACAATCCGAGACAGGCATAGACGCCGAGTTTAAACACGTTCTTTTTCCAAAATGACGACGTAGGCTTCACGCACGAAAAACAGCAGCATGCGGCGCTGGTCTTTTTCCATGGTAACGACTTTCCAACCTTGCGAAGCATGGCTATTGAGGAAATCGCTGAATTTGACCGGATTGATTTTGGCGCTGCCGAAAACCAAACTGGACAGCAGGTTCTCTTGATAAATGACGGCCTTATATTCTTTCATTTTATTCCTTTAAAAATAAGGGGGCTTTAAAGCCCCCTGATTCTACTCCTTATTATTCAACTGCGGTAATACGGAGCCTTCGCCCAATGCCAACAAACCACTTTGCGAGTAAATACCCAGTTTGGCGCGGGTGTCGGTGATGTCGAGGTTGCGCATGGTCAGTTGGCCGATGCGGTCGAGCGGTGTGAACGCTGCGTCTTCGACTTTTTCCATGCTCAGGCGTTCCGGTTGGTAGGTCAGGTTAGGCGATTCGGTGTTCAGAATCGAGTAGTCGTTGCCGCGGCGCAGCTCGAGGGTAACTTCGCCGGTGATGGCTTTGGCAACCCAGCGTTGGGCGGTTTCGCGCAACATGAGGGCTTGGCTGTCAAACCAGCGGCCTTGGTAGAGCAGGCGGCCGAGGCGCAGGCCGTTGATGCGGTATTGTTCGATGGTGTCTTCGTTGTGGATGCCGGTCACCAAACGTTCGTAAGCGATGTGGAACAATGCCATGCCTGGGGCTTCGTAGATACCGCGTGATTTGGCTTCGATGATGCGGTTTTCGATTTGGTCGCTCATACCCAAGCCGTGGCGTCCGCCGATGCGGTTGGCTTCGAGGAAGAGTTCGACGGGATCGGCGTATTCTTTGCCGTTTAATGCAACCGGCACGCCTTCTTCAAAGCGCACGCTGACTTCTTCGGGTTTGACTTCGACGTTTTCATCCCAGAAGGCAACGCCCATGATGGGCTTAACGATTTTGATGCCGCTGTTGAGGAATTCCAAGTCTTTGGCTTCGTGGGTGGCACCCAGCATGTTGGAGTCGGTAGAGTAGGCTTTTTCAACCGACATTTTGTAGTTGAAGCCGTTGGCAATCAGAAATTCGCTCATTTCGTGACGGCCGCCGAGTTCGTCGATAAATTGTTGGTCGAGCCAAGGTTTGTAGATTTTCAACGCCGGATTGGTCAACAGGCCGTAGCGGTAGAAACGCTCGATGTCGTTGCCTTTGTAGGTGCTGCCGTCGCCCCAGATATTCACATCGTCTTCTTTCATGGCGGAAACAAGCATGGTGCCGGTAACGGCGCGGCCCAAAGGCGTGGTGTTGAAGTAGGCGATGCCGCCGGTGGAAACGTGGAACGCGCCGCATTGGATGGCGGCAATGCCTTCGTGTGCCAGTTGTGCGCGGCAATCGATCAGGCGAGCATTTTCTGCGCCGTATTCCATCGCTTTTTTAGGAATGGCGTTGTAATCGTCTTCGTCAGGTTGGCCGAGGTTGGCGGTGTAGGCGTAAGGCAGTGCGCCTTTGAGTTTCATCCACAACAGCGCGGCAGAGGTATCAAGACCGCCGGAGAAGGCGATGCCGACTTTTTGACCGATGGGGAGATTTTGTAAAATGGTATGGTTTTGGCTCATTGGGATTTCTCCAGACTTGAAAAGTTGAAACCATTATCTTATAAATGGAATACATTGTCAGCAATTAGGCCGTCTGAATGTTTGGAGGGCCGTATTAAAGAAACCTCATCATGAACGCTTTTAACCTTATTATCATTGGCGATGAAATCCTGCATGGCAGCCGTCAAGACAAGCATTTCGCCTTTTTTAAATCTTTATTGGAATCGCACGGGCTGAAGCTCAATCAGGTGCAATATCTGCCTGACGAACCCGATTTGCTGGTCAAACAACTGCGCCGCAGTTTTTCAGACGGCCTGCCGACTTTCGTTACCGGCGGTATCGGTTCTACGCCTGACGACCACACGCGCCAAGCTGCCGCCGCCGCCTTGGATTTGCCCGTCGTCCGCCATCCCGAAGCCGCCAAGTTCATCGAAGCCGTTACCCTTAAACGCGGCGAGCCGCTTGACGCTCCCGAACACGCCCAACGCCTGAAGATGGCGGATTTTCCCGAAGGCGCGGAATTGGTGCCCAATCCGTTCAACAACATCGCCGGATTTTCCATCCGTGAGCATTATTTCTTCCCCGGTTTCCCCGTGATGGCGCACCCGATGGCTGAATGGGTATTGGAAACTTATTACGCCGACCGCTTCAACCAAACCGAACGCGGCAGCCGCAGCGTGTATGTGTTCGACCAACCCGAGTCGCGCATTACGCCGATTATGGAACATCTTGAGCGTACCTACGCCGGTATCCGTTCGTACAGCCTGCCCACCGTGGGGCGTACCGATTCAGACGGCCGTTATACTCCGCCGCATATCGAGTTCGGCATCAAAGCGGAAGGCGAGGCCTGCCGCTTGTTGGATACGGCGTGGGAAGATGCGTTGCAGGGTTTGCAGGCGATTGGCGCGACTTTGAAAGAAACGGTGGAATAATGCACTTGTCTCCGGCCCAATCCAGACGCGTACTGACTTTTGCCTCTTTGCTGTTTTTGCCGCCGACCCTCATCATCGGCATTTGGCTGGCGCAATATGGCGGCTTCGCTTTCGAGCCGCCGCTGATGCACGCCGTCCATGCTCACGCAGGCACATGGTTTGATCCGATTGCCACCGTGTTGCACTATCTGGGCAAAACCGCGATTGCCGTGCCGCTGATCGGCGCAGTCGCCGCAGCCCTGTATTTTGCCGATAAGAAGCGCGAAGCACTGTTTTGCGTGTTGGCGGCATTGGTGCCGACTTTGAACATGCTGATTGTGAAGGTTTGGTTTGCCCGCGAACGCCCGCTGCTTTGGCCGCGCCTGATTGAGGAGAGCAATTTTTCCTTCCCCAGCGGCCACAGTACGTTTTCCGCCGCCATTGCCGTCATGTTGATATTGCTTTGCCGCCGCACGCGCTACCGCCGCGCCGCTTGGATAGGCGGTATTTCCTTTGCCCTGTTGACCGGGTTTTCACGCATTTATTTGGGCGTGCATTATCCCACCGATGTTTGGGCAGGCTGGACAAACGGCACGCTGACTGCCTTGCTGGTGTATATGCTCATCTTCAGGCCGTCTGAAAAATAGAAGAAACGAATCATGAATACACGTTCACCCAACACGCCTTATTGGCTCAGAAACGGCCATGCCGACACCCTGTTTGCCAAGTTGCTGCAAGGCAAAGCGCCCGACTACCGCCGTGAGCTTCTGCCCGACAGTACTGGCAAAACCCAAGTTGCCTACGATTTTGTCGACAGCGCCGACCCCGATGCGCCGTTAGTGGTTTTGTTCCACGGACTGGAAGGCAGCAGCGAGAGCCATTACGCGGTCGAATTGATGAAAGCCGTACAGCAGCGCGGTTGGAACGGCGTGGTTGCCCATTTCCGCAGTTGCGGCGGCATAGCAAACACCGCGCCCGTGTTCTACCACCTCGGCGATACGCCCGAAATCGCCTTTATGCTCAACACGCTGGCACAACGCTATTCAACCATCTACGCCGTCGGCGTTTCTTTGGGGGGCAATGCCTTGGCCAAATATTTGGGCGAGCAGGGCAGCAATGCCGTTCCGCGCGCTTCTGCCGTCGTTTCCGCGCCGGTTGATGCCGTGGCGGCCGGTACGCGTTTTGACCAAGGCATGACGCGCTTGATTTACACGCGCTATTTTTTAAATTCACTGTTGCCGAAAGCCCGAGCGATTCCCCGGTTTCAGACGGCCTTAAGCCAGCAAAACTGCAAAACGCTTGGCGATTTTGACGACCGCTTTACCGCGCCGCTACACGGTTTTGCTGACCGCCACGATTACTACCGCCGCAATTCCTGCAAACCGTTCCTGAAAGGCGTGGATACGCCGTTGCTGTTGCTTAATGCCGTCAACGACCCTTTCCTGCCGCCGGAAGCCCTGCCGACCGGGCGGGACGTGTCCTCGGCCGTTACGCTGCTGCAACCGGCATACGGCGGTCATGTCGGCTTTGTCAGCCGCGATCAAGGCTGTCTGAATCTGCAATGGCTGCCGCAAACCGTGTTGGACTATTTCAAACAGTATCAGCCGTAAATAGAAAAGGGCATGTATGCGACATGCCCTTAGGGTGTAGAAAGGAAAAAGGCCGTCTGAAAAGAGTTTCAGACGGCCTTTTGAATAGCTTGATTATTTGCCTTTGTCGGCTTTGGCTTCTTTTTTCAGAGAAGCGTACAACTCAGGGTCGCGGTTTTTCAGTAAGGACGCAACGGCCAAGTCATCACGGTTGACTTTAGCCAAATCTACGCGCTCGATGTGTACCAAACGCAGCAATTCGCGTACAGGTTTAGGCATATTGCGGCCGGATTCGTAACGGGAACCACCGGATTGAGTCACACCAATGCGGCTCCAGAAGTCCATTTGGTTCAGGCCGAGTTTTTTACGGATATCGCGGATGTTTTCAATTTTTTCGAACGATTTCATGAATCTTCCTTATTGTGGTATTTGTTGCATGCCTCTAGGCATAAAAATGGGTCTGCAAGAATGCCGGCATCCCTTTTCCTGTAGGCTTTTGGGGTGATATGTGGGCGTATTGCAAATGACTGATCTAGATAATTAGACAGTATATTCGAAAGAAGTTTTCCGCTGTCTGCCATAATTTGTGTAAATATTTCTTAATTCATTATTTCGGTAAATTTTCATTATATAAATCATTAAATTATGCGTTTATCTTAAATATGGCGTAAGCAAATTTTTACATAATTAAACAATTTAATTTGGATAAAAACTTAATTTCGAGTTTTTATTCGGTTTTCTAGGTTGAGAATGCGAATAAATTTCAGGCCGTCTAAATCTGTATTTTCAGACGGCCTGAAGAGTTTTTCAAGGTTAAGGCTTACCGCTGGCAGGGCTGATGGTAAGGATTTCGTAGCCGGTTTCGGTAACCAAAACTTCGTGTTCCCACTGGGCGGAGAGTGAGCGGTCTTTGGTGACCACTGTCCAACCGTCGTTCAGGATGCGCAGATGGCGTTTGCCTTGGTTGATCATCGGCTCGATGGTAAAAATCATGCCCGGTTTGAGGACGAGACCCTCGCCTTTGCGGCCGTAGTGGACTACTTGAGGCGCTTCGTGGAAACCGCGGCCGATGCCGTGTCCGCAGAATTCCTGTACTACGGAGTAGCCGGCATTTTCGGCAACCTGTTGGCAGGCATAGCCGACATCGCCGAGGGTAGCGCCGGGTTTGACCGCTTCGATACCTGCCATCATGGAGGCGTGGGTCACGTCGATCAGGCGTTGGGCAATCGGGGAGACTTTGCCGACGGTAAACATACGGCTGGAGTCACCGTGGAAACCGTCTTTTTTAATGGTCAGGTCGATGTTGACGATGTCGCCTTCTTTCAGGGGCTTGTCATCGGGAATGCCGTGGCAGATGACGTGGTTGACGGAGGTGCAGCAGGATTTCGGGTAAGGCGGGTTGCCGTAGTTGAGCGGGGCCGGATAACCGCCTTGAACGTTGACGTGGTAGTCGTAAACGAGTTTGTCGATTTCGTTGGTGGTTACGCCGGGTTTGACGAATTGGCCGATGTAATCGAGGGCTTCGGCGACCAAGCGGCCGAGTTCGCGCATTTTTTCGATTTCTTCGGGGGTTTTGATGATGACTTTGTCCATGAGGTTTCCTTCTTGTTTCAGACAGTATGGAGGCCGTCTGAACGGGACGGGTGTGCCGTCTGTTTAAAACAGGTTGTCGAGATTGTCTTTATTGCGCGGTTTGGCTTGTGGTTTGGCCTCGGGCTCGGCTTTCGGAGTCGGTTTGGACTCGGGGGCTTTGGCTTTTTCCGGTTTGTTTTCTACTGCTTGTGCGGTAGGTTTATTGCTTGCGGCTTTGTTTTCTACCGGCTGGCTGTCTGCTTTCGGTTTGTTTGGAGCGGCAGAACTGCTGTTGTCGGATTGTGTGTTTTCTGATTTGTCGGCTTCGGCGCGTTTGTTTTCTGTGCGTTTGCCGCGGTGTGCGGCAGGACGGTCGTTTTTTGCACCTTCTTCGGCGTTGTCGCTTTTTTCGTTTTGTGGGACGACAGGATTGCCGGAGGCGGTTTTTGCGTCGCCGTCTTTGGTAGGCTGAACGGTTTCAGGTTCGACAGTGCCGTTGGGGCGCCAAACTTCAATGCGTGTGTCGGTTTGTTCGGCAGGGCTTTTTTCGGGTACGTCGGTTTTACCGGAGTTTAGGGTGCTGAATACGCCGGCGACAAGGGCGGCGACGGCGATAAAGCTGACAAGGAATAAAGCGCGGATTAGGTGTTTGGGCTTAAGTTGGAAAGGGGGTTTATTATTCTTGGACATGATGGGGCGGGTAATCGTTGGAGGAATGGCCGTCTGAATGTTCAGACGGCCCCGGGTTGCCTGTGAATCAGTTGGCAACGTAGTTTTGATAGAGGGTCACGACTTTTTGTACGCCGACGGTCGTGCTGACTTTTTGGGTCACGCGGGCTTGTTCGTCAGGCGTGAGGATGCCCATCACATAGGTCACGTTGCCGTAAGTTACGATTTTGACGCGTGCTTGGGTGGCCGGGCTGAGGCCCAACAGGGTGGCGCGGACTTTGGATGTACCCCAAGTATCGTTGGTCACATCACCGAGCGAACGCGCTTGTGAGGCAACAGTGATGTAGTTGTACACGCCTTCTGCGGCTTGTTCGGAACGGGCAATGCGTTCAACAAATTGTTTTTCGCCTTCGGTAGCCACTTGGCCGAGCAGGAGCAGGTGGCGGTTGTAGCCGACAACGTTCAGTTTGGGCTTGTAGCCTTGGACTTGGTTGTTTTGGCGCAGGTAGGAGCGTGCGGTGGTTTCGACGCGCAAGGCCATAACGTTGTCGTCGGTTTGCGCGCCTGTGGTGCGGCGGTCGACGGCGGATTTGGTGCCGACGGCAGCACCGCCGATCAGTGCGCCGACGCAGCCGCTCAGACTCAGGCTCAAGAGGGTCGCGGTCAGAACGGGGAGGGCGTAGCGTTTGATATTCTTCATATCCTTTTCCTTGGGTATGGACGGTTGGGCGTTCAGACGGCCTTTAAGGGATGGGCCGTCTGAAAAGAAAGGGTTACATGCCTTCGAGCAGGACGGAGTCGATGCAGTCGCACATGGCGTGAATCAGCAAAATATGGTTTTCCTGAATGCGGGCAGTGCGCGGATAAGGGACGTTGAGCAAAACGTCGGTATCTTTGAGCATGGCGGCGATTTTTCCGCCGTCGCGGCCGGTCATGGCGATGACGTGCATATCGCGCTCGTGTGCCGCTTTGATGGCTTCGATGACGTTGGCGGAATTGCCGGAGGTGGAGATGCCGACCAATACGTCGCCTGCACGTCCGAGCGCGCGCACTTGTTTGCTGAATACATGGTCGAAACCGTAGTCGTTGCCGATGGCGGTCAGGGCGGAAGTGTCTGTCGTCAGCGCGACAGCGGCCAATTCCATGCGTTCTTTTTCAAAACGGCCGGTCATTTCTGCGGCGAAGTGTTGCGCGTCGGCAGCCGAACCGCCGTTGCCGCAAGCCAGGATTTTGCCGTCGTTCATCAGGCATTGCAGCATCAGCTCGGCGGCCTGTGCGGTCGGCTCGACCAGTACTTTTTCGGCTTCTTGCTTGGAGCGGATGCTCTCGGCAAAATGTGCGGAAACGCGTTCTTGTAATGTTGTCATGAGGTTAACCTGTAATATTTTGAATCCATTCGGGCGGGCCGTCGCCCTCAATCAATACCGCGTCCAGGCGGCAGGGCGCATGGTTTAACCCGTGCTTTTGCAGATAATACTCTACACTTCGTTGCAATTTCAATAATTTGGACTGCGAGATGCTGTATGCGGCACCACCGAAACCTCGGTTTTTGCGGTATTTTACTTCAACAAACACAATCGTACTGCCGTTTTTGACGATTAAATCGATTTCGCCGTAGGCGCAATGCCAGTTCCGCGCCAGCAGCGAGTAGCCTTTGCCCAGCAGGAATGCCAGCGCCGCATCTTCGGCCGCCGCCCCCTGTTTGTGGTTTAAGCGCATGAAAAGTTTACCCGTTATATAATCATTGTTTTTAAAGAGACGCCGTTTCAGACGGCCTTGAATCTATGTACACAAAACACCTGCAAAAAGCCGTCGACAGCATCGAAAAACAGACATTATACGTTGTCGCCACACCCATCGGCAATTTAGCCGACATAACGCTGCGCGCGCTGGCCGTTCTGCAAAAGGCCGACATGATCTGCGCCGAGGACACCCGTGTTACCGCCCAGCTTTTGAGTGCGTACGGTATTCAGGGTAAACTCGTGAGCGTGCGCGAACACAACGAGCAGCAAATGGCCGATAAAATCATCGCCCATCTTTCAGATGGCCTGAGCGTCGCCCAAGTTTCGGATGCGGGTACGCCTGCGGTTTGCGATCCTGGTGCGAAACTTGCCGCCCGCGTGCGCGAGGCCGGATTTAAAGTGGTGCCTGTGGTTGGCGCAAGTGCGGTCATGGGGGCGTTGAGCGTGGCCGGGGTGACGGAATCCGATTTTTACTTCAATGGTTTTTTGCCGCCTAAGGCCGGCGAACGCCAAAAGCTGCTGGCCAAATGGGCGGAATCCGATTTTCCGATTGTGATGTTTGAAACGCCGCACCGTATCGAAGCAAGTCTTGCGGATATGGCTGCACAGTTCCCCGATCGCCGTTTGACTTTGGCGCGCGAAATCACCAAAACATTTGAAACTTTCCTCAGCGGCACGGTTGCCGAAATCCAAGCCGCCCTTAAAAACGACAGCAACCAAACGCGTGGCGAGATGGTGCTGGTGTTGCACCCTGCGGTAAAAGAGAAGCACAGCGATTTGCCCGAGGCGGCGCAAAATACCATGAAAATCCTTGCGGCCGAGTTGCCGACCAAACAAGCAGCCGAGCTTGCCGCCAAGATTACCGGTGAGAATAAAAAGGCGCTGTATGATTTGGCTTTGGAATGGAAAAAGCAGGGGTAATGGCTGATTGGCAAACCGTATATCAAAGGCCGTCTGAACAATAGATTTCAGACGGCCTTTTTTGATTAGACTTTAGAGGGTTTAAAACTGATCCAATAGGTTCAAGACGCTTTGGTGTTTGCGTTTCAGACGGCCTCAATGTTTGGCAAACCTGTTTTAACGCTGCCATGCGCTACGCAAATATTCGATGCAGTCGGTCAGGGCGTAAAACGGGGCGTTGCCGTGATTGGCGTTGGGGTAGAGGGTGAAGCGGACATCCGCGCCGAGGTGGTGCAAAGTGCCGGCAAGGATTTTGGCTTGTGCAACCATGCCACGGCTGGTTTGGTCGGGGCGGTTGTTTCTGCCTTCATGTTCGCCTGCACCGAGGCGGATGCCGATTCCTTGCGGCAATGTGCCGGGCAACCAATCGAGTACACGGCGGTCTTGCCACCAGATAGACGGCGAAACCAGCAAATAATAGCGGAATCGTTCGGGGCAGGTGAACAGGGAATAGAGGCCGTACAAGGCGCCGAACGAATGGCCGAAGACGGCTTGGTTTTGGGTATCGATGCGGTATTTGCTGTTGAGCAGGGCGGAGAGTTCGTCGTCGATAAAGCGGCTGAAGCGGTCGGCTTGGCCGTATTGTTTGCGTTCGGATTCGGGCGCGTTGTCGGGCAGCGGCGGCGTGTAGTCGAGGGCGCGTTGGCTTAAGTCGCGGATGGTGCCGCCGGTGTAGCCGATGCCGACAATCAGACAGGCGGCATGGCTTTTGGTGATGGGGTTGATGAGCAGGGATTGCGCCATATTGAGGATGGCGGGGAAAAAGGCATCCCCGTCAAGAATATACAGCACGGGATAGCCGCTTGTCGGACGCTCGCCGAGTGCCGCGGCTTGAATGCGGTAGGTGCGGCCGGTGTGGGCAGAAGTAAGGGCGGTTTCTTCGGCTTGCAGCAGGGTGGCGGCTTGCCAGTTGGGGCGGATGGGCATGATGGGGTGCTTTAATCAATGGGTTACTTAAGGAAAAAAGGCCGTCTGAACAATGGATTTCAGATGGCCTTATTGTACGGATTTCTGCCTTTTTAACAATACGCGCGATTAGCGTACGTCAACGTAGGAGCTGCTGTGCAGTTCGCGCAGGAGGTTGGTGGTCGCCTGTTGCGCTTTTTGTTGGGACAGGTATTGGCGGACGGCGTTTTGTTGGCGCTCTTCAGGCGTACCTGCTTCGCGGACGTCGTTCAGCTTGATGATGTGCCAGCCGAATTGGGTGCGGACAGGGGCGCTGATTTGGCCGGGTTTAAGTTTGTGGACAGCTTCTTCAAATGGGGCAACCATCATGCCGTCGGCAAACCAGCCCAAATCGCCGCCATTGCCGGCGCTGCTGTCTTGCGAGTATTGGCGTGCCAAACCGCCGAAATCTGCGCCGCTGCGGGCTTGCGAGTAGATTTTGCGGATGGTGCTTTCTGCGCCGACGGCGGCATTGTCGTTGTCGGCTTTAATGAGGATGTGTTGGGCATGGTATTGGCGCACAGGGTCTGCTTCAGGCAGGGTGACGCCTTGTTGTTTGGCCTGCTCGATGTAGCGTGCCACTTCGGAGTCGCTCACGCGGCTGTTTTGCATGATGGCTTGTTGGCGCACTTTTTCAACAATAATGCTGTCGGCGATGTCTTGACGGACGGCGGCAGACGGATTTTTGATGTTGGGGTTGTGCGCGATAACGGCTTCGATTTCGCTATCGGTCGCTTGGATGTTGCGGCGTTTGCCTGCTTGGAGGATCAGGGATTGGTTGATCATTTGTGCCAAAACCTGTTGGCGCAGCTCGTTGGCGTCCATTTGCGTGCCTTTAGGCATGGTTTGACGCGCTTGCGCTACGGCTTGTGCGACTTGGCGGTGGGTAATGACTTCGTTGTCGACAACCGCGGCAATGCCGTCTGAAAGATGTACGCCGCTTTGTACGGCAGGCATGGTGGTGGCGCTGACGACTGGAGTTTTATTGGCACGCGCTTTGGTCGCTTTGGCTTTAGGAGCGGCGTGTGCGCCTACTGCGAGAGTGAGTGCGGCGACGAGAATCAGGGGTTTGAAGTTCATTGTTTGACTACCTCGTTGGTTTTGCTGTAACCGGGGATGGCTAAGCGGAGTTTTTCGAATGGGTTGTTGCCGATATTGCTCAAGTCTTTGAGTTGGAGGTTGAAGAATACGGCGTTTTTGTGGCTGTTTTCGCCGGTAACATAGCGTTGGCCGACCAAGCTTGCGCTCCAGCAGCCGCAGTTGCTTTTGTATTCTGCACCGATGAGCATTTCCAGCGGTTTTTTGGCTTCGATTTCGTAGTTGTAACGGGCAACGGCGTACAGGTTTTTACTCAACGGCCATTGGGCGGCAAGGTCGATTTGGCTGAGCCTGTCGTAGAAATAGTCGCCGTTGGCTTGCAGATAGATGCGCTCGTTGCGTCCGTATTTGTAGCGCGCGCTTAAAACTTTGCCGGGTTCGGGGTTGTAGGCAATCCCTGCGGCGTAGCTTTCGGCACGGCTTTGGTTTTGGTTGTAGTGGATGTCCAAGTCGATGCGGATGCTCGGGGTAATGTTGCCGTGTGCAAAGGCTACCCAGTCGGACTGGCTGCGCGGATAACGGCTGACGCTGCCGTCAGGCAGGACGCTGTCTTTTTTGAAATAAAACTTCTGGCCGATACCTGCACGGAAGAGTTCCGCACCGGTATTGGGGTTGAGGATACGGCTTTGTGTGGCCAGTGTCAGGCTGTTGGCCGAATTGATGCGGTCGTTGCCCGAATACAGGTTTTCGCGGAACAGCTGCGAGTAGCTAAAGCTGTTTTCAGAGCTGTCGAAATTAGGCAGGTCGTTTTGGGACTTGGTCGGAATGTAGTTGTAAAACAGGCGCGGTTCAAGCGTTTGCAGGTATTCCCCGCCGAAGAGCTGGGCCCTGCGCTCGAAAGTCAGGCCGCTGTCGACGTTGATAATCGGCAGGACGCGGCTGACATTGCGGCCGCTTTGACCATTGAAGCTGTTGAGGCTGTAATAAGTGGCATGTACGCCGACTTTAGGCCGGATGTAGCCCCATTGGTTGTGGAAATCCCATTTGACGCTCGGGTAGAGTACTACGCGGCTGCCGTCTTGCTTGGTATCGTGGTCAAAGCGGGTGAATTGGCCTAATACGTTAAGTTGCGCCTTGCCGATATGGCTTTGCCAACGGCCGGTCAGGCGGGGCATGATGGCATAAGGCTCGTCTTTATAACCGTCTTGGTTGGCAAGCGTTTGGTATTTTTGTACGCGCAACGAGCCGTCGAAGCTGCCGCCTAGCAGTTTGTCGCTGTAATTGAGCCATGCCTGACGGTCAAGGTTGACGTTGCGCGCAATGTCTTCGCGGCCGTAGAAGTCGCGGTAGTAATCGTCATCGGAAACTTGGTTGTAGTCGATGCCGCCGCTGATTTTGCTGTTCAGCTGCTGCTGGTGTTTCCATTTAAACTGGTAGCGGTTGTTGTGGACGCTTTTTTGGTCGTTGGGCATCCAGTCGCCATCGACTTCGCCGCTGTAATTCGGTTGCAGATAACGGATTTGGCCGCCCAGTTGCACGCCGCGTTTGCTGATGATGCCCGGGCGGATGGTGGCATCCAAATTTGGGGCAAGGTTGAAGTAGTAGGGCAGGCTCAGCTCAAGGCCGTCTGAACCCGTGGCAATGGTCGGAACGAGCAGGCCGCTTTTGCGGTTGCCGTTGATGGGAAAGTCCGCCCAAGGCGTGTAGAGGACGGGGACGCCGCCGAATACCAGCGAAGCGTGTTTGGCCACGCCGATACCTGTCGACTCATCGGCTTCAATGCTTTGCGCTTGGATATACCAGCTGGCATCGCCGGGCGAACAGGTGTTGAATTTGGTATTGATGAGTTTGTAGAGGCCTTTGCCTTTGAGTTCGGCTTTTTCACTGACACTTTGAAGGTGGCGGCCGCCTTGTTCGGTATTGAGGCGCACGGCGGTGCCGGAACCGGTTTGGTCTTTGAGGTTGTAAACCAATTGGTCGCCGGATACGGTCGAACCGTTTTGATACAGGGTAAAGCGGTCGCCGGCGGTAACGGTGTCGGTGGCTTGGTCGTATTGCGCCCAATCGGCGTTGAGAACATCGGCATTGCGCTCGACAATGACGTCGCCTTCGGCACGGACGCCGACTTGGGTCTGACCTTCTATTTTATCGGCGTTGACGCGGGTGTAATCGGCAGGCAGGGCAGGCTCGCCGCTGCGTTTGATTTCGGCGGTTTCGGCCGGCTTGGCATCTTCGTGGTCGCAAAACAGGCAAGTGCTGCCCAAAGAAAGCGGATCGGCTTCGCTTTGGCTGGTTTTTGCCGGTTTGGATGCAGCAGTGTGGGCAGGGGTATAGTCTTCCGCCTGCGGAACAGAAGCATCTTCCGCGCGCACGGCTGTTGCGCCAAAGCCCATAATTAAGGCGAGTACCAAGGGTTTGAGTGAAAATAAACGAGCCAAAATCGCCCCTTAAATCGGTTTGCCAGTTAGAATAGCGGTTATTGTAACCTGAAATTCTGCGATACCGCTATGCAACGACAAACCGAATTACAAAACTGGCTGGAGTCTGTTTACCCGAACCAGCCGTTCGAATTGAGCTTTGCGGCAGCCGATGCCGACTTCCGCCGTTATTTCCGCGCAACGTTTTCAGACGGACAGACCGTTATCTGTATGGATGCGCCTCCTGAGAAGATGAGTGTTGCGCCTTATTTGAAAGTGCAAAAACTGTTTAACATGGTCAATGTGCCGCAAGTGCTTCATGTGGATGAAGCGTTGGGCTTTATGGTGTTGAACGATTTGGGCAATACCACATTCCTGACCGCCATGAATCAGGAAAACAGTGAAACCGCCCACAAAGCCCTGCTGCTCGAAGCCATCGACGAACTGATCGAACTGCAAAAAGCCAGCCAACCCGGCAAACTGCCGGAATACGACCGCGAAGTCATGCTGCGCGAGATTAATTTGTTCCCCGAATGGTTTGTGGCCAAAGAATTGGGCCGCGAGTTGACCTTCAAGCAACGCCAGTTGTGGCAACAAACCGTCGATACTTTGCTGCCGCCCCTGTTGGCACAACCTAAAGTGTATGTTCACCGCGACTTTATCGTCCGCAACTTAATGTTGGCAAAAGGCCGTCCGGGTGTGTTGGACTTCCAAGACGCGCTTTACGGTCCGATTTCCTATGATTTGGTGTCGCTGTTGCGCGATGCGTTTATCGAATGGGAAGAAGAATTTGTATTGGACTTGGTCATCCGTTATTGGGAGAAAGCACGCGCTGCCCAGCTGCCTGTGCCTGCCGAGTTTGACGAGTTCTACCGCTGGTTTGAATGGATGGGTGTACAACGCCATTTGAAAGTGGCCGGTATTTTTGCCCGCCTGTACTACCGCGACGGCAAAGACAAATACCGCCCTGAAATTCCGCGCTTCTTGAACTATTTGCGCCGCGTATCCCGCCGTTACAACGATTTGGCGCCGCTTTATGCATTGCTGGTCGAATTGGTCGGCGATGACGAATTGGAAACAGGCTATACCTTCTAAGCTTGGTTTTTTAAGATTTAATTCCACTTTTCAGACGGCCTGATCAACAAAAGGCCGTCTGAAACCTTTACAGAATACATAAAAATGACTTACATGATTTACCCCAAAACCTACGACGTGATTGTCGTCGGTGGCGGCCATGCCGGTACCGAAGCCGCGCTTGCCGCCGCACGCATGGGTGCGCAAACCCTGCTGCTCTCACACAACATCGAAACCCTCGGCCAAATGTCGTGCAATCCCTCCATCGGCGGCATCGGCAAAGGTCACCTCGTGCGCGAACTCGACGCATTGGGCGGCGCGATGGCGTTGGCCACCGACAAATCCGGTATCCAGTTCCGCCGCTTGAACGCCAGCAAAGGCGCGGCGGTGCGAGCCACGCGCGCGCAGGCCGACCGTATCCTATATAAAGCCGCCATCCGCGAAATGTTGGAAAACCAAGAAAACCTCGACCTTTTCCAACAAGCCGTCGAAGACGTAACGCTCGACGGCGAACGCATCAGCGGCGTAGTTACCGCGATGGGCGTGGAATTTAAAGCACGCTCTGTCGTATTGACCGCCGGCACGTTTTTGTCCGGCAAAATCCATATTGGTTTGGAAAACTACGAAGGCGGCCGCGCCGGCGACCCAGCCGCCAAATCCTTGGGAGGCCGTTTGCGCGAATTGAACCTGCCGCAAGGCCGTCTGAAAACCGGCACACCGCCGCGTATCGACGGACGCACGATTGACTTCTCCCAACTGACCGAACAGCCCGGTGACACGCCTGTGCCCGTAATGTCCGTACGCGGCAGCGCCGATATGCACCCGCGCCAAGTGTCCTGCTGGATTACGCACACCAACACCCAAACCCACGACATCATCCGTTCAGGCTTCGACCGCAGCCCGATGTTTACCGGCAAAATCGAAGGCGTAGGTCCGCGTTATTGTCCATCTATCGAAGACAAAATCAACCGCTTCGCCGACAAAGACAGCCACCAGATTTTCCTCGAACCAGAAGGCCTGACCACCAACGAATATTACCCCAACGGTATCTCCACCAGCCTGCCGTTCGACATCCAAATCGCCCTCGTGCGCAGCATGAAAGGCCTTGAAAATGCCCATATCCTGCGCCCCGGTTATGCCATCGAATACGACTACTTCGATCCGCGCAACCTCAAAGCCAGCCTCGAAACCAAAACCATCCAAGGCCTCTTCTTTGCCGGACAAATCAACGGCACGACCGGCTACGAAGAAGCCGCCGCGCAAGGCCTGCTCGCAGGTGCAAATGCCGTGCAATATATCCGCGAACAAGACCCGCTCCTGCTGCGCCGCGAACAAGCCTATCTCGGCGTATTGGTGGACGATCTCATCACCAAAGGCGTGAACGAACCTTATCGCATGTTCACCAGCCGTGCCGAATACCGCCTGCAACTCAGGGAAGACAACGCCGACATGCGCCTGACCGAAGACGGCTACAAAATCGGCTTGGTGGGTGAAGAACAATGGCGTATGTTCAACGAAAAACGCGAAGCCATCGAACGCGAAATCCAACGTTTGAAAACAACGTGGTACACGCCGCAAAAACTCGCCGAAGAAGAGCAGCTGCGCGTATTTGGCCAAAAACTCAGCCGCGAAGCCAACCTGCACGACCTCCTGCGCCGCCCGAACCTCGACTACGCCGCGCTGATGACCCTGCCCGACGCACAACCTGAAACCGCACTTGCCGACAGCGTGGTCGAACAAGTCGAAATCCAAGTCAAATACCAAGGCTATATCGACCGCCAAAACGAAGAAATCGACAGCCGCCGCGACATCGAAACCTTAAAACTGCCCGAGGATATCGATTACAGCAAAGTCAAAGGTTTGTCGGCAGAAGTGCAGCAAAAGCTCAACCAGCACAAACCCGAAACCATCGGCCAAGCCAGCCGTATTTCCGGCGTCACGCCTGCCGCCGTCGCATTGCTGATGGTGCATTTGAAACGCGGATTTAAAGATGCTAAGTAAGGTTTAATTTGAATAAAGGCCGTCTGAAAGTTTCAGACGGCCTTTATTTATCAGGGGATTGACGGTGTTGCACCTTATTTCATTAATTTTTAAAGAGTTCGGATTTTCAGCAAGATGGGCGTGTTCTGATGAAAAAATGAAGAAGAAAACGTTTTTTCAGGACGCGTCATAAGCTGCCGCTTTTTCGAGCAGTTTTACCCTTGCCTGCGGCCATTCCTCACGCAGCAGGCTGTATTCAACCGTATCGCGCACGCTGCCGTCTTTCCGCAGCTTGTGGCAGCGCAAGATGCCGTCTTGGTGTGCACCCAAGCGTTCGATGGCGCGTTGGGAGGCGGTGTTGAGGTTGTCGGTCTGCCAGCAGGCGCAACGGCAGTTTAAAGTGTCGAAAACGTAGTCGAGCAACATGATTTTGCAGGCGGTATTAATGTGCGTGCGCTGTGCCGACAGGGCATACCATGTGAAACCGATGTAGAGGCGTGGGATGGCGGGGTCGATGTGGTAAAGCGAAGTCGAGCCAACAATTTTTCCCGTGTCTTCGTCGATGACGGCAAAGGCGAGGCGGGTTTGTATGGCGGTGCGGATATAGTCAGCTACTTGGTGGGGTTCGGGCGCGGTGGTTACGTTCAGCTTCCAAACTTCGCCGTCGCAAACTGCTTCGCGCAAACCGGCTTCGTGTGCCGTTGTTAAAGGTTCGAGACGGACGCGGTCGAAGGACAAAACGGGAGCGGATGAAAAATCAGCCATGTGGTTTCCTTTGTATTTGATGGTTTGATTTTTCAGACGATCTTTTATAGTGTCTTAACGGACGGCTTTTTTGAGGTCGTCTGAAAGCTATTGATTAATGATGTTTGAACACCAGCACGCCCGACTCCGATACAAACCCGTCCAACGGCAGGTCGTGCGGTTCGCGCGGCAGTGTGTCGGTCAGTTGGCAGCCGAAGCCTACGCCCAGTGTTCGGGTTTGCAGGCGGTATTTCATGGCGGAGAGGGTGGCGTCGTAATAGCCGCCGGCTTGTCCGAGGCGGTAGCCGCGTTTGTCGATGCCGACGATGGGGACCAGCAGCAGGCTGAGTTGGTGGACGCGGATTTTTTTGCCGGTAAATTGGGGGACATGCAATTTGGCGCGGCCGCGTTTGCGTTCTTGTTTGGCGCCCTCGGCAGGGTAGGGGGTGAACCACATCCGCCGCGTGTTCGGTTCGATATAGGGCAGGTAGAGTTTTGCGCCGCGTTTTTGTGCGGCACGGACAAAGCCGTCCAATCGCAATTCCTTGCCCATCGGCCAATACACGCCGATTTTCCGTCCTTTTTTAATGTAGGGCTTGAGCAGGCGGTTGATGGTTTCGGTGGCGGCGTTTCGCTCGTCGGCGCTCATTTGGGCGCGTGCGCGGCGGAACTGTTTGCGTAGTGCCGATTTTTCGGGATTCCTCATTTTCAGACGGCCTTTCGGGATTGCGGTAGAATGTTGCGATTATAACGATTTTGTTAACATTCAAATAGGACGCACACGATGTGGCACATTGTCGCCATCGGCTATCTTTTTGTTGCCGTGATGTTTTCCGCCGCGCAGCCGAGTATTGCGCGCGCGTTGATTTATTTGGTTTTTTGGGCAGTGTTGCCCACCGTGTTCACGGTCTTTGTCGTGACCATCCGCCGCCGCAACCGCCTGATGAAACGGCAGGAGCAGGCGGAGTTTGAGGCGGCCCGACAAAAGGCGGTACAGACGGATGAAAAACAGGACGGAAAGGTATAAAATCCCTTTTCAGACGGCCTCTTATCCGCTATAATCCATAAGTTTTCCATTTCGGAAACACTCTTTTATTTTTTAAAACTTATGCCCACTTTCGCCGAAGGGTGCTTGACAATAGGCGCCGCCTATCAAGTTCTATGCGATTGAATGTGTGCTCTTTAACCCTTTCAAGGAAATAACATGTCTCAAATTACTATGCGTCAGATGATTGAAGCCGGTGTTCACTTCGGTCACCAAACCCGTTTCTGGAACCCGAAAATGGCTCAATACATTTTCGGTGCGCGCAACAAAATCCATATCGTAAACTTGGAAAAAACCCTGCCGATGTTCCAAGAGGCGCAAGAAGCCGTACGTCGTCTGGTTGCCAACAAAGGTACAGTATTGTTCGTAGGTACCAAACGCCAAGCCCGCGACATCATCCGCGAAGAAGCTACCCGTGCCGGTATGCCTTTCGTTGATTACCGCTGGTTGGGTGGTATGCTGACTAACTACAAAACCGTTAAGCAATCCATCAAACGCCTGGAAGAAAAAACTGCTGCCCTGGAAAACGCTGCTGAAGGCGGTTTCAACAAAAAAGAAATTCTGGAAATGCAACGCGACGTTGAAAAACTGGAACGTTCTTTGGGCGGTATCAAAAACATGAAAGGCCTGCCTGACGCGATTTTCGTTATCGATACCGGCTACCAAAAAGGTACTCTGGTTGAAGCTGAAAAATTGGGCATCCCTGTTATCGCTGTAGTCGATACCAACAACAGCCCTGACGGCGTGAAATACGTTATCCCTGGTAACGATGACTCCGCTAAAGCTATCCGCCTGTACTGCCGCGGCATCGCTGACGCAGTTTTGGAAGGCAAAAACCAAGCGTTGCAAGAAACTGTAGCCGCTGCCCAAGAAGCTGCTGCCGAGTAATTCGGTACACAGAAGAGGGGCGTTATGCCCCTTTTCTCAAATCCCGTTCTGAAATCCGTTTCAGACGGCCACTATTTCCAAACACGGCAATGGCCGTGTTCCCAAAAATCTAGGAGATTCAAAATGGCAGAAATTACTGCAAAAATGGTTGCCGACCTGCGCGCCGCTACCGGCCTGGGCATGATGGAATGCAAAAAAGCCTTGGTTGAAGCTGAAGGCAACTTCGACAAAGCCGAAGAAATCCTGCGTATTAAATCTGGTGCGAAAGCCGGTAAACTGGCTGGCCGTACTGCTGCCGAAGGCGTATTGGCTTATGCAATCAACGGTAATGTTGGTGCATTGGTTGAAGTAAACTGCGAAACCGACTTCGTTGCTAAAGACGCCGGCTTCGTAGAATTTGCCAACTTCGTTGCTAAAACTGCTGCTGAGAAAAAACCGGCTTCTGTTGAAGAACTGAGCGAACTGGTTGAAGCAGAACGCAAAGCCATCATCGCTAAATTGGGCGAGAACATGTCTGTTCGCCGCTTCCAAGTGATTGACACTGCCAACCAACTGGTTGCCTACATCCACGGTGCTTTGGCTACCGAAGGCGTATTGGTTGAGTATAAAGGCTCTGAAGACGTAGCACGCAAAATCGGTATGCACATCGTTGCCGCTAAACCACAATGCGTAAGCGAAGCCGAAGTAGATGCTGAAACCGTTGAAAAAGAACGCCACATCTACACCGAGCAAGCTATTGCTTCCGGCAAACCTGCCGACATCGCCGCTAAAATGGTTGAAGGCCGTATCCGCAAATTCTTGGCTGAAATCACTCTGAACGGCCAAGCGTTCGTGATGAACCCTGACCAAACTGTTGCCCAATTCGCTAAAGAAAACGGCACTGAAGTGATCAGCTTCGTACGCTACAAAGTAGGCGACGGTATCGAGAAAGCTGTTGTTGACTACGCAGCCGAAGTTGCTGCCGCTGCTAAAGTGTAAGGCACTTATGAAAAAGAAAGCACCTAGATTCCAAACGAATCAGGGTGCTTTTTTTTGAGAAAACCGTTTACGGTACCTATTTTAAGACGACCGAATATAAAGGCCGTCTGAAAACCAAAACAATAATAGAACGACACACCATATCATTGTAATCCGACCGTTTGAAAATTCAGACGGCCCAAACTCCGACCGACGACATTCAAGAAAGCAAGGTATCCCATGACACAGCAAATCAAATACAAACGCGTATTACTGAAACTCTCCGGCGAATCTTTGATGGGTTCCGATCCGTTCGGCATCAATCACGATACCATCGTTCAAACTGTCGGCGAAATTGCCGAAATCGTGAGAATGGGCGTGCAAGTCGGTATCGTTGTCGGCGGCGGTAACATTTTCCGCGGCGTATCTGCACAAGCAGGCAGCATGGACCGCGCCACTGCCGACTACATGGGCATGATGGCGACCGTCATGAACGCGTTGGCACTCAAAGACGCATTTGAAACCTTGGGCATCAAAGCGCGTGTCCAATCCGCACTGTCTATGCAGCAAATTGCTGAAACTTACGCCCGCCCTAAAGCCATTCAATATTTGGAAGAAGGCAAAGTCGTGATTTTCGCCGCCGGTACCGGTAATCCGTTCTTCACGACCGACACTGCCGCCGCATTGCGCGGCGCGGAAATGAACTGCGACGTGATGCTCAAAGCCACCAACGTCGACGGCGTGTATACCGCAGACCCGAAAAAAGACCCATCTGCAACACGCTACGAAACCATTACTTTTGACGAAGCCTTGTTGAAAAACCTCAAAGTGATGGACGCCACTGCTTTCGCCCTCTGTCGCGAACGCAAACTCAATATCGTGGTATTCGGCATTGCTAAAGAAGGCTCGCTCAAACGCGTGGTAACCGGCGAAAACGAAGGTACACTGGTTCACTGCTAATCATTGAAAGGCCGTCTGAAACAGCCGAACGGGATACATTCGGCTTTCAGACGGCCTTTTATTTTCAGTCGGTTGCGTGGGTAGTGGCTCATGGTTTGAACAGGTTAAGAACTTGCTTGACCATAATATCCAACCGACAATTCGATAACAAAAGGATACTCCATGAATATCACCGTCTTGGCTGTCGGCACGAAAATGCCGCGTTGGGTGGATGAAGCCGTCGGCGAGTACGCCAAACGCTTCGGGCGCGATGTCAATTATGCGCTGAAAGAAATCAAGCCAGAGAAACGCGGTGCGGGTGTGAATGCGGCTCAGGGCATGGCGGCTGAAGAAAAACGCCTGTTGGAAGCCATACCGCAGGGCGCGTTTTTGGTGGTATTGGACGAGCGCGGCAAAGCGCCGACTTCGGTCGAATTGGCGCAACATTTGAAAGGCTGGCAGCAAAACGGCGAACACGTCTGCTTTATTATCGGCGGCGCAGACGGCATGACCGACCGTTTGAAACAGCAGGCAAACATGATGATGCGCCTTTCCAGCCTGACCTTGCCGCACGGCATGGTGCGTGTTTTGCTGACCGAGCAGCTTTATCGCGCCGTTTCGATTTTGCACAATCATCCTTATCATCGTGAATAATCTGTTTTGATTGCTGGGATAAGACGGCAATGCCGCCTTGTCGGTTTGAAAGGGAATAGGGCAATTTGGTTTAAAGCGGGGCTGAACCTGTTTTCAGACGGCCTGATTTTTCCGCATGAATCCTTTATAATCGTTTCTTTGATAAATCAACATCTTTCGGGAGAACCCAAATGTCCGATTTCCGTCAAGACTTCCTCAAATTCGCTTTGGCACAAAATGTGTTGAAATTCGGCGAATTTACGACTAAGGCCGGCCGTCAGTCGCCTTATTTTTTCAATGCCGGTTTGTTCAATGACGGCGCATCGACTTTGCAGCTGGCGAAGTTTTACGCCGAGGCCATTATTGCCAGCGGCGTGAAGTTCGATATGCTGTTCGGCCCAGCCTATAAAGGCATTATTTTGGCGGCGGCAACAGCGATGATGTTGGCGGAAAAAGGCGTAAACGTACCGTTTGCCTACAACCGCAAAGAAGCCAAAGACCACGGCGAGGGCGGTGTGTTGGTGGGCGCGCCTTTGAAAGGCCGCGTGCTGATTATCGATGATGTGATTTCCGCCGGTACATCCGTGCGCGAGTCGGTCAAACTGATTGAGGCCGAAGGCGCAACGCCTGCCGCAGTGGCCATTGCGCTTGACCGCATGGAAAAAGGCACGGGCGAATTGTCGGCGGTGCAGGAAGTCGAAAAACAATACGGCCTGCCGGTGGTTTCGATTGCCAACCTGAACGACTTGTTCACGCTCTTGCAAAACAATGCCGAATTTGGCGGCTTCTTCGAGCCGGTCAAAGCCTATCGCGAACGTTACGGCGCGGTTTAAACCATAACATCATGCTCAGGTCGTCTGAAAACTGTTTCAGACGGCCTGAAGCATTAGCTAAAATATATTTTTGATTCAATACACTTACGGAAAATACTCATGCCTGCTTGTTCTTGTCCTCATTGTAAAACACCACATTGGGTGAAAGATGCCCAGTTGAACGTGGCGCAGGGTTTCGTGGTCTGCACGCGTTGTTCGGGGATGTTTAAGGCCAAGGATTATCTGTCGGGCAACCTGCCGGCCGATCCGGCTCATCTGCCTGTGGCGGTAACGGATGTGCGCCTCGTGCATAACATCGGCGCGCAAATCCTCAAACATTCCAAACTCTCGCGCAAAGAAATTTCCGATTTGCTCAACAGCGCGCTCAAGGAAGAGCCTAAGGCGGAAGAGCAGGCGGCGGTCAAAACGCGCAAGGACGGTTTCAACTGGACTTTGGCATCGTTGATTGCGCTGACGGTTTTGATTATGCAACTCTTTTATCTTGCCCTGCTATGAGTGCCATCGCCCATTTTGTCGCCAGCTTTCGTGAGGCCGCGCCCTATATCCAATATTTGCGCGGCAAAACCATGGTGGTCGGCGTAACCGACAGCCTGTTGGAAGGCGAAACCCTGATTCGTTTGGCCGCAGATTTGAACCTGTTGGCCAGCTTGGGCTTGCGTTTGGTCTTGGTACACGGTTCACGGCATTTGCTTGATAAATTAGCTTCGGGTCGGGATTTTGTTCCGAAATACAGCGGCAGCCGACGGATTACCGATGAAGCGACCCTGATGGAAGTGAAGCAGGTGGCGGGGATTATCCGCAGCGATGTGGAAGCCGCCTTGTTCAGCAGCGTATCCGCACAGCAACGGAGCAAGCCACCGGTTATTGCGTGCGGCAACTTTATTACCGCCCGTCCGTTGGGCGTTATCGACGGCGTGGACATGGGCTATACCGGTACCGTCCGCAAAATCGACGCGGAAGAAATCCGTTTGCGCTTGGACAGTGGCGCGGTGGTGCTAATCAGTCCTTTGGGGCATTCGTACAGCGGCAAAACCTTCAATCTGAGCATGTGCGAAACCGCTCAGGAAGTGGCCATGGCTTTGCAGGCGGAGAAGCTGGTTTTCTTGACCGAAGAAGCCGGTATCCGTCGTGCCGACGGCTCTTTGGCCAATACTTTGTCTGTCGGCGAAGTGCAGGAGCTGATACACGACAATCCCGATGCGCCGGCCGATTTACTGCATGCAGCGGTAGGCGCGTTGGAAAACGGCGTATCGCGGGTGCAGATTCTCAACGGCCGTGAAGACGGTAGCCTGTTGCGCGAGCTGTTTACCCGCGAGGGCAGCGGTACATCTATTGCGCGCGAGCCGTTTGTTTCCATCCGTCAGGCACGCAGCGACGACATTCCGCACATCATCGCCTTAATCCGTCCTTTGGCAGAACAAGGCATCTTGTTACACCGTAGCCGCGAGTATTTGGAAAACCATATTTCCAGTTTTTCCGTATTGGAACACGATCAAAACATTTACGGCTGCGTGGCGTTGAAAACCTTTTCCGAGCCTGATTGCGGCGAATTGGCCTGTCTGGTGGTGTCGCCCGAAGCACGCGATGGCGGCTATGGCGAATTGCTGTTGGAACATCTGTTTCAGAAAGCACGCGCCTTAAATATCAAAACGCTTTTCGCCTTATCCACACATACAGGCGAATGGTTTGTCGAACGGGGCTTTCAGACGGCCTCAGCCGATGACCTGCCTGCCGAACGCCGGCAGGAATACAATGCCAACGGCCGCAATTCTAAAGTATTTGTTTATGACTTGCAGGCCGTCTGAAAAACTTCAATCCTATTATCCGTTTTTAAAAATCACTTAAATCTTATGTTGAAAATTATCTCTGCCAACGTCAACGGCATCCGCTCCGCCTATAAAAAAGGTTTTTATGAATACATCGCCGCTTCCGGTGCCGACATCGTCTGCGTGCAGGAACTGAAGGCGCAAGAGGCCGACCTGTCAGACGATATGAAAAATCCGCACGGTATGCACGGCTACTGGCATTGCGCCGAAAAGCGCGGTTACAGCGGCGTGGCGGTGTACAGCAAACGCAAACCCGACAATGTGCAAATCGGCATGGGCATTGAAGAATTTGACAGAGAAGGCCGTTTTGTCCGTTGCGATTTCGGCAAGTTGTCGGTAATTTCGCTGTATCTGCCCAGCGGCAGCAGCGCGGAAGAGCGCCAACAAGTGAAATACCGCTTTTTAGACGCGTTTTATCCCATGCTCGAAGCCATGAAAAACGAAGGACGCGACATCGTCGTCTGCGGCGACTGGAATATTGCCCACCAAAACATCGACTTGAAAAACTGGAAGGGCAATCAGAAAAATTCGGGCTTCTTGCCTGAAGAACGCGAATGGATAGGCAAAGTCATTCACAGGCTCGGTTGGACGGATATGTGGCGCACACTTTATCCCGATGTGCCGGGCTATACCTGGTGGAGCAACCGCGGACAAGCGTATGCGAAAGATGTCGGGTGGCGTATCGATTATCAGATGGTGACGCCGGAGTTGGCCGCCAAAGCCGTTTCCGCACATGTTTATAAAGACGAGAAATTCTCGGATCACGCCCCTTTAGTTGTGGAGTATGACTATGTTGCCGAATAAGGTTTTTGGTAAATATGATTGGAATATAAACGGCAAAACCGGCGTAGGCGCGGCGTGGGTCGTGGCGGCATTTGTATTGCCTATGCTGGTGTGGGCGGTGTTTATGTTGGCACGGATGTCCGGCTGGGTTGCCCCGACCAAGGCCAATCCGACATGGGCGTTGGTATGGCTGCTGTTTTCCCTGCCTTGCCTGCTGATTGCGGCCAAATGCTTTGCTTGGAAGGGCTGGCGGCTGGTGGCCAACATCGTACTTTGTCTGGCGACTTGTGCCATCCTCAGCGTGCCAGCCGCATTGCTGATTGCATTTACACTCAACGACTTGCTCAAATAGGCCGTCTGAAATGCAGAGCTTCGAACTCGAAGAAATGGCACTGTTTCTGATACGTGATGCAGATGAAGCGGAAATGTGGATAGACCGCTGGGCGGTCAGCTATCCGATTGTTCAAACTGCCGAAGCCGATAGTCGGCAAACCATTTCCGAATGGCAACACGCCATTCAGACGGCCTTCGACCATATCGTCAGCAGAAATATTGCCGTCGTGGCTCATGGTGCCGGCGTGTCCGCATTTTTGGCATGGCTGTATCAAACCGACATCCTGACGCAAAAACGCCTGACCAATATTATTTTGGTCTCGCCGCGTCCAGAAGCTTTTCCCGAGGACGGAATCCATACGTTCCAACGCGTCCGCTGCCCTTGCCGTACAGCGTTGGTTATCGCTGAAACAAACGGCACGCCACGCGATTGGGCGCAAGAACAGGCTGACCGCTGGCATGCACGCCTGCTTCAATCGCCGCATTCCGGCCGGTTAAACGGCGCACTCGGCGGCTGGCAATGGGGTATGAAGCTAATGCAGGAAATGCTGTTGAGTAAGTAGTTTAGAAGTGTCTATTAATAAACGAAGGCCGTCTGAAACCGATATGAGTTTCAGACGGCCTTTGTTTGCAAATATCATGTTAAATATAATTAAAAAAAACTATTCTCATTTCTTTTATGAGGCAATATAATTCGGTTGTTCCGTTAAATTGAGTATAAAAATGCAAATACCATTTCATTTAGCTTTATTACCCACGCTGATTATCGCTTCCTTCCCTGTCGCTGCCGCCGATACGCAGGACAATGGTGAACATTACACCGCCACTCTGCCCACCGTTACCGTGGTCGGACAGTCCGATACCAGTGTACTCAAAGGCTACATCAACTACGACGAAGCCGCCGTTACCCGCAACGGACAGCTCATCAAAGAAACGCCGCAAACCGTCGATACGCTCAATATCCAGAAAAACAAAAATTACGGTACGAACGATTTGAGTTCCATCCTCGAAGGCAATGCTGGCATTGATGCTGCCTACGATATGCGCGGCGAAAGCATTTTCCTGCGCGGCTTTCAAGCCGATGCATCCGATATTTACCGCGACGGCGTGCGTGAAAGTGGACAAGTGCGCCGCAGTACCGCCAACATCGAGCGCGTGGAAATCCTGAAAGGCCCGTCTTCCGTGCTTTACGGCCGCACCAACGGCGGCGGCGTCATCAACATGGTCAGCAAATACGCCAACTTCAAACAAAACCGCAATATCGGTGCGGTTTACGGCTCGTGGGCAAACCGCAGCCTGAATATGGACATCAACGAAGTGCTGAACAAAAACGTCGCCATCCGCCTCACCGGCGAAGTCGGGCGCGCCAATTCGTTCCGCAGCGGCATAGACAGCAAAAATGTCATGGTTTCGCCCAGCATTACCGTCAAACTCGACAACGGCTTGAAATGGACGGGGCAATACACCTACGACAATGTGGAGCGCACACCCGACCGTAGCCCAACCAAGTCTGTGTACGACCGCTTCGGACTGCCTTATCGCATGGGTTTTGCCCACCCGAACGATTTTGTGAAAGACAAGCTGCAAGTTTGGCGTTCCGACCTTGAATACGCCTTCAACGACAAATGGCGCGCCCAATGGCAGCTCGCCCACCGTACGGCGGCACAGGATTTCGACCATTTCTATGCAGGCAGCGAAAATGGCAGCTTAATCAAACGCAACTACGCCTGGCAACAGACCGACAACAAAACCCTGTCGTCCAACTTCACGCTCAACGGCGACTACAACATCGGCCGTTTTGAAAACCACCTGACCGTAGGCATGGACTACAGCCGCGAACACCGCAACCCGACATTGGGTTACAGCCGCGCCTTTTCCGCCTCCATCGATCCATACGACCGCGCAAGCTGGCCGGCTTCGGGCAGGCTGCAACCCGTCCTCACCCAAAACCGCCACAAAGCCGATTCCTACGGCATCTTCGTGCAAAACATCTTCTCCGCCACCCCCGATTTGAAATTCGTCCTCGGCGGCCGTTACGACAAATACACCTTTAATTCCGAAAACAAACTTACCGGCAGCAGCCGCCAGTACAGCGGCCACTCGTTCAGCCCCAACATCGGCGCAGTGTGGAACATCAACCCCGTCCACACACTTTACGCCTCTTATAACAAAGGTTTCGCGCCTTATGGCGGACGCGGCGGCTATTTGAGCATCGATACGTCGTCTTCTGCCGTATTCAACGCTGACCCCGAGTACACCCGCCAATACGAAACCGGCGTGAAAAGCAGTTGGCTGGACGATCGCCTCAGCACTACGTTGTCTGCCTACCAAATAGAACGCTTCAATATCCGCTACCGCCCCGATCCAAAAAACGACCCTTATACTTATGCGGTTAGCGGCAAACACCGTTCGCGTGGCGTGGAATTGTCCGCCATCGGGCAAATCATCCCCAAAAAACTCTACCTGCGAGGATCGTTGGGCGTGATGCAGGCGAAAGTGGTTGAGGACAAGGAAAATCCCAACCGCGTGGGCATCCATTTGGACAACACCAGTAACGTTACCGGCAACCTGTTTTTCCGTTACACACCAACCGAAAACCTCTATGGCGAAATCGGCGTAACCGGTACAGGCAAACGCTACGGTTACGACTCAAGAAATAAAGAAGTGACTACGCTTCCCGGCTTTGCCCGAGTTGATGCCATGCTCGGCTGGAACCATAAAAACGTCAACGTTACCTTTGCCGCGGCCAATCTGCTCAATCAAAAATATTGGCGTTCGGATGCCATGCCGGGTAATCCGCGCGGCTATACTGCCCGGGTAAATTATCGTTTCTGATAAAATCAGGCAAAGGCCGTCTGAAAATAAGGCTATGATCTAAGCCATATTTCAGACGGCCTTTTATAAAGGTTGAAATAAAACTAAACACATTTTTTCACTCAAATCGAACACACCTCCAACAAAATGCCATAAAATCCGCCCATTGATTTGAATGTAAAGAGATACCTATGAAACTGAAAACCTTAGCCTTGACCTCATTAACCCTGTTGGCATTGGCCGCTTGCGGCAAACAGGCGGAAACCAGCGTTCCGGCAGACAGCGCCCAAAGCAACACATCCGCTCCGTCAGCCCCTGCCGCATTGACCGAAGGTGTCAATTACACCGTATTGTCCAATCCGATTCCGCAACAGCAGGCCGGCAAAATCGAAGTATTGGAATTCTTCGGCTACTTCTGCCCGCATTGTGCCCATTTGGAGCCGGTTTTGAGCGAACACATTAAAACGTTTAAAGACGATACCTATATGCGCCGGGAGCATGTTGTTTGGGGTGATGAAATGAAACCTTTGGCACGTTTGGCGGCCGCAGTGGAAATGGCCGGTGAATCAGATAAAGCCAACAGCCATATTTTCGATGCGATGGTTAATCAAAAAATCAATCTGGCCGATACCGATACCCTGAAAAAATGGTTGTCTGAGCAAACTGCATTTGACGGCAAAAAAGTATTGGCTGCATTTGAAGCGCCCGAAAGCCAAGCACGTGCGGCCCAAATGGAAGAATTGACCAATAAATTCCAAATCAGCGGCACACCGACTGTGATCGTTGGTGGCAAATATCAAGTTGAATTTAAAGACTGGCAGTCCGGCATGACCACGATTGACCAGTTGGTGGACAAAGTACGCGAAGAGCAGAAAAAGCCACAATAAGTTGAAGGTTGAATGAGTAAAGGCCGTCTGAAAATAGGATTTCAGACGGCCTTTTATAGATAGTTAGATGTTATAGAAGAAATGGTTGCTTAAGGCCTCATGATTTTAAATCTGAATACAAAACAAAAACGCCGTCTGAAACTTTTCAGACGGCGTTTTCGGTCAAATTAGCTTACAAACCCGGGAACATGCCTTTCATTCCTTTCATGCCTTTGGCCAAACGCATCAGTTTGCCCAAGCCGTTGCCGCTGAACATCTTCATCATTTGTTGCATTTGTTCAAACTGTTTGAGCAATTTGTTCACTTCCTGCACGGTCGTACCCGCACCCATTGCAATACGGCGTTTGCGGCTGGCTTTGAGCAGGGCGGGGTTGGCGCGTTCTTTAGGGGTCATCGAGTTGATGATGGCTTCCACTTTGCCCATCGCTTTTTTAGCTGTACCTTCGGGGATTTGTTTCGATATTTGCCCCAGTTCGCCCGGCATTTTCGACATCAGGTTTTCCAAGCCGCCCATATTGCGCATCTGTTGGATTTGTTCTTTAAAGTCGTTGAGGTCGAAGCCTTTGCCTTTTTGCAGCTTTTTCGCCATTTTGGCGGCGGCTTCTTCATCAATACCTTTTTGAACGTCTTCAATCAGGGTCAATACGTCGCCCATGCCGAGGATACGGCTGGCAAGACGGTCGGGGTGGAAAGGTTCGAGGCCGTTGATTTTTTCGCCGACGCCGATAAATTTAATCGGTTTGCCGGTTACATGGCGTACGGACAATGCCGCACCGCCGCGCGAGTCGCCGTCCATCTTGGTCAATACGACACCGGTCAGCGGCAGGGCTTCATTAAATGCCTGAGCAGTGTTCACAGCATCCTGACCTAACATGGCATCGATGACGAACAAAGTTTCAACCGGGTTGACCGCAGCATGAAGCGCTTTGATTTCGTTCATCATTTCTTCATCGATTGCCAGGCGGCCGGCGGTATCGACCATCAAGACATCGTAAAAATGTTTTTTGGCGTAATCGACGGCGGCAGTTGCAATCTCAACCGGTTTTTGGTTGGTATCAGACGGGAAAAAGTCCACGCCGACCTGTTCGGCTAACAGGCGCAGCTGTTCAATCGCAGCAGGGCGGTAAACGTCGGCAGATACCACCAAAACTTTTTTCTTCTGATCGTTTTTCAGCAGGCGGGCAAGTTTGCCGACGGTTGTTGTCTTACCGGCACCTTGCAAACCAGCCATCAAAACAATGGCAGGCGGTGAAACCGATAAGTCCAGCGTTTTGTTTTCCTTGCCCATCAGTTCGACTAAGGCTTGGTTGACCACGCCGATAAAGGCTTGGTCAGGCGTCAGGCTGCCGACGACTTCTTGACCGAGGGCCTGTTCTTTGACTGTGTTGACGAATTCTTTAACGACGGGCAATGCAACGTCGGCTTCCAGCAGGGCAAGACGAACCTCACGCAAGGCTTCTTTAATATTGTCTTCGGTCAGCGTTGATTGGCCGCGAATATTTTTAAGTACCTTGCTGAAGCGGTTGGTCAGGTTGTCTAACATACTTATCCTTGATAATGAGAATAGCTGCCCAATACAGGGCATTCTTTGTTAAAATAAAATTCGGATTATTTTACACGATAGTCCGAAGTTATGCTTCAAGAACACAAACACGACACCAAGGCCGTCTGAAACCCTGCCGGGTGTCCGTCAAGTGTTCACACGTCTATTGAGAAAGATATTTATGCCGATTGTCTTAATCTGCCTTATGCTGGTGTATGCCGGATTGGGCGCATTTTCCTGGTTGCAACATAAAAAGCACAATAATAAGTCTTACCCGTTGAAAACCGAGCTGCTGATTTTGAGCGGCGCATTATTGGTACATGGCGCAGCATTGATGTTCCCTGTATTGCAGGATAGGGTATTGATTACCGGTTTTGGCTATTCGCTCAGCCTGATAGTCTGGCTGATGCTGATGATGTACTGCTTAGGCAGCTTCTTTTATTGTCTGCGCGGTGTGCAACTCTTATTGTATCCCTGTGCCGCATTGACCTTATTGCTGGGTTTCCTTTTCCCGGGAGATTTCACAGGCCGTCAAATCGTAGACTTATTGCCGCTGTCGCATATCGCATCATCATTGCTCGCATACGGATTGTTTGGCATCGTTACCTTATTTGCCATCCTAATCCTTTTAATCAACCGTAATTTGCACAAACGCCGTTTTTCCGCATTGGTCAGCTTCTTGCCACCTTTATTAAGTTTGGAGAAACTCATGTTCCAAGGTATTTGGGCAGGTTTCATTTTATTGACCTATTCAGTTATCAGCGGGACGTTTTTTGCCGAAGCCGTTTTCGGCAAACCCATGACCTTCACGCATAAAACCATCTTCAGTATTATGTCGTGGCTGATTTATGGCGCATTATTGTTGAAACACAGTATGACCGCATGGCGGGGTAAAAAAGCCGCTGTTTGGACTATTGTCGGATTTGTTAGTCTGATTTTTGCCTATATAGGCAGTAAATTTGTCTTAGAAATTATCCTTCACCGTATTGGATAAATGGAAAACATAAAAAAGGCCGTCTGAAACCAAAATTTCAGACGGCCTTAGTATTGAATAGGGTTGGATTTGGAAAGAGAATAGGGAAGATCTGAGGTGTTTTTAGAAAAATAAAAACCCTGTTAAAACAGGGTGGTGGTTAAATTTCTAGAAATAATTTTGCGAAAGGTGTTGACTGGTTTTATTTGGGGGCGTATAGTTCGGTTCTTCGCTGCTGACGCGGTGAAGAAAACGAAGCAGACAGTATAACACAGTTAGTTAGAATTTTCGATAATTTTAGTTGACATTTGCTAAATGTACTGTATAATTCGATTCGCTCTTTAAAAAACAGATTACCGATAAGTGTGAGTGCATTAGGCCTCACACTGTTTGAAAGACAGACAAGATGATGTTTTAGACATTGTCCTGTCGGTTTCTTTGAAGCAGACCAGAAGTTATAAGTTAGAGATTGAACATAAGAGTTTGATCCTGGCTCAGATTGAACGCTGGCGGCATGCTTTACACATGCAAGTCGGACGGCAGCACAGAGAAGCTTGCTTCTTGGGTGGCGAGTGGCGAACGGGTGAGTAATATATCGGAACGTACCGAGTAATGGGGGATAACTAATCGAAAGATTAGCTAATACCGCATATTCTCTGAGGAGGAAAGCAGGGGACCTTCGGGCCTTGCGTTATTCGAGCGGCCGATATCTGATTAGCTAGTTGGTGGGGTAAAGGCCTACCAAGGCGACGATCAGTAGCGGGTCTGAGAGGATGATCCGCCACACTGGGACTGAGACACGGCCCAGACTCCTACGGGAGGCAGCAGTGGGGAATTTTGGACAATGGGCGCAAGCCTGATCCAGCCATGCCGCGTGTCTGAAGAAGGCCTTCGGGTTGTAAAGGACTTTTGTCAGGGAAGAAAAGGCTGTTGCTAATATCGACAGTTGATGACGGTACCTGAAGAATAAGCACCGGCTAACTACGTGCCAGCAGCCGCGGTAATACGTAGGGTGCGAGCGTTAATCGGAATTACTGGGCGTAAAGCGAGCGCAGACGGTTACTTAAGCAGGATGTGAAATCCCCGGGCTCAACCTGGGAACTGCGTTCTGAACTGGGTGACTAGAGTGTGTCAGAGGGAGGTAGAATTCCACGTGTAGCAGTGAAATGCGTAGAGATGTGGAGGAATACCGATGGCGAAGGCAGCCTCCTGGGATAACACTGACGTTCATGCTCGAAAGCGTGGGTAGCAAACAGGATTAGATACCCTGGTAGTCCACGCCCTAAACGATGTCAATTAGCTGTTGGGCAACTTGATTGCTTAGTAGCGTAGCTAACGCGTGAAATTGACCGCCTGGGGAGTACGGTCGCAAGATTAAAACTCAAAGGAATTGACGGGGACCCGCACAAGCGGTGGATGATGTGGATTAATTCGATGCAACGCGAAGAACCTTACCTGGTCTTGACATGTACGGAATCCTCCAGAGACGGAGGAGTGCCTTCGGGAGCCGTAACACAGGTGCTGCATGGCTGTCGTCAGCTCGTGTCGTGAGATGTTGGGTTAAGTCCCGCAACGAGCGCAACCCTTGTCATTAGTTGCCATCATTAAGTTGGGCACTCTAATGAGACTGCCGGTGACAAGCCGGAGGAAGGTGGGGATGACGTCAAGTCCTCATGGCCCTTATGACCAGGGCTTCACACGTCATACAATGGTCGGTACAGAGGGTAGCCAAGCCGCGAGGTGGAGCCAATCTCACAAAACCGATCGTAGTCCGGATTGCACTCTGCAACTCGAGTGCATGAAGTCGGAATCGCTAGTAATCGCAGGTCAGCATACTGCGGTGAATACGTTCCCGGGTCTTGTACACACCGCCCGTCACACCATGGGAGTGGGGGATACCAGAAGTAGGTAGGGTAACCGCAAGGAGCCCGCTTACCACGGTATGCTTCATGACTGGGGTGAAGTCGTAACAAGGTAGCCGTAGGGGAACCTGCGGCTGGATCACCTCCTTTCTAGAGAAAGAAGAGGTCTGATGCATTCACACTTATCGGTAAACTGTATAAAGATGCGGAAGAGAAAAGCTTGAGTGAAGACAAGATTCGCTTAAGAAGAGAATCCGGGTTTGTAGCTCAGCTGGTTAGAGCACACGCTTGATAAGCGTGGGGTCGGAGGTTCAAGTCCTCCCAGACCCACCAAGAACGGGGGCATAGCTCAGTTGGTAGAGCACCTGCTTTGCAAGCAGGGGGTCATCGGTTCGATCCCGTTTGCCTCCACCAAGAACTTTACAAATCAAAGGAAGCCTGCTATACTTAGCAGCTTATTTTGATTTGCGAAGTGAAATATCGACGCATCGATCTTTAACAAATTGGAAAGCCGAAATCAACAAACAAAGACAATGAGTTTGTTTTGATTTTTTGTTCTTTGCAAAGGATAAAAAATCTCTCGCAAGAGAAAAGAAAACAAACACAGTATTTGGGTGATGATTGTATCGACTTAATCCTGAAACACAAAAGGCAGGATTAAGACACAACAAAGCAGTAAGCTTTATCAAAGTAGGAATTTCAAGTTTGCTTCCCTAGTCAACGGGTAGGTAAACGAAGTCAAAGAGGTTCTTGAAATGATAGAGTCAAGTGAATAAGTGCATCAGGTGGATGCCTTGGCGATGATAGGCGACGAAGGACGTGTAAGCCTGCGAAAAGCGTGGGGGAGCTGGCAATAAAGCTATGATCCCGCGATGTCCGAATGGGGAAACCCACCTCTTAGGAGGTATCCTTATCTGAATACATAGGATAAGCGAAGCGAACCCGGAGAACTGAACCATCTAAGTACCCGGAGGAAAAGAAATCAACCGAGATTCCGCAAGTAGTGGCGAGCGAACGCGGAGGAGCCTGTACGTGATAACTATCGAGATAGAAGAACAAGCTGGGAAGCTTGACCATAGTGGGTGATAGTCCCGTATTCGAAATCTCAATAGTGGTACTAAGCGTACGAAAAGTAGGGCGGGACACGTGAAATCCTGTCTGAATATGGGGGGACCATCCTCCAAGGCTAAATACTCATCATCGACCGATAGTGAACCAGTACCGTGAGGGAAAGGCGAAAAGAACCCCGGGAGGGGAGTGAAATAGAACCTGAAACCTGATGCATACAAACAGTGGGAGCACCCTTGTGGTGTGACTGCGTACCTTTTGTATAATGGGTCAACGACTTACATTCAGTAGCGAGCTTAACCGAATAGGGGAGGCGTAGGGAAACCGAGTCTTAATAGGGCGAACAGTTGCTGGGTGTAGACCCGAAACCGAGTGATCTATCCATGGCCAGGTTGAAGGTGCCGTAACAGGTACTGGAGGACCGAACCCACGCATGTTGCAAAATGCGGGGATGAGCTGTGGATAGGGGTGAAAGGCTAAACAAACTCGGAGATAGCTGGTTCTCCCCGAAAACTATTTAGGTAGTGCCTCGAGCAAGACACTGATGGGGGTAAAGCACTGTTATGGCTAGGGGGTTATTGCAACTTACCAACCCATGGCAAACTAAGAATACCATCAAGTGGTTCCTCGGGAGACAGACAGCGGGTGCTAACGTCCGTTGTCAAGAGGGAAACAACCCAGACCGCCAGCTAAGGTCCCAAATGATAGATTAAGTGGTAAACGAAGTGGGAAGGCCCAGACAGCCAGGATGTTGGCTTAGAAGCAGCCATCATTTAAAGAAAGCGTAATAGCTCACTGGTCGAGTCGTCCTGCGCGGAAGATGTAACGGGGCTCAAATCTATAACCGAAGCTGCGGATGCCAGTTTACTGGCATGGTAGGGGAGCGTTCTGTAGGCCGATGAAGGTGCATTGTAAAGTGTGCTGGAGGTATCAGAAGTGCGAATGTTGACATGAGTAGCGATAAAGCGGGTGAAAAGCCCGCTCGCCGAAAGCCCAAGGTTTCCTACGCAACGTTCATCGGCGTAGGGTGAGTCGGCCCCTAAGGCGAGGCAGAAATGCGTAGTCGATGGGAAACAGGTTAATATTCCTGTACTTGATTCAAATGCGATGTGGGGACGGAGAAGGTTAGGTTAGCAAGCTGTTGGAATAGCTTGTTTAAGCCGGTAGGTGGAAGACTTAGGCAAATCCGGGTCTTCTTAACACCGAGAAGTGATGACGATTGTCTACGGACATGAAGTAACCGATACCACGCTTCCAGGAAAAGCCACTAAGCTTCAGTTTGAATTGAACCGTACCGCAAACCGACACAGGTGGGCAGGATGAGAATTCTAAGGCGCTTGAGAGAACTCAGGAGAAGGAACTCGGCAAATTGATACCGTAACTTCGGGAGAAGGTATGCCCTCTAAGGTTAAGGACTTGCTCCGTAAGCCCTGGAGGGTCGCAGAGAATAGGTGGCTGCGACTGTTTATTAAAAACACAGCACTCTGCTAACACGAAAGTGGACGTATAGGGTGTGACGCCTGCCCGGTGCTGGAAGGTTAATTGAAGATGTGCAAGCATCGGATCGAAGCCCCAGTAAACGGCGGCCGTAACTATAACGGTCCTAAGGTAGCGAAATTCCTTGTCGGGTAAGTTCCGACCCGCACGAATGGCGTAACGATGGCCACACTGTCTCCTCCTGAGACTCAGCGAAGTTGAAGTGGTTGTGAAGATGCAATCTACCCGCTGCTAGACGGAAAGACCCCGTGAACCTTTACTGTAGCTTTGCATTGGACTTTGAAGTCACTTGTGTAGGATAGGTGGGAGGCTTTGAAGCAGAGACGCCAGTCTCTGTGGAGCCGTCCTTGAAATACCACCCTGGTGTCTTTGAGGTTCTAACCCAGACCCGTAATCCGGGTCGGGGACCGTGCATGGTAGGCAGTTTGACTGGGGCGGTCTCCTCCCAAAGAGTAACGGAGGAGTTCGAAGGTTACCTAGGTCCGGTCGGAAATCGGACTGATAGTGCAATGGCAAAAGGTAGCTTAACTGCGAGACCGACAAGTCGAGCAGGTGCGAAAGCAGGACATAGTGATCCGGTGGTTCTGTATGGAAGGGCCATCGCTCAACGGATAAAAGGTACTCCGGGGATAACAGGCTGATTCCGCCCAAGAGTTCATATCGACGGCGGAGTTTGGCACCTCGATGTCGGCTCATCACATCCTGGGGCTGTAGTCGGTCCCAAGGGTATGGCTGTTCGCCATTTAAAGTGGTACGTGAGCTGGGTTTAAAACGTCGTGAGACAGTTTGGTCCCTATCTGCAGTGGGCGTTGGAAGTTTGACGGGGGCTGCTCCTAGTACGAGAGGACCGGAGTGGACGAACCTCTGGTGTACCGGTTGTAACGCCAGTTGCATAGCCGGGTAGCTAAGTTCGGAAGAGATAAGCGCTGAAAGCATCTAAGCGCGAAACTCGCCTGAAGATGAGACTTCCCTTGTGGTTTAACCACACTAAAGAGTCGTTCGAGACCAGGACGTTGATAGGTGGGGTGTGGAAGCGCGGTAACGCGTGAAGCTAACCCATACTAATTGCTCGTGAGGCTTGACTCTATCATTTGAAGAACTTCAAAAGATAAAAGCTTACTGACTGATTCAGTCATCACCGAATATATTGATTAAGGCTTTACCGATTTGTAACAGTTTAAGTTTGGCGGCCATAGCGAGTTGGTCCCACGCCTTCCCATCCCGAACAGGACCGTGAAACGACTCAGCGCCGATGATAGTGTGGTTCTTCCATGTGAAAGTAGGTCACCGCCAAACACCCATTCCGAAGCCCCCGACTGATGTCGGGGGCTTTTTATATGCCTGTCGGTTTGGCGATAGGGGGATTATGATTACCCTGTTGTGATTCTTGAACAAACGTACCGAAAGTTACGGTTAACCGTTTGAAATATTTGAAATCAAACGATATTTGCGTTAATATGTCGTAAGCATTTATATGGGCATGGGCTGTTGCCCTATCTGCGTATGTGACAGTGTTTACAGAGTGGAATAAAACCATTCGGTAGACTTCCTGACTGATTCAATCCGACACGTTATAGGAAAACCCTGATGAAGAAATTTTTATTTGGTGTAGTTGCCGCCGTTTGTACGGCGTTCTCTTTGGCTGCCGTGAACGTCAATACCGCATCTTCTGCCGAACTGGAGGCATTGCCGGGTATCGGCCCGGCTAAGGCGAAATCGATTGTAGAATACCGCCAGAAGAACGGTGCGTTCAAATCGGTGGAGGAGCTGAAAAACGTGAAGGGCATCGGTGATGCGGTACTGAACAAGTTGAAGGCGGAGGCGACGGTTTCTTCTGCCGCGCCTAAGGCCGCGCAGCCTGCCGTGAAAAAATAACCTGACGGACGATCGTGCCGTATACGCCGCCCCGAGGCCGAACTGCTTGCCGGTTCCGGTTGACGGGCGGCTTTGTTTGGGGCCGGGAATGAAGACTTGGACCAATGGGGGCCATTGGGTAAAGGGATAAACGGATAGCCTCTTGTTGGATAGGGGATATAAAAGATAAAGGGAAGAAAGATATGTACTTAAAAGCATTTGACGGAAAACGGAATAGGGCAACTGTGCAGAGGGGGTATTCTTTGATACAGCTGTTGGTGGTGATGCTGTTGGTTTCGATATTGGCGACGGCGGCATTGACTGCCTATCGGGAATCGGTCCGCTCGGCGAACCTGCGTGCGGCGCATGCCGCCCTGCTGGAAAATGCGCGCTTTATGGAGCAGTTCTACACAAAAAAGGGCAGCTTTAAGCTGACGTCGACGAAGTGGCCGGAATTGCCGGTGAAGGAGGCGGGCGGTTTCTGTATCAGGATGAGCGGTCAGGCTAAGGGCATCCTGGAGGGTAAGTTTACCTTGAAGGCGGTGGCGCTGGACAGGGAGGCGGAGCCGAGGGTGCTGCGCTTGAACGAGTCGTTGACGGCGGTGGTGTGCGGGAAGATGAAGGGGAAGGGCAGTTGTACGGACGGTGAGGAGATATTTAAGGGCAATGATGCGGAGTGTCGGCCTTTTATGGGGTAACAATCGGGTGGAAAGGGAGAAGCGGATAAAGAAAAAGGACGTACATAGGCACGTCCTTTGGGGAGAGGGTAGTTTAATTGTTCCAGCTAACACAACCAACCTCAGTTAGTTAAGGAAGGAGATGAAATATTTAGTCTTATCAGATTGGCACACTATCAATTTTCAGACGGCCCTTTGTTATAATCCTCTCTTTACCTGAGCATAAAACAGGCCGTCTTATGGAAGTCATCCAATATCCCAATTCTCCGTTTAAACTTCATCAGCCATTTCCTCCTGCCGGTGACCAGCCCACTGCCATTGCTGGCTTGCTCGAAGGACTTTCAGACGGCCTTGCTTATCAAACCCTGCTCGGCGTAACCGGTTCAGGCAAAACCTACACCATGGCGAACGTCATCGCCCAAAGCGGTCGTCCTGCCATCATTATGGCGCACAACAAAACCCTTGCAGCTCAGCTTTATGCCGAAATGCGCGAGTTTTTCCCCGAAAACGCGGTGGAATATTTCGTCTCCTACTACGACTATTACCAACCCGAAGCCTATGTACCCAGCCGTGATTTGTTCATAGAAAAAGACAGCGCGATCAACGAACACATCGAGCAAATGCGCCTTTCCGCCACCAAAAACCTGATGACGCGCGACGATGTGATTATCGTCGCCACCGTGTCCGCCATTTACGGTATCGGCGACCCGACCGAGTATCAGCAAATGGTGTTGTCCGTCAAAGAAGGCGACACCATCGAGCAGCGCGACATCATCGCCACGCTCGTTTCCATGCAGTACGAACGCGGCGATTTGGACTTCAAACGCGGCAGCTTCCGCGTGCGTGGCGACGTGATTGACGTGTACCCCGCCGAAAGCTCCGAAAACGCCTTGCGCATCAGCCTGTTTGACGACGAAATCGACCGCCTCGATATGTTCGACCCGCTTTCAGGTAGCCTTATCCAACGCGTCGGCCGCTACACCGTCTTCCCGTCCAGCCACTACGTTACCCCGCGCGACACCGTATTGCGCGCCTGCGAATCCATCAAAGAAGAACTGCGCGAACGCATCGAATTTTTCGCTCGCGAACAACGCCCCGTCGAGCAACAACGCATCGAACAGCGCACCCGCTTTGACCTCGAAATGCTCTACGAAATGGGCTTCTGCAAAGGCATCGAAAACTACTCCCGCCACTTCTCCGGCAAAAAAGAAGGCGAACCGCCGCCCACGCTGATGGACTACCTGCCCGACAACGCCATCATGTTCATCGACGAAAGCCACGTTACCGTTACCCAAATCGGCGGTATGTACAAAGGCGACGCATCGCGCAAGCAAAACCTCGTCGACTACGGCTTCCGCCTGCCTTCCGCCCGCGACAACCGACCGCTCAAATTCCACGAATTTGAAAAAGTCATGCCACAAACCATCTTCGTTTCCGCCACCCCCGCCAAATACGAAGAAGAACACGCTGGACAAGTGGTCGAACAAGTCGTCCGCCCCACAGGGCTGGTTGACCCCCAAATCATCATCCGCCCCGTCGCCACTCAAGTCGATGACTTAATGAGCGAAATCAACGACCGCATCCAAAAAGGCGAACGCGTACTCGTTACCACTCTCACCAAACGCATGGCGGAGCAACTCACCGACTATTACAGCGAACTCGGCATCAAAGTACGCTACCTGCACAGCGACATCGACACTGTAGAGCGCGTTGAAATCATTAGAGATTTGCGGCTCGGACTGTTTGACGTACTCGTCGGCATCAACCTCTTGCGCGAAGGCTTGGACATCCCCGAAGTCTCCCTCGTCGCCATCCTCGACGCCGACAAAGAAGGCTTCCTGCGCTCCCACCGCAGCCTGATTCAAACCATAGGCCGCGCCGCGCGCAACGTGAACGGCGTCGCTATTTTGTACGCCGACAAAATCACCGACTCCATGAAAGCCGCCATTGACGAAACCGAACGCCGCCGCGAAAAACAGATTAAATTTAACGAAGAGCACGGCATCATACCGCAGCAGATTAAAAAACAGGTTAAAGACATCATCGACGGCGTGTACCACGAAGAAGATAGCGGCAAAGGCCGTCTGAAAGGCAAAAATAAGGTTAAAGTCGGCGAGATTCACAACGAAGAAGACGCGATTAAAGAAATCGCGAAATTGGAAAAAGCTATGCAGCAGGCGGCTAGGGATTTGCAGTTTGAAGAAGCGGCTGTGTTGCGGGATAGGATTCGGGGGATTAAGGAGAATTTGTTGTTTGGGGCGGAGTAATTATTTTTATATAAATAATGCCATAATTAAAGCCATGAATTTAAAAATTAGAGGACATTTCATGAATAAAATTAAAAAATACCTATCAACTCCAGCAGGTCAATACCAAGCATTGATTACCGTATTTTTATTCTTATCAGCATACGCAGGTTTTTTTAAAATTAGCAATTCGCCTACTAACTCTACATTGGGAATTGGTTCATATATTATCTCAATAATTGCTGGTGCATTTTCTGCATATCTGTACTTTTACATAAAAAAACCAATTAATGATAAAAGCATGAATAAGGTTGTGGAAATAGTAGTTAAGTTTTGCTTAGTTTTGTTTTTTGTATATGCTACATATTACATAACAGATGGCTTACCAGATGAAAAGATTGGTCAGATTTCTAAAGTTTCCTTTGTTTTTTGGATTGCAAATTTAGTTACTTCGGAAATGTGCACTAGCTTTGAAAATAAAAATAAAGTAAATATTTCTATTTCTAACGACCAAGCTATAGCGATAAGGGAATTGATATATTATATTAATAAGTATCCTCATAAGTATAATAAGCCTGATAACATCATCTTATTATTGAATATTTTTGACAAGATAATAGATATTAATGAAAATTACAAAATAGGTTTCCTTAGTCGAGAAATAAGTGAAGAAAATTTGAGAGTTTTAGAGAAATTTAATGATGATTTGTCAGAATTAATTAATGAAAGACAAAGCAAGCGTAGGTCGGATACTTGTATCCGACAAAATCTTTAACATACCGGTCATTGCAATCTATTGCAGCAATGCTCGAAATGTCGGATTCGAGAATACGACCTACGCCAAACTGGTTTGAAGCACAAGGTCTGCATCAAAACTATCAAACCGAAGGTCTCGGCGCCGCCAATCCCGTTGCGCCAAACGCCAACGATGACGGCAGCGACAACCCCGAAGGTCGTGCTAAAAACCGCCGTGTAGAGATTATCGTCAATAAAACGAAGAAGTTGGGCGAATAATTACATTCTCTATCTTAAAACAAGAGGCCGTCTGAAAACCAATTTTGAGTTTTCAGCAAGCGTAGGTTGGGTTAAGACCCAACAAAACTGTTAAATTACACGAAATATTGGGTTTGCAACCCAACCTACATTTTGCTCAATTACCATATAATAAAAAGGTCGTCTGAAACCGATTTAACGTTTTCAGACGACCTTTGTTTCATTCCAAACAACAAATATAATCGCTTAAAGACTGGTTTCTTCCTGTTGGTTCAATACCCAACAAAATCCATTTTAAAAAGACCCCTCCCATCATGACCTATCTGCAAGCCCTGCAACAACTTCAATACTGGCTGACAAACAACCAAGCATCTCACGCAAACCACCTAAATTTCAATGCACATCCCCTTTCAACCGATGAATTACAGGCAATACGCGAATATACGAAAAACAGACTGCCTGAAAGCTATTATTTATTTTTACAGCAATGCGGCACGGGGGATTTTTTCTATTCGTGGTACACCAGCGTGATAGATCAAACCGTATCGCAAACGCCCAAAATAGAAATCTACAACCTCGCCCAACTGCAAGAACAAAATCTCTATTACCAACAACTATTGTGCGAAGAACTTGACGACCTACCGCCTGACGAACACCCAGACATAGGAGAAATTTTTATCATCGGCGCGCATCACAGTATGGGTGATTGGTTCGGCTTCGACCTGTCCCGCACCGAACCTAACTTCGATATTTTTATCCACGATGCCGCCAACCCCGCCACTTATGCCGAAGAAGCCCAATGGCGGCGGTTTGAAGACTGGATCATTCGTTGCGTGAAAAGCGAAGGAGAAGATACGCTTTAAACGGTGGCATAAGTAAATATAGCTAGGTAAAGTGGGTACTCATTAGCCATGGATTTCTGCTAACCATGCTTGAGTGGCTAATAATGCCGTCTGAAAACCATTTAAAGTTTTCAGACGGCATTATTTTTTCTTAATTCAAAGCAAGCCGTAGCCTGCATCCTCACCAAACGCGTGCGTGGCTGAGCCACACACACTACCTGCGGATGGCACAAACTTTAAAACCGAGGTGTAGGGTGTGTGCGGTACGCACGCACGCGTTTTTTGCTGTTCAAACCATTGTTTCAAACTTTCAGACAACCTCAAATGTCGTCTGAAAACTTTTAGAATAAAGGCCGTCCGAAATTCAATTTTCAGACGGCCTTATTGTTTATTCACTCAAAGTCTAACAGTCAAACTCGGCAATTACCGGTGCGTGGTCGCTGGGGCGTTCTTGGGCGCGGGTTTCTAAGTCGACGGTGACGTCGGTAAGGGTGGCGGCGAGTTCGGGGCTGCTGAGGATATGGTCGATGCGCAGGCCGAGTTTGCGTTGGAACATGGCGCCGCGGTAGTCGAACCATGTGTAGAACGCGCCTTCGGGGTGGATTTTGCGCAGGCTGTCGGTCAGTCCGAGGTCGAGCAGGTTTTTAAACCATTGTCTTTCGATGGAGGAGCAATGGATTTTTTCGTGCCATTTTTCGGGGTCGTAGCAGTCGGCATCGGCCGGGGCGATGTTGAAGTCGCCGAGCAGGACGAGTTTGGGGTGAGCGGTCATTTCGGTGCGGACGAACTCGGTCAATGCAGCAAACCATTGTTCTTTGTATTGGAATTTGGGGCTGTCCAGGGCTTCGCCGTTGACGCAATAGACGTTGATGACGCGCACGCCGTTGATGGTGGAGGCGATGACGCGGCGTTGTGGGTCGTCGGGGAGGGCGGGAAGGCCACAATGTACGTCTTGCGGTTCGTGGCGGCTGATGATGGCGACGCCGTTATAGGTTTTTTGGCCGCTCCAGACGCAGTGCCAGCCCATCATTTGCAGGGCGGCGGCCGGGAATTTGTCTTGGTCGAGTTTGAGTTCTTGTAAGGCGAGTATGTCGGCTTGGTGGTCGGCCAGCCAGTTTTGTACTTGGGGCAGGCGGACGTTGAGGGAATTGACGTTCCAAGTGGCGATTTTCATGATGTTTCCGTGTGTGCTGTTGGGTGGGAAGGCGGTGGATTGTGCCTGTGGGCATGGGCGGTATTGTATAGCGGATTGGTTTATTTTTCGATATGGGCTAAAAGTGGTAGGCCGTCTGAAGCTGATGTTTCAGACGGCCTTGATGTTGTGATGTGGAATAATTTGTTTATTCGGCTTGGTCTTTGAGCGTGCGTAGGGTATTGAGGATGGTGGTGGCTTCTTCGGAGATGAGGCGGTATTCGATGATGCGGTGGTAGCGTGTGAAATCGATGATGCCTTCGGTGCGCAGGCGTGCGAGGTGGTTGGCGATGCCGGTCGGGGAGGAGTCGAGTGCCTGTGCCAGTTCGGTAATGCTGCGATCGCCGTCAAGCAGCAGGAAAAGGATGGCCATGCGTTCGGGGTTGGCAATCAGTTTGAGAATGGTAGAGAGACGCTTGATTTCCATATTATTGTTCCTTTTGTCTGTTATATGAATGCTTGATTTAGGTTAAATTTGGATGATTGTAGTTTTTATTAAGATTAACCTTATAATTCAAATTCTTACCTTGCAGTGTACACGGTTCTGTAAAATTTGAGGGCATTGTTTTGCAAATTTTTTGTTCATTTTCGATATTTTGCTTCGGTTGCGAAAATGGATTGAAAAGAGACGAAAAGGCCGTCTGAAATGTTCCGTTGCAGATGATTTTGCTGACGGATGTTTCAGACGGCCTTTGATTTGGTTTTAAGTTGTTTTTTCTTTTATGTTTGTTTGGAATCAGCCAATTGATTGTTTTTAAACAAACAGCAAGGTTTTATGATTCTATGCTTAGGACTACACGCCAAGGGCTTGTCAGACGCTTGGATGTGTTGTCGAAATGCGACTACTTTTTCTTCCAACCTGCGGTCATGGCGAAGGTGATGGGGTCGTAGTATTTCGGCAGCTTGGACGGAATGCCCACATCGTTACGGTACACGACGCGATAGCGGTCGGCGAACCAGTTTGGAACGATGGTGTATTGGTGGCGGATCAGTCGGTCGAGCGCGCGCGAGGTGGTTTGCAGCTCTTGGCGGTTGGTAAAGCTGTTGAAATGGGTCAGCAGTTTTTCGACCGCAGGATGACAGACGCCGGATAGATTGCGGCTGCCTTCGGTTTTGGCGGCGGCGCAGCTAAAGTAGTCGTATTGTTCGTTGCCGGGGCTTTCGCTGTTGCCGTAGTAGCCTGTGGTCACGTCAAAATCGAAGTCGTTCATGCGTTTTTGGTACACGGCGGAGTCGGCGGTGCGCACGTTCATGGTAATGCCGATTTTGGCGAGGTCGCGCTGCCATTTGGCGGTAATGCGTTCGTAGTTTTTGCTTGGGGCGAGGAATTCAAAGGTCAGCGGTTTGCCTTGTTTGTCGACTGCTTTGCCGTTTTTGTATTGGTAGCCGCCTTTTTCAAGCAGGGCGCGTGCTTTGAGCAGGTTCGGGCGCACGCCCAGTTTGGGGTCGGTAACCGGCGGCATAGGGACGTCTTGATCCAATACGCCGTCGGGCAGCTTGGTGCCCAATGATTTGAGCAATGCGGTTTCCGCGCTGTCGGGCTTGCCGGTTGCGGCCATGGTGCTGTTGGTGAAGAAGCTGTCGGTGCGGCGGTATGCGCCGTAGAAGATGCGGCTGTTGACGCTTTCGTAGTCGAAGCTTTCAATCAAGGCGCGGCGGACGTAAATATTGTCTAAGGGCTTGTGGCGCATATTGATGACGAAGCCTTGCATACCGGCTGTGCTGTTTTGTACCCATTCGTGTTTGGACAGATTGCGTTTTTTGAGGACTTCGTCGGAGTAGGCACGCGCCCAGTTGCGGGCGACGTTTTCTTGTACGAAGTCATATTGGCCGCCTTTTAACCCTTCGATGCGGACAACTTCGTCTTTGACGTATTTGATGCGGATGTGGTCGTAATTGTAACGGCCTTTGCGCACGGGCAGATTTTGCGCCCAGTAGTTTTTGTCGCGGACAAACTCGCTGATGCGGCCGTTTTCGGCTTTGGCAAAACGGTAGGGGCCGGAGCCGATCGGCAGGCTGTTGGGTGCGGCGGCCAGGCCTTTGGGATAGCTTTTATGCGAGAAGACGGGCAGGCTGCCGAGAATCATGTGTAATTCTGAGTTGCGCTGCTTGAAGCGGAACACGACGGTGCGGTCGTTGGGCGTTTCCACTTTGGCCACGTCGCTCCAGTAGAAGTGGTACATGGGGGCGGCGGCTTTGTCTTTGGTCAGGATGTTAAATGAAGCGGCAACGTCTTTGGCCAAAACGGGGTCGCCGTTGTGGAATTTGGCTTTAGGGTTGATTTTGAAGGTAACGGAAAGACCGTCCGGCGCCAGGGCGATGTCTTCGGCAATCAGGCCGTAAACGGCGTAAGGTTCATCCATGCTTTGCTCGGTCAGGGTGTCGAGTGTCAGCATGCTGATGCCGTATTCGTGGTTGCCTTTGAGGGTAAAGGGGTTGAGTGTGTCAAAAGCACCGAGGAAAGGCGTGGTAAATGTGCCGCCTTTAGGGGCGTTGGGATTGACGTATTCGAAAGCGGTGAAGTTAGCCGGATATTTGGGTGGTTGGCCAAGGCCTACGCCGTGGGCGGCGAAGGCGGCAGATGGAATCAAACCGAGCAGAGAGAGTAGGGCTGGTGTTTTCATCTATTTTTCCTTGTAGGTCGAATGTAGTATTCAGTAGTGTGCCGATTATAGCAAAGGCCGTCTGAAACTTGATATTTTTGGTTTCAGACGGCGTCAGGTTTAAGAGGATTGTTTTTTCGTATGGGCGCCGAACTCGGCAAGCGTCATGTTCAAGGTTTCCAAGCAGGGCTGCATGATGTGGTCAACCGTTTGATTGACCTTGTCTTTATTAAGCGTTTGCGGACGGTAGACAAAGAGTTTGAACAGCTCAGCCAAGTCGATGGACTCCGCTCCCATTTTCAAGACCCAGCCCTGACGGCCGGAATAGACATAACCATGTTGTGCCAGTTTTTCCAAAAGCTCGCCCAATTCATCGTAGCCCATATTGATATGCCGTCTGAACTCCTGCACCGGCAATGCCTTGCCGTTTTGTTGGGCAGAATCGAGCAGCAGCAGGATTTTCAATACATCGTCAAAGCGGCCGCGCGCATCCAGACTGCGGCGGAACGCTTCGCCGCGCCAGTAGGACAGGGACGAGGTCAAAACCGCGCCACCTAATACCAGCGTCCACAATAGATTGAGCCACAACAGGAAAAACGGTACTGCGGCAAATGCGCCGTAAATCGATTTGTAGCCGTCAAAGTTGCCCATGTACCAAGCGAATAAAAAGCGTGCCGTTTCCAAGCAAAACGCCGTTACGGCCGCGCCGACCAAGGCATGGCTGGCAGGCACGAAACGGTTGGGCACAAAGCGGTATAAGCCCCACAGTAGTACCGTAATAAATGAAACCGTAGTGATAACCCTCAGCCATTCTGATCCGCCCACTACTTGCACCTGACCAATCACGACCGACAAGCCCACGCCCAAAGACAAAGGCCCAAACGTCAGCAACGCCCAATACACCAAAAACTGCATCATCCAAGGCCGTTGCGAATTGACGCGCCAAATCCGGTTGAACGCATTGTCTATCGTCCGAATCAGCATCAGCGAGGTTACGACCAACATCACACTGCCGATCGCCGTCAGCTTGGTGGCCTTATCACGGAACGCATTGATGTAGTCAAACACCATATCCGCGCCCTGCGGCACAATGGTGCGGTTGATAAAAGAGACAAATTCCCCCGACCATTGGTCGAAAACGGGGAAGGCCGAAGCGATGACGACCATCACCGTCAACACGGGTACTAAAGCCAAAAGCGTCGTAAACGTCATGCTTGCCGCCACCTGCGGCACACGCTCCTCATCAAAACGGCGCACGACAAACCAAGCGAACGCCATGCCTTTACTCTTTAAAAAACCTTGCCACCATTGCGAAAACGGCATAACCTTTTCCCACTTTTAAATTGAAATTTCTTCTTTTCAGACGGCCCGAGTATTTAAAAGGCCGTCTGAAACCTGACAGCATTGTAACGGAAACCCCAAATGAACCCAAATCCTCTGAAAATCCTCGTCCTCTTTTATTCCCAAAATGGCAGCACGCGCAACCTTGCCCGCCAAATCGCACGCGGTATCGAAAGCGTGGACGGATGCGAAGCCGTGTTGCGTACCGTTCCCAAAGTTTCCACCGTTTGCGAAGCCGTTGAAAAAGCCATTCCCGACGAAGGCGCGCCATACGCGACTGCCGACGACCTCAAAAATTGCGCCGGCCTCGCGCTCGGCAGCCCGACACGTTTCGGCAATATGGCTGCCGCGATGAAATACTTTATCGACGGAACCATTCCCCTTTGGCTCGGCGCAGAACTCGTCGGCAAACCTGCCACCGTATTCACCAGCACATCTTCTCTGCACGGCGGCCAAGAAAGCACCCTGCTGACCATGATGCTGCCCCTGTTGCACCACGGCATGGTCATCAGCGGCATCTCGTATACCGAGTCCGCGCTCAGCAATACCCAAAGCGGCGGCACGCCTTACGGCGCAAGCCATGTCTCCGGCCACGACAGCAAGCCGGCATTGACTGCCGAAGAAAACGACATTGCCTTTGCACAAGGTAAACGTTTGGCAGAATTGGCACGAAAATTGGCAGACTGATTACCTTGTAATAAAAAGATTAAGGCCGTCTGAAAACCTGATGATGCGGGTTTTCAGACGGCCTTTTTAGTTAATTAGGACTAGATTAAAAATAAATATTTTGAATTAAACGAACTACTTAGAAAATAGTGATTGGAACATAGTTTCATCGGACTACATCTTTTTGATAGAATCTGCGACCAAATTGAAAGATAAGCTAATTGGAGAGGCTATGTCACTACCTGTATTTCCCTATGGCAAATTAAGCTTTGCCGTCAGTCTGGCGCTGTGTTCGGCGTATTCTTTCGCGACCGAAGTAGAAAATACCCAGCCGCAAGAACGTGTCGATTTACCGACAGTTACCGTCCAAGGTGTCGGAAAACAGACTACTTCCAACTACACCATTCCCGCTTCCTCTGCCGCGACAGGCATCCGCCTGACCCAGCGCGAAACGCCGCAGTCCTTGTCTGTCGTTACCGAAAAACAAATGGACGACCAAGGTTTGGATACCTTGCAGGACGTGTTGAAACAAACACCGGGCGTGTTCCACAGCAAAATGGGCAACAACGTATCCGGCCACAGCCAATTTATTTCACGCAGTCAGGCGATTGACAGCATTTCCGTGGACGGCGCGCCCAAATTCCTTTACGACGGTAAAGCCATCCGCCGCGGCACCAACAATCTGGACAGCACGTTGTACGAACAAGTCGTCGTCGTACGCGGCGCAAGCGGTTTGTCCAACGGCGGTATGGGCGAGCCGGGCGGTACGGTTGCTTTGGAACGCAAAAAACCGACTGCTAAGCCTGCCGTCAGCGTGGAAGCCGGTGTCGGTTCGTGGAACCACTACCGCTTCGTCCTTGATGCCAATCAGCCTTTGAATGCAGACAATACCTTGCGCGGCCGCGCTATTTTGGTTAGCGACCATGGAGGCGATTACCTGCCGAACACATCGCGCCATAATCACACTTTCTACGGTACGTTGTCTTACGATATCACGCCGCAAACCGAATGGCGCCTCGGTACGGAAATACACCGTTTCCGCAATACCGGCAGCTCGCGTTTCAGCTATCTGACCGCAGCAGGTTCGCGCCGTACTGGATTCATACCGTTTGAGTCTTCGCCGCGCAGCAATTCTTCCGCGCGCTGGGCATACGGCAAAGACACCAGTGCCGAAGTATTCACTTCCCTCAGCCATGAGTTTGACAACGGCTGGAAACTGACAGGCGATTACAGCCATGTTTCGGGTAAAAACGACATCGTTTCAGGCATTGCCGGTACTTTTGTCATTAATTCCGATTACTCCGCGCTCTTTACATCTGACCGCGATCGCAGCAAATACCGCGACCAGAATTTTTCATTGGCCTTAGACGGCCATTATCCGGCGTTGGGCCGTTCGCATGAGTTCAATGTGGGTATCAGCTATCAGGACAACAAAGAAAACCTTTCTTTCTACGAAGAAGGCGAGTCGATGATTCCCGATTTACGTAAATTTGACGGCAACATCGCCAAACCTGATATGCCGTATCTGCGCGATGGTTTTTCACGCATGAAAAACCTGTCGGTTTACGGCTCGACCCGTTTCAAACTGACCGACAAGCTCGCCTTTATCGGTGGTAGCCGTTTTGTGGATTGGCGTTACCGTTACAGCACCAGCCGTAACAAATTCGCACACAGCAGCCACAAACAAAACGTTTTCATTCCTTATTTGGGCGTAACCTACGACATCGGCGACAATTTGACCGCCTATGCGTCTTACACCACCATTTTCCGTCCGCAAGTGCGTTACCTGACCAAAGACGGCGCAGCGCTCAAACCACAACGCGGCAAAACCTACGAGACCGGTTTGAAAGCGTCATGGTTTGAAGGCCGTCTGAATGCTTCTGCCTCTGTCTTTATGAACAAACGCGACCATTTGGGCGTTGTCGCAGGCAAATTTGCTAATGGCGAGGAATACTACCGCGCAGCCGACAACACCACAACAAAAGGTGTGGAACTCTCTGTCGGCGGCCGCCTGAGCGATAAATGGCTGCTGAATGCTTCTTATGTACGTTCCAAAATCAAAGACAGCGAAGGGGTTCAACTGCATCCGTCTTATCCGGTTCATTTGTTCAAACTCTTTACCGCGTATGACGTGACCGACCGTTTGAACCTGGGTGCCAACGTCAACTGGCAAAGCCGCAGCCACACGCTGGATGAATACCCTGCAGACATCAATCCGGCTGCCGCGGCCGCGTTGACCCAACGTCCGTACGCCACGCTGGATTTGACCGGTCATTACAAAATCGGCAAATCCACCCGCATCAGTTTGGACTTTGAAAACGTGTTCAACAAACGCTATCGCACCATGCCAGATATTCACGTTTACGGCTCGCCGCGTAGTGTGACTGCAACGGTTAAACACACGTTTTAATTGAAAAGAAAAGTAGGAGAGGCCGTTTGAAAACCTGAATGATCGGTTTTCAGACGGCCTGAATATTTTCTAACATATTGTTTTGATGTCAAACCTGACTAAAAATTGCTCAGGATCTTGAGCAAAGAAATCAAAATGACAGACGTAAAAAAGACCGGAACATATCCGGTCTTTTTAATGATGTCGTACTTACGCTTGGTAACCTTTCGCTTCGGCAAGCAGGGCCAGCAATTCTTCAGTCGTATCCCAACCGATGCAGGCATCCGTAATACTTTGACCGTAAACTTCAGGCTTGTCTTGGCGGCCTTCAACCAAGTGGCTTTCCACCATCACGCCCATGATGTTTTCTTCACCGGTTTTCAGCTGCGCCGCAACATCGCGCGCCACATCCATTTGTTTACGGAAGTCTTTACGGCTGTTGGCATGGCTACAGTCCACCATCAGTTTGCTGCTCACACCGGCTTTTTGAAGCTGCGCAACCGCGTCTTTAACGTGTTCCGCACTGTAATTAGGCTCTTTCCCACCACGCAAAATGGCATGGCAGTCAGGGTTGCCGCTGGTGTGGACAATCGCGGAATGACCGGCTTTGGTTACAGACAAGAAGTGGTGTGGATGATTGGCGGCGCCGATGGCGTCGATGGCGATTTTCAGATTGCCGTCCGTACCGTTTTTAAAACCGACAGGGCAGGAGAGGCCACTGGCCAATTCGCGGTGTACCTGGCTTTCAGTCGTGCGCGCACCAATCGCGCCCCAAGAAATCAGGTCGGCGTAGTATTGCGGCGTAATCATGTCCAAGAATTCAGTCGAAGCAGGCATGCCCATTTCGTTCAAAGTCAGCAGCAACTGACGCGCTTGGCGCAGGCCGTAGTTGATGTCAAACGTACCGTCCAAGTGCGGATCGTTAATCAGACCTTTCCAGCCAACGGTTGTACGCGGTTTTTCAAAATACACGCGCATTACAATCAGCAGCTCTTGCTCATATTTTTTGCGCAAGGGCAGCAATTTTTGCGCATATTCAACCGCCGCCTTAGTATCGTGAATCGAACATGGGCCGATAATGACCAGTAAACGGTTGTCGCGGCCGTGAACCAAATCCGAAATCTCATGACGTGTTTTATAAACCAAATTGGCAACGTGAGGCGTAATAGGCAGCTCATACAAATGTGCGATTGGAGGGAGTAACTCTTTGACTTCTTTGATTTTAATGTCGTCGGTAGGGTGGTGTTGGGACATGATGGACTCTCTTGTTTATTTTTGATACAGGTTACAGGTTTTAGCAGAATTAAACAAGGCTTAGTTTTTTGTTTTAGCAATTTTATTCTAAAATTTCTTTATTTTAATTATTTTATAGAATTTAAAATCAGTTTGTTTATAAAAATTAATATTTAATGCTATTAGAAAATTTCATTTATATAATAAAGGGCTTTGAGTTTTTATCAAAATACAGGCCGTCTGAAAATTTCAGACGGCCTGAAGTTTTACATAGACCCATAAATTGAGAAGCGTGAAGGCTATCGGTATTGTTCCAGCAAGGGCGAAGAGAAAGGAGTCCAATACACGCCTTTAAGGCCGCTTTCAACCAATTTGTCATTCAGCCAAGTGTTACAAGTATTGAATAAATGATAGCGTCCTTTGGCTTCGTAAAAAGCATCGTTAGACTGATGATGGATTCCTTTTAGCAAGATGGGGTGCCCATTTTTTTGTTGAAAACCGGCCAAGAGCGATTTTGTTAAATTCCTGTATTGCTCAGGCGTGACCAAAAATTTGACGACGTAGCTATTTTCTCGTGGTTCAAAAGGATAATAAGTAACATGAATCAACGTACGGTTCAGCCCGCTTAATGCACTTAAAGCATTGGAGAAAGTCAAATCTTTCCACTCAGGCGTGTATAAATAAAAATTGCGCTCCCCCCAGCCTAAACCAATATGCGTTATCTGAGGATCAGCAGTGAGCGTGTCTTTTGGATTGACGACATCCGACCAATCAAAAATATCATTCTTCAGTGGCATAACTACATCAGTATGCACGCCGTTACTGACTAAAAATAAAGTAATTTCCCCTTTGGGCTGCTCTTCATTAAGCGGCAATGAAGCCATCATCCAAGCAGACAAAAAATACAATAGGGCAAAAATAGGGATGATCAGCGCTATTTTGCCGATTTTTTTGAGGATGTGAAGGAAGGAACGCATTCGTTTTTTTAAAGGCAATTAAGTTTGAAGGTGTGTATTTTCCATTAAATTTGTACTTTTTTCATTAGAAATGAGTGGGTAGTAGGTATCTTGCGACTAATGATAAAAATGGTTGTTTAACTTGAATAAAAAAGGCCGTCTGAAATCTCTTTCAGACGGCCTTGTGAGTTTAAAATACCTTTAGAATAAAAGTCGCTGGTTTTAACAGCCGTTCTTATTTTTTATCTCTTAATAAAAATTCACTTGGTTTTAATAAAATTCCATCTTCCATTACGCCAGCAATAATGGTCTTGGGCGTATTCCATTGCATTTTTTCTATAATCAACATAAATACAATTTTTTCTATTAGCATGAATTTCCCCGAGCTGTGTAATATCTTCAGTTTCCACAAATTGTTCAGTTTTGGGATTAAACATGTAAAGTTCATTGCCATTAATTGCCGATGCTGCAACAGGGAAGCCCTTTAAGATAATATCAGGGTATCCGTCATTATTTAGATCTTTTATTTGAATCAAATGATCTGCGGTAAGCGGAGGATTTGACATACTCTCAATAGTTTGGGTTTGTTTATTTTTTTTATTTGTAATGCTAATTTTATAAATTATATCGGAAAGCGGATTGACTCTAATTTCAAAAGGAAAATTTGTTACTGAAGGATAAACACTTTCTTTTAGTGGCTGTGTTGCATAAGCAGAAGTAGATAGAATTGCTAATACAAAAATGACCAGTTTTTTCATAAAATACCTCAAGTTCAAAACGAATTAAACAAGTTCCTACCAAACTGTTCAAATGAGTTTAGCTTAGAGCGCTTGGACCTTAAAATATAGCAGGGAAAATGAGTACTTTTGTATGTAGGATATATACTTCTCTAATACAATTAGATGTCTAGGATGCTAGTCATTATATTGGATAACTTTGCTTCCTAGATTTTAAAGATTATATCTGAATATGCAGTATTGATTCATTCATATTTACTAAAATTTTAAAGATAAAAAAGAGATATAAGGCCGTCTGAAATATTCAGACGGCCTTTCTTTAATTAAAACGGGATACCAAATCTCATCTCAATCTATGTTGCGAACGATTATTTTGTAGAGCTGCTGACCTGTTTCATCCAGGCAAACAGTTCGTCTAAGTCATAATCGCCGCCGTGGCCGATATCCCAAGACAGGGCGTAGTCGACGGTTTGGCCGTTATTTTGCAGTTTGGCGGCTAAGACGGCGGAGACTGCCAGTGAGGTGTCGCGGTCGTTGGTGCCGACGCGGATGCGCCAGTTTTGCGGCAGGTTTACGCCCGGTTTGCCGATGTAGTTGAGCGGGTTCATGATTTTGATGGTTTCTTCATCTGCGATTTCGGCGTTGGCGGCGGTGTTGTGTTGCATGGAGAACGCGGTGAAGTGGCGTTTGTCGACGGTATTGGTGCCGAAGAGTTGGTTTTCGCCTGTGCTTAAATCTACGCCGTCAAAGGCCGGCGGTGTTTTTTGGCGGCCGGCGGCTTTGGCGTAGGCATCGAAATCGACGGAGACGACTTTGCCTTTACGGACGGTCAGCCAAGTGCGGTCTCTTAGGTCTTTGCCTGCATCAAGCTGGGCTTGTGCGGATTGGGCAATTAAACCGGCAATATGGTTTTTAAAGCTGCCGTTGCCTTGGGCGTCCAGTGTCAGGGGCTTGCCTTCGGGGGATTTCAGGTTCAGGCTGTTGAGGTATGCGGGGTATAGGGGTTTGAGGAGGTCGGACAGTTTTTTCTCGTCATCGGTCAGCGTGCCTGCGACCAGCTCGCGTTTGACGCGGTAGTCAAGCATGGAAATGTTCATTTTTTTGTAGTCGTTGATACCGTTGAACTGCCATTCGTAAGCCATGTCGGCATGGTCTAAATCGGTAATCGGGCAGTAGGCGGATACGGCGAAAACTTTGTCACTGCCGTCTGCAGCACCTAAGGCTTTGAGGTGGTTTTCGTAATCTTTTTGGTCGGCTGTTGCGCCTAAGAGGGCGGACATCGCGCCACCTGCGCTTGTGCCGTTGGAAATGATTTTTTCGGCATCGCCGGGCATAACTTTGTCGTTGGCTTTCAGATAGCGGACGGCGGCTTTCAAATCGACAATGGCGGCAGGTGCTTTGCCGGTGGGCTCTGTTCGGCCGCGTGCGCCAGGGGAGGCGACGACGTAGCCTTTGGAGAGGGCAACCAGGGCGGCGTTGGGCGATTTTTGGCCGCCTTCAGGCTCGCCGCGTTTGCCTTCTAAAGCAGGTTTGCCCGGTTCGGCCGGCATATAGCCGCCGATTTGGTTGGGCAGGAAAATCGGTGCGGTTTCGGCGTTGAAACCGTCTATCTCGCCGCCGTTGTAATAGGCTTCGGGTACATAAATATTGATGATTTCGTAACGGGTATCGACAGGATTGCGGACGTAAACCACGCCTTCGTAAGCGCGGAATTTGACGACTTGACCATTCACTTCGATGCTTTGTTCGGTGTATTTTTGTTTGGAGAAGTCTAGGTCGTAGGTGTCTGAGGTTTTGACGGAAGCGCAGGCGCTCAATCCCAGCGCGACAGAAACGGATAAGAGGGTTTTGTTTAGGGCGTTCATCATAATACTTTTTGAAGAAGTGAACGGATATGATAACGAATACTAAGGCCGTCTGAAACGCTAAGTCGGGTTTCAGACGGCCTGATTTTTTTGTAGCGTTATGTAGTGTTGTACGTTACGTTGTAAAGTAATATGAGCTTAAATTTCATCTATTTGATAAATATGAATTTAATGAGGCATTATACCTTAAAAAATCTATTTATCCGGTATCTGTAAAAGTTTGAATCTGTCTTGTAAATCAGTATGCAGGACAGGCATTTTTGCTTTATCCACAGATTGGTTCTACTTGTCAGAACGTTTTGCTCAATTCGACAAACATTTTGGTTTTGCTGTATTCGTAGAACTTGTCGTTGCTCCATGTTTTGTTGTGGGCAATGGTCAGGCGCGGGGTGATGCCTTTGAAATGGAGGGCGCGGTGCCATACGCTCAGGGAGGCGGAGGCTTCTTTGTCGCGGCGGTTTTGTTCGTTGCTGAAGAAGCCGGGGGCTTGGTAACGGCGTTGGGCGGCGCTGAAGCGTAGGACGGTGGAGAGGCCTTTGGGCCATTCTTGTCCCCATGTGGTGCGCAGGGCGTAGCGGTTGAAGCTGTCGCCTTTGTCGTCGCGGTTGCGTTCGCGGTAGAGGTCGATACCGGCCACCCAGTATTGGCGCGCGTTGCGGTAGTACACGATGGAATTGCTGAGCAGTTGGCTGGTGTTGTTGGAATACTCGCGACGGCTGTTTTTCAGACGGCCTGCTTCAAATGCGCTGAGGGTTTGCAGCTTGGGTTGCCACCAATGGTTGTAGTGGAGGCGTGCGCCGTTGGTGTAGGTGTCGTTGCCGTAGAAGCGGCGTTCGTGGAACGGGGTAATGCCGATATCGTTGCGCTGGTCGGCATAGCCGATACCTACCGAGAAGCGTGTGGTGAGGTCGTTGTAGTTGGTGTGTTTGGGGTAGATTTTGCCGTAGTGGTCTGCGCCTGCCGTGGCATAGAAGCCGCGTGGCAGCGACCATTTTTTTTCTGCACCGATTTGGTAATGGACGGCGGTGGCATCGATGGGTTCGGGGAATGTCCAGCCTCGGAAGCAGTCGTCATTGGGATAGGCTAGGCGCACGGCACGGCATTGTTCATCGCTTAGATGGTTGCCCAGACGGCGTTGGCCGGGGGCTTGGTTGATGTTTTGTTCGCGTGTGATGTTTAAGTCGGAGTTGAATTGCCATGAGTCGCGTTCACGCAGGGCTTTGCGGTAGGTTTCGATGCGTTCTTGCAAGGCAGGCGGGAGGGATTCGGTTTGCAGTTTGTCGAACTGGTCGGCCGCGGCTTCGTTTTGTTTGTCTTCAAACAAGGCGGTCGCAAGCTGCCAGCGGACGGCGGAGGCATCGGGCTGCTCGGCGATAAAGCGGCGGTAATGGCCGACAGCTTCGGCGGCACGTCCTTCGGATTGGGCAAGCAAACCTTTGGCGTAGCGCGCCATGGCGCGGTCGTGTTCGGGCCATTGTTCGTAAATGGGCAAAACGGCTTTGATGCCGGGGATATTGTGGGCGACGACGGCGGAATACATGGCGCGTGCCAGTAATTCAGTGTTGGCAAGCAGGGTGTCGGCATCGACGTTGATGATTTTTTCAGACGGCCTGTTTGTTTGCTCGGCAGGGATGTTGTGCGCTTCGGGCTGTTCGGGTTCGGCTGTGTTGACTTGAAGCTCGGGTTTTACGTCGGGAGGCACATCGGCGGCGTGAAGGGAAAGGGGAAGGATGGCGAGGAGGAGCAGACGTTTTTTCATGGCAATGTTTGGGATGTTATCGGTATAAGTGGGCGGATTGTACAATGTTTTGAGCCGGAAATTTTGCAAACTGAGTGCCATTTTATCTGATAAAGACGATAAAAGGCCGTCTGAAACCCGATGGGATTTCAGACGGCCTTTATTTGCGAGTCGGATTTAGTTTTTGTCCAAGTCCAAATCGGCTTTGTATTCGATACGGCCTTGGCCTTTGTCTTCGATGGAAACGTCCAGCTCTTGTTTGCCGCGTTTGAATTTCAGATCGGCATCGTCGTGTTTGATTTCAGACTCAACCACATGGAAACCTTTGCTGCGCGCGTGGGCGATCACTTTTTTGGCCAGGGAAGGAATGGAATTGCGTTGGCCGGAGAGTTCGGCTTCGTATTCAAATTCGCCGTCGCCTTGATGATCGGCTTTGATGGTGTGCGCGCCATCCGGACGGTAGATTTCGGAAGGCAACGGGGAGGCGAATGCCGTGGCGGAGAAAAGAGCCAAAATGCCGGTGGCCAGTAACGATTTTGCTTTGGTCATCGGTTTTCCTTTCTGAAAAGGGTTTTGAGAACGACATCATCTTATCGGCAGGTATGAGGGGCGGCAAGCAGATAAACTCGATTTTACGCACGGCTACATGATTTGTTTGGAGGACGTTGGTTCTTTGCTTTGGGCTGGTGTTTGCTTGCAGAAAAATACTGAAAGTAAAGACTTAGCCGAGTCGGAACAATTCGCCGCCGTGCGCCTTCAGCCATTGTTCGGCTTGGTCGACATGCGGCGTGAGCGAGTGGGTCAGAGCCCAAAACGCAGGGCTGTGGTTGGGATGGCGCAGGTGGGCGAGTTCGTGCAGACAGACATAGTCGGCGACATATTCGGGTGCGCCGATGAGCCGCCAGTTGAGACGGATGCCGGTGGTGTGGCGGCAAACGCCCCAGAAGGTTTTGGCGTTGGAAAGGGAAATGGCGCTCGGGGTTAGGCGGGTGGTTCGGATATGGCCTTCGAGGCGCGGCAGCAGATACTCGCGCGCACGCTCGTGCAGGAAGCGGCGCAAATGGGTAAGTTGGGCGGCGTTTTCTTTTTCGGGTAACAAGATTTCAGACGGCCTGATTTGGATGTGGTTTGCTGCGTGGATGAACAAGGCCGTCTGAACGCCTTGATACCAAATCCATTCGGGAAGCGTGTCGGTAGGTGTTTGCCGAGCCGGTGTTTTGTTTAGGGTACGGCGCAGGATGGCTTCGTTGTCGTTCAGCCATTGGGTAAAGGTTTGCCGGGTAACAAACGGAGGGATATTGATGCTGACGGTATCGGCGGAAACGGGGCGCAAGATGAGGTTTTTCTTGGCACTGCGTTTGAGCTGGATATAAATGGTGAGGCCGTCTGAAAGGGTGTGGGTATGGAGGCGGGGCATGATGTTGAGAAAAATATTGGACGGCATGGAAAGGGCGGGCATAGCGGCCCACCCGATGGAATGATTTATTTGGTTTTGGGCGCGAACGGACCTTGTCCGGTAATCAGGGGCTGATGGCTTTCGATCCATTGCTCGCATTGGGCCATGAGTTCGGCTTCATTGCCGTTGTTGTGGGCAATGGGGTTGCCGATGATGACGCTGACCGTGCCGGGGTATTTGAGGAAGGAGTTGCGCGGCCAAAACTCGCCGCTGTTGAGCGCGACGGGGACGATGTCCATCTCAAACATTTTTGCCATGCGCGCGCCGCCGAGCTTGTAGCGGCCTTTTCCACCGGGCGGCAGGCGTGTGCCTTCGGGGAAAATGGTAATCCAATAGCCTTCGTTTTTACGCGCAAGGCCTTGTTCTAAGAGTTGTTTGTTGGCTTCGCGGCTGTTGCTGCGGTCGATGCCGATGGTTTTAACCAGCTTTAAGCCCCAGCCGAAGAAAGGAATTTTGAAGAGTTCGCGTTTGGCAACATACACTTGCGGCGGAAAAATCTCTTGCAGGGCGAGGGTTTCCCAGCCGCTTTGGTGTTTGGCGCAAATGATGGCCGGGCGGTCGGGAATGTTTTCCGCGCCGCTTAAGGTGTAGTTCAAACCGATGATGTGCTTGAGCGACCAGTTGAGGATGCGTACCCAAATTTGCGCCATTTTGTGCGCGCCGCCTTGAAAGGGCAGGGCAAGTAGCATAAATGGGAACAGCAAAATAATGCTAGAGGAAAGGATGAACCAGTAAATCAGGTTGCGGATAATCAGCATATCGGGAAAAAGTCAGTCGTTTGAAGGCCGTCTGAACACCGTTGTCGGCAGATTTCAGACGGCCTTGTCGTTTATAGGATGGCTTGCGCGGCTTCTTCGATTTGTGTGTTTTCACGCATGATGTATTGCGAGAAAGCGAGCAGGTTGTCGAAGACTTGGGTGTGTTCGGGCAGTTCTTGCTCGTGTTGGGCCAGCGTTTTTTTGCCTTTGCCGGTCAGGACGAGCGCGGACTTGCCGCCTGCGGCATCAATGGCTTGCAGGTCGCGCAGGCTGTCTCCGACCAGCCAGGTTTCGGCGGCATCGGCCTTGAAGCGTTCGATGATGTCGATAATCATGCCGGGCTTGGGTTTGCGGCATTCGCAGTTGTCAACGGCGGTATGCGGGCAAAACCAAATGCCGTCGATGGTACCGCCGGCTTGAACGGCAAGGCGGTGCATTTTCGCGTGCATTTCGGTCAGGTCTTGCACGGTAAAGTATTTGCGGCCGATACCGGATTGGTTGGTGGCCACGGCAATGGTGTAGCCTGCCTGCGTTAAAAAGGCGATGGCATCCATGCTGCCTTCGATGGGAATCCATTCGTCAACGGATTTGACGAAATCGTCGCGGTCTTGGTTGATGACACCGTCGCGGTCGAGGATGATGAGTTTCATGGTGTTTTTTTAAGATAGTGAGGGTCAATATTATATTAAAGATTAAAGAGTGTGCCTACGCTGTGTTATTATGCCGTCTTGTTTTAAGAATTCTTCTGATTGTGTGTTGATAGAAGCCTATCAATAAGGGGATAGCGTCATGTTTGCTTATATTTTCCTATTTTTGTTTGTTTCAGTAGCAGTAGTACTGATTATAAAGTCGCACTATCGGTGGACCTATTTTTTTGCTTCAATGCTATTTATGTTTTTGGCAGCTGGTATGTTGATGTTTACAGGGCAGTGGCAACGAGCGTTGAATTTTGCATCAGTATGTTTTGTCGTGTTTGCTTTGTTTCATAGATTAAAAATTCATTATTACAAACAACCATTGTTGATTTCAGACTTCCGACTCATTGTCGATTGGCGTAACTGGGAGACATTGTTTCATTATAAGGAGGCCATCGTTGGCGTACTGGGCTTATTGGTATTGATTGTTTATGCCGTGTTTGGTTGGTATGATGCAGAGCCTATGGATATAGTATGGCAGTATACTGGTGCAATCATATTCATAATGTCATTTTTTGCAATGTGGTATTTTTCAAAGCATCCTGGAGCAGTTAGGACATGGCTGGATTCGTTGCCAAATGATGGTAGGGATGTATTTTTAAATTTGCCAATGTCTTGCAGGGCAGTATTTTTCCAAGTGCCGATGTTTGAAGGTAATGGACAGGAATTTGCTGAGAAACTGTTAACTGAAAACATGTATCCTGAAACATTGGAAAAACCCGATATTATCATCACGCTGATGGAATCAACGCTTAATCCACATAAATTTGATTTCATATCAGCCGATATTCCTAAATTAAGGATATTTGAACAGCAGATGGATACCGTGTTTGCCTCTCCACTGCGCGTACATACATTTGGTGGTGCGACGTGGAAATCTGAATTTGCGTTTTTAGCAGGCGTGCCGTCTACTGACTTTGGCGCATTGGCTAGCGGGGTATTTTATTCGGTAGTGCCACATTTACAGACTGGGCTTATCCGAAATTTGCGTGAGCATGGTTATTTTTGTGTGGCTTTGTCGCCCTTTACTAAGGGCAACTATAACGCCAAAGCCGCCTATGACCATTTTGGTTTTGATCTTATGTTACAGCCTCAAGATTTGGGGTATCCCGCTCCGATGGGCAAAAATTTATGGCACATTTCTAGCGAAGAAATGATGCAATATGCGCGGATGATTCTAGAAAAACGTCATCCTAGTTTAGCAGATGTACAGCAACCGATGTTCGTCTATATTTTAACTATGAAAGAACATGGGCCTTACAGGACAGACATGGATAATGTGTTTGGGCTAGACTCGCCAGATTTAGACGTGAAAACCATTTCTGCAATCAACGACTATATCGGGCGTATTGTCGATTTGGATAAAGCGACAGAAAGTTTTAACCATTACCTACATGAACGTAACAAACCGTTTGTATTTGCTTATTTCGGCGACCATCAGGCATCGTTTGATGGTGTCTCTCCCAAGAAAAAAGGGGAGGATACTCATCCCGACTATATTACGCAATTTACAGTTAGAAGTAATATTGCCTCAGGATTTAGGCAAGAACAGGATTTTCTTGACCTTGCTTTTGCTGGAGGAGTGTTAATGAATGTGGCAGGTCTTTCTCCTGCAGACAATTTCATGAAAGCAAATATGACCATGCGAAGTTTAAGTAATGGTAGGCTTGAAGATTGTTACAATAGTAAGCTTGTTAATGATTACCGGAATTATTTATATAGTATCCTGAAAATTGTACGTTAGGTGTTTAACTTAACTTAAATGATAAGACGTATGCTTTTAGAAAAAGAGGTACAACGATAATCTACGTAATCGTACATTATTTATTTCTATAATATGTAGTGTAGTTTCCATAAAAAGACGGGCAAGAATGCCCGTCTTTTTGTAGTTTGAAAATCAAGTTTTGTAACATAAAGACTGTTTTGAGGTCTTTGTAAAAGCCCCTCAAATTCCTAAATTTCTACCAAGATATTTAGGGGATTGTTCGTGAGCATTTTCAGTAAAACTCTAAAGTCATAATAGCTGCTACTTCGCTTTGTTGTAGTTAGAGCAAGTGCTTAATTAGCAGCTTATTGAGCATTAACTGTATTATCAAAGAACCCGTTACTTCTGGTATTACATGCGGATGTCCTGCATATTCTACTGTTATCTATGTTCGGAGATATTTCACTTGTCTAATGGCACAGCCTTTCTGATTTCTAACTTATCCTTATTACCCGCATTGATTTCAACCTGTGTTTCAAAGCTCTCAATATCTTTAGTGAAGTATTATTCTGATATCTGTCAGTATAGTATATTGAGAGTCTGGTTGATATGATGCGCTAAGGTGGGATTATAGGTTAATGCCTGCATAGGAGAGGTAATTTTGTGTTTTCCCTGTTGTTTGAGAGAAACCGCTTGAGTGATGGCTTGTGCCAGTGTTTCTGGGTTTTGACGTGAGAAAAAGAAGCCTGCATTTTCGTTCATGACTTCGGTACATGCCATATTGTCGGAGAAAACAACTCGGGTTCCGCACAAAATAGATTCTATGCCAACCAGTCCGAATGGTTCGTACAGTGATGCCATGATAGTGAAGTCAGCAGCTCGGTAAAGTTCAGGCATATTTTTGCAGAAACCAAGCTCAATAACGTTGTTCATTGGTCGAGGTAAGAGCGATCCTGCAACAGCCAGTTTGATGGGTAAATTGGTATGCTCGAAAAATTCTGCTAATAAATCCAAGCCTTTTCGGGTATGTCCGGTTGACGGAAATAGGAAAATGGTTTCGTCGTCTTTGAATCCGTATCTCGCACGAGTTGCAGGAATTTCTTCCGGTTTGGTGTAGAAGCGTGCAGTATCGGCAGGTGGATGGATAACATGGATCTTTTCAGAAGGCACACCATAGAGGTTGATCAACTCGTGTTGCATTAGGTGTGAATGCGCCATGATCAATTTTGACGTTGAGTAGTTGGTACGGTTACGCCGAATGATGAGTCTATCAAGTAGGTTTGGGGTTTTACCCATGTTGTGCAGGTAACCTAAGTGTGTACCGCCGCAGACAAAGATATCAGCATAATCACTGGGATTGCAGGCAATAAGGGGAATATTTCTGTTTTGCCGGAGTTTGGCTAATTGCATGCTGAAGAAAAAAGGACGCAACTTTTTTGGAATCTTTTTTTGATTGATGTGATGCGTATCAACTTGGCGGTATTCAGGAACCGTTGTATCAATTTGTGCAGCAAAGACTGTAGGTTTGATGCCGTGTGCGCTTAAACCACGGACCAGGTCGAAAGTGTAGCTTTCTATGCCGCCACCTGGACGGAAGCAGTTAATAGCAATGTCGATAGAATAGTTCGGCTTCATTGTGTGGATTCTTTCGAATATTTTTCTGCTTTCAAACTGCTTTTCCATTTTTCAAAGGCCGTCTGAAAAACGGGTGTCAGTTTGGCGAAGGTTTCCGGGGTGTTTTTGGCGTGGTAGAAGCCGCCGAGCGAGGGCGTGTCGAGGGCGAGGACGTAGTCTTCCATAAATGCGCCGTAGCCGTCTTCTTCGTCGGTGTAGTAGAACTCGGTAAACCGTTGGCTGAGTTCGGTAAAGTCGTCCGCCGTCAATGCGCCGTCCATGTGTTTGAGCAGGAAGTGCCGTCCGCTGATTTTGCCCGAGGTCATAGCGGCGAAGTCGGCTGCGGTTTCGGGGGCGGTTTGCCAGACGGGATTGACGAGGCCTGCCTGCGCCGCCCACTGCCAGTACATGCCGATATGGGTGGCGGCGTTTTCGGGCGGAAGCTGGTCGGGATAGTCTTCATCGAGATGGAAACGGATATTGTCGTACATGGACGGTGTTCGTTGGGGGAAAGGGGGTATTGTAGCGGAAAATAATGAATTAGGCCGTCTGAAAGAGGGTGTTTCAGACGGCCTTAAGGGAATTTAACCTTTAAATACGGGAACAAGTTCCATTTGGCTCAGTATTTGGGCGGCGATGTTGATGATGCCGAAGAGGAAGACCCAAACCATCAGCCAGAATCTGCCGTAAACTTTGTAGTTTTTGCCTACGCCGAATTTATGGCGCGAGCGGTAGAGCAGCATGGCGGGGATGATGCCTGTCCAGATGGTTGCGGCCAAGCCGACGTAGCCGATGGCGGTAACGAAGCCGGTAGGGAAGAGCAGGCAGGAAATCAAAGGTGGCAGGAAGGTCAGCGCGGCGGTTTTGGTACGGCCGGAAATGCTGTCGTTCCATTTGAAGATGTCGGCGATGTAGTCGAACAGGCCGAGCGTTACGCCGAGGAAGGACGTTGCGATCGCCATGTAGGAGAACAGGGTCAACACTTTGTCCATATTGCCGGTTTGGGCGAACTTGGACAGCGTTTCGATCAGGACGGAAACTTGACCCTCAGCGGCGATAACGGGGGCGAACTCGCTGCGCGGCAGGTTGCCTTGGATGGCGATTTGCCAGAGGATGTAAATCACAAGCGCAATCAGCGTTCCTGCCCACAGGGATTTGGCTACTTTGGGCGCGTCGCCTTTAAAGTATTTGAGCAGGCTGGAGACGTTGCCGTGGAAACCGAATGACGCAAGGCAGACGGGCAGGGCAGTGGCGGCATACATCCAGTAGCTGGTGCCGGCCGGGGCTTGGGTATCAAACAAAACAGGCATTTTGGCATCGGCAATCAGGCCGCCGGTTGCCCAGATGAAGGTGAGTACCATGCCGCCGATGAGGATGCTGGTGAAGCGGTCAACCAAGCGAGCGGATGCCCAAACGCAAAAGGCGAGAATGCCGAAGAAGACGAGTTGGCCGACGGAGAGCGAAATTTCGCCGCCTACCGCGCTGCCGATGCCTTTGGCGGTCAGGTCGCCGCCGACGAAGATGTAGGCGTAGGTGAGCAGGTATAAAACGAAAGCGACGGCAACGCCGTTGATGACGTTCCAAGTCGGGCCGAGCAGGTCTTTAACCATGGTGTCGAAGCTGGCGCCGTGCGGATAATGGGTGTTAACTTCCAAAATCATCAGGCCGCTGGAGAGCATGGAAAACCAGGTGTACAGCAACACGGCCAGCGAGCCGGTAAACCATACGCCGGACGTGGCGGTCGGGTTGGCAAGCATGCCTGCGCCGATAACCGTACCGGCGATAATCATCGCTCCGCCGAATAGGGATGGGGTTTTGGTTGACATTGTTTATCTTTCTTCTAGAAATGCGTGGCTGCCATTATGCCGTAAAGTGTAAGAAAAGGTAAAGCAAAGGCCGTCTGAAAACCCGATTGTTGTTTTCAGACGGCCTTTGATGTGTATAAATGCAACTGATTAAATCAATTTTCGCAGTTTCAATTCGTTTTTCAGATACGCGTAATAAACCGGCGCGACGATGATGCCGCCGATGCCGAAAATGCGTTCAAAGACGACCATCGCCACCAGCAATTCCCATGCGCTGGATTCGATTTCCGAGCCGATGATTTTGGCGTTGAGGAAGTATTCAAGTTTATGGATGACAACGAGGAAAACCAACGAGGCGAGGGCGACGTAAAGCGATGCGCCGAGGCTCAAAATAATGATGATGGTGTTGGAAATCAGGTTGCCCGCCACCGGAATCAGGCCGACGATAAAGGCGACGATCAGGACGGTCATTTTAAACGGCAGGTCAACGCCGAACAGCGGCAAAACCAAGTAAAGGTACAGGCCGGTCAGGAAGGTGTCGATCAGCGAGATTTTGACTTGGGCGAGGAACACGCGTTCAAAGCTGGTTTCAAAATTGACGATGCGGTGCACCAATTCGGCTTTAAACTGCGGCATTTTGTGGCGGTTTTTGCGCATTTTCAGGCGGTGGAAACTGAGCATGGCGCCGATGATGATGCCGATGAGGATGTACACGAAGGACGTGATGCTGTTTTTACTGATGCGGGTCAGCGCGGCGCGGTATTCTTCAATCAGCTTGATTACCGAGGCTTTGATTTCGGCCATATTGTTGGGCAGCATATTGAGAATGGCCGCAGGCAGGTCTTGGCTGTTTTTGGTGTCTTCCAAAATCGCCGCCAGCTTGGACAACATAAAGCCGACATGGCCGCCGTGTATCAGGTGGTAAATGCCTAAAGACATCATTGTGATGATGCTGAACACGATGGCCAGCGTCAGCGTGGTGGAAATCAGGTTGATATTGTGCGCATTGAGCGATTTATGCAGCCGCGTGTTGCGCGGCAAAACACGGCGGCGGAGCTTGAGGATGACGCCGTTGGTGCGCGTAATAAAGATATAGGTCAGGATAACCGACAGCAGCAGCGGCAGCAAATGGTAGTGCAAGACAATCAGCAAAGCCAAGCCCATCAGGATATAGGAAGCGTTGCGGAAAGTCGGGTTGTCGGTGTGGGAAGAGAGTAAGGACATGTGAAGCCAATAAGGTAAAAAGCAAAAAAACAGGTCAGGCCGTCTGAAAAACCATGTTCAGACGGCCTAACTTAATGACAGCGATTAATCGTGCAATGAGGCCGCGTGTACCGTGTTTTCCAATAAAGTGGCAATCGTCATCGGGCCGACGCCACCGGGAACGGGCGTAATCATGGAGGCGCGTTCTTTGGCAACGTCAAACTCCACGTCGCCGCACAGGCTGCCGTCGTCTAAGCGGTTGATGCCCACATCGATAACGACGGCGCCGGGTTTGACCCATTCGCCCTTAACAAAATTCGGAATGCCCACGCCGACCACCAAAATATCGGCGGCGGCAACTTCATCGGCAAGGTTTTGCGTGGCGCTGTGGCAGATGGTTACCGTCGCGCGGGACAGCAGTAATTCCAACGCCTGCGGACGGCCGACAATATTGGACGCGCCGACGACGACCGCTTTTTTGCCTTTCGGGTCGATGCCGTAGGCTTCCAACAAAGTCATCACGCCTTTGGGTGTGCAAGGGCGCATCAGCGGCATTTTGACGACCAGGCGGCCGACGTTGTAAGGGTGGAAACCGTCCACATCTTTATGCGGCTCGATACGCTCCAAAACCGCTTGGCTGTCGATATGTGCCGGCAGCGGCAGTTGCACCAAAATACCGTCGACGGCAGGGTCGCCGTTCAATTCGTCCACCAGTTTCAGCAAATTGTCTTGCGTGGTTTCAGACGGCAGCTCATAAGAGAGCGATTCGATGCCGCTTTTTTGGCAGGCCAGTTTTTTATTGCGTACATAAACCGCGCTGGCAGGGTCGTCGCCAACCAATACCACCGCCAAGCAAGGCGTGTGCAAACCTTTTTCCTGACGCGCTTTTACCGCCTGCGCAACCGCCTCGATGCGTTGCTGGGAGATTTTTTTTCCGTCTATAAGTTGTGCAGCCATGATTTTTCCTCCTCAATAGGGATAAATATTGCGTTTAAATTATCGCATTTTTCAGACGGCCTGACACAAAAGAGTGGCCCTGATTGTGAAGTATAAAAATAAATAACGATTAAAAATAATAAGATAATCAAAAAATGAAAAAATAAAGCAAAGTAGGTGTTGACCGGGTTTAAAAGGGTCTGTATAGTTCAGGTCTTCAGTCGGGGCGTAGCGCAGCCCGGTTAGCGCATCTGCTTTGGGAGCAGAGGGTCGTGAGTTCGAATCCCACCGCCCCGACCACAAAATTCTTAGCACGAATCGGCATGAGCGCCCGTAGCTCAACCGGATAGAGCACCGACCTTCTAAGTCGGGGGTTACAGGTTCGATTCCTGTCGGGCGTGCCAATTTTTACGGTGGCTGTAGCTCAGTTGGTAGAGCCCTGGATTGTGATTCCAGTTGTCGTGGGTTCGAGCCCCATCAGCCACCCCAGATGAAAGCCTGCATATTGTATGCAGGCTTTTTTCCGTTTATACCCGAATTTTACTTCAGATTTAATTGGGTTTCAAAAAAGTATTTATCAAACCGTTTCATCATGGCATCGGCAAAAATGGCGTTTGCTGTGTTATCAAATATCAATGAATACGCAGTCAAGCACAAATATTATACCGTTCGGTATCTTTTTATGGCGTTTCGCCGTTATCCTTTATAATACCCCGATTATTTTCTGTTTCATTCCCAAAGGAACCGCATCATGTCCGAATGGTCAGCTCCAGAATTTGAATCCAAAATCTGTCCGCCCGAAAAGCTGGCGGAGCGTTTGGCGGCATTGCCCCGTCCGCTGGTGTTTACCAATGGCTGTTTCGATATTCTCCATAGGGGCCATGTAACGTATCTGGCGCAGGCGCGATCGGCCGGTGCGGCTTTGGTATTGGCGTTGAATACCGATGCTTCGGTGCGCCGTCAGGGCAAAGGGAACGACCGTCCGATTAATCCTTTGGAAAACCGTGCGGCAGTGGCAGCGGCATTGGCGAGCGTGGATTTGGTTACATGGTTTGATGACGATACGCCTGCCGCGCTGATTGAAATGGTCAAACCCGATGTGTTGATTAAAGGCGGCGACTGGCCTGTGGATAAGATTGTCGGTGCGGCCGAGACGTTTGCACGCGGCGGCAAAGTATTTTCGATTCCGTTTTTACACCAGACTTCGACCACCAAAACATTAGCGAAAATCCGCGAAGCCGGAGGAGGCGAATGACGGATTTGAACAGCCGCCATTGGGCCTTGCTCGCCGCGCTTTCAGACGGCCTGCCGCAACACGTTTCTCAGTTGGCGCGTGTGGTCGGGATGAAGCCGCAACAATTAAACGGATTCTGGCAGCAGATGCCGGGCCATATCCGCGGTTTACTGCGCCAGCATGACGGGCAATGGCGCTTGGTGCGTCCTTTGGCTGTGTTTGCCGAGGAGTCTCTGCAACAAATGGCCGGAAAACAGGGTTTTCGTGCGCAGTTGAAACACGAATGTTCGTCCAGCAACGATGAAATCATGGCATTGGCGCGTCAGTCGGCAGATTTGGCGCATAAGGCATTGTGCGTGGCGCATTTCCAAACCAAAGGACGCGGACGGCAAGGGAGAAGCTGGGTCAACCGACAGGGCGAATGTCTGATGTTCAGCTTGGGCTGGGCGTTTGACAAGCCGCAGTATGAGCTGGGTTCGCTGGCGTTGGTGGTGGCATTGGCCTGCCGCCGTGCGCTTGCCGATATCGGTTTGGACGTAAATATCAAGTGGCCGAACGATTTGGTCGTGGCCAACGAGAAATTGGCCGGTATTTTGATTGAAACGGCGCGGGTCGAGAATAAAACCGTCGCTGTTATCGGCATCGGCATTAATTTTGTATTGCCGAAAGAAGTTGAAAACGCCACTTCCGTGCAGGCCTTGTTTCAGACGGCCTCTAAGCAGGGCGTAAGTGTCAAAACTTTATTAAATGCAGTGTTGGCGCAACTCGATGCGCTGTTGAACGAATACGCGCAAAACGGATTTGCGTCATGTATCGGCGAATACAATGCCGCCAACCGTGACACAGGCAGGCCTGTGTTGCTGCTTCAGGAAGGATGCGTTGTACACGAAGGCGTAGTTAAAGGCGTGGATGCGCAAGGCGCGTTGCGTTTGTTGACCGACAATGGCGAGAAAACCATTGTCAGCGGCGAGATCAGCTTGCGCCCGGATAACCGCCCGGCACAACCTGCCGTCGCCAAGCCGGAACGCTTTTTGCTGCTGGACGGCGGCAACAGTCAGTTGAAATGGGCGTGGGTGGAGAACGGCACATTTTCCGAAGTCGGCCGCGCACCGTATCGTGATTTGACCCAGCTGGGTGAAGAATGGCTGCAATTTGCCGATGAAGATGTGAAGATTGTCGGTTGCGCCGTGTGCGGTTCGGTAAAAAAAGCGATGGTGGAAGAACAATTAACCCGTCCGGTCGAATGGCTGTCTTCCATGCCGCAGGCTTTGGGTATCCGCAACCATTACCGCCGCCCTGAAGAGCATGGTTCCGACCGTTGGTTTAATGCGCTGGGCAGCCGCCGCTTTACGCAAAACGCCTGCGTCGTCGTCAGCTGCGGTACCGCCGTAACCACCGACGCGCTGACGGAAGACAATCATTATCTCGGCGGCACCATCATGCCCGGTTTCCACTTAATGAAAGAGGCGATGGCGCTCAAAACCGCCAACCTCAACCGCCCTATCGGCAAGGTATATCCGTTCCCAACCACAACGCCGAATGCCATTGCCAGTGGCATGATGGATGCCGTTTGCGGCGCGTTGATGATTATGCATGGCCGTCTGAAAGACAAAACGGGCGAGGGCAAACCGGTCGATATTATTATCACGGGCGGCGGCGCTGCCAGGGTCGTGCAGGCGCTGCCGGAGTCATTCGTTCATGACAATCAAGTGAAAATCGTCGATAATCTCGTGATTCACGGGCTCTTGCATTGGATTGCCCATCGCAACGGACAATAAAAAGGAAAGCGCATCATGAAATGGCTGTTTGCGGTCTTGGTCGCACTCAACATCATTGTTTTTGGCAGCATGGTTGCCTATCGGACACAACATAAAACCGCCAAACTCGAATCTGCTTTGGAAGGCGGCACGCACGAATTATTGCGCCCGTCTTCTTTGGACGCGCCTAAAGCCGAGCCTCAGCAGGCATCGCAACCCGATTGGGTGGCGGATGAATCAGACGGCCTGATTATGGCAGAACCTGAATCCGAAGAAGCGGAAGCCTTGCGTAAAAAGCAAGAAGCGCAGCAGTTGAAAGAGAAAAAAGAAAAAATGCGCCGCGAGAAAGAAGCGCAAGAACGCCGCGCCGCCGAAGAAGAGATGGACGCGGCCGGCGTGGAACGCTTGTGTACCAGCAGCGCCACCGTGGTGATGGATGAAGACGATTACCACCGCATCAAAGGCTTGTTGGGCAAATGGCCTCATGCAGCCAGCCGTAGTATCGAAAAACGCAACGGCGCATCCGGTGGCGAAACTTCTTCCAAAACCTTCCGCGTGGTCTTGCCTGCCGACGGCGACACTTCCGCCCAGCTTGATGCATTGGGCAGCCGCGGCTTTAGCGGCAGCATCCACAACGGCGAAATCAGCATTGACGTAACACGCAGCCGCTCTTCCGCCCAAGTTTTGATTTCACGCTTGTCCAGCGCAGGTTTCGGCGGTGCGCGCATTGTTGAGCAGGAAGACAGAAGCGCACCCGATACCGGTTTGAGCGTAGCGCGCATGACCGTGGTCTTTATGGCGGTTGATGAGCGCGATGCCCAAGACATCAGAAACATTGTCGGCCGTTATGGCAAGTTGAACATGAAAACCTGCCGATAATCAGGTCTATTCGGTTTCAGATGGCCTGATAAGCAGCCGGCAAAGCCTGATAAACCGAACGCCAAAAAACACGAAACCCACTGTATCGGCAGTGGGTTTCATGTTTTTCGGTTTTGAGTATCTGATATAAAGGGGAACAGGTATGTTTCGTATATGCGCACTCCGAGTATCAAGAGATAATGGGGAAGAGGGGGATAAAATCTGTCGTTTAATGGCTCGGATTAGGACGTCTTCCGAGTGGTTTTGATTATACGCTAATAATAACTATTATCAATAGCAAAATTAAAAAAATAAGGGATTTTTCTATAATAGATTGTTTTGTATGGAAATTAAGTTTCGGTATTGGCTTTGCCATGATTGAAAAGGCCGTCTGAATAAAGACGGCCTTTTGTCTATTAGAATTTAGGCATTGAGCAGCCTTCGGGGGTAATAATTCTGCATTGTAAAGCTCCACGTTTTTGACATTTTTTTAATGCCTCCGCTTCAGCCATACCCGGGGGGGTTACGCCAAAAAAAGCTGAACCATCTTTTCCTTGAGCAACAGCGATACAGCCATTGCGAACCCAGGCTCTAACTTTACACGGTTTATTTGTTCCACCTTCTTCACAGGTTTTAATGGCTAGTTTTTTTGCAGCATCAAGTGAATCCATCTCAAGTGCTCCACCTGATATACCTGTTTTAGGATTGATTGCCCATGCACCATATTTTGAAGGGACATCGATATTAACAATTTCCGTAGGTTGATTTCGTTGATACTGACGAGACGACGTACAGTTGGGATTATAGCCATACTGACACAGTGCCGGATTGTTTTGTAATGCTCCTCTGGTTGCGGGGTCAGCAGCATAAATATTAAGGCTTGTTAGTCCTAGCAATACAACAAGTAATTTTTTCATTTTAATTCCAATCTATTTATTATTTGAATCTTTATCAGCCTGCCGCTGCATCAATCATAGGATGATTTGTTATCTTCATTACGCGGCTGACGTTGAAATAGGGTAAGGCAAACATTTCAACCCTATATTCCTATATTTCAGACGGCCTTTTGATTTGTTTCAATCACTCATAAACCCAAGCAATCAACATATCCAAAGCCATATAAAATACCGTATAATCAAGGCCAAATTAACTTTGCCTGCTTGTCGGGCCGTCTGAAAAATTATGCAACGAACCTACGCCGCCGTACAGCGAGATTTGCTCGAAGCCAACCATATTTCTCCCGATTTGCTCGCCCAAAGCCTGAGCATTATCGGCGCCAACCATGTCGATTATGCCGACATCTATTGTCAGCGCACTGCTTATGAAAGTTGGCATTTGGAAGAAGGCATCGTCAAATCGGGCAGCTTCCAAATCGATCAGGGTGTGGGCGTGCGTGCTGTTTCGGGCGATAAGACTGCTTTTGCCTATGCCGACAGCCTGTGTATCGATTCAATCAACCGCTCTGCCAAAGCAGTTCGCGTGATTGGTGCGGCCGGTGGCGAGGCCAGCGTCAAAGTGCCGACACCTGCTTACGGCAAGCCTGTCCACATGGCGATTGACCCTATTGCCAGCCTTGATTCCGCCGCCAAAGTCGCGCTGTTGAACAAAGTCGAAACGCTGGCCAAAGCCGCTGATCCGCGTATCGTGCAAGTGATGGCCGGTTTGACCTGCGAATACGACATGGTGTACATCGCCCGTCTGGACGGTAAACACGCTGCCGACATCCGCCCGATGGTGCGCATGAACGTTACCGTCATTGCCAAGCAGGGCGAGCGTCGCGAGCAGGGCAGCGCGGGCGGCGGCGGACGTTATGATTTGGCGTATTTCGATGAAAACTTGGTGCATCGGTTTGTCGATGCCGCCGTCAAACAAGCCCTGACCAATCTCGAATCCCGTCCTGCGCCTGCCGGAGAGATGACCGTCGTTTTGGGCAACGGCTGGCCGGGTGTGTTGCTGCACGAAGCGGTCGGACATGGTTTGGAAGGCGATTTTAACCGCAAAGAAACCAGCGTTTTCTCCGGCCGAATCGGCGAGCGCGTGGCTGCCAAAGGCGTTACCGTTGTGGATCAGGGCGATATTGCCGACAGACGCGGTTCGCTCAATATCGACGACGAAGGCAACGAAACCCGCCGTACGGTATTGATTGAAGACGGTATTTTGGTCGGCTATATGCAGGACGAAACCAACGCCCGCTTGATGGGTATGCAATCGACCGGCAACGGCCGCCGCGAAAGTTACGCTTCTGCGCCCATGCCGCGCATGACCAATACCTTTATGGAAAACGGCGGCTATGAGCCGGAGGAAATCATCGCGTCCATCGACAAGGGCATTTACGCTGTCAACTTCGGCGGTGGACAAGTGGACATTACCAGCGGTAAGTTTGTGTTCAGCGCATCCGAAGCGTGGTGGGTGGAAGGCGGCAAGCTGCAATATCCTGTCAAAGGCGCGACCATCATCGGCAACGGTCCCGAAGTGCTGAAACACGTTTCCATGATAGGCAACGACACTGCGCTCGACAGCGGCATCGGTGTCTGCGGCAAAGAAGGGCAGAGCGTTCCTGTTGGCGTCGGACAACCGACACTGAGGATTGATGCCGGACTGACCGTCGGCGGTAGCGAAATTTAAACGGCAGGCCGTCTGAAAGATTTTCAGACGGCCTTTTGCATTAGGATAAAACCATGCAGGAACAGAATCGGAAATCAAGTTTTCCCATAGTGATGTTGCTGGTGTCGGTTGCCCTGTGGATAGCGTCTTTGTCTAATGTTGCATTTTATTTGGGCAATCATGAAAGCATGAAGGGTTTGACCGTTTTGATTTTGGGGTCGATATTTGCTTCTTTGGATATCAGATATTGTGCGGCCTATGCCAATTATGTTTGGTTGGCGGCCATTGTTTTGCTGGCGTTGCGGAAGAAGGTCGTGCCTGTCCATGCGGCACTTTGGGGCTTGGCGCTGGTGGCTTTCAGTGTGAAAGCCGTACACGTTGATGAAGCTGGGAATACATCGGATATCGTGCGCTACGGCGCGGGATTTTATTTGTGGTATGCCGCATTTGCAGTTGCCACCATCGGCACGTTTGCCGGAAAGAATAAGGAAAGAAAAGCCACAGTGATGGCAGATGGGACGAGAAATGATGCTTGATGAATGGTTGCGCCAATCGGCACTACCCAAAAACGAAGCGCGGATGTTGTTGCAATATGCGCTGGGTTACACGCGCGCGCAGCTGGTGACACGCGGTACGGACGATTTGGCGGAATCTGCCCTGCAAACCTTGGAGACTTTGGCTCAACGCCGTCTGAAAGGCGAGCCGATGGCCTATCTGTTGGGCGAACGCGAGTTTTACGGACGACGTTTTGCCGTCAATCCCCATGTGCTGATTCCCCGTCCTGAAACCGAGCATTTGGTGGAAGCCGTGCTCAAACGCTTGCCGCCGCAAGGCCGCGTGTGGGATTTGGGGACGGGCAGCGGCGCCATTGCCGTGACCGTCGCGCTTGAACGCGTTGATGCCGATGTTCGCGCATCCGACATCAGCGTCGGTGCTTTGGATACTGCCCGTCAAAATGCGGCCGAATTGGACGCAAAAGTGGAGTTTGCACAGGGTTCGTGGTTTGATACCGACAGGCCGTCTGAAGGCGGATACGATGTGATTGTTTCCAATCCGCCGTATATCGAGAACGGCGATGAACATTTGTCGCAAGGCGATTTGAGGTTTGAACCGCAAAATGCGCTGACCGACTTTTCAGACGGCCTCAGCCATATTCGCCACATTACCCAAGAAGCCCCCAAATACCTGAAAGCCAACGGCTGGCTGCTGTTTGAACACGGCTATGATCAAGGTGAAGCAGTGCGGAATATTATGCTGGAGAATGGTTTTGCCGAAGTGGCAACCGAACAGGATTTGGCAGGATTGGACAGGGTCACGCTGGGGCGTTTGCCTGCTTAGTGGGCATGGTTTGTCGGAATTAAAAAAGGGCGTGTCGATCACGCCCTTTTGGTTTTCCGGTTTAGCTGTTCAGACGGCCTGGTTTAACGCCAAGCAGCGACGAACTCCGCCCAGTGTTGTTTTTCTTCGGATTGTGCGGCCAGATAATGTTTGATGCGTTTGATTTCGACTTCGTATTCGTCGGCATCGAGCGCGCCGCTCATCATGCGAAAGCGCATGTACATCAGGTAGGTATTGGCGGCATCGGTTTCGCAATAGTCGCGGATGTCTTTCAGACGGCCTGCATGATAAGCGTCCCAAACCTTGCTGCCGTCCATGCCCAGTTTGCCGGGGAAGCCGCAGAGTTTGGCCATATCGTCCAAAGGCACGCTGGCACGCGGTTGGTAGAGGGCGAGCAAATCCATCAGGTCGCAATGGCGGGTGTGGTAGCGGCTGATGTAGTTGTTCCACTTAAAGTCGCGGCTGTCGCCAAAGTCTCCGTCACCCATGTCCCAATAACGGGCGGCGCTGATGCCGTGTATCAGGGCGCGGTAGTGGAGGACGGGCAGGTCGAAACCGCCGCCGTTCCAGCTGACGAGTTGCGGCGTATAGTTTTCGATAACCTCGAAGAACTTGGCAATCATGACTTCTTCGCTGTCTTCGGGATCACCGATGGTGCTGACGCGAATTTTGTCCTGACCCCAGCGCATACAGCAGGAGATGGCGACAACTTGGTGCAGATGGTGTTGCATAAAGTCGCTGCCGGTTTTGGCGCGGCGTTGCTGTTGGGCAAACAGGACGACTTCGTTGTCGGGCAAATCGGTAGGCAAATCGTAAAGCTGGCGGATGCCGTTTACGTCGGGGATGGTTTCGATGTCGAAGGCGAGTATCGGAGTCATGGCGTGATCGGGTTGGATAAGGGATGATGTCATTGTGGCATGACGGCGCAGATAAAAAAAGAGGCAATCCCCCACAGGATTGCCCCAATACCTCAAATCAGAGATTTACGCTTCACAAACAATACAGGCTTTCACCTGCGGCTTTACAGATGCAGCTCAACTCTGCATCGGTAAACTTTCATTTCGGGCATTGCACCGAAATCCTCTAAAATACCGCAATTTCTTGCAATATCAGAAAATTGCTTACAAAAGTATCTAAAATAGACGAGACCGTCTGAACATTTTGTAATTTGATGTAGTGAAATTTACGCGAATTTTTACAGTTTGCCAAGTATTTTTTTCTGAAGTCTTGTTTCGGTATAAATTTCAGGTATTGTCATATTTTTGCAATTATATTTCATAATTATTTTAAATTTAGATATTTATTTTGTTTTTTTAAATTTTAATTTAATTTAATTTCATATTTTGAATGATTAAAATGCATTTTTTCAGATGAACTGTTTTGTAATATATTGTTTTTAAAAGAAATTAAATTTAATATGTAAATGAAAAAAGTGTATTGGCCTGATGTTTTTCATTTGAGAAAAAATATAGGGTTGTTTGAAAGTTTCAATCACGATGAAAAAAGTTGTTTTTAAAGCATTTAAAGCGGAATATTATTTGATTGTTTGGATTCGAACATGAATTTCGGTTTGATTCAATTAAAATGAAAAAGCGGCGAAAGAAGGATTTCGCCGCTTTTTGCATATTTAAATTGTAATTCAATGTAGTCAATAAAAGCTGCTTTCGCCTTCGGGACGGGTTTTGAAGCGTTTGTGCAGCCAGAAATATTGTTCGGGATGCTCGCGTACCCGCTCTTCGATGAAGTCGTTCATGCGCTGGGTGTCGGCTTCGACATTTTCGGTCGGGAAATTGTCCCAAGCCGGATAGAAGCGCAGGGTTACAGTATTGTCGGCTTCGCGCGTGGGAATGGCGGGAATGATTTTGGCTTTGGTCATACCGGCGATACGGCTGAGGCCGGTAATCGTGGCTGTCTGAATGCCGAAGAAATTAACGAAAATGGAATCGTTACGACCGAAGTCTTGGTCGGGCAGATAAAGAAAGGGCGCATCGCTTTTGCGCAGGTGTTTGATGATGGCGCGCAGGCCTTCTGTGCGGCCGATCAGGAAAACATTGTTGTAGCGGTGGCGGCCTTTCAGGATTTGCTCGTCCAGGGCTTTGTTTTTTTGGTGCGAATACATGCTGGTCAGCGGCACATCCTGATTGAGCGTGTAAACCGCCATTTCAAATGCGGTAAAGTGCGGATAGAGGATGATGACTTTTTCGTCGGCGGCGAGGGCTTGGTCAAGATGGTGTTTGTCTTGATAGCGTACCAACGAGCGCAGCTTATCCGCAGGCGCGTACCAGTAGAGGCCGTATTCGAGCATCAGCTTGGCCATGTGTTGGAAATGGCGTTTGAGCAGGGCGGTGCGCTGGCTGCCGTTTAGCTCGGGAAAGCATTTTTTGAGGTTTACTTCGCCGACTTTGCGGCGTGGTTTGACCGCGTAATAGGCGAGAATGCCGATCGCGTCGGCAATCTTGTGCAACATGCAAAAAGGCAGCAGGCGGATGAGATAGAGAAAAAGGAAGGCGGCTTTCATGAAGGCTCGCTGTATGTAGGCAAAGGGTTATTATAACCGAAAGGCCGTCTGAAAAAGGGCTGGAACACTATTTCAGACGGCCTGAATGTCGGCTTACCATTGGAAACGGCCGCGTTTAACCTGCAGGCCGTCAGGGTTGAGTTGCGAAGCCAATCCGTGATTGCGCAGGGCGTGGGTGAGGGCGACGGCGAGTCCGTCAGCGGCATCGGCTTGCGGCGTGCCGGAAAGTGCAAGCATTTGGACAACCATATGCTGCACCTGCTCTTTGGCAGCCTTACCCTTGCCGACCACAGCCTGCTTGACCTGAAGCGCGGTGTATTCAAATACGGGCAAATCGTGCATGACTAAAGCGGCAATCGCGGCACCGCGCGCCTGACCGAGCATTAACGTCGCGGCCGGATTGACGTTGACGAAGACTTGCTCGATGGCCGCTTGATGCGGCTGATAGTGGCGGATGATTTCGTCAATATGGAGGACAATCACGGCGATGCGTTCAGAAAGTGACGCGCCGGTCGGCGTTTTGATACAGCCGGAAGCAACATAATGATGCTCGCGGCCGTGGACATCAATCACGCCGAAGCCGGTCACGCGGCTGCCGGGGTCGATGCCGAGAATGCGTGTGGGTTGAAACTGGGACATAGTGCGTGTTTAAAGTAATCGGTGTTTTAGGGCAGGCAGGCGCGTGCGCACGCTTTGCAGGCGCGCGGTATCCAAATCGGCACAAATCACGCCTTCGCCTTCCGGCAACGTCGCCAATACATCGCCCCAAGGGTCGATAATCATACTGTGGCCGAATGTGCGGCGGCCGCTTTCATGCAGTCCGCCTTGTGCTGACGCAATGACGTAGCATTGGTTTTCCACCGCACGGGCGCGAAGCAGCAATTCCCAATGCGCCTTGCCGGTCGTGTAGGTAAACGCGGCCGGCAACAGCAAAACATCAAACGGCTGCTGGGCGCGGAAAAACTCAGGAAAGCGCAAATCGTAGCAGACGCCGGTCGCCAGCGGAACATCGTCCACGCTCAGCTTCGGCACATCGCTTCCCGCCAGTATCGTATCGGCTTCGGCGTAGCGTTCTCCCAAACCGGAAAAGCCGAAAAGGTGCATTTTGTGGTAAAGCCCGATTCGGTTGCCGTCGCGGTCATACACCAGCATCGTGTTCATCACCTTGCCAGCGTCTGGGCTTTGCAGCGGAACCGTACCGCCAAACAACACCACGCCGCATTCCCTTGCCGTTTCGCTTAAGGCCGTCTGAAAACGGGTGTGGCAGGTTTCGCCAACTCGTTCATCGTCCAAAGGCTCGGCAAATGCCAGCTTGTCCGTATCGTTTTTGCCCATCAGCGGCCAATATTCGGGCAGCAACACCCAATCCGCCCCTTGTTCGGCCGCCTCACGGACAAGGCGCTTCATGGTGACAATATTGGTTTCTGGGTCGGTGGACGACACCATTTGCACAGCGGCGGCGCGTAAAGAGCGCATCATCAAAACTCCTGTCAGATTTTGCAAGAATTGTAACTTGTTTATGCACAAGGCCGATACAATCGTCACACAATTCCTCTCCAAAAAAGGATAAACCATGAACTTGAAACTTCTCCTCACTGCCGCACTTTCCACCGCCGCACTTGCCGCACATGCCGACGTACAGCTTTACGGCAGCATCAAAAGCGGCATCGAAACCTCGCAAACCCGTTTCAGCGGTCAAACATACAGCCGAACCGCCGTTGCCGACCAAGGCAGCCACATCGGTTTGCGCGGCTCGCATCCGATTGGCGGCGGAACGAATTTTATTTGGGAAGTCGAACAAGACACGCCGGTCGGCAAAAGCGGCTCCATCCGCCAAGACTGGCGCGAACGTCGCGACAATTTTGGCCGTTGAAGGAAAGGTTGAATAGTAAAGGCCGTCTGAAAAATCAGGATAACTGGTTTTCAGACTGCCTTTGTTCTTATAATAGCGGTTTATTGTTTCCACACACTCAGCAACGGAGTTTCCATGCAGTTTTCAGCATTCGGCGAAAAATTCACACAACACAGCGGTATTTTGCAGTTGATGGACGATTTGGGCGACGCGCTCAAAAGTGACAAGCCTGTCAATATGCTTGGCGGTGGCAATCCGGCGAAGATTGCTGAAGTCAATGCGGTGTTCGCCGATGTGTTTTCCAAGCTGGCAGCGGAACACGCTGTTGAGAATATCGGCAATTATTCCAATCCGCAGGGCGATGCGGCGCTGATTGCGGCTTTGACGGAGTTTCTCAACCGCGAATACGGCTGGAATCTGACGGCGGACAATATCGCGCTGACCAATGGTTCGCAAAACGCGTTTTTCTATTTGTTCAACCTGTTTGGCGGCAAATTCAATCTTTCAGACGGCCAAACGGCTGAGAAAGCCATTTTGTTGCCGCTTGCGCCTGAATATATCGGTTATGCCGACGTGCATGTCGAAGGGCAGCATTTTATTTCGGTAAAACCGAAAATCGAAAATGTCGAACACGAAGGCGAAGCGGGATTTTTCAAATACCGCGTGGACTTTGACGCGCTGGAGAGCCTGCCTGAATTGAAAGAGGGCAAAATCGGTGCGATTTGCTGTTCACGCCCGACCAACCCGACCGGCAATGTGTTGACCGACGGCGAGATGGCGCGTTTGGACGCGTTGGCGCAGGAACACGGGATTCCGCTGATTATCGACAACGCCTACGGAATGCCGTTCCCGAATATTATTTACAGCGATGTGACGCTCAACTGGCACGAAAACATCATCCTCTGCTTCAGCCTTTCTAAAATCGGCCTGCCCGGCGTGCGTACCGGCATTATTGTCGCCGCGCCGGAAGTGGTCAAAGCCGTCAGCAGTTTGAATGCGATTGTGAATTTGTCGCCAACCCGTTTTGGCGCGGCGATTGCGGCTCCGCTGTTAAACGACGGCCGTCTGAAACAGCTGGCCGATGAAGTGATTCAGCCGTTTTACCGTCAGCAGGCGCAAACGGCGGTTTCCCTGCTCAAACGCGAATTGGGTGCGTATCCGTTGAAAATCCATAAGCCTGAAGGTGCGATTTTCTTATGGCTTTGGTTTGAAAACCTGCCTGTTTCGTCGCAAACCTTGTACGAAATGCTCAAGGCCGAAGGCACGCTGATTATTCCGGGCGAGCATTTCTTTGTCGGCATCGATACGCAAGACTATCCGCACGCGCACGAGTGCATCCGCATGAGCATTGCGCAGGACGCGGAAACTCTGGAAAAAGGCATTGCCGCGATCGGTCGCGTGGTGCGTGGTTTGTACGATAAAAAATAAATGCTTTGAATAGGCAAAGGCCGTCTGAAACATGAGCAATCGGGTTTCAGACGGCCTTTTTGTCGGATTTAGATATGGTGGATAACCAGTTTTTTGCCTTCGTAATCGAGGACGTTGACGTCCATATCGAATAAGGTTTTGATGTTTTCGGCGGTGAAAATATCGTTGGGCTTGCCCTGCATGGCGACTTGGCCGTTTTTCATGGCGACGACGTAATCTGCGTAGGCTGCTGCCTGGTTGATATCGTGCAGGACGACGACGGTGGTGCGTTTGTGTTCGTCGGTCAGCCGGCGCAGGATCTGCATGAGGGAGCGGGCATGATACATGTCGAGGTTGTTCAGCGGTTCGTCCAGCAAAACGTAGTCGGTGCGCTGACAGAACACCATGGCAATCATGGCGCGTTGGCGTTGGCCGCCGGAAAGCTCGGTCAGGTAGCGGTCGGCAAAGTCTTGCAGGTGGAACTCGGCAAGTGCTTCTTCGACGATGGTTTTATCCGTTTCAGACGGCCTGCCTTGGTGGTAGGGATAACGGCCGAACATGAGCAGGTCGCGTACGGTAATGCGGCTCATGATGCTGTTTTCTTGGGTGAGGATGGAGAGCGTGCGGGCAAGTTCGGCGGTGGGGGTGGTTTTGATGTCTTTGCCTACGTAGCTGATGTCACCGTGTACCAAGGGCTGCAGGCGCGCCATAAAGGAGAGGAGGGTGGACTTGCCTGCGCCGTTCGGGCCGATCAGTGCGGTAATGCCGCCTTCGGGGATGTCGAGGCTGACGTCGTTGAGGATGGGGTTGCTGCCGATGGTGTGGCTGACGTTGCGGATGGTAATCATAGGCGGGTCCGAAAATGGGAAGTTGGGGTTTCAGACGGCCTTTCAGCATGAGGCCGTCTGAATTTTATTCCTGTATGGTGTGGTTAGATTTCGCTGACGGTAACAAATTCGGGATTGTCGGCTTGGTCAATCAGGAAGGCGCGGACGCGTTCTTGCCAAAGCTCGCCGAATTGTTTGAGTTCGTTGGCACTTGCGCTGCCGCTGACGGCTTTGGGCATAATGTCGCGCATTTTCGGTGCAAAGGGTTGAAGCGCGGCGTTGAGGCTGACGGCAACGGTTTTGCCGGTATCGCGGCGGCGGAGCGCGAGTGTGCCGTTGATTTCGTCTGCACCAAAGGACAATAAATGGCGGCGGGCAAAGCGTCCGGCTGGGCCTACGCCGCCAAAGCCGGTTTCGGGTGCTGCGCCGGTAAGGAGTTGGACGACGGAAGCGGTAACGCCGGTTGTACCTTCGTCACGTTCGCCCTGCATAAATGCTTCGATGTCGCCGCGTTGCGGCAGTTCTTCGCCGTAAAGGGCTTTAAGGCCTTTGACCACCATCAGGTAGGCACCGGCGACGGTCGGGCAGGAGTGGCCGCACAGGCGCACGGCATCGGCGTAGTGGTAAGTGAGGATGCCGTTTTCGGCCGCGCCGAGGAAGTCGGCCAATGCGTCTTGGACGGTAATGGTCGGGGCGTCATCGAAGAATGAAGGGAGGCGTTCTTGTGTCATGAGGGTTATCCTTTATGGGTTTGCTTAGGCCGTCTGAAGGTTTCAGACGGCCTGAAACCTTTGCGGCATACTGTTTGCTGCGCTTTGAGCGGCATTTGCATTCAGTATTGCGGCAAAGGTTTCGGACTGAAACTGCGGTGTTATTTTAGGAGTATTTTTTTGTCCTGTATAAATTTTTCCGCCAGTTTTGTCACACCGTGGGTATTGAGGTGGTTGGTGTCAAAATATATCGGCAGGTCGTCTATGGTTTTGTCTGCCGGAATAGGCTCCATGATGTTGACCCAATGCACGGCAGGCCGCTGTTTGACGATGTTTTCTATGGTTTTGTCGGCTTCGGCGGAGCGGGCAATTTCCGCTTTTTTATGCTCGGAAACGTATTGCATATCGATGCCGAGACGCTGTTTCAGGTAGTAATGGCGCAGGGGCAGTTGCGCGCTCATCGGCGTGTCGGCAAAGACGTAAACCTGTTTGCCCTGTTGAATCAGGGTGTCGAGCATTTTGCCGAAATGATCCGTAAAACCGGGCTTGTCGGTATGCAGGAACCAACGTTGCGAGATAAAGACCACCGGATAGTTTTCAACCTTTTGTGCGATAAAGCGGTTGTAAGGGTTGCAGCGTTTGGCACGGCGGTCACTTTGCGGCAGGAGGAAGCCGAAGGCAACGCCGCAACTGTTGGACGAGATAATGTCGGCGGCAAAGCCTTCCTGTTTGCCCACTATATCAATAAAGGGCGTCAGGTGGGCGGCGTGGGAGTCACCCATCAGCAGGACTTTGCTGCTTTGATTTTCCGCGCCGACAGCGCAGTCGGTTTTGGTCAAGGTATCCGCGCAGATTTTACTTTCGTCAACCGTATATAGGTTTGCCTCGTATGCGGCCGGTTTGGCAGTCAGCAGGTAGCCGGCGGCAGGAATCAGCAGAGCGAAATAGGCGGCGATTACCCCGATGAATTTCTTGGTGGTGAAATTCTTTATCCGTCGCACTGGTGTTTCGACAAAGTAATAGGACAAAACGGACAAGCCCGACATCAGTACGACGGCCAATACAATCGCGGACATCGGCAAAGCGTTGTCCATGTAAACATAGCGCATGACGGCCAAGACCACCCAATGCCAGAGATACAGTGAATAGGAAATCAAACCGATAAACACAACGGGCTTGAGGCTCAACAGTTTGGCGGTATTGAAGCCGCTTTGCGTTTGCAGGGTTTTGCCCGAGTAAATCAAGCCGCCAACCGCCGTACAGCACAGCAGCCGTTCGATATTGCCTTCGCCGGGCAACACGCCGTAAGGAAGCAGCAGCATGGCGGCAATAACCGCCATCATCGCCCAGCCGACCAAAGGTGTGCTGAAACGGTCGTTGGTTTGGGAGGGCGGAATAAAGGCAAAAAGCGCGCCGATCAGCAGCTCATATGCGCGCACATAAGGCAGGAAATAAGGGTCCATGCCGAAGGTGGGCAAAAAGACGGACAGCAGGCTCAATACAATCAGCAAAAGGATGAATTGGCGGATGTTGCGCCCTTTGCTGAATCGGAAAAAGGCAATCAGCAAAACCGGAAAAACAAAGTAAAACTGCTCTTCCAGCGATAAAGACCAAATGTGTTGCAAAGGTTTTTCCACCGCATCGGCATCAAAATAACCGCCGCGCCGTGCAAAAAACAGGTTGGCCGAAAACAGCAACGCAAACACTGCCGATTTGACGTATTGGCGCAGGTCAAACGACAAGAAAAAGATTGCGGCGGCCAAACTCGTACACAGCAATACGCAGGAAAAAACAGGCAAAATGCGCTTCGCGCGGCGTTTGTAGAATTCTAAAAACGAAAAACTGCTGTTTTGCATTTCGCGGCTGATGATGGTGGTGATCAGGTAGCCGGACAAAACGAAAAACATATCCACACCGAGGAAACCGCCGGGCAGCCAAGCGGCATCAATGTGGAAAATAATGACAGCCAAGACTGCCAACGCCCGGATGCCGTCCAAGTCGGGACGGTATTTTAATGTCGTACTCATTTTTTGTAATTTTAGTAAATCCAGTGATGTTTACTATGAGTACATGTCAGAAATTTAGTTTCATTTCAAGGATTAAATATTTTGAAAACATGGATTTCAGACGGCCTGAATTTATTTTTGCGAACGTTTGGGCACGTTTAATTTATTTCTTTTTCAACACCAAATATAAAAATACCAATCCGCCTGCAAATTCGACGACCACGCTCAAAACGGCCTGCATGCCGAGGAAGTGTTCGAAGATGGTTTGCCCGCCGACCAACAGGATGCCGCCGACACAAAAAGTCATGGGCAGGCGGACGGAATGTTTCACCGACGGAGAAAAATGGTTGGCCAGCGCTGTAACCAGCAGGCCGAAAAAGCTTACCGGGCCGACAACGGCGGTTGCAGTCGCAACCAGTGCGGCGATCCATAACAGCAGCCATAAGGTATTGCGCGTGTAGTTGATGCCCAAATTGATGGCTTGATTGCGGCCGAGCAGGTAAACATCGAGGCGGTGGCGTTCGCGCCAGATCACGGCGGCGCTGATGAGCAACACGATTGCGCCGATGCCCAACAACTCCGAGTGGACGGTATTGAAGGTGGCAAACATATTCGCCTGCGCGGCGGTAAATTCTTCGGGATCAATCATGCGCGAAAGCAGCGACGACAGGCTGCGGAACAAAATCCCGAAAATTACGCCGATTAAAATCATGCGCGACAAATCGCGTCCGCCCTGTTTGATGAGTGTGTAGAACAGCAGCAGCGAGCCGCCCATCATGACGACCAGTTCAAAGCCGAATTTGCCCGTCAACGGTAGGGAAGCATAGTCCACGCCGCCGAGCGTAAACACCAGCAAGGTCTGCAAAAACACATACAGCGAATCGAAACCCAAAATCGAAGGGGTCAGAATCGGATTGTTGGTCAGCGTTTGGAAGAGTTGCGTGGACACGCCGACTGCATAGGCAACCATCAGCAGTGCGGCAAGCTTGGTCAGGCGCAGGTGCAAGACAAAGTCCCAATCGCCTTTGACGTTGAGCGTCATAAATAGGACGCAGGAAACCAGCAACAGCGCGAAGGCCACCCACAACGGACGGCTGCTTCCTGCCATAAAACCGATATTTTTTTCAGACGGCATGAGCAGGTTTCCTTAATAAAAGCCATAAAAACAAAGCCGTTCCCATTACGCCAAAAACCGTAGAGACCGGAATTTCAAACGGAAACACAATCACGCGTCCGACAATGTCGCACAGCAACACCAAAGACGCGCCCAGCAAGGCCACTGCAGGCAGGCTTTGGCGCAGCTTGTCGCCCATCAGGCGGCTGATGATGTTCGGCACGACTAGGCCGATAAACGGAATATTGCCGACCGTCACGACCACCAAAGACGTAATCAGCGCCACAATAATCAGCCCCGACCACAGAATCGCCGTCCGGTTCAGCCCCAAGTTCACGCTTACCGTTTCGCCCAAACCCAAAATCGTCAGCTGGTCTGCAATCAAATAGGCGAATAAAGCCAAAATCCCCGTTGCCCACAACAATTCATACCGCCCGAGCAACACGCCGGAAAAATCGCCCTGTTGCCACACGCCGAGCATTTGCAGCATTTCGTTTTCATACGCGATAAAGGTGGCCACCGCCTCAATCACCCCACCGAAAATAATCCCGACCAAAGGCACCATCAGTTGCGCGGTCGGCGGCAGGCGGCGGATCAGCAACATAAAGACCAACATCCCGATCAGCGCGGCAACGGCGGCAACCGACATTTTTGCCAGCAGCGGCGCGGCCGGAAGCAGCAGGGTCATCAGTAGCAAACCCAAAGCCGCGCTTTGACTTGCGCCCACCATCGACGGTTCGACAAAACGGTTGTGCATCAAAATCTGCATAATCATACCGGCCACCGCCATCGACGCACCCGTCAGCACAATCGCAAACGTGCGCGGCAGGCGGCTGATGAACATGACCTGCTGGCTGTCGGATAGCGAAAACAGGGCGGACCATTTGAATTCGGCCACGCCGACCGACAGGCTGACGGCAAACAATATCAGCAGCGCCACGCCGTTGATCGCATTTAAAAATGAAGGTTTGTGAAACATAAAATGGTTCGGAAAAAATAAGGCCGTCTGAAAGAAGGGTTAAGGTATTTGGCAAAAAAGGCAGGTTTGCCCATCATAAAAACAGATGCAAACAGGCAAAAATTGTCCATTTGCACCATGTATTTTCAGACGGCCTAAATCCAATGACTTCAGGTCAAGCAGCTTGATCCTGTGCATCATCAAACCCTTCAGGCCGTCTGAAAGAAGCGGGCGGCTATGCCCGCGCCGAATTACTTGGCCGCATTAAACGCATCGCTTACCTGTTTGGAAGCGTTCAGCAATTCTTGTGCGCCGCCGGCCGCCAGATAAGTTTCAGGAACAAGGTAAACCACCTGTCCTTTTTTCCAAGCGGTTGTTTCGGCAACCAGCGGATTGTTCAACACATCTTTTGCCGCCTGGCCTTCTTCGCCGATGGCCGCGCCGCGGTCCAAAACAAACAGCCAATCAGGGTTTTTCTCTTTCAGGTATTCAAAGCTGATAGGCTGGCCGTGGCTGCCTTCTTTAATCGATTCATCAACAGCGGGAACGCCGATGTCTTTATGCAACCAACCGCCCAAACGTGAGGAAGGGCCGAAAGCCGACATCTTACCGCCGTTGACCAATACCACCAAACCCTTGCCTTTGCCTTGCGCAGCAGTTTTCGCCGCTTCAAACGAAGCATCGATTTCCGCTTTCAGCTTGTCCGCTTCGGCCTGTTTGCCGAAGATTTGCGCCAGCGCGTCGATGCGCTCTTTGGAACTTTCTTTCAGATTGGCGGTTTCGGCGGTCATCTCGATGGTTGGCGCGATCTCGTTCAACTTATCAAACGCTTTGGCTGCACGGCTGCCGATGATGATGAGCTGCGGTTTGTAAGCGTTTAAGGCTTCGTAGTCAGGCTCAAACAGCGTGCCGGCAGGTTTCGTGGTTTTGAAATATTCGTCCAAGTAGGGCAGGCGGTTTTTGTCGACGGACAAACCGGTTTTCACGCCCAGTTTGTTTAAAGTGTCGAGCATGCCCAAATCGTAAACGGCGATACGCTCCGGATTTTGCGGCACTTTTGCTTCACCGCGCGCCGTTTTAACGGTCAGGCTTGCACCTTCGGTTTGGGCGGCAGAAGCGGAAGCAGTTTGGGCTTGGTTGGACGCAGAATCTTTCGGTGAACACGCACCCAAAGCGAGGGCGCAGCATACGGCTAAAGCGGTCAAACGTAACATAGGGTTTCTCCGTGGTCGGAAATAAAGTAAATCGAAATGATAACTTGTATCGGATTATAAAGCTAGATGCCGTCTGAAAACTTTTGTTTTCAGACGGCTTTTTCAAGCTGATTGCTTAGAAGCGGTAGTTCACGCTTAGGCGGACATCGCGGCCTGGTTCAGGCAGGGAGTTGGCACCTGCGCGTTGGCTGTGCGGCTTGTAGTTTTTATCAAAGACATTGTTGACGGAGAAGTTGACGTTCAAGTCGTCTTTGCCTGTCGGTTTCCAGTTGGCGAAGATATCGTTGACGCCGTAGCCTGCACGGACGACATTCAGAGCCACATCAGAGCCGCGCGAGGTTGGGGCGTAGCCTGCATTTTGGACATAACGTCCGCGCCAGCCGATTTCTAGATTCGGATTGTCGAATTGGTAAGACAGACCTGTTGTCCATGTGCGTCCCATCGGGATGGCGGTCGTTACTTTGTCGGCGGTATCGCCGTTCAGCTTCGGTTTGCTGTAGGCTACGCCTGCACGTGCGGTCAGACCTTTCCAGCGGTAGGCTGCGTTCAGTTCGTAACCTGTGTTTTTCAGCTTGCCGCCGTTATACCAGACGTTGTTTCGTCCTTCTTGACGGATTGCCTGTACATCTTTGATTTGCTGATGGAAATAGCTGCCGGAGAGCGTCAGGGCAGAATTCCAGTGGTAGTTAAAGCCAATTTCTGCATTTCGCGAGCGTTCTGCTTTCAAGTCAGGCGATGCAACAATCGGCCTTTTGTTTGCTAAAGCTGCTTCGTTCAGACGGGGGCTGCGGGTTGCATAGTTCAGGCTGGTGTTGATGGAAAAATCAGGGGTAATGTCATAAACCAACCCGATGCTTGGATTGAGGTTGCCGTCTGAATTTTCTGTATTACTGCTGGTTTTCATTTTCCAACGGTCATAGCGCAAACCTGTGGTCAGCGTAACCGGTGAGAAATCCCAAATACCTTCTACATATACGCCGGCATCGCTTTTCTTCTCGTTGTTTTCTCCGTTTGAGCTGCTTTTTTGAGTGCGCCAGTTTACTCCGTATTTCAGGGTATGGCGGTCAAATAGACGGCTGTCGAGATTGAGATTGGCTCCGTATGTCCGTACTTCGCCGTCCAATTCAAAATCTGGACTGGGGACTTCGTCACGTTTGGTATTCAAACGGTAAACATTGGCTTTGATTTTGTCGATAAAGCCCAAGTTTCCGCCTTTGAATTCCAAGTTGGTGGTGTCTTGGGTCAGTGTGCGGTAACGCGGCGAGTTGGTGGCGACATTCGGAATACGGTTGCCGTTGGCATCCAAAACGTATTGACCCGTACGGCGGTCGGTTTGGAAGACTTGCGAGAAATCGAACTCTTCGCGCAGGGCGCGTTCCCCATATTGCTTCTCTTGGCGGTGGCTTAATTCAATACGGTTGTCCTCGTTGAAACGATAGCCGATTTTGCCCAGCAAACCGCGTGAACCCAATCCACTGTTTAAAACCTTATCGCTTCCGAGCAGATTACGGTAGCCTTTGCCTGCCGTGTATTCTTTGTCGCGTACGAAATTGCCTGAAACCAAAGCGTCAAAACCGCCTGCCTGACCGTAAACGCTTGCGCCGCGCGAATAGCCTTTATTGCTGCTGATACCGGCATTGACTTTGAAACCGACGTTTTGACCCTCTCTCAGCAAATCTTGGGCTTCAACCGTTTCGGCAACAATCGCACCGCTGGTTGCGCCGATACCTGCTGAGGCCGAACCCGTACCTTTTTGCACAGCAACGACTTTTACCAATGCAGGGTCAAGCATAAAGCGACCGTTGTGGTGGAAAATCTGGCTGTCAGTGTAAGTATCGTCAACTTTATAGTCTATTTGGTCTTGTCCCATGCCGCGGATGGTTACCCACTGCGACTGACCGTTGCCGCCGCCGAAGCTGATAGAGGGTTCGTTGAACAATACGTCTTTTAAATCAGTGGAAGTCGTTTCTTCCATGCGTTTAGTCGTTACACGGTGTGTGGCGCTTGTGGCCTGACCTTTAACGGTAACGGTATCAAGCACAACATTGTCTTTGGCTTCATTTTCTGCGTGTGCAAAACCGGCCGCCAGTGTCAGTGACAGCAGGCTCAGTCGGAACAGGGGCGTATTCATTGAGAAATGTCCTTAATAAAATGACAGTAATAAAAAATAAAAGCAAATAAAGAGAAATTATCTTTAAAATATGCAATTAAGAATAATCATCATTTATAATAATGCATATAAAAGAAACGGTTGTAAAGAGTTGTATTGAATTTGTAAAGGAAATGGGTTGTTTTTAAACGAACTTTGCAGTTGGTATATCAGGCCGTCTGAAAAATATGTACTCGAACATTTTTGTGTATGAAAATATTTGGAAAGACTGCATAGAAATTTTTACTTTTTCCCTTGAATTTGTCGCAGATAACCCAAATCTACCCGCCATTACGGCAGGCTTTCTACTAAGTGTGCCGCTATTTTCAAGCAAACCGTGTCTGTCATGTCCGACAGACAATTGTTTTCAATCTATTTATTTATCGGAGCATTAAGACATGACCATCCGCCCTTTACACGACCGCGTAGTCGTCAAACGCTTAGAAGCTGAAGAAAAAACTGCCTCCGGCATCGTTTTGCCGGGTGCGGCTGCTGAAAAACCCGACATGGGCGAAGTAATCGCCGTGGGTGCGGGCAAAATCGGTAAAGACGGTGAGCGCCGTCCGCTGGATGTCAAAGTCGGCGACAAAGTGATCTTCGGCAAATACAGCGGCCAAACTGTAAAAGCCGACGGCGAAGAGCTGTTGGTAATGCGTGAAGAAGACATCTTCGGTATCGTTGAATAATTGTTGAATTAAGTTTCAGAACCAAAGGCCGTCTGAATCAAACATGAAGTTTTCAGATGGCCTCAAACAGATTTTTAATATTGATTTGGAGAATTTAAATGGCAGCAAAAGACGTACAATTCGGCAATGAAGTTCGCCAAAAAATGGTAAACGGCGTCAACGTATTGGCAAACGCCGTACGCGTAACTTTGGGCCCTAAAGGCCGCAACGTGGTGCTCGACCGTGCTTTCGGCGGCCCGCACATCACTAAAGACGGTGTGTCTGTTGCAAAAGAAATCGAATTGAAAGACAAATTCGAAAACATGGGCGCGCAAATGGTGAAAGAAGTGGCGTCTAAAACCAACGACGTAGCAGGTGACGGTACCACTACTGCAACCGTATTGGCACAATCCATCGTTGCCGAAGGCATGAAATATGTGACCGCCGGCATGAATCCGACCGACCTGAAACGCGGTATCGACAAAGCCGTTGCCGCTTTGGTTGACGAGCTGAAAAACATCGCCAAACCTTGCGACACTTCTAAAGAAATCGCCCAAGTTGGCTCTATTTCCGCCAACTCTGACGAACAAGTCGGCGCGATTATCGCCGAAGCGATGGAAAAAGTCGGCAAAGAAGGCGTGATTACCGTTGAAGACGGCAAGTCTTTGGAAAACGAGCTGGACGTAGTTGAAGGTATGCAGTTCGACCGCGGCTACCTGTCTCCTTACTTCATCAATGACGCTGAAAAACAAATCGCTGCTTTGGACAATCCGTTTGTATTGTTGTTCGACAAAAAAATCAGCAACATTCGCGATTTGTTGCCTGTTTTGGAACAAGTGGCCAAAGCCAGCCGTCCGCTCTTGATTATCGCTGAAGACGTAGAAGGCGAAGCCTTGGCGACTTTGGTGGTGAACAACATCCGCGGCATTCTGAAAACCGTTGCCGTTAAAGCCCCTGGCTTCGGCGACCGCCGCAAAGCCATGTTGCAAGACATCGCTATCCTGACCGGCGGCGTGGTGATTTCTGAAGAAGTCGGCCTGTCTCTGGAAAAAGCGACTTTGGACGACTTGGGTCAAGCCAAACGCATCGAAATCGGTAAAGAAAACACCACCATCATCGACGGCTTCGGCGACGCAGCCCAAATCGAAGCGCGTGTTGCCGAAATCCGCCAACAAATCGAAACCGCAACCAGCGAATACGACAAAGAAAAACTGCAAGAGCGCGTGGCTAAATTGGCCGGCGGTGTAGCCGTGATCAAAGTTGGTGCCGCTACCGAAGTTGAAATGAAAGAGAAAAAAGACCGCGTGGAAGACGCGCTGCACGCTACCCGCGCAGCCGTTGAAGAAGGCGTGGTTGCCGGCGGCGGCGTAGCCTTGTTGCGTGCCCGTGCTGCTTTGGAAAACCTGCACACCGGCAATGCCGACCAAGACGCAGGCGTACAAATCGTCTTGCGCGCCGTTGAGTCTCCGCTGCGCCAAATCGTTGCCAACGCAGGCGGCGAGCCTAGCGTGGTGGTGAACAAAGTGTTGGAAGGCAAAGGCAACTACGGTTACAACGCAGGCTCCGGCGAATACGGCGACATGATCGAAATGGGCGTACTCGACCCTGCCAAAGTAACCCGTTCTGCGCTGCAACACGCCGCATCTATCGCCGGCCTGATGCTGACCACAGACTGCATGATTGCAGAAATCCCTGAAGAAAAACCTGCTATGCCTGATATGGGCGGCATGGGTGGTATGGGTGGCATGATGTAAGGCCATCTGAACCCTTCAGATAAAAGCAAAACCGCACGGTAATTAGCCGTGCGGTTTTTTATTTGCCAGTAAGAAGCGTGAGATGGTGCCAGGGTAGTTGTAGAGAAATAAGGCTAGCCAGTTCCATTGAATCAGAAGCAATCAAATAAACTTCATCATCAAAAAAGGCCGTCTGAAACTTGATTTTGTGTTTCAGACGGCCTTCTTAATGATCTAAACCGTTACTTTTTGCTCGAACGGCTGTATCGGACAGCTTGAGACAAGATTTCTTCAATTTCTATCCACATAATGCCTCCTTACAGTAAACCAGGTTGACCTAAAGCCGGGTCGTTGGCTCGTGCCGCTTGGGCATCTTCGACAGTCAGTCCAAGGGCTTTGGCTACGCCTTCGCCGTATTCCGGGTCGCAACGGTAGCAGTTGCGGATGTGGCGGTATTTGATGAAGTCTGGTGCATCGCCCATGGCTGCGGCGGTGTTGTCGAACAAAGCCTGTTTCTGTGCGTCGCTCATCAGATTGAACAAAGCACGCGGTTGGCTGAAATAGTCGTCATCGTCTTGGCGGTAGTCCCAGTGCGCTGCGTCGCCGTTGATTTTCAAAGGCGGTTCGGCAAAGTCGGGTTGTTGCTGCCATTGGCCGAAGCTGTTGGGTTCGTAGTGCGGCAGGCTGCCGTAGTTGCCGTCGGCACGGCCTTGTCCGTCGCGCTGGTTGCTGTGAACAGGGCAGCGTGGGCGGTTGACAGGAATTTGGCGGAAGTTTACGCCCAGACGGTAGCGCTGCGCATCAGCGTAATTGAACAAACGGGCTTGCAGCATTTTGTCGGGGCTGGCGCTGATACCGGGCACAAGGTTGCTTGGTGCAAAAGCTGATTGTTCCACATCGGCGAAGAAGTTTTCGGGATTGCGGTTTAACTCAAATTCGCCCACTTCAATCAGCGGATAGTCTTTTTTCGGCCAAACTTTGGTCAGATCGAAGGGATGATACGGCACTTTTTCCGCATCGGCTTCAGGCATGACTTGGATGTACATCGTCCATTTCGGAAACTCGCCGCGTTCGATGGCTTCGTACAGGTCGCGCTGGTGGCTTTCGCGGTCGTCGGCGATGATTTTTGCAGCTTCTTCGTTGGTCAGGTTTTTAATCCCTTGCTGGCTGCGGAAATGGAATTTCACCCAAAAACGCTCGCCCGCTTCGTTCCAGAAGCTGTAAGTATGCGAACCAAAGCCGTGCATATGGCGGTAGCTGGCGGGGATGCCGCGGTCGCTCATGACGATGGTGACTTGGTGCAGGGCTTCGGGCAGCAGCGTCCAGAAATCCCAGTTGTTCGTAGCGGAGCGCATATTGGTACGCGGATCGCGTTTGACCGCCTTGTTCAGGTCGGGGAATTTGCGCGGGTCGCGCAGGAAGAACACAGGCGTGTTGTTGCCGACCATATCCCAGTTGCCTTCTTCGGTATAAAACTTCAACGCAAAGCCGCGGATGTCGCGTTCTGCATCGGCTGCGCCGCGCTCACCTGCCACGGTGGTGAAACGGGCGAACATTTCGGTTTTTTTGCCGACTTCGCTAAAGATTTTGGCACGGGTGTATTTTGTGATGTCGTGTGTCACGGTAAACGTACCGAACGCGCCCGAACCTTTGGCGTGCATACGGCGTTCGGGGATGACTTCGCGCACGAAGTCAGCAAGTTTTTCATTCAGCCACAAATCCTGCGCCAGCAGAGGACCGCGCGGACCGGCGGTCAGGCTGTTTTGATTGTCGGCAACGGGCGCGCCGTTGTTCATGGTCAGATGGGTGACTGGGCATTTGGAGATGGTCATGATGATTTCCTTTGTGAAATGGTCAGTGGTTTATAAAACGATTTGCCGAAAAGCATATTCGTAGCCGGTTTCTTGGCATTCATAAATTTCTTGTATCGACATTTGTTCTTCCTTTTACTTAAGCTATGAAAAGAACTATACAGAAAGGTTTTGACTATTGGAACTATGACTTTAATTTAATATTGTTATTATTAATTGAGATTTTATTTTTGTTAGATTTTTATTATCGAATAAACATGTTAAACAAAAAGGTCGTCTGAAACTGTTTTCAGACGACCTTTTTGTATCTCCGTTCGCATTAAAGCTTGCGCATCATCATCATGAAATATGCGCCGCCTATGAGCGTGGCCATCATTCCGGCAGGGACTTCGTAAGGGAACATTACCTGCCTGCCCAGCCAGTCGGCCGTCATCATAACCGATGCGCCGATGAGTGCGGCGGCGGCAAGCTGCTGTCCGGGCAAACGCGCGCCGAGCATACGGGCAAGGTGGGGGGCAAGCAGGCCGACGAAGCTCAAGGGACCGATAAGCAGGGTGGCGGCGGCAGTCAGTGCCGCGCTTGAGGCGATCAGCACCATCCGTGCAAGGGAGACGTTGACGCCGGTGGATTGGGCGACATCGGCGTTCAGGCTGAGCAGGCCCAGCCAGCGTTGCAGGGGAAGGATGAGCAGGAGCGAAGCGGCGGCGAGGAGGCTGACGGTGAGGGCGGATTCGGGCGTTGCCTGATAGGTCGAGCCGGACATCCATACCAATAGCTGTTGTACGCGGTAGTCGCCGCTTGCCGTCCAAATGCGGATGGCGGCATCGGCAAGGGCGGCGATGGCCATGCCGGTGAGCAGGACTTTTTCGGGAGCCAGCCCGTTTTTGCGGTTGAACAGCATCAACAGTCCCAAGGATGCCAGTGCGGAAATCACTCCGACCAGCCAAAACCAGCCGCTGCCCGAAGTGATGCCGAACAGCATGACGCTGGCCATCGCGCCGAATGCCGTGCCGGAACTGATGCCCAAAAGCTCGGGGCCTGCCATCGGATTTTGCGTCAGCCTTTGCAGCATCACGCCGGTCAGCGCGAGCATGGTGCCGATGGCGGCGGCAAGCAGCACGCGCGGGTAGCGGAATACGAAATATTCGGGGTCTATGGTCAGGCGCAGGGTTTCATCGTAGCGTCCGACGGTCAGGGCCAATACCGCTGCGGCAATGGCAATCAGCGGCAGCAGGCGCAACAGGCGCGAGGTATGCAGCGCGGCAGGCGCGGTGTCGGAGGCCGTCTGAAAAGAAGGACGGGATGGGGTTTTCATCATCAGCCACAGCAGAAGCGGCGCGCCGATGAGTGCCGTTACTGCACCGGCAGGCAGGTCTATGCCGCGATAGTGCTTCAGCAGCATCAGGCTGTTGTCAGTCAGCATCAAAAGCAGTGCGCCGATGATGAAGGAACAGATCAGGCGCATGGGCAGTGTGCGCACGCCCGTCTGCCGTACCAGCGTGGCCGCCGCCAGTCCGGCAAAGCCCATCATGCCGACGAAGCCGACCACGCTTGCGCCCAAAAAGGCCGCCGCTGCCAACGAGAGCAGGCGGATTTTTTTGACAGGGATGCCCACCGATTCCGCCTGCGTGTCGCTCAGGCTCATGATGGTCAGCGGTTTGATCAGAAAGGCTGTAAACAGGGCGGTTGCGGCGACGCGCCACAAAAGTCCCAGCGTGTCGCGCCAACTGTCCTGCACCAGCGAGCCGCTGCCCCACTGCATCACGCCGCGCGTCTCTTCGCTGAAAAACAGCATCACAATGCCCGTCAGCGAGCCGAGATAGAGGCTGACCACCAGGCCTGCCAGCACGACGGTAAGCGGTTGCAGGCCGCGCCGGGACGACAGCCACAAGACTGCGCCCAAGGCCGCCGCCGCACCGGCAAACGCCACGGCGGACGTGCCGTAGGAGAGGAAGGAGGGGGCGAATACGGTTGCCGCCACCAGTGCCGTCTGTGCGCCGCTGCTGACTGCCAGCGTGCCGTCAGAGGCGAGCGGATTGCGCATCAGCTGCTGCATCAGCATGGTTGCCGCCGCCGTACTGCCGCCGGCGAGCAGCGCCATCGCCATACGCGGCAGGGTATTGTTCTGCACCATCAGTGCGTCCAGGGGCAGGGTGTCGGGGCGGTCGAAAATCCGCAGCCACGGCAGCGTCCATTCCAGCTTCAAGATCCACCATGCCGTCAGCGCACACAAAAGAAGCAGCAGGACGGCAAGCGGGGGCAGGGGTCGTCTGAACATATTTACCATGCGGCCTCCTTGTTTGCGGATGCCGTTTCAGACGGCATCGAACGCATCAGTTGCAAAGTGAAGTGTTGCATGGAGGGTAGTGCGCCGTAGCTCCACGACGGTTCGAAAATACGGCGGTTTTCCGGCCTGCTGAATGGCAGTCTTTTCCAAAGCGTGCTTTTTTCCAATACCGGCCGCGTATTTTGCGGATGCGGTTTGACGATAATCAGCACCGTATCCGGCGGCAGCTTGGCCAAGTCCACCAGCGTGATGTTTTCAAACCCCCATTCGTTGCTCTTGCCCGTCCATGCGTTTTTCAGCCCCAGCTTGTCGAAAACGACCTGAAAGAGCGAAGTTTTGCTGTAAATCCGCAAATGCCGGCTGTCGGCAAACTGGACGGCCGCAAAGGGGCGGTTGCGGTAGGGGGCGAGTACGGGACGGGCGCGGGCGAACAGGTTTTCCGTGTCGCGTATCAGCTTTTCGGCAGCCGGCGTATCGCCGATAAGCCTGCCCAGTTTGCGCGTCGTATCCAGCGTGTGCGCGTATTCGATGCCTTTTGGGGTACCGAAATCCAGCTCGTGTACCGGCGCGATTTTTTCAAATTGCGGCTTGGCGGCGGCATACCAGGAAGATTGTACGAAGAAATCGGGTTTGATCTGATAGAGCCTCTCCAGGTTCGGCTGGAAGCGCAAACCTGCCTCTTTCACCGAGGCAGGCAGCGGCGGATAGTTTACCCAGGTATCGTAAACCCTTCTGTCGGCGACACCGACGGGCGGATGCCCCATCGCCGTCAGCGTTTCGGTTATCGTCCAGTCCGAAGTCGCCACACGCGGTGCGGCATGGGAAAAAACGGCAAACAGCGCGGCGGCGGTGAGAAATAGCCGTGCGGCAAAGTGGGGGAGGTCGTCTGAAAAGCGGTGGGACATTTGTTCGGCAGTCTTTCGGGGGTTGGGGTCAAGGTCGTCTGAAAAATGTGGGTCGGATTCTCGAATCCGATATTTTCAAATTGGCGGTGCCGTTCAAAGCAACCGAAATATCTGCGTTTTGTCGGATACGGGTATCCGACCTGCACATTCCGGCTTTTCAGACGACGTGTTCTTCTTGGAAGAATTTTTCAAGGCAATGCCACGGGGCGGCCGTTTTCGGGGTGGGCGATGATGTTCATCTCGACGCTGTAAATGTCTTTCAACACTTGCGCCGTCATGATTTCGGACGGCCTGCCCGTTTTCAGCAGCCGCCCTTGTTTGAGCGCGACCAGTTCGTCGCAATATTGCGCCGCCAGATTGATGTCGTGGATGACGATAATCACGCCCAGCCCCAAATCGCGCGACAGCTTCTGCACCAGTGCCATCACTTCTATCTGGTGGGCGATGTCCAAAGCGGCGAGCGGTTCGTCCAAGAGCAGGAAGCGGCTTTGCTGCGCCAGGCACATTGCCAGCCAGATGCGCGAACGCTCGCCGCCCGAGAGGGTATCGACGATTTGTCCGGTAAATTTTTCGGTGTGCGTCAGCCGGAAGGCTTGGGCGACCGCCTCCCTGTCCGCATCGTTGGTGCGCCCCAAAAGGCCGCTCCATGCATAACGCCCCATCATGACCAGCTCGCGGGCAGTCAGTGCGGTGGCGGCCGGCAGGTGCTGCGGCAGATAGGCGACTTCTTTGGCGTATCCGCGCACGGAATAGTCATGAATGTCCCTGCCGTCCAGCAATATCCTGCCGCCGGCCAATTCGTGTTGGCGCGTCAGCAGCTTGAGCAGGGTGGACTTGCCCGAGCCGTTGTGTCCGATCAGGCCGTAAACCTTGTTCGGTTCGAAAGAGAGGGAAATATCGTGCAGCAGGGTGCGCCCGGGCACGGCAAATGAGGCGTTTTGTAGTTGGAACACGGGTTCAGACGGCCTTTCGGTAAAATGGGGCGGAGGATGTTTGCCGGCGGATAAACAAAAAAACGGTACGGAACCGGCTTGTCCTGTTTAAAGCGGACGATACGCTAAGGTGTTGAAACACCGTGTGAACCGGTTCCATACTGTCTGTACGGCCTGCGGCTTTGCCGCTTTGTTCCGGTTTTGTCCGTCCGCTGTCAAACGGCAACTTTTCCGCCCGGTTGGATATGGTTAAAATATAACAATTCTTATTTCAATTCAAATGCAGACATGAGCCTCCCAAACACTCTCGCCATCCAAGACATCATCCGTTTCTGCGCCCTTGCGCTGCCTGATTTGGACGGCGATGCGAGGCCGTCTGAAACAGAGGCGGACAGTCGCGAAGCGGAGATCATGGCATCGGCGTTCGGCAGGCTCTCCGTGGCACATCCTGAAGCAGGGGCGGTCTATTGGGCTTGCCGCACTTGGCTTTTATGGATGTGGCAGCCGGTTTATCTGGGTGTGTGGGCGGCATCGGTCAAAGGTGCATCGCCCGATTTTTCAGGTTTTGCCCACACTTTCGACGGGCTGTTTACCGCACGTTTCGGCATTGCGGTGCAGGATTGTACGGTGCGGCTCAGGTAGGAAGCCGTTTCACGAACCGCCACAGATTTGAAAGCCTATCTGTACGCCTCGCTGCCACTGATTCGTCCGCATTATCCTTTGGGTGCGAAGCTGGCGGAATATTTCCTCGGCGATGCGGTGCTCAAAGCTCTGTCTGCCGCACATGCCCTGCGCCTGCTCTCGCGCGGTGAAACGGAAATGCTGGCGCCGCAATGGCAGGATGCTTTGGCGGTACGCTGCAACGGCGCGCTGGTGTGGGACGGGGAAACACAGGGGTTTCAGGCACAACTGGCCGCCTGCTGCCAACACTACCGTCGGGAAGACGGGGAATTTTGCAGCGGTTGTCCGAAAACGCGGCCTTAGGGCAGGGCGGTTTCGGGTAAAGACATCACGGCATCAGAGGCTGCTGAAAATGCAACCGGCTGATTTGTCGTGAGCTTGTCTTGTTTTTGCGGTAGGGGAAAGGGTTTGCCGACATTCTTAAAGGCCGTCTGAATATTTTTCAGACGGCCTTTGCCGTTTGCTGCCTTAAAAATCGACGGATGCCGACAGGGAGAAGCTGCGCGGCGCGCCGGCGTTTAGGTAGCCGCTGCCGGGATAGCCGCCGACGGATGCCCAGTATTTCTTGTTGGCAACATTATCGAGGCGGGCGCGGAAGGTGGCTTCGTGCCTGCCGATTTGGGTGTGGTAGCGCGCGCCGATGTCGAAGCGCGTCCAGCCGCCGACTTTAAGCGTATTGGCCGCATCGGCGTAGGAAGAACCGGTGTAAACCATGCGTCCGTCAAATGCCAAACCCTGCACTTTCGGCACTTCCCATTCCAAGCCAATGTTGGCTTGGGTTTTAGCCGCGCCGATGGTGCGTTTGCCGTCAGTTAAAGATGAGCCGGTAGATTTCTGCTTGGCATCGAGCAGGGTAATGCCGCCCAAGAGCCTCACACCTTGTGCGACTTCCCCGTAAACGGTGATTTCCGCGCCCCGGTGGCGGTCTTTGCCTTCGGAGGTGAAGCGGGCGGTGTTGCCGCTTTCGGCAACGTAAAGCGAACGCGGTTTGTCGGTGTGGAACAGGGCCAATCCCGCGCCGAAGCCGTTAGCTTCAAATTTCGTGCCGATTTCTTTTTGTTTGGAAACATAGGGTTTGAGCGATTCGCCGGCATTGCTGACGGCGTAGGCCCGGCCGTTGATGGAGGCAGTCGAGCCTGCGGTCGCGCCTTGTCCCAGGCTTTCGATGTAGTTGCCGTACACCGACCAATTCGGCGTGATGCGGTACACCGCGCCGACGGAGGGACTGAGGCGCGATTTTTTGTAATTTTCGGTTTGCGCGCCCGTATTATAGGCGTAAGCCTTGTTATGCACCTGCTGCCAGCGCGCACCGAGCATGAATTGCAGGCGTTTGTCCCAAAGGCTGAAGGTGTCGCCCAAGGCGAAGCTGGTCAGGCGTGTTTTGCCGGTAACAGCAGGATTGCCCATGTCGTTGCCCGAATACAGCGGGTTGGCGGCTGCGGGTTGCGGATAGCGGGACGGGTTGTAGAGGTTGGTCGTATATTGGTTGCCCCAATCCATGATGTAAGCGTTTTTGCGCGAGGATTGGAAACGGTTGGCGGCGGCGGTCCATTCGTGCCCTACCGCGCCCGTATTGAATTTGCCGCGCAAACCGATTTCGCCTGTGTCGATTTTATCCTTACGCGCGTTGTCGAAGCGGTAAATCGATCCGTCGCCGTTGACATTGCCGACAGTCAGGTTTGCCAGAGAATTGTTTTCCTTGCTGCGGCGGAAGCCATAGGCGGCGTAGGCAGTCAGGTTGTCGTTGAAATCGTATTCGCTGCGCATTGTGCCGAACCAGTCGCGCTCGTTGGAATACGTCCACGGCTGCGCCCAGTTGGACGAAGCATCAGGCGTGGCTGGCACGGCGGTCAGGCCTGACAGGGTAACATTGGTACGCGTGGCTTTGAGCTTGTTGTCCTGCCAGCCCAAATCGGCGGACAGGCGGGCATTTTCATTGCGCCAGTCTAGGCCGACATTGACCAGGCTGAGTTTGGACTTTTCGTCGTCTATTGCGGTTTTGCCGTTATGGTGCGCCGCATTGATGCGCACGCCGAATTCCTGATTTTGTCCGAAACGGCGCGCCACGTCCGCTGCCAAACCACCGCGTTTTCCCGCGCCGTAATTGGCAGTCAGCCGGTTCAATCCTTCATTGGACGCGCGTTTGGGCAATACGGATACCGTGCCGCCGATATTGTTGCCGCCCGGCGCCATGCCGTTTAAGAAGGCGGATGCGCCGCGCTGGACTTCCACGCGTTCGAAAAGCTCAGTGGCGATGTATTGGCGCGGCAGGATGCCGTAAAGGCCGTTGTACATGGTATCGTCCGATTCGGCGGCAAAGCCGCGTATGAAATACGCTTCCTGAAAATTGCCGTAACCGCGCGCAACGCGGACGGTCGGGTCGTTTTGCAGTACGTCGCCGACGCTGCGCGCATGTTTGTCTTGAATCAGCCTATTGGTGTAAGCAGTATTGGAGAACGGCGATTCTAGGTTTTTTTTATTGCCCAAAATACCCACGCGGCTGCCGCGCGCTACCTGTCCGCCCTTAAATGCAGGAATCAAACCGCCCTTGGATGCGTCCGCGCTGGCGGTTACGGTGATGGCTTCAAGTTCGGCGGTTTCTCGGACTTGTGGTTCGTCTGAGGCAAATGCCGACGAAACGGCAAGGAGGGAGAGGCTGAGGATGCTGAGTCTGGAAGCGGGCTTAGTCATTTGTATTTTCTTTCAAAAGTCGATCGTAACGGTCAAAAGTCGATCGTAACGGTTAATTTTAAAAGAAAATTAATTTCATTTCAAATTAAAAAAAATAAATAATAAAAGGCCGTCTGAAACTGTTTTCAGACGACCTTTTGACTGAATGGCTGTCAACTTTACCGTTTACGCCGCATCGTACAAACCGCGCACTACCCTGCCGATCGCGGCAATGCCTTTTTTCAGCGTTTCCGCGTCCTGCGCAATGCTCATGCGGATGCACTCGTGGGCGTGTTGGTCGGGCGCGAACAGCAAATCGCACCGATTTTGCCCGCTTTCAATTCAGGCAGTCTCTCCAGCGCGTCAAAGTCCACGCGGTATTTGAAGAAGCCTGCTTCGCCTTAAAAAAGGCCGTCTGAAACTTTATTTTGCGTTTCAGACGACCTTATTTTTAGTTAAAACAAAGGATTATTTATCCTGTTTGGCTTTGCGTTCTTCCAGCCAGTGTTCCAAGTAGTGGATGCTGACGCCACCTTTTTGGAAACCCGGATCGCTGAACAAGTCACGGTGCAGCGGCGTATTGGTTTTGATGCCGGTAATCGCCAGCTCATCGAGGGCAACGCGCATTTTGGCCATGGCTTGGTCGCGGTCTTTACCGACGACGCAGATTTTGCCGATCAGGCTGTCGTAGTAAGGAGGGATGCGGTAGCCTTGGTAGATGTGGCTGTCGACGCGGACGCCGAAGCCGCCGGGCAAGTGGCAGCTTTCAATCAGGCCGGGGCTTGGAATGAAGTTGTACGGGTCTTCGGCGTTGATACGGCACTCAAACGCGTGGCCTTCGACTTGAATGTCTTCCTGTTTGTATTGCAAAGGCAGGCCGGATGCGATGCGTAATTGCTCTTGGACGATGTCCACGCCGGTGATGAGCTCGGTAACCGGATGCTCAACCTGAACGCGTGTGTTCATCTCGATAAAGAAGAATTCGCCGTCTTCGTACAGGAATTCAAACGTACCTGCGCCACGATAGCCGATGCGTTTGCAAGCGTCGGCACAGGCTTTGCCAATTTTGGCGCGTTCTTCTTCAGTGATGAACGGAGCCGGTGCTTCTTCGATGACTTTTTGGTGGCGGCGCTGCATGGAGCAGTCGCGCTCGGCGAGGTAGATGGCGTTGCCGTGTTCGTCGGCAATCACTTGGATTTCGACGTGGCGCGGACGTTGCAGATAGCGTTCCATGTAAACCATCGGGTTGCCGAATGCCGCGCCTGCTTCGGCTTTGGTCATTTCGACAGACTGGAGGAGGTCTTCTTTTTTCTCGACAACGCGCATACCGCGACCGCCGCCGCCGCCGGAGGCTTTGATAATGACGGGATAACCGACTTTATCGGCGATTTTGAGGATTTCTTCGCCGTCGTCCGGCAATGCGCCTTCAGAACCGGGAACGCAAGGCACGCCGGCTTCGATCATGGCGTGTTTGGCGGATACTTTGTCGCCCATCAGACGGATGGTGTCGGCTTTAGGGCCGATGAAGACAAAGCCGGATTGTTCGACTTGTTCGGCAAAATTGGCGTTTTCGGCGAGGAAACCGTAGCCCGGGTGGATGCCGTCGGCTTCGGTTACTTCGGCGGCTGCAATGAGGGCCGGAATGTTGAGGTAGCTTTGTGCGGATGCGGCAGGGCCGATGCACACGGATTCGTCGGCGAGTTTGACGTGCAGGCTGTCTTTGTCGGCTTCGGAATGGACGGCGACGGTGGCGATGCCCATTTCACGGCAGGCTCGTAGGACGCGCAGGGCGATTTCGCCCCGGTTGGCGATCAATACTTTTTTCAGCATGATAATCTTTCCGGATGGTTCAGACGGCCTATTGGCGGCCGCCTAATGCGTTGCGGATTTTTTGGTCGGTTTTGTATTGGCTCAAGGCGTAAACCGACCACATGGCTGCCGGTATCCAGCCAACCAGCGTACATTGCAGAATCAGACAGATGATGCCTGCAATCGGACGGCCGATGGTGAAAAACTGCAACCAAGGCAAGAAAATAGCCAAAATCAGACGCATGGTTTGTCCTTAATGAACAGAAAAAGGAATTTCAGACGGCCTTAAAGATAAAGGCCGTCTGAAAAAACGGATTATTCAATGATGAAAAGCGGCTCGCCGTATTCGACCGGAGTACCGTTTTCAACCAGAATTTCTTTAACGACACCGGATTTCTCGGCTTCGATTTCGTTCATCAGCTTCATGGCTTCGATGATGCACAAAGTATCGCCGACTTTAACCTGTTGGCCGACTTCGACAAAAGCGGCGGCGTTCGGGCCGGGAGCGCGGTAGAACGTACCGACCATAGGAGATTTTTGTGCGTTGGACAAATCGCGAGCGGCAGGGGCGGCGGCTGGAGCGGCTGCGGCCGGAACAGCAGCAGGGGCGGCGGCAACCGGAGCGGCTGCGGCAGGTGCCGGAGCAGCATAAACAGGAGCTGCGGCGGCAGTGGTACGCGTAATGCGGACTTTTTCTTCGCCTTCGGTAACTTCAATTTCTGCAATGCCTGATTCTTCGACCAAATCAATCAGTTTTTTTAATTTACGCAAATCCATTGCTTTTCCTTTTTAGCGCGGCATAAAGTGCATATTGGGTATGTACCGCTGTGGTTTTAGATGATTTCCTGAGACGTCGGAAGGCAGGTTTGCCATCCGGCGTTTAAATAATGTCGGAACAGGGCGGAGCCTGAGAAATGAATCTGGTTATTTTCCCGAACTTGTCGGTAAATGTCCAGTAAAAGATAGAAAAAAGGCATTTTTCGGCGAAAAAAGAAAGGAACGCGGATTTTTGTTAAAAATTGATTTTTCCAAGAGCGTTTATTCTAATTTATTGGTTTTTCGACAAAACATGCCGTCTGAAAACCAACTTTGCGCGTATAATGGCGCCTGTTTTTTTAAAGTATGCACGACAATGGATATTTCCGATTTTGATTTTGAATTGCCCGAAAAACTGATTGCCCAGCATCCTCCGGAAGTGCGCGGCAGCAGCAGGCTTTTGGTTGCTTTGCCTACATTGCCGATTGAAGACAAACATTTCGGCGATTTACCCGATTATGTCGCACCGGGCGATGTGCTGGTGTTTAACAATACCAAAGTGATGAAGGCGCGCCTGTTCGGCCAGAAAGCCAGTGGCGGCAAAATTGAAGCCCTGATTGAACGGGTATTGGACGCGCATACCGCATTGGCGCATATCCGTTCGTCCAAATCGCCGAAACCGGGTACGGAATTGATTTTTGAAGGCGATATCCGCGCCGTCATGATGGAGCGTGCGGAAGAATTGTTTTGCCTGAAATTTGAAGGCGAGCAAACCGTTTACGAACTTTTGGAGCAAAACGGCCATCTGCCCTTGCCGCCTTATATTGAACGCGCGGCCGATGATGAAGACGACAGCCGCTATCAGACCGTGTATGCCAAGTATCAAGGCGCAGTGGCCGCGCCGACAGCAGGTTTGCACTTTACCGATGAGTTATTGGGCTGTCTGAAAGCCAAAGGCGTAGAAACTGCGGAAGTGACCCTGCACGTCGGCGCCGGCACATTCCAACCCGTGCGCGTCGATAAAATTGAAGAACACAAAATGCACAGCGAGTGGTTTGACGTACCGGCCGAGACCGTTGCCGCCGTTGAAGCCGCCAAAGCGCGCGGCAATAAAGTGTGGGCAGTGGGCACAACCTCCATGCGCGCCTTGGAATCCGCCGCACGCGAAACAGGCCGTCTGAAAGCCGGTCGCGGCGATACCGATATTTTCATTACGCCGGGTTACCGCTTCAATGTTGCCGACCGATTGATTACCAACTTCCACCTGCCTAAATCAACCTTGCTGATGCTCGTCAGTGCGTTTTCGGGCATGGAGCATATCCGCAGCGTTTACCGTCATGCGGTGGAACAGGAATACCGCTTTTTCAGCTATGGCGATGCGATGATTTTGGGAAAAGCGGAATAAAGCGGAAGCGGATTGGAGCGTTTCAAACTGGTTATTTGGGTTGTCCCGAATCTGAATCAGTTGGAACACTCTATTAAAATATGCGAATTAAAATAAATGATTAAAGCAAACGCGCGAAGTTGTTGGAATTTGAGTTGTAAGAAATAAAGCACAAAAACAAAAAGGCCGTCTGAAAATAGTTTTTCAGACGGCTTTTTATCTTTCCATGCTTAGGCGTCGATGTTTTGTGCCAGCAGGGCGTTGTTTTCGATGAAGGCGCGGCGAGGTTCGACTTCGTCGCCCATCAGGGTGACAAACACTTCGTCGGCGGCGATGGCGTCTTCGATGCGGACTTTCAGGAGACGGCGGACGGTAGGATCCATTGTGGTTTCCCAAAGTTGTTCCGGGTTCATCTCGCCCAAGCCTTTGTATCGTTGGATGGACATGCCTTTTTGGGCAACGCTCATCAAGATGTCCAAAGCGGCTTCAAAGCTGTCGATGTCGTATTCGTTGTCGCCTTTGTAGAGCTTCGCCCCTTTGCCGACCATGCCTTTGAGTGCGGCGGCGGTTTGGGTAAGGGTTTGGTAGGCTTTGCTGTTGAGGAACTTAGGCTCGAGGTAGCTCACCATCACATTGCCGTGCAGCTTGCGTGTGATTTTGATGAACTGGTGTCCTTCGTGGCCTTCGATACGTTCGAGTGCGACTTCTTTTTCGTCCAAGAGGCTGCTCAATTCGGCAACGGCGCGGTCTGCGCTTTCTGCCGTGCTGAGGTCGACCGGCGAAGCGTGCAGCATGGCATGCAGGACGAGTTCGTCAATGATGCGGCTTTCTTGCTCGATGACGGTTTTGGCCAACAGGAATTGTTTGGCGGTATTGGCAAGCTCTTCTCCTTCGATGGTGCGGCCGTCTGAAACGATTTTGGCTTTTTCTAAGGCCAAACCGAGCAGCCATTGGTCTTTTTCCAATTCGTCTTTGAGATAGCGCTCTTGTTTGCCGTATTTGGCTTTGTACAAAGGCGGCTGGGCGATGTAGATGTAGCCACGTTCGACCAGCTCGGGCATTTGGCGGTAGAAGAAGGTCAGGAGCAGGGTGCGGATGTGCGCGCCGTCCACGTCGGCATCGGTCATGATTATGATGCGGTGGTAGCGCAGTTTTTCGGCATTGAATTCTTCTTTGCCGATGCCCGCGCCTAGAGCGGTAATCAGCGTGGCGACTTCTTGGCTGGCCAGCATTTTTTCAAAACGTGCTTTTTCGACGTTCAAAATTTTACCTTTGAGCGGCAAAATCGCTTGGAATTTGCGGTCGCGGCCCTGCATGGCGGAGCCGCCTGCGGAGTCGCCCTCGACGAGGTAGAGTTCGGACAGGGCAGGGTCTTTTTCTTGGCAGTCGGCAAGTTTGCCCGGCAGGCCCAAACCGTCCATCACGCCTTTGCGGCGGGTAATTTCACGTGCTTTGCGGGCGGCTTCGCGCGCGCGGGCGGCATCGACGATTTTGCTGGTGATGATTTTGGCTTCGGTCGGGTTTTCTTCAAGGAAGTCGGTCAGGGCTTGGTTGATGACTTCGTTGACGACGGGGCCGATTTCGCTGGAAACCAGTTTGTCTTTGGTTTGCGATGAGAATTTCGGGTCGGGCAGTTTGACGGACAACACGCAGGTCAGGCCTTCTCGCATATCGTCGCCTGCGGTTTCCACTTTGGCTTTTTTGGCCACTTCGTTGGCTTCGATATAGTTGTTGATGGTACGGGTCATCACTTGGCGTAATGCGGTCAGGTGCGTACCGCCGTCACGTTGCGGAATGTTGTTGGTAAAACATTGCACGCTTTCTTGGTAGCTGTCATTCCATTGCATCGCGCATTCGACGCTCATGCCGTCTTTTTCGCCGAACGCGTAGAAGATTTTTTCGTGCAACGGTGTTTTTTTGCGGTTCATGTATTGTACGAAGCCGGCCACGCCGCCGGAGAGGGCGAAGCTTTCGTGTTTGCCGTCGCGTTCGTCGGTCAACTCGATGTCCACGCCGTTATTCAGGAAGGAAAGTTCGCGGATGCGTTTGGCGAGGATGTCGAAGCTGTATTCGACATTGCCGAAGGTCTCGCTGCTGGCGAGGAAGCGTACGGTCGTGCCTTTTTTGTCGGAATCGCCGACAACCTTCAACGGCTCTTCGGCTTCACCGCGTACGAAGCGGACGAAGTGTTCTTTACCGTCGCGGTAGATGGTCAGCGTTACCCAGTCGGATAGCGCGTTGACAACGGATACACCCACGCCGTGCAGACCGCCGGAGATTTTGTAGCTGTTGTTGTCGAATTTGCCGCCTGCGTGCAAGACGGTCATGATGACTTCGGCGGCGGAGCGGCCTTCTTTCGGGTGGATGCCGGTCGGCATACCGCGGCCGTTGTCGGCCACGCTGACGGAATTGTCGGCATGGATGGTTACGGTGATTTTGTCGCAATGTCCGGCGAGCGCTTCGTCAATGGCGTTGTCGAGCACCTCGAACACCATGTGGTGTAGGCCGCTGCCGTCCTGCGTGTCGCCGATATACATACCGGGGCGTTTGCGTACCGCTTCCAAGCCTTCCAGCACTTGTATGCTGTCGGCGCCGTATTCTTCGTGTTTTTGGTCAGTCATGGTCTTTTCTTGCTGAATTTCAAGGAATTTTTCCGTGCGCGCGATGAAATGTCAAACGGACGCGGCGGATGTGTTCCGAAAGGTCAAAATAATAGACAATTATACCTGATTTTGCTGGAATATTCAGCGTTTTAAGTGCAAAAAGGCCGTCTGAAAGATTAAATTTCAGACGGCCTTTGTATCGGAAAACAGGTTTAGCGTTTGACGCCGCTCAATCGCGCCCAGCCTTCTTCGATTTCGGCAGGCTCGATGTCGAACCATTGGCTGTAAATGCCGCTGAGTTCTTCGACTTGTTCGTCCAAAAGGCCGGACAAGACAATACGGCCGCCTTGTTTGGTACGCGCGGCAAGCATTTCGCCGAGCATACGCAGCGGGTTTGCTAGAATGTTGGCGACAACGACATCAAATTGACCTTGCGGCAGGCCGTCCGGCAGGTAGAACTGCGCGTCGACGTTGTTTTGCGCGGCATTGTCTTTGCTGGCGCGGATGGCTTGTTCGTCAATATCTACACCGATGGCGGAGCCTGCGCCGAGTTTGAGGGCGGCAATGGCCAAAATGCCTGAGCCGCAGCCGTAGTCCAATACGCTTTCGCCGCCTTTGAGCTGCGTGTCCAGCCATTTGAGGCAGAGGCGGGTGGTCGGATGGCTGCCCGTGCCGAAGGCAAGGCCCGGGTCGAGTTGCAGGTTGACGGCGTTGCCGTTGGGCGCTTCGTGCCAAGACGGGGTAATCCACAGGCGGTCGGAAATTTGAATCGGGTCGAATTGCGCTTGGGTTAGGCGTACCCAGTCTTGATCTTCAAGGATTTCGCCGGTGTATTTCAAATCGTTCAAACCGCATTCCTGCGCGGCGGCTTCGATAATGGAAGCGGCGTCGTCGCTTTCGCCGAAAAGGGCGATGACTTTGCTTTGTTGCCAGATTTGTTCGGTCGGCATGCCCGGTTCGCCGAAAATGGCCTGCTCGTTTTCTGTACCGGCGTAGGCATCTTCAATGGCGGCGGACAATGCGCCGTGTTCCATCAGCGCGTCGGCAAGGCGTTCGGCGACAGCATCGTTGACGTTGATGGTGATTTGTTGATAGGACATGGTGGGGCTTTCTTTTTAATAAGGCCGTCTGAAAATCGACGTTGTGCTTTCAGACGGCCTTGTAAGGTATGAAACCTGATGATGCGGGCTTATCGGTTTTTCAAACCCAGTACGTCTTGCATATCGTACAGGCCTTTTTTGCCGTTTGCCCAAACTGCAGCGCGTACGGCACCGGCGGCAAAGGTCATGCGGCTGCTGGCTTTGTGGGTGATTTCCACGCGCTCGCCGTCTGTGGCGAAGAGGGCGGTGTGGTCACCGACGATGTCGCCTGCGCGGACGGTGGCAAAGCCGATGGTGGACGGATCGCGCGGGCCGGTGTGGCCTTCGCGGCCGTAAACGGCGCATTCTTTGAGGTCGCGGCCGAGGGCGTCGGCAATGACTTCACCCATGCGTAACGCGGTGCCGCTTGGGGCATCGACTTTGTGGCGGTGGTGGCCTTCGATGATTTCGATGTCGTAGCCTTCGTTTAACACGCGGGCGACGGTGTCGAGGATATGGAAGGTCAGGTTGACACCGACGCTGAAGTTGGCGGCGAAGACAATGCCTATTTTTTCGCCTGCGGCTTGGATGGCGGCTTTGCCTGCATCATCAAAACCGGTCGTACCGATGATGATGTTGACGCCTTTTCCCACGCATTTTTGCAGGTGTTTCAGGGTTGGTTCGGGGCGGGTAAAGTCGATGAGGACATCGCTTTGAGCCAGTACGGCATCCACGTCGTCTGAAATGGCAACGCCGGTTTTGAGGCCGGAGGCGAAGCCTGCATCCAAACCCAATACTTCTGAACCGGAATGCTCGAGTGCGCCGGAGAGGACGGCATCGGGATGGTTGTTGACCGCTTCAACCAAAACGCGGCCCATGCGGCCGTTGACGCCGGCGATGGCGATTTTCAATGCGCTCATGGGGCTTCCTTATTGCGGCTTGGTTTCGGTGGTCGGAACGACGTTTTGTCCGGCCTGAACCGCTTCGATGGATTTTTGAATGGCATCGCCTTCGGCGCGTGCGAGGACGTCGTTTTCAAAGTACAGGGTCAGGTTGCTTTGTTCTTTGATGATGCCGTTGCGGCTGGTGTTGAAAGTGTAATCCCAGCGGTCGGCGTGGAAGGCGTCGCGCAGGAGTGGCGTACCGAGCAGCAGTTGGACTTGGTCGCGGGTCATACCTTGGCGCAGGGAAACCACGGCGCGGGGATTGAGCTCGTTACCTTGAATGATTTTAAGTTTGTAGGATGGAAAGTTGGATACGCGCTCGGCACTGCATGAGGCCAGACCTAAAATAGCGGCGATGGCAAGGCATAAGGCTTTATTCACGGGCTTACCTTTCTGTGTCATTTCGGGAAAGATGCTTATCATCGCTTGAATATTTTTAAAAAGCAAACGATAATCATCTTCTTAATTTTTCTTTTCGCCGATTTTCAATTGCAAGACCGGCGGCAGATTGCCGCCCTTTAACGGCCCAATAGTGGGCAAACGGGCGGAAAGTGCGTATTATAACGGTTATTACCTTACAGGGATATTGAATATTATGGAAAAATTCAGCAACATTGCGCAATTGAAAGACAGCGGTTTGAAAGTTACGGGTCCACGTTTGAAAATTTTGGACTTGTTTGAAACTCATGCCGAGGAGCATTTGAGTGCGGAAGATGTGTACCGTATCCTGTTGGAAGAGGGTGTGGAAATCGGCGTGGCGACGATTTACCGTGTGCTGACCCAGTTTGAACAGGCCGGTATTTTGCAACGCCACCATTTTGAAACCGGCAAAGCGGTTTACGAATTGGACAAAGGCGATCACCACGACCACATCGTTTGCGTGAAATGCGGCGAAGTAACCGAATTCCACAATCCGGAAATCGAAGCGCTGCAAGACAAAATTGCCGAAGAAAACGGCTACCGCATCGTCGATCACGCGCTGTATATGTACGGCGTATGCGGCGAATGCCAAACCAAAACCAAACGTTAATCAGTTTGTATGTTGATTTTTCAGACGGCCTCGGGCATTTTCAGCCTGAGGCCGTCTGAAACTTTATGGGCTTTACGATGAAGATTCCTTTACTTGCGCCACGGGATTATCGTTTCCCCGACCCATCTTACGCATTAGATGAATGCGACGGCTTGGTCGGCGTCAGCGGCGATTTGGATACGGGGCGGCTGTTGTCGGCGTATGGGCAGGGGATTTTTCCGTGGTTTAGCCGCGACGGTTGGTTTTTCTGGTATGCGGTTGCGCCGCGAGCCGTAATTGTGCCGGAAAACTTGCGTATCGGCCGATCGCTCGCCAAAACTTTGCGCCACAAGCCGTATCGGGTAACGGTCAACCGCTGTTTTGAAAAAGTGATTGCCCATTGCGCCAATGTGCCGCGTCCGGAACAGGACGGAACGTGGATAGAACCTGCGTTTCAGACGGCCTATTTGAAGCTGCACCATCAGGGGTATGCGCATTCGTTTGAATGCTGGCTGCCGGATGAGCAAGGTGAAATGCAGTTGGTAGGCGGGTTTTACGGCGTGCAAATTGGCTGCGTGTTTTATGGTGAGTCGATGTTTGCCTTGCGTCCCGATGCGTCCAAGATTGCGTTTGCCCGCGCCGTACCGTTTTTGGCGGATTTGGGCGTTGCGCTGATAGACTGTCAGCAGGATACCGAACATATGCGCCGTTTCGGTTCACAGTTGATGGATTTTGCCGACTTTCAGACGGCCTTGAAGGGTTGGAACGCGAAACCGTTAAGGCGGAATATCGAATGCGGCGTGGTGGCTGAAAATCTTCTGTAAAAGATTGGCGGCGAAGATTGATTTATCGGCACGGCGTGTCGGCAGAAGCGATAATCTGTATATCGTAGCTGGAAAATTAGTTAGAAAATTAATGCGATTCAATTCACTTGAATAGGCCGTCTGAAAATCTTGGTTTAACCGAAATCCGGCCGTGTAATGCTCGGCGCTCATCATGTTAATAGCTGACGAAATCGCTTTTACATGGCAAAATAACGAGTTAAATATTTGTAATAGGGTGGCCTGAATAGGTTTCAGACGGCCCTGATCTCTTGAAGGAATCAACATGTCTTTGCAAAACATCATTGAAACGGCTTTTGAAAACCGTGCCGAAATCAATCCGAATACCGTTACTCCGGAAGTGCGTGAAGCGGTTTTGGAAACCATTCATCAACTCGATTCTGGCAAACTGCGCGTTGCCGAGCGTCTGGGCGTGGGCGAATGGAAAGTCAACGAATGGGCGAAAAAAGCCGTATTGCTGTCTTTCCGCATTCAGGACAATGAAATCCTCAACGACGGTGTGAACAAATACTTCGACAAAGTGCCGACTAAATTTGCCGATTGGTCGGAAGACGAATTCCGCAGCGCAGGTTTCCGCGCAGTTCCGGGTGCGGTTGCCCGCCGCGGCAGCTTTGTGGCGAAAAATGTCGTGTTGATGCCTTCTTATGTCAATATCGGCGCATACGTTGACGAAGGTGCGATGGTCGATACTTGGGCGACTGTCGGCTCTTGCGCGCAAATCGGTAAAAACGTGCATTTGAGCGGCGGCGTCGGCATCGGCGGCGTACTGGAGCCTCTGCAAGCCAGCCCGACCATTATTGAAGACAACTGCTTCATCGGTGCGCGTTCTGAAATCGTCGAAGGCGTGATTGTCGAAGAAGGTAGCGTGATTTCTATGGGCGTGTTCATCGGTCAATCCACCAAAATCTTTGACCGTACTACCGGCGAAATCTATCAAGGCCGCGTACCGGCAGGTTCTGTTGTCGTATCCGGCAGCATGCCTTCCAAAGACGGCAGCCACAGCCTCTACTGCGCAGTTATCGTCAAACGTGTGGACGCGCAAACCCGTGCGAAAACCAGCGTGAACGAATTGTTGCGCGGTATTTAATCGGATAACGATGACGCCGACTGAGGGTGGGCAGTAAAGCCTGCCTTACAGTCGGGTATGAACACAAAACAGGCAGAATGTTCTGCCTGTTTTTTTATGGCTTAAAGGCCGTCTGAAACGATTTCAGACGGCCTTTTGTTTTTGATGATGGGTTGTTTAAAGATAATTGTAGAGAATGGAAATTTCTACCTGAGATTATGCTTTCGGCCAGTCAGCGCAATAGTATTGCCAATAGATTTCTTCAAAAGGAATCTTGCCGTAATCGCACAACCACGGTTTGGCGAGTGTGGTGTAGTGGATGATGGGCGGGGTGGTATCCGGCAGAGGGAACATTTCGTCAAGGTCGTATGTTTGGAAAAATCTTCTGGCGCCGGTTTGGTAATTCCAAGATTCTTCCAATTGCAGCCAGTTTTCTTGAAATACGGTGTTTAGAAAGCATTGGTCTCCGTAGGGGACGGTTTTATCAATGGTGGCGGCGATTTGCAGCAGTTGCTCCGCGATATTGTGTTTGCGCCATTGACCCAAATCGGCCAGCAGCATACCGGAATTGAAATAGGGTGTGGTATGCAGGCCGGTCGGATGGTTCCAATCGGTACGGGCGAGATAGGAATCTTGTACGGCGGCGACGGGATAGCCGCGCATATCGAGGTTGAACAAATCATGCAGGGATTGGGTAACCACCATATCGCTGTCGAGATAAAGGGCGCGGTCGACGGGCAGGTGCTGCATCATCAGGCGGAAAAATGCGGCATCCGAAATATGGGACAGGCGGCGATATTGGCTGAAGTCCATTTCGATTTTGACACCATTCAGACGGCTGCCGCTAGCGGCGAGTTTTTGGTTGGTATAGTTGATCCATTCTTTCCTGAAAGTGTTGTGCATAAGGTAGAAATTGACACCTGTATTGTGCGTACAGACGGACTTCATCAGGGTATGAACCTGCTCGGCGTAGCCGGTATCGGCGGCAAGGACGATGGTGATGTTGCTCATTGGTTAAATTCCCTTTTTTACAATGTTTTGGAGTTGGTCAGTTATTTTCTTGATTTTGTGTGGTGGGTAAAGCGGCATGGTCTTCGGTTTCCGACACGGCCTTTTCTACTAAATCCCGTTGCAGTTGCTTACCGGCTTTGATGCCCAATTTGCGCAGTTTTTCAGTGCTGCTGATGAGGTTGCCCCTGCCGGAAACCAAGCGACCATAGGCCGTCTGAAACTGGAATTGAGCCTGACCAAGCGCTTTATTGATGCCGTCCATGCTTTCGACAAAGCCGACAAATTTGTCATAGAGTTTGCTGCCTGCCTCGGCAATGGCCAGCGCGTTTTGGTTTTGCTGCTCGTTGCGCCAGATGTTGGCAACGGTGCGCAGGGTGGCGAGCAGGGTGCTGGGGCCGGTTAGCATGATGCGTTTGTCGAAACACTCTTGGAAGAGGTTTGGATCGTGTTGTAGGGCGAGGAGGTAGGCCGGTTCGACAGGGACGAACATAAAGACGAAGTCCAGCGTTTTGACACCCTCAAGATCGGTGTAATCCTTCGCTGCCAAGCTTTTAATGTGGGCGCGGATGCTGGCGACGTGGTTGGCAAGCTCGCGCTCTGCTTCTGCGCCGGTGCTTTGCGTATAGCGGACGTAGGCGGTCAGCGATACTTTGGAGTCGATGACGATTTGTTTGTTGTCGGGCAGATTGATGAGAACGTCGGGCTGGAGGCGGCGTTGGGTGCCGTCTGCTTCGTGGCGGACGCTGGAGGCTTGAACGATGTATTCGCGGCCTTTTTGCAGGCCGGAATTTTCCAATACGCTTTCCAAAATCATCTCGCCCCAGTTGCCTTGGGTTTTGTTTTGCGTGCCGGTCAGCGCAGTGGTCAGCGCTTTAGCATCGTGGTGGAGCTGGGTGTTGAGGGTTTGCAGGCGTTTGAGCTCGTTTTCGATGGTCAGGCGTTCTTTGGCTTCTTTTTCATAGGTTTGCTGAACCAGCTCGCTGAAGCCATGTATGCGTTCGTTGAGCGGATTGAGTAGTTGCTGGAGATGGTCGTGGTTTTGTTCGGTAAAGCGGCGGCTTTTCTCTTCCAGAATAGTGTTGGCGAGGTTTTGGAACTGGTCGCTTAGGTTTTTACGCGCATCTGCCAATAGAGCTAATTTTTCTTCGGCAGCCTGACGGTCTTTTTCCGATTGGGTGTTGAGGCGCTCGTTTTGGACTTGAAGCGCGTGGTTTTGCTCTAAAAGGGCGGCGTATTCTTGTTTCAGACGGCCTTTTTCGGCTTCCTGTTGCTGTAAAAGGCTGTTTTTGTCGTCGATATTGGCTTTTTCTTGAGTCAGTTGTGTGGAGAGGCGCTCGTTTTGGACTTGCAGCGCATGGTTTTGCTCTAACAACGTATCGTAGTCTTGTTTCAGACGGCCTTTTTCCGTTTCCTGCTGTTGTAAAAGCGTATTTTTATCCGCACTCAAGGCCTGTTCTTGAACCAGTTGCGTGTTTAGGCGTTCATTGTTGATTTGCAGGTTTTGCGCGCTTTGCTGCCATTTTGCACATTCGTGTTTTAAAGCTTCGGCTTCGGCCTCGCAATCTTGCAGATAGGCAATCTGTTTTTCGGCTGCGGCAAAGCGGTTGCCCGTCTCCTGCAATTCGTCTTGCAATTCCTGCACGGTATGGCGGCTTTGCGCCAAGTCCGCCGCAGTTTGAGCCTGCACCTGTTCGGCAAACTCATGTAGGCGGCGACTTTCGGCCAATTCTTGCAAAACAATAAAGTGTAGGCTTTGGGCTTGGTAGCGTGTTATCAGCCAAGCAAACAGCGCGCCGATAAAAAATGCGGCCGCGCCGGTCAGGATTAGGGTGTTGTTCATGCTGGAAATAGTCAATACGCAGAATGTTTCACTATATCATATATTTGCAGCGCATTTTATGGTCGGATATGCGCTAGAAACGTGTGTTTTCTTTAAAAGAAGCTATCAAAGGTATTGGTTTTGACTAATTGAACATTTAGGTTGTGAAAAAGATAAATTTGTAACATTTTGAATTTAAAAATATATTTAATTTAGAGTGCAATTTTGCAACAAAAAAGGAGGGATTTTATGGGCACAGCAAGATACGTTTGTAGTGTGTATGTAATTAAGACATCGGTGTCATTGAGAAAGACATCGGTGTCATTTTCAAAACAAAATATAAATTAACTAAAATCTTTGTTATGTATGTTTTTAGTATTTTATCTTTACGGAAAAGTTGTATTAATTAACAATTAACACGGTATGATTCGTCCTGTCGGCAGCGCAGATGCCGGTGAAAAAATGTGTATGTTGTTAAATAACATTTTGTATCTATGAAAAAGGACTACTTAAAATGGGATATTTAATAACGCTTGCCACCGCTTCTTTAATCGGCATGTCGGGATACCGGCCTCCGCCCTCGGCGTCGCCTACAATATCGAAACGGTAGTACACAAATAATTCAATAATAAACGAATTAATTACAATACTTCAGAAAACGCAACTTAGGCCGTTTTTCGGCCGACAGACAAGAAAGTGAGATAAACAATGAAAACTTTAATCAAACTGGCAGCAGCCTCTTTAATCGGTATGTCCGGCCTGACCGTCGGTGCAACCAATATCGCCCACAATATGGTTGATGCCGATAAATAAAAAATACACAACACACCCTTAAATACACAGAAAAGAGTTAAAATGAAAACATTAATCAAATTGGCCGCAGCTTCTTTGATCGGTATGTCCGGTTTGACAGTTGGCGCAACCAAAATCGCAAAAAATATGGCAGAAGCTGCCAATAAATAAACGCAAGTGAAATTAAGCTTGTTTTGGTGATAAAAAAGGCCGTCTGAACATTCAGACGGCCTTTGTATTTGATGGCAAACCGTTTTATTTGCCGATACAGAAGCGCGAGAAAATCACGCCCAGCAAATCGTCGGCGGTAAATTCGCCGGTGATTTCGCTGCAGGCGTTTTGGGCGAGGCGCAGGTGTTCGGCGAAAAGCTCGATTTGGTTGTTGTCGCAGAGGGCGGCGTTTTCCAGCTCGGCTTCGGCTTCGTGCAGGGCGTTGAGGTGGCGGCTGCGGGCGAGGAACAGGCTTTCGCTTTCTCCCTGCCAACCAACTTCCTGCAATAGGGCATGTTTGAGCAAATCGAGACCGGCGCCGGTTTTGGCGGACAGGCTGATAACGCTTTCCGCGCCGGTTTGCGCGAGGCTGTCTGAACGGACGGCGACGGGTTCGCCGGTCAGGTCGGCTTTGTTGTGGATTTCGATTTTTTTCAAACCTTCGGGCAGGCTGTTCAAAATGGCTTGGGTTTTGGCGTTCACACCTTCGCGCGGGTCAATCAGAATCAGGGCGACATCTGCTTCGGCGACGGCTTTGCGGCTGCGTTCGATGCCGATTTGCTCGACCACGTCGTTGGTTTCGCGCAGGCCGGCGGTGTCGATGATGTGGATAGGTACGCCGTCGAGGATAATTTGTTCGCGCACGGTGTCGCGGGTGGTGCCGGCGATGTCGGTTACGATGGCGATGTCGTCGCCAGCCAAGGCGTTGAGCAGGCTGGATTTGCCGACGTTGGGTGCGCCGACGAGGACGACGTTCATGCCTTCGCGCAAAATCGCGCCTTGTTCCGCACTGGCGAGCACGGTTTTCAGACGGCCTTGCAGGGCTTGGAGCTTGCCGCGCGCGTCGGCGGCTTCGAGAAAGTCGATGTCTTCTTCGGGGAAGTCCAGCGTAGCTTCGACCAGCATCCGCAAAGTAATAAGGTCGTCCACCAGCTCGTGTATGTGTTGGGAAAATGCGCCTTTGAGCGAACGCAACGCCATGCGTGCGGCTGACTTGCTGGAGGCATCGATGAGGTCGGCGACGCTTTCGGCTTGGGCAAGGTCGAGTTTGTTGTTGAGGAAGGCGCGTTTGGTAAATTCGCCCGGCTCCGCCATGCGCGCGCCCAGTTCGAGGCAGCGCGAGAGCAACATGTCCATCACGACGGGGCCACCGTGTCCCTGCAACTCAATCACATCTTCACCGGTAAAGCTGGCTGGCGTGGCGAAGTAGAGTAGGATGCCGTTGTCTATCGGCTGTCCGTCGCCGCCGAGAAAGTCGGTGTAAAGCGCGGTGCGCGGCTTGGGCGTTTTGCCGCCGCTGAGGGTTTGCGCCAAAGGCAGCAGGTTTTTGCCGGAAAGGCGGATCACGCCGACGCCGCCGCGTCCGGGTGCGGTGGCGATAGCGGCGATGGTGGGTTGGGTTACGGACATGGTTGGCTCGTATCTGGAATTTAATAGACGGTATTATATAGTGATTTCACGATGATGCAGGCCGTCTGAAAACCTTGATTTCGGTTTCAGACGGCCTTTGACTTTGATGGAATTAAAATGATGAACCTTCCTGCTTCAGAAATTCTGCTTCTTCTTCCGTGGTTTTACGCCCCAATACGGCGTTACGGTGCGGATAGCGTCCGAAGTGGTCGATGATGACTTTGTGTTTGATTTCAAAGGCCAATGCGTTTTCATTGGTATAGCGTTCAAACAGCGGTACGGCTTGTTCATGGATAACTTGGCTTTCGCTGTGCATCAACGGCATCAGCATGAAATGGCGTTCATGCGGAAGGAGGTCGGCGAAGCCGGGTTGGCGAACGGCTTCTTGGGCAAGAATGAGTGCAGCAGTATCTTGGGCAAACGCTTGAGGGCTGTCGCGGAACAGATTGCGCGAGAATTGGTCAAGAATAATGATTTCAGCGAGCCTGCCTTGCAGAGTATCGCGCCAGTGTGAAAGTTCGCCGCGAGCTGCCTGCTGCCAGATATCGAAAAATTGAGCGCGAATTTGGGCATCGAATCCATTGTTGCGGGCAAATTGGAAAGGGTGGTTTTCTTCGGTAAACCAGAAATCTAAGACAGTTTGAGGTGTCATGAAAACTCCTTGAAATAGAGTACAGGGAAAATTGAGGTCGTCTGAAAAATTAGAGAGATGCTTTCAGATCATCTTAACCATCAGCGCTTGCGTGAGAAAAGATCGGTAGCGGAGCGGATTGTTGCTCACAATATGCAATTTATGATCTACATCTTTTCAGGATGGGCTCCTTACTACTCTGGTACAGTTCCTTCACTTTGTTCAAAATATTTTTGTAATTTTGATATAAATTGCCGACAGATTTTATTCGTATGTGGAGACGACGACAATATTTTGCACTTGGAAAACTTTGCTTGCGTTGCCGACATAAGCTGTTGCACCAATCACTGCGATTTTCATGTGTGACTTCTTGTTGAGATTCGATTGATGAGATGAGCGCATGCAAAGGCCGTCTGAAACTTTTAGTTTCAGACGGCCTTTAAATTAAGATGATTAAACAGCGGCGACGGTAAAACGTTCAAACAAATGCGCTTTGTTTTCCACATCGTCGGCGATGGCGACTGCCAAATCGGCCACGCTGATGCCTGCCGGAATTTCACCGTCCATCAGCAAATCGTCTTTGCCCAAGCGGTATTTGCCGGTTTGGTTTTCGCTGAAACCGCCGTCTGCGCCCAGTCGTGCCGGAGGGGAAACGAAAGACCAGTTCACGTCGCGGCGCGGCAGAAGTTCTGCCAAGAGATGGCGTGCGGCATTGGCGCCGTCGAAAATTTCTTTCGGGAAGTCGGGCGTATCGATAACTTGCAAACCGGGTGCCACATACAGGCTGCCCGCGCCGCCGACGACCAACAAATAAGGCACCTGTGCTGCTTTTGCCGCTTCGACGATGCTGTTTGCGCCACGTGTGAAATCCGCGCCGATGTTGGGATTGGTCCAGCCCGGGTTGAACGCGCTGACCACGGCGTCAAAGCCTGCCAGTTTGTCGGCAAAATCGGCTGCATTGACATCTGCGGAGACTGCGGCAACATTTTGCGCTTGGAAAACTTTGTCTGTGTTGCGAGCGAAAGCGGTTACTTCATGACCGCGGCCTGCCAATTCTTGAACGACTGCGTTGCCGACATAACCAGTTGCACCGATAACTGCGATTTTCATATTTGACTCCTTGTAGGGATGTGATTGATTAGATGAGCGCATTGTAAGGCCGTCTGAAACGCTTGATAATCCCTGATTTACTGTTATTATTGTGAAGTTGAACTACATAATTAGTCGAAATGCAAGACATCAAACCTCTGCTCGTTTTCGCTACCGTCCTCGAACATGGCAGCATGAACGCCGCTGCTGCCGCGTTGGGCATGACGCCGTCTGCCGTCAGCCAGCACATCAACCGCCTCGAAACCCTGCACGGCATCAAGCTGTTAAACCGCAGTACGCGCAGCCTTGCGCCGACCGATGCCGGCCGCGCCTTGGGCGAATACTGCCACCGCCTCGCCGCCACCCTTGCCGATACGCGTACCGTTATCGACAATCTGAAGACCGAACCCGTCGGCGAATTGCGCATTTCCCTGACTTCCTGCGTCATTGGTTCCCGCGCTTTTCAGACGGCCTTTTCGCGATTGCAAACCAAGTTTCCCAAAATCCGCCCAGTCCTCAATTTCAGCGATACTTTGGACGACTTGCAACACAATCAGACCGACATCGCCATACGCGGCGGCGACCGGGCTTTGGACGATCCCAACTTGGTTGCGCGCCATCTCGTGACGTGGCCGTACATCATTTGCGCCGCACCCGATTATCTCGACCGGTATCCGCCCATTACCCATCCCTCTCAGCTTCATGCACACCGCTGGCTGCATTTTTTACCTGTCCGTACGACCTTGCAAAATGGTGAAGAAAGCTATTTCCTCGACATCGCCGACAGCATTGCCTGCACGCATCTTGCCGCCGTGTGTAGCCTGACCGAAAGTGGATTTGGTTTGTCTTTACAAGTGGGCGGCGAAGTGAGGGAGAAAATCGCACAAGGCCGTCTGAAAGCGGTTTTGCCTGAATGGACATTGCCGCCGGTCAGCCTTTATTTGGTCACGCCTTATCGTGTGCAGTCTGCCAAAACCGAGGCTGCCGTGCGCATTTTTACTGAGAGTTTTGCCAAGGAAGGGGGTTTATGAACGCGGAAAATTGGAGCGTTTACCTGATTTTGTGCGAAAACGGCGCGTTTTATTGCGGGATCAGCAACCGTCCGCAAGAGCGGTTTGCGGCGCATTTGTCAGGAAAAGGCGCGAAATACACGCGTTTGAACAAGCCTGTCGAGATGCGCATCGTTTCAGACGGCCTGAACAAAAGTGAAGCGCTGAAACGGGAAATCGGCATTAAGAAATTGACGGCGGAGCAGAAACGGGGCTTGTGGGCTGAAGCTGAAACATTGGCAAAAGACTAATGGCGGCAATGGATTAAATTGTCGTCGGGATATGAATAACCACATAAATAGGTAAGCCTGCCGGTGTCTTTTGCATGGCCAAGCGGCAAATGTTTATTAACATGATTCAAAAAGGCCGTCTGAAACCTGATTGGGGTTCAGACGGCCTTTTTGGGATGGGGATGGCTTTCAGGTTGACGCTACTCATGGAGAAGTCGGTAAAAATTTGAATTCTAAAGGAAACTTTGAAAATAAAATGAGTAACTGCTTGAACAATAAAATAAAAGTTATCGCGCTTCATGACAAATGGCGTAAATTTCTATCCGAGTAGAGAGGTGGTGTCAATATGTTTTTCCTGTTTTTGTGACAAAATCTGATTTATACCAATATTTATTATAGTGTAGGTCAAAAGTATTAGTTTCTATGCTAGAATTTTTGAGCTGTTTATATAAAACAGTGATTTAAACTAAAACTAACGAAAGACAGAACATGAACAAATTACTGATTGCCGTAATGATGATGGCTGGTTTGACAGCTTGTTCCCAAGAGGCTAAACAGGAGACTCAAGAGGCTGCTCAAGCCGTTGCATCTGAAGTTAAAACCGAAGCCGCTTCTGTTGCCGATGCGACTGCATCTGCCGCTCAAGAAGCCGCCGATAAGGTTGAAGCTGCCGCCAGCAAAGCAGAGGAAGCCGCGAAACCTGAAGAAGCCGCCAAGCCCGAAGAGAAAGCCGAAGCGCCTGCCGCTGAAGCCAAGCCTGCCGAATCCGCCAAAGTGGACGGCAAAGCTGTTTTTGAAGCGAACTGTAAAGCATGCCACAGCGGCTTGATTCCCGGCGCCCCTGCTGTAGGCAAAAAAGAAGACTGGGCGCCTCGCATTAAACAAGGTAAAGACACCTTGCACAAACACGCCCTCGAAGGCTTCCAAGCCATGCCTGCCAAAGGCGGCAACGGCAGCTTGAGCGATGATGAAGTGAAAGCCGCAGTTGACTACATGGCCAACGAATCCGGCGCTAAATTCTAAATCGTACCGATTGAAACGCACCTTGCAACAAGGTGCGTTTTTTATGGGTAGGCGGATGAAAGTTGAAATAGGGCCGATAAACAGGCAAAGGCCGTCTGAAACATTTTATTTTGAAGCACAATCGGCTAAAATCAGGCGAATTATTTTATGCAGGAGCAAACCATGAGCAATCAACACGACAACGTAGATGCCGGCGAAATCGCCAAGTTCAGCCAAATCGCCGACAAATGGTGGGATAAAAACGGCGAATTCAAGCCCCTGCATGACATCAACCCCTTGCGCCTCGACTATATCGACGGCTATGCCGGATTGGCAGGCAAACGTGTGTTGGATGTAGGCTGCGGTGGCGGTATTTTGTCAGAAAGCATGGCCAAACGCGGCGCAGAACACGTTACCGGCATCGATATGGCGGAAAAATCCCTGCAAACCGCCGCTGCCCATGCGGCCGCTCAACACGTTGCCAATATCGATTACCGCTGCATCCGCGTCGAAGACCTCGCTGCCGAGCAGCCGCACAGCTTTGACGTGGTAACGTGTATGGAAATGATGGAACACGTTCCCGATCCGTCCGCCATCGTTCAAGCTTGCGCGAAACTGGTCAAACCCGACGGCATGGTGTTTTTCTCCACCATCAACCGCAATCCCAAATCTTATCTGCATCTGATTGTCGGCGCAGAATATCTGTTGAAATTCGTCCCCAAAGGCACGCACGACTGGAAAAAATTTATCACGCCGGCAGAACTCGCTCGTATGTGCCGCCAAGCCGGATTGGATACCGTCGGCAGCAAGGGCATGACCTACAATTTGTTGAGCGGCCGTTATTCCTTGTGCGACTCGACCGAGGTCAATTATATGGTTGCCTGCCGTCCGGCATAAGGTTCAACGGATAAAGCACACTGGCTTGCCCGATATTTGAAACGGTATGTCGAAAGCAGCTTGATACAAATATCGGTAAGGTAAATCAGGCCGTCTGAAAAGAAAAAAGGCATGTTCGATACATGCCTTTTTTGTATGTGCAGAGAGGTTATCACCCTTATTCCGTCCAAGACGAATACGGATGTTTGCTCAAATACGCATTGGTGAATTTACCGTCTGCCGTGATTTCCTTGCCCAGCCAAGACGGTTTGGGAAACTCGGTATCTTCAGACGGCAATTCGATTTCCGCCACAATCAATGGTGCATTGTCGCCGAAATATTCGTCGATTTCATACACAAAGCCTTCAAATTCGACCCGATAGCGGTATTTTTCCATTTTAAACGGGCACATATCCGCCATCATCGCTTGCGCGTGAGCCAGCGGGATTTCGTATTCAAACTCGCTGCGCGTCATGTCGGAAATATAGCCTTTCAGGGTCAGCCATGCTTGCGAACCGATAATCCGCACACGGATGGTGCGCTCTTTTTCCACGCTCAAATAGCCCTGTTGCAACACCAGCGGCTCGCTTGCCGCTTTGCGCCAACTGTCATCCGCCAGCAAAAAGCGGCGTTCGATTTCGACCGTCATGAATTCTTTCCTTATTTACCAAACAGGCCGTCTGAAGATCAAAACGGCTTGAAAACCACCATATAAAGCGCGGCCACCATCATCAATACGGGGAGTTCGTTGAATACCCGATACCAGCGGTGCGAATACACATTGCTGCCGTTCTGGAAACGGCGCAGCAGCATGCCACAATAAAGCTGGTAGGCCAAGAGCAGCAGGCCGCACAATAATTTAACCGCCAGCCAGCCGTTGCCCCACCAATTGTTTACAAACCCGATGGCCGCGCCAAATATCAGCGTTCCCCAGCCCAAAGGCGACATAAAGCGGTACAGCCGCCGCGACATATCCGTCAGCCGTACATATTCCACGCTGCCGGGTTCTAATTGCGCCAGATTCACATAAATCCGCGGCAGATAAAACAGTCCCGCAAACCAAGAAATTACAAAAAATATGTGTAACAGCTTAAACCACAAATACATTTCAGACGGCCTCAAAACCTAAAACCATTATTTTATCCGCAATGCGGCCCAAGCCGAAACAAAATAGTCAAAACAATCCGACAGGGTGCGCCGCAACAATGTGTTGCAGGCATGATTTTACCCAAAAGCCAAATTGTAAATTCTGCAATAATATGCAAGTTGGGATATGCACAATGCAAAAAACTTGTTAGAATTCTATGCTATTTAATTATAAAAACATTATGGACGGAAAACATGAAACAATTCGAAATCAGCAACAGCGTCAGAAAAGAGCTTAGCAACTACCTGAATACGCGCAATCTAAACCTCAAAGCCGCCATGGACAACGAAACAACCAATGGCGAAGTCGCGGCCATCGTTCATGCAGGATTGCCGGCGATGATTCGGAAAATCTATTCTTTGGAAAAAATGAAAACCTTTTTCTGGACGAAAAAAGATTTGATGATGGAATTTATCAATATGCGTTTGGCAGCAGGCGATAAAAAGGGCAAAAACTAATTTTAGCGATGGGCAGGGGGAGATTGGGGTTTGAAATACGGACTTCAGTTTCTTCCGAAAAAATTGTTAGAGATTGGACGTATTTATTGTTCCTCATTAATTGTGCCAACCGAAAGGCCGTCTGAAACATTTCAGACGGCCTTTAACTTTGAATCAGCAACCGTTCTGTTTAAAACGGCGGATTTTCAAATCAAGCTGCGTTGTCGAAACCGCTGTGGCGGAGCAGGGCATCCAAGCTTGGTTCGCGGCCGCGGAAGGCTTTGAAGGATTCGGCTGCGCTGCGCGAACCGCCGACGGCCAGTATTTCTTCCCAGAAGCGGCGGCCGGTTTCGGCAACGTCGTCGCTTTCTTCAAAAGCGGCGTAAGCGTCTGCACTCAAAACTTCCGCCCATGCGTAGCTGTAATAGCCTGCGGAGTAGCCGCCGGCGAAGATGTGGTTGAAGCTCAAGGCAAAGCGGTTGTATGCCGGCGGTTGGGTCACGGCGACTTCTTGACGCACTTTGTCCAAGATTTGCGGCCATTCTTTCAGACGGCCTTCATCTTCCTGATGGTAGATTTCCATGTCGAAAAGGGCAAATTCCATTTGACGGACGAGGAACATACCGCGTTGGAAGTTTTTGGCGGCGTGCATTTTGTCGAACAGTTCTTTCGGCAATACCGCGCCGGTTTCTTCGTGCGAGGACATTTGCGCCAATACGTCGTATTCCCAAACGAAGTTTTCCATGAATTGGCTAGGCAGCTCGACCGCGTCCCATTCGACGCCGTTGATGCCGGATACGCCCACTTCGTCAACTTGGGTCAACAAGTGGTGCAGGCCGTGGCCGGTTTCGTGGAAGAGGGTGATGATTTCGTCGTGGCTCAAACGCGCTTCTTTGTCGCCAACAGGCGGGGTGAAGTTGCAGACGAGGTAGGCGGTCGGCAGTTGCAGCGTACCGTCGGCGAAACGGCGGCGGCTTTTGTAGCCGTCCATCCATGCGCCGCCGCGTTTACCTTCGCGTGCGTACAAGTCCATGTAAACGCCGCCGATGGTTTGGCCGTCTTGTTTCAGCTCAAAATAGCGCACGTCTTTGTGCCAAACGGGAACGGTTTTTTCAGCCAACTCGATGCCGTAGAGTTTTTTGATTTGGGCAAACAGGCCTGCCAATACTTTGCTGATAGGGAAGTATTTTTTCACTTCGGTTTCGCTGAAGGCGTATTTGGCTTGGCGCAGTTTTTCGGCGGCGTAGCTCAAATCCCAAGATTGCGGATCTTCGATATTCAGGTTTTCTCGCGCAAAGGCTTTGATTTCGGCAAAGTCTTTTTCGGCAAACGGTTTGGCGCGGCGGGCAAGGTCGTGCAGGAAGTTTAAAACCTGTTCGGGCGTATCCGCCATTTTGGTTGCCAGAGACAGCTCGGCGTAGTTTTTGAAGCCGAGCAGTTTGGCGGTTTTCAGCGCGTTTGCGAGCGTTTGTTCGACGTTGGCCGTGTTGTCGAATTTGCCTTCGTCAGCCAATTCGCTGGCACGGGTAACGTAGGCGCGGTAGATTTGTTCGCGCAGTTCGCGGTTGTCGGCGTATTGGATAACGGCGAGGTAGTGCGGAATCTGCAGGCCGATTTTGTAGCCTGTTTTGCCTTCGCTTTGCGCGGCGGCAGCAAACATAGCGATGGAGTCTTCGGGGATGCCGGCAAGCGGCGCGGCATCGTCAAAGTAAATGCCGAAAGCATCGGTCGCGTCTTGGATGTTTTGTGCGAATTTGGCACCCAGTTGCGCGCCTTCGGTTTGCAGTTGCGCCAGTTCTGCCTGTTGTTCGGGCGGCAATTCGGCACCGCTGAGGACGAAGTCGCGCAAGTCGTGGTTGAGCTTGGTTTGTTGCGCTTGGGAGAGGGTGTCGAATTCGGCAGAATTTTTGATGATTTTGAAGCGGTTGTACAACTCGATGTCTTGACCGATTTCGGTGAAGAAAATGGTGATTTTGGGCATCAATTCGTTGTATACGGCACGCAATTCGGGCGTATCGACCACGGAGTTGAGATGGGAAACCACGCTCCAAATGCGGCCGACGCGTTCGGTAATGTCGGTCAGTTTTTCGACAGTGTTGACCCAGTCGGTGTGCGTTTGCGCTTTGATGGCGGCGATTTGTTCGCGCGCTTCGGCAATGGCGGTTTGCAGGGCGGGTTTGATGTCTTCGGTTTTGATTTGATCGAAACGGGGTTCTTCGCCCAAGTGGAGCAGGACGTTGTCGCTCATATGGTTTCTCCTGAATAAGATGGATTCAGACGGCCTTGTGGCCGTCTGAAAAGAAAACGATAGGCGTTATATGGTGGCAGACAGGCAGAATTAAAGTGTTCCGCCTATCTATCAACCAATCTTATTCTGCGCCGCGCGGATTGGCGTGCAATGGTGCGGCCAGCTCGAGGCGCATAGTGGTGCCTTCTGGGGCATAAACCGCATTGGCAACATTGGTTTGCAGAGATTCGGCAAACGAGCCGCGATACACTTTTGCGCCTTGGTGGGTCAGGTTGGATTGTACGTCGACGTACACTTCGCCGCCGATTTGACGCCAGAGGTGGCAGAAGGTGTAGTCTTCGGACAGGTAGCGTTTGCTTTCAGGATCGACCATGCAGTCGAAGAAGCGGTAGTGCAGGCCTTTGTTTTCCGGGCTGTAGTCGCTGTCGGAGACGTAGTTCAACTCGGGATAGGCCTCTATCATTTTTTCAAATACGCTGCGTTTGATAACCATGAAGCCGGTTGGTGCGTCATGAACCTTCATAAAGCCTTCTTCATCGACTTTCAGGACGATTTCGCCGTTTTCATTTTTGTCGTTGGTATTGACGGTGTAAGAAGTGTACATGCGCTCGAAGTCGGCTTGGGTTGTGCCGGCAGGAAGGCCTGCTTGGGGCCAGTTTTCGCGTTTGAGCGGATAAACGCCGGCTACAACGTCTTTATCGGCCAAGAGCAGGCGGTAGAATGAATCGGGAGAGAAGCCGATGTCGGAGTCAATCCAAAATAAATGCGTCCATTCTTTGTTTTCCAAAAATCTGGCCACGCAGTTGTTGCGCGCGCGCGTAATCAGGCTTTCGCCGCGCTGCATCATCACTTGAAGCGGCAGGCCGTGCGAGGCGTTGGTGTGGACGATGTTCAGAAGTGAGAGGGTGTAGTTGTGGAAATATTTGCCGTCATGGCTGGGGGTCATAATGACTGGGTACATTTCGGCAAGGGCTGATTCTGGCAACATGAGTTTTCCTTATTGTTGATTGTGAATTTGGGTATTGTAAGGGATTTGATAGTATATATAAACTTGGCTATTTTAATTTATTGATTAATCGGCATTGCGTGCGCAAGAATTCGTCCAAAACCGCCTGTTGGATTTCCAAGCGTTTGGCTACGGGCGAGGCGAAGCGCACGATGATGTTGTACACCTTGTCATCATGTGGCACGCGGGATACACGCGGCTGGGCGGCGGGCGTGATAAACAATTTTTGGGTTTGCACGTTTTCCAAATGCTGCTTGATGGCAGGGACATAAGGCTCGCACAACGGCTCAAGAACGGCTTTCAGACGGCCTATGATTTCGTCTGAATCCAAATGAATCGGCACGGGAATTTCCACTGTATGAATCACATAATCGCCCAAAATATTGTCGCGGCGCACGGTATGGCTCAAAAGCAGGCTGTTGGGAAACGAGAGCGTTTTGCCGGAAAGCTGGCCGATCAACGGATTAGGGCCGATTTGCATCATCAGCGTGTTCAGCATATTGATATCGACCACCCGTCCGCGCAGACCGTTGATTTCGATGTAGTCGCCGATGGAATATTGTTTGGTTACCGAACGCAGGATGCTGCCGGACAAACACATAATCAGCTCTTTGGTTGCCACCACAATCGCCGCGGCCACTGCAAACATCGACAAGGCCAAAGTTTGAATCTGCGCCGCCCAAATCATCGCCAGCCCGAGCAGGATCAGCAACATGGTCACGTTGCGGCTGAACACCAGCGAGCGGCGTTTGTTTTCAATGCTCAAATCCGGATGGCTGCGAAAATGCGCCGAGAGCAAAATGCTGCGCCCGGCAATGACGGCCACAATCATCAATACCGACATCAATGCCGATTTGATGATTTCTTCGCTGACAGGCAAAGCGTTCAGCCATTCATGCATGGTGTTCCACATAATGCTGTTTCCTTTCCCTTTTTAGGCCGTCTGAAAACCCACGCGTTCAAAAATTTCTGCCGCGCACGCTTCCGATACCGCAAACAAAGTTGCTACGCTGCCCAAAGCCAGTTGCGCCGCCGCACTCAAATCATCACGGCACACTTCGCCCAGCCACTCAACCGGCCGCACCAGCGACATTTTTTCATCGTCCCATTGCGGACAATGTACCGCGCCGCCCGTAATCCTGCCAACCCGATAACGGCGCAAAGCAGGCGAGTAGGTCAGTACGGCATCTCCATCGGCCAACTCGTTGACAAACCGCCACATCTGAGCCGCACCCGATTGCGCCGTTCTCAATTTCACATCCGGCACGGCCGAACGGTAAATATCCGTCAGTTCCTCACGGCCAAAACCCTTGATCGCCGCTTCGGCCAGCATGGGCCAGGCCAATGCCGCCACACCGCGTTCAAAAAATACATCATAAAGCGCACCTTGCGTGCTGCGAACCATATAAAGTCTGGCTTGTTTTCCCATTACAGTACCTATTTGTTTGAAGAACCCATCCCTTTGTTTCCATGTTACCTGTTACGGCTGAAAAATTCGATATTTTACATTGCCGGAAGGGTTTGAAGTTCTCACTGAAAATAAATGAATTATAGATGAAAGGCCGTCTGAAAAATAAAATAGGCTTATATATCAACAGATGATATATCGTAACAATATATTAATAACTGTAAAATTTTTTACGTTTGCATCAAAAAAAGATAAGATAAAAAATCAATCGCGAAAGATTGCTATTCACTGAACATTAGGAGAGAAAAAATGACCTGTAAAACCCACGAACATCATGACCACGTTCACGGCGCAAACTGCGGCCACACTGCCATCAAGCACGAAGGCCACGTCGATTATCTGCACGACGGCCACCTGCACCATGAGCACAACGGCCACTACGACGAGCATGCCCTGAGCGTCAATGAAATCAACCCTGACGGCTGCCATCCGGTTGACACCTGCCACGGCCACGTTCACGGCGAAGGTTGCGGCCATGAAGCCGTACCGCACGGCGATCATGTCGACTACATCGTCAACGGCCGTCTGCATCACCAACACGGCGATCACTGCGACGACCACGGCCCAGTTGAAATCGTTAAATAAAACTGTTTTTCAGACGGCCTTTGATATGGGGCATCTGTAGGGAAAGGGGGGGGGTATTTTCACCCCCTTTTCATATATATTGTCGTACCCTACACTAAAACAGCCATTATTATGTTTGACATCATATTTGTATTGGTATTCGGCAGGCTCCAAGCCTCCGGAACACTGAATTTTCCCGATAGGCTTTATCCCATCTGGAAATGGGCGCTAGGCGCAGGCATGCTTTATGCCGCGATAGGGACAATGCTGGGATACGCTTTCTCCGGTTCCTTCTCCCTAGTCAGCTTTTTGCTGATTATTGCCTTGTCATCCACCTGGTTCTCTCTGTATTTCAAACTGTTGCGGCTTACCGCCTCAAAAACTGTACTGAACCAATGTATTTACTGGGTGCTTGGCATTGTTTCGGCATTGTCGTTCCCCTTTGTTGTGGGTTATCTTTCCCTATTGGTCAAAAGCTCTTTGCAATAAACTTTTCAGATAATCTCCCTATACAATAAGGCCGTCTGAAAGCCTGAATCCGTATTTGATTTGTGTTTTTAAAGCGCTTTTTAAACTAAAGGCCGTCTGAACGTGTAGTTTCAGACGGCCTTTAGTGTTACCAATTCACACGAACTGCCCTGCTGCCGAGCAATGTTTCCAGTTCATCAAACAAGGCGGTGCTTGGCGTTACCATCCATTTTGGCGCAATTTTCAATTTGCCTGATGCTTTGCCGTTGCTGTACGACAGTTGCAGCGGAATGTGCGACGTGTCGGGCAGGCGGTGGGCGGTGAGGATGGTGGCGAGGCGCGTGATGTCGTGGCCGGGGGCGAGGGCGAGGCTGAGGCTGCGGGCGTAGCGTTCGCGCGCCATTTGCAGGGTCATGACTTGGTTTGCCATGATGCGCAGCCCGTCGCCTCCACCGTAGTCGTCGCGGCTGACTTTGGATTCGATAATCAGCACTTGGTCGGATTTGAGGTAGTCGGCGCAGTTTTCCAGCGTGTGGCCGCTGACCATGATTTCAATCTGCCCGCTCAAATCTTCGAGACTGACGAAGGCGATTTTGCCGCGCTTGCCCATCATGGTGCGCACGGCGGTCACGAATCCGGCGAGGCGTACGCTGTCTTGCGGTTTCAGACGGCCTAATTTGGTCGGGGCGATTTGGCGGACTTCTTGGGCATACGGGCCGAACGGGTGACCGGACAGGTAAAAGCCGATGACGGTTTTTTCTTCGGCAAGTTTTTCCGATTCGCTCCACATGGGCGCATCGATGAGCTGCACCGGTTCGATGGCGTCTTCCATCATGTCGAAAAGCCCGCCCTGATTGGCGTTGGCGGCTTTTTGGTCGGCGTTGTTCATGGCGAGGTCGATGTTCGCCAAGAGCATGGCGCGGTTGGGTTCGATGCTGTCGAACGCGCCGCCGCGTATCAGGGCTTCGAGGGTGCGGCGGTTCATGTGTTCTTTGCCAACGCGCTCGCAGAAGTCCAAGAGGCCGGTAAACTTGCCGCCGCTTTGCCGTGCGGCGATGATGGATTCGACGGCGGCTTCGCCCGTGCCTTTAATTGCGCCGAGTGCGTAGCGGATTTTCATGTTCGGATACGGCGTGAAGCGGTAGTCGGATTCGTTGATGTCGGGCGGCAGGAACTCGATGCCGTTGACGCGGCAGTCGTCGTAGAAATGCTTGAGCTGGTCGGTATTATCCAATTCAGACGACATGGTTGCCGCCATAAATTCGGCGGGATAGTGGGCTTTGAGCCATGCGGTCTGGTAGGAAATCAGGGCGTAGGCGGCGGCGTGGGATTTGTTGAAACCATAGCCGGCGAATTTTTCCATGTAGTTGAAGATTTCGTCGGATTTTTCGCGCGAAATACCTTGTTTTTCCGCACCTTCGGCGAAGATTTCGCGGTGTTTCACCATTTCTTCGGGTTTTTTCTTACCCATGGCGCGACGCAGCAAGTCCGCGCCGCCGAGCGAGTAGCCGCCGATAATCTGCGCCGCCTGCATCACTTGTTCCTGATACACCATAATGCCGTAGGTCGGCGCGAGGATGCCTTCAAGCAGCGGGTGGATGTATTGGAATTCCTGTCCCTTCATACGCGCGACGAAGTCGGGAATGTTGTCCATCGGGCCGGGACGGTAGAGCGATACGAAGGCGATGAGTTCTTCAAACTTGGTGGTGTGCGCCGTTTTCAGCATTTTCTTCATGCCGGTCGACTCGAATTGGAACACGGCGGTGGTGTTTGCATCGCGGAAGATTTGGTAGGCGGCTTGGTCGTCAAGCGGAATCTTGCCGACATCGACGATGTTGCCGGTGGTGTTTTTGATGTTGTTCTGCGCCATTTCGATAATGGTCAAGTTGCGCAGACCCAAAAAGTCGAATTTCACCAAGCCCACATCTTCTACGTCACCCTTGTCGTACATGGATACGGGCGATGCGGATTCGTCCGCCTGATACACGGGGCTGTAATCGGAAATCTTACCTGGCGCAATCAACACGCCGCCTGCGTGCATACCCAAACCGCGCGTCAAATCTTCCAGCTTTTTCGCCAGCGTAATCAGTTCGTCCGCTTCTTCCGCTTCGATTAATTCCTGAATCTGCGGCTCGGCCTCCATGGCTTTTTCCAAACTCAGGGGTTTGTTGGCTTCCAACGGAATCAGCTTGGACAGTTTGTCGCACAGCATAAACGGCAGTTCCAGCACGCGTCCGACGTCGCGAATCACCGCTTTGGACGACATCGTGCCGAAGGTAACAATCTGGCTTACCGCATCCGCGCCGTATTTCTCGCGCACATATTCAATCACGCGGCCGCGGTTTGCCTGACAGAAGTCCACGTCAAAGTCAGGCATGGAGACGCGTTCAGGGTTTAAGAAACGTTCGAACAGCAGCGCGTATTTGAGCGGGTCGAGGTCGGTAATCTTCAATGAATACGCCACCAATGAGCCTGCACCCGAACCACGGCCCGGTCCTACCGGACAGCCGTGCGTTTTTGCCCAGTTGATAAAGTCTTGTACGATAAGGAAATAGCCGGGGAATTTCATCTGGATAATGATGTTCAGCTCAAAATCCAAACGTTCCTGATATTCCGGCATTTTTGCCGCACGCTCTGCCTCGTCGGGATAAAGCTGAACCATACGTTCCTGCAAGCCCTCGTTGGACAGCTTCACCAAATAATCGTCCAACGACAGGCCGTCTGGGGTAGGGAAGAGCGGTAGGAAGTTTTTGCCCAATGTGATGTGCAGATTGCAGCGTTTGGCAATTTCTACCGTGTTTTCCAAGGCTTCGGGTAAATCGGCGAAACGTTCGACCATGGTTTCCGGCGGAATGAAAAACTGGCTCGGCGTGAAATCGCGCGGACGTTTTTTGTCTGTCAATACCCAGCCGCCTGCGATGCACACCCGTGCCTCATGTGCGTTGAAATCGTCGCGGTTCATAAACTGTGTCGGATGCGTCGCTACTACCGGCAAACCCAATTCCTCTGCCAGTTTCACGCTGCCGGAAACACAAGCCTCCCATTCAGGGCGTTCGGGCAAGCGTTGCAGCTCTAAATAAAACGCATCAGGGAACCACGCCGCATACTTCAACGCCGCCGTACGCGCCGCGTCTTCATTGCCGTTTAAGAGATTCACGCCCACTTCGCCGTAATGCGCGCCGCTCAAACAAATCAAGCCACTGTTGTCGCCGTTTTCCAGCCATTCGGGGTTGAGTTCCGCATGATGGATATTGCGGTCTTTGCCGACATAAGCCTCCGTCAAAAGCTCGCTCAAGCGCAGATAACCCGCATCGTTGCGGATAATCAGCATGGCGCGAAACGGCTTGTCAGGCGCATTCGGATTGCCTATCCACACATCCGCCGCGCCGATGGGCTTAATCCCTGCACCACGGCAGGCTTTATAGAATTTCACCAAACCAAATTCGTTCATCAAGTCGCTGATGCCCAAAGCAGGCAAACCGTATTCCTGCGCTTTGGCAATCAGTTTTTTAATCCGCACCATACCGTCGGTAATCGAGAATTCGGTATGCAGGCGCAGGGGGATGTAGGTCGGCTCGGTCATGGCAAAATCGGCGTGAACAATAAAAGGCGTATTGTAGCAGGGTTGGCAGCTAAAGGTCGTCTGAAAACCAAATGTAATGAGGTTGGATAAAGCAAATCAAACAGAAGGGGGTTTTCTTTCAGACGGCCATGTTAAAATATCGCCATTATTGAAAAGGATTAAATGATGGAAGCAACCGTCTATCTTGAAGACAACGAATACATCGCGTTGTGCGACTTATTGAAATTGGCCGGTCTTGCCGAAAGCGGCGGACAGGCAAAAGCGTTTATCGCCGAAGGGCTGGTGTTGCGTAACGGCGAAACCGAAACCCGTAAAACTGCCAAAATACGCGGCGGCGAAGTGATTGAGTTTGACGGTGCGCGCTTGGAAATCGCCGATGGATACGACCCTGAAGAATAAAGCCGAAGCCATCTTGGGCGAGTCGCTTTTAGACGAACCTGTCCGCCCCGAGTCATGGGAATGTTGCGGCAGCGAGTGCGGCGATGCCTGTATCCAGACAATGTATTGGGCGGAAAAAGCCAGATATGATGCGCAACAGCGGAAATTGAAAGAAGCGGGTTGGACTGATGGCGAAGATGAGGCAAAGGCCGTCTGAAAACGATTGGGCTTGATAGGAGCTGTGTTTCAAACAATGCTGCATTAAAGCCAATGTCGTCTGAAAGTTTCAGACGGCATTGGCTTTTTTAAAGTTTAAATAAATTAAGATTTTGTTACCTCGGAAGCGGTTGCATTTTCAGGTGTGCCAGGTGCAGCATCGGCAGGAGCCTGATAATCTGTATTTTGCGATGAAGAGGGCTCAGCATTGTCATGTTTATGATGCTTATCATACTTATCAAAGTGTCGTTTGTCTTGATCGTTATCTTGCGCTACCGCCAATACTTTGCCGCTTTGAGCATCAACCAGAGCCTCATATTCGACCCCGTCTTTTAAAATTTCCACCTTATAACGGCCACCCAAATGCTGTTTGTATTTATAATCAACATCTTTGGCCACGCCGCCAACTTGCGCCACTGCCGTTGCTGCCGCTTGCTGACCGGAAACCTGCGCAAACATGCCTTCTTTAAAAGCCACGGCACCCGCAGCACCGGCAACGCCCAAACTTGAAGCAATAATACCGGCAATGATGAGTTTTTTTGAAATAAAAGCATTAATGCGTTTCATGATTTTCTTTCCTACTGTGTTGTTGAACGATGAATGCATTCTATGCCTCAACAATTAGCTGAATATGAGCAAAATGCTAAGATGTGTAATTAGTTGCAATACTAAAATTAACACTTTAATAATAATGGAGATTGAAGCCGCGCTTTCAGACGGTCTTGCTGATATATTGTGATGGTATATTTGGTGGAGATTGTGGTTTGCGTGTGAAAACAAAAAAGCGTGATGAAAAAAAAGGCATGTGTGAGACATGCCCCGAATTAAATGGTAAACGCGATGTTGAGAAACCAAATGACGGAATAAGATTTGCGGTTGGTCAACTTATCTTATTCCTCCTTGTTTTACAATCATTCAGGCGATGTTTCTCCTGCAAAATTCTCGATTTCTTCGCGATGCGCGTCAAACCATGAGCCGACCACTTGATTGACTTCGTCCATACCTTGCTTTTTCAGGCTGGAGAACAGTTGAACGCTGATTTTTTGGCGGTCGGTATAGGGTTTGAGTGATTTTTTTACCGCTGCCAAAGTTTTAATCTGGTCGTTTTTAGACAGCTTGTCTGCTTTTGACAGCAGGATATGCACAGGACGGCCGGTAATGTGGAAAAAGTCCAGCATTTGAATGTCTAAAGCCTTGAGCGGATGGCGCGAGTCCATAATCAGAATCAGGCCGATCAGTTGGCGGCGTTGTTGCAGGTAGTCGCCCAAGAGTTTGACCCAGTGCGCACGGATGGCCTCCGGTACTTGCGCGTAGCCGTAGCCGGGCAAGTCGACCATGAAATTGCCGTTTTCCAGCTCAAAGAAATTGATGTGTTGGGTGCGGCCCGGTGTTTTGGAAACATAGGCAAGGCGCACATGATTGGTTAAGGTATTGATGGCGCTGGATTTGCCGGCATTGCTTCGGCCGACAAAGGCAATCTCGGCCGGCGTGTCGGGCAGGTCTTTCAGATGGTTGACCGTCGTAAAGAATTTGGCGTTTTGAAAAAGGTTCATCAGTATTTCCTTACATGGAAACAAAACTGCAACATCATAATTTGTATCGGGCATTTATGTTGCAGCAGTTTGGTAATTTGAGTAGTAATTTAATGTAAACTTGGTATAGAATAGCACGTTTATAGAATTATCGGTTTTAATCGGGAAAATTCCCCGGTATTTGAGTATAAAAAAGCATTGACGCGGTACGCAATGCTGTAATCAGGAGCACTCCATGAAACGATTGACTTTATTGGCCTTGGTATTGGCTGCCGGTGCGGTTTCCGCTGCCCCTAAAGCAGATGCTGAAAAAGGCAAACAGGTAGCGACTACTATCTGTGCGGCGTGTCACGCAGCCGATGGTAACAGCGGTATCGCAACTTATCCTAAACTGGCAGGTCAGGCCGCGGCCTACACCTACGGTCAAACCATGGCCATCAAAGACGGTACCCGTACGCACGGTGCTGCCGGCGTGATGAAACCGATGGTGATGAACTTGTCCGAACAAGACATTCGCGACGCTGCCGCCTACTACGCCAAACAACAAGGCAAACCGGGCGAAGCCAATCCTAAAGAAAACCCTGAGCTGGGTGCGAAAATCTATCGCGGCGGCCTGAGCGCTAAAAAACTGCCGGCATGTATGTCTTGCCACGGTCCTAGCGGCGCAGGTATCCCTGGCGGCGGTACTGAAATCCAAGCCTATCCTCGTCTGGGCGGCCAACATAAAGCTTACGTTGTCGAGCAAATGAAAGCTTACCAATCCGGCCAACGCAAAAACGCCATCATGGCCGATATTGCCAACCGTCTGAGTGAAGAAGAGTTGAACGCAGTAGCCAACTTCATCCAAGGTTTGCACTAATTTCGTTTTGAAACGAGCTTATTGATACAGGCCGTCTGAAAACCCTTCAGACGGCCTTAGCCAATATAGGTCGATAAGCCTGATTGTTTTTTTCAAATAGCGACAGCAAGATTTTTACTACAATATGCAGTATTCTTCCTTTCGCATCACACGTCATTGCAGTCCGTTCCATCGGATCGGGTTGCCCCAAGCCGACATTTGAGACATGAGTAAATCTTCATCATCCGTCCCACTTATCCGTAGACCATGGTTTGCCTTTTTCAGCTCCATGCGTTTTGCCGTCGCCCTGCTCAGCCTGTTGGGCGTGGCTTCGATTATCGGTACGGTCTTGCAACAAAATCAGCCACAAGTCGATTATTTGGTGAAATTCGGCCCGTTTTGGTCGCAGATTTTCGGCTTTTTGGGTCTGTACGACGTGTACGCCTCGGCGTGGTTCGTTGTCATCATGATGTTTTTGGTGGTTTCCACCGGATTGTGCTTGATTCGCAATGTTCCGCCGTTTTTGCGCGAGATTCGTTCCTTCCGTGAAAACGCGAAGGAAAAATCGCTGGCGGCAATGCGCCATTCCATCGTTTTAGACGGACAGGTGACGCCCGAAGTCGCACAACGGTATTTGGAAGTGCAGGGCTACGGCTGTAAAACCGTTACGCGTGAAGACGGTTCGGTTTTGGTGGCGGCGAAAAAAGGTGCGATGAACAAATGGGGCTATATCTTTGCCCATGCCGCGCTGATTGTGATTTGTTTGGGCGGTTTGATAGACAGCAATATTCTGCTGAAAATCGGTATGCTTACCGGCCGGGTCGTGCCGGACAATACGGCGGTTTACGCCAAAGACTTTAAGCCCGAAAGCGTGTTGGGTACGTCTAATTTGTCGTTTAGGGGCAATGTCAATATTTCGGAAGGTCAGAGCGCGGACGTGGTATTTCTGAATGCGGATAACGGCATGCTCGTGCAAGACTTGCCGTTTTCGGTCAAATTGAAGAAATTCCATATTGATTTTTACGATACCGGTATGCCGCGCGATTTCGCCAGCGACTTGGAAGTCATGGACAAGGCGACCGGCAAAGTCAGCGAACACACCATCCGCGTCAACCATCCTTTGACGCTGCACGGTATTACGGTTTATCAGGCAAGTTTCGCCGACGGCGGCTCGGACTTGACGTTTAAAGCGTGGAATCTGGCTGATGCCGACCGTACTCCGGTTAAACTCAAAGCAACTTCCATGCGCGAGTTTCCGCTGGATTTGGGCAAGGCTTCTTATAAGCTGGAATTTGACCAGTTTACTTCGATGAACGTCGAAGACATGAGCGAGCCGTCTGAAAAAGAGCAAAACCTGAAATCCGCCATCAATGATGTTCGCTCCGTCCGTCAAGAAGGCAAAAAATACACCAATATCGGCCCGTCTATCGTTTACCGCATCCGCGACAAAGCAGGGCAGGCGGTCGAATATAAAAACTATATGTTGCCGGTAAAACAAGACGAAGACTATTTCTTCATTACCGGCACACGCAGCGGCTTGGCGCAGCAATACCGCTGGTTGCGCATTCCGATGGATAAAAACGGCCAAATCGACACCTTTATGGCTTTGCGCCAATATCTGAAAGACGATGCGGCACGCCGTAAAACCGTTGCCAATGCTGTTAAAGGCGCGCCTGCCGAGATCCGTGAGCAATTCATGGCGGCGGCGGAAAACACCTTGTCGATTTTTGCCAAAGGCGGATATTTGGCTTTGGACGAATTTGTTACCACCAACATTCCCAAAGATCAGCAGGAAAAAATGCAGGGCTATTTCTACGAGATGCTCTATGGCGTGATGAATGCCGCTTTGGAAGATACGATCAGCACATACAATCTGCCGGCTTGGCCGCAAGATGAAAAACGCAACCGATTCCTGCTGCATGCAATGGACGCTTATACCGGTTTGACCGAATATCCCGCACCGATGCTGCTGCAACTGGAAAGTTTTGCTGAAGTGCGCTCTTCCGGCCTGCAGATGACCCGTTCGCCGGGCGCATTCTTGGTGTATTTGGGTTCGGTATTGCTGGTGTTGGGTACGGTGTTTATGTTCTATATTCGTGAAAAACGTGCTTGGCTGCTGTTTTCAGACGGCCGTATCCGTTTTGCCATGTCTTCCAGCCGCAACGAACGCGACTTGCAGAAAGAATTTCCGCAACACATACGGCAATTGCAGCAGCTTGCCAAGGATTTGAACCATGAATAACAAACATCAGGCCTTGCCCGAGCATGAGCTTCTGACACACAAATCATTTATCCGAAACCTCAACCTCTTCGACTGGGCATTCGCACTGCTGATTGCAGTCGGCGCATTTATTGCTCAAACCCAAGCCGGTCTGCACATGGATATCTACGAAATGGTAATTTTGTGGGTGAGTGCCGGTATTGCCGTTTTTCTGGGTTGGTTTTTCAAACCGATGCGCTGGTTTATCCCTGTGGGCGTGTGCCTGGCGTATTTGGCTGTTGATTTGTATGGCGGCGACATCAAACGCGCAGACGGTTTCCTGCTCAAATACCTGTTAAGCAGCCAGTCGGCGATTATGTGGCAATGCGCGTTTGTGTTCTTTGCCTTGTTTGCCTATATCGTCGGCGCGATAGCGGCGGTGCGCAAAAATGTGCCGTCCAATACGCTTTTGGGCATGGGTACCGTGTTTGCATGGGTTTCCGCGATGGCGGGCTTTGTCGGTTTGCTGGTGCGCTGGCATGAAAGCTATCTGCTGCGTCCCGATGCTGGCCATATTCCGGTCTCCAACCTTTACGAAGTATTCATCTTGTTCTTGGTTATTACGGCGCTGATGTACCTCTATTACGAAGGCCGTTTTGCCGTACAAAAACTGGGCGGCTTTGTCTTCAGCTTTATGGCGATTGTGGTCGGATTTGTCTTGTGGTACAGCGTTTCACGCGAGGCTCATGCCATTCAGCCGCTAATTCCGGCTTTGCAGTCTTGGTGGATGAAAATCCACGTTCCGGCCAACTTTATCGGCTACGGCGCATTCTGTATCGCCGCCATGTTGGGTATTGCCGAACTGCTGGCGCTCAGAAAAGAAGATGCGGGCCAAAAATCATGGCTGCCGCACTCGCAAGTCATTGAAGAAGTCATGTACAAAGCGATTGCCGTCGGTTTCTTGTTCTTTACTATTGCTACCATTCTCGGCGCATTGTGGGCGGCTGACGCGTGGGGCCGCTATTGGAGCTGGGACCCGAAAGAAACTTGGGCATTCATCGTTTGGCTGAATTACGCTATCTGGTTGCATTTGCGGCTGGTAGCAGGTTGGCGCGGCAAAGTGTTGGCTTGGTGGGCGGTTATCGGCCTGGTCATTACCGCCTTTGCCTTTATCGGCGTGAATATGTTCTTGAGCGGCCTGCATTCTTACGGCACATTGTAAGCAGCTTATCCCGCACTTTATTTCAGACGGCCTTTTTCCGTTTTCGGAGAAAATGCCGTCTGAATCGTTTTTAATCATTTTTTTCAGACGGCCTCAAACCATGTTGGTATTAGGAATTGAATCATCTTGCGACGAAACCGGCGTTGCGCTCTACGATACTGAGCGCGGCCTATTGGCGCATCATTTGCACACCCAGATGGCGATGCACGCCGAATACGGCGGCGTTGTCCCCGAATTGGCCAGTCGCGACCATATCCGCCGTGTCGTGCCGTTGACGCAAGGTTGCTTGAAGGAAGCAGGCGTAGGCTATGCCGATATTGACGCGGTTGCCTTTACGCAAGGCCCGGGCTTGGGCGGCGCATTGCTGGCTGGTTCGGGCTTTGCCAACGCCTTGGCATTTGCCATCGGCAAGCCCGTTATCCCCGTTCATCATCTTGAAGGCCATTTGCTCTCACCTTTGTTGGCAGACGACAAGCCTGAGTTTCCATTTGTCGCTTTGCTGGTGTCGGGCGGACATACGCAATTTATGGCTGTACGCGGTATCGGCGATTACACCTTGCTGGGTGAAAGCGTGGACGATGCAGCAGGCGAAGCGTTTGATAAAACGGCCAAGCTTTTGGGTCTGCCTTATCCCGGCGGTGCCAAATTATCCGAGCTGGCCAAACTCGGCACGCCTGATGCTTTCACATTCCCACGCCCCATGCTCCATTCGCACGATTTGCAGATGAGCTTTTCTGGTTTGAAAACCGCCGTTTTAACCGCTGTCGAAAAAGTCCGCGCCGAAACCGGCAGCGATGAAATTCCCGAACAGACGCGCAACGATATTTGCCGCGCTTTCCAAGATGCGGTAGTTGACGTATTGGCGGCCAAAGCCAAAAAAGCGTTGTTGGATACCGGCTTCAGAACTTTGGTGGTTGCAGGTGGCGTGGGTGCAAACTGGAAACTGCGTGATGAATTTTCGCGCTTAACTGTCAAAATGCCGTCTGAAAAAGGCAAACCCAAGCCGCAGGAAGAAAAAATCAACGTCTATTTTCCGCCGATGGCATACTGTACCGACAATGGAGCAATGATTGCCTTTGCCGGCGCGATGCGTCTTGCCGAGCGTCAGGCTGTCGGCGCATTCAATGTCAAGCCGCGCTGGCCGCTGTCGGATATTGTGAAGCAGGGTTGATGTATTAGACCGCTTCGATGCAATGAAAGGCCGTCTGAAAACCCGAAGACAGGGTTTTCAGACGGCCTTTAATGAAATAGATATTTGCGGTAAAACTTCATTCAAAAAGATGAGTAATTTTTTCATCCGTTTTTTCTACAATATTAACTTTGATTGATTGCAAAAGGCCGTCTGAAATGACGAATTTATCCAAAGGTTTGCTGGCTGCGATAGCGTCCAATTTGTTGTTTTCCATGCTGTTTCTGTACGGTATGTGGATGCGGCCGATGACGGGGACGGAGGTGTTTGCCTGGCGCATGGTCGCCATGCTGTCGGCTTTGTGCGTGCTGATGACGATGGTCAACGGTTGGCAGGCGGCGGCGCGGTTTGCGAACAATATCGGCCGTGATTGGAAACGGTGGCTGTTGATTGTATTGCCGACGCCGATATTTGCCAGCCAGTTGTGGCTGTTTGTCTGGGGGCCGGTCAATGGGGAAGGGGTAAACATTGCCATGGGTTATTTCCTGTTTCCTTTGGCGATGATGCTGGGTGGACGGATTTGGTTTAAAGAGCGTTTGAACCGGTTGCAGAGGGTGGCGGTAATCTTGGCGTGTGCAGGCGTGGCATGTGAATTGGTACGGTCGGGTGCATTTTCGTGGACGACTGTATGGGTGTTCGGTACTTATCCGTTTTATTATCTGCTGCGCCGCAAGCTGGGCGTGCCTTCCTTAATCGGGCTGACCTTTGATTTGTTGATGATTACGCCGTTTGCGTTGGCGTATATTTTGCTGGCAACGGATACGCCGGCGATGATTGCGGCCAAACCGGTTTTAATCTTTTTTATTGTGTTGCTGGGTTTTAATAGTGCAATATCCATGCATTTGAATTTGAAGGCGAATCAATTGCTGCCGGTGGCAGTGTTCGGCATGTTGAGCTATTTGGAGCCTGTATTGCTTTTTATTGTGTCGATTGTATGGCTGGGCGAGCCGGTGCAAAAAGGCGCATTGATCGGCTATGGCCTGATTTGGTCGGGATTGTGCGTGATGATTGTCAATGGCTTGTTGGGAATGAAGAAAGAAAAGAAATTGGCTAAAGCTTGATGATAGATTGAGGCCGTCTGAAAAATGGGTTGACCAATATTTTCAGACGGCCTTGAATATTAAAAAGGACGTATCGGATACGCCCCTTTTGTTTACCAGCTTTGGGCGATACGGTCGGCTTCTTGCAGGCGTTCGACGGTGCCGACGTCCAACCAAAGGCCGGTGTGGTGTTCGCCGCTGATTTGGCTTTGGCTCATGGCTTGACGCAATAGAGGGGCAAGTTTGGCAGCTTGGTGCGCAGGAGTATCTTTGAAAAGTGCGGGATGATAAACGCCCACGCCGCTGAAAGTCAGGGCTTGACCGTCTTTTGATGAGGCGGATACCAGGCCGTCTGAAAGCAGGCCGAAATCTCCTTCGGGATGGTGTGGCGGATTGTCCACCAGCCACAAATGGGCGAGAAGGTTGTGTTCCTGCATATGCTGGGCAGCCAATCGTGCAGCTTGGAAATCAATGTTGGTCAACACGTCGCCATTGACGACCAAAAACGGCTCGTTGCCCAAAAGCGGCAGGGCGGTGGCAATGCCTCCGGCAGTTTCCAGGCCTCCGGCGCGCTCTGGAGAGTAGGCAATGCGCACGCCGTAGGCTGAACCGTCTTTCAAGGTGTCTTCGATTTGCTGGCCAAGCCAGGCATGGTTGATGACGATTTCAGTAAAACCGGCCTGCTGCAGGCGGCGCAAGTGCCAGCCGATAAGCGGCGTGCCTGCTACTTTGAGTAAGGGTTTGGGCGTGTGGTCGGTCAGCGGGCGCATGCGTTCGCCGCGACCGGCGGCCAATATCATTGCTTTCATGGGTGTGCCTATAATGTGTGAAACAGAAAAGGTCTCAGGCCGTCTGAAAAATGAAACCGATGTTTCAGACGGCCTAAGACCTTTATTTATGCCAAAGATTTGAATTGCCTACGGAAATACAGCAATGCCGGCGCTTGCGTGTCGGTATTGCGGATTTCGTTGATCTGAACGAAAAAGACGTAATGCGTGCCGATTTCGCGTTGATCGACAATGCTGCCGTGCAGGTGCGCCAGCGCGCCTTCGACTTCTAGCTGTCCGGTTTGTCCTCTATGCCAAATATGGTATTCGAAGCGTTCTTCGGGCGAGAGGTCGGTCAGTCCGGCAAAGTGTTCAGCGACATCCTGCTGGCCATCGTTGAGTGTGTTGATGCACAAATCACGGTTGCCTTGCAGAATGGGAATGATGGCGGATTGGCGGTTGATGCACAGCATGACCGTCGGTGGCTCGTCGGTAACGGCAGTTACGGCAGTCATAGTAATGCCATAGCGTCCCGCTTCGCCGTCTGTCGTGATAACGTGCACGCCGGCGGCACAGGAGGCCATGGCATCTCGGAAGGATCTCTTGAGTATGTGTGTTGAATCTGTCATCCGGCTCGCTTTATTTTAATGCCTGTTCGATTTTTGCCAGCTCTGCCAAGAGTTCTTTGAGTTGCGCCATTTTTTCTTTGGTGAGGACTTTTTCAATTGCGTCATAGCGCTCGTCAACCAATGCGCCGGTGGATTCATAGAGTTTCTCACCTTCGGGCGTCAGTTTCAGGTAAACACGGCGTTGGTCGTTGGAAGGCTTCAGGCGAACGGCCAAACCTGCTTTTTCCAAGCGGGTCAGAATGCCGGTCAGGCTGGGACGGAGGATGCAGGCCTGATTGGCCAAATCTTGAAAGTCGAGTGTGCCGTTTTCCGCTAAGAGCCGGATGATACGCCATTGCTGGTCAGTAATATTGGCTTGGTTCAGAATAGGGCGGAATTGGGTCATCAATGCTTCCCGTGCCTGAATCAGACCGATATTGATAGATGCATGTTTAGATTGGTTGGGCATTACTAAGTCTCCGGTGTTATCAAAAATCAAACCGTTGAAGCGTGAGGTAGATTGATAAAGGCGAATATTGCTGTTTTAAGGCTGCCGTCGGCAGCCGGGTCATGGGAACAAAAGCATCACTGCCACAATATTAGATGAAGATCTCTAACAGTTTGTTTTGATAATAATGTTTCCAATTGTTCTTATGGTTATATCTTAGTCTATTTTCTTTATAATCTCAACAAAATCATATGTTATTGGGAAAGAGATAGTTTATTTATTTATGAAATGGAATTGGTTGAATATATTCAGGTGAAATTATTCTTTAAATTTTCTATTTTTAGTGGATTTTCAATGAATTTAGCTGAAGATATTTGCCAAGTAAATTCTAATTTTTAATCCGATATAACTGGAAAGTCCGGATGTGTGATGAATCATTTTGCCATCTTTTAATATGATAATGGTCGGTGTGACGGCTATATTCCATTTTTGAGCCATCAGGCCGTCTGAATCGTTGAAGTTTGGAAAGGATAGATTGTTTTGTTGCATATGGTGGGCAATGTCCGCGTCGCTTCCGGAGCGCAAGGCTACGCCCAGTGTTGGGATATTGTCTTGGTGCAGTTTTTCTATGGTCGGCGATGTGTACGAGCAAATACCGCACCAGCTACCCCAAAAGTAAACAACAGCAACACGGTTCTGACTGAAGTATTGGAGGGAAGTGGTTTGGCCATTGGTTAGAGTGAGGGTTTGCGCTGCTGATTGTAAGGGTTGGTCAGGCTTGCGCACCCAGTCGACAATCAGGGATAAGAAGATGAAGATAATCACAGCCTGAAGCAATGATTTGGCGTAGTGGAGCAGGGTTTTCATCATATATTGCGGGGGATATTGGATTATTATTTTATAAATGAAAAAAGCCTTGCAGGGCAAGGCTTTTTGATTCGATTCTGAAAACGTATTAACGTTTGGAGAATTGTTTTGCGCGACGTGCTTTGCGCAAACCAGGTTTTTTACGTTCAACTTCACGAGCATCGCGAGTAACGAAGCCTGCTTGAGACAGGGCTGGTTTCAGGGCTGCGTCGAAGTCGATCAGGGCGCGGGTAATGCCGTGACGGATGGCGCCGGATTGACCGGTTTCGCCGCCACCGGTTACATTAACTTTGATGTCGAAAGATTCGGCATTTTCAGTCAGAACCAGAGGTTGACGTACAACCATGCGGCTGGTTTCACGTGCGAAGAATTCGTCAACGGGGCGGCCGTTTACGATGATTTGGCCGGTACCTTTAGTCAAGAATACACGAGCCACTGAACTTTTGCGGCGGCCTGTGCCGTAGTAGTATTTACCGTTCATGTCGTGTCCTTATTATTTCAGTTCCAAAACTTTAGGTTGTTGTGCAGCGTGGCCGTGTTCGGCGCCGGCGTACACTTTCAGTTTTTTGATCATGGCGTAGCCCAGAGGACCTTTAGGCAACATGCCTTTTACGGCTTGTTCCAAAGCGCGGCCTGGGAATTGCTCTTGCATTTCGCGGAAAGTACGCTCGTAGATGCCACCTGGGAAACCAGAGTGACGGAAGTATTTTTTGTCTTCGAATTTAGCACCGGTCACGCGCAGTTTGTCTGCATTGATGACGATGATGTAATCGCCGGTATCAACGTGAGGAGTGTATTCGGGTTTGTGTTTGCCGCGCAGACGGTGTGCGACTTCGGCTGCGACACGACCCAGAACTTTGTCTTCTGCGTCAATGACGAACCATTCGCGCTTCACCTCATGGGGTTTTGCAGAGAAGGTTTTCATGGTTGGAATCCAGATATATATAGAAAGTTATGGATTTTAAAGAGGAGATTGGTTTTTGTCAATCTTAATTGAGCGTGTTTGATACATGAATATGCGGTTTTTTCAGACGGCCGGAAATCTTTACGAAAGTCTTTGCTCGGAAAGGGGAAAGCCACACCTTTCGGTATGGCTTTTTTAGGGAATCCCCACGAGTGCCGTTTGGGCTGAATCCGCTTGAACCTTGCTGACAAGGCGGTCACCTCGGGTAGTTTCGGGTGCGTCCGGCAAACGGACGCTCGCGCCCACTACAACTCCCGGCAACCTAAAGCGAACGTATTGGTTCAAAGGAATATATGCCTTCGCGAACACCGCAGGGAAAAGGGGAAATTAGTTTTGCTCCAAGCGCGCCAGTGCTTTTTGGCACGCGTTGTTCATGTCGGTTATTTTACGCTCAAATTCACCGATTGCCAAATCGTCGTTGAGGGTGGTTTTCAAGAGGTCGTGTACGACGTTGAGGGCTGCCATGACGACGATTTTGTCCGTGCCGACGATGCGGCCGCTTTCTTTAATCGCGTCGCTTTTTTTGTTGAGCATTTCAACGGCTTGTAGGAGGGTGGCTTTTTCTTCACTCGGCGTGTTGATGGTGAAGTTGACATTCATGATGTCGAGATTGACTTGTTCGATACTCACGGGGCATCCTTTTATTGTTGTGTTTCTTGGGGCAATCGGGCAATGAGGCTGCGGATTTGGTCTGCACTTTGGGCCAGTGCGTTGCGGTAGTTTTCTTTTTCGACGGTCAGGTTGTCAATTTTGCTTTGCAGGTCTTCTTTGAGTTTGCCGACTTGAACCAGCAAGGCTTCGCTGAGTTCGTCAATGGCTGCGTCGTGTTGGTGTTTTTGTTGCTCTTGCTCGAGTTTGAGTCTGTCGATTTCTTCGTTGAGACGGCGGTTTTCTGAAACCAGCGTTTCAAATTTTTGGACAAGTTGGTAAACGTTGATTTCCAGATTGTTCAGTGATTGGTTCATGTGTTTCCCTTCAGACGGCCTGATGGCCGTCATATTGTGCGTCAGGCCGTCTGAATGGCAGACGGCGCGACCGTTTATTCGAAGCGAGCGCTTCGTTCCATCAGGCGTTCAACGACTTGCTGCGGGGTCATTTCTTTGCGGATGAGTTGCAGCAGGGTTTGAGTGATGGGCATATCGATTTGGTATTTAGCGGCGGTGTTGAAGACTTCTTCAATGGTGCTGACGCCTTCGGAAACGTGGCCGATTTCGACAAGCACTTGATGCAACTCTTTGCCTTCTGCGAGGCCGAGACCGACGCGGCGGTTGCGCGAGAGTGCGCCGGTACAGGTTAGGATAAGGTCGCCGATGCCTGCCAAACCCATCATGGTTTTGGGTTGTGCGCCCATGGCGATGGCAAGGCGGGTGATTTCGGCAAGGCCGCGTGTTACTAAGGCTGCGCGTGCGTTGAGGCCGTATTCAAGGCCGTCTGAAAGGCCGGTGGCAATTGCCATGACGTTTTTAACGGCACCGCCCACTGCAACACCGATGACGTCGGTACTGCCGTACAGGCGCATTACATTGGTGTTCAGTTGGGCGGTGGTTTCTTCCACCCAGTCTTTGTTTTCGGAAGCAAGAACGACGGCGCAAGGCAGTTGGGCGGCCAGTTCTTGGGCAAAGCTCGGGCCTGAGAGAACGCCGATTTTTTTATTGTTAGGCAGGACTTCTTTCAGTACTTGGAAAGTCAGGAGGCCGGTATCTTGTTCAAAACCTTTGCAGGCTGCGAGAACGGGAATATCGGCGGCGTTATGCTGTTTGAGCAGCTCGGCACTGCTTCTGAGGCCGGCTACGGAGGTAACGATCAGGGCAAGTTGGCTGTCTTTCAGCGCTTCGCCCAAATCGGCGTGAACGGTCAGGGACTCAGGGAAAGGGAAGCCGGGCAGGCCGCGTTTGTTTTCGCGATCTGCTTGCAGGGTGCGGATTTGGTCGGGATTGCGTGTCCAAAGGGCAACTTCATTGTTGTGTTGCGCAAAGTGCAACGCGAGAGCTGTACCCCACGAACCTGCGCCGATGACGGTAATTTTCATGTTTCTCTTCCATATGGGAACGGGGCTTACTTTAAAACAAACGGCTTTGGGGTGCAAGGGCGGCGTTTGTGAAAAATATTTTGTGCTGTTTAAAAAGCCTTAGGCCGTCTGAAAGTTCAGACGGCCTGCTTCGGTTTATGATTTATTGTTACCGGAATGGTAGGCATCGTAGGCGTAGTAGTCGTAGCTGTTGTTGGCTTCGCGCTTCATGCCGTTGAGGACGACACCTTTGATGTTGATGTGGTTTTGTTTGAGGCGTTCGACGCTGGCCTCAAGCTCTCGTGCACGGGTGTGCGCATAACGGCTGATCATCAGGACGGTGCCGGCATGTTGGCCGATGATGACGGCGTCGGTAACGGCCAATACGGGCGGCGTGTCCAAGATGACGTAATCGTAGCGTTGGCGCGCGTGGGCGAGCAATTCGTTGAAACGGTTGTCCATCAAAAGCTCGGACGGATTGCTAGGATAGCTGCCGCTGCTGATGAGATGAAGGTTTTCAATGCCGGTCTCTTGTACGGCTTTGGCCGGAGCCGCTTTGCCGTTAAGGATGTCAGACAAGCCGAACTCGGGGGTAAGGCCGAAGAGTCGGTCGAGGTAGCCTTTGCGCATATCGGTATCGATAAGCAGGACGCGTTTGCCCGATTGCGCCATTACGGCGGCGAGGTTGGCGGAGATAAAGGACTTGCCTGCCTCAGGCGCGGCACCGGTAATCATGAGGACGTTGTTAGGCGCGTCCAGCATGGAGAAGTAGATATTGGTGCGCAGGGCGCGGATGGCTTCGACGGCAGTGTCGGCGCGGTCTTCGCTGGCCAGCAGATAGTTGGAACGGCCGCCGGTTTTCTTGAATTTGCTTTTGAAGAAGTCGCGTTTTTGCTGGGTCTTGGAGTGCGGAACAAGAGCGACGACTTCCAAATTGAGGTTTTCGATTTCTTCGGATGAAGTAATGCCGTTTTTCATCCGGTTGCGAATTATCAGCCACAAAGCGGTCAATGAGCCTGCGGCAAGTGCACTCAGGAGCGTGATGACGGCTTTGCGCGGTGCAACCGGGTTTTCAGGGACGTAGGCATAATCGACGATGCGGACATTGCCTTGCGCACTGGCTTTCATGATGTTGAGCTCTTGTTGTTTGCTTAACAGTTGGACGTAGGTTGCTTGGTTGGTTTCTACGTCGCGGGTCAGGCGGATGACTTCTTGTTGGGTATTGGGCAATTCGGCGATTTGTTGGTTGATTTTGTTTTTGGCGCGTTCGAGGACGGAGAGTTTGTCCAATACGGCTTTATAGGAAGGGTGTTCCGGTGTGTACAGCTCGGCCAAACCTGCTTCTTCGGTTTTGAGCAGGGTAATTTGGGTTTCGATGCCAGTCAGGCTTTCCAATGCGCCTTTAGATTCGAGCGGAATGTCGAGGGATCCTGATTGTTGGCGGTAGGCATTGAGTTTGTTTTCAGCATCTTGCAAGGTTTCTTTCAAGCGTGGCAATTCTTCGCTGATGAAGGCCAAACCGCTGGATGCAACTTGGACGTCGCGTTCGCGGTTTTGCGCAACGTAGTTGTCGGCAATGCTGTTGAGGATGACGCTGGTACGTTTAGGGTCGGTGCTGGTAAAGGTAAGGTTGATGATGGGGCTGGTTTTACCTTTACTGATGACCGCCAGTTTGTTTTGGATGTTTTCGATGGCGCTGATGCGGGAGAACTTGGTTAACGCAAATTCTTGACCCGGATTAGCCAAGATTTGATCGATTTTGAGAGTGGTTTGATTGTTGATTTTCAGAGGTACGCCAACCTTGCCTTCGACCACGCGTTTGTCAGGAAGGGTAAGGGTATAGGCTTTGTTGCTCTTGGCGGTCAGCGTGAAGGTTTTGTTGAACCATTCGTCTTGTACGGTAAAGCTGCCGACGGTCAGTTTGGGATCGGGGTCGCCGCTGATGTTGTGCATCAGGCTGCCGATAACAGGTGTGTATTTGGCTTTGACTTCTTGGTCAAGCTGAAGGTCGTCAACGGTTTTACCCAGCACCAAGCGTGATTGAACCAGCTCGACTTCTGCTTCAGACGGCGTGGTTTGGTTGTTGAAGATGCTGTTGATTTCAGTCAGGATTTGGTTTTGCCGCGTTTCAATTTCCAGCATGGCGTCGGCACGGTATTGCGGAGTGGATGCCAGGCTGAAGGCTGCGCCAAGAATGCCGCCTGCAAGCAGGGCGGCGAGGATTTTGTATTTATTTGTCCAAATTACGCGCAACTGTTGGCCGAAGTCGATTTCATCGTTGTCTGCGCTGTAAGGTGTGTAGGTCGTTTTTTTCATTGCTTGCTTTCTTGTTCATGCCGGTTTTATACCGGTTGAGTTTTTCCGTTTAGTTTGGTTTTCCAAGTGTCTGCGGCAGCATTGAGCTGTTCAAAAACGGCTTCAAACATTTCGCTGCTTTGTTTGTATGGGTCAGGTACGGTTTTTTTAGGCAACCATTGGGCAAACAGCATGGTTTTGCTGCGTGCCGGCGGATGGATGTCGGCCACCATGTCGATTTGACAGGGCTCCATGACGAGAATCAAATCGGCCTGTTCGCACATTTGGGCAGTCAGTTGGCGTGCCGTATGGCCTGCAACGATAACGCCGTGTTTGAGTGCGGTTTTGATGGCTTGGAAATCGGCATCCTTACCTGCCAGTGCTTTTATGCCGGCGCTGCTGATGCGGTGGCCGGGTAGTTTTTTCTGCATGATCCGCTCTGCGGTGGGGGAGCGGCAGATGTTGCCTAGGCAGACGATGAGTATGTTGTGGTACATGATATTGTTTCGGTTTATGGTCTGAAAAAAGCGTGAGTCAGACTATAAGGTACTGCTTTTCCGTTTGTGCGGTGTGTACGGCTTTTATATGCCGTTTATGTAATTTGGTCGGATTGTGCGTGATTTTGTATCCTGCTGTCAAACAGGGTCTGACAGCAGGAACCACTGCTTATTTAAACGTATTGTCGAGGGTGTTGACGTTGCTGATGGAATTGGTAATTTGTGACATTACGCGGTTCCAACGGGTAACCGGGGCGGCGGTAACGTAAACGGTGTCTTCGGAGCGCAGTTTGAATTCGCTGCCCAGTGCGTAAGAGGTCGCATCTTTCAGGTTGAGCTGGTAGATGTGGATAGGTTTGGCCGCATCTTCTGGTACGCGACGGATCACGAATACGCCGGTTGCATCCGCATAGGCTTGGTTCATGCCGCCCACTTCGCCGAGCGCTTGGATCAGGTTGAGGCCGTGGTTGCCGATCGGCAGGGTCGCTTGTTTGCCGACTTCGCCCATGATGTAGATTTTGTTGTTGCTGCTGTTAGGAACGTAAACGATGTCGCCATGGCTGAGGAGATGGTTTTGCGACATATCGCCGTATTGCAGCATGTCTTGCAGGGAGATGGTGCGGTCGACGCCGTTGTGCGTCCATTTGATGTGTTGGGTGTCGGCACTTTGGGTAACGCCGCCTGCTTGGTTGATGGCATCTAAAATAGTCATCGGGATATTGGTAATCGGCAGCTGACCTGCTTGATTGATGGCACCGGATACTGAAATACGTTGCGAACGGAATTCGGTAACGTTGATGGCTACTTGAGGGTTTTTGATGTAGCGTTTCAGAAGACTGGTCAGGGTGTTTTGCAATTCGTCCAAAGTTTTGCCTTTGGCTTGAATTTTGCCTGCCAATGGGTAAGTGATGTAACCGCCCTCATCTACCCAGGCACCGCGGCTGACTTGGTTGGTTTGCGGGTTGCTTTGCTGGACAGGGGAGTTGAGGTCGGAGTGCGCCCAAACCATGATATTGAGGACGTCGCCACTGCCGATGCGGTAGCGGTAAGTGCTTTTGCTTTGCTCCAAACCTTGGTTGTTTTGGGAAAGTACCGGCGGCTTGCGCATTTTTTCAATCAGGTTGGGCGTGATGGGGTAAACGGCAACGCGGCTGTCGAGGTTGGTATCGGCTGCGGTGTCGGTATCGGTGTAAACAATGGTTTTGGTTCGGGTTTTGATGGTCGAACCAGGAATGACTGTCGTGCTGTTACAGGCAGTCAGTGCGAATAGAGTAAGCAGGGAGAGCGTTTTTTTCATGTAGTAGTCCTTGCGGGATGGTGTCCGGGCCGTCTGAAAATGTTCAGACGGCCTTATTGTTTTGCTGCCAAACCAAGTCGCAGATACCGTCTTTGGGTACGAAGCCTGTCGGTGCGCGCAACAAAAGCTGGCGCAGGCTGTTTTGGTCGCTTTGGAGACAAGCGGTTTGGAGTTCTGACAGTATGTCAGATAATTGCGTCCATGGAAGCATTACTTCACTGGCGGTCATAATACGGGGATGAGTGGTTTTTTGCACCTCGTCGCCAATGAGCAGTTCTTCATAAAGTTTCTCGCCCGGGCGCAGGCCGGTAATCTTGATTTCGATGTCGCCGTGTGGGTGTTGCTCGTCTTTGACTTTGAGGCCGCTGAGGACAATCATTTGACGGGCAAGGTCGATGATTTTGACGGATTCGCCCATGTCGAGGACGAATACGTCGCCGCCTTTACCCATTGCACCGGCTTGGATAACCAATTGCGCCGCTTCGGGAATGGTCATGAAGTAGCGGGTAATGTCTTGGTGAGTCAGGGTAATCGGGCCGCCTTCGGCAATTTGTTTTTCAAATACAGGAACAACGGAACCGGACGAACCCAATACATTGCCGAAACGTACCATGCAGAAGCGTGTTTTTTGTTCCGGCTCGGCGGCAAGCGCTTGCAGGCAGAGTTCGGCCATGCGTTTGCTGGCGCCCATGGTGTTGGTCGGTCGGACGGCTTTGTCGGTGGAAATCAAAACAAAGGTGGAAACGCCCGCATCTACGGCAGCCTGCGCGCAGCAGAGTGTGCCGAACACGTTGTTTTGAATGCCTTCGATGGTGTTGAACTCGACCATAGGGACGTGTTTGTAGGCTGCGGCATGATAAACGGTGTCGACGTGATAGGCCTTCATGATGCTGCTAAGGCGTTCTTTGTTTTGAACCGAACCCAAAAGCGGTACGACTTCGACTTGGCTGCCTTGCGCGGCTTGAGTTTCGCGCAATTCTTTGTCTATGCTGTACAGGGCAAATTCAGACAATTCAAACAACAACAGTTTGGTCGGACGGCAGTTGAGAATCTGACGGCAAAGTTCGGAGCCGATAGAGCCGCCTGCACCGGTCACCATCACGACTTTGTCGCTGATGTCGGCACTCATTAATTCGGGGCGCGGTGCCACAGGGGCGCGGCCGAGCAAATCGACCACGGAGATTTTTTTCAATGAGCTGACGCTGATTTTCCCGTCCACCAAATCTTTCATGCCCGGAATGGTCAGGACTTCGCATTTGTATGCTTCGAGGCGGCGGATGATGTCTTTGCGTTCTTCAGGTGTAGAACTTGGAATCGCCAGCAGAATTTTGCGTACGCCGTAGCGGCTGATCAGCATCGGGATTTCGTTGGGGTTGTAGACGGCAAGGTCATAGATGACGGTACGTTGGATTTTCGGGTTGTCATCGACAAAAGCGATGGCCGAGTATTCGTTAACCTGTTTGATGGCTTCCAACAACTGGCGGCCGGATTGGCCTGCACCGTAGATGATGACGGGGGTCATTTGTTTGCGGTGATGATCGGTCAGAATCGCACGCAGGATCATACGTGAGCTGGTGACGCCGACCACCAAAACCAAGAAATAGACGATGGGCAGGGCAAGATGTAGTTTTTGTTCAAAAATCAAGGTGGTCAGGCAGAACAAGACCGCTGAAATAATGCTGCCGAATGCGGCGGCAGTCAGGACGCGGATGCTGACGAAGCGCGTGACGGCGCGATAGAGGCCGATACGGATGAAAAGGATGATGGTCAGCACAGCGGTGCTGCCAAAAGCCAGCCAGTTGGCGATACTCAACCATTCGTCGGAATATTGCACTTTGAGGCTTTGGGCAAACCAAAACGCCACGAATATCATCAAGATATCGTGGATGACGAAGAAGGTTTTTTTTAGATTGCGCGGCAGAGCCAGCAGGGTTTCCAAGTTCATTTTATATTTCTTGTGTCTGAGTGTTGTAATGTGGCTTGGTACGGATTGTTTGAAGCAGGCTGTTTTATTTTTTCAGACGGCCTGAAGTTGCAGGCCGTCTGAAAATGATTATGCCGTGGCTTCAGCCAATACGGCTTCGATGTTTTCTTTGCAGAACGCAATTTCTTCATCGGTCAGGGTTGGGTGCACCAAGAACATCAGGCTGGTGTCGCCCAGTTGGACAGCGTTTTTCAGTCGCTCTTTCGGACGCCAAGGCGTGTTGTCGAAGGCTTTTTCCAAATACACTTCGGAGCAGCTGCCTTGATAGCAGGGGACTTTGCGCGCGTTCAATTCGCTGACGATGCGGTCGCGCGTCCAGCCGTCTTTCAGGTGTTCGGGTTTGACGAAAACGTAGAACTTGTATTGCGCGTGTTCGATGTAGTCGGCCACTTTAACCAAACGGATGCTGGCAAATTTGCCCAAGCTTTCAGCCAGTTTGGCGGCGTGCGCTTGGCGGCGTGCTGTCCATTCGGGCATGCGTTTGAGCTGGATGCGGCCGATGACCGCCTGCATTTCCAACATGCGCCAGTTGGTACCGAAGCTTTCGTGCAGCCAGCGGAAACCGGGTGCGTGTTCGCGGTGGTACACGGCATCGTAGCTTTTGCCGTGGTCTTTGTACGACCACATTTTGCTCCACAGCGCTTTGTCGTTGGTGGTTACCATACCGCCTTCGCCGCCGGTGGTCATGATTTTGTCTTGGCAGAACGACCAAGCACCGACGTGGCCGATAGAGCCGACGGATTTGCCTTTGTATTTCGCACCGTGGGCTTGGGCGCAGTCTTCGATAACCCACAAGTTATGTTCTTTTGCCAAAGCCATGATGTCGTCCATTTCGGCAGGCATCCCAGCAAGGTGAACCACGATGATGGCTTTTGTGTTTGGCGTCAAAGCGACTTTGATGGTTTCGGCGCTGATGTTTTGGCTGTTCAAATCGACATCGGCGAAAACCGGATTTGCGCCGGCGGTCACGATGCAGGATGCGGAAGCCAAGAAAGTGCGCGAAGTGACAATCACATCATCGCCTTGGCCGATACCCATTGCTTTGAGGGCTACGTCCAAAGCCAACGTACCGTTGGAAAGGGCGACGGCGTATTGCGTGCTGACAAAAGCAGCAAATTCTTTTTCAAATTCGCGACATTCCGTACCTGTCCAGTAGTTGACTTTGTTGGACAGCAGGACTTTGGAAACGGCATCGGCTTCTTCTTGAGTAAAGCTTGGCCATGGGGAGAGTGATGTATTAAGCATTTGTTTTTCCTGCAAAAAGACTGGTTGAGCCTTTGGGGGCGATTTCTTCCAGCAGTTGGCGGTTGATCAGGGTGTATTTCTGACCGTTGATTTCGACGTATGCGCCGTCGTAAGGAGGGAACCAGAAGGCGCGGATTTTCTTCTCGATATTGTCGCCGTCGCGGATTTGCTTCATGGCTTCCATTTCGCCACGGCTGACGTAGCGGCCACCGATGTTTGGCGTGGTCGGCAATTTGGTTTTCGACTCGATGGCGCGGGTGATGATGCGTCGTGCGAAATCTTCCAATGCCTGCATGGTTTTGCGTTCGAGCGATTGGGCGGTTTCTGTTTCGGCGTCGATAGGGAAACGGTCCACTTCGATGATTTCGCCGGTATCGATGGAAGCATCGACGTAGTGGGCGGTATTGCCCCATTCGTTCAGCTCGTCCATGATGGCCAGGTTGTAGCCGCCTGTGCCTTTGTATTCGGGCAACAGCGCAGGGTGGAAGTTGATTGTGCCTAAAGTCGGAATGCTCAGGAATTCATCACGCAGCTTGCGCCAGTAAAGGACGGACAAGCCCAAATCGTATTTCAGACGGCCTTCTCGCATTGCTTCCAAAGCCGTATCGAAGGTGTACAGGGGCAGGCCCAATTCCTGCGCGGCAGCCGTGGTCGGCGAGCCTTGCAGATGGCTGTCGGTCAAGACACCGACGATTTCGATATGGTCTTGTTTGGTCAAAAAACGAAGCAGGTTGGCGGAAACCTGTTTACGACCCATAAATAAGATTTTCATGGAGAAATGTCCCTTATGCATTTGCTTTTTCGGTGGCGGAAGTTGTCAGTGTAGTCAATTCTTCCAGGGTGTTTATCCAAAGGGTGGGCTGGTATTCACGACCGTATTGCTCGGGCTCGGCTTGATGAATATTGTGCGGCTTAGGCATGATGCCTATGGAGAGCCAACCCAGTTTGTTTGGTGCGACAAAATCTTTTTTGATGTTGTCGCCGATGTAGATGAAACGTTTTGCAGCCGGATATTTGTTTTGCAGGAAGACAAAACGCTTATCGTCGGGTTTTTCCGATTGCATGGCTTCCGAAATCAAAATGTCGTCAAACAAATCGGTCAAACCCAAGGCCTGTATTTTCAAACGCTGTGTCAGACTGCGGCCGTCTGTAATTAGGGCGCGTGCGGCAAAAGGGCGCATCAGCTTCCGTAAAAAAGACGGTTCGACATAAGGTCGGATAACAGGCCTATGTAGTCGATATTGCCACAAAAGTGATTGTTTCTCTAGTTCGTTTAATTTGCAATGATGACACAAATTGTCGAGCCAGTCTTTACTTTTATTGTCTGCAATTTCATTTAGTACGTCGGCATCGTGTTGTGGATAAAGCGACGTAATTATCCCTACAACTGCCTGTATTCCGGAGCATTTGTAGTCGTACTCAGAGTAAAGCGTATCGTCAAGATCGAAGACGATGACGGATTCTTCCGGCTTAATCATGTTCTCTTACCAAAACTTTAGCATCGTAACGAAGCATGATTAAATTGTTTTCCCAGTCGTCGGAGAACGGGACGTCTTGGCTGCCGATATATTCTTGAATCAGCCAGCCCGGATAGTTGCCGCCTGCGGCGTAAGTCAGTGGAAAACCGCCGCCGAAACGCGGGTTGATTTCCACACCGTAGGTTGTGCTGTCGGTTTTGCTGACGAAGAATTGCGCGGTAATGCAGCCGCGTGCGCCTTCCAATACGGCCATTTTTTCAACCAGCTCTTCATATAGGGCATTGCGTCGGGTTGCGCCTTTGCTGACTTCGCCGGTGCGCACTTCCAAACGTTCGCGAGGGATGGCGCATTTCAGACGGCCTTGACGGTCGTAATACATATCGACGGTAAACTCGGAGAAAGTATTCTCAATATCGATGTATTGGGCGAACATCATTTTCGGGTCTTCGGTAATGTCGACAGTCAAATCAGCCGGTGTGTTGATTTTTTTCGCACCGATGGCGCGGCTGCCGTCATAAGGCTTGGCAAAACATGGGAAAACCAAGCGGTCACGTTCGTAAATTTCAGGCGAACGGATGCCGTATTGTGCAAACAGGCCAGCGGTCAGGCGCTTGTCGCGGCACAGGGTAATCAGTTTTGCATCGGAAATGACAATATGTATTCCTTCAGCTTCAAAACGGTCACGTGCTTCGGCCAGTTTGAGCAGCTCGGTATCGATGGTTGGCACAATCAGACCGATGTCGTGTTGTTTGGCCAGCTCTAAAATGCTGTCAATGTATTCGGCTGCATCGATGCGCGGCACGCTGAAAGCGCGGTCGGCAACATGGCAGGCAGAAGACATGTGGGGGTTGAGGTCAGTGGCAAAAACGCCGATGCCGTCTGAAAAACGTGCGGCTTCGGTTTGGAAGTCCTGCACCAATTCGACACGGCGACCTGCCGACAGAATCAGTATGTTATTTTTTTTCATCAGTTTTATTACCCGTGAAATAAGGCATGGTGGCTTCTCCTTCGGCTGAGATGCCTTCTTTGACGAAGACTTTTTTAACCGTCAGGAACAAAATTTTGATATCCAGCCAAAAGCTGAAGTTGTCGATGTACCAAACATCGTGGGCGAATTTTTCATCCCATGAAATGGCGTTGCGGCCATTGACTTGCGCCCAACCGGTCACGCCCGGTTTCATTTCGTGGCGGCGGTTTTGGAAGTCGTTGTACAACGGCAGGTAGTGCATCAGCAGCGGACGAGGGCCAACTAGACTCATCTCGCCTTTTAAGACATTCCATAATTCAGGAAGTTCGTCCAAACTGGTAGCACGTAATTTTTTGCCGAAATCGGTCAGGCGTTCGCTGTCCGGTAGCGGGTTGCCGTCTTTATCGATTGCATCGCGCATGGAGCGGAATTTAATCATTTTAAACGGCTTGCCATCCTTGCCCGGCCGCTCTTGGATGAAGAACACAGGCGAGCCTAAGTTTTTGCGGATGAGGTACACCAAAATCAAAAACACAGGCGACAGGATAATCAGCCCCGAAGCGGAGGCAACAATGTCAAACAGGCGTTTGAAAAATTTATTCATGAGCTAATCTTTCAATCAGGTTGACGATTTTTTGATAGGCAACGTCGCGTTTGAAGCGGCGGACGATTTCTTCGGACTGAACAGGATCGTTTTTGCGCTTCAGAATATCTTTGGCGGCTTGAACGAAACCGTCCACATCGCCGGAACGGTAGTTCGCATGCGGCAGCAGGGTAAGGACTTTGGCAACTTCGTCGTTGACCTGGCTGTTCAGAATCGGTTTTTGCAAAGCCATATAGTCGGACAGTTTGTTGGTAATCGACTGCATGGCGTAAGAGTGGATGGCGTTGACGGAAATGTCGCAGCCTTTGGCGACCGACATCATTTCGGCGTAAGGAATGTAGCCGTAGAACTTGATGCCGTCGCAGGCATATTGTTTGAGCCTCTCCAAATCGGGGCCACCGCCCATGATGTGCAATTCGACGTTTTCGCCGGCATCCAACAGTTTGCGAACGCCTTTGCACACGGTTTCCACGTCATAGCTGTAACTGAGCGTGCCCAAGTAGAAAAAGCGGGTTTTGTCGTCGCCAAAATCTTTAGCAGGCGCGGCATCGAGTTTGGGAAAATCAGCGCCGATATAGACGACTTCGCCGGGTACGTTCGGATTGGCTTCTTTGGTGCGGTCGAGATAAGTCTGCGATACGGCAACCAGCGCATCGGCGTAGCGGTAGGCTTGGTTGGCGCGTGAAGCAAAGGGCAGCAGGTTGTGCGGTACTTTTTTCAAAAACGGTACGACCGAGGAGAAAGACTCCGGCCATACATCCTGCACATCGACAATCAGTTTGTAGCCCAAACGCGTTTTGTGTTTGCCCAACAGCAGGTTGGTGGCAATCAGCGGATAGGCGGAAAAGACGACGTCTTGTTCGCCCGGACGGCAGTTTTCCAACCATTTTTCAAAATGTTTGACAAAGCGGTGATGGCTGGTCACGCGTCCCAAAGACACGTTTTTGCTGTATCCGCTTTCTTCCAACAGCATGACTTTCAGACGGCCTTGTGAGGCGGCCTCGGCATCTTCGGGCCGTCTGAAAGATTTGTCGTAGTGCTTGAAGTTGCTGGTAATCAGCAACACGTCATGCGACTGCGACAACAGCTCGGCAAGATACCAGAAGCGGTTGAAATGCGGCTCGGAAGGCAGCGAGCAATAAGGGGCGACGATGGTAATGTTCATGTTTCAGACGGCCTTACATTTCGTACGCAGCCATGGTGGTGCGGTAGATTTCGTCGTCGGAGCATAAGGTTTCGACATGTTTGTGCAGGGCTTTGCCCATTTGACTGCGCAACTCTGGATGCTTGATGAGTGTATCGACGGCTTCGATAAACGCTTCGTCATCGCCGAAAGGAATGCAGTAGCCGGTTTGGCCGGTGATGACCATTTCGGAAATGCCCGCCATGTTGTAGGTCACGACAGGCGTGTCGTAAAGGCCGGCTTCCAAAATATTGTTGCCGACACCTGCGCCGTGGTCGCCTACGCAATGCGGCGTGTTCACCAAAATATCGACTTCTTTGAAGTAGCCGGTCAAGTCGCGGACACCGCCGAGGAAGGTGACTTTGTCTTCAATGCCCAAACGTTTGGCTTGGGCTTTGAGGTTGTCCATTTCTTCGCCGATACCTGCAACGTTGAGGCGTACAGGCATACCGCGGTCAACCATTTTCTTCAAAATATCCAACATCAGATGCACGGCGCGGACGGTGTCCAAACGGGAAAGCGTGCCCAGTTGGACATAGTCTTTGACCGTTTTTTCAGGAACGAAATCTGCTTTGTGCAGGGCGTTGTAAGTGTAGGTGATGCGGTTGGCAGGGAAACCGTAACGGATGAGTTTTTCGCGTTCGTGTTTGCAGTTGCCGATGATGTACACGCCCAGCTTATCGAAAAGCTTGGCAATTTTCGGATAAGTTTCCGGATCAAGGCCGCGCGCGTGGTAGAACACTTTGGTTTTCGGCGAGGCAAACTTGGCCGCAATGGCGCAGGCCGGAACGATACGCGCCATTTGGCAGTGAATCACATCAGGTTTCTCTTTTTTCAGCAGTTTCATATAGGCAAACATGCCTTTGACGTAACCCAATAATCCGCCTTGGTAAAAATCAATCGGCTGCCAACGGATGCCCAATGCTTGCGCTTCCTGAATCAAAGGGCCGTCTGAAGAGGCCAATACGATATCGTGTCCGCGTTGTTTGAGCAGGCGGCCGAGGCGGAAAGTGGCGTTTTCAGTGCCACCGAGGCCGGACATGGAAGTAGTCAGGATGATTTTCATGATGGTTTCTTCGTATCGTATAGTGTTTCATTGTATGCGTAAGCGGCCATATCTTTCAGCTTGGGCGCAACAAATACGCTGTAAATAAAAATCAGCAGGCAGGGCAGCCAGATAAACGGCATACGCAAAATGGTGGACGGAATAAAACCGGCCAGCAGGAAAATGCCCAAGGCAACCCAAGCCAAAACGCGCGATTTGCCGGTTACTGCGCGGTTTGAGGCGGTGTAGAGGAAATAACACGCTACAAAGGCAATAAAGCCGAGTAAGGAAATCATGCCGAAACCCAGATATAGCTCGATGATGAAGCTGTGCGGGTTTTCAAAGCCCAAGCTGCCGCTCAAATGGCCGCCGAAATATTCGCGGAAGTTTTTAGGACCGTAGCCGGTCAGCAGCAGGGGCGGATTATTCCAGAAGTAGTTGTAAATCTCCTGACGGTAGGACACGGAGTTGTCGCTGCCTAAGTCGTACAGGAAGAGGTACACGCGGCTGGAAAAGCGTTCCAAAAACTGGTTGCCGTTGAGCGACAGCAAAAATTCCGCAATCGCTCGTGACGGAATCATCGACAACACCAACGCCAGTAAACCAGCGACGCCGACCGTAATAAAACCGTTTTTGCGATAGGCCGTATAAACCAGCAAAATCAACAGGTAACAGCCGATGGCGGTACGCGATACGCTGGCAAAAATGGCCATGCCCAACAGCAGGAACAAGCCCCAGCCCAGCAGTTTTTCTTTGTGTTTCCGTCCTTGGAGTTGGAAGAAAAACAAAATGGCAGGCGCAAGGCAGACTGCGGTGGCGGCAAGGTTGTTCGGGTTAAAGAACAAGCCTTTGAGCGAGCCTTCGTCAATGGCCAATTCATCGCTGGCACTCACAAACTGAATACCGGTGGCCAGCTCTGCAAACGGTGGCACGGCGATAAACAGCGTAAATACGACAAGGAACTTCTGAATCGTTCCCAAAGGGTCGTCGGCGCGCTTCAATACTTGGTAAAACAAGTAGAAGAAAGCCGGAACCGCCATAAAAAACAAAATATCCATGTACTGCGTCGGCGTCAGCGACGTAATGCCCATGTGGATGGCAGGCCAGATGCACATGGCAGTCAGGGCGCAGAGCATGGCAAAAATCTTGCGCGGAATATGCTTGCTTTCCAGAAAAAATACGACAAAACCAAGCAGTACAAATATCAGGGTCAGCGGGTTATCAATACGCGGTACGCCGACCTTAAAGGACAGCGCGGGCCCCAGCATATAGGCTGCGAGCATGATGTATAGGATGTAAGTGTATAAGTTCAGACGTTTTATTTTCATAGTCGTTCTGTTGTTATCGTAGAGACGTGAATCTCAGGTTGGCTATTTTGCCGAACGGTTTAATTTGGCTTTGATTTTTTCGGTCGCGGCAAATAGTGCGTGTTTGTATTTTAGGAACAGGAAACCCAGTCCGACTGCCCATGCCAGCGCAAACCAAATATAGTTGTCGCGTGTACCCAGCCAAGTGTAGGCAAGGCAGATTATCAGGCAGAGCGTTGAGTTGGTATAAATCTTCAGGCGCGGCAAAGGCTGCCACAGGCGTGAAGAGAATTCGGTTTTAAAGATGAAAAACAGCCAAAAAGCCGTTGCGCTGGCCATAGCTGCACCTTTTGCACCAAATTTCGGTACCAACAGATAGAGTAGGGCGGTATTGGCGATAAAGGCAACGATGTTGATGACAGTAATCAGCCAAGTCGAGCGGACGACGTTCAAACCGATGCCGCTGACTTCGGTCAGCGTGTAAAACAGGGGGAAGAGCATACACGAGAGCAGGATAAATTGAACCTGCGTGTATTTTTCCGGCAGTATCCAGGTCGCCATCGGCGAGAAAATCCCGATGAGGCAAATCATTGCGCTGATGAGGACGGTCATGGAAAGCGTGATGTCGCCGATTTTGTCCAGATTGGTTTTTTCTTCTACCCATTTGAACACCAAAGGCGCCCAAATGGTGGAGAACACGCTTTGGAAAATCAAGGCGACGGCGCCAAAGCTGACCGCCATCGAATAAATGCCCAACTCGTCCAAGCCAGAGATGTTTTTGAGGACAAAGCGGTCAATCGAAGTCAGGCCCCAATAGGCCAAGTTGCCGAATGCCAGCGGCAGGCCGTAGCGCAGGCCGTCCCGATGCAGCTCGGACGACCATTTCGCATGGGAAACGGCTTGCAGATCTCGGCGCAGTTGATAGATCAACAGTAAAACAGTCAGCACTTGGGCTGCGGTGTAGGCAAAAACCAGCGAAGTAGTATTGGCAGGCAAGCCGGAAGCAATCACGGCAAAAACCAACACCAAAATCAAGAATTTCGGCGCAAGCTGGCTGACGGAAAAAGCCAATGCCTGCTCTTTCATCCGCAAAATCAAGGCTAAAAAACGGATAATCAGCGTGGTGGCTAAGAAAATCAGGAAGAGAATCCCCAAATTCGCACTGGGGATGTCGAAAATGATTTCAGACGGCCATGATGCGTTTATCAGCAACACTAAAACCACAACCGCCACAGTCAGAATCAATGGCGATAAAAAAACGGATTTGAACAGCGCGGCCTTGTCTTTAACGGCGTAATAGTCGCGAATATAGGATTGGTCCAGCCCCAAGCCCAAGAGCAGAATGCTCAATCCGGCAATGGTCTGCAAGAGTACGATACGGCCGATGTCTTCCGCAGGGAAGTACCATGAGATGAGTGGCAGGGAAAGCAGGCCGAAGGCGGCGCTTCCTACCGGGCCCAATGCGTAGCCGAGGATTTTTTTCGCGTTCATATTATTTGTTTTCAGACGGCCGGAAGTTCGAGCTGAGCGTTTTTCGTAGGGTATGTGTTGTTACCGTTGCCGGTTTGCCAAGGCCGTCTGAAAAACAAATGGCCTTGGGAAACCGGCCGCCGTCCCGGTCGGGGAAACCGGAGGCAGCCGGATGCGTCTGAAGCAAGATTATGCTTTGATGACTTTAGGATTTTTCACTGGGAATTTGCCACGTGTATCGACAATCAGCTTGGCATGTTCGGTGATCATGTCATAGTCGAATTTGTCGTGATCGGTGGTCAGAACCACGCAATCGTATTGAGCGACAGTTTCAGGGGTCAGCGCTTCGCTCTTCAGGTCGAAGTAGTGGTGGCCGGGGATATGTGGGAACTCTGGAACGTGCGGGTCAGAGTAGGAAACCACTGCGCCCAGTTTGTGCAGGCGGTCCATAACTTCCACAGACGGGCTTTCACGCATATCATCCACGTTTTTCTTGTAGGCGATACCCAATACCAAGATTTTGCTGTCTTTGATAGAACGGTTGTGGTCATTCAAAGCCAGGCCGACTTTTTCGATAACGTAGTCGGGCATGTGGGAGTTCACTTCGCCGGCCAGCTCGATGAAACGGGTGTTTACACCGTATTCGCGTGCTTTCCAAGTCAGGTAGAACGGGTCGATAGGGATACAGTGGCCGCCCAAGCCAGGGCCTGGGTAATAAGCAACGAAGCCGAACGGTTTGGTTGCGGCGGCATTGATGACTTCGTGAATGTCGATGCCCATTTTGTCGGCAACGATTTTCATCTCGTTCACCAAGCCGATGTTTACGGCGCGGTGGATGTTTTCCAAAAGTTTGGTCAGCTCTGCCGCTTTGGTGGAGCTTACCGGAACAACTTTATCGATGGCAGGTTGGTACAGCGCCAGGCCGACTTCCAAACAAGCAGGGGTATGGCCGCCGATGACTTTGGGAATGGTACGGGTTTCGAAGTTAGGGTTGCCCGGGTCTTCTCGCTCAGGAGAGTAAACCAAGAACACGTCTTGACCGACTTTCAAGCCGCCTTCTTCCATGCGCGGCAGCAATTCTTCTTCGGTAGTGCCGGGGTAGGTAGTAGATTCCAAAGACAGCACTTGACCGGCGCGCAGGTAAGGTTTTACCGCATCGGTAGTGTCAATCACAAAGCTCATGTCTGGTTCGCGGTATTTGTTCAGCGGAGTCGGTACGCACAAAATGACGGCTTCTACTTCGCCGATGCGGGAGAAGTCGGTCGTTGCTTCAAACAGGCTGTTGGAAGCAGCGGCAATTTTGTCGGAAGGGATATGCTCAATGTAGCTTTCACCTTTGTTGAGCTTGTCGACTTTGTTGGTGTCAATGTCGAAACCCAAAACTTGGTAACCGATATCTACATAGCGCAACATCAGTGGTAAACCGACGTAGCCTAAGCCAACGATGCCGATTTTTGCGGTCTTATCGGCAAATTTTTGTATCGTAATGTTTTTCATGATGTCTTTCGTTTAATGAATGAGTAAATCGGGAGGGTTTGCCCGATGCCTGAGTTGTTTGCTGCAACCGCATAGCCATAGCCGGCTGCCGTATCGTGTGAAGCCTTAAAACCATACTTATAATTACATTAGACAAAATCATAAGCACTTATCTGATTCGTCTCAATCAAAAAAGTTTAACGGTCGTTCAGACGGCCTCTATGGTATGGAAACGGTATTTTTGAATACTTAATTTTTAGAAATTACATTCAACCACATGTTTTGATTTTAGATATTGTTTTGTCAAATGTATGATTCATGAAATGAAACTACCGTTTATGCCGTTTAAAACCCTTCTAGAATAAAAACTTTTAATAAATTTTCGTGGCTTAACTTATCTTAATAATCCATTATTTCGTGATGAAAAAAAGGAAAATTTGTCGACAATCGGCTTGAGGATAGTTAACTTAAGTCAAAGTTTTAAATTGGAATACGCTAAAGTCATTATAATATATTGACGAAAAAATTACATTTATTGCTATGTAAATGATAGATATATCCTATTAAAAGTAGTTTGATTATTAAGTTGAGGCAATTAGACAGATTTTTTCCGGAGAACCCATTTAATGTCCTGCCCGATGATTTCTACCGATTGACTTTGCCAAGGGCCGTCTGAAAGTAGGGCGGCCGGATTTTCAGGGAGGGAGAAAAGAGGTTTGCCTGCGCCCAATAGTTTCGGCGCTTGGTAGAGGACGATTTCATCCACCAAGTCATCCTTCAGGAAGGCTGAGGCAAGTGTTGAGCCGGCTTCTACCAGAACTTCGCCAAAGCCAAGCTCTGCCAGTCGCGGCATGAGTGAAAGAAGATTGATGCGGCCGTTGATGTGTTCAGACGGCCTGATGATGCGGATATGTTCAAATGCGCTTAGAGCCTGCAAACGTTGTTCGTCTGAGGAAAGGGTAACGATAACGGTCGGGCTTTCGGTATCAGTCACGAGGTGGCAGTCCAAAGGGATTTGCAGTCGGCTGTCCAAGACGATACGCGCAGGTTGGCGTAGGGTGGGGAAGCTGCGAACGTTGAGTTTCGGGTTGTCGGCAAGTACGGTACCGATACCGGTCAAAACGGCGCAACTTTCGGCACGGAGAATTTGTACGTCTTCGCGTGCTGCTTCGCCGGTAATCCAAAAGCTGCGGCCGTCTGAAAGGGCGGTTTTGCCGTCTAAACTGGCGGCGCACTTGAGACGGACAAACGGTCTGCCGCGTTCGATACGCGACAGGAAACCGCGGTTGAGTTCGCGCGCCTGCGCTTCCAGTAAACCGCTTTCGGTACGGATTCCGGCGGCTTCCAACATAGATAAGCCTTTGCCTGCGACCAACGGGTTAGGGTCGGTCATGGCGGCGACCACGCGCGTTACGCCGGAATGAACCAGCGCTTCGGCGCATGGCGGTGTGCGGCCGTAATGGCTGCAAGGTTCCAGCGTGACATAGGCTGTTGCGCCTTTTGCCGCTGCTCCGGCCTGCCTCAAGGCGTGAACTTCAGCGTGCGGCTCGCCTGCTTTGACGTGGAAACCTTGTCCGACGATTTGGGCGCCTTGTGCAATCACGCAACCGACGCGGGGATTGGGGGAAGTAGAAAACCGCCCAAGCTTGGCCAGCTCGAGGGCGGTTTGCATCATTTGGGTATCAAGTGCGGAAGACATGGTTTCAGACGGCCTTATTTGGCTTTACATTCGGCGATAACTTGGGTGAATTCGGAAACGTCTTTAAAGCTTTTATAGACGGACGCGAAGCGGACATAAGCGACTTGGTCGATTTTTGCCAGCTCTTCCATCGCCATTTCGCCGACGATGCGCGAAGCGACTTCTTTTTTGCCCAAACGGTAGAGGCGTTGCTCGATAAGGGCAACGGTTTCATCGATTTGTTCTTGTGTGACAGGGCGTTTGTGCAGCGCGCGCTCAAGGCTGGTTTGCAGTTTGTGCGGATTGAAGGGAACCCGTGTGCCGTTGGATTTGATGACTTGCGGCATCCGCATTTCAACGGTTTCAAAGGTGCTGAAGCGTTGACCGCATTCCAAGCATTTGCGACGGCGACGGATGCTGTTGGTGTCTTCCAGCCATCGCGAGTCGGTTACTTGTGTGTTGGGGTGTTGGCAAAACGGGCACTTCATCGGGTTTCCTTGTCATACGCTCGGCAAGGTCGCTAAGCAATTGAATTTATTGTTTGTGACCTATTATTGTAGCGGATTGCGCTATTTTCGTATAGTAAACGCTTTGACTATGGATTAAGTATAAAAAGGCCGTCTGAAAGGGCAACTTGAGCGAAGTTGAGCTTTTCAGACGGCCTTGAGTTTTTCAGTCAATCAACCGTTAAACCGATACGCCAACGGCACGGGCGATTTCCAAACCCTCTTCCGCACTCATATAAACCGGATTTTCGGGGCGGTCGCTACGGACGATATCGCCGTCTTGAAACATCACCAATTCATTGACTGCCAATTGCGACCAAGTTTCATCTCGCGTCAGGGGCAGGGTAGCGATGACGGAAACTTTATCGTTCGGGGTGGTCACTTCTGAAAAATCGACCATGACATCATCGTCCAGCAGGCGTGCTTTGCCAAACGGGGCTTTGCGCACGATGTAGTGCAGTAAGGTACTGGCGTGGGCAAACAGGCAGTCACCGTTGGACATCACAAAGTTGAACAAGCCGTAGCGGCGGATTTCATGAGTCAGGCCGGCAATGGCGTCAAACAAAACTTCAGGTTCGGGCTTGGTGGCAAAGCGGCTGCGCAGGCGGTTGAGAATAAAGCAGAATGCGCGTTCGGAATCGGTTGAGCCGACGGCATGGTAGTACTCGCCCTGCTCGGGAAAAAAATCAATCAAATGACCGTTGTGTGCAAACAGCCAATATTCGCCCCACATCTCACGCATGAAGGGATGAGTGTTTGCCAATGAGGTCTGGCCTTGTGAGGCCTTGCGGATATGGGCGATAACGTTTTCGGATTTGATCTGATAGGCGCGTACCAAGTCGGCAACGGGTGAGTTGGCGCTGGGTTTGTCGTCGTGAAACAAGCGCACGCCTTTGCCTTCAAAAAAGCCGATACCGAAGCCATCGGCATGGTGGTCGGTAATGCCGCCACGACGGCGGAAGCCTTCAAAAGAAAACATGATGTCTGTGGGCGTGTTGCAATTCATGCCGAGCAGTTGGCACATGGCGTTAACCTTTATTTTTGGGGTATTTATAGGGTTATTATGGTGTATCGGGCAGGCAGTTTCAATATGTAGAGTGTGATATGTTTATAACTGTCTCATACTTGGCGGGCCGTCTGAAAAATTGCTGTCAAAAATTCAGACGGCCTTAAAGTGTTCCCAGACAGGACGGCATTGTTCGGGTAAGTCGGGACAGGCGCCGAGTATGCCGCCGCTGAAGTCGTTGGGGCGGTGGAAGTCGCTGCCTGCGCTGGCAAGAAAGTCGAAGCGGTCGGCAAGCAGGGCATAGTTGAGGCGGTCGTTTTTACAGCAGTTGCCACTGTGTACTTCAATCCCTGCGCCGCCGAGGTTTTTAAATTTTTGAAAGAGGTTTCGTTTGGCGGTGGCGGATAATTCATAGCGCATCGGGTGGGCGATAATGGCCATGCCGCCCGCGCCTGTAATCGCGGCTACGCAGTCTTCCAGTGTGGCCCATTCATGTCTGACGGAACAGGATTTGCCGTCGCCCAGATATTTGGTAAACGCCTGCTGTTTGTTTTTAACATGGCCTTCGCGGATGAGGAATTCGGCAATGTGGGTGCGGCTGGCCATTTCTTTGTTGGCGGCCAATGCCAGCGCGCCTTCATACGCGTCTGTTATGCCTTTTTTCTCCAGTTTGGCCGCGATGGCTTCCAATCGTTTCAGACGGCCTTTACGGACTTCGGCAAGCAGGTTTTGCAGGGTTTCGTTGTGTTCGTCAAAGTCCAAGCCGACAACGTGGATGGTGCGGCCGCGCCAAGTGACGGATATTTCCACGCCGTTGACGAAGGAGAGGCCGAGGGTATCGGCTTCGGCGCGAGCTTCAGCCAGTCCGCCGGTGTGGTCGTGGTCGGTCAGGGCGAGCAGGGTGCAACCGTTTTGACGGGCGAGTCGGACGACTTCGGTTGGGGACAGCATGCCGTCTGAAACGGTTGAATGGCAGTGTAAATCAATCATGGTTTTGCTTTGAATTTTCTCAAAAAAGGCCGTCTGAACGTTTCAGACGGCCTTGATTTGTTAGAACAGAGAGTCCAGTTGTTGTTTGTTATTGTTGCCGGTATTGCTTGGCAGAACTGGGGTTTCGTCTAATTCTTCACGGGCTGGCGCATTGCCGCTCTCGGTGCGGCGGCGGTTTTCATTCGGAACCGTGCGACGGGCAGGTTGAGCGGGACGCGGTGCAACGCCGCTGTTGTCCAAGGCCAGGTCGGAGCTGGTGGTCATGCGTTCGCGCATATACACTTCGCCACCGTTCGAAACCACGCCCTCAGGGGCTTTCATCGGTTTGACGCTGGTGCCTTTCAGGGCAAAGCGCATGTATTCTACCCATACCGGTACGGCGATTGTACCACCGTAACCTGCACGACCCATGCTGCGCGGTTTGTCAAAGCCGATATAGACGGCAGTCACAACGCTAGGGTTGAAGCCGACAAACCATGCGTCTTTGTTGTCGTTGGTAGTACCGGTTTTACCGGCGATGTCGGCGCGGCCGAGTGCGGCTGCACCGCGTGCGGTACCGACACGGACAACGTCTTGCATGATTTTGTACATGATGTAGGCGTTGCGCGGGTCAATGGCCTGAGGCGCGTTCTCACCGGCTACCAAAGGCTGCATTTGCGCTCTCAGACGGCCTTGGCTGTCGTAGATTTTGTCGATGACGTGGGCAGATACTTTGTAACCGCCGTTGGCAAAGACGCTGTAACCTTCTGCAATACGCAACGGCGTGGTTTCGCCTGTACCCAAAGCCATAGACAGGCTGGCAGGAATTTCAGACGGCTTGAAGCCGAAGCGTTGGATGTATTGTTGCGCGTAGCCGATGCCGATAGACATCAGGATGCGGATGGATACCATGTTTTTCGACGCGGTCAAAGCCTGGCGCAGCGTGATGTAGCCGGAATAGCGGCCGTCTGAATTTTTCGGGTTCCACGCTTTGCCGTTTGCACCTTTACCCGGCAGGGAAATCGGCGCATCGTTAATCATGGTGGAAGCAGTCATGCCTTTTGCCAAAGCGGCGGAATAAACGAACGGTTTGAACGTCGAGCCGGGTTGGCGCATGGCTTGAGTTGCGCGGTTGAAGGTTTTGCTGTGATAGTCGTAGCCGCCGACCAATGCGCGGACTGCGCCGGTTTTCGCATCTAAAGATACCAATGCGCCTTGCAGCAAAGGCTCTTGAACGACGGTAAAGGTATCGCCGCTGCCTTTAACACGAATGACGGAGCCGCGGCGGATGCGGTCTTCGCCCATTTTTTCGTTGTTGACGGCACGGGCGGCAAAGCCTAAAGCGTGGCTGTTCAGCGTGACTTTACGGCCGCTCGGCAACTGAATCTGTACACCTTTGCGGGAGGCTTCTAATACAACCGCCGGAATCATTTTATCGACGGTGTAAAGTGTAGAAAGGTATTGGCTGACAGTTTCTTCTACGTTGTCGCTTTTGCTCAGGTCAATGTAGTTTTCTGCACCGCGGTAGCTGCTGCCGCGGTCGAAATTGCGCAGGACTTTACGCAGGGCTTCGGTGGCCACGCGCTGGTGTGCGGTGTCGACGGTGGTATATACCTTGAAGCCTTGAGTGTAGGCATCTTCGCCGTATTTCTCAAACAGCTCTTGACGTACCATTTCGGCAACGTACAGGGCGCTTTGATCGATGTTTTGTACAAAACGCTCGTAATGCAACTCTTCTTTCAAGGCCTGATCGCGTTGCTGCAGGGTAATCATGCCTTCTTCCAGCATATTGTTCAGAATATAAGTCTGACGCAGTTTGGCACGCTCAGGGTTCACAATCGGGTTGTAGGCAGAAGGTGCTTTAGGCAAGCCGGCCAGCATAGCGGCTTCGGCCAATGTTAATTCATTAACATTTTTATTGAAATAAATTTGGGCGGCGGAGGCGAAACCATAAGCACGTTGACCCAAATAGATTTGGTTGAAGTACAGCTCCAAAATCTTGTCTTTGCTCAAAGACTGCTCGATTTTGTAGGCCAACAGGGCTTCGTTGAATTTACGGGTGAACGAACGCTCGCTGCTCAGGTAGAAGTTTTTAGCAACCTGTTGTGTAATCGTACTGGCACCGGATTGGACGCCGCCGGCCATGACGTTGCCGATCGCGGCGCGCGCCACACCCCAAACGTCCACGCCCCAGTGGTCGTAGAAGCGTTTATCTTCGGCGGCAATCACGGCATTTTTCAAAACTTTGGGAAAGTCACCGATTTTGGTAAATTCACGCCGTTGCTCGCCGTAAACGCCAATCACTTGGCCATCTGAAGAATAAATCGTCAGCGGCATTTTGGGTTTGTAGTGTTGTAAAGTGTCCAAAGACGGCAGCTTCGGATAGGTGACCAAAATTGCAATTGCAATCAGCCCCACGCCGAAAAGAGCCAGTCCCAATAAGAGACCCAGGCAGGTCGTTATAATCTTTTTAATCATGACTAAGTAATAATTTGCCATTAATGGCGATAAATAAAGTAAAATGGGAAACGATTTCTATCAGCCACAGTCAATACTGTGTAAAGAATAAGAAGTCCTTTACGGATAACGAAACAGTTACTCACTCCTAAATGATACAGGGAAGTCAAATCATGCGCTTATTTAAAAGCACGAAAGATACCAAAACAGGCAAGGCTTCTAGCGGATTGAACAACCGCTCTGCTATCGGCGTCGACATCAGCCAACATGCCATTAAGATGGTACAACTGACAGGCCGTAGTTTAAACCAAATTCAGCTGGAAAAATACGTTATTACCAAATTGCCTAAAAATATTGTCAAAGGCAACAAAATTCAAGACTACGATCAGCTTGCTACTTACATCCAACATACTTACACACAATTACGCAGTTCTTGCAAAAATATTGTTGCGGCTGTACCACAAAATTTGGCAACAGTCGAGCAAATTATTTACAACCCGCGTGATACCGATCTGGACTTGGAAGAGTTTGTCGAAGCGGAAGTCGGCCAATTTGCGCCTATTGAAGAAATGAACTACGACTTTCAAGCCGAAGAAGTCGGTTCAGGCCAGCATGTTTTAGCTGTTGCTGCCAAAAAAGATGATGTCGAGCCGCGCATTGAAATGTTTGAGAATGCGGGCTTGCCTTTATCCGCTTTGGATTTGGACTTGCTGGCGCAACGCAATGCCTTTGTTCATTGGATGAATACGCATGCTCCCGAAATGGCAGAGGAAAAAGTTGCCGTGTTCGGCATTCATGCGACGCAAATGTATGCACTGATTCTGCAAAACGGCCGCATTCTCTATAAACAAGAAACTCCGGTCAGCACAGAGCAGCTCAATCAGCTGATTCAGCGTACTTATCAGGTAACGGAAGAAAAAGCCGCACAAATGATGGCTTCCCAAAACAAGCCTTCCGACTACCAGTCTCAGATTGCTGACCGTTTTAATGTGCAGGTTGCGCAAGAAGTTCAGCGTGTTTTGCAATTTTACTATACCACGCAGGCTACTGATTCTTTTCACAATATCAAACACATTCTGTTGACCGGCTTTACTGCGCAGCAGGCAGGTTTGGCAGAAAGCATTTTCTCGCAAACCAATACGGCAACAGAATATCTGCATCCGATTTCATATGTGGAACGCAGTGCAAAAGTAGAATTGCCGCAGTTTCAAATTGATGCGCCGTCACTGACTTTGGCGTTCGGATTGGCATTAAGGGGACTTTGAGAACATGATCGAATTAACCAGAATCAACCTTCTCCCGTATCGGGAAGAGATTAAACAGCGCAAGCAGCAGCAATTCAAAATATTGATGCTTGGTGCTTTTGCAGTGGGTTTAGGCTTGGCGGCCGCTACTTATCTCGGTATTGACAGCGCCATCCGCAATCAAGAAGGCCGCAACAACTTCCTGCAAACCGAAATCGACAGACTTGATAGAGAATTGGGCGAAATCGATAAACTTCAGCAAGAAAAAGAAGCCTTCTTGGCTAAAAAGCTGAAAGTTGAAGAGTTGCAGGAAAAACGCTATCAAGCGGCCTATATCCTTGATTCTTTGAATACGCTTACGCCCGATAATACTTATTTGACCGCGTTGGAAGCCGAAAGCCCGACCAGCTATAAAATCAGCGGTCATGCCATCAGCGACAATAAAATTGCCGTTATGATGCGCTCCCTGCCGAGTACAGGTATTTTCTTGCAGCCTGAATTGTTGAGTATTAAAAAAGTAGATAACTACCAAGAATTTACTTTGAAATCTTCAATCAACCAAGTAAATACACCGGCTCCTGCACCGACTGCCCAAAGCAGCGGTGAAATGGCCGAACCTGTGGCCGAACCTGCTCCGGAGGCTCAATAATGGCATCTAAAAACTTAAAACAATTGGACGTACAAAACCTGTACCTGCTCAATATGCCTTCAAAACTTTTGCTGGCAGGTTTATTGATTGTCGGTATGTTGGCTTTGGGCTATGTCGGCGTATTTAAAGATCAGATTGAAACCTTGAATACGCAGGAAGCCAAAGAAGAAGAGTTGAAGGAAACCTTTACGCGTAAAAGCATTCAGGCGGCAAGCTTGAACAATTTGAAAGCTGAATTGGCTTCAATTCGTTCTGCATTTGACGTTTTGTTGAAACAACTTCCAACCGACGCGGAAATTCCGAACCTGATTCAAGAGCTGCATCAGGCAGGTTCAACCAACGGATTGCGTTTGGACAGTGTTGCACCGCTCCAACCTGAAAACGATGGTCCGATTCAAAAACTGCCGTATCAGATTTCCATCACAGGCAAATACTCTCAGATCAGCCAATTTACCCGTGATGTAGGCGATTTGTCGCGCATTATTACTTTAGATTCTTTGAAACTCGTGAACGCAAGCGAGGATAAAGAAGGCAAAGGCAATAAAGGCGAATTGACATTGAGCGCGATTGCGACGACTTATAAAGCACGTCCGGCCGAAGAGATTGCTGCCGAATTGGCTGCGCAACAGGCACAAGAAGAAGGCAAACCTGCCGAGAATGAGCAAAAATAAAAGAATAGGGAAATCATGAAAAAAATCATCTTACTCTTAAGTCTTCTTCCCTTGGCAGCCTGTACGCAAAGCTATGAAGATTTGACTCAATGGATGACGCAAACCCGTCAGGAAGCAAAATCCAAGATTATTCCGTTTGAAGAGCCGACGGTTACATTGCCTAAGCCGTATAACCCGCCGAACTTTAAAGGCATGAATGCGTTTGATTCACGCCGTTTGGACACTGCCCCTAAAGGCGGCAATGCGCCGGATGTGAACCGTCCGAAAGAAACATTGGAAGCCTTCAGTTTGGAAAATATGGCCTTTGTCGGAACGCTGCAAAGTGGCGGCAAAGTTTCCGGATTTATCAAGGTCAACGACCATGTTTATACCGTTTATCCCGGAAACTACATCGGTCAGAATTACGGCAGAATCCAAAGTATTACCGAAGATAAAATTATCTTGACCGAGCAAGTTGAAGACAGCTACGGCAACTGGGTGTACCGGAAGGCCGAATTGCCATTGAGCAGTAAAGAGGCGGATTCTTCCAATAGCTCAGATAGTTCGAATTCAAATTAATTTAGGGGTCTCACTCAATTATGAAAACCAAGCACATGACAAAATTATTTGCCGGCTTCAGCGTTGCCCTCGCTGTTCAGACGGCCTTTGCAGGCAATATTACCGATATCAACGTTTCCACTTTGCCTGACAACCAAAAAATTATCAAAATCCGTTTCGACAAAGACGTCACTACACCTCATGGTTTTGTAACATCTACTCCGGCACGTATCGCATTGGATTTTACCAACACTAATATCCGTTTGCCTCAGCCTGTTTTGGAATATGCCGACCCATTGTTGAATCAAATTACTGCGGCGCAAAACAATGACCGCGCACGCGTGGTTTTGGGTTTGAACAAAATCAGCCAATACAATACTGAGATTCGCGGCAACGAAGTTTGGGTGTTTGTAAACGAATCTACTGACCAAACCAATGCGGCCGTTGCAAATGAACGTGTGGCTACGCCGTCTACTGCGCGTGCTGCTCAGACTTATCAAGCTGTTTCAGCAGCCAATATTGATTTCCGCAAAGGCGCACGCAATTCCGGCATTATTGAATTGTCTGCCCCGGGTTTCAGCGGACAGCCGGACATTAAACAGCAGCGCGACCGCGTGGTTGTGACATTGAAAAACCATACGCTGCCGACACAAGCGCAACGCAGTTTGGATGTGGCTGACTTCAATACGCCTGTACAAAACGTTACGCTCAAACGTATCGGTAATTCTACCCAGCTCATTATCCGCAACAATAATGCGAATTGGGACATCAATACCAAAGTCTCTTCCGGCCGTTTTGTATTTGAAGTATCGCCTAAAGCCGCCAATACCGAATCCGGCGGTTTGAATCAAAATGCAAACAAATCGTTCAAAGGCCGTAAAATTTCTTTGGATTTCCAAGATGTAGAAGTTCGTACCATCTTGCAGATTTTGGCAAAAGAATCCGGTGTGAATATTGTTGCCAGCGATACCGTCAAAGGCACCATGACCCTGTCCTTGAAAGATGTACCTTGGGATCAGGCTTTAGACTTGGTTATGCAGGCGCGCAATTTGGATATGCGCCGTCAAGGCAACATCATCAATATCGCACCTCGCGATGAATTGTTGGCAAAAGACAAAGCCTTCTTGCAGGCTGAAAAAGAGATTGCCGAACTGGGTCCGCTGTATTCTCAAACCTTCCAGTTGAAATACAAAAACGTGGAAGAATTCCGCAAAATTCTGCGCTTGGAAGAATACGACAGCAATAATTCCAATACCCGCAATACTCTGTTGAGCAACCGAGGCAGCGCCTTAATCGATCCGGCTACCAATACGCTGATCGTGACCGACAACCGCGGTGTGATTGAGAAATTCCGCAAACTGATTGATGAATTGGACGTTCCAACCCGTCAAGTGATGGTTGAAGCGCGCATTGTCGAAGCAGAAGATACCTTCTTCCGTAATTTGGGCGTTAAATTCGGTTCCGGTGGTGCGAGCGGCCGTAACGCATGGGGCAGCAACTGGAGCAATGCACAAACCAACTACAATACCAATGCCTCGTTTAACCGTGGCGATGTAGGCTACCGCACATGGACTTTGGATCCGAACGTCAGTCTGCCGACCGCAGCCGCAGTCAACAGCATTGCGCTGGTACGTGCGTTCTCGTCCGGTGCATTGGGTTTGGAAATCAGCGCGTCTGAAGAACAAGGTAAGAGCAAAACTATTTCCAATCCGCGCGTGCTGACACAAGACCGCAAAGAAGCCAAAATTGAATCCGGTACGGAAATTCCTTACCAAGAAGCTTCTTCCAGTGGTGCGACTTCGATTACCTTCAAGAAAGCCGTTTTGGGCTTGACCGTAACGCCGAACATTACGCCTGACGGTCAAATCATCATGACTGTGAAGATTAATCGCGATACTCCGATCGACTGTACCGTGGATTCTCTGACAACCAAGTGTATCAACACCAAACACTTGAATACCCAAGCCATGGTTGAAGATGGCGGTACGCTGATTGTCGGCGGTATTTACGAAGAAGAAAGCACCAATGCAGTGAACAAAGTACCTGTTTTGGGCGATATTCCTGTTGTCGGCAATCTGTTCAAATCACGCGGCAAACGTGAAAACCGCCGTGAGCTGTTGATCTTCATCACGCCGCGCATTATGGATAATGTGGGTAACAATCTGCGTTACTAATTTTTAAAATGACAAACAGGCATATCTGCAAAGGTATGCCTGTTTTGGTTTTCAGACGGCCTGAGATGAAAAGGCCGTCTGAAAAACGACGAACTTTTCCACGAAACCACCATATCGTATAAAATGACCCTCATGGAAAAAATCAACGGCAATTTAATTTTAATCGGGCTGATGGGCGCGGGCAAAACCACTTTGGGCAAGCAGCTTGCCCAAATGTTTGAATGCTCGTTTTACGACAGCGACTACGAAATCTGCACTTCTTCGGGCGTAACCATTCCGACCATTTTTGAGATGGAAGGGGAGGAAGGCTTCCGCAACCGCGAGACCAATATGCTGAAAAAGCTCGCTTCTCGGCGCAACATCGTTTTATCGACCGGTGGCGGCTCCGTATTGCGCAGTGAAAACAGGCAGATTCTGCGCCAAAACGGCACGGTTGTATATCTGCATGCCAGCCCCGAAACCTTGCTGGAGCGTACCCGTTACGACAGCAACCGGCCGCTGTTGCAAGTTGCCAACCCTTTGGCCAAACTGCAAGAGCTGTATGACCAACGCGATACGCTGTACCGTCAAACCGCCCATCTCGTCATTGAATCCGACAGCTGTCACAAAACGCTCAAACGCCTGATACAGGCTTTAGGCGAATAAATACGCTTTGCAAAGGAATACTATGCGCACACTGACTGTCCAAGCCCCGTCCCATCAATATCCCATCTTTATTGGGCATAAACTGATCGAGCAGGCCGATACGCTGCTTCAGCCCTATTTAGGCAAAAAAGCAGCCATCATTACCAACGAAACCGTTGCGCCGCTTTACCTCAAACAGCTTCAGACGGCCTTAGACAGACTGGGCGTGCCGCATTTCAGCATCATCCTTCCCGACGGCGAAGAATATAAGAACTGGCAGACGCTCAACCTGATTTACGATGGCCTGATGCAAAACCGTGCCGAACGCAAAACCACTTTAATCGCTTTGGGTGGCGGCGTGATAGGCGACATGGTCGGCTTTGCTGCAGCAACTTATCAGCGTGGCGCACCTTTTATCCAAGTGCCGACCACATTGCTCAGCCAGGTCGATTCCTCGGTCGGCGGTAAAACCGCCATCAACCATCCGCTCGGTAAAAACATGATTGGCGCGTTCTACCAGCCGCAAGCCGTTCTGGCCGATTTGACCGCCCTGCAAACGCTGCCGCAGCGCGAACTTTCTGCGGGTATGGCCGAAGTCATCAAATACGGTGCCTTGGGAGATGCCGAATTTTTTGCTTGGTTGGAAGAAAACATGGTCGACCTGATGGCGCAACACCAAGAAAAAATGGCAGAAGCCGTTTATCATTGCTGCAAAATGAAGGCCGATATTGTTGCCCAAGACGAAACCGAGCAGGGCATCCGAGCATGGCTTAATCTCGGCCACACTTTCGGCCATGCCATCGAAGCCGAAATGGGTTACGGCGTATGGCTGCACGGTGAAGCCGTTGCCGCCGGTTGCGTCCTCGCTTCCCGTTTGTCGCAAATCTTGGGCAAAACCCAACAAGCCGATACCGACCGCATTACCGCTTTAATGGAAGCCGCCTCCCTCCCGTCTGCACCGCCTGTTTTCTCCTTTGAAAAATGGATTGAACACATGAGCCACGACAAAAAAGTCAGCAGCAGCATCATGCGTTTTGTCGGCTTGGAATACTTGGGCAAAGCCAATATCACCGAAATTACCGATATGGAAATTCTCCGCCAAACCTTGCAGCCGTATTTGTGAGGAATGAATGAGGTTTGCTTTAAAATGTAAAAAGGCCGTCTGAAAGTCATTTTCAGACGGCCTTTGGTTTTAAAGCGTTTTGATTCATCGGCTTAAAGATAGATAAACCAATTTGAGCGGGTCAATTATTTAAAGTGTCTTTTTATCCAACTCGGCAATAATCAGCAAGCCGCTGTCAAAGCGTCGGCTGCCAGCCAGTTTCAGACGGCCTTGATGGCGTTTGACAATGGTGTCTGCAATGGACAGCCCCAGGCCGGTGCCTTGTTGCTCGGTGCCGAGAATGCGGTAGAAGGGGTCGATAACGCGTTGGCGTTCACTTGGAGGAATGCCGGGGCCGTCGTCTTCCACCCAAATGTTGAGGTATTCGGCGGTTTCATCAAAGCCTAAATCGATGCGGCCGCCTTTTGGGGTATAGCGGATGGCGTTGTCGGTAAAGGTTTTGATAAGGGTGTAGATTTCAGTGTCGTCGGCGTGGATTTGGCAGTCGTTTTCAACGGCGACGCCGATGTCTTGACCTTTGGCCAGCGCCAGCGGCATGAGTTCCTGCAAGACGCGGCGGAACTGGTTTTGCAGGCTGATCAGGGTTTTGGGGCGTTGAGTTTCGGGCGCTTGGGCGCGTGCGAGGGAAAGGAGTTGCTCGAGCAGGTGGCGGTTGCGCTGTATACTTTGTTGCAACAGGGAGGACTGCTCGCGCGCTTCGGCGGACAGTTGCATATTGTTGAGCCGCTCTGCCTGAAGGGAGAGGGCGGTCATGGGGCTGCGCAATTCGTGTGCGGCATCGGCGATAAAGCGTTGCTGTTGGCGGACGTTTTCGTCGGTACGCTGCAACAGGTTGTTGATGGCGACGACAAAGCCTTGGATTTCGCTGGGAATGTTTTGCGTGTCCATCGGCGAGAGGTCGTTGATTTGGCGCTGTTCCAAATCGTTGGACAGGGTTTTGACGGAACGCATGGTGCGGTGGGTAATCCAGACGGTGAGCAGGATAATCAGGGGCAGGGCGAGGAGCATGGGGAGGATGCTCTGCACGGCGGCCATTTCGGCCAGCTCTTCGCGGTAGTCGCTTTCCTGCATGACGGCGATGCGGCCTTGCTTGGTGTTGCGGGTATAAACGCGGTAGTAATCGTCGTCGTCATCGGCCTGAATGGTGTGCAGGCCGTCTGAAATCTGCTCAGGCAGGCTGACAATGGGGTTGGGCGTATTGGGAAATTGAACGGAAATCTTGTTGTCGTTGTCGAGCGAGTGATTCTCGTCATCGGCATCGCTCGGGTCGAGATAGTTCGCGACTTGGCGCAACAGGTCGTCTTGAACCTCTTGGGTCTCGTGATAAGTATCGTAATATGAAAATATGCCTGCAAGAATGGAGAGGGGCAGGAGCATGCAGATCAGGGCGAGGCTGATCTTAACTTGCAGGGATTGTTTGATGGTGTGGATAAGGCGTTGCATGATTTGTGTGTTGATATTGTTGTGGTTTTTCAGACGGCCTGGTTGTTTTGTGCAACCAGCCAGCCGACCCCGCGGACGTTTTGAATCGCTTCTTTGCCGAGTTTTTTGCGTAAGGCGTGAATCAGGAAGTCAACGGCGTTGCTTTCGACTTCTTCACCCCAGCCGTAAATTTTGTCTTCCAAATCGCTGCGTGACAGAATCATGCCCGGACGCAGCAGCAGGGCTTGGAGGACGGCAAATTCTTTGTTGCTGAGCATGATGGCCTGTTCCTGCCCGACCACTTCCGCCTGATGGGTGGAAGGGTTGAGCGTGATGATGCCGTTGCTCAGCAGCGTTTGCGCCTGTCCGCCGTGTCGGCGCAATACGGCGCGCATACGGGCTTGCAGTTCCGCCATGTCGAAGGGTTTGACGATGTAGTCGTCTGCGCCGCCGTCTAGGCCGTTGAGGCGGCTGTGCAAATCGTCGCGCGCGGTTACGATTAAGACGGGGACGGTACAGCCGCCGTTGCGGATTTGCGCCAATACGTCCAAACCGTCTTTGCCGGGCAAACCCAAATCCAAGAGCAGCAAATCGTATGCTTGCGCCGCCACTGCTGCGGCAACTTCCGAACCGCGATTGACCCAATCGACAGCGTAGCCGGTGTCTTTCAGGTTGGCACTGATGGCTTGGGCAATCATGGCATCGTCTTCAACCAATAATACGCGCATGGAAGTTCTCCGGAGGATGGGTGGATAGTGATTATAACCGCACTCAATTAGTAAAAATTTAGGAAGGGTTGAAAAACTGATTTTTTGCAAAAGATGAGGCCGTCTGAAATTCGTATTTCAGACGGCCTGTATACTTCAATCCCGATTATTTAGGGTTTTTCTCAATCAAGGCAACCAATTGGTCGATATAGCCTTGAACAAAGCCGCGCGCGGATTCGATGAGCTGGCCGTTGTCGTCAAAAAGGGTAGGCGAGTTGCCGAGAAACACTTCCGGTTGGCCGGTCAGCGGCATATCGAAATACGAAAGGGCAAGGCGCAGATTTTTTTGCGCGCTATAACCGCCCATTTTGCCGACGGAATGGCTGATGATGCCGGCAGGTGTTTTTTTCCAGGCAACATCGGCATTGGGTTTGGAGCCAATGTCGATGGCGTTTTTCAGGCAGGCGGGGACGGTACGGTTGTTTTCGGAAGTCACGAACAATACGCCGGCAGAGGCTTTGATGGTTTCACGGAACTCGGTATAGCTGGATGGAGTGGGGAAGTCGGTAACGGCAGGATCGTCGTAGTCGAAGTTGTATAAAGGCAAATGGCCGATTTCGACGATTTGCGCTTCGTAGCCTTCGGGGAACATGGGAATGACGTTTTGTGCGATTTTTCGTGCAAACGAGCCTTTACGCAGACTGCCGACCAAGATGCTGACTTTCTTTGACATGTTTTTCTCCTGTTTAATAATAAAAATGAAAACAATTCTAAATTTTAGTGTTATCTGTGGAAGCGGTCAAGGTTTCAGACGGCCTGTCAAAATGGTTTATGCTAAAATAACGGTTTCGCTGATATTTCAAATTATTATGCACGCTTCTGATTCGCAAGAGGACGCAACGGCACACGAATACTATGCCGACAATCCCGACTTTCCAGCTAAAACCATTGTCGCCACCTTATTCATCGGCGCATTTTTCGGCTATCTCAACGATACGCTGCTGAATGTCGCACTCACGCCGATTATGAAAGATTTTGGTGTCGATAAGACCACGGTTCAATGGCTGACGACGGGCTTTTTGCTGGTCATGGGTGCATTTACGCCGATTACGGCAGGCGTGATTCAATGGTTTGAAACGCGCAAAATGGTGCTGTTTACGCAGGCAACGTTTTTAGCAGGATCGCTGATTTGCGCGTTTGCACCGACGTTTGGCGTATTGGTGGTCGGTCGGATGGTGCAGGCAGTGTCTGCCGCGTTTTTTGTCCCGCTTCTGTTTAACGGCGTGTTGTCGATTTTCCCTCCCAACAGGCGCGGAACGGCGATGGGTGTGATTACCATGATGTTTACCGCCGCGCCTGCAATGGGGCCGACGCTGTCAGGCATCATCATCGACCATACGCATTGGCGCGTGCTGTTCGGTTTTACCGCGCCGTTTATGTTGGCGGCGATGGTGCTGGTGGGCAAATATTTGACGGTCAATTTGAGCAACATCAGCCGTCCGAAAATCGATATGTTGTCGGCTGTGCTGTCGATTGCGGGCTTCGGCGGGCTAGTTTATGCGAGCAGTAATTTTGCCCATATGCCGCTACTGGAATTTATCCTGCTCTTTGCTGCTTCCGTCGTACTGGTGGGTTGGTTTGCGCACCGTCAGTTCCGTTTGGCTACGCCGTTGTTGAACCTTCGTGCGTTTGAATACAAACAGTTCAGATATTGCGTTGTGATTTTAGCCGGTGCGGTATTCCTGTTCTTGGGCTTGGAACTGATGGTGCCGATGTACACGCAGCAAGTGTTGATGCTGACCGGTACGGCAACCGGTCTGATTCTGATGCCTGCCAGTATTGCCCAAGCGGTTGCCGCGCCTTTGTTCGGTAAGTTGTTGGACAAAAAGGGCGGCCGCTTCGTCGTTTTGCCGGCAACAGTGATGCTGGTGGTGTCGCTGGCGGTATTGTGGCTGTTTTTGCGGATTGATACGCAGGTAGTGATGTTGACGGCGATGTTTACGCTGTTGGCGCTTTCCGTGTCTGCTTGTGTAACCGGCGAAACCCATGGTCTGAACGCGTTGCCGAAAACGCTCAATCCGCACGGTGCGGCGATTCTGACCACCATTAATCCGATTGCCGGTGCCATCGGCGCGGCGTTTTTCGTCGGTGCAACCAATATCGGCGAGAAATTTTCCAGTGCAGATATGCCGCAACAGGCAATGTTGGACGGTATCCATTTGGCGATGGGTTGCGCTTTGGTTGTCGGTGTTGTGGTTGTCATGTTTGCTTTGCGTTTGAAAGCGCATCAGAAATAAATAAAAGGCCGTCTGAAACGTTCAGACGGTCTAAGTATCTCGTAAGAATTTATAAGATTTTTGTAACACAATGAAGTTAAAAAGTATTTTATCGATCGGCCTGATGATGGCGGTTTGCCCGTCATGGGCTTTGGATTTCGGGCGTATTCCTGAAAATGAAATTTCCGTTTATGTGCAGGAATTGAACAGCGGCAAAGTGATTGCCGAACACCGTGCCGATGAATTGCGTAATCCTGCTTCGACCATGAAGCTGGTAACGGCGTTTACCGCGTTTCGTATGTTGGGCGGCGATTATCGTTGGAAAACTGAGTTTAAAACCAACGGCCCAATCAAAGGAGATACGTTGAAAGGTAATGTGTATTGGGTGGGGAGCGGCGATCCTGTGTTTGACCAGCATGATCTGGTGCAAATGCAGCAACAGATGCGCGATAAGGGCATACGCCATATTGACGGACATCTGATACTCGACCGCAGCCTGTGGGGCGATGTGAAGAATCCGGATGATTTTGCTTCCGATTCTGCCGAAAGCTTTATGACGCCGCCCGATCCCAATATGTTGGCGTATAAAACCGTTGAACTGCGTGCTGAAAAAGAAGAAGACGGAAGCTTGGTCATCCGTACCAATCCGCCGCTGCCGAATCTGAACATTCAAAACAAATTGACGCTTGAGAATAAAGAAGGGAAGTGCAGTGTTTTAAAAAACCACATGAAGACTTCCTATAAAAACAATACGCTGACCGTATCGGGCAAGCTGCCGGAAAGCTGCTTGGGCAAAGAACTGTATCTGAATATGTACAGCATGAAAGAATTTGTCGGCAAAAGTTTTGTGAACCAATGGCGTCAACAAGACGGTACGGTTTCAGACGGCCTGACAACAGGTGTCGCGCCTCATGACGCGCATATTTTGGCAAGTCATCAATCCAAACCGCTTGCCGATATCCTCACTGATATGAACAAGCATTCCAATAATCTGATTGCCCGTTCGGTTTTCCTTAAATTTGCCGGAAATATGTCTGATTACAAGCTGGCGCAGACTAAGGCCGCATCTATCGTAAAAAGCGAGCTGGCGGTTGCCGGTATCAATACGGAAGGGCTGGTGTTGGAAAACGGCTCAGGCCTGTCCCGCGTAGAACGGCTTAATGTGCGAATGATGGCGCAAATGTTGGAAAAAGCCTACTTCAGCCCGTTTAAAAACGAGTTTATCAGTACGCTGCCGATTGCCGGTAAAGACGGCACGCTTAAAACACGCTTGAAGCAGCCAGGTGAAAACCTGCGCCTCAAAACCGGTACGCTTAAAGATGTCCGCGCGCTGGCAGGGTATTGGTTGGGCGAAAAGCCGTTGGTGGTTGTCGTCATTATCAACAGCCAAAAGTCAACCGATTATTTACGCGACTTGGATAAGCTGGTGTCTAAAATTGTTCAGCCCGGTGGCGAACATTGGATTGATGCTAAGGCCTCCTGCATGATTAGGTATCAGGCTTGATAAGCTAAAAAAGGCCGTCTGAAAATGTATTGACGTTTTCAGACGGCCTTTGTGTAAGAGGGGGAGGTAAGTATTTATGTCTATTTTGAATAGACGATTTAGAAATTTGATGAATAAGCGTTTGGTGTAAATCCGCTTGAGATAGATGGTTTTATCTTCGGTATTTAAGACGTATGTTTTAAGTTTATTTCCGGCTTCTCTTGTCTAAATAATCAGGCTCTTTACAAAAAGGCATAGGATACAGACGAAAAAAATACCGGTAAAAACCGGTATTTCTTATTTTTAACTTGATGGCGCGGCGGACGGGGCTCGAACCCGCGACCCCCGGCGTGACAGGCCGGTACTCTAACCAACTGAGCTACCACCGCGCATCCATTGTCAGGGACAATGAAAAGGAAAGTGGTGGGTGATGACGGAGTCGAACCGCCGACATTCTGCTTGTAAGGCAGACGCTCTACCAACTGAGCTAATCACCCGAAAAAGGGAGATACTGAAAAATCAGTATTTTTAAATAATGGCGCGGCGGACGGGGCTCGAACCCGCGACCCCCGGCGTGACAGGCCGGTACTCTAACCAACTGAGCTACCACCGCGCATCCACTGTCAAAGACGATGAAAAAGAAACTTGGTGGGTGATGACGGAGTCGAACCGCCGACATTCTGCTTGTAAGGCAGACGCTCTACCAACTGAGCTAATCACCCATGCGCAAAATTGCGAAGACGCTATTAAACCAAAAAATCCTGATGCGCGCAAGATTTATTTGCCGATAATTAGATATCTCCCTGCAAGCACCAGTTTTCAAAGGAAATAATTTCTTCCTGCTTGCCTGCGACAACCAAAATGTCACCAGTTTCCAGAACGAAATCAGGGTCAAGGTCTTGGATTTTTCCGGTATTGCGGCGGATAAACAATAGTTTCAGATAATGCGCTGCCAATGGTAATTCACGGATGGTTTTACCGATGGCGTGTGCCTCGCCTTGCAATGGGAAAGCGTGGCGGCAGACGGCCTTGCTGTCTTCGTCGGAGAAGCTGTCATCATCACTGCCGACAAACAAGTCCTGCAACGATGCATAGCGGCTGTGACGGATGTGGGTTATGGTTTGATAAACATGGTTGTAAGAGAGACCGTGGCCCAACATGGCATAGCTTGCCAGCACCAGGCTGGTTTCTTTGGTATCGGAGACGGTTTCTTCCGCACCCATTTCGGTAAAGGTTTTGACGTAATCGTCATTGGTGGCGCGAACATAAACCGGCATACTCGGATGCATGGACATGATGTTGCCGAGAACATGTTGGGTCTCGTGCATATTGTTCAGCGTGATGACCACCATTTTGGCGCGCCCCAAGCCGGCGGCTTCCAAGACTTCACGGCGTTTGGCATCGCCAAAGGAAACCGGTTCGCCTGCGTTGCGTGCCACTTGTACGCGGGCAATGTCCAAGTCAAGGGCAAAGTAGGGGATACCTTCTTGCGCCAATACACGGGCAACCGATTGACCGCCGCGTCCGAAACCGATAATTAGGACGTGTTCGGATTTGCTCATGGTTTCCACCAGCATGGAGTGTAAGTCCAAGGCTTTCATGTCCCAGTCGGATTTGACGAAGCGGCTGACGATGGCATCGCTGCTGCCCAAGATAAATGGAGCGGCAATCATGGAAAGCAAGACGGCAGCAGTGGCTGCTTGTTCCAATTCGGGCGAAACCATATTGATTTTGCTGGAAATAGCCAGCATTACGAAGCCGAACTCGCCGCCTTGTGCCAAATAAAGCGCACTTTTGAGGCTGTCGCTCGTAGGGTTTTTCATGCGCAAAGCGATGATGAAGACGACCAGTGCTTTCAAAATCAACAGGATTGCCAACAAAATCAGGATTTGCTGCCAGTTGCCGATCAGCGCCTGAATATCCAGCTTCATACCGACGGTAATGAAGAAGAAGCCCAGCAGGATATCGCGGAATGGACGGATGTCGTCTTCCACCTGAATGCGGTATTCGGTTTCGGAAAGCAGCATACCGGCGACGAATGCGCCCAATGCCATAGACAGGCCTTCAAGCTCTGTCAGATAGGCCACGCCCAAAGTAACCAGCAAAACGTTGATCATAAAGAGTTCGGACGATTTGCGTTTGGCAACCAGTCTGAACCAGCGTGACATCACACGGCTGCCGACAACAAACAAAATGCCCAAGGTCAGCAACATTTTCAAACCGGCCAAGCCCAGCTCTACCCATAAGTTGCCTTCGCTGCCGCCAGCAAGTGCCGGAATCAGAATCATCAGCGGTACAACGGCAATATCTTGCATCAGCAAAACGCCCATGGCCATTTGACCATGCGGCTGACCCAGTTCGGTTTTCTCCGACAGAATGCGGCTGACGATGGCGGTGGACGACATGGTCAGTGCGCCCGCAGTGGCAAACGCCCAGTTAAACGGCGTGCCCATTGCCATCAAAATGCCCATAATCGAGAGCATGGTAATGATGACTTGCAAACCGCCCAAACCGAATACGAGGCGGCGCATGGCTTTGAGTTTGGGTAGGGAGAATTCGAGACCGATGCTGAACATCAAGAATACAATGCCAATTTCGCCCAAATAGTCGGTGGCGTGGCTTTGCGGAATCAGTTTGAACATACCCGGACCGGCAATAAAACCGACCAAAAGATAACCGAGCATGGAAGGAATGTTGAACTTGCGACAGCAGATAACCGTAATGACGGAAACCAACAGGACAATGACAATGGGAGCAAGGGAAAATTCGTGCATAGAGTGGGCGGCCTTTCGTTAAAAGTAGCTATTGTTATATAGGCCGTCTGAAACACGTCGAAAACCGACAGCAAACCCAAATAAAAACGCACAGAATGAACTTCATTTCTGCGATTTGATTTCCCGTATCATGCTTATTTGGACTTACTGTTTCGAGCGTTATCTAACGGATTATTAAGATTATATCAAGATAGAATGTAAAGTAGTGTTTTGATTGACAAAAAGGGCCGTCTGAAATATTCAGACGGCCTTTAAATAAATGGTTTAAGGCATCAACATGCCGCCGTTGACGTGCAGCGTTTGACCGGTGATGTATTTCGCTTGGTCGGAAGCGAGGAACAAGACCGCATCTGCGATGTCCTGCGCTTCGCCAAATTTGCCCAGCGAAGTTTGCGCTTCAAAGGTTTTGCGGGTTTCTTCGGGTAGCGCGCGGGTCATGTCGGTGTCGATAAAGCCGGGGGCGACGCAGTTGACGGTAATGCCGCGGCTGCCAACTTCGCGCGCCATGGATTTGGAGAAACCGATCAAACCTGCTTTTGCCGCAGCATAGTTGGTTTGACCGGCATTGCCCATCACGCCGACGACGGATGTGATGTTGATGATGCGGCCTGCACGCTGCTTCATCATGCCGCGCAATACGGCTTTGGAGGCGCGGAACACGGATTTGAGGTTAATCTGCATGATGTCGTCCCACTCTTCTTCTTTCATACGCATCAGGAGGTTGTCGCGGGTGATGCCCGCGTTGTTGACCAAAATATCTAGCTTGCCGAACGCTTTTTCAATGTCGGCAATCAGGTTTTCGATGGTTTCGGGTTCGGCAGAATTCAATGCACGGCCTTCGCCGCCCCATTGCGCCAGACGCTCGCTAATCGCTGCCGCGCCGCTTTCGCTGGTTGCCGTGCCGATGACTTTGGCACCTGCCGCCGCCAGCGTGTCGGCAATTGCCGCGCCGATACCACGCGATGCGCCTGTTACCAATGCGACTTTGCCGCTTAAATCTTGTGTACTCATGTTTACTTCCTTGTTTCGAGAATAGAGTCTGTTTATTTCAGACGACCTTATAGCATAAATAGTGTGATGAATCTAATTTTTGAGGCCGTCTGAAACAAAATAAGAAGCCTCCGTATTGTCATTCCCGCGTAGGCGGGAATCCCGATCTTAATCTTTCAGAGATGTTTAGAGATTACCGTAATCTCAAATCTCTGGATTCCCGCCTGCGCGGGAATGACGGTACGGACATTGCCTATTTTATCTGCTATATCGGCAAATTTCAGACGGCCTCTCCGTTTATTCGGGCAGGGTTATTTTTTGATGGGGCTGTATGTCCAGAATATAGCGCAACCAGTTGCCGAAACTGTATTTTTGGTAGATTTCGGGCGGCAGTTCACAGTAGGGTTTGGCGACAAATTCTGCCAAACCGTCCAAACTTTTACCGTCCCAAACGAAGATGTTGTCGGGGTGGTAGAAATCGTATTTTTTGATTTCGGCGTTGGTGGTAATCAGTTTTTTGCGGTAGCCGAGGGCTTCAAAGGGGCGGAACGAGAGGCCGTTGTGAACGGGCGTTTTGAAATCTATCAGGATTTTTGCCTGTTTGGCGGCTTCGAGGTTGTCTGCGAAACTTCTGACGCCGATGAAGATTTTGATGTTTTCCGTAGGATAAAAACGGCGGAGGGTGTCAACGTCAGTATTCAGACAGCCGATATTGAAGTCGAGCTTCCAGCCCAGCGTTTCGGCCACTTTACCGAACTCGGAAATAATCGGGGCGCGGTCAGGCATATGCCAGCCGATGAAATAGAAATCGTTGGGCGGGTTTTCGGGCAGGTTGACATCGTGGTCGAAATAGAAGTTGGTGGCTGGCAGGAAAGGATGTTTCGGATTTCGCATATCGACGGGATCAAAAACGTAAATGCGGTCGAACCGGTCGGCGCAATCCCAAATGGCGGGAAAGCGGTCAATGCCGTCCCATTGGTAGTTGATCATATTGCCGGGACGGGTATGGCGTTTAATCATATCTAAAAATTCAAGTGAATAAACATCACTTCGAATAAACAAAGCGTAATCTACTTTACCATGCGTTACCAGTTTGTTTTCGACATCTCGCATTAATTGAGCAGATTTGAGTTTCTTTTTAGCGTTTTTATCCCGCAACACCAGTTGCCTGAATTTAACTTTCAGACGATCAAAGAGGGAAGGATAGTGGAAATTAGAATCATCCAAGACAATGCTAATAACATTGAAGCCTTGATATCTTAGAGCTGCCTCAATGACATAGTAAATCTGGTAGTTGTAGGGCATCCCCAGGATAATCGTTTTTTGTTCGGTCGTCATGGTATCTGTTTATGCTTCGTCTGGTATGTCGAGGATTCGGCGAACCCAGTTGCCGAAGGCGTATTTGTTTTTTATTTCTTCGAGAACAGGATGGTAAGGTCGTCTGAAAAAGTCTTCCAATCCATCAAGGCTTTCTCCGTTCCAAATAAAGATGTTGTCGGGATGGAAGAAGTCGCATGCTGCTACTGCCTGATTGGTGGTAATCAGTTTTTTGTCGAAACACAGTGCATCGAATACACGGAAAGACAAGCCGTAATTTTCAAATTGGACAAAATCGACGACTGCCAGGCAGTTTTTGACCTTTTGCAGGTTTTGCTCGAAGCTCAGGATGCTTTGTCGATTCAAATAGGTAATGCCGTCGTTGCCAAAAATTTTGCTTGCACGGTCGTCTTTGCAGTAGATGTAGAAATCCAACGGCAGCCCCAATCTGCGTGCTTCATCAAGAAAAATGGAGGTTTGGTGTTCTCTGCCTGTTTCGTAGCCTCCTAAAAAATAAAGGCCTTCCGTTTTTCCCTCTCCCTCAATCAGAAAATCGAAATAGAAATTGGTGGTCGCTTTAAAACGGTGTTGGGGATATTTCTCCACATCGTTTTTATTGAACACCCAGCAGTGGTCAAAATAGGGCAGATATTCGACGATATCAGGGAAACGGTCGATGCCGTCCCATTGGTAGTTGACACATACTTTGCTGTATTTGCGGATAGAGGAAATAATTTCTTTAGGATAAATATTGGCACGGATGCAGAGGGCGTAGTCTGCTTTGCCATCTCCCAAGGAAGCCAGTTTTTCTGTTATCTGCTTGCGGTAGCGGGAATATTTCAGTTTTTTCTTATAATCGCCATCTTTTTTAATGTATTTATGATATAAACTGAGAATACGGCAGCCTATGTGCGGATAGTATGAGTCCCTGTCGTCGTAACAGAGATTGATAACATTGAAGCCGTGGTAGCACAGGTTTTTTTCTATGCACTTGTCCAACCCGTACATATAGGGGACGGCAAGGATGATGGTTTTATTCATAATCAGGATGTGATGCTGTGAATCGGTGGTCTGTTTCAGACGACCTTGACGCTTTATTTATGGTAAAAACTTGCTAAAGGTTTAGCCGCATTCAAATCTTCAAGCATACGGCGGCTTAATTTCAAGGCTTCTTTAATGGTAACGTCCATATCCATATAGCGGTAGGTACCCAGACGACCGGCGAAGGTTACGCCGTTTTCCTTTTCAGCAAGGGCGAAGTAGCCTTCCAGCAGGCCGGAAGAGCTGCTCAGGTTTACTGGATAGTAGGGGATGTCGCCCTCTCCGCACTCACGACTGAACTCTTTGAAATAGATGGTTTTTTCGTGTTCTTCCCAGGGGGTGAAGTGTTTGTGTTCGGCGATGCGGGTGTAGGGAATGTCGGCATTGCCGTAATTCATGACCGCACAGCCCTGGAAGTCGCCTTCAGCAGAGTGTTTTTCAAAGTCCAGCGTACGGTATGCCAAACGCCCCTGCGCATATTGGAAGTATTCGTCCAACTTGCCCGTCCAAATAATGTGTTTACCTTCTGCCGCTTCTACGGAAAATGCTGTATTGAGAGATACTGAAATATTCGGATGGTTCAGGATGGATTGTACGACGACGGTATAGCCATCCTTAGGGATGGCCTGGAAGCGGTGTGCGAAATAATTGTCGTTGTAGTTGAAACGTACAGGCAGTCGTTTAAGAATGCTGGCGGGCAGCTCAATCGGGCTGCGTCCCCATTGTTTTTGGGTATAACCTTTGAAGAAGGCTTCATATAAGTCTTTACCGATGAATTTCAGGGCTTGTTCTTCAAAGTTTTTCGGCTCGACAATCGAGTTATCAGCTATTTCAGTAATATGCTGGTACGCTTCTGCGGGCGAAAAGGCTTTTTGGTAAAACTGATTGATGGTATGCAGGTTGACGGGCAGAGAATAGACCTGATTGTTGTAGGTGGTTTTGACGCGGTTGGTATAGGGTATGAATTCGCCGTGTTTATTGACGTAGTTCCATACTTCTTCGTCGTCGGTGTGGAAAATATGGGGGCCGTAAACGTGTTCCATTACGCCTGTTTCCTGATCTCGCTCAGTATGGCAATTGCCTGCAATGTGGTTGCGCTGATCAATAACAATAATTTTATGACCAGCTTCCGCCAGTTCACGTGCGATGACGGCTCCGGTAAAGCCAGCACCTACGATTAAGAACTCTGTTTTTTGAGTCATTATGGTTTACTCTAAAAAAGTAATATCTAAATATTGGATGTCAAAATCAGTAGCATGATGTCGGACATAAACGTTCAGAAGGCGTTCTGCCATAAATCCGAAAATACGTCGTTGATAATTGTCGTAATCACTAATATCTAGCCGGTTATATAAGTCAAACAAAATCTCAAACAACCATGTACAATAGGCATCGATAAAGGACTTATGGGCGATGAACATATTGCAGCAGCTCATTTGTGTATCATTTTTGACCGTTTCTAATGATGGAAAATATTCAGGGAAAAGCCTATGGACAGTTTTTTCCAGTTCCAGCCAGTCTTTTTTGAAATGACACTCACTATATTGCTGATAAACGGTCTTTTGTTTTTTAAATAGTTTGAAGAACCGTCGTTTGCCGAAACTTTTCGGTTTGGGTAAGATGATTCGTTTTTCAGATGATATTAGGTCAGAAAGTCTGTCTGTATCCAAAATTGGTTTACCCATGTGGATAATGTTCATTTCAGGGTGGTTCAAATCAGCGAAATAGCGACGATAATGCACTAGACCGACTATGTTTGCATAGCTGTTTTTCCAAATCCAATACAGCGCAGTCAATTCGCAAAATTGGTTGTTTAGTATGGAAATATTTTTTCCGGTATCGTCACCTTGTATTGCTGTGACTTCACCATGTAAAGCTTTTCCCGCAAAAATTGGGATATAGCCCGATATTCGAGGGAAACGATAATCATCTGTATGGGTAGCAATGTATATCAGGGCACTCATCGTTTAGTCTTCCTTATAAATACCACGCCAGAACTGCTTGCTCATCATATCTGGGATTGCTTTGGTATACTGTTGATGCTGGGTATCGAATTTATCAGATAAATCCTTCAGTATTTTCTTCATCAAAAAGAAAGAATAATTCTCTATTCATTTCTGCAACATAGCTGGTATGGGTTGGCTTATATTCGTAAATGACTTTGCGGTAGCCGAAAATCTCCCGTGCATTGCCTTGAAAAGATTTGTACTGGAAGATAGTATGGTTTTTGCGGTTGATTCGGTTTAATGCCAACTCAGGTGGCCTGAAATCGTTGAGGGTAATTTCCCGCAACTAGCGATGCCACCGCTACTCCATCAAGCACATGAAGCTGCGCGAATCTTCTTGAGTAAATAGGTCGAAGGTCAGTTTTTCTATCATTGGCTCGGTATTCCGATGCTATGTAGATTAAATTTTGTTAATCTATCGGATTAGTAAGGCTTAGTGATTATATCGCAATGAAGATGCTGGTGTGACGAAATTACTGCTTTGGGATAAAAAAGATTTTTCTTTCTGTAAAATTTTTTCAGACAACCTTAAATATTTAAAAAACTAATGCTAAGTTGAAATAGAAAAAATGTCCTTCTGTTACCATTCACTCTCCTATTTCAACACAACTGAAAGGCATTAAAAACGACCTCTCATTAAGAAAGGTCGTTTGGAACATGAAAGGCTGCAAGCTTAGTGAGCTTCGATAAATGCAGCCACTTGATCGGCATTGGTCAATGCGCTGCACGCGGCTTCTTTATTGATGCGTTTGGCGAGGCCTGCGAGGACTTTGCCGGGGCCGCATTCGGCGGATTCGGTGATGCCTTCGGAAACAAGTGCGTTGACGGTTTCTGTCCAGCGTACCGGGCTGTACAGTTGGCGTACCAAGGCATCTTTGATTTTGTCGGCATCATCATAAGAGGCAACATCGGCGTTATGAATAACGCGGATTTGCGGTTGTTTGATGGTGATGTCTTTCAGTGCTTCGGCAAGTTTTTCCGCTGCAGGCTTCATGAGGCTGCAATGTGAAGGAACAGAAACGGGCAGCAGCAGGGCGCGTTTGGCTCCGGCTTCTTTGGCAGCGGCCATGGCGCGTTCGACTGCGGCAGTGTTGCCGGCAATTACGACTTGGCCTGGGGAGTTGAAGTTGACGGCTTCAACGACTTCGCCTTGTGCAGCTTCGGCACAAATGGCTTTTACTTGTTCATCTTCCAAACCCAAGATAGCGGCCATTGCACCTACGCCTTGTGGTACAGCAGATTGCATGAGTTCGGCGCGCAGGCGAACCAGTTTGACCGCGTCTGCAAAATCTAATGCGCCGGCAGCGACGAGGGCGGTGTATTCGCCGAGACTGTGGCCTGCAACGACGGAAGGGATTTTACCGCCGGCTTCTAAGTAGGCGCGGTAGGTGGCAATGCCGGCAGCCAGCATGATGGGCTGGGTGTTGACGGTTTGTCCGATTAATTCGGCATCTTCGCCGTTAATCATTGCCCACAGGTCTTGACCCAATACGGCGGAAGCTTCGTCAAATGTGGCTTTAACGATGGCTTGCTCGGCAAAGCCGTTCATCATGCCTAGGCTTTGTGAGCCTTGTCCGGGGAAGAAGAATGCGAAAGACATGGTAATTCCTTATTGGTTTGAATGTTTGAGGGTGTCTGCCAGCAGAAGGAAAGTGGCGACAGTATTGGTTGCGACGGTCAGCCGGAAGGTGCGGACAAATTCAGGTTTACTGGTTTTGTGCCTGAATGCGAGGCTGCCGCAATAACCGCCCGGCCAGCCGCCAAGCAGATTGAGTAGGTGCAATTTTGCTTCGGGTATGCGCCTGCCGTGGTTGCGTGCGCGCTGTTTGTCTCGGTAGTAAAGCAGGAAAACGTATGCGCTCAGTGCGAGATAGGCGATTGCCAGTTTAGGCAATATTATAGCCGTTATGCTTAAAAACAGGCTGCTAATGCAAAGTGCAAACGTTAGAGATTTCATGGGTTTGAGCAGAATAGGCCGGCTGAAAGGGATGTTCAGACGGCCCAACCGTTAGTATTTCACCAAAACCGCACCCCAGGCAAAACCGCCGCCGATGCCTTCGAGCAAGAGGTTTTGTCCACGTTTGATTTGGCCGTTTTTAATGCCGACATCCAGTGCCAGAGGAATGGAAGCGGCGGAGGTGTTGCCGTGGTCTTGGACGGTCAAGATCACTTTGTCCATACTCAAGCCCAAGTGTTTGGCGGTAGAGTCGATAATGCGCTTATTGGCTTGGTGCGGCACAAGCCAATCGATTTGATTGGTGGTGTAACCGGCTTCTTCGATAACGTCATCTGCAATTTTTGCCAGCATTTTGACGGCAAACTTGAATACGCCAGGGCCGTCCATGCTGATGTAGGGCGAACCGCAAATTTGGCCGTTGGCGATTTGTCCCGGGACGTTTAAAAGGTTGAGGTAGTTGCCGTCGGCTTTGAGTTTGCCGTGGATGATGCCCGGTTCGTCAGATGCGCTTAAGACAACCGCGCCTGCGCCGTCGCCAAAGAGGACACAGGTGGTGCGGTCGTTCCAATCGACGATGCGGCTGAAGGTTTCAGCACCGATAACCAAAGCGTTTTTCGCCATGCCGCTTTTGATATAGGCATTGGCAGTGGTCAGGGCATACATAAAACCGGCGCACACGGCTTGTACGTCAAAGGCGGGGCAGCCGTTGGCAATGCCCAATTTTTGCTGCACGATGGTTGCCGTAGAAGGGAACTGCATATCGGGAGTGGCTGTGGCGACAATAATCAGGTCGATATCGTCAGCCTGCAAACCGGCATCTGCCAAGGCACGGCGTGCTGACTCGGCGGCCAAGTCGCTGGTTTTTTCGCTGTCGTCTGCAATATGGCGAAATTTGATACCTGTACGCGTGGTAATCCACTCGTCGGAAGTGTCCACTTTTTTGGCAAGGTCGTCATTGCTGACGCGGTTGGCAGGAAGGTAGCTGCCTGTACCGGAAATTTTGGCATATTGCATGAGAACGGCCTTTTTAGAGAGTTGATTCAGATAGTCGGGTATTGTAAGCGAAAATGGGAAAATTCCCAATATTAAGAATGAAGTCGGTGATTAAAGATAAAAACAGGCCGTCTGAACATTGTGAAGTTTCAGACGGCCTGTGTATATCAGCCTTAAGCCTCCGTTGTTGAAGCAGGGGTTTCTTCCTGTTCGGCTGCTGCTTTTGCGGCTTCCAAAGCAGCCAACTGGGTGGCTACGCCTTGTTCGATTTGGGCGAGGCCGGCAGATTTGGCTTCGTGGTAGGCTTCTTCCAAAGCATAACGGAAGCCGACTTCGTCGGTTCCGCCATGGCTCTTAATCACGATACCGCGTAAACCAAGCAGGATGGCACCGTTAAATTTGCGCGGATCCAGTTTGCCTTTCAAGCCTTTGAGTGCGGGCAGGGCGGCAATGGCGGCAAGTTTGTTGAACAAGGTGCTTTGGAATTCACGGCGGATGGCGCCGCTCATGAATTTAACCGCGCCTTCGATGGTTTTGAGCATAACGTTGCCGACAAATCCGTCTGCGACAACGACATCGGCTTCGCCATACAAAACGCTGTTGCTTTCGATATTGCCGATAAAGTTGAGTTTGCTGCTGCTTAACAATTTAAAGGTTTGTTTGACGGCCTCCGTACCCTTGATGTCTTCTGTACCGACGTTCAAGAGGGCGACGCGCGGGCTGCCTTTTTCAGGGTGTAGTGCGTGTACCAGCTCGCTGCCGATGATGGCAAATTGAACCAGTTGTTCGGGCGTACAGTCGACGTTGGCACCTAAATCCAAGGCCAAAGTAACGTGTTCGCTGTCGGATGGCAGGAATTTAGCGATGGCAGGGCGCTCAATGCCGGGAATGGTTTTGAGGACGAATCGGGCGGTCGCCATCAGTGCGCCGGTATTGCCTGCCGATACGGCGGCTTGCGCGTTGCCTTCTTTAACTTGGTTGATGGCGATGCGCATGGATGATTCTTTTTTATTTTTCAGCGCAGATTGAGGCGCTTCATCCATTTCAACGACTTGCGCTGCATGGCAGACGGTAATGCGGTCCATAGGCGCGCCTGCCGAGCTTAATGCTTGGCGGACTGCTGCTTCATCACCGACCATAATCAGATGTACGTCGGATTGCTGTTTCAGGAAATCCACTGCACCGGGGACGGTAATCGCAAGGCCTGCATCTCCGCCCATGGCATCTACGGCCAGTGTAATCATGTTGTTCTCCGGTTTGTGTGTTTCAGACGGCCTCAGACAATCGGACAAGCACACTCATCTGATTTTCAGGAGATTGAATTGAAAATCAGATGAAAAGGCTTGTTGCGACGTCGTGCCAGACTTATTGGTTTTGCGCGGCCAATTTGTTGTGTTCGTCGATATCCAGCGCGTCCCAAGGATAGTTGATCCACCAGTCTTCAACGGTAATGCCGCTGAAATAAGGGACACCTTCAGGAATTTTACCAACTTTGGCTTTGATTTTTTCATGCAATACTGCCACGCCGACAGTGCCGAAATCTTCTTTCAACAATTCGTTCAGGCAGAACTCCATGGTAACGCGGCTGTCGTCCACTTCGTCGACGACCAGTACGTTTTTGCCTTTCAGTGCATCTGGAACGGGATCAAGCCATTGGACTTTTTTTACTTCCTCGGTCACTTGACCTTCGTGATCGTTGTCGTAGTAGGCTGTGGTGACGGCGTAAATCGGGATTTCCAAGAAGCAGCGCAACATGCGGGCAGGGATAAAACCGCCGCCGCCAATGGCAATCATGGCATCGTATTTTGTGCCGGAGTTTTGGATTTTTTCCGCCAATCCTTTGATTACGCGGTGGATGTCGTCGTAGGTGTACCAGATTTTACGTTTCATGGTGTGCTTCCGAAGAGGAAAATACAGGGTGCAATGCAAAAAAGCCAGTCATTGCATGGCAATATTCTGGCTTTTTCAGTCAGACGAACGGATTATTCGCCTTTAGCTTTTACCACTTTACGGCCACGGTACATACCGTTTGGAGAAATGTGGTGTGGACGATGTACTTCGCCGGTTGCGCTGTCAACAGACAGAGAAGGCGCAGTCAGAGCGTCGTGTGAACGGTGCATACCGCGTTTAGAAGGGGATTTTTTGTTTTGTTGAACGGCCATTTCAAGCTCCTAGATAAATAAACTGTGTCCTAATTAACTGCTTTTCAAACCTGCTAAAACAGCGAAGGGGTTTGGTTTGTCCCGATTGACTTCGTCCAGTGTTCCATTGTTGCCGCAGTCTTCGTGTCGAGGGGAGAAAGGGAGCGACATCAGGATTTGGTCTTCAACCAGAGTCCGCACGTCAAGCTCTTTTTCGAGCAGCATGCCTTCCAATTCTTCATCGGCAAGCATGGCTTCGTCCAAACTCTCTTCATCGGCAAACAGGACGATACGGCTGGTTTCATCGAGCAGAAACGGCATGGGCGTAATGCAACGCTGGCAAATCAGGGGCATGTCGGCTTTGACGTTTAAATCGAGAAACAGACGTTGCAACCGGTCGCGACCGCCTTGCAGCGTAAACGACACGCATGTCTGTTTGTCGGCCGGATAATCGTGCGAACTGACTCGTTCATCCAATTCTTCGAGCAGGAAGCTGCCTTGCAAATTCTGCCCTTCGGCGGCGAAAACTTCTGGGTCAATCAAATTAGGGTATGACATAAACGGAGTATGATATAATTTCGGCAGTCTAACGTCAATGTTTTTAAGTAAAAATATGGAAGTAAAACTGCCTTTGGTTTTAGGGTCGAGTTCGGTTTTCCGCTGCGGACAGCTTCGCCGTTTGGGTATCGATTTTCAGACGGCATTGCCTGATTTTGACGAAACGCCTATTGCGGGCGAGCATGCAGGCGAGACGGCGCTGCGTTTAGCTGAAGGCAAAGCCCGTTCATTGGCGGCAGCTTTTCCTGCCGCGCTGATTATCGGCGCAGACCAAGTCGCATGGTGCGAAGGACGGCAGTTGGGCAAACCGATGAACGTCGCAAATGCACAACAGATGCTGGCGGACTTAAGCGGAAAACGGATTGAATTTTACAGCGCAATCGTGCTTTTGAATACTGCTACGGGCAAGGTTCAGCATCATGTCGATCATACGGTGGTTGCCATGCGGCAGTTGACGCAGGCGCAAATCAGCCGATATTTGGAACGCGAGCCGGATGCGGTTTATTGTGCCGGTGCGGCGAAGAGTGAGGGTTTGGGCGCTGCTTTGTTGGAGCGAATTGAAAGTACGGACCCGAATGCTTTGATCGGTCTTCCGATTTTCCGTCTGATTGATTTTTTGAAAAACGAAGGCGTGGAAGTTTTATAGTTTGAGGCCGTCTGAATGTGTTCAGACGGCCTGAGATTTTTTGGAGTTGCAAGAATGAAACCGATTTTGTATTTGATTCCTACCCCTTTGGGTGCGCCTGATACGCCATGCCTGTTACCGCATGAACAACAGGCGATTGTCGGGCTGACGGATTTTGTCGTGGAAGCGGAAAAAACAGCGCGCGCGCATTTGAAACATTTGGGCGTGACTACGCCTATCCGCGAGCTGAATCTGCAAACGTTGAATGAACACACGGATTTGAAGACTTTGCCGGAATTGCTGAAACCTTTGCAAGAGGGGCGCAGTATGGGCATTGTCAGCGAGGCGGGTTGCCCGGCTGTTGCCGATCCGGGCGCGAATTTGGTGGCATTGGCGCATAAACACGGTTTTGAAGTACGGCCTTTGGTCGGCCCTTCCAGTTTGTTGCTGGCACTGATGGCTTCGGGTGCGAATGGGCAAAACTTTGCGTTTAAGGGTTATTTGCCGTCTGAAAAAAACGAGCGGATTCAGAGTTTGAAGGCTTTGGAACAACGTTCGCGCCAGCAGAATGAAACTCAGCTGTTTATCGAAACGCCGTATCGCAACGATGCATTGTTGGCTGATGCGGTGGAAAACCTGCATCCTGAAACGCGCTTATGCGTGGCTACGGACTTGACCTTGCCGACACAGGAAATCATCAGCCAGACGATTGCGCAGTGGCGAAAAAGAAAAGAAATGCCAAATTTGAAAAAACGCCCGACGATTTTTGTGTTGCATGCCGCGTAAAACTGGATTGGGTTTAATCTCAAACTGTATTTGAGGAAATAAAAAAAGGCCGTCTGAACAACAGACGGCCTTTGTATTGCCTAAGCTTTATCAAGAAACGACTTCGCCTTGGGCGCGTTGTTTTTCGATGCTGCGGTTGATGTACCATTGTTGGGCGATGGTCAAGAGGTTGTTGACTACCCAATACAGAACCAAGCCGGCAGGGAAGAAGAAGAACATGATGGAGAAAACCAAAGGCATGATTTTCATCATTTTCGCCTGCATAGGGTCGGTTGACGGCGGATTCAGATAAGTTTGTGCAAACATGGTCGCCGCCATAATAAAAGGCAGGATGTAGAAAGGATCCGGACGGCTCAAGTCGGTAATCCAACCCAACCAAGGCGCTTGGCGCAATTCTACGGAGGCGAACAATGCCCAGTACAGGCCGATGAAGACGGGGATTTGCAACAGCATAGGCAGACAGCCGCCCAGCGGATTGATTTTCTCGTCTTTGTAAAGCTGCATCATGGCTTGTTGTTGCGCCATGCGGTCATCGCCGTATTTCTCTTTGATGGCTTGCAGTTTAGGTGCGGCGGCACGCATTTTTGCCATAGAGCGGTAAGAAGCATTGGTCAATGGATACAGTACGGCTTTGACGATGATGGTCAAAACGATGATTGCCCAGCCCCAGTTGCCGATGATGTTGTGCAGTTGGTTCAAGAGCCAGAAGAGCGGGGAGGCGAACCAGTGTACTTTGCCGTAGTCTTTGGCCAGTTGCAGTTTGTCGGCGATGTTGGCGATAACGGAAGTGGTTTGCGGACCGGCATACAGGTTGATGGCGGTTTCGGCTTTCGCGCCGGCTTGAATGGCGGCTAAAGGCACGCTGACGCTTGCGCTGTACAGGTTGTCGTTGCGGCGTTTGATGTCGATACGGCAGTCGCCTGCGGCGCATACGCTTTGGCCGTCTTTAGGCTGCAAAATCCAAGTGGACATGAAATGGTGTTCAATCATGCCGAGCCAGCCGGTCGGCGTTTTGCGGATGTATTCGGCTTCGGATTTGCCGGATTTGGCATCGTCGTCCAAATCAGAGAAGCTGACTTTTTGGAAGCCGCCTTCAGGGGAGTAAACCACCGGGCCGACGTAAGAGCGGGTAAAGTAGCCTTGGCCTTCGGGTTCGCTGTGGTCGCGGACGATGCGGTAGTCTGCGCTCAGGTTGACGGGTTGGCCTTTGCTGTTGGTAATGTCGAAACGGACGTTAACCAAGTAGCTGCCTTTGGTGAAAGTATAAACTTTGTCGATTTTCAGTCCGTTGGTTTCAGGCGCGCTCAGGCGGACTTCGACTTTGTCGCCTTCCAAACTGTATTGTTTTTGCGGAGCGCTAAAGCTGATGCCTTTCAGAACGTTGTTGCCTTGTGCGTCCAAAAGCTCGGATTGGGCAACGTAGGTGTATTCTTTGCCGTCGTTAAACAGGACGAAAGGTTTGTGTTCGTCACCGGTTGCTTTGTATTGCAAGAGGGTCAGCTGGCGCAGGTCGCCGCTTTTTTCGTCAATGACGGCTTTAACTGTGTCCGTGGTAACGGTAATGGGAGAAGCCGGGGCAAGCGCGGCTTCGGCAGCGGCTTTTGCCGGAGCCGTGGCCGTTTGCTGTTGCGTGGCTTGTTGCGCCGGATTAGGTTTGGGGCTGGGGAAAAAATGTTCCCAGCCGGCAAAAATTGCCACTGAAATGGCAAAAAACGCCATTAGTCTTTTAAAATCCATAAGAGATTCCTGGAATTGACGGATAGGTAATCGAGATGAAAACTGCTTCAGACGGCATTATATAGAAACCGACGGGAAATTAAAGGAAATCGTGTTCTTTAAATGGTTGATAGCAGCATTATGGAACAGGGTCATGTCCGTGTCCACCGAAAGGATGGCATCGTGCGATGCGTTTGATTGCCAGCCATCCGCCTTTGAATGCGCCGTATTTTTTGACGGCTTCGACTGCGTATTGTGAACAGGTCGGGGTGTAGCGGCAGCGCGGCGGAATGAGGGGGCTGATGCAGTATTGGTAAAAGCGGATGAGTGCAAGGAGGAGCTTGGAAAGCAGGGTGTTCATCGGCGTTTTTTCATCAGCTGGGCAAGTTGGTTTCGGGCTTCCGGGGCAGTTTCCCGATTAAACGCCTGACGTACGCGCACAACAAAATCATGCGGCGGCAGCTGGTGTTGATTCAGCCTGAACCAGTCGCGGATGACGCGCTTCATATAATTGCGGTCATGGGCGCGTTTGGCGGTCTTTTTGCTGACGACCAAACCAAGGCGCGGATGGCCGAGCGCGTTGTCCGCGGACTGGGAGACTTGCAGTAAATCGCGGCTGCGTCGGTTTTTCAACGCAAAAACGGATGAAAAATCATCCGTTTTTAATAAGCGATACTGCTTCGAGAAGCCGTAATTCAAAATTATACAGCCAGGCGTTTGCGGCCTTTGGCGCGACGGGCAGCCAATACTGCGCGACCACCGCGGGTTTTGGAGCGAACCAAGAAGCCGTGGGTGCGTTTGCGTTTGGTAACGGAAGGTTGATAAGTGCGTTTCATGATGTTTCCTAAAAATTGGTAGATAATTAAACCGTGAATTACACTCTAATTTACTGCTTTTGTCAATCAATATAAAAACTTTTCGTTGACTAAAGTGTAACAATGGGTTTTATGCATTAATAGAATTTGTGGATAAAATTTTGCGGCGATTGTGGATAAAAAAGAGCGGAATGGGTATAATCGCCCAACCTTGCTTTTCTCTGTGCGCAAGGCCGTCTGAAAGCAGCGGGAGTATCGTAAAAATTTGATTTTTATCGGATTGCCTGTCTGCTCTGCCTTCTTGTATTTCCCAAATCTTCCATTTTCCGAGCTTAATCTCATGACGTTAGCTGAATTTTGGCCGCTGTGCCTTTGCCGCCTTCACGAAATGTTGCCTGCCGGGCAGTTTGCGCAATGGATTGCGCCTTTGACCGTGGGCGAAGAAAACGGCGTATGGGTGGTGTATGGTAAAAACCAATTTGCCTGCAATATGCTCAAAAGCCAGTTTGCTGCCAAAATTGATGCCGTGCGTGCCGAGTTGGTGCCTCAGCAGGCTGCTTTCGCATTTAAGCCGGGCGTAGGTACGCATTATGAAATGGCGGCTCAGGCTGTCGCGCCGGTGCAAGAGGTCATTGAAGTTGAAGAGTTTGTAGAGTCTGTTCAAATGTCTTTGCAAACTGCTGCGCCAATGGAAGAAGATAGGCCGTCTGAAACGGTTTCCAAGCCTGCCGCTGCCATGACGGCTGCCGAGATTTTGGCGCAACGCATGAAAAACCTGCCGCATGAGCCTCAAGTACAAACTGCCGCTCCGGCTGAGTCTAAAGCAGTTGCCAAAGCCAAAACCGACGCGCAACACGATGCAGAAGAGGCACGCTACGAACAGACCAATCTGTCGCGCGACTATACATTTGAAACTTTGGTGGAAGGTAAGGGCAACCGCCTTGCCGCCGCAGCCGCCCAAGCCATTGCTGAAAATCCAGGGCAGGGCTACAACCCGTTTTTCTTATACGGCAGTACCGGTTTGGGTAAAACCCACTTGGTGCAAGCCATCGGCAACGAATTGCTGAAAAACTGTCCTGATGCCAAAGTGCGCTATATGCACTCGGACGACTATATCCGCAGCTTTATGAAGGCTGTGCGCAACAACACTTACGATGTGTTCAAGCAACAATACAAGCAATATGACCTGCTGATTATCGACGATATTCAGTTCATTAAAGGCAAAGACCGTACGATGGAAGAGTTCTTCTATCTGTACAACCATTTCCACAATGAGAAAAAACAACTGATCCTGACGTGCGACGTATTGCCTGCCAAAATCGAGGGCATGGACGACCGTCTCAAATCCCGTTTCTCATGGGGTTTGACTTTGGAACTCGAGCCGCCCGAATTGGAAATGCGCGTGGCGATTTTGCAGAAAAAGGCAGAAGCAGCCGGTATCAGTATCGAAGACGAAGCTGCTCTATTTATTGCCAATCTGATCCGCTCCAATGTGCGTGAGCTGGAAGGCGCGTTTAACCGTGTCAGCGCCAGCAGCCGTTTTATGAACCGTCCAGTCATCGATATGGATTTGGCGCGTACGGCTTTACAGGATATTATTGCCGAAAAACACAAAGTCATTACCGCTGACATCATCATCGATGCGACAGCCAAATACTACCGTATTAAAATCAGCGATATATTAGGCAAAAAACGTACGCGCAACATCGCCCGTCCTCGCCAAGTTGCCATGAGCCTGACCAAAGAGCTGACCACGCTCAGCCTACCTTCTATTGGCGATGCCTTTGGCGGTCGCGACCATACAACCGTGATGCACGGTGTCAAAGCGGTGGCGAAACTGCGCGAAGAAGATCCCGAATTGGCGCAAGACTACGAGAAACTGCTGATTTTGATTCAGAACTGACCCAATGCAATATTCAGACGGCCTGATGTCAATGTGAGGCCGTCTGAAAACAAAAAATATTTTAAAATACCCAAATCAACCGATTTCAAATTCAAAGGAATGGAACATGCTGATTTTACAAGCCGATCGCGACAGTCTGCTTAAGCCGTTGCAAGCCGTTACCGGTATTGTCGAACGTCGCCATACTCTGCCGATTTTGTCCAATGTGTTGCTAGAAAGCAAAGACGGACAGACCAAACTTTTGGCAACCGACTTGGAAATCCAAATTAATACCGCCGGCCCTGAAAGTCAGGCAGGTGATTTCCGTATTACGACCAACGCTAAAAAATTCCAAGACATTTTGCGCGCCCTGCCTGACAGTGCGCTGGTGTCACTGGATTGGGCAGACAACCGTTTGACTCTGCGCGCGGGCAAATCCCGTTTTGCCCTGCAAACCCTGCCGGCCGAAGACTTTCCGTTGATGAATGTCGGCAGCGACGTCAGCGCGACTTTCTCGCTGACTCAAGAAACCTTCAAAACCATGCTTTCGCAAGTGCAATACAGCATGGCGGTTCAAGATATCCGCTATTACCTCAACGGCTTACTGATGCAGGTTGAGGGTAACCAACTGCGCCTTGTTGCAACCGACGGCCACCGCCTTGCTTATGCGGCCAGCCAAATTGAAGCAGAACTGCCGAAAACGGAAGTAATCCTGCCGCGCAAAACGGTATTGGAACTCTTCAAGCTGTTGAACAATCCGTCCGAGTCCATCACCGTTGAGCTTTTGGACAATCAAGTACGCTTCCAATGCAATGGCACGACTATTGTCAGCAAAGTCATCGACGGCAAATTCCCTGACTTTAACCGCGTGATTCCTTTGGATAACGACAAGATTTTCCTCGTATCCCGTACTCAGCTTTTGGGTGCGCTCGAACGTGCCGCCATTCTTGCCAATGAAAAATTCCGCGGCGCACGACTGTTCTTGCAGCCAGGTTTGCTGAGTGTCGTATGTAGCAACAACGAGCAGGAAGAAGCGCGCGAAGAGCTGGAAATCGCTTACCAAGGCGGAGAGCTCGAAGTCGGTTTCAACATCGGCTACCTGATGGATGTGTTGCGTAATATCCACTCCGACGATATGCAGCTTGCTTTCGGCGATGCCAACCGTTCAACGCTGTTTACCGTGCCGAACAATCCTAACTTCAAATACATCGTGATGCCGATGCGTATCTAATTGGTGTGTGAACAAATAAAAAGAGCGTGTACGGTACACACTCTTTTTTATAGGCTTGAATCAAAAGGCCGTCTGAAAATTGTTTTTCAGACGGCCTTTCTATCAAACCGAGATGATTCGGTTAAATAGGAAAACTGGGATTAACGTGGACGTGGTTCGCAGTTTTTCACCAGGAATGAGCCGTTAGGGGCGTTCACGCCAACTACTTCAGAAGTAGTGTGGGTGTTTTTGTCGATGAAACCGGCAGACATTACATAGCCGCGACGGTTGGTGAAAGTAGTGCCAGTGCTGTCAGAACGTTTTTTGTCGACAACCAAAGAGGCTTTTTTGCCACCGGAGTTTACGTCGGCAGTAACTGCACGGCCGCTACGGTCAAAGCCGTACATCACGTTCAGTGATTTGCCACCGTCACAACGGTAAGAAACGAAGCCGGCAGGTGCAGCGGCAGCAGAGAAGGAAACAGTAGCCAATGCGGCTGCAGTGATAACAGAAAGTAATTTCATGATCTAAGCTCCATATGAGGGTTGTGTGTTATCTTGCAAAGTGAGAAAGGGTTTCCGTTTGCAGATGAAGCGTATTTTAGGCGTTTTGTCGGTAGTGGCAATTAGGTAAATTGCAAAACAGTGTTTACTTATGATTACCCGATTGTTTATTAATAGAAAGTTGTTTGTAATTTGGTGTTGCAAAGTGGTTATGCGGGTTGTTTCGGAATATATACATTAATGATTCTTTAAGAAATATAGCGAAAGAATACAAAAAAAGGCCGTCTGAATGTTCAGACGGCCTTTGATATGAAGCGGTTTACAAGAAGAAAATTGCAGCCACAGTCACGGCGATGATGCCGTAGATGGTCATCGGGATGACAGTTTTCTTGATGATGGCGCCTTCGGCGTTGTTCACGTTCAATACGCTGCACACGGCGATGATGTTGTTGATGCAGACCATGTTGCCCATTGCGCCGCCGACGGATTGCAGGGCGAGGATGAGGGTAACGGACAGGCCGGTATCAAGCGCGATTTGTTGTTGAATCGGACCAAAGGTCAGGTTGGATACAGTGTTGGAGCCTGAGAAGAATGCACCGATTGCGCCAAGGTATGGGGAGAAGTACACCCAGTGTTCGCCTGCCATCGCGGCAAATTCTTTACCGATGATTTTCACCATGGAGTCATCGCCGCCAACCATCATCAGTTGAACCATAATCAGCGCACCCATCAGGGCAAGCAGAGGTTTTTTGGTTTGGTTGAAGGTTGCAGCGTAGAAAGACCACGCATCTTTGAATTTGGTTTTGTACAGCAGGATGCAGATCCAAACAGTGAAGACAAACGGAATCCAGGCCGGAACGTAGAGAGTTTGGTAGGAAGCGTTTACGCCTTGGCCGAAGATGTTGCCGAAGGTGATGGTCAGGGAGTCGCTGACGGTGATTTTGGACAAATCAAACGGCAGTTGGAAACTGAACCATTCTTCTTTGCTGGTCAGCAGGCCTTTGATGCCCAGCTGTTTGATGCGGGTGACCACCAGCATGCCGATCAGCATACCCAAAGGAGCCAGTGCTTTGGCAACTTGTGCGAAAGGTACTTTTTCTGCATTCGGGTCTTTGGCGTAATCTTTGCTCAAGCCCCAGCCGCGGTTTGCTGCGAATACGGACACCATCAGGCCGATTGCGCCGGCAACCAGAGATGGGAATTCTTCATTGACCATAGCCAATGCAACGTAAGGAAGGGTACAGGAGAATACGGCGATACCGATGAAGCCCAAGTTTTTACGGATTTCAGCCCAAGGTACGATGAAGCTCAAGCCGATAACAGGGATGATGAAACCTGCGAAGAAGTGCATGACGCCGGTTTGCATACCGATTTCCATAATGCTCTTTTGATCCAAGCCCAAAGGTGCGAAGCCGAACCAAGTCGGAGTACCTACTGCACCGAAGGAAACAGGCACGGAGTTCATCACCAAAGCGAAGATGGCTACTTTTAATGGGTTGAAGCCCAAGCTCATCAGGATTGGCGCGGCAATGGCGGCAGGCGTACCGAAACCGGATGCACCTTCAATCATAAAGGCGAAAGACCAGCCAATGATCATCAACTGGGCAATCGGATTCGGGCTGATGGTAGCCAGCCATTTGCGGATGACGTCGATACAGCCGGTGGTTTCCATCATGCGGTTAAACATAATGGCACCGAAAATCACGGTAATCGGGGTCAGGGTAGAGACGAGGCCGGACGCGGCTGTTGCGTTGAGCAACATGGCGTCGTCGCCGAAATAAAACAGTTTGATGGCATAAATCAGCGCGGCGGTAATCGGCAGCGCAATGTAAGACGGCATACTGTTTTTCTTAACCATCAGCCAAATCAGCAGGATGATGGGGAAAATGCTGAGAAAGAGAGCCATAGGAATATCCTCGGGGCAACGGGCACCATAACCGTCAATCAATGGCGGTTTGATGCGATGTGTTGAGTAATAGATGTTTTTCGAATAAAGATTGCCACTTTTTTAGATGCAATCAGTTATCAGGTAAATTGGTTTTACCAATTTATGAAAACTGTTGCACACTTTACGTAATCTTATGTAATCGGTCAAGAGGTTTGTAACAAAAAAGGCCGTCTGAAATTGGGTTTTCAGACGGCCTGAGAGCATTGCCAGTAGTGCATTTGGTCGAATATCGAATGGTATTTACATTCAATATTTTGTAAAGGTTTTGTTTTTAATTGATTTCAAACGAATTATTCTATTCCTGCCCATTTATGCGTTTGTACGCTCAGTTGCCAATGGACAGGAGCGTCTGGTCGGCTGTTTAATACGCCGATTTGGCGGATGGTGTCGTAGATATTCATCACACCGTCTTGTTCGCAAGGCGAGAGGTAGTAATGTTGGGCGCGGATTTTGCGTTCCATTTCCTGACAAAACGCAATGACTTCGCCGTCGGCGACAATGCGCACTTCGTCTGCTTTCTCGATGCAGCTTATTTCGTATTTGGCGGCGTAACAGGCTTTAGGGCTGGTGGCAACGTAGTCGATTTGCGGCGGCGCGGGGTTGAGGCCGTTGGTTTCGATACACAGGAAATAGCCTTCGGCTTTGAGTGTGTTGAGCAGGGTATCCAAATGCGGTTGGATGGTGGGTTCGCCGCCGGTAATAATGATATTGCGCGCCGTGTAGGTTTTCAGACGGCCTAAAATATCGGACAGGCTCATCATGCCGAATTTGAGGTAGTCAGTATCGCACCAGCTGCACGCGAGATTGCATTTGCCCAAACGGATGAAAACGGCGGGCATGCCTGTGTTCCAGCCTTCGCCTTGCAGGCTTTCAAAGATTTCGACAATGCGGTATTGGGGATTGTTCGGCGTGATGTGAATGGTCATGAATATTAGGTGTGGGATTGAATTGTTGTCGTGAAGCGTTTGAAGAAGTGATGTGAGGCAGCCATTCTTTCTGTCAGTTCAATGGGAAAGAATGGCTGGTGTGTGCTTAAGCGGCAATGACGGCTGCTGCGGCCAAAAATGCCGGCAAGCCTTGTTTGAACAAAATGCCTTTGTTGCCGGACGAAAACGCGCCCCATGCGGCGGCGATGAGGACAAAGCCGAGGAACAGGATGGTTGCGCCGTAAACGGCGTTGTCGGGTGCGGCAAAGCGCGCCCATACCAAGCCGATGGCGAGGAAGCCGTTGTACAGGCCTTGGTTGGAAAACAGGGTTTGTATGCGTTTTTGTTCCATAAATTCGTAAGGCATGTTGAACAGTTCTGCCGCTTTTTCGCTTGGGATTTGCGTCATTTCGAGCCAGGCGATGTAGAAGTGTTCGACAGCGACGAAGAGGACGAGGAGGGTGGAGATGATTTTCATGAAGATTCCTTTTGATGTTTAGCGGATGGGTGTGTTTTGGGAACAGGCCGTCTGAAAAATACAAAATGCCGGTTTATTCCCCTTCATATTCCGCACACGAAGTCGGCGTTTCCCATAGTTTCACGCTGCACACTTTGACACCGGCGTTTTTCAGACGGCCATACATTTCTACGCTCATGTTTTCGGCGGTGGTGCGGCAGGGCAGGCGCAGGGTTTTCATGTTCCAGCCTTCCAAAAGTGCGGCGATTTGGTTTTCGCGTTCGTTGTTGCCGTGATAGATGAAGGCATGGTCGAACGGGTCGGTAATGTGTTGTTTGACGATGGCTTTCAAGTCGGTAAAGTCCATCACCATGCCGTCTTTTGCGCCGCCTTGGATAACGGGCGCGGAGACGGTGATTTCGAGTTTGTAGGTGTGGCCGTGCAGGTTTTGGCATTTGCCGTCATGCCCGTCGAGCATGTGCGAGGAATCAAAGGTAAAGATTTTGGTGATTTTCATGAGATGAAGGAAGCCGATGAGGCCGTCTGAACGCTGTAAAACCTGTTTCAGACGGCCTTAAGATTATTGTTCGGAAGGGAGTTTGAGGAAATGCTCGCGATAATGACGCATTTCTTCGATGCTTTCGAGGATGTCGTCCAATGCCTTGTGCGAACCGCGTTTGACCACGCTTTTGGCAACGGCAGGATTCCAGCGTTTAGCCAATTCTTTCAGCGTGGATACGTCTAAGTTGCGGTAGTGGAAATAGGCTTCCAAACGCGGCATGTATTTGACCATGAAGCGGCGGTCTTGATGGATAGAGTTGCCGCACATGGGCGTGGATTTCTCGGGTATCCATGCGGACATGAAGTCCAACAGGTTTTGCTCGACTTCGGCTTCGGTCAGTTTGGATTCGCGCACGCGTTGGGTCAGGCCGGTGCGGCCGTGGGTGGCGGTGTTCCACTCGTCCATGCCGTCGAGCAACTCGTCGCTTTGATGGATGACGTATACGTCCGATTGCGCCAGTACGTTTAAATCGGAATCGGTAATGATCATGGCGACTTCGATAATGCGGTCGTGTTCCGGGTTGAGGCCGGTCATTTCCATATCGAGCCAGCAGAGATTGTTTGCGTTTTGGGTCATTTCAGACGGCCTTGTGTTTTCAGTTGGCAGTATTATAAAGGATAAAGGTTCGGGCCGTCTGAAAGCATTTGTAACAAGTTGTGCAATCTCTTGATATAATCGTCCGTTACACAAAAAATCACCGCCAAAAATCATGAACCCAAGCCCTTTGCTCGATATTATCGATACGCCTCAGGATTTGCGCCATCTGGAGAAAAAACAGCTGCCGCAAGTCGCCGCCGAATTGCGCGAATTTCTGTTGGATTCCGTCGGTAAGACGGGCGGCCATTTCGCCAGTAACTTGGGCGCGGTCGAGCTGACGGTGGCACTGCATTATGTGTACGACACGCCCGAAGACCATTTGGTCTGGGATGTCGGCCATCAAAGCTATCCGCACAAAATCCTGACCGGCCGCAAAAATCAAATGCACACCATGCGCCAATACGGCGGTTTGGCCGGTTTCCCAAAACGCAGCGAGTCGGAATACGACGCGTTCGGCGTGGGGCATTCTTCCACATCCATCGGCGCGGCCTTGGGCATGGCCGTTGCGGATAAGCAGTTGGGCAACAACCGCCGCAGCGTCGCCATCATCGGCGACGGAGCCATGACGGCGGGTCAGGCGTTTGAAGCCCTGAACTGCGCAGGCGATATGGATGTCGATTTGCTGGTCATCCTCAACGACAACGAAATGTCGATTTCCCCCAATGTCGGTGCACTGCCGAAATACCTCGCCAGCAACGTCGTGCGCGATATGCACGGCCTGTTGAGTACCATCAAAGCCCAATCAAGCAAAGTATTAGACAAATTGCCCGGCGCGATGGAGCTTGCCCAAAAAGTCGAAAACAAAATCAAAACCTTGGCAGGCGAAGCGGAACACGCCAAACAGTCGCTGTCTTTGTTTGAAAACTTCGGTTTCCGTTACACCGGCCCGGTTGACGGCCACAACGTTGAAAATCTGGTGGACGTATTAAAAGACTTGCGCGGTCGCAAAGGCCCTCAGTTGCTGCACGTCATCACCAAAAAAGGCAACGGCTACAAATTCGCCGAAAACGATCCTGTCAAATACCACGCTGTCGCCAAGCTGCCGAGCGAAGTGCCTGCCCCGGAAGTGAAACCTGCCGCGGCCAAACCGACTTATACGCAAGTATTCGGCCAATGGCTGTGCGACCAAGCGGCAGCGGACGAGCGTTTGGTTGCCATCACGCCTGCCATGCGCGAGGGCAGCGGCTTGGTTGAGTTTGAACAGCAATTCCCCGACCGCTATTTCGACGTCGGCATCGCCGAGCAACACGCCGTTACTTTTGCCGGCGGTTTGGCATGCGAAGGCATCAAGCCTGTCGTGGCGATTTACTCCACTTTCCTGCAACGCGCTTACGACCAGTTGGTACACGACGTTGCCCTGCAAAACCTGCCTGTTTTGTTCGCCATTGACCGCGCAGGTATTGTCGGTGCAGACGGCCCGACCCATGCCGGTTTGTACGACTTAAGCTTTTTGCGTTGCGTGCCGAATATGATTATTGCCGCACCCAGCGACGAAAACGAATGCCGCCTGTTGCTCTCAACCTGCTATCAGGCAAATTCGCCGTCTGCCGTCCGTTATCCGCGCGGTACAGGCACGGGCGCAACCGTTTCAGACGGCCTGGAAACCGTTGAAATCGGTAAAGGCATCATCCGTCGCGAAGGCGAGAAAATTGCCGTTATCGCCTTTGGCAGCATGGTTGCCCCATCATTGGCCGCTGCCGACAAGCTGAACGCGACCGTTGCCGATATGCGCTTTGTCAAACCGATAGACGAAGAACTGATCGTCCGTTTCGCCCGAAGCCACGATTACATCGTTACTGCTGAAGAAAATGCCGAACAAGGCGGCGCAGGCAGTGCGGTGTTGGAAGTGTTGGCGAAACACGGCATCTGCAAACCGGTATTGCTGCTGGGTGTAGAAGACAAAGTTACCGAACACGGCGACCCGAAAAAACTCTTAGCCGATTTGGGGCTGAATGCCGAAGCCGTTGAAAAACGCATTGCCGGTTGGATAGAGACTGTTTAAGCTTTACAAACAACAGGCCGTCTGAAATATTCAGACGGCCTTTTCAGACTATAAGGGAAAACCCCATGATCAGTATTTTCGATATTTTCAAAATCGGCATCGGCCCGTCCAGCTCGCACACTGTCGGCCCGATGAAGGCCGCGGCCGCTTTTGCTGATTTGCTGAATGCCGAAAACTTGGATACACAAGTGGCGCGCATTGTTATTGAAGTGTACGGCTCACTTGCTTTGACCGGCATCGGACACGGCACATTCGACGCATTATTGCTCGGTTTGGAAGGCAGCCTGCCGCACGATATTCCGCTGGCAGACATCCCCCAACGCTTGGAACGCATCCGCACGCAACACGTTTTAAAACTCAACGGCCGCGAAATGGCCTTCAATCCCGAAAAAGATTTGGATATCCGCGGCGACAAAGTGTTACCCAAACATCCTAACGGTTTGAACTTTATCTCCTACAATTCATACGGCCAGAAGCTGAAAGAACAGATTTATTATTCGGTCGGCGGCGGTTTTATCGTGACAGATGAAGGGTTTGCACAAGAAGCGCAGGAAAATTCGGACGTGCCATATCCTTACAAAAACTGCGACGAGTTACTTGCACAATGCCGTCTGAACCAGTTGAATATTTCCGAAGTCGTGTTGGCCAATGAAGCGGCGTTGGCAGGTTGCGATGAGAAGAAAGTCCGCCGCCGTGTGGCTGCCGTGGCCGATGTGATGGAAAACTGCATCAAGCGCGGCTTGGGTGCGGAAGGGCAGTTGCCGGGCGGATTGAACGTCCGCCGCCGTGCGCCGCAGTTGGCAGCCAAACTCAAAGTCCTGCGTGAGAGCGAAATCGTCAATACCCAACTTTGGCCGATGGTGTACGCCATGGCGGTTAATGAAGAAAACGCCGCCGGCGGCCGCGTCGTTACCGCACCGACCAACGGCGCGGCAGGCATTATTCCTGCTGTCTTACACTATTTCCGAAAATTTAATCCGCACGCCAACCAATCGCGTGTCGAGGACTTCCTGCTGACTGCCGGCGCCATCGGCATTTTGTACAAAACCAATGCGTCGATTTCCGGCGCGGACGTCGGCTGCCAAGGCGAAGTCGGCGTGGCGTGTTCTATGGCGGCAGGCGCATACGCCGAAGTTATCGGCGGTACACCGAAACAAGTGGAAAACGCCGCCGAAATGGCCATGGAACACCACTTGGGCCTGACCTGCGACCCTGTCGGCGGATTGGTGCAAATCCCCTGCATCGAACGCAACGGCATCGCCGCCGAAAAAGCCCTCAAGCTCGCCACCCTCGCGCTTTTGGAAGACGGCACAGACAAAAAAGTTTCACTTGATGAAGTGATTCAAACCATGCTGCAAACCGGCCGCGATATGAAGGCAACCTACAAAGAAACCTCACTCGCAGGCCTGGCCGTTACCTTGCAGAAAAAAGCCGTCCCCGTATCCGTGCGCGTGGTGGAATGTTAGCAATAGGGTAGGGGATCTGCCCGATAAAAAAGGCCGTCTGAAAAACTTTCAGACGGCCTTTTTTGTATGGATCGAATAACTACCCGTTTTTTTGATAAGGGTTTTCCAGTCCGGCCATTAAGGCGCGGAAGTATTCGCGCAACTGTTTTTCGGAACAACCCATCAGCAGCGCGTCTTCAAATGCGTCCTGCGCTATTTGGTACAGTTCGTTCAAGTTTTCGGTCATGACTTTGACTTTTTCGGTGCAGGAAACAATCTGACCGTCGTCGTCATACCATTTGGGCATTTGCGGCATCGCCATCGTGCACCTCAATTCAAGAAACGGGATGGGTCGTTTTTCTTCACGCGGCGGGCAAAGGCATATTTTCCGTTCCAATATTTGTGGCCGAGGCTGGTAATTTCGATACGTTTGCCCGTTCTCGGCGCGTGAATGAAATTGTTGTTACCGATGTAAAGGCCGACGTGGGAAATACGGCCGCGACCCATGGTGCGGAAAAAGACCATGTCGCCCGGCTGCAACTCGGAACGGTTCACGGCAACGCCCATTTGCGCTTGTTCGGCAGAGGTGCGCGGCAGGTTCACGCCCATGGCGCGTTTAAAGATGTGTTGCATGAAGCCGCTGCAGTCAAAGCCGGTAGAGGCTGATGTGCCGCCGTAGCGGTAGGCCACGCCGAGCAAGCCCATGGCGCTGCCGATTAACTCATCTGCATTGCCCGAAGGTGCGCGCGTATTGTTGCTTGCGGCAGGATAGGTATTGGTGGGATGGACAGGGGTTGCCTGACGCGTATTGCCGTAAACGTTGGCGTTATCGTTGAATTGGTTTAAAACACGCTGACGGGTGGTAATCAGGTTTTCCAAATCATCGGCGTAAGAAAAATTGACGCTCGCAAGCATGGCGACCGAAGTCCAAACTGCTGCGAGCCGGAGTAAAAAATTCATTGTAAAAACTTCCGTTTCAGAAGGCATTCCCTGCCGATTGCAGGCACATTGCCGGTTTCTGAGATGTTATCCCGTATCATTCTCTTGTTATCTGCTTGATTGTATTCAAAAACCGTCTTTTTGGCAAAAAAACTGCTGTTATTTTGCGTTAAACCCTTGTTTCCAAACAAACTAGAAAAACATTAAACGCGGTTTCGCTTGATTTATCCGCCGCTGCAACCATATAAGCGGCATTCATTGATTTATTTTCAGAGACTGACATGACACAAAATCACAGCGATATCCGTACACGCTTTATCTTTGACGATATGCCTATCCGCGGTATGCACATCCGCCTCGAAAAAGTTTGGCACCACATCGTCAACCAAAAACATTATCCTGTCGCCATCCGTCGTGCATTGGGAGAATTGTTGGCCGCCGGTTCTTTATTGTCTGCCAACCTTAAAAATGAAGGCACGCTGATTGTTCAGGTTCAAGGTCAGGGCCGTCTGAAAATGTTGGTGGTGGAAGCGACTTCTGAAAATACTGTCCGTGCTACCGCGCGATGGGACGAAAACGCTGAAATCCGTGATGATGAAAGCCTGACTGCGCTGTTGGGCGAAAACAGCGTGTTCGTTTTGACCCATCAGCCTAAAGATGCCGACCCATGGCAAGGTGTTGTCCCGCTGGAAGGCAACAGCATTGCGCAAATGCTGGTCAACTATATGAAACGTTCCGAGCAGCTCGATACCTATATTACGCTTGCCGCCGACGACCAAGCAGCAGGTGCATTATTGCTGCAACGTCTGCCGGAAGAAGAATTGGATGATGCCGCTTGGGAGCATGTGACCACGCTTGCGCAAACGCTTACTCCGCAAGAATTGACCGGTTTGGACGCTCATCACGCCCTTTACCGTCTTTATCATGAAACCCCGCCTCGCGTTTTTGAACCGGAGGCTATTGAATTTGCCTGCACCTGCTCCCGTGGCAAAGTCAGCGATATGCTGTTGATGCTTGGCGGTCAGGAAGTCGGCGGCGTAGTGGCGGAACAAGGCAGCATTCAAATCGATTGCGATTTCTGCCATACCAAGTATGTGTTTGATGAAACCGATGTCAACGCTTTGTTTGGCGCGGATGTGGTGAATGCCGTCCGTCAAGAAAATGAGCGTTTGCAGTAAGCACGGGATAAAAGTTTCTTAAGGAAATTGGCTTAATAGAAAGGCAGGTGCAAAACCTGCCCTTTCTTTTTGGGAAAACTGAATATCATCAATAGAAAATGCCGTCTGAAAAAAGCGTGGCTGATTTCAGACGGCATGATTGTTTTAAACGATGCGTTTTAATGTTTAAAGATTATTTCCAAACCAACAAAGCGTGGTTGCGTTTGCCGCGGCGGACAATGGTGTATTTACCGAAACGTTTGTGTTCGTCGGTCAGCATGTAGGCATCGTCAGGTTTTTCAGCGGCATGGTTTGGATTGTTGGCTTCAGCAGGTTTGCCGTTGAGCAAAACCGCTTTGCTGTTAACAAAACCGCGCGCTTCTTTGTTGGAAGACGCTAAACCGGTTTTTACCAAAGTCTCAACCACATTGAGGCTCTCGGGAACTTCAAAAGTCGGCAGGCCGTCGAGTGCCAGCTGCTCGAAGTCGCTTTCGGTAAGATGGCTTTGGTCTTCGGCAAATAGGCTTTCAGAAATACGTTGGGCGGCGGCAAGGGCCTCTTCGCCGTGAATCAGACGGGTCATTTCTTCGGCGAGAATGCGTTGCGCTTCTGGCTTGGTGCCGCTGGCTTTATCTTTGGCTTCGATGGCATCGATTTCTTCGATGGACAGGAAGGTAAAGTATTTCAGGAATTTATATACATCGGCATCGGCCACTTTCAGCCAGAATTGGTAGAACTGATACGGAGAAGTTTTCTTCGCGTTCAACCATACCGCGCCGCCTTCGGTTTTACCGAATTTGGTGCCGTCGGATTTGGTTACCAAAGGCAGGGTCAGGCCGAATACTTGTTTTTGGTGCAGACGGCGGGTCAAGTCGATACCGGCAGTGATGTTGCCCCATTGGTCGGAACCGCCGATTTCCAAAACCGCGCCATGGCGTTTGTTCAGTTCGGCAAAATCGTAGCCTTGCAGCAGGGAGTAGGCGAACTCGGTAAAGGAAATCCCCACATCGTCGCGCTCGATACGCTGTTTGACGGATTCCTTGTTCAGCATGGCGTTGACAGAGAAATGCTTGCCGATGTCGCGCAGGAAGTCGAGGCAGTTCATGCTGCCGAACCAGTCGGCGTTGTTCGCCATAATGGCGGCGTTTTCGCCTTCAAAGCTCAAAAAAGGTTTCAGTTGGTTGCGGATGCTTTCTACCCAGCCGGCAACGGTTTCGGCGGAATTTAAGCTGCGTTCAGCGGCTTTAAAGCTTGGGTCGCCGATCATGCCGGTCGCACCGCCCACCAAAGCAATCGGCGTATGGCCGGCTTGTTGGAAACGGCGCAATGCCAATACAGGCAGCAAGTGGCCGATGTGCAGGCTGTCGGCTGTCGGGTCAAAACCGCAATAGAGGGAAATTTCTTGTTCGTTTAGCAAAGCGTCTAAGGCTTCGATGTCGGTAGTTTGGGCGATTAAGCCACGCGATTGTAGGTCTTTGATGACGCTCATTGTTATCTTCCAAAAAAATTAGCAGTTTTATAAACCGCTAATTGTAACAAATTTCATCGGATGAATGGCTATGGCTTACTGAAGAAGCGTGTGTTTTTCAGAAAAACGTTTGGCCAGTTCTCTGCCGCCGTAAGGGTTGATGTGGTCTCTATCGGAATAAACCGGTAATCCGTTGATTTTGAAGTTCTCTGGAATATAGGCAGTGGCATCGATAATGTGTACATTGGCATATTTTTCTGCCAATTCTTTGATGCGTTCATTTCCTTTTGAAGTGACTGTTTCATCAATGTCAAGATTTTGACTAAATCCCGGTATGCGGTAAGACAGAATATAGGCACGCAAGCCGTTGTATGACAGATTAGGGTTGTCTATCATCAGGTAAACCGCTTGTTTTTCCGAAGAAAGTTTTTGCAACATGAGGTCGAATTTTTTGAAAAAATCGGCATCGTAAGCAAGGGAGTGGCTGTTTTCAGGCATTTGGCTGCCCCAGCGCATGGCCAAAAGCACTTTTGAGTATTGGGGCAGATGCTCTTTGGCGTATTCATAAACGGCACGGCAGGAGGCGTTTTGTTTGAATACGGGCGCGGCATAATTTTCTACATAGGCACAACTGTCCGCAGAAACCATTGCTGCCGACCAGTTTTCTTTTTTGCCGACGGTATCAAAAAACGTTTTATATTGGTCGGCATGGGAATCGCCTAGAATCAGTAATTCCGGCTGTTTGTCGGTATCGCCCCAAACACACTGTTTGTCGGTATTGTTGTGACAAGAAGTGTAGGAACGCGCCAATCCCATACGGTCGTATTGCTCCATAAACGGAAGCTTCATGGCAAGAAAAGGCGTAATGGCCAAAACAAGCATGGGGGCAGCATAAACCCATGTAACAGATTGGGCAAAAGAGCCTTTCCAGTTTTTAAACGGCTTCTCGACAAAATAATAAGAAAGCAGAGAGAGTGCAAACATTAAGACAATCGCGGCCGCAGTCGAATACGAAGGCAGATTATTTGAACCGATGTATCTCATAAAAGCCAATATAGGCCAATGCCACAGATACAATGAATAGGAAATCAAGCCTATGCCGACAGTAATCTTCCATTGGAAGAATTTTTTCAACCGGTGTTCAAATTGATTGAAATAAATGAATGCGGCGGCGGCCAAACAAGGAATCATGGCGGCAGGCCCCGGGAAATAGGCGGTTTTTTCCGTATAGGTAAACAGGCAGGCAAACAGTACGCATACGGAAAGTAATGCGCCTGCCGCTGCATATTGTTTGCTGGTATCCAGCGCTTGCTGTTGCCGGTATTGCATCCATACTGCCGTCAACGAGCCGATCAGCATTTCGCAGGCGCGAAGATGGGGAAGGTAATATTTATCCAGTGCAGTCGGTATAAAAGAAGCCAAAATGCTGAATACGCATAGCGTGATGAGGAAGGCAAACTGGGTGCGCCAGCTTTTGCGGACAACCAGTAACAGCAATATCGGGAAGACGAAATAATATTGTTCTTCGACCGATAAAGACCAAATGTGAAGCAAAGGTTTTTCTTCTTGTATGGGGTCGAAATAGCCCTGCCCCTTTGCGAAAAAGATATTGGAGATGAACCCCAAGGTGGACAGTGCCGTCCTCCATAAAAGGAAAAAATCATCTTTGGTGAATAAAAGAAAGCCGCATATCAGCGTTACCGTCAATACGGTAAAAAATGCGGGCAATATCCGCTTGATACGGCGGATGTAAAACTTTTTGAACGAGAAAATTCCACTGCTCATTTCACGATGGATAATCATCGTGATCAGAAAGCCGGAAATGACAAAAAAGATATCAACACCAAGAAAGCCGCCAGGCAGCCAGTTTTTTTCAATATGGAAAACGACAACGGATAGAACAGCAACGGCACGCAATGTATCAATATCTGGGCGGTAAGATAAAACTTTGCTCATAATATTTTGATTTTAATTAGTTTATTTTAATGGCGTCGTCTGAAAAGTGATTCCTGCCGAGAATGGCAGTATTTAGGAGGTCGGCCATCGTTTGTCAGTACTGGGCAGTTTGTTTGCCTTCTTAGAATGATTGCTGATGATATGCGTTTGAATAGTAATAGATTAGAGTAGGAATACGGTTGATAGTTTCAACATAATGTTTAATATGTTGTTTTTATAATGAATCAATACGATGTGGTATTGTTTAATTATTTATTGTCATATCAGTGGTATTGTTATTGATGATGTAACTTTGCGCTATTTTTAGGTGAGGCGTAGGTAAGAAACGCGAGATTTTAAGAGAGAAAAATTACGGGTTATGCCCGCATTTATTATGGAGATGATATTTTGTTGATATTTCAAGACATGAGGCCGTCTGAAAATAAATTCAGACGGCCTTAATCTTAGAAAAGGCCGTCTGAAAAAGCGTTATGCTGGGTTTATACGTTAAAGAGGAAGTGCATCACATCGCCGTCTTGTACGACGTATTCTTTGCCTTCCACACGCATTTTGCCGGCTTCTTTGGCTTTGGCTTCGCCGCCTAAAGCGATGAAATCTTCGTAGGAGATAACTTGGGCGCGGATGAAGCCGCGTTCAAAGTCAGTGTGAATCACGCCGGCGGCTTGTGGGGCTGTGTCGCCTTTGTGGATGGTCCAAGCGCGGACTTCTTTGACACCGGCGGTGAAGTAGGTTTGCAGGCCCAAGAGGTCGTAGCCGGCACGAATCAGGCGGTTCAGGCCCGGTTCTTCCAAGCCCATTTCAGCGAGGAATTCGGCTTTTTCGTCGTCTTCCAATTCAGCGATTTCGCTTTCCATTGCAGCGCATACTGCCACAACCGGCGCGTTTTCTTTTGCAGCCAATTCTTTCAGGCGGTCGAGGTGCGGGTTGTTTTCAAAACCGTCTTCGGAAACGTTGCCGACGTACATGGCGGGTTTGGCAGTCAGCAAGAACAGCGGCTTGAGCATGGCGAGTTCTTCTGCGTCCAAACCGAAGGAGCGTACAGGCTTGCCTTCGTCCAAATGCGGCAGCAGTTTTTTACACAGATCGACCAGTTTTTGCGCGTCTTTGTCGCCTGAGCGTGCGCGTTTTTCTTCGCGGACGATGGCTTTTTCGACGCTGGCCAAGTCAGCCAGTGCCAACTCGGTGCCGATGGTTTCGATGTCGGCAATCGGATCGACTTTGCCTGCAACGTGGACGATGTTGTCGTCGTCAAAGCAACGCACGACGTTAACAATCGCGTCGGTTTCGCGGATGTTGGCGAGGAACTGGTTGCCCAGGCCTTCGCCTTTGCTCGCGCCTGCAACCAAACCGGCGATATCGACGAATTCGACGATGGCAGGCTGCATTTTTTGCGGATTGACGATTTTTGCCAATTCAGCCATACGCGGATCGGGGACTTCAACGATGCCGACGTTGGGTTCGATGGTACAGAAAGGATAGTTTGCCGCTTCGATACCCGATTGGGTCAGCGCGTTAAAGAGGGTGGATTTGCCGACGTTGGGCAAACCGACGATGCCGCATTTCAAGCTCATGGTTTTTCCTGAAAAGATAAAAGTTTAACGGCGGATTATAGCATATTGTGAAGGTACTCAAAACAGCCGCAATGCTGGTGTGTTTTTATGATAAAAGGCCGTCTGAAAATTGTTTCAGACGGCCTTTCCGTGCTGCCTTAACCGGTATTACGCAAACCTTGCGCCACGCCGTTGATGGTCAAGTGAACCATCAGCAGGGCGTGCGGATTGTCGGGCTCTTTGCGCAGGCGTTTGAGCATGGCGACTTGCAGGCCGTTGAGGGCGTTCAGGTATGGAATCCTCAAGGCAAGCGAACGGGCGAGGCTGCGGTTGTCGCGCAGGAGCTCTTCGGTTTGCAGCAAGTCGAGCAGTGCTTTGCGGCTGCGTTGGTATTCTTCCTTGATCATGCCGAAGATGACTTTTGCTTTATCGGGCGATTCGCTCAAGCCAGCATAGTTTTCCGCCAAGGTGATGTCGGTTTTCGCCATCACTTGCTCCATATTGGAGAGCATGGCTTGGAAGAATGGGTTGCTTTGGGCGTGTTCGCGCAGGGCGGCGAGCGTTTCGGGTTTGCCTTCGCACAAGGTTTCCACTGCGCTGCCGAAACCGTACCAAGCCGGCAGCATGAGGCGGTTTTGCATCCATGAGAATACCCACGGAATCGCGCGCAAGTCTTGAATCCGCGCCAAGGTTTTGCGGCTGGCGGGACGGCTGCCGAGGTTGAGGGTGGCGATTTCCTGGATCGGGCTGGTTTGCAGGAAGTAGTCGATGAAGTCGGGGTGGGTAATCAGTTCGCGGTAGTATTTGAACGATACGTCCGACAAATCCTGCATCAGTTTGGCATCAGGGTCTTTTTTATCCGGCAGGATGCTGGCTTCCAAAGTCGCGGCAACCAAGGTTTCCAAGTTGCGTTGGGCATTGCCCGGGTCGGCGTATTTGGCGGTAATGACTTCGCCTTGCTCGGTAATGCGGATTTGTCCGGCAACACTGCCTGCAGGTTGCGCCAAGATGGCTTGGTAAGAAGGGCCGCCGCCACGACCTACGCTGCCGCCGCGGCCGTGGAACAAGCGCATGCGGACATCGTATTTTTTGAAGAGTTCGACCAAGCCCAATTCGGCCTGATACAGACACCATGAGCTGGTAACGTAGCCGCCGTCTTTGTTGGAGTCGGAGTAGCCGAGCATGATTTCTTGAATGTTGCCGCGGCTTTCGAGCAGGGCATCATACCAGTCGAGGCGGAACATGGTTTCCATGACCGGACAGGCGTTTTCGAGCGCTTCGATGGTTTCAAACAGAGGCACGATATTGATGCGGCTGTGCGGTTTGCCGTTTTCCACCACCAACAGGCCGCTTTCTTTCAGCAGCAAGGCCAAGGCGAGCAGGTCGCTGGGTTGTTCGCAGTTGGAAATAATGCTTTGTGTAACGGCATCTTCACCGAATTCGTCTTTGATTTTGCGCGCTTCGTTGAAAATTGCCAGTTCGTGACGGGTATGGTCGCTGTATGTGATGAACGGGCTGTACAGCGGACGTTGATGGCTCAATTCGCGCAACAGGGCGGCTTGTTTTTGCTCTTCGTTCAGGCTGTTGTAGTCTTCCAAGCCTGCGTGTTGGAAAAGCTCGGCAACCACATCGGCGTGTTTGCCTGCGTGTTGGCGCAGGTCGAGCGGCATCATGTGGAAGCCAAACACGGACACGCTGCGGATAATGTCGGCCAGACGGCCTTCTGCCAGCAGTTGGCTGCCGTTTTCGTGGAGCGAGCGTTGCAGTTTTTTCAGGTCGTTGAGGAACTCTTCAACCGTAGCATAAGGCTCGAGGAAGCCGAATTTGCAGCCCATGCCCAAACCGAGTGAGCGTGCCTTGCCCATGGCGCGTGCCATGATGTAGGCGATGGCGCGGCGGTAGGGTTCTTCAGTGCGGGCGATTTCTTCGTCAGGCGAGAGGGCAGCCAGTGCCATCACGTCGTCGTTGACTTTGACGCGGCGGATGGAGAGCGGCAATTCTCGGTAAAGTTTGTCGAGTTCGCCGCGATAGAAACGGAACACTGCGTCGGCATGCCGTCTGAACGCAAAACGCAAGGTTTCGGCAGAAACGAACGGGTTGCCGTCGCGGTCGCCGCCGATCCAGCCGCCGATTTTAAGGATATTCGGAACGCGGACGCCGGGATAGGCCATCTGAAAATCGCGTTCCATTGTGCGGTAGAGCTTGGGTAGGGCTTCAAAGAAGCTCATTGGGAAAATGGATACACCGTTGTTGATCTCGTCGTTGACGCTAAGTTTGTGGCGGCGCGTTTCGCTGGTCTGCCACAAGCCCAAAAGGACTGTGTCGATTTCGCGGCGCAACTGAGCCAGCGCATCAGGATTAGTGCAGCGTTCGCGTTGCGGCAGCAGCGCGCGGATGCGGCGGTTGAAGCTCAAGACGGTTTGGCGTTGCACTTCGGTCGGGTGCGCGGTCAAAACGGCGGTAACGACTGTGTTGTCCAGTTGTTGTTGCAACGCTTTGCCGTTGACTTTTCCGGCTTTGAGCTTGCGCACTGTTTCCGTCAGACTGCCTTCTGCTGCGCTGTGGCCGGCATCTTCGTGGATTTGGCGGCGGCGTTCGTGGTGCACGTCTTCGGCGATGTTCAAAATCTGTGCGAACAGGCCGCAGGCTAAGGTTAAATCGTGGGTTTGTTGTTCGTCCAATTGCGGCAACACCTTCTCAATCAAGGCAGCGCTGTCGTCTGAAGTCGATAATAACTTAACGGTTTCGACCACCAAAGGCGACGCTTCCTCATGCAGCAGATTGAAAAGAGACTGTTTTAAAAATTCCGCATCCGCCGCCAGAGCGGCATCTTTTGGATTATTTAAGATATGCAGTTGCATGATTTTTCTCTTATTTAAATGTTAATTTGGGTGTATCGTGAATCCATTGTATAGCAAATTTTTGTAAACTGCCAATGCTGCCGTCCGATACATTTCAAACCGGAAAAAAGCCGTCCATATCCGCTGCGTGGTCGCTGTCTGTAAAATGCCGTAAAATATTGCCCATCAAAACAGAGGCGAGAAACCCATGATTGAATTTCCCAACCAGCCCGATTTTCCTGAACAACACACCGCCGTCGCCGTCGGCACCGTCAACATGAGCCAGCAGGCGATACGGGTGTTGATAGAGAATGCCACCGAAAAGGCAAGTATCCTGACCATCGCCCGCGTTGCCGCCATTCAGAGCATCAAACAGACCGCCAACCTGATTCCGCTGCACCTGCCCGGACGCATCATCGGCGTGCAGGTTGATTTCGATATTAACGTTGAGCTGGCCTGCCTGAAGGCCACGCTAACCGTCCAAGCGAACAGCAACGGCAGCATTGCCACCGAAGCCCTGACCGGCCTCAATTTGGCGCTCTTGAGCGTTTACGACATGATGAAAGACGTTGACCGCAATATGATGCTCAGCGGAATCCGCCTGGAATCCGAAACCAGCAGTGAAGGCCGTCCTTTCCTGTTTGACAACGCATACGAAAATATTAATTTCTAAACCATTCAGGCCGTCTGAACGTTGGATTTCAGACGGCCTTATTATTATGATGAACGATCAACAACTCCTGCGGTTCAGCCGCCATATCCTGCTGGATGAAATTGGTATCGAAGGCCAAGAAAAACTCTTGGCCGCCCATGTGCTTGTTGTCGGTTGCGGCGGGCTGGGTGCGGCGGCCTTGCCGTATCTTGCCGCCGCCGGTATCGGCAGCCTGACAATTGCCGATGCCGATACCATCGACGAGACCAACCTTCAACGCCAAATCACGTTTACCGAAGCCGACATCGGTAAAAACAAGGCTTTGGTCATGCAAGGCCGTCTGAAACAGATCAACAGCCAAACACACATTACAGCCATTGCCGAATTTCTTGATGAGGCCAGGCTTGTCGAATTGGCAAACGCCGCCGACATCATCCTCGATTGTTCCGACAATTATCCCACGCGCCAGGCGGTCAACCGCGCCGCCGTTGCCACGCGCACGCCTTTGGTTTCCGCCGCGGCCGTCGGCTTTGACGGACAAATCGCCGTGTACCGTCCCGATTTTCCCGATACGCCTTGCTATGCCTGTCTGTTTGACGGCGAACAAGCCAGTGACGGCGCTTGTGCATTGTTCGGTGTTTTTTCACCATTGGTCGGCGTTATCGGAACGACCCAAGCCGCCGAAGCGCTCAAAGTACTGATCGGAATCGGTGCGCCGTCGCACGGCAAACTTTCTACCTATAACGCGTTGAGCGGAAAATGGCAGCAATACGGGGTGAGACGTAATCCCGAATGCCCGGTTTGCGGCGGCCGTTAAAGACAAAAAGCAGGGTAGGGGTTTCGACATTGCCTAAGCAACCCGCTAGAGTAATCATACTTATCTTTCATTAAACTTGAAGGAAGACGTTTCTTCCCTTTTCAGACGGCCTGTGGCACGATATGATTCAATGATTAATAAATTTTTTGAGGCCGTCTGAAAAAGGATAAGGAGAAACCGGCTTAATGAATATTATTCGTGCCTTATTGGTGGTATTGGGTTGCTTGGCTTTGGGCGAGGCAACCGTTTGGATTTTGGGGTTGAAACTGCCGGGCAGTATTGTCGGCATGGCTTTGCTGTTTGCCGCGCTTCAGGCCGGCTGGGTCAAATTGTCTTGGGTGGGAGAGCTGGCAGATATTTTGATGGCAAACCTGACTTTGTTTTTGGTGCCGCCTTGCGTGGCCGTCATCAGCTATTTGGACGTGATTGCAAACGACTGGTTTTCAATTTTGACGGCCACAATCGGCAGTACGATCTGCGTATTGTTGGTGACCGGCAAAGTGCATGAGTGGGTCAGGAGGCGGATGTAATGAATATAGACGGGCTGTTGCGCATGCCCTCGGTCATGCTGTTCCTGACTTTGGCCGTATATGCTTTGGCAGTGCAGATTCGGGCGCGCACGGGGAATGTGCTGTGTAATCCGGTATTGATCAGTACGCTGGTGTTGATGGGGTATTTGAAAGTATTTGCCATCGATTACGAGCTGTACCATTCTGCTTCGCACTTTATTGATTTTTGGTTGAAACCGGCAGTCGTGTTGCTGGCGGTGCCGCTTTATCGAAATTGGGACCGTATCCGCAGCCAGTGGTTGCCGGTGGTGTTGTCGCAGTTGGCGGGTAGCGTGACAGGCATTGTTACGGGCGTGTATTTTGCCAAATGGCTGGGCGCTTCGCGCGAAGTGATTTTGTCGCTGGCTTCCAAATCGGTGACCAACCCGATTGCGATCGAAATCACGGCGTCTATCGGCGGTATTCCGGCGATTACGGCGGCAACGGTGATTATTGCCGGACTTTTTGGACAGATGGCCGGATATAAAGTGTTGAAAGGGACGTTGTATATGCCTTCTTCAGTAGGAATGTCTTTGGGTACGGCCTCGCATGCGATGGGTATTGCAGCGTCTTTGGAATACGGCCGCCGTATGGCTGCATATGCCGGCTTGGGCTTGACGCTCAACGGCGTATTGACGGCGGTATTGGTGCCTATCTTGATTCCCTTATTGGGCGTATAGCGTTTAGGCCGTCTGAAAATAGTGTAAAACAGGAGAAAATGATATGGCTGTAAATTTGACTGAAAAACGTGCAGACGAATTGTTGGAAATCGACGGCATCCGTCTGTTTACAGGTCGTGCCGGCATCAAGCAACAAGACCGCGACGATTTGACGCTGATGGTGTTGGGCGGCGGACATACGGTGGGCGCGGTGTTTACGCAAAACCGTTTCTGCGCCGCGCCGGTGCATATCGCCAAGTCGCATCTGTTTGACCAAGACGGCGTGTGTGCCTTAGTCATCAATACGGGTAATGCCAATGCAGGTACCGGCGCACAAGGCCGTCTGGACGCGATTAAAGTGTGCGCAGCGGCGGCGGAACAGGTCGGCTGCCAATCCAATCAGATTATGCCGTTTTCGACCGGCGTGATTTTAGAGCCGCTGCCTGTGGATAAAATCGTGGCCGCTTTGCCGCAAGTGCGCCCTGCATTTTGGTCGGATGCGGCGCGTGCCATCATGACGACGGATACTGTACCGAAAGCCGCTTCACGCACGGGCTTGGTCGGCGAGAAACACACAGTCCGTGCTACCGGTATCGCCAAAGGCTCGGGCATGATTCATCCGAACATGGCGACCATGTTGTCGTTTATCGCCACCGATGCCAAAGTGTCCCAACCGATTTTGCAGCTGATGACGCAAGAAATCGCAGACGAAAGTTTCAATACGATTACCGTGGACGGCGATACCAGCACCAACGACAGCTTCGTGATTATGGCGACAGGCCGTTGCGGTCAGAGCGAAATCGACAATACCGCCGATCCGCGCTATGCGCAGCTCAAAGCCTTGCTTGGTTCGCTGGCTTTGGAACTGGCGCAGGCGATTGTCCGTGATGGCGAGGGTGCGACCAAGTTCATCACGATTGAAGTGCAAAACGCGAAAACCCGTGAAGAGGCGCGCAAAGTGGCTTATGCCGTCGCCCATTCGCCTTTGGTGAAAACCGCGTTCTTTGCCTCCGACCCGAACTTGGGCCGTCTGTTGGCCGCCGTCGGCTATGCCGGTATTGAAGACTTGGATGTCGATGCTTTGAAAATGTGGCTGGATGACGTGTTGGTAGCCGAAAACGGCGGCCGCGCGGAAAGCTATACCGAAGAAGCAGGGCAAGCCGTGATGAACCGTCCGGAAATCACCGTCCGCATCGATTTGCAACGCGGCGATACGGAGGCGGTTGTCTATACCTGCGATTTGTCGCACGAGTATGTGTCGATTAACGCGGATTACCGTTCTTAAAAACCTTTATCCTTGTTTTCAGACGGCCTTTGAGAAAAACATCAAGGCCGTCTGAACATATTTACTGCGTGCCTATTATGAAATTTCCACAGACTTGGGCGGCGCGCCTCGCCCACAAAATCCGCCAAACCAAACGCTTGTCGAAAAAAAGCATGGCTTTTCTGTTTTTGCTGGCAGGCTCGGCGCTGGTTGCCCTGACGGCTTTGCTGTTTGCGCGTTTGGCGGATTTGGCTTTGGAATGGAACGCTTTGTTGGTGGGAAAATATCCGTGGTTTGCGTGGGTGGCTTTGCCGCTGGGCTTGCCGCTTTTGGCGTGGTTTACGCGCAAATTTGCGCCGTACACTTCCGGCAGCGGTATTCCGCAGGTCATCGCTTCGTTGTCTTTGCCGTATGGCGCGCAGAAAACCCGTCTGATTCGTCTGGGCGAAACCTTTTTTAAGATTCCGCTGACGTTTTTGGGCATGATTTTGGGGGCGTCGATCGGTAGGGAAGGGCCGTCTGTACAAGTGGGTGCGGCGGTCATGAACGCTTGGGGCGCGTGGTGTAAAAAGCACGGGCTGGCGTTTAGGGGCATGCAGGAAAACGATTTGATTGCCGCAGGCGCGGCCGGCGGTTTGGCGGCGGCGTTTAACGCGCCTTTGGCCGGCGTGGTGTTTGCCATCGAAGAATTGGGGCGCGGCGTGATTTTGCGTTGGGAACGCCAAATCCTGATGGGCGTGTTGGCGGCCGGTTTCATTCAAGTGGCGATACAGGGCAACAACCCGTATTTTTCAGGGTTTCAAGGGCATGAGCTGCCAAATATGCTGATGTGGGCCGCAGTGTCGGGCATCGTTTGCGGCGTGGCAGGCGGATTGTTCGGCAGCTTTTTGTATCGCGGCGCGGCGGCATTCGCACCGGTGCGCTGGCGCAGTTTCATCCGCCGTCATTTGTTGGTGGTCGCCTTTGTAATGGGCATTTTGCTGGCGCTGCTCGGTACGTTTTATCAAGGCAAAACCTATGGCACGGGCTATCACGAAGCCGCCGCCGCACTCAAAGGCGCGTATGAAGCACCAATCGGCTTGGCAGCCGCAAAATGGGCGGCAACCGTGTTCAGCTACTGGGCAGGCATTCCCGGCGGTATCTTCACGCCGTCGTTAACCATCGGCGCGATGATAGGCGAACACATAGCCTCTTTCGCGCAACTGGGCGACGCGTCCAATGTCGCGGTTTTGCTCTGCATGGCCGCATTCCTTGCCGCCGCGACCCAATCGCCGTTGACCGCCGCCGTAGTGGTAATGGAAATGACGGGCGGACAGAATTTGCTGTTTTGGATGCTGCTGACGTGCATCTTCGCTTCGCAAGTCTCGCGCCAATTCTCACCGCATCCGTTTTACCACGCCGCAGGTTTGCGCTTCAGACGGCATATCGAAGCCGAAAGCGGACATGTTCTGCATGAGAAAAAAGAATAGATAGGCATATAAAAGGCCATCTGAAAATCAGATTTCAGACGGCCTTTATTATGTAGTTTAAAGCTGTATTGCGGTTTATTTAAACAGTAAAATCAGCAACAAAACAACCGCAATTATACCCAGCCACAGGCTTTGGCGTTGCTGTACTTTGACCAAGTGCACATAGGCATCGCGCATTTCCTGCTGGCGGTTTTCATCAACCAACGCATTGATTTTGCGCGGTAGGGAAGGGATGATTTGCGCCCAGTCAGGGGCTTCATTTTTGAGGTTGCGCCAAAGGGCTTTGGGGCCGACCTGTTCGTTCATCCATTTCACCAAAAACGGTTTGGCGGTTTTCCACAAGTCCAAATCGGGATCAAGCTGGCGTCCCAAGCCTTCGATGTTGAGCAGTGTTTTTTGCAGCAACACAAGCTGCGGCTGGATTTCGACATTGAAGCGGCGGCTGACTTCAAACAGGCGCATCAGCACCAAGCCGAAGGAAATCTGTGAAATCGGTTTGTTGAACACCGGCTCGCACACGGCGCGGACAGCCGCTTCCAACTCTTCCGCACGCGTGTCGGCAGGCACCCAGCCTGATTCGATGTGGGCGGTGGCGACGCGGTGGTAATCGCGGTTGAAAAAGGCAAGGAAGTTGATGGCGAGATAGCGTTTGTCATAGTCGGTCAGCGTGCCGACGATGCCGAAATCGAGGGCGATGTAGCGGTTGTCGGTGGCGACCAAAATATTGCCGGGGTGCATATCCGCATGGAAAAAGCCGTCGCGGAAAACTTGCGTGAAGAAGATTTCCACGCCGTAATCGGCAAGTTTGTGCAAATCGATGCCGTCGGCTTTGAGTTTGGCGATGTCCGATACCGGCGTACCGTCCATCCATTCGATGGTCAGCACGTCGCTGGTGCAGTAGTCGTAAAACACCTTCGGCACAATCAGCATATCGCTGTTTTGAAAGTTGCGGCCGAGCTGGCTGGCATTGGCGGCTTCGCGCATCAAGTCCAATTCGTCGTGCAGGTATTTGTCAAATTCGGCCACCACTTCGCGCGGCTTCAAACGCTTGCCGTCTGAAAACAAACGCTCCACCCACCCTGCGCCAAAGCGCATCAGCGACAAATCCTGTTCGATAACGGGCAAAAGGTTGGGGCGCAAGACTTTCACTGCGACCTGTTCGCCCGAATGCAGGCGGGCTTTGTGTACCTGGGCGATGGACGCGCTGGCGACAGGCTCGGTTTCAAATTCCGCGTATAAAGTGTCGATGGATTGGCCCAGCGATTTTTCGATTTGCGAGCGTGAAAGCTGCGCGTCAAACGGCGGCACTTTGTCTTGCAACCTGGCCAGTTCGACCGCGTAATCATGCGGAATCAAATCGGGACGCGTGGACAATACCTGCCCGAATTTGATGAAAATCGGCCCCAGGCTTTCCAAAGCCAGACGCAGGCGCACGGCAGGCGTCTCGTGTTTGAACTTGGACGACTGCGGCAGCATATTGAGGAAAGTCCGTGCCCAACCCGGACGGACCAGCGAGGCAATCAGCTCGGCGAGGCGGTAGCGGTAGAGCGTGCAGAGGATGGTTTTGATGCGTTTGAGGCGGTTCATGGTGGGCGCGGATAAATCGAAAAAACAGAATTATATAGGAAAAACGGGTAAGGGCTTCAGACGGCCTGAGACTTTTGCAAAAACGTTTGCCGCATATCCGGCAATTTCGCAAAGGTTTGCGGTCGGCCGTTTTGATAAAAAGATGAATATTCACATCATAAATATTCGTCGGCCACTTGCCCAAACCGCCGATTCAAGCCATAATCGGAGCATGTGCAGGAGAGAGCTACACCCAACTACATGTAGCCACCGAAGGCGCAGACACCCTTAAATCGCTCAGGTATCAGGGACTGCACATTGAAACAAACAATCTGGAGAGCGGCGTTTGAATAACGTCCACCGAAGGGGAGAAGGCCGTCTGAACCACCATTCAGACAACCGCGCAAAGCAGTGAGCAGACTGGTTTGCCATTCAGCGGATACGGCCGAAAATCTCAGGTTCAAGGACAGATAGGGTCATCCGCGCACAGGTGCGCGGGCGGCATCTGAACAATAAATCCGGAGAAACTTGAGAATGACTGCCCTAAAAACCACCCCGTTTTATCAAGCCCATCAAGATGCAGGCGCGAAGCTGGTCGATTTTGCCGGCTGGGAACTGCCCATCCATTATGGTTCGCAAATCGCCGAACACGAAGCCGTGCGCACCGACGCCGGTATGTTCGACGTATCACACATGCTCGTTACCGACGTCGCCGGAGCGAACGCCAAAGCCTTTTTCCGCAAACTGATTGCCAACGACGTTGCCAAACTTGCCTTCGTCGGCAAAGCCCTTTATTCCGCTTTGCTCAACGATAACGGCGGCGTGATTGACGACTTAATCGTTTACCGCACCAACGAAGCCGAAACCCAATACCGCATCGTGTCCAACGGTGCGACCCGCGAAAAAGACACAGCGCAATTCCACAAAGTCGGACAAGAATTCGGCGTCGCCTTCAATCCGCGCTACGACCTCGGTATGCTTGCCGTACAAGGCCCTAAAGCCATTGAAAAACTCCTGACCGTCAAACCCGAATGGGCGGATGTCGTCCACAACCTCAAACCGTTCCAAGGTGCAGACTTGGGCAACGACTGGTTTGTCGCTCGCACCGGCTACACTGGAGAAGACGGCGTCGAAGTCATCCTGCCCGGCACCGAAGCCGTCGCATTCTTCAAAGCCCTGCAACAAGCCGGCGTACAGCCCTGCGGCCTCGGCGCGCGCGACACCCTGCGCATGGAAGCCGGCATGAACCTCTACGGCAACGATATGGACGACGACACCAGCCCGCTCGAAGCAGGCATGGGCTGGACGGTTGATTTGAAAGACGAAAGCCGCGATTTCGTCGGCAAAGCCGCCTTGCTAGCATTGAAAGAAAAAGGTGTTGCCGTCAAACAAGTCGGCCTGTTGCTCGAAAAAGGCGGCATCCTGCGCGCGCATATGGAAGTGTTGACCGACAAAGGCCAAGGCGAAACCACCAGCGGCGTATTCTCTCCAAGCCTGAAACAATCCATCGCCATCGCTCGCGTACCGAAAGATTTTGACGGCGATATCGCCAAAGTGCTGATGCGCGGTAAAGAAGTGGACGTACGTGTACTGAAGCTGCCGTTTGTCCGAAATGGTCAAAAACAGTTTGATTAATATCGGTTCAGACGGCCTTTATTTGTTAAGGGCCGTCTGAAAGCAGGTTTTAAGGAATTGTTATTTCCTATGAAAGTAACCTTCTGCAATTTATTGTTGTTATTGATGTTATCGGCTTGCGCTTCGTCTGCCGGCGAGCGCGGATTGATGTTTTTCGATACAGAAGGAAAATCTCGTACTGCAATATTTATGAAAACCGTTGGCGGCAATGGAAAGATTGCCGGCGAGGTGACGATAGACAGGGAATATGCCCTTGATATTATCCGCATGAATGATGATTTGAGTATTGCCGTGCAAGATAATAAGGGTAGAAGCCGTGCTTCCGACCTGAAATCATTGTCGCAAGCGAAATCATTTACCCTGTATGCGTTCAGCCGTTATGCGGGAACAGTTGAAGTGGATAAAGTATCGGCAGTTACAGGCATTTGTGCAGATTACCGCAGCAAAGGCCTGAAGGTTGCCGTTGCAGACAATATGAGATCCAAACAAGGAATCATTGTATTCCGTGCAAGCGGAGTAATGGCAAGTAACAAGCGCAAGATAAACGAAGCATATTTGGATTATTCTGCATCCCCTAAACTTCCTTCCGCTCAAAAGCAAAAATTGGAACAAGATAAAAACAATATGATTGCCGTCCATTACGGACGCTTGGAAGAATTAATCGCACGAGGTATCTGCGCACGCTAAGCTGTGCAGATGCCGTCTGAAAATAACCCCTATCAATGGAGTATCAAACCATGAGCAATATCCCAGCAGAACTGAAATACGTTGCCAGTCACGAATGGCTGCGCCTTGAAGAAGACGGTACCATCACCGTCGGCATTACCCACCACGCGCAAGAGCTGTTGGGCGACATCGTGTTTGTCGAGCTGCCTGAAGTCGGTGCAAACCTGGCTGCCGAAGAGCAAGCCGGTGTGGTTGAGTCTGTAAAAGCCGCATCTGACGTATACGCGCCGATTGCAGGCGAAATCGTTGCTGTCAACGAAGATCTGCCAAGCGCTCCGGAAACTGCCAACAGCGATCCTTACGGCGCAGGCTGGTTCTTCAAAATCAAACCTGCCAACCCTGCCGATTACGACGGTCTGCTGACTGCCGAACAATACGCAGGCGAAGTAGCTTGATTTTTGCAAACATCTAAACAGGTTTTGTGCCTGTTTGATATTGCAGGTCTTAGGTCGTCTGAAAAATGCTTTCAGACGGCCTTTGTTTCAATTTTCCCTCAACAAACATGAATTACTGCGAATTTGTCGCCACGCTTCCTGACGATACGGACAACCCCAACAAACATTATCACGACACGCAATACGGTTTTCCGATTGAGGATGACAATGAATTGTTTGAGCGGCTGGTGTTGGAAATCAATCAGGCAGGATTGAGCTGGACGCTGATGCTGAAGAAGCAGCAGGCATTTCAGACGGCATTTAAAGGTTTTGACATCGATACGGTCGCCGCATTTGACGAAGCCGATATTGAGAGACTGCTTGCCGATGCGGGCATCGTCCGCAACCGCCTGAAAATCAACGCAGCCATTTATAACGCGCGACAAATCAAACAAATACAGCAAGAATACGGTTCATTTAAAAACTGGCTGGATACACACCATCCGTTCGACAAGGCTGAATGGGTGAAGCTGTTTAAAAAACATTTCAAATTTGTCGGCGGCGAAATCGTCGGCGAATTTCTGATGAGTACCGGCTACCTGCCCGGCGCGCATGTGGAAACCTGTCCGGTTTATAGGGAAATATTGGCATGTCGTCCAAAGTGGGCGGAGGCCGTCTGAAACAACATCTGCAAGAAAAAACAGTGTTGATATCGATAACACCGAAGGAGTAGAAATGAAACTATCTGAATTGTTCAACCCGAACGAATTTGCCGCGCGCCATTTGAGCTTTGGCGACGAGGCTGCGCTTTTGGAAGCGCTCGGCGAGAAGAGCATGGACGATTTTGTCGGCAATACTGTGCCGCAAAGCATCCGTATGCCGTCCGAACTCGATTTGCCCGAAGCTTTGACCGAGGCGGACGCGTTGGCGAAATTGAAAGGCATCGCGTCGAAAAACGTGATCAACAAATCCTATATCGGTTTGGGCTATTACCCGACCCGCGTGCCGAACGTGATTTTGCGCAACGTATTGGAAAATCCGGGTTGGTACACCGCCTACACCCCGTATCAGGCGGAAATTGCCCAGGGTCGTTTGGAAGCTTTGTTGAACTTCCAACAAGTGTGTATCGATTTGACCGGTTTCCCTGTGGCAGGCGCGTCTTTGCTGGATGAGGCAACTGCCGCCGCCGAAGCGATGGCGATGGCGCACCGCGTGGGCAAAGTGAAATCCGAGCGTTTCTTTGTGGATGCGCGCGTGTATCCGCAAACTTTGGACGTGATGAAAACCCGCGCCAAATATTTCGGCTTTGAATTGGTGGTCGGAGATTTTGCCCAAGCTGATGACGGCGAATACTTCGGCGCGCTGTTCCAATACGTCGGTAAAGACGGCGACGTGCAAGACTTGCAGAACGTTATCGGCCGTCTGAAAGCCAAAGGCACAATCGTGGCCGTTGCCGCCGACATCATGAGTTTGGTTTTGCTGAAGTCTCCGGCTGAATTGGGTGCAGATATTGCGTTGGGCAACACCCAACGCTTCGGCGTGCCGATGGGCTTCGGCGGGCCGCACGCCGCTTATTTCGCATTTAAAGACGAGTTCAAACGCTCCGCTCCGGGCCGCATCATCGGCGTATCCAAAGACGCATCGGGCAAACCCGCGCTGCGCATGGCGTTGTCCACCCGCGAACAACACATCCGCCGCGAAAAAGCCACGTCCAATATTTGTACCGCACAGGCATTGCTGGCGAACTTGGCCGGTATGTATGCCGTTTATCACGGTCCTGAAGGCGTGAAACGCATTGCCAACCGTATCCATGCGTTGGCTTCTGTCTTTGCCGATGCGCTGGTTTCAGACGGCCTGAATATGGTTCACAAAGTCTTCTTCGATACCGTTACCGTTGATTTCGGCAGCAAAGAGAAAGCAGACCAAGTGTTTGCCGCTGCTTTGGAGTCGGGTTACAACCTGCGCCGCGTCAACGATACTCAAGTTGCGGCTGCATTCCATGAAACATCGGCATACGAAGATTTGGTTGATTTGTACCGCGCGTTTACCGGCAAGGATACGTTCACATTTGCCGATGATGTCAAAGGCCGTCTGAACGCCGAATTGCTGCGTCAGGACGACATTCTGCAACATCCCGTGTTCAACCGTTACCACACCGAACACGAAATGCTGCGCTATCTGAAGAAACTCGAAGACCGCGATTTGGCGATGAACCGCAGCATGATTTCATTGGGCAGCTGTACCATGAAACTCAATGCGACTGCAGAAATGTTGCCGATTACTTGGGCAGAGTTCACCGATATCCACCCCTACACCCCCAAAGACCAAGCCGCAGGCTACCGCGCGCTTTTGACCGACATGGAAAACAGCCTGAAAGCCATCACCGGCTTTGACGCGATTTCCTTCCAGCCCAACTCCGGCGCGCAGGGCGAATACAGCGGCATGCTCTCCATCCGCCGCTATCAAGAAGCCAACGGCGAGGGACACCGCAACATCTGTCTGATTCCTAAATCCGCCCACGGCACCAACCCTGCGACTGCCGCTATGCTGGGTTTGAAAGTCGTCGTTGTCGATACCGACGAACACGGCAACGTCAACATCGACGATTTGAAAGCCAAAGCCGAACAATACCGCGACGCTTTGTCCGCTATCATGATTACTTACCCGTCCACCCACGGCGTGTACGAAGAAGGCATCCGCGACATCTGTCGCATCATCCATGAAAACGGCGGACAGGTTTACATGGACGGCGCCAACCTCAACGCCCAAATCGGCATCATGCAGCCTGCCGAAGTCGGCGCGGACGTGTTGCACATGAACCTGCACAAAACCTTCTGTATCCCTCACGGCGGCGGCGGTCCGGGCGTCGGCCCTATCGGTTTGAAAGCCCACCTTGCCCCGTTTGCACCGGGACACGCTTTGACCGACACCCACAGCGCCAGTGCCGACCAAACCGCCGTTGCTGCTGCGGCCTTCGGTTCTGCGTCCATCCTGCCGATTACTTGGATGTACCTGACCATGATGGGCAAACAAGGCATGGAACAGGCAACACGCTGGGCATTGCTCAATGCCAACTACGTTGCCAAACGTCTGAGCGAAGACTATCCGATTCTGTATACAGGCAAAAACGGCCGCGTCGCGCACGAATGTATCGTTGATTTGCGTCCACTCAAAGCCGAAAGCGGCATCACTGAAACCGACATCGCCAAACGCCTGATGGACTACGGCTTCCACGCGCCGACGGTTTCCTTCCCTGTTGCCGGCACGCTGATGATCGAACCGACTGAGAGCGAAAGCAAAGCCGAACTCGACCGCTTCATCGCCGCCCTGAAACAAATTAAACAGGAAGTGCTGAAAGTCGAGCGCGGCGAATGGCCGAAAGAGGATAATCCGCTGGTGAACGCTCCGCATACCGCATCCGACGTAACCGGCGAATGGGCGCATCCGTACTCCCGCGAAGAAGCCGTCTTCCCATTGCCGTTCGTCCGCGAACACAAATTCTGGCCGAGCGTTAAACGGGTAGATGAAGTGTATGGCGACCGCAATCTGGTTTGCTCCTGCTTGCCGATTGACGCATACGAAGAATAAGCCTGAATAGGTTTAAAATTGAACAGGCCGTCTGAAAATGAAAATAGTTTTCAGATGGCCTTTTGTTTGTTAAGATATTCCGCCCGAGAACGTACGTTTGTTTTGGGTAAAACAACAAATAAGACTTTCGGAAAGATAAACGGCGCATGCCTTTGTTTGCGGAGAAAACCAAAACAGCTTCCCATAACGATAAGCAAAAGGCCGTCTGAAAACAGGAGGATATGATGGACGAACTTTTTATTCAAACGCTGACGATTGCCGGCTCAGATTCCGGCGGCGGCGCGGGTATACAGGCGGATTTGAAGACATTTCAGATGCGCGGCGTGTTCGGTACCAGCGTACTGACCGCGGTTACCGCACAAAATACTTTGGGCGTATCGGCAGTGCATCCGATACCGACCGACATGATTGCCGCACAAATTGCCGCGATTCAGGAAGATTTCCAAATCCGCGCCTATAAAATCGGCATGCTGGGTACGGCGGAAATCATCGAATGCGTGGCGGAACAAACCGCCGAATGCGATTTCGGCAAACGCGTGTTGGATCCGGTCATGATTGCCAAAGGCGGAGCGCCGTTGTTGGAAAATTCAGCCGTCGAAGCCATGAAACGCCTGCTGTTGCCGCATACGGACGTATTGACCCCCAATCTGCCCGAAGCGCAGGCTTTGACGGGTATCAATATTGAAAACCGCCAAGATGCGGAACGTGCCGCCAAAATTCTTCAGGATTGGGGTGTGAAAAATGTGGTGATTAAAGGCGGCCATCTTGCCGATAGCCAAAGCGAATATTGCATCGACTGGCTGTTTACGCCATACGAAACCATTGAGCTAAACAGCAAACGCTTCCCAACGCCGCATACCCATGGCACAGGCTGCACGTTTTCTGCCTGTATCACTGCCGAGCTGGCAAAAGGGTTTAGCGTTCCCGAGGCAGTTCAAACGGCAAAAAACTATATTGCCGCCGCCATTTCCCATCCTTTGGGCATCGGGGCAGGGCACGGGCCGGTCAACCATTGGGCGTATCGGGACGAATAATGCGTTCAGACCGATTGTAATTGATTGTATTTTTCAGACGGCCTGACTAGGTTTATCACTTGAAATTGTTTACAATATCAGATTAATGCTTTTACGGATAAAAAAGACACCATGCAAGTTACCTCAAAATGGATAGACGGAATGTGCTTCGTCGGTACAACGGCAAACGGACACAGTGTTGTGATGGAAGGCGCGGCGGCTGAAGGCGAAGTCAAGCGCGGCCCCAGCCCGATGGAAATGCTGTTGTTGGGTGTGGCAGGCTGTTCCAGCATCGATGTGGTGATGATTGCCGAGAAACAACGCCAAAAAATCACTGACTGCCGTGCCGAAGTGACTGCCAAACGCGCCGACACCGCGCCGCGCGTGTTTACCGAAATCCATATCCATTTCAAAGTGTATGGTCGGGATTTGCAAGAAAGCGCGATTGAACGCGCCGTACAGATGTCTGCCGAAAAATATTGCTCCGCATCGATTATGCTGGGTAAAGCGGCAAAAATGAGCCACAGCTTCGAGATCGTCGAAACAGAATAGGGCGGTTTCAGGGTGGGAGTGTCGGAGCGTGAACCGGCTACCCACAAAAAAAGCAGATATATTCACGCATTAACATGAATATATCTGCTTGCTTTTTATTCCTTTTTCTCTCTCTCTATCAGCCTTTATAACTTGGCTTGTTGATCTCATTGTGCAAGTTTCGTTTAACATTGTCAACAATTTTTAATTATATTTTAAACACCCCCGAAAGATGCAGGTTTGTAAACGGCTTGCGCCTTAATACGGATACTGGGGAAACATTATGGATTACGAAAATAATACCAACGTTGCGCCTGCAACTTCATCGCTTATTTTGGAAGAGCGTCACGATTCCGAACTCTTCCGCGTGTACGCATTGATTTTGGACGGCATTACCGACCATCTGCTGCTGCCGGGCAAAAAACTGACCGAGTCCGAGCTTTGCCGACAAATGGTTTGCTCGCGCAATACCGTGCGTGGCGCATTGTCGCTTTTGGCGCACGATAAAATCGTCGATTTGCAGCCCAACCGCGGCGCATTTGTCCATGTGCCGGACTTGAAAGAAATGAAAGACGTGTTCAACACGCGTATCGAAATGGAAAGCATGATTTTGAGCGTCCTCATCGATATGCCTGATTTGGAAACGCGTCTGCAACCGCTTTATGCCATGATTGAGCAAGAGGGCGCAGCCTCCGAAAGCGGCGACCGCGTGGGTTGGAACCGCCTGTCCAATGCCTTCCATGTCGAATTGGCGCGGCTGCTGGACAACGATGTCCTGTTTGAAATCATGAATACCTTGTGTGCACGTTCTTCATTGATTGTGGCCGTTTCCGATCCGCTTCGCAAAGAAAAGCGCAACATCGATTCCAATTCGCACCATGAACACCGAGAAATCCTCGATTTGTTGCTGGCAGGCAAGCGCAACCGTGTGACCAAAGTCATGCGCCGTCACTTGGGCGCGTGTATGGAACGCTTGGAACAGAAACTCGAGATGTAATCGGTTTGACAATAAAAAGGCCGTCTGAAATATTCAGACGGCCATTGGTTTATCCCTACAAAACGAAACGCCATGAAACCCAAAATCCAAAGACACGAACATATCCTCAGCCTTGTCCGCGAACATAATTTTATGACGGTGGAAGAGTTGGCGGCAAATTTGGATGTTACGCCGCAAACCATACGCCGCGATGTGCAGGAGTTAAGCGAAACCGGACAGCTCGAACGCTATCACGGCGGCGCATCTTTGGGCGACGTTTCAGTCGTAACGGCAGGGCAGGAACGGCGCAACCATCAGCAGCAGGAAAAAAACGCCATTGCCCGGCTGATTGCTTCCACTATTCCCGACAATGCCTCGCTGTTTATCAGCATCGGCACCACCATGGAAGCCGTCGCCGCCGAGTTGGTTAGACAGCGTAAAAACCTGCGGATTATCACCAACAACATCTACGCCGCCTCCATCACTGCAGCGCGTACCGACTACACGGTCATCATCGCTTCCGGTGTGGTCCGCCCCTTGGACGGCGGTATTACCGGCGTAGCGACCGTCGATTTCATCAACCAATTCAAAGTCGACTATGCCATCATGAGTACCCACGGCATAGAAAACGACGGCTCGCTTTTGGATGACGATTACAAGGAAGTCAGTGTCATGCAGGCGATGGTGAACAATGCCCGCGTGCGCTATCTCGGCGTTGACCACAGCAAATTCAATAGCAATGCCTTGGTCAGACTGGGCGATATCGGCGCATTCGATAAGCTGTTTACCGACCGCACACCATCCGCCGCCATGCAGAAAACCCTAAACGAGCGCGGCGTGGCGTGGCAGGTTGCCGACCCTGTATCAAAGTAGCCAAGTCGGGTACAATTGAGCCATCATTCCATTCCTTTCAGACGGCCTGATTGAATGCTCAGGCCGTCTGAAAACAGAAAATCATTTTCCTATCAAAGAAATATTATGTTGAATAAAGACCAATTCGCGGACAACCACTTTATCCGCACCATTATCGAAGAAGACCTCAAAAGCGGTAAACATACAGCCATCCAAACCCGTTTCCCGCCCGAGCCGAACGGTTATTTGCACATCGGCCACGCCAAATCCATCTGCTTGAACTTCGGTTTGGCTTATATTTATGATGGTTTGTGCAACCTGCGTTTTGACGATACCAACCCTGAAAAAGAAAACGACGAATATGTCAACGCCATCAAAGAAGACGTTGAATGGCTCGGTTTCCATTGGGCGGGCGAGCCGCGTTTTGCTTCCAACTATTTCGACCAGCTTTACGACTACGCCGTCGGTTTAATCAAAGACGGCAAAGCGTATGTCGATGATTTGACGCCCGAAGAAATGCGCGAATACCGTGGTACGCTGACCGAAGCAGGCAAAAACAGCCCTTACCGCGACCGCAGCATCGAAGAAAACCTCGACTTGTTCACACGCATGAAAAACGGCGAGTTTCCAGACGGCAGCAAAACCTTGCGCCTGAAAATCGACATGGCTTCAGGCAATATCAATATGCGCGACCCCGTCATCTACCGCATCCGCCGCGCCCATCACCACAACACCGGCGACAAATGGTGCATCTATCCGATGTACGACTATACGCATTGCATTTCCGATGCCATCGAAGGCATCACGCATTCCCTGTGTACGCTCGAATTTGAAGCACACCGTCCGCTGTACGACTGGGTGTTGGATAACATTCCTGCGCCGCACGCCACGCGTCCGCGCCAATACGAGTTTTCCCGTTTGGAGCTTTTATATTCCATCACGTCCAAACGCAAGCTGAACCAACTGGTTTCAGACGGCCACGTTGCCGGCTGGGATGATCCGCGTATGCCGACCATTTCCGGTATGCGCCGCCGCGGCTACACGCCCGAAGGCCTGCGCCTGTTTGCCAAACGCGCCGGTATTTCCAAATCTGAAAACATCGTCGATATGAGCGTGTTGGAAGGCGCGATTCGTGAAGAGCTGGAAAACTCCGCCCCGCGCCTGATGGCGGTTTTGAATCCGCTCAAAGTCACCCTGACCAACTTTGAAGCCGGCAAAACCCAAAGCCGCCGCGCAGCGTTCCATCCGAACCACGAAGAAATGGGCGATCGCGAAGTACCTATTTCAAAAACCATCTACATCGAAGCCGACGACTTTGCCGAAAATCCGCCCAAAGGCTTCAAACGCCTAATTCTCGGCGGCGAAGTGCGTTTGCGCCACGGCTATGTCATCAAGTGCGACGAAGTAGTAAAAGACGAAGCAGGCAATGTGGTTGAGCTCAAGTGCAGCATCGACCATGATACCTTGGGCAAAAATCCCGAAGGCCGAAAAGTCAAAGGCGTGATTCATTGGGTGTCTGCCGAACATGCCGCCGAAATCAAAGTCCGCCTCTATGACCGCCTCTTTACCGTCGAGCGTCCCGATGCCGTGCGCGGCGAAGACGGCAACTACCTGCCGTTTACCGATTTCCTCAATCCAGAATCCATCAAGGAAATCACCGCCTACGCCGAGCCTGTCGCAAAAGATTTGCCGGCGGAGAGCCGTTGGCAGTTCGAGCGTATCGGCTATTTCGTGACCGACCGCAAAGACCACAGCAAAGACATGCCGGTGTTTAACCGCACGGTAACGCTGAAAGATTCTTGGCAGCCTAAGTAATCTGTTTGCAGTCGTTAAATTGAAGGCCGTCTGAAAACGTGAAATCCGGTTTTCAGACGGCCTATTTTCTGAATACAAAGAAAAGGAAATACGTGTTTTGGATAGTTTAATTCTTATTGTCATGGCTTTATTGGTTATGGCCGCCATAGTTTGGATTGCCAGTATTGTGGCAATTGTTAAATCCAAAAATCCGCTGATTAGGAATTCAGCCATCATTTTCAATTTGATCTTGGTGTCATTGTTTGGCATGTATATGGTTAAGGCATGGCAAACTCAAAGATATAATGATTCAAGTTATCAAACGGCTAAAGAGGAGTTGGTGATTGATGGTATACGAATCCCGGCAGGCTCTAAGCTGACCGTAGCTCCTCAGGATGGAGTATCGGAAAAGCCTGATTTTTCTACTTTTAGCGAAGTTACATTTTCTCACCCTGTTGAATGGAAAGGTATCGAAGTTAATGGAATGAATCGTTCTGCGTACCAGACTGAAGATGGTTATCAAGCAACACTGACGATAAATGCTATCGAGGAAGTCAGGACGGTTGATGTGGAAGGGTGGTCCTGCCGGCGTGACGGAGAGATAGAGTGGCAAGCATTGACTAAAGGTGGCAAGGTGCCGTCCAGTCCTGCTGATTATTTCCTATCAAGTTGCATGTTAAACGAATCAGCCGAAGTGTCCCTGCCTGAGTGGTTTGTGGATGGGAAATTGTATTTTATGCGAGTGATGCGCACTGAACGTGACGGTTATTGGCAGGTAAATATTGCTTCCAATGATCAGCCTTATTGGGGAAACGTCATTCTTGATTCAAATAAACAGTTAAAAAACATTGAGCTGACATTAGCACAGAAAAACTTGCCAGGCTGTGCGATTGATGATGACGGTGTTACGCTGGAATGGGATAGGGGTAAACCGGATATCGTTACAGTAGCAAGCACTGTTGATTTGCCTGAATTGTGCTGGGGTAAAAAAGTTGTCCGGCCCAAATCAAAGGCGGCAGAATAGAGGTATTGAAGGCCGTCTGAAAACGTGAAATCTGGTTTTCAGACGGCCTTTGTCGATAAAGGGATGAGATGGAACGTTATTCTGTACATTTGAAACTGCTGGGAATGGCGGTGTTGTGGGGCGCATCCTGGCCGATGGGGCGTATGCTCGGGCAGTCGTTGCCACCGCTGACGGGCGGGGCGGTTCGGTTTGTACTGGCTTCGGTTTTGTTGTTGGGCTGGTTGTTTGCGCGCAGCAGGTTCGCGACTTTGGCGGCTTTGTCGGTGCGGCAATGGCTGGGTTTGACGGCGGCTGCTTCCGTCGGCGTGTGCGGCTATGCGGTGTTTTTTATGCTGGGTTTGCAGACTATGCCGGCAGGCAAGGCGGCGGTGGTCGTGGCGATAAATCCCGTGCTGACGCTGCTGTTGGCGACTTGGTTTTTCGGCGAGCGTTTAAATGCGAAGATTTTGGCGGGCATGCTGCTGGCGGTCGGCGGTGCCATTATGGTGGTAACGCAAGGGCAGCCGTTGACGGTATTATCCGGCGGCATCAAGGCAGGAGAGTGGTTGATTTTCGGCTGCGTGGTCTGTTGGGCGGCCTATACTTTAATCGGGCGCGCGGTTTTGCGCGGGATAGATGCGCTGACGGTAACGACGGCAACATCGTTCATCGGTGCGTTGATGTTGTCGGTGGTGGCGTTGTGGACGGACGGAATGCCGTTTGAGGCGATAGCGGCAATGGATGGGCGAGGCTGGACAGCCTTAGCGTGGCTGGTCATCGGCGCGACGGTATTGGCCTATGCGTGGTATTTTGAAGGCGTGAAGACTTTGGGTGCAGGCAGCGCGGCGGCGTATATTACGCTCGTGCCGATTTTCGGTGTGCTGTCTTCGGCGTGGTTTTTGGGCGAACCGCTGCATATTTCTCTGGTTGCAGGCTGCGCGGCGGCGGTCGGCGGCATGACGCTGATGCGGTACGGGCAGAGGGCCGTCTGAAGTTGGGTAAATACTCGGATTTTTGATGATAAGATTGCGGTTGCCACGTTACTTCCAGCCGTAATCTTATTGCAGGATAAGACCAAGTCACTGCTTTAGTGTTCGATTTAAAAATTTGACACCCCGCTTCCAACTGCCTAAAATTCAACTTTCTCAAAAATCTACCGTATCCTGCGGCACGATTTCATACTTTCAGACGGCCTGTGTGCCATCTCTCTGATACCATCCAAAATATATCAATACTATGCACGTTTCAGAACTCCAAACCCTCCACATTTCCAAACTCTTGGAAATGGCAGAAGAACATGGCATTGAAAACGCCAACCGTTTCCGCAAACAAGACCTCGTTTTTGCCATCGTCCGTCAGATGATGAAGCAGAATGTCAGCTTTACCTGTTCCGGTACGCTCGAAATCCTGCCCGACGGCTTCGGTTTCCTGCGCAGCGCAGATACTTCTTATCTTGCCGGTCCTGACGATATTTATGTTTCGCCCACGCAAATCCGCCGCTTCAATCTGCACACCGGCGATACCATCGAAGGCAGCGTGCGCGTACCTAAAGACAACGAGCGGTATTTCGCGCTTGTCCGCCTCGATACCATCAACGGTGATCAGCCCGAAGTCTGCAAACACAAAATCCTCTTCGAAAACCTCACACCTTTATTCCCAACCGAACAATTCAAGCTCGAGCGCGACATCAAAGCCGAAGAGAATCTGACCGGCCGCGCCATCGACTTGGTTTCCCCAATCGGTAAAGGCCAACGTGCATTGTTGGTTGCGCCGCCTAAAACCGGTAAAACCGTGATGTTGCAAAACATTGCCCACGCCATTACCGCCAATTATCCCGATGTCGAGCTGATTGTCCTGTTGATTGACGAGCGTCCGGAAGAAGTGACCGAAATGAGCCGTTCTGTACGCGGCGAAGTGGTTTCCTCTACGTTTGATGAGCCTGCGCAACGCCATGTACAAGTGGCCGAGATGGTGATTGAAAAAGCCAAACGCATGGTCGAACACAAAAAAGACGTGGTAATCCTGCTGGATTCGATTACCCGTTTGGCGCGCGCCTACAATACCGTCGTGCCGACTTCGGGCAAAATTCTGACCGGCGGTGTCGATGCCAACGCTTTGCACCGTCCGAAACGCTTCTTCGGTGCAGCGCGTAATGTGGAAGAGGGCGGTTCGCTTACCATTATTGCGACAGCGCTTGTCGAAACCGGCAGCCGCATGGACGACGTGATTTACGAAGAGTTCAAAGGCACGGGCAATATGGAATTGCACCTTGACCGCCGAATGGCAGAAAAACGCCTGTTCCCGGCCATCAGCATCAATAAATCCGGTACGCGCCGCGAAGAATTGCTGGTGCCGAACGATCAGTTGCAGCGCATGTGGCTCTTGCGTAAATTCCTCCATCCGATGGACGAAATCGAAGCGACCGAGTTTTTGGTGGGCAAACTCAAAGACTCCAAAAACAATGACGATTTCTTTGAATTGATGCGCGGTAAATAAACATAAGGCCGTCTGAATATGTTTCAGACGGCCTTTACTTTGCTTAAGGAACCTTTATGACCATCCGAATGAATTGGCAAAACTTATTGTCCACCCAACGCTTCCGTACCAAAAACGGCGAAATCGTGCCGACTGTTACCCCTTCGACTCAGGAAGGTGCCGATGCTTTGCGTACGGATTTCCATATCGACTACGACCGGGTTGTTTTTTCCGGAGCCTTTCGCCGCCTTGGCCGTAAAACTCAGGTGCATCCGCTGGCGCAACATGACTTGACGCACAACCGCCTGACGCACAGCGTTGAAGTTGCCAGCGTGGGCAGGAGCTTAGGCAACCGCGTGGGCGTGATGTTGCACAACGGCGGTTTTCTGCCGCAGGGCAATACGCCCAGCGATATTGGTGCCGTGGTGCAGGTTGCCTGTTTGGCGCATGATTTGGGCAATCCGCCGTTTGGCCATACCGGCGAAGATGCTTTGCGCGATTGGTTCAGACGGCCTGAACATCAAATTTATCTGAACACATTAAACGAAGCGGAACGCAACGATATTCAAACCTATGAAGGCAATGCGCATAGCCTGCGTATCGTTGCCAGCCTTGAAATGTATCCGGAGGCGGGCGGAATGCGCCTGACTGCGGCAGCCATCGGCGCATTGCTGAAGTATCCGTGGACAACGCAACATCCGAACGGCAGAAAGAAATTCAATATTTATCAAACAGAGTTGCCATTTATCCGCCAAGTTGCCGACGAATTGGGACTGGTTTCTGCAGGAGAAGACAGCTGGGCGCGCCATCCTTTGTCTTATTTGATGGAGGCTGCCGATGATATTTGTTACGCCTTGCTGGACTTGGAAGATGCCGTCGAATTGGATTTGCTCACGGATACGGAAGTGGAGAGTATCTTGTCCGAGCTGACCTTTGCTGAAAGCGCATGGCACGCCAGCTCCAGCCGTCAGCGTTGCGCCATGTTGCGCGGCATTGCGATTGGCAAGGCGATTGATGATGTTGCGCAAACCTTTATGCTGCATCAGTCCGATTTACTGGATGGAACATTCAAAGGCAAAGACTTGCTTGCTCTGTGCAGCCCGCAAGTGCAAAACACTTTGGCAAAAGCGAAAGAATTGGCGCAAACACGGATTTTCCGCCATCACACCAAACTCTTGACCGAGATTGCCACGTTCCCATGTTTAGGCTCCATCTTGGATTTACTTGTTCCTGCCGCTTATGCCCTGATTGCTGAAAAACAGTTGGCAACGCGTCAGTCTTTGGCGTTGGAATTATTGAAAAAGCACAATCCGATTCTTCCTGAAGACAGTCTGTATCAGGCCTATATGAAGATTTTGGATTTTGTCGGCGGTATGACCGATAACTCCGCCGCCAAAATGGCGCAGGATTTGTCAGGAGTAGGGATTTTACGTTAATTTTATATTGTTTAATTTCAATCATCTAATTAAAAATATAAAAAATATCTGCGAAAAGAGTAGACAGGTTTCAGTAAAGCCTATATTATTCGGTCTTCTTGATTCACAACGCACTAGCGAAGTGATGAGGATGCACCCGTAGCTCAGTTGGATAGAGTATCTGGCTACGAACCAGAGGGTCGGGCGTTCGAATCGCTCCGGGTGCGCCACAAGATTTATCCGCGCCCATCGTCTAGCGGTTAGGACATCGCCCTTTCACGGCGGTAACCGGGGTTCGATTCCCCGTGGGCGTGCCAGTTTTCAAAAAAACGCAATCTGTTTCAGATTGCGTTTTTTTATTACATTTACTGTTTGTGTTCTAAGGCCGTCTGAAACGCTTAGCAATTCAAGAGACAGAAGTGTGTAAAATAAATTGCCCAGACTTTTTGTCGTCTATATGCGCTTTTCAATCTCATTTTACCATTGCCAAAACCCAATTTATTGACAACAGTATTCATCTTAAGAGTTCCTAAACCTGAATTTACATGATTTCATATTTATAATTTCTTGATTTTAGAAAATAAAAATATTTATTTGAACTTTTATTAAAAAATGCCGTCTGAGATAAAGACAAGACGGAATATCTCTGTTAATGTGTAAATGTCAGCCGGCGTTTGCCGGTTTTTTATTGAAACCATTTGGGAGTCAATTATGAATATGAATGTTAAATTAATCGTTCCTGCCGTTTTGGCGGCTGTTGCCCTGACTGCATGTAGCAGCGGTTCTAAAGCCAAACCTGAAGCTAAAGCTGCGCCTACTGCGCAACAACAAACTCAAGCTCAGGCTAAACAAGCTCAAGCTCCAGTACCTAATACTTTGAAAGTAGACTCTATCGACGGTACTAAAGAAGTTCACTACAAATGCGGTAAAGACGGCAAAGAGCCTCTGAGCGTAATGTACGGCTTCAAAGGCAACGAAGTTGTTGCTGCACAAGTAAAATACAAAGGCCAAGTAACTGAAAACCTGTTCCGTATCACTGACAGCAGCAAAGATGTAAACGCATTCTGGGGCGGCAATGTCGCTTGGGTTGCTGAAGCAGCTACTGCAGCCAACGTAGACAAAGTTGACGGCAACATGCTGACTATCCGCGGTACTACCGAAGTAAACGGTAAACAAGAAGTGGTTGATCAAATCGTTACCCGCTTCTGCGCATTGGACAAAGGCGCGAAAGCTGCCGCTAAACCAGCTGCTAAAAAAGTGAAAAAATAATCTTTTACCGACAGCTTTAAACGCTGGGTAAAATAAAACAGGCCGTCTGAAAAGTTTTCAGACGGCCTGTTCTTTTGAGTGGTTTAACCCAAGAACCAGAATTTCAGTGCCCACAATACGGCGACAATCCATACCATAGGCGGTACGTCTTGGGTGCGGTTGCACAAGAGTTTGATGAGTGCGTAGCTGATAAAGCCAAACGCGATACCGTCGGCAATCGAGTAGGTAAACGGCATGAAGACGATGGTCAGGAATGCCGGTGCGGCTTCGGTCATGTCGTCCCAATCGATTTCACGCGCGCTGCGCAACATTTGCGCGCCAACATAGAGCAGGGCGGGTGCGGTAGCGAATGCAGGGATGCTTTGAACCAGTGGGGAGAAAATCAGACAGGCCAGCATCAGTACGCCGACGGTAACGGCAGTCAGGCCGGTACGGCCGCCGGCAGAAACGCCTGCCGCGCTTTCAACGTAAGGGGTAGTGGAAGAAGTACCCAAGGCGGCGCCTGCGATAATGGCGGTAGAGTCGGCAAGCAGGGCGCGTTTCAAACGCGGCAGTTTGCCGTCTTGCAACAGGCCTGCGCGGTGGGAAACGCCGACCAATGTGCCGGTAGAGTCAAACAGGTCAACCAGGAAGAATACAAAAATCACGCTGACCATGCTGACGGTGAACAAGCCTTTAAAGTCCATCTGCATGAAGGTTGGCGTAATGCTCGGAACTTCGCCGACCACGCCTTTGAACTCGCTCAAGCCCAAGATGGTGGAGATGGCGGTCAGCGTCAGAATGGTAATGATGATGGAGCCTTTAACGCGGAAGTGGCCAAGTGCAACCACCATGACAAAGCCAGCCATCGCCAGCAGGGCGGTAGGTTGGTGGATGTCGCCCAAACCGACCAATGTGGCAGGATTAGCCACAATCACGCCTGCGCCTTTGAGTGCAATCAATGCCAAGAAGAGGCCGATACCTGCGGCAATCGACATTTTCAAGCCCATAGGCAGAGCGTTGACCAGCATTTCACGCACTTTAAAGAAGCTGAACAGGATGAAAATAATGCCGGAGATGAAAACGGCACCCAAAGCCACACGCCAGTCTACGCCCATGCCTTTGACGACGGCAAAGGTAAAGTAGGCGTTCAAACCCATGCCCGGAGCGAGGGCAATCGGGTAGTTGCCGACAAAGCCCATCACGAAACAGCCGATGGCGGAGGCGATACAGGTGGCCACAAATACTGCGCCCATATCCATGCCGGTTTCGCCCAAAATCAGGGGATTGACGATGATGATGTAGCACATAGCGAGGAAGGTGGTCAAACCGGCCATGATTTCAGTGCGGACGTTGGTCTGATTGGCACTCAGGTTGAACAATCGTTCCAAAACGCTTTGATTTGAAGAACTCATTTAAAAATATTCCTTTTGGAAAAGCCACTTGCGGGACGGCATCGTCGGATTGGTCTGCAAAAAGTTTGGTTTTTGGCCTTAACTTCTCAACAGATAAGGGAATTTTCGGGCGGTATTATACTGAAAAGCCTTTTGTTCGGGTAATAAAAATACATGAATCAGATAATGCCGGGCCGAACCAAGATAAAGGCCGTCTGAACAGTTTCAGACGGCCTTTGTTTGTGTGTGCTTATACCGGTTTGCCTTTCAGGGAGAAAGTGTAGGCTTCGGTGATTTCCAAATCGATCATTTGGTTGATCATATCGGGTGTGCCGGTAAAGTTGACCACGCGGTTGTTGGCGGTACGGGCTTGCAGTTGGTCGGGGTCTTTTTTGGAGATACCTTCAACCAAGCAGCGTTGAACCGTGCCGACCATGGTTTGGTTGATGCGTGCGGTTTCGGCCTCGATAACTTCGTTCAAAGCTTCGAGGCGGCGCACTTTTTCTTCATGCGGCGTGTCGTCGTGCAGGTTGGCGGCAGGCGTGCCAGGGCGCGGACTGTAAATAAAGACGAAGCTCAAGTCGAAGGCGATGTCTTTGACCAGTTTCAAGGTTTGCTCGAACTCGCGCTCGGTCTCGCCCGGGAAGCCGACGATAAAGTCGGAGCTGAGGCACAAATCAGGACGGATGGCGCGCAGTTTACGGATGATGGATTTGTATTCCAAGGCGGTGTAGCCGCGTTTCATCGCGCTCAATACGCGGTCGGAACCGCTTTGAATCGGCAGGTGCAGGTGGGAAACCAGCTTCGGCAGGTCGCGGTAGCACTCGATAATTGCGTCGGTAAATTCGCGCGGATGGCTGGTGGTAAAGCGCAGGCGTTCGATGCCGGGGATTTCGTGGACAATGCGCAACAAAGTGGCAAAGTCGCAGATTTCGCCGTTTTCCATTTCGCCGCGATAGGCATTGACGTTTTGGCCTAAGAGGTTGATTTCTTTAACGCCTTGTTGCGCCAAACCGGCAATCTCGGTCAATACATCATTGAGCGGGCGGGAGAATTCTTCGCCGCGGGTGTAAGGGACGACGCAGTAAGAGCAGTATTTGGAACAGCCTTCCATGATGGAAATGAACGCCGAACCGCCTTCTACGCGTGCAGGCGGCAGGTGGTCGAATTTCTCGATTTCGGGGAAGGAAATATCGATTTGCGAGAGACCGGTGGTTTCTTTGTCGACGATGAGTTTGGGCAGGCGGTGCAGCGTTTGCGGGCCGAAAACTACGTCCACATACGGAGCGCGTTTGACGATGTTTTCGCCTTCTTGAGAGGCAACGCAGCCGGCAACGCCGATGATGAGGTCGGGATTTTTTTCTTTGAGCGGGCGTACGCGTCCCAAGTCGGAGAAGACTTTCTCTTGCGCTTTTTCACGCACGGAGCAGGTGTTGAACAAGATGATGTCGGCGTCGTCAGGTTGGGTAACCTGCTCGATGCCGCCGTGTTCTTCGGCGAGGACGGACAGCATTTTTTCGCTGTCGTACTCGTTCATTTGGCACCCGAAGGTGCGGATAAATACTTTTTTCATGGTTTGTTTTGATTGACTTGCTTGTTGTAAAAGGGTTCAGACGGCCTTTGAATACCAGGGCCGTCTGAAAGTTATTCTTCCGCCTTTTTCTGCTTTTTGGCGTGTTCGATGAACCTGTCGGCTTCGGCATCGGTCAAAATCCAGATTTCGCGGACGAGGCGGCTTTCTTCGTTGTATTTGAACGCAACGGCTTTACCGGTTTGATTCAGCAAGCGGCCCATGGGGATGAAACGGTCGTTTTCATCGTGGATTTTGGTGAAGCGGGTGATTTGCAGTTTGGCCGCGTTGCCGTCCACAATGCCCAAGGTCAGCAGGCGCGTCCAAGAAAAACCGCCTTTGCTGACTTTCAGATAAGGCAAATCGACAGTCTTTAAAACGGCCACGTCCATATCGTCAGGCAGGCTGCGTTGTGCATGGACGAGGGAGGACGCCAAAAGGGCGAGGCTGAGTATGAATCCACGTAACATGATGCTTTTCTTTTATTGTTTCAATAGGTCGCGGATTATAGCACAAGCAGGAAAAATGTGGATAGAGTGTTTGTTTTTAAAGAATAATTTTGATTTTGCGCCCGATTCTTATTTTGAAGCTTGGGCCGTCTGAAAAGGATTTGGTGTTAAAATGGCACCGATTTGATTTTCAGACGACCTCTTACGAAAGAATTGACCATGAACCGTAATGAAAGCTTGTTCAACCGCGCCAAAGCCATTATTCCTGGCGGCGTGAACTCTCCTGTGCGCGCATTCGGCAGCGTCGGCGGCGTACCGCGCTTTATCAAAAAGGCAGAAGGCGCGTATGTTTGGGACGAAAACGGCACGCGTTATACCGACTATGTCGGCTCTTGGGGCCCTGCGATTGTCGGCCACGCCCATCCTGAAGTCATTGAAGCCGTGCGCGAAGCAGCATTGGGCGGTTTGTCGTTTGGTGCGCCAACTGAAGGCGAAATTGTCATTGCCGAAGAAATCGCCAAAATCATGCCGTCCGTCGAGCAGCTGCGCCTTGTCAGCTCCGGCACGGAAGCAACGATGACCGCCATCCGTCTGGCACGCGGTTTTACCGGCCGCGACAAAATCATCAAGTTTGAAGGCTGCTACCACGGCCATTCCGACAGCCTGTTGGTGAAAGCAGGCAGCGGCCTGCTGACGTTTGGCAATCCTTCTTCCGCCGGTGTGCCTGCCGACTTTACCAAACATACTTTGGTACTCGAATACAACAATATTGCCCAACTGGAAGAAGCCTTTGCCCAAAGCGGCAATGACATTGCCTGTGTGATTTTGGAGCCTTTTGTCGGCAATATGAATCTGGTTAGGCCGTCTGAAGCCTTTGTCAAAGCCTTGCGTGAATTGACTGAAAAACACGGCGCCGTGTTGATTTACGACGAAGTGATGACCGGCTTCCGCGTGGCGCTGGGCGGCGCGCAATCTTTGCACGGCATCAAACCTGATTTGACCACCATGGGCAAAGTGATCGGCGGCGGTATGCCTTTGGCGGCGTTCGGCGGCCGTAAAGATATTATGGAATGTATTTCCCCGTTGGGCGGCGTGTATCAGGCAGGTACATTGTCCGGCAATCCGATTGCGGTTGCCGCCGGTTTGAAAACGCTGGAAATCATTCAGCGCGAAGGCTTCTATGAAAACCTGACTGCCCTGACCCAACGCCTCGCCAACGGTATTGCCGACGCGGCTAAAGCACATGGTGTTGAATTTACGGCGGACAGCGTGGGCGGTATGTTTGGTTTGTATTTTGCCAGCCACACGCCGCAAAACTACGCCGACATGGCGCGTTCCAATATCGACGGTTTCAAACATTTCTTCCACGGTATGCTCGACCGCAATGTCGCATTCGGCCCGTCAGCTTACGAAGCCGGTTTTGTTTCCGCCGCGCATACGCCTGAGCTGATTGACGAAACCATTGCTGTGGCACACGAAGTGTTCAAAGAAATGGCAAAATAAAAGCTGAAGCTGTCATGTGAAAAAAGGCCGTCTGAAAAATATTCAGACGGCCTTTCGCTATTTTAAATCAATGCTTGATTATGCTTCTTCAGCTTTGCTGCGGATAATCAGCAGAGGCAGGTGGCTTTGACGCATTACGGTCTCGGCGAAGCTGCCCATCAGCAAGTGCATCAGGCCGGTGCGGCCGTGTGTACCGAGTACCAGCAGGTCTGCACCGTTGTTGTCGGCGTAGTCAACCAAGTCTTGCGCCATTTCGCGCGCGCCTTTGTTGGCAACCAACAGATGTTTCACGATGTTTTCAACGCCGCTTTCACGCGCTGTTTTTTCTGCGAAATCCAAAACTTCGTTGCCTTGAGCCACTGCGGCAGCTTCGTAGCTTTCGTGTTGCAGGAATTCAGGAGCCAAAGCCATGTATTCGGCAGGGTTGGCAACGTGAACCAAAGTCAGTTGGGCTTTGTTGAGGCTTGCCAGTTCGGCGGCGTGTTTCAATGCATTGAGGGAGGTCTCGCTACCGTCAACGGCTACAACCAGATGTTTGTACATATTTATTCTCCTTTTGCGCCGAGTAGCGGCACTTTCGTTTAATATGAAATCAGAACTTGTCTGAATGTGAAACGATTATAAACTCTTTCGGGCGGGTACAACAGCCCATCTGCTTTCAAGTATAATGTCAGTCCGAATCGCCTGTCGCGTTTTTCATTAATTTATTGATATATCACAAGGTTACTTATGCAGGATGCCGCTTTTCTTTCTTCGCGCCGCTTTGGCGGCATTGCCAGACTTTACGGAGACGAAGCACTGGCGCGCTTTTCGCGTGCGCATGTGTGCGTGGTCGGCGTCGGCGGTGTCGGCTCGTGGACGGTGGAGGCGTTGGCGAGAAGCGGTATCGGTCGTTTAACGCTGATTGATTTGGACAATGTTGCCGAGTCCAATGTCAACCGTCAGTTGCACGCTTTGACCGATGATTTCGGTAAGGCAAAAGTTACCGCTTTGCGCGAACGCATCGCCCAAATCAATCCGCAATGCGAAGTGACGGAAATCGAAGATTTTGTTACCGAAGACAATCTGGACGAACTTTTCAGACGGCCTTTTGACTTCGTCATCGATGCCATCGACCAAATCCGTGTCAAAGCGGCGATGGCGGCGTATTTCGTGCAACATAAACAACCGTTTATTATCAGCGGCGGCGCGGGTGGACAGAAAAATCCGGCTTTAATCCAAACCGCCGATTTGAGCCGCGTTACCCACGATCCGCTGCTTTCCAACTTGCGCTACACCCTGCGCAAACGCTACGGCTTCAGCCGCGATACCAAAGAAAAAATGCGCGTGCCTTGCGTTTATTCAACTGAGAATATTACGCCGCCGCAATCCGGCGAAGCGTGTTCGACCGATGCCGCGCCGCAAGGTTTGTCCTGCGCGGGCTATGGGGCGAGTATGCTGGTGACGGCTTCGTTTGGGCTGTATTGTGCGCAGGCTGCGGTGGAGCATATCGCGGGGCGGAAGTGAGGGGTAGGGGAAGATGGTTAAGAGCCGATTTTTTAAAGCCTACTTTATTGCCAGTCTGATTTATGCGGTATGGTTCGGCGTATTGATGTATGCCGTCGATCCGATGTTTCTTGATGTGATGGAATGCAATACGCTGCCGGGCGATTATTTGTGTGTGCAAAGCGGTTATAACCGCCCATTCACCACTTTTCTTTATCCGTTTCTGTCTATCGTGATCTTCAGCCTTGTGCACGCCGGTATCATGAAATGGCGCAAACGCCGTTCAGTTAAAATGATTTGGTTTTTGGTCGGCTGCGAAAGTTTGCTGTTGTCGGCTTTGATGGTGGCGATGCTTGCGAGAGATGGTTTTGTGTTGTCCCGAGATATCGGCTCGGTACTGACGGGTACAGTTTTCGCCAGCCTGCCGCTGTTGGGCATGGCCTTGGCGCAGACCTTTGCCGTCGCCATTGTTTCTTTGCAAATCAATCGTAAAAACCGCTGATTTTTATATTAAAAACGGGTCGTCTTCGTTTCAGACGGCCTTTTGTTGATGAAACTTCTTACTAAACTTAAAAAGAAAAAGACCCTTTAACCATGCCTTCAGAACACCTTATTTCTTCCACTGCCGCAACGCCGTCTGAACATACCGTTGCGTGGGTGTTCGGTCAGCCTGTTACCGATTTGCCGCAGGATTTGTTTATTCCGCCTGATGCGTTGAAGGTGGTATTGAGCAGCTTCCAAGGGCCGTTGGATTTGCTGCTGTACCTTATCCGCAAGCAAAATATCGACGTTCTCGATATTCCGATGGTGAAGATTACCGAACAGTATCTGCACTATATTGCCCAAATGGAGGCATATCAGTTTGATTTGGCGGCGGAATACCTGCTGATGGCGGCGATGCTGATTGAAATTAAATCGCGCCTGCTGTTGCCGCGTCCTGAAGAAGTTGAGGATGAAGAGGCGGATCCGCGTGCCGAGTTGGTGCGCCGTCTGTTGGCTTACGAACAAATGAAACTGGCGGCTCAAGGCTTGGACGCGTTGCCGCGCGCCGGACGTGATTTCGCTTGGGCGTATTTGCCGCTGGAAATTGCGGTTGAAGCGAAGTTGCCGGAAGTGTGCGTTGCCGATTTGACGCAGGCTTGGTTGGGTATTTTGTCGCGTGCCAAGCATACGCGCAGTCATGAAGTGGTGCGGGAAACCATTTCCGTGCGCGCGCAGATGACGGCGATTTTGCGCCGTTTGAACGAAAGCGGCATCAGCAAATTCAGCGATTTGTTTAAGCCGGAGCAGGGCGCGACGTATGTGGTGGTCAATTTTATTGCATTACTGGAACTGGCCAAAGAAGGCTTGGTGCGTATCGTACAGCCGGAAAATTATGGCGAAATCGAAATCAGCCTGAAAGACGGTTTGGAAACAAACGAAGCCGAAATGCTTTCAGACGGCCTTGAAATCGATGAAACCGATAACGGTTATTTGAAAAAAGAGAACTAAAATGAATTCGACGACAAGTCGCAGCAAGGCCTCTTTATGGGCGGTGGGTTTGATGCTGTTTGCGCTGTTTTTCGGCGCGGGTAACTTAATTTACCCGGCTTATTTGGGGCAGCAGGCCGGCGAAAACTGGCTTTCGGCAATGTTCGGCTTTTTGTTGACCGGTGCGGGGTTGCCATTGCTGGGCGTGATTGCCGTCGGCTATTCCGGCTCGCGCGATGTGGAAGCGCTGGCTTCCCGTGTTGCGCCTTGGTACGGCGTGACTTTTGCCGCTGCGCTTTATCTGGCAATCGGCCCCTTGTTTGCCATGCCGCGTACGGCAACGGTATCTTTTGAAACCGCCATCTCTCCTTTCATTGATGAATCTTGGAAAAGCATCGCATTGGCCGTATTCAGTCTGGTGTTTTTCGGCATGACTTATTGGCTGTCGATTTCTCCGGGGAAACTGGTTGATCGTATCGGTAAAATCCTTACGCCCGTTTTATTGCTGGCAATTGCAATATTGGTCGGCTATGCCGCTATTAACCCGATGGGTATGCCACAGGCGGCGCAAGGCGATTTTGCCGCGCATCCGTTGGTTAAAGGTATTTTGGAAGGCTACGGCACCATGGACGCGCTGGCTTCGCTGGTGTTTGCCATTATCGTCATCGATGCCGTTCGCGCCATGGGCGTGGACAACCGTGCGGATTTGCTGAAGACCACGACGATTTCCGGTGTGTTGGCGGCTTCCTGCCTGGCAGTGGTTTACCTGTTTATCGGTTATATGGGTGCGACAGGCGTGGCCGGTATCGGCTTGCAGGAAAACGGCGCGTTGGTTTTGTCTAAAACCGCACAGCATTATTTCGGTACGGCCGGTATTGTGTTGCTTGGCGTCATGGTGCTGCTTGCCTGTCTGAGTACGGCGGTGGGTTTGATTACTTCATGCGCCGAATATTTCAATCGTCTTTGCCCGGGTATTTCTTATAAAGTCTTTGTGATACTGAATACGGTGGTGTCTATCCTGTTGGCCAATAAAGGCCTTTCAGCGATTTTGCAGTTTTCCATCCCAATGCTGATGCTGTTGTATCCGCTGACCATCGTCATCATTCTGCTGGCTTTGACGGATAAACTGTTCGGCGGCGGCCGTATTGTCTATTTCTGCACCATGATGGCGGCCCTTATGGTCGGTTTGCTCGATGCCTATAAAGCTGCGTTTGGATTGGATGCCGATACCGCCGCCGCCATCGAGCGCGCATTGCCGTTTTACAATATCGGTTTAGGGTGGGTTGTTCCTTCTTTAGCCTGCTTTATACTCGGCTGCATTTTGAATGCGGCGTTGAAGAAAAAAGCATGACGATAAACAGGCCGTCTGAAATGTTCAGATGGCCTGTTTATTTCGCCGACCGCGCAAACGACAGATGATTTTTTTAAAGAAATCCGTTATAATTGAAAAGTTAAGGCTTTGCGAAATACCGTTTCGCAGATGCAACATATTGAGAAGATTTATTTCCACAAATCCCGTTTTTTCAGCAAACGACTTGAACTGAAGGCGGATTTCGTGGTATAAATCGCGTTTTACTATTTTAGAAGTTTGGAGACTAACCATGGCACGAGTTTGCAAAGTGACCGGTAAGCGCCCGATGTCTGGCAATAACGTATCACACGCCAACAACAAAACCAAACGTCGTTTTTTGCCTAACTTGCAATCACGTCGTTTCTGGGTAGAAAGTGAAAACCGCTGGGTTCGCCTGCGCGTTTCTAACGCTGCATTGCGCACCATCGATAAAGTAGGCATTGATGTCGTATTGGCTGATTTGCGTGCTCGCGGCGAAGCTTAATTTAAACACCATTAATTAAGGATTACTGCAATGCGCGATAAAATCAAACTGGAGTCCAGTGCTGGTACTGGTCACTTCTACACAACTACTAAAAACAAACGTACTATGCCTGGCAAACTGGAAATCAAAAAATTTGACCCAGTAGCCCGTAAACACGTTATTTACAAAGAAACTAAATTGAAATAATCCGGTTTCTTCCAAGAAAAAGCTCCTGTTTTGCAGGAGCTTTTCTTTTTGTTTTCTGATTGGTTTGAAGTGGCTTTGTTTTAAACGGGTGTGTAAGATATTTTTGGATTGCTTTGGAAGAGGCAAAATAAAAGAGCGTGTATCCATTTGGGTCACGCTCTTTTATTTTTCAGACGGCCTGATAGGGGATAAGCTGTCTTAAATCATGAATAAACATTCAACAACGACTTAATGATCAACCTTGATGCCTTGATTGTCGGAATGTTGTTTTTTATCCAGCTCTTTTTGCAAGGTATCGCATGGCGTGTCGCAATCGCACATTTTCTTCATGCCGAGCGAGGAAATGCCGCCGCAGCTGCCTTTGATGGTGCGTTTAGAGAAAATATAGCCGACTGCCATGCCGAGGATGACAATGATAAAGATGCCGAAAGTCAGAAGAAGGGTTTTCATGTGTGTATTCCTGAAGATTAGTTTAATAATTTCTTGAATGCGTTGGACATTTTAGTATGGTAGCCGCCTTGCGGGGTCCGGATGATAAGGAAAACGGCGAGATTTTCTTGCTCGGCAAGTTTAAGTGCTTCAGTTTCTCCGAGAACGAACAATCCGGTGGAAAGGCCGTCTGCAAGTGTGGCGTTTTCTGCTACTACGCTGATGGAAGCAAGGTTGTGGCTGATGGGTTGTTTGGTTTTAGGGTTGATGATATGGGAAAGGCGGCGGCCTGACTTATCGACATGGAAAATACGGTAGTCGCCGGATGTGGCCAGTGATTTATTGTCCAATGGAATGGTAATTTGAGTGGCGCCGCCTTGAACGATATTGGGCTGCTCGATGCCGATACGCCAAGGATTGCCTTGTGCATTGCGGCCTTTGCCATGCAACTCGCCTCCGATTTCTACCAAATAATTGCCGATATTGAGTTTTTCAAGTTCGGCGGCGGTTTTATCCACACCAAAGCCTTTGGCAATGGAGGATAGGTCTAAATAGACTTCGGGATGGGTTTTGGCGAGTGTAGGCTGCTGTCCGTCTTGGGAAAGTTTGAGTTTGTCCGTACCAACCATTTCTGAAGCATATTGGATTTCTTGTGCAGTCGGTTCGTGCGTGATTTCTTTTTGCGGGCCGAATCCCCAGAGGTTGACCAAAGGACCGACGGTTACGTCTAGTGCGCCGTGTGTCAGTTTGTTTAAACGCAAGGCTTCGCCGGTTACATAGGCAAAGTCTTGGGAAATGGGCATTGCCTGATTGACGGTGCGCAGCTGGTTGAATTGGCTGATTTCGGAATCGGTCTGGTAGGTAGACATTTGCCGATTGACTTCTTTAAGTGCGTCATCAATGCGTTTTTGTATTTCGGCAGGTGAGGGGAGTTTGTCTTGGCCGTCTGAAAGATATTTGACGGTATAGGTCGTGCCCATGGTCTCGCCTTGCAGGGTAATGGTTTGTTGTTTTTCAGGTTGGCAGGCAGAGAGGGTGAGTGTGGAAACGATGGCAACGGTGCAACCGATTATCGGACGGTAAAACGAATTTGAAAGAAGCGGCATAAGGGATGTGCAGATTATTTTTTGAAGCCTTTATTGTATCGTAAAAGAAAGGTTCAGGCCGTCTGAAAGTATGGTTTTCAGACGGCCTGGCAATAAAAAAGAAGAAACCGAGGTTTCTTCCTTTTTGTCTGTTAGCCGCCGAAATCGTCCAAGAGGATGTTTTCGTCTTCCACGCCCAAGTCTTTGAGCATTTTGATGACGGACTGGTTCATGATCGGAGGGCCGCACATATAGAATTCGCAGTCTTCCGGTGCTTCATGGTTTTTCAGATGGTTTTCGTAAACCACGTTGTGAATGAAGCCTGTGTAGCCGTCCCAGTTGTCTTCAGGCAATGGGTCGGACAGGGCGACGTGCCATGTGAAGTTCGGGAATTCTGCTGCGAGTTGGTCGAAGTCTTCGACATAGAACATCTCGCGTTTAGAACGGGCACCATACCAGAAGGTAATCTTACGTTTGGAGTTCAAACGTTTCAGCTGGTCGAAAATGTGGGAGCGCATCGGCGCCATACCCGCACCACCGCCGATAAATACCATTTCGGCATCGGTATCTTTGGCAAAGAACTCACCGAACGGACCGGAAATCGTTACTTTATCACCGGCTTTAAGCGACCAGATGTAAGAAGACATTTGTCCCGGAGGCGCATCAGGTACGCGAGGAGGAGGCGTAGCGATACGAACGTTCAACATAATAATGCCTTTTTCTTCAGGGTATGAAGCCATGGAGTAGGCACGCAAAATCGGCTCGTCCACTTTGGAAACGTATTGCCACAGATTGTATTTGTCCCAGTCTTCGTGGTATTCCTTAGGAATGTCGAAGTCTTTGTAGGCAACAGTGTGAGGAGGGGCTTCAATTTGGATGTAGCCGCCGGCGCGGAAAGGGACTTCTTCGCCTTCGGGAATGGCAAGCTTGAGTTCTTTAATGAACGTTGCTTTGTTGTCATTGGAGATGACGGTGCATTCCCATTTTTTCACGCCGAACACTTCTTCCGGTACTTCGATGTCCATGTCGGTTTTAACGTTGACCTGACAAGACAGACGGCAGCCTTCGCGCGCTTCGCGTTTGCTGATGTGGGACAACTCGGTAGGCAGAATGTCGCCGCCGCCGCTTTTCACGACAACGCGGCATTGTCCGCACGAACCGCCGCCACCACAGGCGGAAGGAACGAAGATACCTTGGCTGGCAAGCGCACCCAGCAGTTTGCCGCCGGCAGGCATCGTCAGCTCTTTTTCGTTATTGACTTTGATGGTGATGTCGCCTTCGCTCACCAACTTGGATTTGGCAAACAGAATCATCAGTGCCAAAACCAAGACGATGAGGGTAAACATCACAATACCTAAAATAATCTCCATGCCGATTCCTTTCTTATAACTGGATGCCGGAGAACGACATAAACGCCATTGCCATCAGGCCGGCGGCGATAAAGGTAATGCCCAAGCCTTTGAGACCTTTAGGGACGTCCGAATATTTCATTTTTTCGGTAATGCCCGCCAAAGCGACAATAGCCAAAAGCCAGCCCAAACCTGCACCGAAACCATATACAACGGACTCGCCGAAGTTATATTCGCGTTGCGCCATAAACGATACGGCACCGAAAATCGCGCAGTTTACGGTAATCAGGGGTAGGTAGATACCCAATGCGTTGTAGAGGGCAGGGACGAATTTGTCCAAGAACATTTCCAAAATCTGCACCAAAGCGGCAATCACGCCGATGAAGGTGATGAATTTCAGGAAGGTCAGGTCCACGCCTTCAACCAGCGCGCCGTCTTTCAACAGCGAGTAAACAAGTTGGTTGGCAGGGACGGACAGGCCGAGTACGAAAGTTACAGCAACGCCCAAACCGAATGCAGTGGATACTTTTTTAGATACCGCCAAAAATGTACACATCCCCAAGAAGAAGGACAGTGCCATGTTTTCCAGAAAGACGGATTTTACAAAGAGGCTTAAGTAATGTTCCATGTGTTATTTCTCCGCCTGTTCAGGTTTCCAAGTGCGCAGACCCCATACCAAGAAGCCGATGATGAAGAACGCGCTAGGGGCGAGCAGGAACAAGCCGTTGGTTTGATACCAGCCGCCATCTTGTACAGTTTGGAAAATGGTGTAGCCAAAGAGCTTGCCTGAGCCGATCAGTTCGCGGATGGTTGCGATGATGATCAACATCATGCCGTAACCTGCGCCGTTACCGATACCGTCAACCAAGCTTTCCAAAGGAGGCTCTTTCATGGCAAATGCTTCGGCACGACCCATCACGATACAGTTGGTAATAATCAGGCCGACGAATACGGACAGCTGTTTGGACAGCTCATAAGCAAAGGCTTGGAGCAGTTGGTCAACCAGCGTTACCAAAGAAGCAACAATCGCCATTTGCACGATAATACGGATGCTGTTGGGGATGTAGTTGCGTACCAAAGAAATGAAGAAGCTGGAAAAACCGGTTACCAAAGCTACGGAAATACCCATTACGATGGCCGTCTGAAGTTTGGTGGTAACCGCCAAAGCCGAACAAATACCCAAAACCTGCAAGGCAATCGGGTTATTGTCGATAAAGGGTGAAAACATCAAATATTTCAAGCGTTTCATGTCAGCCATTATTGTGCTCCTGCTGATTTCAATTTGTTCAGGTAGGGGATATAGCCGTTTTCGCCGAACCAGTAGGCGAATGAACCTTGCACGCCTTTAGATGTCAGCGATGCGCCGGAGAGGGCATCTACGCCGTGTTCTTTGTCCGAACTTGCGCCTTTGCCAACATGCAGGGCGAGTTTGCCTTGTTCGTCAAACAGTTTTTTGCCGACGAATTTTTGTTGCCACAACGGATTGCCGATTTCGCCGCCCAAGCCCGGGGTTTCGCCTTGGTCGTAGTAGGTGATGCCGTTGATGGTGTTGCCGTCGGGTTGGATGGCGACAAAACCGTACATGACAGACCACAAACCGTTGCCGTGCATAGGCAGGATGATTTGGCTGACTTTGCCGTCATCGCCTTTTACCAGATAAACCTCGGTGTATTTGGCACGGCTTTTGATGCCGGCCAAATCGTCTTCGGGTTTGATTTGGATGCTTTGGGCAGGGTCTTTGCCGGCAACGCGTGCGCTGAAGTCTTTAGGCGCATCAGCGACATATTCGCCGGTTGCCAAGTCCACGACACGTTGCTCGATACGTTCGGCAAAGGTTTTGCTGATGTCGGTGTTTTTATCCATCAAACCGGCTACGCTTAAGATATAGCCTTGTTTGTCTTGGAGTTTTTGTTTCTCTTGGATAGGTTTCAAGCCGACGACCGCACCAGCAACGATGATGGAACAAATCAGGCTGACAACCAATACCACAATCAGCGTGCCGCTGAAGCTGTCTTTATCGAATTTCTTAGCCATTGCTGCGCGCCTTTCTGCGTTTGATGTTCGCTTGTGCGACGAAATAGTCGAAAATCGGGGCAAACAGGTTGGCAAACAGAATCGCCAACATCATGCCTTCGGGGTAAGCAGGGTTGACCACGCGGATCAACACGCACATCACACCGATAAGCACGCCGTACCACCATTTGCCGACATTGGTAAAGGAAGCGGAAACAGGGTCGGTCGCCATAAACAGCATACCGATGGCGAAGCCGCCGACCACCAAGTGCCAGTACCAAGGCATGGAGAACATGGCGTTGGTGTCCGAACCGATGAAGTTAAACAGAGAAGACATGGTAATCATACCGATCATCACGCCGGCGATAATGCGCCAAGAGGCAATACGGGTGAACACGATAAACGCGCCGCCGATTAAGAGTGCCAAAGTGGATACTTCGCCGATTGAGCCGGGCACGTTACCGATAAACGCATCCATCCAAGAGATGTTTTGACCGGTTACAGCGTTTTTCAGGCCGTCTGCACCGTGTGCCGCCCATTGCGCCAAAGCAGTGGCACCAGAATAGCCGTCAACCGCCGTCCAAACGGTGTCGCCGGTAATATTGGCAGGATAAGCGAAGAACAAGAAGGCACGGCCTGCCAGCGCAGGGTTCATAAAGTTTTTACCCGTACCGCCGAACACCTCTTTCGCAACCACCACGCCGAAGGTAATACCCAAGGCAGCCTGCCAAAGCGGCAGCGTAGGTGGAACGATCAAAGCAAACAGAATCGAAGTTACGAAGAAACCTTCGTTGATTTCGTGTTTGCGTACAGTGGCGAACAAAACTTCCCAGAAGCCGCCCACAACAAATACAGTCGCGTAAATCGGCAGGAAGAAAATCGCGCCGAAGAGCGTTTTGCTCAACACACCTGCTTCAGACGACATATTGATGCCCAAAGCGTTGGCAAGGGCGTAATGCCAGTCGTTAGCGATGTTTTGTTGCAGCAAATCAGGCGTTAACGCACCGAATGCCTGTACGCCGACGTTGTACATACCGTAGAACATGGCAGGGAACAAAGCCAGCCACACCAAAATCATCATGCGCTTGGAGTCGAGCGCATCGCGGACGTGGGCCGCTTTGCGCGTTACCGCGCCGGATGTATAGAAAATCGTCGCCGCAGCTTCGTAGAGGGCATACCATTTTTCATGTTTGCCGCCCGGCAGGAAGTGCGGTTCGATTTTTTCCAGAAAATGTTTCAAGCCCATAATCAGCCTTCCTTCTCAATGGTTTCCAGCACCTTGCGCAACAGCGGGCCGTATTCGTATTTACCCGGGCAGACGAAGCTGCACAAAGCGAGGTCTTCTTCGTCCAATTCCAAGCAACCCAATGCCTGAGCGCTGTCGGTATCGCCGACGATTAAATCGCGCAAGAGCAGGGTAGGCAGGATATCCAAGGGCATCACGCGCTCGTAAGTGCCGATCGGTACCATGGCGCGGTCGCCGCCGTTGACGGCTGTATTGAACTTGAAGAGTTTGTTTTTCAGGAAATGGCCGAGAGTTGTGCGCGTGATGGAGTATTTGTCTGGCTGCGGCGCAACCCAGCCGAACAGCTCTTTGCTGCGGCCTTCTTCGATAACAGAAATCTGATTGTGGTAGCGGCCGAGGTAATCGTGCGCGCCTTGTGCAATCGCGCCGTTCAATACTGAGCCGGAAATCACGCGGTTGTCTGCATCAACCAATTCGCCCGCAGTAATTTGCGATACTTTCGCACCCAAAACGGTACGCAAGAGGCGCGGTTTATTGACTTGAGAGCCACCCAAGGCAATCACGCGCTCGGTGTTCAGACGGCCTGTGGTAAACAAACGTCCGATGGCAATCACGTCTTGATAATTGATGGTCCAAACGGTTTTGTTCGCACCGACTGGCTCGATGAAATGAATGTGCGTACCGCTCAAACCGGCAGGATGCGGGCCGCCGAATTCATGTGTTTCGATGTTGGCAGCGTTTTCAGACGGCACGTCTGCGCCTGCTGCTTTGCACACATGGATTTTACGCTCGGTCAGGCGGCTCAATACTAACAGGCCGTGTTTAAAGTCTTCGGCGGCTTCTTTGATGATAACCGTAGGATCAGCGGCCAGCGGATTGGTGTCCATCGCATTGACGAAGATGGCGAACGGCTCGGCATCGACGGCAGGAATTTTGCTGAACGGACGGGTACGCAGCGCAGTCCACAAACCGGATTGAATCAGGTTGCGGCGCACTTCTTCGTTGCTCAATTTTGCCAACGCTTCAGGTGCGTAGCGTTCGAACTCGATTTCGTCGTTGCCTTCAACGGCAATCACAACTGACTGAAGTACGCGCTTTTCGCCACGGTGAATCGCGGCGATTTTGCCTGAAGCCGGCGCGGTAAATACTACGCCCGGATTCTTTTTGTCTTCAAACAGCACTTGGCCTTTTTTGACGGCTTCGCCTTCCTTGATTTTCATCGAGGGGCGCATGCCGACATATTCTTCGCCAAGCAACGCGACTTCGGTAATGGCCGGGCCGTCATAAATGACTTGCTCCGGTCTGCCTGCGATAGGCAGGTCTAAGCCTTTTTTTATCTTAATCATAAGGATGCGTTACTTTTTGGTGGGTTGAGATTCGGATATCGGATTGTTTTTTCAGACGGCATGTAATGCTTTGAAACAAAGGATAGGCCGTCTGAAAAAAGCAGAGGTTTGCTATAAAAACAACGAATAAACGCAAACAACAAAGCTTTAGATTTTATCAGGTATAGGCTGCTTTATGTCAGTTTTACGCTTATTTTTATGGGAAAAGTGGGAAAAAAGTAGGAATATGTAATCGAGTGTTAAGAGAAATAATTTTTAACTGATTGATATTTAAACGCTATGTTTGATGATATAGCTGAAAATAAAAGGCCGTCTGAATTTCAGACGGCCTCTAAGTTTAAAAGAGCTGCCAAACGAAGAAAATCATCGTATGCAGGGCAAACAGCGGTACCAATACAATCACCGACCATGCCATGTAGCCGAAGAAGGAAGGCATCGGCACGCCGCGTTGTTCGGCAATGGCTTTTACCATGAAGTTCGGCGCATTACCGATATAAGTGAGCGCGCCCATAAATACGGAACCCATGGATACTGCCAACAGTGAATGGAACAGGTGGCCTGTCATCAAGGCTTGGGCATCGCCACCGGCCATATTGAAGAACACCAAATAAGTCGGCGCGTTATCCAAGAATGCCGACAACAAACCGCTCATCCAGAAATACATCACATTAATCGGATTGCCTGCCGCGTCGTGAACCAGAGACACGACAGCGCCCAGTGCGCCTGCTTCACCGGCTTTCAAAATCGCCAAGACGGGCGAAATGGTAATGAAGATACCCAAAAACAGTTTACCCACTTCGGCAATCGGCTCGAAGTTGAACTCATTGCCTGCGCGTACCTGTTTGGGCGTAATAATCCAAGATACGGCGGTCAAAGCCAGCAAAATGCCATCGCGCATCAGGTTTTGCAAGGCATAATGGCTGCCCAAGATTTCAAGGCCCGGATGATTTGGTTTCCACAAACCGGATAGCAAAACCGCACCGACTACACCGGCCAGTAACAGAAAATTCCATTTGCCGTAGATTTTGACTTTTTCTTCTTTATCGGAAGGAGCGGGAGCAAGGTGTTCGCTTTGTTCACGGTTGAAGTGTCGGCTGTCGATGATGTAGAAAACGGCCAGCAAAATCACAGAACTGATCAATACAGGCATCAGCATGTGTTTGACCGTCCACATGAAATCTACGCCTTTCAGGAATCCTAAGAACAGAGGAGGATCGCCTAAAGGAGTCAGCCCGCCACCAATATTTGCTACCAAGAAAATGAAGAAAATCACGATGTGAAGGCGGTAATGGCGTTTATGGTTGGCTTTCAAAAGCGGACGAATCATCAACATTGCCGCACCTGTCGTCCCCATGATGGACGACAAAGCCGTGCCGACTGCCAACAGGGTTGTATTCAATTTAGGCGAGCCGTGCAAATCGCCGCTGACAAAAATACCGCCTGAAATGGTATAGAGCGCCAAAAGCAGCAGGATAAAGGGGATATATTCTTCAACCAACGCATGGGCAACGGTATGTATGCCGGCTCCGAAACCAAAGGTGATGATAAACGGCGTTAAAAACAGCAGCGTCCAAAACGCTGTAATTTTGCCGAAGTGGTGGTGCCAAATATGGGAGAAAAACAGAGGTCCGAGTGCAATGGACAAGAGAATCAGTGCAAACGGCAGACCCCAAAGCAGGCTTGCGGATGAGCCGTCAAAATCGGATGCCGCAGCAGGAAAGGCGGCAAGAAGCAGTAAAAATGAGAGAGAGCGCATAGTATTTCCTTTTTATTCTGTTGCGCCGTTAGGAACTTCATTGAGAAAGCACGGCGGTGAAATATTCAGGCCGTCTGAAAATATCCAGACGAACTGCGCGGTTGTGTCAGGGGAAAGTATAACGCAAAGCAAGTGTTAAGGGACGGTTTAGAGTGTTGGAATCAAAAGAAATGTTGATACAAATAAAGAAATAAAAGCAATGGGAGTAGTTGGAGGTAGTAAAAAAATGGTTTTGAAACAGGAGTTTGAAATCTCAAAAATAATGCTATCGAAAAAATACTTTGAATTAATTTTAGCTAAAATTTACATTTAATTGAATAAATGGAGGCCGTCTGAAAAATGAGGGTCGAATAGCGTGTTTTAGTTCTTACTGATTGTTTTAATGGATAAATTGGGTGTAAAAACAAAAAAACAGGTAAGCAAAAATGCCTACCTGTTTTATTTTATGCTTCCGGCCGTAACCACATCCATACAGCCACGCAACTACAGAAGATTGATGATACGGCACCAATCCACCAGCGTTCCGGAAATTGCCAAAACATAAACAGGCAAGAAAGGGCCATCATGCCGATAGCGAAAAACTTTGCTTTGCGCGGCACGGCGCCGTTGTTTTCCCAGTTTTGTATGATGGGACCGAAATGGCGGTGATGATAGAGCCAATTGTGAAAGCGCGGCGAAGCTTTTGCCCAGCAGGCGGCGGTCAATAAAATGAAAGGCGTAGTCGGCAGTAATGGCAGGAAAATGCCGATAATGCCCAAGACGAGCGACAATGCGCCGCAAAAAATCAATAAATAGCGAACCATCTTCCCATCACCAATTATTTGTTTTCAGACGGCTTGTGATGCGGAAATGGACAACGCGGAATGTCTAATTTATCCCAGCCCTCGTGCCCCATTTTTTCCAGCAGCGCGATATTACGGTCGAAAATTGCTGAGGCATCAGGAAATGCTTCAGCCGCTTTGGCAATACTGTCTTCACGAATCAGATGCAAGGTCGGGTAGGGCGAGCGGTTGGTGTAGTTGCTGATGTCGTCAGCTTCCGTGCCTTCAAATTGAAAATCGGGATGGAACGGCGCAATTTGGACAATGCCTTCCAATTCATTTTCTACAACGGCATCGTCGGCAATTTCCAGCATTTGGTTGAAGGTTTCAAAATCAGGGAACAGTGTCGGATGAACCAGTAAAGTGGTTTCCAATTCCGAAGCGGGTGTATTGCCCAGAAGCTGCAATTCACGATCCAAGTCTTCAAGGAAACCGTCCAAATGACGGGCTTTGCTGACAACGATGCGAACCAGGTTTTTAACATGCGGCGCTTTGGCAAACGGGCAGAGATTCAGCCCGATAACGGCTTTTTCCAGCCATTGTTTGGTATGTTCTGAAACAGTATTGGTATCGAGATGGGCGGTGTCTGTCATGGTAAAAGCTTATGTGAATTATTCTTAAAAAGTATACAAGTGTATGGACGTGAAAGCAAACCATTGGAATTTAAAAGGCCGTCTGAACAACAGACGGCCTTTATCAGTTTCAAATCATCAATCCTGAACCAAATGAACCAAAGGCAGAGCGGTCGTGTTTTTAATTTCTTTCAACACAAAACTCGATTGCGCATCTTGCACGCCGTGGTGCGAAAGCAGCGTGTCCAAAACAAAATGGGAAAACGCGTTCATATCGGTAAAAAAGGCATGGAGCAGATAGTCGGTTTCACCCGTTAAAGCAAAGCAGCTCAATACTTCTGGCCAAGCGCGGACGGATTCGGAAAAATCCTCACGCGCATCTTTTGCCTTGCTAATCGATACACGGATAAAAGCCTGCAAACCCAAGCCCAAAGATACGGGAGAAAGCTGGGCGGCGTATTTTTGAATAATGCCCGCATCTTCAAGCTGTTTGAGACGGCGCAGGCAGGGAGAAGGGGAGAGCGCTACCTTTTCAGAAAGCTCAACATTGCTCAACCGTCCATTTTCCTGCAAAACCTGCAGAATCTTTAAATCCGTTTTGTCCAAGTTCAGATGAGGCATGATGGTTCTCCCAATGTAGGCAATGTATGTTTTGGAAATGAAAAATGCTTAAAAATAAAGACTTGTATGGTTAAATTATATATTGAGTTCAGATGTGCGACAAATTGTCTTATAAGGAGTGTTGCGAATTTGTTTTATGTAGTGGTGAAAAGATGAAGACCATCTGAAACTAATCAAGATTAAAGTTTTATGTCATATTAGGATTGGATATAAAGAGGCCGTCTGAAAATGAATTTCAGACGGCATTTATTTTCGTAATGTGATCATTCAGGCTCTTAATGACCTTGTTTTGGAGAGTTTTGTTCTTTTGTTTTGATTCGTTTTCCGCGTTTGTATTTGGCTTTGTTTGGGGTGTTTTCTTCGCAATGTATTTTTGTGTTTTTTGTAGGGTATGGGCTTGGTTGTTATCCGTTTGAATTATCACGGCACATGGCGGGGATCATCATCGGATCCAGCGTTCCGCCGCATTGCCAGTTAAGCAACCAAGTCGAGTCATTGTTAATTCGATAAGGGGTCAGGGTCAGGACTTTGCCTTTGTTTTGGCCTTTATCGAAAGGAATACTGATTTTGCCTGTATCTGCTTCTACAGTTACGCCACCGTTTTGGATGTATGTGCCGCCGATGCGTTGAGCGGTAACGCCGATTGCGCCTTGTTTGCTGACATCCTCTGCATTGGGCAGGCGGTTATTTACCGCTGAGGCAATGCTGATTTCGGTTTTCAGGTCGTCGGCAAGGTATAGTGCTTCGGAGGCTTGCGCCCTACCGATATAGTTTTGATAAGTGGGTATGGCGACAACAACCAGAATACCGAGGATGGCGATAACTATCATCAGCTCAATCAGGGTAAAACCTTTTTGGGCTTGAAATGGGGTATTCATTTGAGCGTATCGTTTTCTTATTTTTTATTTGTATAAAGCAAATCCCATAACCGCGTTATGGGATTTGCTTTTATTTAGACTGCAATACCAATATTAGCGGCAGTTAGCAGGAACGTGTTTAGGTTCGCCACCAGAAAATTTACATGTCCAAGTAATTGGAGACTCTGGGTCCTTTTGATCGGGAGTTAATGTAAACTTAGGATCTTTGTTTGCTGCTACACCAGTATTTCTCGTTTCTACTGTAATTGTGCCGCCATCCGCGATAGTAATAGTTTTTACATAGCTACTACCGTTTTCAGGGAATGAGTAACCTGTATTACCTTTGTCAGTACCATTGATACCTTTAACTGAGCCCAAACCATTTAAAGCAGTAGCAGTTTCTGCTACAGCCAATTTTGCAGGCTCGGCCAAGCTCAAGCCTTCAGATACTTTGGCGCGGATGGTGTAGTCTTGGTATGCAGGCAGAGCGATTACGGCCAAGATGCCCAAGATGGCAATGACGATCATCAATTCGATCAGGGTGAAACCTTTTTGGATTGCTTTCATTGATTAAAACTCCAGTTTGAAAGTGTGAATAATTATGTTTAAGTAAAAAGTCCGTAATGTGCTTGGCACTTTGTATTATGAGTAAACCATAAAGTAAGAAGGAATATACAGCTTCCGTCGGGCTTGCTGCTTTGAGGCTTGGGCCTTACCGGACGTGTTGTTTCAAGCAGTCGGTGTGCCAAGTGTGGAAAATGGGCTGAAAATTTTATTTTTTATTTTTTATTTGTTGTTTTTATTGGGTTTATTTTTAAATTTTTAAGTTTTGTGAGGTTTTGTTTGAAAGTTTCAGGATTTTAGGGAAATAGGGCGGTTGACGTTTTTTGTCAGTTTTGTGTTTTTTGTGACAGGGAAGGGAGACAAGTTTGGGTGTGTGACGTTTTTTGTCAGAATTTAGTTTGATTTAATAATATGTTAATTGGTTTGGATGGGCGGTGTTTTTATGGCTTAATCGGTCGGTTTGATTTTTTGTGATTTTATTCTTTTGTTTTTTATGGGTTTTATTTTGAGTATGTATTTTGTGTGAATATTGATGGGGAAATGGTTTGGAAGGAGGGGATTTGAAAAGGGGTTTGGTGTAATAGATGAATGAAATTTTGTATTTGGAATTATATTTATTTGGGTTATGATTTTGTAATGTAGTTTTATATCAGGGAGTAGTCTGGTTTTGATTTTTAAGGTGTTGGATTTCTTGAGTGTTTTGGAAGGGTATATTCAGGATGTTTATATGTTGAATGCGATTAGGGTGAGCAAAAAATGCTCACCCTGTGTTTTTTAAGATGTTCAGACGGCCTTTATGGGGTCAGGACTTCGATTAATGCTTGTTTTAGGGTGTTTTGGGTTTGCGGGTCTTGGAGGGATGGGCTGTAGGTGATGAAGCTGTCTTCGATGCGCTGATCCAAGGTGGTGATTTTGGCGTAGCGCAGGCTGATGTTGTGTGCGAAGAAGGTCTCGGCGATGTCGGCGAGGAGATGGGGGCGGTTGACGGCAGTGATGTCTATGGTGTGCCAGCCGGGGTAATCTTCTTCGGGGGTGATGATTACGGTAGGCGGAATGGGGATGTGGCGGATGCGGCGGCTGATGTGCGGACGGCCGCTTTGTTTTTGGACGGTGGTATTACCGTGGATGAAGCTGTTGAGTTCGGCTTCGAGTGCGCTTTGGCGGTCGGGATATTCTTCGGGCGGGAGATTGTCGGGAAGTTGGAGGATAAAGGTGTCGAGGATGTAGTCGTGCTCGGTGATGAAGGCGCGGGCGGCTTGGATGTCGAAGCGGTGGCTGCTGAAGATGCGGCAGAGGCGTGCGAAGAGGCGGTCGCCATTGGGCATGAAGACCATGACTTGAAGGCTGTTGCTTTGGGGAAGGATGCGGCTGCGGACGGCCGGACTTTGGGTGTCGTAGGCGAGGTTTGCGGTGTGCCAGAGGATTTCCCGCGTTTGATGGCGTACGTAGTATGCGCTGCCGAGGATGCGGCGGAGTTTTTGTTGGTTTTTGAGGGGAACGGCTGCGCGTGTGAGTTGGTCGGCTGCGGCTTGTTCGCGTCGGTTGGGAAGGCGTTCGGGATCGTGGTTTTTGCTGTTTAAAACGGCGGCGGTGCTGTGGTAGAGGGTCTGGAGCAGACTGGCGCGCCATGTGTTCCAAAGTTTGGGGTTGGTGCCACGGATGTCGGCAATGGTAAGCAGGTAGAGTGCGTCGAGGTATTCGCGTGTGGGAATACGGCGGCAGAAGGCTTGGAGGACGTGCGGGTCTTGGATGTCTTCTTTTTGGGCAACAGTAGACATGAGCAGGTGGTTTTCAACCAGCCATGCGAGGAGGTGGCTTTCTTCTTCGGTGTAGTAGTGGTCGGCGGCGAATTGCTGGGCGTCTTTGATGCCTTCTTTGGCGTGATCGCCACAGCGGCCTTTGGCGATGTCGTGCAGCAGGGCGGCGGTGTAGAGGACGTGCGGCCGTGGGTAGGCCTGCATGATGGCGCTGGCCTCGGGCATTTCGTGGCTGTGGGTTTCGATGGCGAGACGGCGTATATTGCGGACGACGGTCAGTATGTGGTCGTCTACAGGGTAAATATGGAAGAGGTCGTGTTGGAGCAGGCCGGTGATTTTTTCCCATGCGGGGAGATAGCGGCCCAGTACGCCGTAGAGGTTGAGAAAACGGAGGGTTTGGGTAAGGCCGGTGCCGTGTTTGAAGAATTGGATGAAGCGGCGGCGGTTTTCTGGATTTTGGGTGAAACGGGCGTTGATTTTCCGTGTGGCCGCCCACCATGCGCGCAGGGTTTGCGGCTCGATGGTGGTGATGTTTTGCTCCTGCATGGTTTGGATGATGGTGAAGATGTGTTCGGGGTTTTGCTCGAACAGGGCAAGGTCGTTGGCGGCGATTTGGTGGCCGATGCGTTTGTAGCGGCTGTCGATGGGGTGGATATGTTGGGGGCGGCTGGAGGTTTGATGGTTTTTGAGAACCGGAATGAGGATGCCGTTGAGTTGTTTGATGGCTTTGGTGGCGCGGTAGAAGGTGTGCATCAGGGCTTCGCTTCTGCCGCGGATGTCGGGTTGGGTATAGCCTAAGCTTTCGGCAACTTGGGACTGGTAGTCGAAAAGCAGTCTGTCTTCGGGGCGGTCGGCGGTAAGGTGGAGGTGGATGCGGATATTGGCGAGGCGGCGGTAGCCATGGGCCAGCATACCGGCTTCGGTGCGTGTAAGGACGCCGGCGGTAACGAGGGCGGTGGGGTTGCTGTCTATGCCTTGTGCTTTGGCTGTCCAGATAAGGGTGTGGATGTCGCGCAGGCCGCCGGGGCAGGTTTTGATGTTGGGTTCGAGTTGTGCGCCCGTACCTTGGGACTTGGTATGGCGTTGCTCCATTTCGAGGAGTTTGGCTTCGATAAAGGCGGCTGTGTCGCGGCGTGTGTTGAGTTTGTTTAGAAGTTGGGCGGTAAGGCTAGCATTGCCTTGTAGGTGGCGCGCTTCTAGAAAGGCGGTTTCGCCGGTAATGTCGTTTTGGGTGCTTTGGAGGATTTCTTCTATGCTGCCGCTTTTGATGGCCGGATTGAGGCGTGCGTCCCAAAGGGTTTGGATAAATTGGGTGGTTTGTTGTTGCAGGCCGTCTGAAAAAGGAGTGGATGAAATAATCGCTAAGTCCCAGTCAGAATGGGGATAGAGTTCGCAACGCCCGAAGCCGCCGATGGCAATGAGGCTAATGTCGTTGCTGTCGGGGAAGTGGATTTGCCAGAGGGTTTGCAGCAGGGTTTCGGCAGCGGCGATATGGTCGCGGAAGTAAACGGTAGGGCGGTTGTTTTGGCGGTAGGCAGTTTCTGCTGCGGTTTTTTGCTGCTTGTAGGTTTGGATGGCTTGTTGGGCGGCGGTCATGATGGTGTCTGGCTGTGAATTAGGCTTGGGTGTCGGCAGGCTCGGTCATTTGGCGGAGCATTTCTTGCGGCGGAAGGAGGAGTTTGTAAGGGGCGATTTTAAGCGCGGATGCGATTTTTTCAATGTTAGAAAGGGCGATGTTCCAGCGTTTGCGCTCGATGGCGGAAACGTAGGTGCGGTCAAGTCCGCATTGACGCGCCAGTTCTTCTTGCGACCAGCCGTGATTAACGCGATAGAGGCGCATGTTGTAAGCGATAACGGCGCGGAGGTCTTGCGGATCGGGCAGGCTTGGAGGGGGAGTGAGTTTGTTGACCATGGTGTTTTGAGTTTGTGGTTTGAACGATAAGGGGATTTTATACTATTTTTGTGAGGGGAAAGGAAAGGCCGTCTGAAAGTTTTCAGACGGCCTTCAAGAGGGTAGGTATAAAAAAAAGGGGGTGGCTTTCAGCCACACCCAAACACACACACATCAAGAGGAAAGAAAAATCATTTAATAAGAGAGCTGGCTCTTATCGAGGAAACTGGAGGATTCGGGCATGACCCTGAATCATTGGAAGGCATTATAAATGAAAATAGGATTGGGGTATTGACACAGGTCAATTCTATTTTAATTTAGAAAATATATCTTCAAGATAGTGGAAATAAATTAAAAATAAGCTAAGGCAATCAGGCCGTCTGAATAATCGGTTTCAGACGGCCTGATTGCCTTAAGGGCTACTAGTTGCTATATAAATTAGGTATTAAGCCAAACCTTTATCTTTGGCTTCTTGCAGGCGGGCTTCAAAGTTGCTGAGGTTAACGCCTGCCTGTTCGGCTGCGGCAACCACTTCGGCTACGGATGCGCCGTGCTGCACTTGATGATAACCCCAAAGCAGGGAACAGCGAGTGCCGGTACGGCAGAAGGCAAGAATAGGAGTTGGAGATTGTTGCAACAGATTTTGAAAGGCTGCAACATCGGCTGCGTTGATTTGAGGCGCGACAACGGGCTGGTGTGAGAATTGGTTGATGCCGGCCTCTTTAAACCAGTTTTGCACTTTGGCAAAAGCCGGTTGGTTTTCTTCTTCGCCGTCCGGGCGGTTGCAGATGATGGTTTTGATGCCGAGACGTACGGCTTCTTGGACATCTGCTTCGGTCAGTTGGGGGGCGATATAGAGGGAGTCAGTCAGTTTACGGATAGGCATAGTTTTTCCTTTCTTTATATTAAATGGATATGTTGATTTCAGACGGCCTGCTAATCCACAGGCCGTCTGAAGTTTTATTTAATGATTGTACAACCAGTTTTCGAGTTTTTGGCGATCGGTAATGTGCAGTAGGGCGGTATTGGCTTCTGCTGCTTGGACGGTGATGCTGGTTTCACGCAGCAGACCTTGGCGGAAGAAATGGATGGTGGTGCGCGTACCGATAGGCAGTTTGCTCCACTGCGTTGCAAGGTCGTTGCAGGCGTAGCCGCCTAAGGCGATGATTTTGTCTTGCGGGCAGAGTCCGGCATTTTCTGCGCTGCCGCCATTGAATACATGAGTTAGGAAGGCATGATCGCTGCTTTGTTTGAAACGTGCGCCCAAATCGTTGGCGGGGGCAATCGATTGGGGTTCGCTTGTAAATGCTCCGCCGTGCTGGCGTGGCAGGGGGATAAAGTCAAGTTTGATACCTACGCTTTGCAGACATTCTGCGAGCGGAAGGTCTTCGGTGCTGTATAAGGCCGTCTGAAAGAAGGTTTCTAAATCTAAACCGGTCATTTCTTGGCAACGGGTTTGCCAGTGTTTTTCGGGTATGCCTTGATGGGTGTTGCACCAGTCGTGATAGTGTTGCTGCATCACGCTATCGAGGGTGTATTTACCCTGGCTTTTTTCACGGATGATGAGGTCGAGGCAAAGTGCGGCCAGTGCGCCTTTTTGATAGTAGCTGACGATGGCGTTGGGGCTGTTTTCGTCTTGTTTGTAGAACTTGTCCCATGCGCTGAAACTGGATTGGGCAAGTGTTTGTTTCAGACGGCCTTGTGTCTGCTGTACGCGTGTGATGCTTTGTGCAAGCAGGGTAAGGTAGGCTTCGGGGCTGATGGTTTTGCTTCGGGCTAGAAAGAGGTCGTCGTAGTAGGAAGTAATGCCTTCGAATGCCCAAAGTTGCTCTGTATAGTTTTCTTGGTCGAGATTGTAAGGTGCGAAGACGGCCGGTTTGATGGATTTAACGTTCCATGCGTGGAAGTATTCATGGGAGAAGAGGCCGAGCAGTTCGGTATAGGCTTTGTCGGCTTCGCCCATATCGTAAGATGGCAGACTGTGGCGGTCGGCGAGTAGGGCGGTGCTGCTGATGTGTTCCAGCCCACCGTAGAGGTTGTCGCCCAGATGTAGTAAGAAAAGGTATTCGGTAAACGGGGCAGGGGATGGGAACATCGCCAACTCGGTTTCGCAGATTTTTTGAATATCGGCGAGGAAGCGGGCTCGGTCAAAATCGGGGTAGATACCGCTTAATGCAATACGGTGGGGGATGCCTTTTGCTTCAAATTCGAGAAATTCGATGATGCCTGTTTCAACGGGGTGATCAATAAGTTCGGCATATGAGGCCGTCTGAAAAGTGGTCGCCGAAATTTGTGGCAGGGTTGTGGCTATCTGCCATGTGTGCGGCAGGGTAGGAAATTCGACTTGGTGTGGTTGTTGTTCTTGTCCGTGTACTTTTAAGAATAGGCACGCGCCGTCGAAAAAGCCGCGCTCGGTGCTGAGGAACGAGCCGCGAACTGATAAGTCGAATGCGTAAACAGTGTAGTAAATTTCCCACTCTCCACTGAGAGCAGGGGTTTGCCAATGGTTTTTGCTGGTTTGTGTCAGCGGCTGGGCTTTGCCGTTGCAGCGCGCGTTGATGTGTGTGATGTGGCGGGCAAAGTCACGGATGAGGTAGCTGCCGGGAACCCAATTGGGTAAGCTGATTTCTGTTTCAGAATCATTGGTTTGAGTGAATGATAAGGTGATGTGCCATTCATGAGACAGAAAGTTGGGGGTAATTTTGTAATTAATCATGGCTATTGGTTAATTTGCTAAAGTTTATTAAGAGGAAGGGGTTTTAAAGGGTAGGCTTAATCTATATCAATAAAACTGTACGAAAAAGGGGGCTTGAAAAAATGCTGTGTCCGATTTATTGAATATGTTTAAATAATTTATTGATTATAAAAGAAATGAGATTATGTCTCACTAAAGGTTTTATGCAATATGGAATGTAATTTTGCTTGGCATGTTGTGGTGTCTATGTTAAATTTAGAAAAATTTGAGCCTTAGCCGTATTGTGCTTTTCATAAACGTAATGGTTGAGGTGAGATAAAAATTTTTTATACCCATAATTTATGGAGACTTCCATGGACACACAAACTTATAACTACAAAGTGGTGCGCCAGTTCGCTATCATGACTGTAGTTTGGGGTATTGTGGGCATGTTGGTCGGCGTTATCGTCGCTGCCCAGCTTTTTGCTCCGGCCCTCGATTTATCCAATATCGGACCTTGGTTCCACTTCGGCCGCCTGCGTCCTCTGCACACCAATGCGGTTATTTTTGCATTCGGAGGTTGCGGTTTGATCGGTACATCATACTACGTTGTTCAACGTACATGTAATACCCGTCTGTTTGGCGGTTGGCTGCCTGCATTTACCTTCTGGGGTTGGCAGGCCGTTATCGTGGCTGCTGCCATCAGCTTGCCTATGGGTTACACCCAAGGTAAAGAATACGCCGAGTTGGAATGGCCTATCGACATTTTGATTACGCTGGTGTGGGTTGCCTACGCCATCGTATTCTTCGGTACGATTGCCAAACGTAAAATCAAACATATTTACGTTGCCAACTGGTTCTACGGCGGCTTTATTTTGGCCGTTGCGCTGTTGCACATCGTCAATAATATCAGCATCCCTGCCGGTTTGATGAAATCTTATCCGGTTTACGCAGGTGCGATTGATGCGATGGTTCAATGGTGGTATGGCCACAATGCGGTGGGCTTTTTCCTGACAGCCGGCTTCTTGGGTATGATGTACTATTTCGTGCCTAAACAAGCGGGCCGTCCGATTTACTCTTACCGCTTGTCCGTTGTTCACTTCTGGGCTTTGATTTTCACTTATATGTGGGCAGGTTCTCACCACTTGCACTACACCGCATTGCCTGACTGGACTCAATCTTTGGGTATGGTATTGTCTTTGATCCTGTTTGCGCCTTCTTGGGGCGGTATGATCAACGGTATCATGACTCTGTCCGGTGCATGGGACAAACTGCGTACCGACCCGATTTTGAAATTCTTGATCGTTTCTCTGTCTTTCTACGGTATGTCTACCTTCGAAGGTCCGATGATGTCTATCAAAACCGTTAACGCTCTGAGCCACTACACCGACTGGACTGTTGCACACGTTCACGCCGGCGCATTGGGTTGGGTGGGCTTTGTAACCATCGGTTCCGTTTACTATATGATTCCCCGCTTGTTTGGCAAAAATGAAATGTACAGCACCAAATTGGTTGAGGCGCATTTCTGGATCGCGACCATCGGCGTGGTTCTGTATATCGCTGCAATGTGGATTGCCGGCGTAATGCAAGGTCTGATGTGGGGTTCTTTGAATGACGACGGCACGCTGACTTATTCCTTCGTTGAATCCGTAAAACGTACCATGCCTTACTACATGATTCGTTTCACCGGCGGTCTTCTGTACCTGAGCGGTATGTGCATCATGGCATATAACGTTTACCGTACTGCTATCAGTGGTAAAGCAGTTGATGCTGAGATTCCTGCGGTTTCTCAAACTCAACACCACTAATGACAAGAAAGATAGGCTACCAAAATGAAATTACAACAATTAGCTGAAGAAAAAGTCGGTGTACTGATTGTATTCACCCTGCTTGTAGTCAGCGTCGGCCTTCTGATTGAGGCTGTTCCGCTGTTCTTCACCAAGGCAGTTACCGAACCTGCACCCGGCGTGAAACCATATAACGCCCTGCAAGTGGCCGGTCGCGATATTTATGTGCGCGAAGGCTGCTACAACTGCCACTCTCAAATGATTCGTCCATTCCGTGCAGAAACTGAACGTTACGGTCATTACTCTGTTGCCGGTGAGTCTGTTTATGACCATCCGTTCCAATGGGGTTCTAAACGTACCGGTCCGGATTTGGCTCGTGTTGGCGGCCGTTATTCCGATGAATGGCACCGCATCCACCTGCTGAACCCGCGCGACGTTGTGCCGGAGTCCAATATGCCTGCATTCCCATGGCTCGCACGCAATAAAGTCGATGCCGAGGCAACTGTGGCGCATATGAAAGCCCTGCGTAAAGTGGGTACACCTTACAGCGATGAAGAAATTGCCAAAGCACCTGAAATGCTGGCTAACAAATCAGAGCTGGACGCTGTTATCGCCTATCTGCAAGGCTTGGGCTTGGCATTGAAAAACGTAAGGTAACATCATGGACGCTAACTGGGCTCGCTCGCTCTTTACTGTTTGGGTATTTATCAGCTTTATTTTAGTCCTCTATATTGTGTTCAATAGACGCAATAAGAAAAACTATGACGATGCTGCCAGCAGTATTTTCGATAATGACGAACAAAGGCCGTCTGAAAAGGACGATCAAGCTCAGTCAGTCCGTGATCACGGAGCAAAATAATGAACACAACATCCCAATTTACCAGTAGTTTCTGGAGTATATATATTGCCGTTATCGTCGTGCTCAGCTTCATCGGCCTGGCTTGGCTTCTGCTTTCGCAAAACGTTGTGAAACGCCCTAAAAAAGGCGAAGAAGTAAAAACCACAGGTCATGAGTGGGACGGCATTTCGGAGTACAATAACCCTCTGCCACGTTGGTGGTTTTGGCTTTATGTCTGCACATGGCTGTTTGGCGTCGGCTACCTGATTATGTATCCAGGTATCGGCGATTACAAAGGCCTGTGGGGCTGGAGCAGCCATGGTCAATATGAAGAAGAAGTTGCCAAAGCCAATCAGCAATACGGTAAAGTGTATGCTAAATTTTCCAATATGCCGATTGAGAAAGTGGCTAAAGACCCTGAAGCCCGTGCTATTGCACAAAACCTTTTCAATACCTACTGTATCCAATGTCACGGCTCAGATGCCAAAGGCTCCAAAGGCTTTCCGAATTTGACCGACGACGATTGGTTGTGGGGTGGAGAACCTGAAAAAATTCAGGAAACCATTGAAAAAGGCCGTACTGCCTCTATGCCGGCATGGGGTCCAGCTTTGGGTGAAGAAGGCGTGAAAAACGTAACACAATATGTTATGTCTCTTTCTAAACCTAAAGGTCAATACGACGAAGAACGTGCAGAACGCGGTAAAGCCCTGTTTAGCGGCCCACCTGCCAACTGTTTCACTTGTCACGGCGACAAAGGTCAAGGTATCCAAGGCCTCGGCCCGAATCTGACCGACGATGTATGGTTGTGGGGCGGTACTCAAAAAGCGATTACCGAAACCATTACCAACGGCCGCAGCAGCCAAATGCCTGCTTGGGGTCACTTCCTCGACAAAGATAAGCTGCACATCATGACCGCTTATGTTTGGGGTTTGTCCAACAAAGACGGTAAAAAAGCTCCTGCTAAAAAAGCCGAGCCTGCTCCGGTAGCTCAACCTGCCGATGCTTCTGCTCCGGCGGCTGCTTCAGCTCCTGCTGCCGATAAAGCTGCTTCAGATGCTAAAGCTGCTCCGGCTGCTGAAGCCAAACCTGCTGAAAAAGCAGAAGCGGCTCCGGTTAAGGTAGACGGCAAAGCTGTTTTTGAAGCCAACTGTAAAACATGTCATGGCGGTATGATTCCGGGCGCACCTGTTGTCGGTAAAAAAGACGACTGGGCTCCTCGAATTAAGCAAGGTAAAGATACTTTGCACAAACACGCGCTTGAAGGTTTTAATTCAATGCCTGCCAAAGGCGGCAACAGCAGCTTGAGTGACGATGAGGTTAAAGCGGCTGTAGACTTTATGGCAAATGAGTCCGGTGCAAAATTCTAATTTTGAGTCGGATTGAAAAAAGCGTACCTAACAAGGTACGCTTTTTTATATTTGATAAAACCAATAAGAGAAGACATATCAAAGAGGTGAAATATATAAGGCCGTCTGAAACATTCAGACGGCCTTTGTTCTTGGTTCAACCAAAATTAATCAATCCAAAGTGGACGTACTGCGTTTCAGGAACCATTCGCTGAAAGGCCACTCGACGCTGTCGAGTAAGTTTTTGGTAATTAGCCCCAGTTCCGTATCGCCTTCGATTTGCAATTTACGGTTGAAAAATAAGGTATCGGGATCTTCCTCACGCATCATCATGCGCATGAAGTCTATACCGTTGGCGGCCAGCCTCAGATCGGGGGCACCGCTGAAGTTGTCGTCCAGGAATTTTTCCGTATCGGCACTAAACCGCACTTTGATACCGGCATCCAAAACTTCGATTTCGAATTTTCTTCCGGTAAAAAGTTCCATATCGGCAGGTAGTAAACCTTTTTTCAGCATGGTATTCAATACGGAGACCAAAACAAAGCGTGGAGGTTTGCCGGGAAGTTTGGTACCGATTTTTGCCATCCATTTGGGTAATATGATTTCAGGCAGCGCCATAATATGCCTCCTTCACGGTTTCAATACCGGGCTGACCGCGCCAATAGCCGTCAACTAGTGTTCCGGTAGTCAGTCGTTCCAACTCGGGGAGGACATCTTCCCATGTGGCTTTTCCGTCCAATACATCGCGGTGAATTTGGATAATTTCAGCCATGCTGTGCATTTGTGGCGACAGTCTGAGCATATTCACGCCGATTTTATTCAAGTCTTCATGGTGGGGCAGTAGGTTTTGGCAGCCGTAAGACATGGTTTGGATGCCGTTGATGGTGAGAAACGGCTGGCCTTCTCGCGTATTCATAGCCATACCGTGCTCATGATCGAGGCAGCGGAACTCGCAACTGTCTTTATTCAGATTGTAATGGCGGGCGGTAAAGCAACGTGATGAATAGGCAAGCGGCATTTTGCCCCAAGCGAAGAGTTCGGTTTCAATGCCGTCTGAAGCCTTGATGATTTCGGCAACCTTATCGCGGCTCAGCTCGGACGGTGCAATCCAGCGGAATGCCCCTAATTTTCGTAATACGTCCAAAGTAGTTTCGTTGTAGATATTCAGGCTTGCACCGGCAACAAATGGGATGCCATGTTCGCGTGCCAATTTGACCGCACCCATGTCGTTGGCTTCAACTTTAAACTTTCCCTGCTCCGTAATTTTGCGTAGGCGTTTCAGATCAGATTCACTTTCGAGCAGGACTTGTGAGGAAAGAATAATCTCCTTACCGCTTTCTGCCAGGTCTTCAGCCAGTCCGAACCAGTCAGCAAAGCGCATTTTCTGACGGCGTGAGCAGACTACCTCGCCCAAATAAACAGTGTCCAACGGCGTATCCAGCATGGAAACGTAAAATTCCAGTAGTGCTTCTTTTTGCCAGAAAAATAAAATAGGGCCCAGCGACAATTTCAATGAATTCATTTTTTTCCCCTTATTTCCATGGGCGGTTGTATGCGCCCAAAGTTGTCTGATGACCTTCTGAAACTTTGCTCAAGGCATTGTTCCAGGACGGATTGACTTTGAAATGAGACGGGTCGGCTGCGGCTGCATCCAGTGCTTGGCGCAGGGATTTGGTTACTTGCGCCGTATACATCGGACTGCGTTGGCGTCCCTCGATTTTGATGGCGGATACACCGATTTTGATGAGTTCGGGCAACATTTCCAAAACATTTAGGCTGGTCGGTTCTTCCAAAGCATAGTAGGTCTCATCATTGACTTCAAAGCGGCCTTTGCACAAGGTTGGATAACCTGCCGGTTCATTGGGTTTGTATTGGTCTATCAATACCTGGTTTAAACGTACGTTCATGCGGTCGGGCAGTTGTTCCCAGCGGACGGATTTTGCCGGAGAGCAGACACCTTGCATATTGGGCGATTCGCCTGTTGCATAGCTCGACAAGATGCAACGGCCTTCCACCATCACACACAAACTGCCGAAACCAAAGACTTCAATTTCCACATCAGTATTGTCAATCACATGTTTGACCTGATCGATGGTCAGCACGCGCGGCAAAACGGCACGACGGATGCCGAACAGCTCTTTCATCATATTGATGGCTTCGTAATTGGTGGCCGAACCTTGTACCGACATATGCAGGCGTAAATTCGGATGTTTGTCTGCCGCATACGCCATGATGGCGGGGTCGGCAACAATAATCGCATCGGCCCCCAAATCCGCCGCCGTATCCACAGCAGCGTGCCAACGCTCCACTTGGCCGGCTTGTGCGAATGTATTGATGGCCATCAGTACATTGCGTCCGCGCGCATGGGCGTAAGCTACGCCTTCCCGTGCCGATTTCATATCGAAATTCAGTCCCGGAAAGTTTCGTGCATTGGTCGCATCTTTCAAACCCATGTAAACCGTGTCCGCACCGTTGTCCACAGCGGTTTTCAGTGCAGGCAGGTTGCCGGCGGGGCAGACCAATTCTGGAATTTTTTGCATTTTGTGTTCCTCGTCTTGATGATAACCTCTATCGGGTTAATCAATATTTTGTAGAATTCTGAATATTTTATGGATTAATGACACAAGATATGCTGACTTAAATCAAATCGAAAAATTCAGGTTGACGTAGGCATATTGTTTACAAAATCTTAACAGATGTTGTTTTTTATATATTTCATGTGCTTAAAAATTTTGATGACGGATTTTGTTTCAAAATCGGCTTATGTTTTTAACTATCGCATTTATTAATTTTTACAATAATAGCGATAGAAAAATGAAAAAAGGCCGTCTGAAAATCTGGTTTCAGACGGCCTTTCGCTTTAAAGGGGTAGATTTATGAGAAACCCAAGCGTTTATCGGGTCGGGTAAACACAAAAATAAACAGAGAAGTTAACGCGCCCAAAGTATCGGCAAGCATGTCTTTTTGCGCGTCCCAAATATCGCCTTGAGAACCTAAGAATTCCAGTCCGGCCTCTCCGCCGTCGATGACGGCATATTGCCATTCGATGATTTCATAGGCGGCAGCCACGCTCATGATAAAGAACAGGCCGAAAAACAAAGCCAGCGGCAGATTACACAGCTTGCGGCGCAGCAGCCACTCAACCATAGGATAGGCGTAGAAGCCGATGATGTAATGGGCAATACGGTCGTAATGATTGCGGTTTTCGCCCAAAATTGGCTCGACAAAGCGGTTGATGGATTCGAACGGTACATCTGCAAAAGTATAGTATGCACCGATGGAATGCATGATCAGCCAAAAACTCATGAATAAGTAGGCCAAGTTGCTGAAGCGGAAAATGCGGTAGGTAGTAACAAGAAGGAAGAATACGGATGCTACGGGGATGATTTCGGCGTACCAGACTGCGCGATCATGAGGATTAATGCCTGACCAAACAATAAGGGCGAAGATAATCGTAGCAAGAAAAATGGGAAAGATTGGAGAGGGTTTATTCATGTTGTGTGTGTAATAACAATGGTTGAGTATTGTATAACGAATCGGCAGGGTTGGCAGTTTCATACATTCAATGCCGTCTGAAAACAGCTTTCAGACGGCCTGAAGTTTAGCCATTCCAGAAATAACGGGTGATGTGAAAGAACACGGGCGCGGCAAAACAAATTGAATCCACGCGATCAAGCATACCGCCATGGCCGCGTATCATATTGCCCCAGTCTTTGACACCGTAATCGCGTTTGATGGCAGACATAACCAGGCCGCCAAAGAAGCCCATCAGGCAGACAATAAAGCCGATAACGGCTGCTTGACCGTGGGAGAACGGCGTAATCGGCGCCATCAGCGCGGCAATGGCAGTGGCCGATAAAATACCGCCGACAGTGCCAGAAATGGTTTTGGATGGCGAAAGCGAAGGCATGATTTTTGCACCGCCAATCAGTTTGCCCCAAACGTATTGCAACACATCCGATACTTGCACCACGCCAATCAGGAAGATCAGCAACAGGATATTGTTACTATTATCGAATCCGTCCAAGTCTAGAAACATCAGCGCCGGAACATGGGACAGACAGAAGATGCAAATCATCGCCATCCATTGCGTTTTGGCGGCGCGTTCCAAAAAATGCGCGGTTTGACCGCTGAGGCTGGCAATAATCGGCAGTATCAAAAAGCCGTAAACCGGAATAAAAATGCTGAACATGCCGTACCAGCCGTCATAGACGAAATAGTATTGCACCGGCAGCAGCAGGTAAAAGCAGACCACCATGCTGTAATAGTCGCTACGGCGGCGATAGACGAGGGTCATAAACTCGCGTAGTGCGGCAAATGAAATCAGGAAAAACAGTACAACCGTCCCGATTTTGCCGAACCAAAATGCACCCAGCAACACCAACGTCATCAGCCACCATGCGTAAATACGGGCGTTGAGGTTGGCAATGGTGGCATTATCTGCGCCGTTTTTGCGCTTGAGCCATTGTCCGATGATGCTGGCAAAACACAATACGGCAAATACGCCGACAAAAATATAGCTGGCTTGAGGAGTCAGATGAGCGGCGGTTTGTTCGACGATGATTTGTTGGGAAGTCGTAGAAAGGCTCATGCTTGTCCTCCTTTGTTTTGTTGAGCTTCAGGTTCATTTTGGCGAAGCTCGTTGCGGTCGTTTTCAGACGGCCTGAGTGCCAGCAACGCTTCACGGCTGCGTGTCAAAAAGCTGTCTTTGTCTTCGTTTTCCTGCAAAGTAAGCGGCTGTCCGATATGGACTTCACACAAAAGCGGGATAGGCAGGATTTTGCCTTTGGGCAGTACGCGGCTGATGTTGTCTATCCAAATCGGCACAAATTCGGTATCGGGTTTGCTTTTCGCCAGATGATAAATGCCGGACTTAAACGGCAGCAGGATGGTGTTGTCGTCAGTGTTGCGCGTGCCTTCAGGGAAAATAATCAAGGAGTCGCCTGCGTTTAGCGCGTCTTTCATCTGTTCGGTAATCGCTTGCGGATTATCGCTATGGCGCGGAATCAGCAAGGCGTTGAAAACATTTTGAATGATGTAGCGTTTGAGTTTGCTCGTCAGCCAGTAATCCGAACCGGCGACAGGGCGCGTGGACAAGCGCCAGCGGCGGGGCAGGGAAATCCACACCAATACAAAATCACCATGGCTGCCGTGATTGGCGTAATAGACTTTTTGGTGCTGATTGAATGTCAGCTCGCGCGGGCTTTTAGGGCGTACGCCCGTAAGGAAAGAGACCGACAGACACAAGGCTTGGTCGGTCAGCCAGGCAAGTTGTTTTTTGAGGAAGTTTTTCATTGTTTCTGCCTTTTGAAGTGAGATACCGCTCTAGATTTGGTTTGGGTAAATCAGCCAAAATAATCAAATGCTTTGGATAAGCAAAATTAAAAATTGGGCGGCGGTCAGGTATAAGCTTTTGCGCCATAAGGAAAGTGCGCCGTTTATCCGTTGGGGCAAAGTACGGCTGCCTGAAATTTGACGCAAACCGTTTTGCTGTAAGGCGTGGTCAAAGTCTTCAGGAGAGTAGCGGTTGTCGGCAAAGTCTTGGAACACGAGACGGTCGAAGTGAATGCGGATATGGCAGTACAGCAAAACCGCTGCCAAGACAAGTTGTACCGCAAACCATGCGCCGCCATATTTTGCCGAAAAGGCGAGCAGCAAGGCGTTGCAGGCGGCAACATAATGTGTGGTAGAGAGCAGGTGGGCAGTAATACGGCTATCGGTTGCGTTGTCCATCATTATCCTTGTTTTAAACGGTTGACCGCAGCTTGGACTACTTGGGCAGTGGCCGGCGATAATACCATTTGCGGCCGAGCCTGTTTGAGTTCGGCCTTCGCTTGCGCCAAGTTTTTGCAGCCACCATAGACCAGTAGCCACGTCAGCACCACTGCGGCACTTCTTCCATAACCCAAAGCGCAACATACCAGCACTTTGCCGTGTTTTTGGCGTAAGGTTTCCAATATCAAGGCCGTCTGAACCAAATCGTTTTCAGACGGCGTTACCATATCCAGTAAAGGCAGAGCGCGATATGCTCCCTGATAGCTACGGCAGGGATATTCGGCGCATACATCCAATACGGCAGGCAGATGGTTTGAAATTCCCCAAACGCTGCCAATCCATACATCATTGCGGACTTGTGCCGTTTTCGCCTTACCTCGTAACCAATACGCCATGTTTAGCCGTACGCCCACCAGATAAGGCAACAGCAAAACCGTCGCTGCCACCGATAATTTACCGTTAGCCTGTTTTTGGAAGAAGGCCACATTCCCAGTCAAATAGGCAAAGGCCACCATCAGCAAAGACACGCTCATCCATATCAACCACAGCCACACACCACCCAGCAGCACGGGTAACGCCGTCAAACACGCACCAAGCAAATACAGCAGCGCAATCTTTCTTGAGCGTATATCACTCAAGCCCAGTTTTAACGGCGAAGTTATCTGATGCGGGAAAGCCCATAACACCAGCCAGCCGAGCAATGCTCCGGTTGGCACGTCAATAAAATGATGTTGATAAGTCGTCAGTACCGACAAGGCAATCAGGCTTTGCCATACGAAAAGCGGCAGGCGGATTTTGGGAAAGCGCGTCCAATAAAATGCACCCACGATAACCGCCAACGCGATATGTAAAGATGGCGCTTGGTTGTATGGCAAATCAAATGCAGCCAATGAATCAAACAGCCAGCCTGACAGCCCATCGGCGGGCGGTTTATGCCACCCGAAACGCAGCGGAAACAGCACAAAGCAAACAGTCGCAATCAGTTGGGCGGCTACAAGGTGCGCTACATATCGGCTTTGTTCTTGTGTATCACGGCAAAGAAAAAATGCCGCTACATACATCAGGTTTAGCGACCAATAAGGCACAATCGTCCATGCCCAAAACGGAATATTGCTCTCCCATGCAAAAGCGATTTCAGGCACATAGTCCAGCGATGCCGCGTAATGGTTGGAGAGGCCGTAGCTGGTGTAGAACAGAATACCGACTAAAATCAGCTTGAGCAGGGAGGTTTTGAGGGAGGGTTTCATGGATAGGTATATGGTTTAAATAAGGCCGTCTGAAAGTTAAAGAATTGTTCAGACGGCCTTTATTTTTATTTCTTCACTGCCAAGCTCACGGTGAAAATACCGTCTTCGTCTATCCATTGATGGATTTTTTCAAAACCGGCTTTTTCAACCAACTGATCCATTTCCTGCTGACTGCGGCGGCGCATTACCCAATTGGGGCTGCCTGCTTTGTGGCTGGTCAGCGCACGGGCAATCATTTCGAGCTGCGGATGCCAAGGCTGGCCGGTGTAAATCAGGTAGCCGCCGGTTTCGATGGCTTCGCCGAAGCCGTAGAGTGAGTTCAAAATCAAATCGTTGTCGGCAAACAATTCGTGCAGGCCGGAGACGATGCCCAACGTTGGACGCGGCTGCAAATCGTGATAATTGGCGCGGTCGTAGGCATTGACTTCATTGAAGGTTACCGTGTTTTGCAAGCCGCGCTCGGCAATCAGCTTGCGTCCGGCTTCGACATTAATCGGGCTGTAATCGCGCAAGCGTACGGAATCAGGCAATGTGTCGGCAGTCAGTGCGTCCAATACATAGCGGCCATGACCGGACGCGATATCCAAAACGTGTACAGGTTTCCTTGCTTCACGCAGTTTGGCTGAGGCCGTCTGAATGGCTTTGCCGATATTGACTTTGCGTTGGCGAATGCCGCGCCAGCCGATGGCGTTGAGATAGTATTTGTCCACCCATACACCGAAAGCATTGCTGCCTTGCGGTTGATTGCGGTAAACGTAATCCAGTGTACTACCCGAATCAAAACCTGTTTCTTGACCGATTCTCAAGCCTTCACTCCAGCGCGAGCCCAGTTTGAGCGAGGCGCGATATGTTGCCCAAAATGCGCCACGAGGCGTACAAACAGGCAAAGGCGTAGCCAGTTCGTCAGCTTCACGACGGCTGTCTCCAAATAAGTGCGCTTGAGTCAGATCGACTTGTTGTAAAGGCTGATTGAAACGCTCGCGGATAAAACGGCGCATTTCGACAAATGCAATTTCACGGTTTTGCTCGCCTAAAGTATCGTGGTAGAAACCGGGCAGGATATGGCGCTCTTTAATATGGCTGCCTAAGCGGTTGTAGAAATCGTGTTGCGGTTTGTGATGAACAACCCAATCGCTGCCTGAGATCAACAGTTGTACAGGCGTAGTAATCGCTTGTGCATCGGCCACGACGCGCTCGGCCGCCTCATATAAACCCAGCAGGATGCGCACAGAAATAGCGCGGGCAATCAGTGGATCATTGTCGTAGCTTTTTTGACGTTCGACATTGTGGGTCAGATAGTGGGCTTTGACGTAGCTGTTGACAAAGAAATTGCCACGCCATTTTTGCATGATTTTTAAACCGGTACGGGCAAACGGAACATAGAGTTTGACTTTGAACGCAGGCGAAGCCAATACGGCGCAACGGATTTTCGGCGCGTAATCGTGCAACCAAGTAGAAACCAATACCGCGCCGACACTTTGCGCAATCACGCAGATGTTTTCAGGTTTGATACCGTATTCGCTTTGGATGTGTCGGATAAAATCATCCACATCTGAAACCGAAGTGCCGATACTCGGACTATCGCCGCGTTCACCGGGACTATAACCATGACCGCGTGCGTCCCAAGCAAAATAGGCAAAATCATCAAAACCCAACTCATCCGCCACAAACATCATCCGGCCGGAATGCTCATGCCCGCGATGAAACAGCACAATGGCTTTGTCGGAAGAACCATCGGCAGCAGGGCGATAGCGGTAGAAAAGCGAAGTACCGTCTTGGGTAGAAAAGTATTTTTGCTGTTCGGACATGAGAAACTCCTAATAGTCATATTTTTTGAACAGTATCATGACATATCGAATAAATGCAATGACTATCCGATAGACGGACGAATGAAATGATGGGGAGATATGGTAAAAGATGGTTTCAAATTTCACTTAAAACTGATGACAGTGATTGTTAAAAGGGTTAGATAGGGGGGGATAACCTTACAAACTACTACCGACATATCATCATAAACTTTTTGTTTCGCCATTAATTTACGAAATACAGTCAGACGGGACTTATCGTTATCATATTATTGCCAAATTTTTTTTTCTTATTTCTTCTGGAAGGGAATCGCTTAGGCCGTCTGAATAGTTTTCAGACGGCCTTTACTGCGTTTAACCAAGTACTAATTAACTGCTAATTTTGTCATGTTTTAATACATCCATCGAAACCCGAATACACATTTAAAAAGAAAATCAAACATGAAAAAATTTTTATTGATCGCCATCGTTGCTTTGTCTGCCGCTACTGCCGGTGCCAGCGATTATATCGAACATAAAATCTACAGCGACAAAAACTTCGAGCAAAATCGTGCTAAAGCCGTAAAAATGTTGGAACAACGCGGCTATCAAGTCCACGATGTTGAAGCCGATAGCCGTCGCGGCCAGCCTGTATTGGATATCGAGGCTTTTAAAGATGGTAGTGAGTACGACATTGTTTTGTCTTACCCTGATTTGAAAATTATTAAAGAACGCATCGATTATTAATATTTCGATATAAAGTGGATTGTCGCAGGGCTTTTAGTTCTGCGACAGTTTGCTATTTAGGCATTTAAAGAATGTAAATTATCTAAAATAAATGAACTAAATATTCTTTTTATTTTCCATTTAATTCAAAGTGTTTGATGTTGGGAGTCATGATATGAGTTTGAATGATTGGAAGGAAGATGGTCGGCCGAAGCAGATGGGCGACCAAGAAAAACCTTTAAACGACGGCACAGCTGCCGAATCCCAACAGGATGTTGATTTTTGGGATCACAATCAAAACGGTGTTGTTGAAAACGAAGTTGAGGCTGTGGCTGACGCGGTAGAAATTCAGGAAACGGTAGAAGGTCAGGAAGTGGTTGAACATCCTGAGATGCCGTCTGAAAAAAGTGAGAAGAAGGCCAAACGTAAAAAAGACAAGGCGAAGAAGAAAAAAAATAAAGCCGAGGATTTGAATGCGTCTGATCTGTTGGGTACGAATAAGGGCGTGGAAACCATGTTCCGTAACGCTGTACGCTCGGAGATGGAATTGTTGGCGCTGGCGGCAACCAAAGCCAATATTATGATTTCGCTGAATGGTTTTATTGTTTCTGCGCTGATGATTTCGGGTGCGTTTATTTTTTCATCATCGCCCGAATTTTTGATTCCGGCCAGTACGTTTATGATTACTGCCGCCGCGTCTATCGTGTTTGCATTGCTTTCTGCTTCGCCGGAACGTATCGGCAAAATGCAGGCGGCGCGTACATGGTTTAAGGATTTTATCCGCGGACGTTCGAAACTGCGGGATTTGAAAACCCGCCTCAGCAGTACCGAAACGCGCTTTTTTGGTGGCAGCCAACCCAATATTTTGATTTATGAAGACCGTGTGAAACTGCAAAAAGATCAATATTGGGAAATGATGCAGGAGATTATGGGCGACCGTAAACAAATCTATGAAAAGATGAGCGACCATCTTTACTGGCTTGGTTTGTTGGCGGATAAACAGTTCAAATACATTAACTTATCTTACGCGGTATTCCGTTGGGGCTTGCTGGCTTCGCTGGCGGCATTTATCGGCGTGAAAACATTGCCGTCATTGCTGATGCCTCCGGACAACAACGCGGCAGAGCTGCGTTCGCTGGGAATCAATATGTTTAACGGCGTATTTGAACCTTCTGCCGTACAACAGCTTCCGGACGGCAAGTTGCTGATTGCGGAAGACGAACCCAACCATGCATTCAGTATCATCAGCATTGATAAAACCGGCAAGTTTGTGGAAGACGAGGCATTGGATACACGCGTGATTACCGGTTTCAAACGCCGTCTCAGCGACTTGGAGGCTTTGGCTCGCGACGATGAAGGCTTTATCTACGCGCTGACTTCACACTCGCGCACCCGTAAAGGCAACCGCTCGCCTGACCGCGAACACCTGATGCGCTTTAAAATCCAAGACGGCAATGTGTTGGGGCTGACCAGTTACGACAATTTGACGCAGGTTTTGGAAACCGATCACAAGCTGCATGATTTGATTCGCGAGCGAACCAAGGCAGAAGTTTCTTTTGAAGAAATCAATATTGAGGGCATGGCGTTTGATCCTGTGAAAAAACGTCTCGTTTTGGGCTTCCGTGATCCTGAGTTCAACAACATGGCTTTGGTCGCGTTTATCAGCAATCCGAAAGATGTATTTGAGCGCAATGCCAAGCCTGAGTTTGATGAAGTGGCCGTGATTGATATTGATGGCGGCGGTATCCGTTCCCTCAACTATGATCCTGTGTTGAAAACCTACGTTATCGCCAATGAAGTGAAGGATGAGAATGGACAGAAATTCTCACAACTGTGGACTTGGAGCGGTAATCCGACCGATGAACCGCAAAAAATCTCTCTGCCTAATCTGCAACACATCACCAACGTTGAAGCAGTCGATTCGATTACTATTAACGGCAAGCCACAGATGATTCTGATGGGCGATGAAGGTAATGCTTCGCAGAAAATTACTGCCAAGTATATGTTGGTAGATTACAGTCAGCTGGGTAAACAGTAAGTTATCTTGGCTGCTGAATAAAAGGCCGTCTGAAACCGATAGTTTATGGTTTCAGACGGCCTTTTTTGTTTTCAGTAAAACGGGGTGATGGGTTTAAATATTCTAATCAATGATGATTAACCCAAGAACGTGGATAAGTTTCAGACGGCCTTCAAGCCATTGATGACACGTTTATAGCAGGTATAAACCAATGCCGCGCAGGCCAGCCACATAAGGATATAGAAAGTCAGATGGAAGCTGCCGGCGATTGCATACCATACTGCCAATGCGCCGATAAAGAATGCGCGGTCGCTTTTGCCGAATGGCCCGTCATAACGACGGCCGTTGCCATGGACTTGTCCCAAAACGCCGCAAAATTCAGTCATTGCCGCCAGCCAAATAAACAGGGCAATTTGTACGCCGCCGAAGGGCGCGATAAAGGCAAAAGGCAGATACAAAGCAGCATCGGCGACAATATCAGTGATTTCATTCAAATAACCGCCTAGTGCAGATTGCTGGCCGAACTCCCGTGCCAACATGCCGTCCATCGCATTCAGCGCCATGCGGACAAACAACCAGATCGGCAAAAGCCAGAATAATGTGGATACATCTGCAAACAATGCTAAAAGCAAACCGATCAAAATGGAAACGGCGCAGGCAAACAGGGTAACCTGATTGGCAGTAATGCCTTTTTGATACAGTCGCTTAACAATGGGACGCAACAGGTTTTGGAATTTTGGTTTCAGGGCGTAGATGCTCATAATTATGCTATATAAAAGAAAATGAAGTGCCGTGATTATAGACGAAATCCGTTATAATTCGTCAATCTTCAAATCACGCGGTTCGCAAACCTCCCGCGTTAACAAAACTAGGAATTTACAATGGAAAAACAGCAAGCCCTCGTTATTTTTTCGGGCGGGCAGGATTCAACAACCTGCCTGATTCAGGCAATTCAAACATATGGCCGTGAGAATGTGCAGGCCATCACTTTTCAATATGGACAACGCCACGCCATCGAATTGGAGCGCGCGCGTTGGATTGCCCAAGATTTGGGCGTGAAGCAGACAGTACTCGATTTGAGCCTGATGCAGCAGATTACGCATAATGCCTTGATGGATGATACGGCATCCATTGAAACAACTTCAGACGGCCTGCCTAATACATTTGTAGATGGACGCAATGCTTTGTTTTTACTTTACGCCGCCATTTACGCCAAAGGGCGGGAGATACGCCATATCATTGCCGGCGTGTGCGAAACCGATTTTTCCGGTTATCCAGACTGTCGCGATGTGTTCGTCAAGTCGATGAATGTTACGCTGAATCTGGCCATGGATTACGCTTTTCAAATCCACACGCCCTTGATGTATTTAACCAAAGCGCAAACTTGGGCATTGGCGGATGAAATGGGTGTGTTGGATTATATTCGCGAGCATACGCATACCTGTTATAACGGTGTTGTCGGTGGATGCCATGAATGCCCAAGCTGTATTTTGCGCGAGCGCGGTTTGTCAGAATATTTGGAAAGTAAAAAGGCCGTCTGAATTAAGAGGGGCATATATTTCTAATATCCAGTTGTACGAAAAGGCCGTCTGAAAAATTCATTTCAGACGGCCTTTGGCTATGTATTTTGTTCTGCTTAGAACAGCAAATCTGCCGGTTCGCTACTTGCCGGAGCCTCTTTTACAGGCGCAGAGGCTGGGGCAGTAGCCGGTTCGGAAGCGGCTTTAGGTGCAGAAGCAGGAGCATCGGCCGGAGTGGTTGCCGGTTTGGCAGCAGGTTTTACCGGTTTCACCGGAGTCGGACGAACGCTTTGTTTCGGTTCAGATGCTGCCTTGTTTGCATCGTCGGTAGCATCGACTTCGATTTCAGTGCCTTGAGGCAATACCACATCTTTAGCAGGAGCTAGTTTCGGCATGACTTTAGGTTTGCTGTAAGCATCCGTGCCACTGGTCCATGCCAAAGATTTTAAAGGCGATTTGAGTTTCACGCCTTTGGCGCAGGTCAGACAGTTTGCTGCGCCGGTGCGTCCTTTCAGGATTGCATCCACACGCGCGGCAGGAATGGTTTTACCGTGCGCTTTTGCCCAGGCGGCAATGCTTTTTTTCAGGGCAGCCGTATCAAGGTTTTTCTTGTCGTACGGGTCACGATAGGCAGCCAGCCACAAGTTTTGGTTGGCATCTTCGTTCAGGCTTGCCATTTGGTAGATAACGGAGGCAGGAGAACCTGTTGCGATGGTTTTGGCAAATTCCAATGCATCAGGCGATTTCATGCGCACGCAACCATGGCTGCGGACGCCAGGTACGCTGGCAGGGGCATTGGTGCCGTGAATGCCAAGGCTCAATTTAGGGTCGCCAAGACGGACAAATACCGGGCCCAGCGGATTGTTTGGGCCGGCCGGTACGCTTTTTACGCCGTCATTGCGTTCTTTTTGGATGGATTTAGGGATATGCCAAACCGGGTTGTAGGCTTTTGCGCCGATTTTATGCTCACCCAAATTGGTTTGGGTCATGGCTTTGCCGACGGCAACGGGATAAATTTTGCTCAGTTTACCGTTGTCGTAGAGGAACAAACGCTGTTGCGTAATATTGATAACGACGTGTTGTCCGGAAGAAGCGGGGGAAACGTCTGGAATAAGTGTGTTTGCAGCAGCGGCTGAAGTTAAAAGGGCGGCTGTCAGGCCGAACAGTATTTTTTTCATGTCGTCTTTTTTTGTAGGGTTTGAAATGAAAGTTTTTGGCGCATGATACCTGAAACTCTGTGTTTTTGTGAGAAAATATGCGCTTTCGGTATTGGAAGACAGTCAAACGGTCGGGTAGCGGCTGAGTGACGGAAACGGTATGGGTGTGAAAGAACAGTATCAAGAGACGGAAGTTTTTTCTTTGGATTATGAGGGCAGGGGTGTTGCCAGAGTCGATGGGAAGACTGTATTTATCGGCGGTGCGCTGCCTGGAGAACGTGTAACGTTTGTCATACATAAAGAGAAAAAGCAGTTTGCCGAGGCTCAAGTTGAAAAGGTTTTGAAGGCTTCTTCCGAACGTGTCGAGCCGGCGTGTTGCTATTTTGATACATGTGGCGGCTGTTCGCTTCAACATGTTTCTTTCGGAGCGCAAGTTGCGTTAAAGCAACGGATTTGGGAAGAGCAGTTGGAGCGGATAGGTAAGGTCAAACCGGAGATAATTTTACCTCCTTTATATGGTTACTCCTGGTATTATCGCGATAGAGCACGTTTAAGTGTTTCGGTGGATAAGCAAGGCCGTCTGAAACTCGGTTTTCAGGCCAAAAAAAGCCATGATGTCGTCAATATCCGCCATTGCCAGATTTTGCCTAAACATGTGTCCGATAGATTGCCTGATGTCCGTAATTTGCTGCAAAAGCTGCATGATGACGGTGTAAAAGTAAAATTTGTTGAGTTTTATTGCGGAAAAAATTTGACGGTGCTCAACATTCGTTTCGTAAATCAACCGTTTGGACAAATATTAAGCGAATTGCGTAATTGGTTTGATAAGATATTGTCGGGTACTGAAAAGGCATGGCAAATATGGTTGCAAGATCATGCCGAGTCCTTGCCGTTTTACCCTGAGAATGCGCCAGCCCTGAACTATACTTTTGCTCAATTTGATGTGGAAATGCCTTACAAACCCGGTGATTTTACGCAGATTAATGCGCAGCTGAACGAAGTGATGGTGGCAAGGGCTGTCAGGCTTTTAAACCCTCAAAAAAGGGAGCGGATTGCCGATCTGTTTTGCGGTTTGGGCAATTTCAGTTTGCCGTTGGCAAAAAGTGGCGCATCGGTTGTCGGTATTGAAGGCGCTGATTATTTGGTAGATAGGGCAAGGGAAAATGCCCGCCTGAATCGTTGTGCTGAGAATATGACGTTTTCTGTTGCCGACTTGTTCGATACCGATGAAAAAACTGTTGAGTCATGGGGAAAATTTGACAAGATGCTACTGGATCCGCCGAGAAACGGGGCTTATGCTGTTGTCAAATCGCTACACAAACCGTTTTTGCCTCAGAAGATAGTGTATGTTTCGTGTAATCCATCAACATTTGCACGAGATGCCGGTGTCTTGGTTGATAAGGGCTATAAGTTTAAGGCAGCAGGAATCATGAATATGTTTGCACAAACCTCGCATGTTGAATCCATCGGTGTGTTTGAGTTGTAAATTGGTATCAAGTCCTTTATGTGAGTAGGGTTTTTAATGTAAAAATGAGTGCATTCATGTTATCATCATTCGTTTGGGGAATGAATAACGTTGAAGTTGCGTGTAAAGCAACAGATGTTAATAAATGCAGTTTGCAGCACAAGACCGGGAGGTGTTCTTGAACTATCAACTTTTAACTATTTTTTTGCTGGTGCTTTTTTTGCTGGTGTTGTTTTTTGTTCGTCATAAACAAAGTAACAATTCAGACAAACAAAGCGCGCATGCATCAAAAGGCGGCCATAAATCTGCCGCTTATACAGCCTCCTCTGAGGATGGAAGCGACTGGATTGAGAAAGTCAACCAGACAGTTTCCAATGCGGATAATCAAGACTGGGAATGGGGCGGAAGCGGCTCAAACGATGCAACAGCTTCTGTTTCCGCACAAGAAGTCGATCCGTTGACCGAATATCAGGTTTATAAACAGTTCGGCTATGAGAGTAAGGCTGCAGAGTCTTTGGCCGGTTATCTCAATACTTTGGAAGACGGCGCTCCGGAAAAGCTGGTTCATGAATTAATTGGTTTGAATCTGCGAGTTGGCAACATCGATATGCTGGCGGATACGCTTGAGCGCCATAGTGTTTCCCTTTCTGAAGACAGCGTAGCCGAATACCTGAAAGCCGGTCTGGCTTTGGATTCTACCAACCTACGCCTGCGTGTTTTCGCTGAGCATTATCTCGGTTGGAATATGCAGGAAGTGGACCGTCAAATTGGCGAACAAAGCGGTTTGGAAGTTGCTTCCGACGAGCATATTGCCTTTGAGAACGATTCGGTTGAACGCATTGTCGTTCCAGGTATGGGCAAACGTGCGCCTATCGTATTAGGCAAGAAAGATTTTGGCGAAATCAGTCCTGAAGAGATGGGTGCGGTTATTGGTTTTGCCAAACCGGAGCGCAGTGCAAAAATCCTGAAAGACAAGATTAGCTACGAGACTGCTTTGCATCAATACAACAAAGCAATCCAAACTTCTGCGAAGCCTGCTGGTCTCATTATCGATGCCTTGCGTCTGGATTATCAGAATGAAGAAGTAGGGCAGTTTGCCAAGCATCTGTGGAAGCTTTACCACTCCTTGGGTCAATATGGCCGTCAAGTAAAAGAACGTATGCTTGGTTGGGGTTATAGCCTTGGTTATCACGAAATTTTTGATGATTTGGAAAAAGGGCCGTCTGAACAGCAAATTAAAGAGATTGGCTTAAAATGCGGTTATATTCAGCCAAGTTCTTTACAGATGAAAGCCAAATATCGGGAGTTGGTTCAAAAAGACTCTTCGATTATCAGCGCCAGCTCTTCACCAGCTGATGAAGCTCTGAAAGAAGTGGAATCTTTGTTGGCCTACGGTCAGTTGGATTTGGCCATCGGTACTTTGGAACAGGCTGTTTTGCAGTATCCTCAAGAATCGCAGTTGTACATTATCTTGTTTGATTTGTACGAACGCGTTGAAGATTGGGGACGTTTGGAACAATTTCTGCGCTTGTTGCGTGAACGTGTTGTCAGCCTGCCTGAAGAGGTTGTTTTGGCAATGAGCCGTCTCTTGCAACGAATGAACCAATATTCAAAAAAATAAGATAATCGTAGAAAGTACGAGTGATGAATAATCATTTACCAAAAATTAAAACCATACGGGTTATGTTACAGGAGATGGGTGAGCAACAGCAGGCGGTATTCCGTATGGCATTTAAAATGCACAATACGACGAATTACGTCATCGTTTCCCCTGATTCTGATGAAAAACCGGATTTGGTATTGGTTGATACCGATACTCCGGCAGGTGTAGAAGCTTGGAAAGAGTCGAAGAAAACTTATCCGGAAGTACCTGTGGCTATGTTTTCTTCCGAGTTGCCGACAGTAACGACCCCTTATTTGGCTAAGCCGGTCAAATTCGATACCTTGTTTCCTGTTTTGCGCAGCCTGGCTCAAGGCAGCAATGTTTTTGAGCCGTCTGAGCAACAAGCGGCTGAAGAGAATAAAAGACAATCTAATTCCGATGGCACAAGAAAAGCAACCATTCGCCGATTTAATCCAAATAAAGGCTTGTTGGGCGCGCTGAAATTTGCCAGTCAAGGACACCAAGATATTGCCGTCTTGCATGAAGGTAAGCCGATATTAATCGTGTTTCCTAGTATCCAGCGAGTACTGTTGACAGTCAGTGCCAATGAGTTGGAGAAATTGTGTAAGAACGATAACTTGGCTGTTGTGTGTAAGGCTGTTCCTGATAATCCTCAATGGAAAGAAAAAGCCAAAGTCACCATTATGTCATGCTTGTGGCAAATGGCTATTTGGACTGCATCAGGCCGTCTGATTTATCCGATGACGCCGCAAACTGTCTTTACACTCAAGCGTTGGCCAAACTTAACACGTTTGGCACATGTTCCGGAATCTATGCGTTTGTCGGCATTTTTGACGAAAACATCTGTTAATCTGAACATCCTCTATAAAGTCATGCCTTTGGAAATGCCTGATATTTTGAACTATTTATCGGCAACATATATGACAGGCTTTTTGGCGACAGATACAGAGTTTGCAACTGATGCGAACAATACGCCTTTGTTGAACGAACAGATTGATGTGAATAGCAAAGACGTACCTGAAACAGCAATGAGCAAAGAGGCTCAAAAAATTGCCGGTCCGTCGAAAGAACAACCTCGCGGTCTGTTGCAACGCCTGATGCGTAAGTTGCTGGGTAAATCGTAAAGGACACGTCATGAAAGAAAATAAAATTATCTTTACCGGTCCTGTTGGCGTAGGTAAAACCACTGCAATTTCAGCTTTATCTGATGAACCACCGGTTCAAACCGATGCATCTGCATCTGATATGACACTTGTCCGCAAGGGGTACACAACTGTAGCAATGGACTACGGTGTCATTCATTTGGATGAGGAAACTAAGGTTCACCTTTATGGTACGCCTGGTCAGGAGCGTTTTAATTTCATGTGGGAAATTCTGAGCCAAGGCAGTATGGGCTTAGTGCTTCTTTTGGATAATACAAGAAGCAATCCATTGAAAGACTTGCAATTCTTCTTGGATGCATTCCGGGAGTTGCTGAAAAAAGCACCTCTGGTTGTAGGGGTAACGAAGATGGATATCCGATCTTTACCAAGCGTGGATGTTTATCAAAAATATTTAGCACAGAATAATTTTAATGTACCGGTTTTTGAGATTGATGCGCGTCGAGAAGACGATGTAAAACAATTGGTTACTGCCATGTTGTTCTCAATTGACCCCGGATTAGAGGTATAAGATGGAAGCGACACTCTCTTTACAAGCAAATTTATATCCTAAGATTACACCGGCGGGTGCGTATTATGCTGTTTCAAGTGATACGCCCAGTGCCAGCAGAACTTTATTGTATGGTCTGTTGCGTGCAGAGCCGTCTGAAACCATCAGCAGCGAAAAAATCTTGGCGTGGGCGGATACCAGCGACATCAATACCGCTTTGAACCTGCTATACCGCCTCCAACGCTTGGAATTTTTGTATGGTGATGAAGAAATCAGCACAGACGATATCCATTTGACTGACGAGCAATTGCCTACATTATTGGAACAGTTGTCCAATTCTGGCAAAGCTTTATTGGCTGATGAAAACGGTTTGTATTTTGCCAATGCCAATTTCCATCACGAGGCTGCGGAAGAGTTGGGTCTTTTGGCGAGCGAAGTGGCCAAAATGGAAGACAATCACCGTCTTTTGATTCGCAATAACCTGCATATCAATAATAGCGCATGGGGTATTTGTGATCCTTCAGGCCAAAGTGAATTGACCTTTTTCCCGCTGTATATTGGCATGACCAAGCTGATTTTGGTAATTGGCGGAATGCCTGACTTAAATAAAGAGGCTTTTGTTACTTTGGTTAAAGTGCTGTACCACCGATACGGCAGCCGTTGATTTTTGCCTGACCGATATTTATTTTAGAATGGAGCGACTATGCAACAACTATTAATCTCTGTATTAAGCGATTTGAACAATACCTCTGCTGATATCACTGCTTCTGCAGTTATTTCTACGGACGGCCTGCCGATCGCAACCATGCTGCCTTCCCACTTGAATGCAGATCGTGTAGGTGCGATGTCGGCAACGCTTCTGGCATTGGGCAATCGTTCCGTACATGAGTTGGCTTGCGGTGAGTTGGATCAGGTAATGGTTAAAGGTAAAAATGGCTATATTCTGTTGAGTCAAGCAGGTGAAAATGCAGTGTTGGCATTGATGGCAAAAGAAAGCGGTAAATTGGGCTTGATTTTGTTGGATGCGAAACGTGCGGCCAAACAAATTGCTGAAATCTTATAAAAGTTTTATAAATTAAAAAGATATAAAAATATTTTTGTTTTTATATAGATTGTTGCTTGACAGGTTTCTGATATTTTCTATATAATTCCATCTTTAATTCCCCGATAGCTCAGTCGGTAGAGCGACGGACTGTTAATCCGCAGGTCCCTGGTTCGAGCCCAGGTCGGGGAGCCAGATTTGAAAACCACCATCTTGTATGGTGGTTTTTATTTTATCTATTGGTTAATATTTTAAGATATTTTGATGATAATTGATTAAATGATTACACTTAATTCATCAGCCTTTATAGGAACAAATCATCGAGGTTACATCACAACCATCCATGTGAAAAGTGGAAAAGACTTTTGAAGATCTATAAATCGTAGCAATCCAAAAGATAAAACAATTTATGAAGTAAAATAATTTATGAAAGGTTAAAAATGATTTACTCAGCAAAGCTAAAAAAAATGGATGAAATAATTGAGGAATTTGCATATTTTTCTATAGAAAATAACGATCTATATTGTTTCCTTAATTGTTGTCCAATGGCTATTGAAGTGAATAAAGTTTACAATGTGGAACTTGACTATTTCATTATTGATGAGTTTATATTGGAAGAGGTTAATACAGATGAATCTGTTATTATTCCTTTTGAAAGAATAGGTGATAGTGCACAATATAAGATAACAGGTAGGTTAGATGGCAATACATTTACAGCTGGAAATATTTGCTTTGAAGATGATGCTCTTCAATTAGAATATTCTTATTTAGATGGCAGATTAATTACTTTAACTGTATGGAGATTAAGTATATCCGTAATTTCTGAAAGAATATAATCGTTATATTTTCTAAGAAAATTATTGTCTATATAAACCGTGCCGTCTGAAAAAATCCCAATTTTTCAGACGGCTTGAGACCTTAGTAAAAAAACCTAAGTTTTTACCCAGGCATTTAGGGGGTTTCTTATAAGAATCTTCTTTCGGCAAACCGAACAAACCATGATCACCAAATATATCGACCGATTCCTTTTGTTAACGCTGGAGAAAGTGATTTGTTGGCAGCTGTAGGCTGTTTTTAAAAGAAAATATGCTGTCGGACTTTGCCTTTCTTGCGTCAAACTGATAAACTGTTTGCCATTATTTTTGACTGGGGCATAAATTTTTCATGAAAGACGCAGAGCAGAGTAGTTGTTATACCGCTTCTTTCCCTTTATTTATGCCCGAAATTTGGCAGTCTGTCCGTTTTAAGCGGAACGGCTGCCTTTTTGTATTTTAAAGGAACGCAATCATTATGGATTTCAGTTGGTTGGCCGAGCCGCATACTTGGATAGGCTTTGCCACGCTTCTGGTTTTGGAAGTTGTTTTAGGTATTGATAACCTTGTTTTCGTAGCAATTTTGGCAAACAAGGTCAAACCGTCGCAACGGGATAAGGCGCGGATAACGGGCTTGGGGTTGGCTGTCGTTATTCGGATTTTCATGTTGGGCTTTATGGCGCACATCATGACGCTGACGCGTCCTTTGTTTGAGCTGGGCGGCTTGGAGATTTCCGGTAAAGACATGATTATGTTTGCCGGAGGTATTTTCCTGCTTTATAAAGCGACTACCGAGCTGCACGAACGCCTTGAAGGCCACAATCAATTTGCGGTTGCTGAAGGGCAGAAGAAGCATTCTTCTTTTTGGGGTGTTGTGGCGCAAATCTTGATTTTGGATGCGGTTTTCTCTATCGATTCTGTTATTACGGCAGTGGCGATGGTGGATCATATTGTGGTGGCAATGGGTGCAGTGGTTGTGGCGATGACGGTGATGATTTCCGCCAGCAAACTGTTGACCGCCTTTGTGGACAAGCATCCGACTGTTGTGATGTTGTGTTTGGGTTTCTTGTTGATGATTGGTTTCAGCCTGATTGCGGAAGCCTTCCATTTCCATATTCCGAAAGGTTATTTGTATGCGGCGATCGGTTTCTCGATTTTGATCGAACTGTTTAATCAGGTTTCGCAAAAGAATGCCCGCAAAAATGACTACATCAGCACTTCTTGGCGTAAGCGTACCGCTGAAAATGTGTTGGGCATGATGGGTATCCGCGAAAGCATTTTGGCAAAAGCAGGCGATAATGGCGGCGATGACGAGCATTTTGAAGAAAACGAAAAATCCATGATTCGCAGCGTGCTGACTTTGGCGGAGCGTCCGATTATGGGTGTGATGATTCCGCGTCGGGAAATCGAAAAATTGGATATTTCCCAAAGTCGGGAAGAGCAAAATGCGCAGCTGAAAAATACGCCGTATAGCCGTTTGTTGGTTGTCGGTAAGGCAGGTGTAGATGAGCCTTTGGGCTATATCAGTAAAAAAGATTTGCTGAACCAGCTGCTTGAATCAGGAGAAATCAATATTCAGACGGCCTTGCGCCAGCCGTTGATTTTGCCGGACAGTACGACGGCATTGAATGCGATTGAATTGTTCCGTCAAAGCAGCGCGGATTATGCCTTGGTGGTGGATGAGTTTGGTGCGGTGTTGGGCATGGTGACCATGAAAGATTTGTTGGAAACCATTGCCGGTGAGTTCCCAGAGGAATTCGAGCGTGAGGAAGAGGAAGCTGCTCCAGCCAGCCAGGATGAAACGCTGTCTGTGGATGGTGCATTGGAGTATGTGGAATTGGCTTCCCAGTTAAATCTACCTGCTCAAGAGGAAGACGCGGACTTTCATACCGTTGCCGGTTTGATTATGGAAGAATTGCAAAGTATTCCTGATGTGGGTGATTTCATCGATTATCATGGCTGGCGTTTTGAAGTGGTTGAGAAGGACGGACAACGGATTGCCCGTGTAAAAATCAATCGTTTACCGGAAGAAGAATAAGTAAAGACTAATATAGTAAAGGCCGTCTGAAAATGTTCAGACGGCCTTTTTATTGATTCAATTTTAGTTGCCGTAATGTCCTGAGCCTAAGATTCGGTGTGAATGTGCGCCGGTTGCATGGTGGGGATTGCTCGGGACTTGATTGCACCAACAGGCTGCAAGCCAGGCAAAAGCGGCGGCTTCTACCCATTGCGGGTCAAGATGGAGCTTGGCTGTGCTGTGCAATTTGGTGTTGGGAGAAAACAGGGTTTCCAAGTCTTGCATCAAAACCGGATTGCGAATGCCACCGCCGCAGATATAAAGATGATGAATCTCCGGAGCAGCTTGTTTGGTCGCATCAAAAATGGTTTGTGCGGTATAAAAGACCAATGTGCGTATCACATCTTCCGGCTTTTCATTACCTTTCAGACGGCCTTGAAGCCAGCTTAGGGAAAACAACTCTCGGCCTGTACTTTTGGGATAAGGGCGGCTGAAGTAAGGATGGTCGAGTAGGTTAGCGAGCAGGTCGGGGAGGATTTTGCCTTGTGCGGCTTTTTCCCCGTTTTTGTCGTAAGGCTGCTGCCAAATATGTTGCATCCATGCATCCATCAGCATATTGCCGGGGCCGGTATCGAAGCCGAAAGAAGGACTGTCGGGCGGGAGGATGCTGATATTGGAAATGCCGCCAATGTTGAGTACGGCGCGGGTTTCATTCGCATCTTGAAACAGCGCTTCGTGAAAGGCTGGAACGAGGGGTGCACCTTGGCCGTTGCAGGCAAGGTCGCGGCTGCGAAAGTCGCCGACAGTGAAAATGCCGGCCAGTTCAGCTAACAGAGAGAGGTTGACCAGTTGAATGCTGTAACCGTGTTCAGGCGCATGGCGGATGGTTTGTCCGTGGCAGCCGATCGCGACAATGTCTTTGGCCGACAGGTTTTGTTCTGCCAATAGTTGTTGGACGGTTTGGGCGTATAGGCGGCTGAGTGTTTGCGCCAGGATATTGCTTCTGTGCAATTCATTTTCGCCTATGTCTTGCAGTGCCAACAATTCTTGGCGCAGGCCGTCTGAATAGGGTAGAAAGCTGTGGGCAACGGCTCGTTGCCATTGCTTGCCCTGCATTTGAATCAGTACGGCATCGGCACCGTCCATGCTGGTTCCTGACATGATACCGATATAGTATTGGGGTTGCATTTCGGTTACAGAAAGAGAAGGTAAAACGACATTTTAACGCCTTTTGACGTTTTTACGGGAATTTCGGCATTTAATGTAAATAGTTGGTGCAAGAAAGATTACAAAAAGGTTAAAATAACGCGACTCAACATGTTTTCCAAAAGGAAACTTTCCATGGCTCAAACTCAGTCGAGTGCGAACTTGAAGCTGATTAATACGGTTTTTGCCGCTATGCTTGTGAGCATGGTCGGCTATTTTATTTATTGGGGTTTGGGTTATACCCACTACAACCACTCCGGCCTGTTTATCCTTGCTACCTTTTTCGGCGTCTTCATGGCGTTTAATGTGGGTGGTAACGATATTGCCAACTCTTTCGGTACAAGTGTCGGCTCCGGCACATTGACCATTCCGCAAGCTTTGCTGATTGCGGCAGTATTTGAAGTCAGCGGCGCAGTGATTGCCGGTGGCGAGGTAACAGATACTATCCGTAAGGGTATTGTCGATTTGAATGGCATGCATCTGGATCCGATGCAGTTTGTCTTTATTATGATGTCTGCGCTTTTGGCAGCGGCATTGTGGCTGCTTTTCGCATCACGCAAAGGCCTGCCGGTTTCCACAACACATGCCATTATCGGCGGTATCGTCGGTAGTGCCTTGTGTATGGCGGCATTGAACGGTGTGGATTCCGTTGCGCTGATTCAATGGGACAAGTTGGGCGAAATTGCCTTGTCTTGGATTTTGTCTCCGGTATTGGGTGGCATCGTTTCCTATCTGTTGTTTTCACGAATTAAGAAAAACGTTTTGGACTACAACTCTTGGGCCGATAATACGCTCAAAGGCATCAAGTTGGAGAAGAAAGCCTATAAAGAAGAACACCGCCTGTTTTTTGAAGCCTTGAGTGAATCTGAAAAAGTCGAATACGCCACTAAAATGGCGCACGATGCCCAAATCTATGATGAGCCGGACTTTGATCCTGAAGAATTGCAGTCTGAGTATTATCGCGGTCTGCACCGCTTTGACAGCCGTAAGGGAGAAGTGGATTCTTACAAAGCCCTGCATTCTTGGGTGCCGTTTATTGCTTCTGTCGGCGGTATGATGATTGCGGCCATGTTGATTTTCAAAGGTCTGAAAAATCTGCATTTAGGTATGAGCAACGTCAACAGCTTCCTGACCATTTTCATGATCGGCGCGGCTATTTGGATGGGTACGTTTGTATTTGCCAAAAGTTTGAAACGCAAAGATTTGGATAAATCGACTTTCCAAATGTTCTCATGGATGCAGGTATTTACCGCTTGCGGTTTTGCATTCAGCCATGGTGCAAACGATATTGCCAATGCGATTGGTCCGTTTGCCGCGATTATGGATGTGTTGCGTACCAACAGCATTACCGCTCAAAACGCCGTGCCGCCAATTGCCATGTTGACTTTCGGTATCGCTTTGATCGTCGGCTTATGGTTTGTCGGTAAAGAAGTGATTAAAACCGTAGGCACCAGCTTGGCAGAAATGCATCCCGCGTCAGGTTTTTCTGCAGAGCTTTCTGCCGCCGCCGTCGTGATGGCCGCATCATTTATGGGCTTACCTGTTTCTAGTACCCATATCTTGGTGGGTGCAGTTTTGGGTATCGGCTTGGTTAACCGCAATGCCAACTGGAAATTGATGAAACCGATCGGCCTTGCTTGGGTGATTACCTTGCCTGCTGCTGCTGTTTTGTCTGTTGTCAGCTATTTGGTTTTGCAAGCAGTGTTTTAATGGATTGTTTGATTTCAAAAGGCCGTCTGAAAGATAGATTTCAGACGGTCTTTGCTTATGTTTATTAAGAGGAGATTTTAGTTTGCTTTAATGTCGAACAAATAATGTTGTTCAATATTTAAATTGATGCAAGAATAATCAGCGTAATAAAAAAATACCTTTTGGGAATATCTTAGAAAAAATTTTTGGTTTCAAAACTTGGAGTGGTGAGGCAAACAAAGCTATTTTTAATCAGCCCACTATAAGATTAATGTAATAAAAAGCCCCAATCCATCGACGTTAAAGATGTCGTATTGAATTGGGACTTTATTTATTTAGCGCAAGCCTTATCAGGCCGTCTGAACATTATTCAGCAGCTTCATTGGTCTCAGCTTGCGCAGGAGCCGCTTCTGCTTCAGCGGTAGCCTTAGCGGCTTGACGTTCGGCTTGTGCAGCCAATGCCTGTTGAACGGCTGGGTGTTGTTGGGCGATGGTTTGTTCTTCTGCGCTGACTTCGCCTTTGAAGCGGTTGTTCAAGTCAAAACGTTTGCCGCCACGAGCCAGGGCTTTCAGATAGCGTGGACGGCGGCAGTGGTTGGCCAGTACGCGTGCAATCAGTGCAGGGTCGTATTGGGGCAGGGCGGCAACCAAGTCTTGGTCGATACCGACGGCCAACGGTTTGAATCGTTTGAATACATCATATTTGCCGTAAATGTGGTCGGCAATCATGTCTGTCTGTTTTTTCTTGCTCATGGTTTGGACGGCAGATTTCAGCGCAGCGCCCAAAGCGGTTTCTTGTGCCATTGCGGTTGTATTCCTCTAATATAAATCCGTATTTTCGTCATACGGCAATAAGGTGCTATTGTAGTATAAAGACTGTGATTTGGCTAAATTTTTCTGAGAATATTCAGAAATAAACGGTTATTTTTCCAATTTGGCAATGTCCGGTGTATTAACCTGAACATCGGCATTTTGCGCACGATGGCGTAAGGCGTGGTCAATCAATACCAATGCCAGCATGGCTTCTGCAATCGGAGCAGCGCGTAAACCGACGCAGGGGTCGTGGCGGCCGTGTGTGGCAAGTTCGACAGGGTTGCCCTCTATATCAATGCTGTGGCGCGGTGTGGCGATGGAACTGGTCGGTTTGATGGCAATATTCACATGAATGTTTTGTCCGGTGCTGATGCCGCCCAAGATGCCGCCTGAGTGATTGGATAGAAAGCCTTGAGGCATGAGCTCATCGCCATGCTCGCTGCCGCGTTGCGTTACACTATCAAAACCTGCGCCGATTTCCACTCCTTTGACGGCATTAATGCCCATCATGGCATAGGCAATTTCTGCATCGAGGCGGTCAAAAACCGGTTCGCCCAAGCCGACAGGGACGTTGGCTGCTTCGATGTGAAGTTTTGCTCCGACAGAATCCAATGATTTGCGCACGCTGTCCATATAGTTTTCCAAGTCCTCAATTTGGCTTTGGTTTGCTGCAAAAAAAGGATTTTGGGAAATATATTCGTAGCTTTCAAACTGGATTTCTTTTTCGCCGACTTGGGTCACGTAGGCGGTAATTTCCGTGCCGAATTTTTCTTTCAGCCATTTTTTTGCAACAGCTCCGGCGGCAACGCGTGCAGCGGTTTCACGGGCGGAGCTTCTACCGCCGCCGCGATAGTCGCGTGTACCGTATTTATGCCAGTAGGTGTAATCGGCGTGACCAGGGCGGAAGCTGGTGGCGATATTGCCATAGTCTTTGCTGCGTTGGTCGGTATTGCGGATTAGGAGGGCAATGGGTGTACCGGTGGTTTTGCCTTCGAATACGCCGGAGAGGATTTCGACTTGGTCGGCTTCGCGGCGCTGGGTAACGTGGCGGCTGGTACCGGGTTTACGACGGTCAAGGTCAAACTGGATATCCGCTTCGCTCAATTCTAATCCGGGTGGGCAGCCGTCAATGATGCAGCCCAAGCCTACGCCGTGGCTTTCGCCGAAAGTGGTAACGGTAAAGATTTGTCCGAAGGTATTGCCTGCCATAGGGATACTCTTTTGAAATTAGGTTTGGAAATTTTTTGCTTATTTGGATAATTCTCAGGCCGTCTGAACAGATGTGAGAACGAAATCAAAGATTCTCGTTTCACCGTTCAGACGGCCTTTTGAGATGACTGCTTAGTTCAATTTACCGTGGCACTGTTTGTATTTCAGGCCGCTGCCGCAAGGGCAAGGATCGTTGCGGTGAACAATCAGGCCGTTTTGTGCAAGTGCTTCAGGGCTGAAGTCTGTGCCGTCAGGATCGAACGCTTCGGTAACTAAATCGGTTTGCGATTGGCCGAGCAATTCTTCCATATCAGGCGCATCGGAGTGGACGGTTTGAACATCGCTGACGCTTTGTGCGGCAGTGTGGTCGTATTCGCTGTTGCGCTCGATTTGAACGGCAGTCAGCAAAGCGGCAATGTTTTGTTTGATACCGCGCCACAGGTTTTCAAACATGGCGAAAGCTTCGCGTTTGTATTCCTGTTTCGGATTTTTCTGGGCATAGCTACGCAGATGGATACCTTGGCGCAAGTAGTCCATGGCGGCGAGGTGTTCGCGCCATTGGTTGTCGATAACTTGCAGCATAACATTGCGTTCGAAGTCAGACATGGCTTGTTTGCCGACCAATTCGACTTTCTCGGCATATTCGTCTTCGATGCGTTTGATGAGGCGCTCTTTAATGTCTTGGTTGTCCAAAGTGCTGTCTTCTTTCAGCCAGCCTTTGATATCGACATGCAGGCGGAAATCGGCGGCAAGTTGGTGCTCAAGTGCCGGAATGTCCCATTGCTCTTCCATGCTGTCAGGCGGGATGTGGTAGTCAACCAAGTCGCTGACAACGTCGGCGCGGATTTCACGGGTCAAATCGCTGACGTCTTTAGTCGTCAGGATTTCGTTACGTTGATGGTAAATCACTTTACGTTGGTCATTGGCAACGTCATCGTATTCCAAAACCTGTTTACGCATATCGAAGTTGCGGCCTTCGACTTTACGTTGCGCGCCTTCGATTTGACGGGTCAGCAGGCCGTGTTCGATGGCAACGCCGCGCTCAGGTGCCAGGCGGTTGAGGATGGCGGCGGCACGGTCGAGTGCAAAGAGGCGCAATAATGGGTCTTCAAACGACAGATAGAAACGGCTGGAGCCGGGGTCACCCTGACGGCCGGCACGACCACGCAACTGGTTGTCGATACGGCGGCTTTCATGGCGTTCTGTACCGATAATGTGCAAACCGCCTGCGGCCACAACTTGGTCGTGTTCAGCTTGCCAACCGCTTTCAAGGGCAGAAATTTGCGCTTGTTTTTGCTGTTCGCTCAGGGTTTCATCGGCATGGATGGCTTCGATTTGATGTTTGAGGTTGCCGCCCAAGACAATATCGGTACCGCGGCCGGCCATGTTGGTGGCAACGGTAATTGCGCCGACTTTACCGGCTTGGGCCACAATCAATGCCTCGCGCTCGTGTTCTTTGGCGTTCAGAACGTTATGCGGCAGACCTGCTTCGTGTAACAAGCGGGAAACCAGTTCGGAGTTTTCGATGCTGGTTGTACCGACCAAAACCGGTTGGCCGTTTTTGTGGCATTCGGCAATGTCTTTGACAACGGCTTCAAATTTTTCTTCGGCTGAGCGGAAGATTTGGTCGTTGAAGTCTTTGCGTTGTACAGGACGGTTGGTCGGGATGATGACGGTTTCGAGGTTGTAAATGCTTTGGAACTCGAAGGCTTCGGTGTCGGCCGTACCGGTCATGCCAGACAGTTTGCTGTACAGGCGGAAGTAGTTTTGGAAGGTAATAGATGCAAGCGTTTGGTTTTCGCGTTTGATTTCTACGCCTTCTTTGGCTTCAACGGCTTGGTGCAAGCCTTCGGACCAGCGGCGACCGGCCATCAGACGGCCTGTGAATTCGTCCACAATCACGATTTCGCCGTCTTGGATAACGTAGTGTTGGTCTTTGTGGAACAGGGTGTGCGCGCGCAATGCAGCCATGAGGTGGTGCATTAGGGAAATATTGGCGGCAGAGTAGAGAGAATCGTTTTCCTGTAATAAGCCCATTTGGGTCAGGATTTGCTCGGCGTGTTCGTGACCGGCTTCGCTCAGAATAACTTGGTGTGCTTTTTCGTCCACCCAGTAATCGCCTTCGCCTTCTTCGGTTTCTTGGCGGATAAGGTGGGCCGGAACAGCATCCATTACGCGGTAGAGCTGGATGTTGTCATCTGCCTGGCCGGAAATAATCAGCGGCGTACGCGCTTCGTCGATCAGAATGGAGTCCACTTCGTCGACAACGGCAAAGTTTAATTCGCGCTGAACTTTGTCGTATTGGTCGGTAACCATATTGTCGCGCAGGTAGTCGAAGCCGAATTCGTTGTTGGTGCCGTAAGTAATGTCGGCACCGTAAGCGGTTTGGCGTTCGAAAGGTTGCAAATCGGCTACGATCACGCCGACGCTCAAGCCTAAGAAATTGTACAACGGCTCCATAATGCCTGCGTCACGGGAGGCGAGGTAGTCGTTGACGGTAACGACGTGTACACCTTTTCCTGACAATGCATTCAGGTAAACGGCAAGGGTGGCCACCAATGTTTTACCTTCACCGGTACGCATTTCGGCGATTTTGCCGTTGTGCAGGACCATACCGCCGATCAGCTGTACATCGAAGTGGCGCATGCCCAATACGCGGCGGGATGCCTCGCGGCAGACGGCAAAGGCTTCAACCAAAATATCATCTAGCGTTTGTCCGTCAGCGAGGCGTTGTTTGAATTCGGCGGTTTTGGCCTGTAAATCTGCGTCGCTCAACGCTTTCATCTGTTCTTCGAGTGCATTGATTTTAGCAACGGATTTACGATATTGTTTCAGCAGGCGGTCGTTGCGGCTGCCGAAGATTTTCTTAGCAATGTTTGTCAGCATGAATAATTCCTGCGCCTTGATATAATAGTGGGCGAAATTGGGATTTTAACACAAGCGCTTGTATAACGCGGTAATGCTGTTTGAAATAAAGGCGGTTTTGCTGTATTTCAATTGTAATTGTTTGGTTAATTTACTGAAAGGCCGTCTGAAATATATGGATTTAGCACAATTGGGCAAGCGCGATCATTTACTGGCGGGTTTGTTGCAACAATCGCAACAATGGCGGAAATTGGATGCAAAAGTCAAAACGGTTTTGCCGGCCAACCTGCATCCGCATTTTCAGACGGCCTGCGTAGAAGACGAAAGATTGGTTTTGCTTGCTGCCAACAATATGGCTGCTTCGCGTTTAAAAATGATCCTGCCTGCCATGTTGCCTAAGTTGCAAGCATTGCATGACGGAATACGCGAAGTGGCGGTCAGGGTGGTCCCCAAACCGCCTCCTCAGCCGAAAACCAACAGCTTGCGATTGAGCGAGGCTGCTTTGGACAGCTTCGATGCAGCTGCGGCCAAATTGGAAGGCAGGCATCCCGAATTGGCAGCGGCATTGGCAGAATTGGTACGCAAACACAGCCGCTAAAATCATGCTGAATGAGGTTATGGTTAATAAATGTTAAAATTTATTTCATTTGACTGATAGCATCTAATACTAAAGAAATACGACCTAAACAGTAACTGTTTTCTTTTAGGTAAACTGATGTAAACTTGGCCTGAAATTTTGATTTCGTGTGAAGTTTGTAGCAAAATAACGCCTGAATTTCTTATCACTCTGCGTGAATAAGTTTAAGTTTGACATTTGCCTTTGTTAATATATTCGCGCGGGTTCTATTAATAGAACTTAACAAGACTCTCATCATTAGGAGATACATCAATGAAAGCTTATCTGGCTCTGATTTCCGCTGCCGTTATCGGCTTGGCTGCATGCTCTCAAGAAGCTGCAAAACCTGCTGAAGCACCTGCTGCTTCCGCTGCTTCTGAAGCTGCTCCTGCAGAAACTACTGCACCTGCCGATGCCGCTCCTGCCTCTGAAGCTGCTCCAGCCGATGCTGCCGCCGCTCCTGCTGCCGGCAACTGCGCAGCTACTGTTGAAGCCAACGACGCTATGCAGTTCAACACTAAAGAAATCCAAGTAAGCAAAGCTTGTAAAGAATTCACCATCACTTTGAAACACACCGGTACCCAACCTAAAGAAAGCATGGGTCACAACATCGTCATCGGTAAAGCCGAAGACATGGACGGTATTTTCAAAGACGGTGCCGGTGCTGCTGCAACTGACTACGTTAAACCTGACGACGCACGCGTTGTTGCTCACACCAAACTGGTTGGCGGCGGCGAAGAAGCTTCCCTGACTCTGGATCCTGCTAAATTGGCTGGCGGCGAATACAAATTCGCTTGTACCTTCCCAGGTCACGGCGCTTTGATGAACGGTAAAGTTACTTTGGTTGACTAATCCGTCTAAAGCTCGAAAACAGACAGCCTGCCTTGCGCAGGCTGTTTTGTTATAATCTGGAAACATTAATTTAAGAATAAAACCTCAAAACCATGAATCCGTTTGAAACCAAAAGCGTTACTTTTGCCGAACCCATTGAAATGCTGTACGCCTGTCATGGCAAAGTGCGCCGTTTCTGCAGCCAGGTTGCCATGTTGTCGGACTATATTGCCGAAAACGGCTGCAATCAAATCGTTTTGCAAACCATCTGCCAGATTGCCCAATATTTTAATGTTGCCGCGCCGTTGCACCATGAAGACGAAGAGGAAAATTTCTTCCCGCTTCTATTGCAATATGCGCCGCAAGCTCAAGAAAGCGTTGACGAGCTTTTGCGCCAACATATCAGCCTGCACAACAACTGGGACGGCGTAGCGGCTGAATTTGCCAAGCTTGAAGCGGACAACGCCTATGTCCCCGATGCGGAAACGTTCAAACGCTTTGTCGCAGGATATGATGTTCATCTGGCGATTGAAGAGCCGCTGTTTGATATGGGCAAAACCTTTATTCCCAAAGAAAAACTGACCGAAATCGGCGAAATTATGGCCGCACGCCGCCGCAAATAAGGTCGTCTGAAACAATCGTCTCAAGGAATACACTATGCTGACCCCAAAAAGTTGCGATTTGTTCAATATCCCTTTTTTCCAGTTTTCCCAGCTTAAAAAATACCAGCCTGAAAGCATTCCGCAAATCAAGGCAGACTATAAAGAAAACTGGCAGGTATGGCAGCAGCTAATCCAGCAGGTTGCCGCCGAATTGGGTGCACCGTTCGCGCCGCCGCATATCGAACGCTGGTGTAACGGCTGGCAGGTTCGCGCTCATTTCTTTGCGTATTTCAAATACGAACAATATAAAAATTCCGCAGCGATTTTATCGATTTTGCTCAACCGCCGCCGTTTGAGCGTCAGCTTGGACTGGCATTGCTATAAAGCTGATGTTTCCCCCATTGCGTTGCCTGATTACAACCGCTGGCTGGATAATTTTGACACTGAAAAATACGCTTCCTTCGATATGTGGCACGGTGCGGAAAGCGAATATGACGATTATCGTACCGTCGCCCAACAAAGCGACGGCGATAGAAAGCTTCGAGACGACAAAGATTTCTTCTGTATCGGGAAACACATCGAACGCGATGATTTAGGCAAGCAGGATGTCGTGAAATGGATAGTGGAAACAGTGGAAGACTTACTGCCGCTGTATGAAGCTTGTCATGGAAAATAACTCAGAATACTGAAAGGCAGACTGCCTATTCAGTATCTTCAAATAAACTCAAGGCCGTCTGAAAATTATATTCAGAACGTTTCAGACGGCCTGTTTCTCAAAGTGAACACAATGACCGAAATCCAATCCCTAGAGCTTGCCAAAGAGCTGATTTCCCGCCCGTCCGTTACGCCGGATGACCAAAACTGCCAACAACTGCTGGCCGAACGCCTGCAAAAAATCGGTTTTGCCGTAGAGGAGCTTCATTTTGGCGACACCAAAAACATTTGGTTACGACGCGGTACGCAGGCTCCGGTGTTCTGCTTTGCCGGACATACCGACGTCGTGCCGACAGGCCCTGTTGAAAAATGGGATTCGCCACCGTTTGAACCGACCGAGCGTGAAGGCTGTCTGTTTGGTCGCGGCGCGGCGGATATGAAAACCAGCATTGCCTGTTTCGTTACCGCCTGCGAACGCTTCGTTGCCGAACATCCCGATCACCAAGGCAGCATCGCGCTTCTGATTACTTCCGACGAAGAGGGCGATGCGTTGGACGGCACGACTAAAGTTGTCGATGTGTTGAAAGCGCGTGGCGAATTGATTGATTACTGTATCGTCGGCGAACCGACTGCCGTGGATAAATTGGGCGATATGTTGAAAAACGGACGGCGTGGCTCGTTGTCGGGCAATCTGACCGTCAAAGGCAAGCAAGGCCATATTGCCTATCCGCATTTGGCCATTAATCCCGTGCATACTTTCGCCCCGGCCTTGCTGGAGCTGACGCAGGAAGTCTGGGACGAGGGCAACGAATACTTCCCGCCGACCAGTTTCCAAATTTCCAATATTAATGGCGGCACAGGCGCGACCAATGTGATTCCGGGCGAGCTAAACGTCAAATTCAATTTCCGTTTCTCTACCGAGTCTACTGAAGAAGGGCTGAAACAACGCGTCCACGCCATTTTGGATAAACACGGCGTGCAATACGATTTGCAGTGGTCTTGCTCAGGCCAACCTTTCCTGACTCAGGCAGGAAAACTGACTGACGTGGCACGCGAAGCCATTGCCGAGATTTGTGGCGTTGAGGCTGAATTGTCCACCACCGGCGGCACTTCGGACGGACGCTTTATTAAAGCCATTGCTAAAGAACTCATCGAATTAGGCCCGTCCAATGCGACCATCCACCAAATCAACGAAAACGTATGTTTGGAAGATATTCCGAAGCTGTCGGCAGTGTATGAAGGTATGTTGAAACGTTTGTTGAAGTGAAAAGGCTGTATAGGCTTTAAAAAACGATAGGGCGATACGATTCTTTTGTTCTTTTTGTTTTCTCTTAAGTTATCGATAATTGGACAAGGCAAAATATGATTACTCTGCCTTCTTTAAATGCGCTTCCATCAAAGTGGAATGAAATCCGAGAGCAGTTGGAAACTGACTTTCCCGCTACGCTCGAAGCCTTGCTGCACGAGCGTCTTACCGAACATGAAGCCAAGCAGTTTGAGCAGGATTTTATTGACTGTATTGGTTGTACACCTGAAGAATATGTCCGTATCCGCCGAGCTATCCGACTGTTGGAAACGCGTTATCCTGATAGTCCGAACGAACTGACTGCGGCCGCGGTTGCCACGCCGTTGGGCGAGATATTGGCGGTGTTCGGCAGTAAGGGTTTGTGTCTGCTGGAATTTGTCGGGCAGAAACATATGGAACAGGAAATCATGGCTGTCCAAAAAGCTTTGCGCGGGCAGTTTATTTTCCAAGAAAATGAGCAAACGCAACTTTTGCGCCAAGAATTGGATTTATACTTTCAAGGTCGTCTGAAAGTTTTTGCGACGCCTTTGGAAACGATAGGCACGGTCTTTCAGCAGCAGGTGTGGAATGCGCTGCTGACTATTCCTTACGGTGAAACGCGCAGCTACAAGGAGCAGGCGCAACAGTTGGGTAATCCTAAAGCCATTCGCGCCGTTGCCGCTGCAAACGGGCAGAACAAGGTGTCTATCCTGATTCCCTGCCACCGTGTTATCGGTAGTGACGGCAAACTGACCGGCTACGCAGGCGGTTTGAACCGCAAACAATCGTTGCTTGCCTTGGAGCGAGGCGAGGTTCAGACGGCCTTGTTTTGAGAGGATCTGCATTAGGGGCAGGCTTCGCACGCTGAAAAATTGAGTAGCAGAAGGTCGGGGAAGCCCGGAAAAATCTGCATGGAGAAAAATGTTGGGCAATGCCCACGCTAGAAAAAGAGAAATAAGACATGAGCCTGAAAAACCGCCATTTTTTAAAACTTTTGGATTTTACGCCGGAAGAAATTACCACCTATCTCGACCTTGCCGCCGAATTGAAGGCCGCTAAAAAAGCAGGGCGCGAGGTGCAGCGGATGAGGGGAAAAAACATCGCCTTGATTTTTGAGAAAACATCGACTCGCACCCGTTGCGCGTTTGAAGTGGCCGCACGCGACCAAGGGGCAGGGGTAACTTATCTGGAGCCTTCTGCCAGCCAAATCGGGCATAAGGAAAGCATTAAGGATACGGCGCGTGTTTTGGGGCGGATGTTTGACGGTATCGAATATCGCGGTTTTGGACAGGATGTGGTGGAAGAGCTGGCCAAGTATGCAGGCGTGCCTGTGTTCAATGGTTTGACCAACGAGTTCCACCCGACTCAAATGCTTGCTGATGCGCTGACGATGCGCGAGCATAGCGACAAGCCTTTGAACCAAATTGCGTTTGCCTACGTCGGCGATGCGCGTTACAACATGGCCAATTCGTTGCTGGTGTTGGCTGCGAAACTGGGCATGGATGTGCGTATCGGTGCGCCGAAAAGTTTGTGGCCGTCTGAAAACATTATCGAGACGGTGCAGGCTGTTGCCAAAGAGACCGGCGGACGGATTCTGTTGATGGAGAATGTGAAAGAAGCCGTGAAAGGCGTAGATTTTATCCATACCGATGTGTGGGTCAGCATGGGTGAGCCTAAAGAGGCTTGGCAGGAACGTATTGATTTGCTGAAAGGTTACCGCGTTACCCCCGAATTGATGGCGGCGGCGGAAAATCCGCAAGTCAAGTTTATGCATTGCCTGCCTGCTTTCCATAATCGTGAAACCAAAGTCGGTGAATGGATTTATGAGACATTCGGTCTGAATGGTGTGGAAGTAACGGAAGAAGTCTTTGAAAGCGAAGCCAGTATTGTGTTTGATCAGGCAGAAAACCGGATGCACACGATTAAAGCGGTGATGGTAGCGGCATTGGGCGATTGAGTTTTGCGCTCAACGCTGCTTACCGCTTCATTTAATAGAGATTAAATAAAGGCCGTCTGAAAGAAAGACTTTCAGACGGCCTTGTTGTTTGATTGGGTTTATTGCCAAATCAGGACTTTGGGTTCGGGCGTTACTTGATAGCCTTCTTGACGCAATAGTTCGATTAGGCCTTTTTCGCTGGGTAAATGGGCAATGCCGACAGCAAAGAGGGTGCTTTGTTTGGCGGATTGCTTGCGGATTTCAGGCAGCCATGCCAAGTTGCGCCGAATCAGGAGATCGTTTTTCAGCCAATCGGACATGGCTTTGGCGTATTTGGTATCAACAAGTTTGAGGGTGCGTTGTTCGGTTTCTTCCAAAAGTGGGATGAGTTCTTCAAAGCGGCCGTTTGAATAGGCTTGATGGAGTTTTTTGACATCTTCGGTTTCTTCTTTATTGGTTTTAATGCTGGCTTTCAGAAAGTTGAGCATGGTTTCTTCAGGCTGTGCTTTGAAGATTGCGGAAACTTCGTCCAAGCTTTCTAATGAACCACGCGGTTTGTTGATATTGACTGCTGCGTTGGTCAGCAACATATCTGCACCGGTTTCTGCGCTATATCCTTGGGGAAATGCGCTGCCGGCAAAAACCAATGCTGCCCACGGATGGAGCTTGTCGGCAATTTGGGCGATGGGTCGGCTTTCTTCATTTTGTGAATAGATTTCTTGTAAAAGACGGAAATCTGCTTTGCCAAGCTTGCGGCTGAGTGGTTCGGTACTCATGACTTCTTTGAAGTATTTTTGATACATTTTTGCCGTTTCCGGGCTGCTGTCCGGCAGTGGATCGACTTCTGTGGTCAGTTGGTCGGTGGATTGCAATAGTTTGACAGCATCGGAAGACAAGGTTTGATTGGTTTGCCCCATGTGGATGGTGCCGAGCAGATAGGAGTCTGGTTGGCCTTCTTTGCTGATTTTCCAAACATTGCTGGTCAGTTTAGGCTGATGCAAGTTAAGTTCGGCAGGTTTGCTTTCGGGTAAAGTTGCAGCGGGTTTGCAGGCGCCCAAGGCAAGGGCGGTAAATGGTATCAGCAGGCAGGCAAGCAGTTTTTTCATGTTTTTCCTTATTGTGGTGTGCGGTAGGCAAGGGCAAGTTAGAAATCGAGTAGGTTTTGAACTGGATGTTCGCCCGTTTCGGGTTTTTCCATTTTGCGATTGCGGATTTTGGCTTTCCTGAGGGACAGAAGGTGCATGACTTGATGCTTTTGGCTGTCAGTCATCTGGAGCCAGTACAAGCGCTCTTCCCGGCTGCGCAGGCAGCCTTTGCAATAACCTTTGGCATTGGCTTCGCAGACACCTATACAGGGACTGGGGATGGGGAAAAAATCGGGTTGTTCCATATTTTAAAAGCGTTTGAGACAAGAGACCGGACAAACCAAAATTGTAGACTACATTCGTATTTGTCTAAACACGATCGGTGTATCCAGCAGGGTTCCTAATATCCAATTGAGTTGATCGTTTCAATAAGTTTATATCTGCCACCCTAGGCATAAAAAACCTAAGAGAAACCATAAATATATCACAGAAGAAGTCAGTATCTTCCCTATCGTCAGATTTTCCCAATAAAACCTAAGTAAGAACATTATAAAAATTAAAGGAATTCCAATATAAATATAATATTTAAGCGAACCTAATTCACTGAACACGTTTATAACAGAATAGAGACCGATAAATCCACCTGACCAAAAAACAATTATTGCCGGCCCTAAAAAAATAGCCGTTATTAAATGAGGGAGCAGTATGATTTTTATCCATTCTTTATATTTGTTGTTCATTTTAATCTCAATTACTGCAATGGTATCGTATCCATTCAAATGGGGGAGCAAAGTATACAGTAACGTCACCAAGAATAATTACGGTATGTTTGGCAGAATCATGTTTTAATACATATTTGGAGTTCCGCTATATTTTGATTTTCAGACGACCTATGTGTAGCCTCAACTATCTGCATTTTATGACTTAATCAGTTTGCGCAAAGACTGATTGTTGTATTTGATATCGGCAATCAGCTGGTCATATTGGTGCATTCTACGGAGCGAGCGGGTAATCAGATAGACCGAGAAAATAATCAAGCTGATGTTCATCAGACTGACCAGTACGAGCAAAGGCCAAACATCAACGGCCTCGTACCATTTCGATGTCGCAATCAGCGCACTGAAAATAGACAAAGGGAGTGCGAAAACGGCAATGCCCGTACGCATGATAGCAAGTGCCGTGCGTTTTTCAGCAAGGAGAAGCTGCACTTGATTGATGCTGAGGATATCGTTTTGCTGTTCGGTAACCATAGGATACGCGCCTATACAAATTAACTTTGAATTCTGATAAAGCGGAAAATATGGTTTTATGTTACCCGAAAGTATTGAAAATAAAAACAAAGGTCGTCTGAAAATTTTCAGACGACCTTTACCATTGCTGTTTATACGGTTTGCGAGTATTTGGCTTTGGTTTCTTTATGGCGCAAATGGTAGTCGAACACCATGGCGATGTTGCGGATCAAGAAACGGCCCTTCGGCGTAACGGTCAGGCCGTACGGTTTGAGACGAACCAGACCGAGGGTTTCCAGTTGCTTCATATCTTCCAGTTCCGCTACAAAATAGCGGCTAAACGGAATGCCGAACACGCTTTCGTAAATTTGATAATCAAGTGAGAAGCGGCACATTAAATCCTGAATGATGTTGCGGCGCAAAATATCGTCTTGATTGAGCTGGTAGCCGCGCATAATCGGCAGATGTCCGGCATCGAGTGCGGCGTAATAGGCATCGATGTCGCGCTCGTTTTGGGAGTAGGTGCTACCGATTTTGCCGATAGAGGATACGCCGATTGCCACCAAGTCGCAGTCGGCATAGGTCGAGTAGCCTTGGAAGTTTCGTTGCAGGAAGCCTTCTTTGAGGGCGATGGAGAGCTCGTCGTCAGGTTTGGCAAAGTGGTCCATGCCGATGAAAACGTAGCCGCGCTCAGTCAGGGTTTGGACGCAATATTGCAGCATATCGAGTTTTTCTTCGCTGCCGGGAACGACATTGGTGTCGATACGGCGTTGCGGTTTGAAGATATGCGGCAGGTGGGCGTAGTGGTAGAGGGCGAGGCGGTCGGGGTCGAGGGACAAGACCGTGTCAATGGTGGTTTTGATGCTTTCGGTGTTTTGGTGCGGCAGGCCGTAAATCAAATCGACGCTGACGGATTTGAACCCGGCTTCGCGGGCGGCATCGATGACTTCTTTGGTTTCTTCGTAACTTTGGATACGGTTGACGGCTGCCTGCACTTTAGGATCGAAGTCTTGAATGCCGACACTCATGCGGTTGAAACCGAGTTTGCCCAGTTTGAGGACGGTTTCGCGGCTGACTTTGCGCGGGTCGATTTCGATGGAGTATTCGCCGTTGGGGATAAGCTGGAAGTATTTGCGGATCATTTCGAAGACGCGTTCGAGTTGGTCGTCGCTTAGGAATGTCGGCGTGCCGCCGCCGAAGTGGAGTTGCGCAAGCTGGTGTCTTCCGCCCAAATGCGGTGCCAGCAATTCCATTTCTTTTTCCAGATACTGGATATAGGCATCGGCACGGCTTTTGTCTTTGGTAATAATTTTGTTGCAGCCGCAGTAGTAGCAGATGGTATTGCAGAAGGGAATGTGGATGTAGAGTGAAAGGGGTTTGTTGAGCGCGCCCATATTGCGCAGGTTTAAAGCTTGGATATATTCGGCTTCTTTAAAGCCTTCATGGAAGCGGTCGGCGGTCGGATAGGATGTATAACGTGGACCGCTTGATGGCAAACTGGCAATTAACTCACGGTCGAATTCCGGTAATTCATTGTTTATGTTGGTGTTATTTGAGATGGGGATGATTTTCATGGTCGGGGCTTGTAGTATGAAGTAAGGAAATTAGGGAAAATTTTAGTCAAAATTTCGATAGTTTGGTAGAATGCCTCATAATGATATGCCGACTTTGACATGGGTCAATAGTTATTCGGCTTAATCAGGGATTGAGAGAACTAAGCAAATTAAAGGTGCGTTATGGCCACACACAATGCAACACATCAAATGAAAACCTTGTGTTCCACATGTTCTTTACGCGAGCTGTGTTTGCCTGTCGGACTGATGCCTAACGAATTTTCACAATTAGACGCGGTTATTCGTCAAAGCCGCCGTCTGAAAAAAGGTGAATACCTGTTCCGTGCCGGCGAGCCGTTTACCTCTTTGTTTGCCATTCGTGCGGGCTTCTTTAAGACAACAGTCGCCAGCCAAGATGGACGAGATCAGGTAACCGGCTTTTTTATGTCGGGCGAGCTGATCGGTATGGATGGGATTTGTTCCCATATTCACAGCTGTGATGCTGTGGCTTTGGAAGACAGCGAGGTATGCGAGCTTCCGTTTACACATATTGAAGAACTTGGTCAGGATATTCCCAGCCTCCGTTCTCACTTTTTCCGCTTGATGAGCCGTGAAATTGTCCGAGATCAGGGCGTTATGCTGCTTTTGGGCAATATGCGCGCTGAAGAGCGATTGGCGGCATTCTTGCTCAACCTGTCTCAGCGTCTCTATTCACGAGGATTCGCCGCCAATGATTTTATCTTGCGGATGTCGCGTGAGGAAATCGGCAGCTATTTGGGGCTGAAGCTGGAAACAGTCAGCCGCACCTTGTCTAAATTTCATCATGAAGGCTTGATTTCGGTTGAACATAAGCACATCAAAATCTTAGATGCGACAACCTTGAAGAAAATGGTTTCCGGTTGTTCGCACGCTATCTGAATCTTAGGCCGTCTGAAATATTTCAGACGGCCTTTTTAACAAGAATTAAAGAATAATTGTTAAGTTACGCAAGTGATAGTCAGATATTAAATTGAAAAATCTTCAACAACCGGCGTGTACAGAATGCGGTCGACTACTTCTCTGGTCAGTTTCGGTGCAAACATCTGGATAAAGTCATACGCGTAACCGCGCAGGTAGGTATCCGAGCGTAAGGCTATCCAAGTGGGCGACGGTTCAAATAAGTGTGCCGCATCAATAAGCTGTAAATCTTGATCGACCGCGGGATCGTACGCCATTTTGGCCATCAAACCTACGCCTAAGCCTAAGCGTACATACGTCTTCAATACATCCGTATCGGCAGCCGATAAGGCAACATCAGGTTGCTCAATATGCGCTTTATTAAATGTACGCGCAATGCTGCTGCCGGAATTAAAAGCAAATTCGTAAGTAACCAGCGGAAAAGAAGCTAAATCTTCAAGGCTTAAAGGATTGCGGCAGTCCAAAAGAGGGTGGTCGTGCGGAACAATGACGGCATGGTTCCATTCATAGCAGGGTAGTTTGCCCAACTCGGGGTGATCGTCAATGCGTTCGGTAATAATTGCCAAATCTGCTTCTCCGCTGCTGACCATTTGGGCAATGGCAGAAGGGCTGCCTTGTTTGATGGTCAAATTGACTTTAGGGTAGTTTTTGACAAATTCCGCAACGATTTTGGGCAAAGCATAACGCGCCTGAGTATGCGTTGTCGCGATGGTCAGCGAGCCGCTGTCATGATCGGTAAACTCGCTGCCGATATTTTTAATGTTTTGTACATCGCGCAAAATTCGTTCCGAAATTTCTAACACGGCTTTGCCAGGTTGCGAAACGGAAACCACACGCTTGCCGCTGCGGATAAAAATTTGGATACCCAATTCTTCTTCAAGCAGGCGGATTTGTTTGGAAATGCCGGGCTGGGATGTAAAAAGCGCATCGGCAGCCTCGGAGACATTCAGATTGTGCCGGTAAACTTCAAGGGCGTAACGTAATTGTTGCAGTTTCATGGTAGCAGTATCGGATACGTTGTTATTGTGGATTTTGTGCGACAAACAGTCTGTAATTTAACATATTTTGCCCAGTTTTGCCCCGAGTTTTGAAAATGGTTGTTTTTAATGAAAATATCTTTTAATGATATGAAAACAGGAAATTCAGGAAAGAAGAGGGAAAGGGGTTTTGTTGTTTTTGTACAACTTTAGGTAGGTGAATTGTCTGATTTTGCCCTAAATTAATGACACAAGATTGATTTTTCGGCATGATTAACTACTAGGAAGCAGGCACTTCATGATTGTTTGAAGGCATCGAGTATTGACAGTTTGCCTTGCGCTTCTTTATAGTGCAACCTGATATATCCGATTTGCCGCTGTTTTGATACTGCGGCCTGTATATTGGTACTTTGCAGCGGTTGCTTTCCTAGTCCGCCGCATAACAATTTGATGAGGGAATAAAATGACCAAACAGCTGAAATTAAGCGCATTGTTCGTTGCCTTGGTTGCCTCTGGCACCGCTATGGCCAGCGAAGCGCACACCAAACACGGTTACACCGTAAGCAGCCAATCTCAAGAAATCGTCCGTAACAACTACGGCGAATGCTGGAAAAACAGCTACTTCGACAAAGCTACCGAAGGCCGCGTTGAATGTGGTGATCGTGAAGCAGTTGCTCCTGTACAACAAGCTCCTGAGTATGTTGATGAAACTGTTTCCCTGTCTACTAAAACTCTGTTCGGCTTCGACAAAGACAACCTGCGTCCTGAAGCTCAAGAGAACCTGAACGCTTTGGCTCAACGCCTGAGCAACGACAGCGTACAAACTGTACGTGTTGAAGGTCACACTGACTTCATGGGTTCTGAAGAATACAACCAAGCTCTGTCTGAGCGTCGTGCCAACGTAGTTGCTAACTACTTGGTAGGCCGTGGCGTTGCTTCTAGCAAAATCTCTGCAGTAGGTCTGGGCGAATCTCAAGCTCAAATGACTGCTACTTGTGAAGCTGAAGTTGCTAAACTGGGCAAAAAAGTTTCTAAAGCTAAGAAACGTGCTGCTCTTATCGCTTGTATCGAGCCTGACCGCCGCGTTGATGTTAAAATCCGCAGCGTTGTTACTCGTCAAGTTGCTCCAGGCCAAACTATCGAAGGTCAAGGCGAATTGCCTGCTACTGATGAAGGTTGGATCCCAGCTCCTTACAATGGCGTTCACGGTTACGCTAAACCTTAATCGGTTTGTGAAAAATGCCCTGCAATATGCAGGGCATTTTTTTATGGCTTATATTTGAATAATCAGGAAATTCATGATTCAAAATAAAAGGTCTCAGGCCGTCTGAAAGATTTATTTTCAGACGGCCTTTTATTAAGACAGATTAGTTTGACTTGGGCCATTTCCATACGCAAATAGCGGCGAGTATTGTACAAATCAAAAAGATGGTACTGGATAAGCCGTGCCAAACGCCGAATGTTCCACCTACTAGGGACAGCAGCCAGTTATCCAGTCCGTACTTGTGTGCCTCGATAACCGGCGTAACCAAAAGATGATTACAGGCTAAGAGTAGCCAAAGCACCAAGATCCACCAAGATAGTGAGGCCAGTTGCTTTCTGAAAAAGGCATAGGCTGAGCCAAAAATAACTAAGCCACATAGTGCTGTAATGGCAAACAAAATGCCGGCAATTTCTCCTGCCTGCATTTTAGGTAAAAGACGGAATAGGATAGGTGCAGTAACATAGCCTGCTGTCAGCTGCATACCAAGCCACATAGCGGCAGCGGTTTGGATAATTTTGTACAGTAGATTCATTATGCTTCTCCTGGGAAGATTTCACTTTCTTTGATTATGGTGTTTTTAGATACAACAAAAGGCCGTCTGAAAATGTTTTCAGACGGCCTTTTGTTTATTTAGATATATTGTACGGCAATGATGTCATATTCACGCACGCCACCGGGTGCTTGAACTTCTGCAACGTCGCCTTCTTCTTTGCCGATTAGGGCACGGGCAATGGGGGAGCCAACGTAGATTTTGCGTTCTTTGATGTCTGCTTCATCTTCACCGACGATTTGGTAGGTAACTTGTTCTTCAGTTTCCAAATCTTCCAGTGTCACAGTTGTGCCGAATACGATTTTGCCTTCGGCGTGGATTTCGGCAGGGTTGATGATGTGCGCCATAGAGAGTTTGTGTTCCAACTCGGCGATGCGGCCTTCGATAAAGCCTTGACGCTCTTTGGCGGCTTCGTATTCTGCGTTTTCAGACAAGTCGCCGTGCGAACGTGCTTCGGCGATGGCTTCAATGACTTCTGGACGTGCTACGCTTTTGAGGTGTTGAAGTTCTTGTTTCAACAATTCTGCACCACGGACGGTCAAAGGGATTTTTTGCATAGAGTTCTCCATGAAAGCATGATGATGCTTTTAAAATTTTATCCGGCCACGCGCGGTAGCCGGATTGGAAATAAAAATACAAGCCGCCAAAGCTTGGCGGCTTGATGAATAAATAAGTAATGCCTGTATTCTACCAAATTCTGCCGAAACCGCAATGATTAAAACGGATTTTCAGTAAAGTGTTGTTTTCTGTCTATTTTGTTTTTTCAGACGGCCTGAAAACTAAATATTGAAGTATTTCAAAGCTGCATCGGAAAAACGGTTTCTTAAATGAATGTTTTTGATTAAAATGTCTGATACTAATTCGTAATAATTAGTCTGCTTTAACTATATAAAGAGAATATATGGAAACAAAACCAACTTCCCAAAATGAACAACAGGCTAACCGCCGTTATTTGACTGTTTGGCGATGGCATTTTTATGCCGGACTTTTGGTTGCGCCGTTTTTAACCCTGCTGGCTGTTACAGGGTTGGGAATGCTGCTGTTTGCCAATATTACCGGTAAAGAAGGCGAGCGGATACATGTTACGCCGCAGGCAGTGGTTCAGCCTTTGTCGGCTCAGGCTGAAGCTGCCAGACAGTTTGTGAATCCGGAAACTGCCTCTGTGGTGCAATATATTGCACCGCGCGCAAATGATATGGTTGCCGTATTCCGCGTAAACAATGACGATAAAGCCACTATGGTTGCTGTTGATCCCTATACGGCAAAAGTCGTGAACACGATGCTGCGCGGTCAAGGCTGGTATCACACGATGGACGAAATCCACGGCGATATTATGCTAGGGGCGACAGGTGACTACCTGTTGGAAACCGCTGCGTCGCTAACCATCATCATGATTGTGACCGGTATTTATTTGTGGTGGATAAAACAGCGTAGTCTGAAGGCTGTTTTTTTGCCTAAAGCAGGCAAAGGTCGTTCTTGGTGGCGCAACCTGCACGGTGCATTTGGCTCTTGGATTTCTTTGATTTTATTGCTGTTCTGTCTGTCAGGTATTGCTTGGGCAGGTATTTGGGGCGGTAAAGTGGTTCAGGCGTGGAGCCAATTTCCTGCGGGTAAATGGGGCGTGGAGCCTAATCCGGTATCTTCCGTACCAACCCATGGTGATGTGCTGAATGACGGTAAATCTAAAGAAGTTCCGTGGATTTTGGAGCTGACGCCTATGCCGGTTTCCGGTACGACAATGGGCGAAAATGGCATTAATCCGAGTGAGCCGATGACGTTGGAGACGGTTGACCGCTTTGCGCGCGAAATTGGCTTTAAAGGCCGCTATCAGTTGAACCTGCCTAAAGGTGAAACCGGCGTATGGACGCTGTCGCAAGACTCAATGAGCTACGATATGATTAGTCCGACTGCGGATCGTACGGTACACATTGATCAATACAGTGGCAAAATCCTGGCTGATATTCATTTCGATGATTACAACTGGTTTGGTAAATTCATGGCGGCAAGCATTGCTTTGCATATGGGTACACTGGGCTGGTGGAGCGTATTGGCAAATGTCTTGTTCTGTCTGGCGATTATCTTTATCTGTGTCAGCGGCTGTGTAATGTGGTGGAAACGCCGTCCTTCGGAAGCACGTGGTTTGGTTCCTCCTGCACAGAAAATCAAATTGCCGGTATGGTGGGCAATGGCTGCGCCACTTCTGATTTTGGCCGTGATTTTCCCAACAGCCATTGCCGCAATCGCTGTTATTTGGATTTTGGATACATTGTTGTTATCACGTATCCCAGCATTGGCAAGATGGTTTAAATAACCGTCCGATGTTATTAAAGGCCGTCTGAATCTTTTGTTTCAGACGGCCTTTTTTATAAAGGTTAAAAGAGGTAGGTAAGTTACGATTCTGTTTAAGTTTATATGTAAAATGGAGATTGTGGTTGGCTTGCAGGATTGGTGTAAGAAAGACGAGGAGATCTTGTATAAAAACAAAAAACCCACTTCATTGAAGTGGGTTTTTGATGAAAGCTATTAACCTTTGCGAGCAGGCAATTTTTCTTTAATGCGAGCTGCTTTACCGGTCAGGCCGCGCAAGTAGTACAGTTTGGCGCGACGTACGTCACCACGGCGTTTAACTTCGATTTTTTCTACGGTAGGAGAGTACAGTTGGAAAGTACGTTCTACACCTTCGCCGCTAGAGATTTTGCGAACGATGAAGTTGCTGTTCAGGCCACGGTTGCGGCGAGCGATAACAACACCTTCGTATGCTTGCAGACGGCTGCGAGAACCCTCAACTACGCGTACAGATACGACAACGGTGTCGCCTGGAGCGAATTCAGGGATTTCTTTGTTCAAGCGAGCGATTTCTTCTTGCTCTAATTGTTGAATCAAGTTCATTTGTTTTTCCTAAGTTATGATTGGATTTCCTGTTGCTCTTGCAAGATTTCTTTTAAGAGGCGGGATTCCTTTGGGATTAAACTGCGCTTTTCCAATAAATCAGGTCGGCGCTCTAAAGTGCGTCGCAGTGATTGTTTCAATCGCCACTCGGCAATCAAGCCATGATTTCCTGAGCGTAAGACATCAGGAACCATCATGCCTTGGAATTCTACGGGTTTGGTGTAATGAGGACAGTCTAAAAGGCCGTCTGAAAACGAGTCTTGTTCGGCTGACTGTATATCGCCCAATACGCCCGGAACCAATCTTAAGACAGCATCCATCAACATCATGGCGGGTAATTCGCCACCTGAGACGACAAAGTCGCCAATGCTGATTTCTTCGTCCACACTGCTTTGCAGTAGTCTTTCATCTATGCCTTCATAGCGTCCGCATAGAAGAATAAGATGGGGCAGTTCGGCAAGTTCTGCAGCTTTTTTATGTGTCAGCGGCTGACCTTGCGGACTGAGATAAATTACTTTGGCAGGTTTTTGCGAGTTTGCTTTGGCTTCTTCAATTGCCGCTTGAAGCGGCGGCGCCATCATAATCATTCCCGGACCACCTCCGAAGGGGCGATCATCGATATAGCCAAGTTTGTTGTCGGCAAATTTTCGGGGATTGATGGCTTGAAACTGCCAAAGATTTTGTTTTCTTGCTCTGCCTGTAACGCCGTATTCGACAATACTGTCGAACATCTCTGGGAAAATGGTGATGGCTTGAATCAGCATCAGTAGTCCAAACCCCAGTCGGCAATAATGGTTTTGCTGTCGGTATCGACAGATTCGATATAGTTGGAGACGAAGGGAATCAGGATTTGTCCGTGTTCGCCTTTAATCATCAAAACATCGTTTGCACCGGTTTCCATCAGGTTGCTGACTTTGCCGAGGATGATGTTTTCTTTGTTGATGACGGTCATGCCGACTAAATCTGCCCAGTAGTATTCGTCTTCTTCAGTAGGGGCGAATGACTCTCTGGGAATTTCGATGGTATAGCCGCGCAAGGCAAATGCTTGATCGCGATCGTCTATACCTTCAAATTTGACCTGAAGTTCGCCATTGACAATTTTACCTGCCTCAAGCACAACATTCAGGGTTTTGCCATCCTTGCACAACTGCCACTCGGGGTAGTCCAGCAGGCTGTCGGTATATTCGGTATTGGCAGCAATTTTAAGCCAGCCTTTAATGCCGAATACGCCTTTGATGTAGCCCATGGCTACCCGTTTTTGAGTGTCTGTCATGGTCGTTTCGGCTGATTAAGCAGCGATTTTTTGCTCTTTAATCAGTTTGGCAACTGCGTCGCTAACTTTCGCGCCTTGAGCAACCCAGTGGTTGATGCGGTCTGCGTCAAAACGTACGCGTTCTTGTTTTTCGTTGGCAACGGGGTTGTAGAAACCTACGCGCTCAATGAAGCGGCCGTCACGACGGTTGCGAGAGTCAGTTACGACTACGTTGAAGAAAGGGCGGTGTTTTGAGCCGCCGCGAGCCAAACGGATAACTACCATTTTGAGTCCTTTTGAAAAATGCGGATATATAGAAACCGCTAATTTTAGGATATTTCACACGGGTTATGCAAGTTTTTATTTGTTTTTGTTGCTGTTTTGCCATTCGTTCAAATCGAGGCTGGCTTGATACAGGCCGCGGTCGGTTTCCGACGGGGTAACGGTAAATCCTGATTTTTCAGCGAGTTTGAGCATTGGTGTGTTTTCTTTGAGGATTTCCGCATTCATGGTTTGGTAACCTTGCTGTGTGGCAGTTTGGATAATGAGGCTCATCATTTTGCCTGCCAAGCCGGTTTTGCGTGCTTTAGGTGCCAAAGTAATGCCGAACTCGCACTCATTACGATTGATGCGGCTGTAACGGCTGACTGCGACGATACGGCCGTCTGAAGCGAAGGCTGCCCACGCGCATTCGGTATGAAAATCGGGACGGGTCAGCCGTGCGAGTGTGGGCAGCGGTAACTCGTTGGTATGGGTCATAAAGCGCGTATAGCGGTCGGCCGCGGGTAATTGGCGGACAAATTTTTGTTTGGCTTCGGCATCTTCAGGTTCTAGTGCGCGGATGTGCAGTGTGTTGCCGTCGGGCAGGGTAAAGGTATCTGTTTGGCTCGGATAGGGTGCGAGTACGTTTTGTATCTCGGGCGTTTCGGTTTTAGGGTGCAGCAGTTCGGACGCGGCTTCGCCGGTGTTGCGTAGGAATTCGGCTGCGGCCGGATTTTTTTGTTGGAGGTAGGCGGCGGCACTTTGCATTTTAGCAGCGGCCTGTTCTAAGGTTTGGACGGCTTTTTTAGGAATTTTGGTTGTTGGTGCAACAGGTTTTTCCACGATTTCTGGAATGATGGCGCTGCTGTATTGGCTGCCGTTATAGTTGAGGACAATGTCGCCGATATGCTGGTTGTTGTGGATAAGCGTGTTTAGGGAATGTAGGAATTGATTGAGAACGGACGTGTTGTCAAGTTCTGCAAATTGGCTTAAATGCTGGATATCAAGTGTGGTAAAAGGAGGTAATGCGGCTTCGGTTTGGCCGTTGTAATGGGCGGTAAGGATGTTGCCGTAAATGGCATGTCGGCTGAATCGGAATTGAACGGCATCATGCTTTTGGGTTTGGCACGGAGGCAGGTATAGGGCCTCTGCCATCAGGTCGGTTTGACCGGATGCAATGGCTTTATCGATGCTTTTGCTTTTTGGTGTTTTCAGACGGCCTGTTTTGGCTGGCGCAGGGGTATTTTGCACCTGTTGCAAATAGGCGGTTTGATTGCGGAAATAAAGTGTCAGCAAGGCTTCTTCCGGCGTGTTAAACCGAGTCAGGCCGTCTGAAAAACGATAGCTGACGAGAATGGGCTTGCTGGTTTTTTGTGCCAAATTATCTAGAGTTTGATGAATGCTGTACGCATCCGGCGTATCTGGCGAAATAATGCCGAGCAGGGCTTGAGTATGTGGATTTTGTAATTGTTCGAGCACCAGACGGTGGATGCGTGCAGGCGTGGGGTTGCTGCCGATGCAGCCTTGTCGGATGGATGGTACTTCGGTTGGGAGGTCGAGGGTCAATTCGCAGGCATCGGCGGTAGTGCGCAGCCATTCTATCGGCGTATCGGACAGAATGGTGGGGTTGGTAATGACGGGAATGCCAGAAAGGTGGGCTTTTAGGGCTGCTTCCAGTTCGGCGTTATTGAATACCGGTTGGAAATTGCAATGGCGGCTGAGGCTGCGTAGGATGGCTTTGTCTGTGTCGTCGGTGTAGTGTGTGGACAACAGGATAAGCGGGGTGTGGCGTGCAAAGTGTCGGATGGCGCTGAACAGTTCGCGTTGGTTTTCGGCCGGATTGCAGTGGATGACGGCAACTTTGGTATGGCGGTTGTGGCCGAAGCGGTTGAGCCAGTCGGCCGATGTGGTAGGGCTTAGATCATAGTTGAGGCTGATGTGGCGCGATACGCCTTGGTGCAGTGTGTTCAGCAGGTGGTTGATGTTGCGGCTGACAGTGCTGTGGCCGGTCAGTAACGCGATATGGCCGGCCGGATAGTCGGCTTGGGTGCCGATATTGAGGTTGAGCGAGGGGAGTTGGATGCCTGCGCTGTTGCACACGGTGATGTTCAATTCGTCGCCGTGATGTTTTTGAATGATGGAACGGGCGTTTTTGCAGGATTCGGGCGGCAGGTTTTCCCAATTTTGAATCAGGATAATGTGGCGTAGGTTTTTTTTACGGCAGGCTTTGAACAGCGAGTCGTAATGATCGGGCGGGATAACGGCAACAACCAAATCGGCTTGGCCCGGGATTTTGCTGAGGCTGGAGTAGGAGGGAATGCCTGCGACACTGCTGTGTCGAAGATTGACGGGGGTAATTTTGCCTTGATATGAGGAACCGAGCAGGTGGCTGAAAATGCGCTCGCCAAGGCTGTGCGGACGTTCGCTGGCGCCGACTAGGATGATGTGTTCAGGCATGAAGAAGTAGCCGGTTTGGGCAGTTGCGCTCATGATGGTTCCTTATTTGTGTTTTTGGCCGTCTGAAAAGTTTCAGACGGCCTTATTTTTAGACTTCTTTTTTGTCTCCGGCTTTCTTTTTGGGAAGGATGAAGCGCATCCTCAGGCCGTTGGGTTTGACATTTTCAGCAATGATTTTACCGCAGTGCTGTTCCATAATGTGCTGCGTCAAGGCAAGCCCTAAACCTGTACCGGGCTTGTGCGCGCTGGAGTCGGCGCGATAAAAGGCAGTGAAAATATGCGGAAGCTGCATTTCGTCTACGCCAGGCCCGTTGTCGGTCACATCGATAATCCAGTTTTTGCCGTCTTGTCCGATATGGGCTTGAATGGTGCTGCCTTCCGGACTGTAATTGATGGCATTACGGATAACGTTGTCGAAGGCGCGGTATAGATAGCCCTCGTTGGCACTGACCACGGCATTTTCAGGGATTTTGGGATCAATGCGCAGGGTAACGCTTTGGTTGTTTTGGTGGGCAATGCTTTGGTTGTCCTCAATCAAGTTGGTTAAGAACGGAACGAGTTTGAGGTTTTCTTTTTCCAAAGGAATATTGGAAGTTTCCAGGCGTGAGAGGGTCAATAATTCACCTACCAAAGTATCCATGCGCACCAATTCGCCTTCAAGCCGCTTGAGGTATTGCTCTTGTTTTTGCGGCTGAGATTGAATCAGGCCGACAATTGCCTGCATGCGTGCCAGCGGCGAACGCATTTCATGAGAAACGTGGTGCAGTAGGTGGCGCTCTTTGGCAACAAGTTTTTCAAGTTTCTCGGCCATTTTGTCGAACTGCACGGCAAGGTGGGACAATTCGTCGTCACGATCGTCAACTTGTTGGGAAATGCGGGTTTCGAGTTCGCCATTGGCTACTCTGTCCATGCCGCCGCCAAGAATTTTAATGGGCTTGGTGATGTTGTTGGCAAGGATATATGCCATCAAGAGGCCGACGATGATGATGAAAGACAGAATGATAAATTCGTGCCAAATCGGCGAGAGCGGCAGGCCGGGAATGAAAAGCGGGCTGGGCAGGCGCTGGGCTTGATGGTTGTCCCAGCCTTTAATGAAGAAGAGGTATTCTTCGCCAAAACGGTCGTATTCGATGTGTGCCAAATCAGATTCGGGATTGTTGATGGCAAAGATGCGGGCGCGTTCGATGGACAGGCTGTCGATATTGCGGCCTAAAATATCTTTTTTATCGTCGCCGGTAATCACATAAACGGCATTGGAAACAGGATTGTTTTTCCATTCCGAAAGAATTTCACGCGCACCGCTGTCTCCGCGCGAGTTAAATGCGGAGATGATGCTGCTCATCAATGTGGTTTCGATGGTGCGGCGTTGGTTGAATTGGTTTTCGGCGAGGGTGTTTTGTACCAGCCAAAATGAAAAACTCGCCACAAAGATTGCGCAGACGATGACTGCGCAAAATGTGGCGAAAATGCGTTGAAACAGTTTCATTGATCTGTTTAATCTTTAGTTTTTAACAAACAGGTAGCCTAAGCCGCGTACAGTTTGAATCAGGGAAGCATCGCCCAATTTGTGTCGGATGCTGGAGATGTGTACGTCGATGCTGCGGTCAAATTTAGCCAGTTTGCGGTCGAGTGCTTCGATAGACAAGGTCTCTTTGCTGACAACTTGTCCGGCGTGGCGCATCAAAACTTCGAGCAGATTGAACTCGGTGCTGGTCAATTCAAGCGGAGTATCTTTGATGCTGGCTTGGCGTTTGGCAGGGTAGAGGACAACGTCGCTGACAGAAATGCTGTTAGGCGCGTTGTTTTGTTCGTTGCTGTGTTGCGCGCGGCGCAGGATGGCGTTGATACGCGCCAAGAGTTCGCGCGGTGTGCATGGTTTCGGTACGTAATCGTCCGCACCCATTTCCAAACCGATGATGCGGTCGATGTCATCACCTTTTGCAGTCAGCATGATGATGGGTACTGTGCTTTGGGTGCGTACGTTTTTCAGTACGTCCAAACCGTTCATTTTAGGCATCATGGAGTCTAATACGACGACATCGTATTGTCCGGTCAGAATTTCTTGAACGCCGGCTTCGCCGTCGGGAACGCTATGAACGTTGAGGCCTTCGGCAGTCAGGTATTCGGTCAGCAATTCGGTCAAGAGAGCATCGTCATCTACGAGTAATACGCGACTCATGGAATTTCCTTTTCGTGATTGTATGCGCTGCGGTACTAAATGGCAGTACGGCGCTTAAAATAGAGTTGTGTTCAATCTTAACATGCAATCTGCTTTTGTTGATAGCGTAATTTTCTGTGCTTTTGCGCTTTTTTGCATAGAAACTTGTCGCTCTTTACATTTTCAGACGGCCTGTAAGGACAAACTGACAATTGGGCGTGTTTTGTTTAGGGTTTGTCGCATGATTGGGCGGTTTGGTGTTTCGGTGCGTTGATGAAATCTTTGCAATCGGATAAAAGTTTGGGCAGCAAGGGGGCGAATGCCGGGTGGCTGCGTATTTTGTCGGCGTAGAAATACATCATATAGGGGTAATAATATTGCACTGCCTGCATCCATTGCGCACCTTCTTCTTTTTTGCCTTGTCGGTAGAGGTAGAGGCCGACTTGATAGGCGCTGGAGTAGGGCCGGTAGGTCAGGGCTTTGAGTGCGGCTTCTTCCGCCCACGGGCGGATGTAGGCATCGGTCGGGTCTGCACGTTTGCTCAAGCTCAAATCGGCGTAATAGGCAAGCATGGGGCTTTCTTTGGAAAGTCGTTGCAAGCCGTCGATTTTGTTTTGAACCGTTTGCTGATCATCGGTTTTCCCTACACGGCTATATTGGGTCAGATTTTGATATTCCCAGCTGAGGTTTGCTATGCCGATTAAAATCGATAAAGCAGCTATACCGCCTGCCCATTGTCTGATTAGGGTAGATAAAGGGCCGTCTGAAACATCTTTCGGATAAGAGGGTGTCAACGACAGAATCAGGCTAAATACGGTGAGGAAGTAGATATACCAAAGCGGATATTCGAGCATGCTGTGGCAGAGGCTGACGGCGGCGGCAGTCAGTAAAAACAGGGATGCCGGCGTTTGGTTGCGGCCCGATAGTCGCCATACGGCTGCAAGCAGGGTTAAGGTTGCGAGCAAGGTGCCGGCAATGCCCATTTCGGACAATAACTGCATGACGATATTGTGCGAATGGGTAAACAGTACGCCGAGGATATTGTTAGGGAAGTATTGTTGTTGGGCATTGATCAGGAAGGTTTGCTGGGCAAAGCTGTTCCAGCCATGGCCGAACCAAGGTGCGGATTGAAAGGCAATCCATGCCTTGCTCCATTCGATTTGGCGCATGGAACCTTCAAAACCGCTGGTGCCTGCGCGTTCGACAGCGGTTTCGTATTTGATGTTGCCAAACAAATCCAACAGGCTGCCCATGCCGAATTGGAAAGCGGCGGCCAGGATTGCGGTCAGAAGGAAAATGCACAGTGCGCGTTTGTATTGGAAATGGGTACGCCAAAACCATAATGGCGTAATCAGGAATAGGGCGGCAATGTAGCCTAAGATGGTGCGCGAGTTGACAAGGCCGAGGGCCGCAGTCAATGCCAATACAAACAGAAAACCTGCTGTATTGGACATTTTGCGCGCCGTCCATAAATAGGATGCCGCCAAAATGCCCCACATTAAATAATGTCCCAAATGATTGCGCTGGCCGAGTTGGCCGTTTACGGTACCGCTGCTTCGGGCAATGATGCCGTTCAACCACTCTACGTTAGACCAGCCTTTAAATTGCAGCCAGACGATGACGGCCTGTATGGTTGCACCTATCAATAAAGACCAAGCAAAGATGCTGACGACGCGTTCCTGTCCGTAAGCTGCTACCCAACCCCGCACCGACCATGCGCCCAGTGCCAAAATAACAAAGGTCCAGGCGGTAATATCGCTCATGCCGGGGTAGGTGGAATACATGAGGCGCGCTTGGAGCGACCAAAATGCGGCCATGGCAAACAAGCCGATACTGAGTGCAGGAAGGCGGATATTCAGCAGACCTTTGTGTGCGCTAATCAATGTTAGTACCAACGAGCCGCTCAGTGAGATGGCTTCCAAATAAAAGCTGGGCAGTGGACCGACTCGGTAGAGCGAGAGAAAAGGGACGGCGCAAATCCAAAGAAAACTGAGCCATAAAGGCCAAAAGGTTTTTACTGAAGATTCAGTCAGGCCGTCTGAAAGTGTGTGGTAGGTCATTTTGATGTGTGTTTTTGTTGTTTGATAAATGCAAGGCAGCCGAGGAAAAAGGCAATGCACAATAATACGGAAACGGCGGCGCAAATACGGCTGGCGAGAGCCGTGTCTGCCAGGCGCATACAGGCTTCGGCAAAGTAAATCAGAATCAGCATGGAGCTGTATTGGTAAGTGTAGATGCGTTTTTTCAAAATGCCGGTCAACGGCAAGCACAAAGGCAGGGCTTTCAGTGCCAACCATGAGCCGCCTTCGCGCAATGGCGCGATCCATAATTCCCATGATAAGGAAAGCAGGATCAGCAGGATAAGGCTTATGGAAGTTGCAAGATAAGGTAATGGGGAGCGTGTATTGTTCACAATATTGAGAGTGTAAAGCCGTACTGGAAAACTTGAAATTATACCGCTAAAAAGGCGGGATAAGCCAAGAATATTGCTTAAAGGTACTGAAGAAAGGATTTATTGTTTTTTCTTCAAATAAATGAAAATTTATCTCGTTTTATAGTCTTATTAATATATATATCTAATAAAGATTGTGCTACTATTATAAATACTTTATCTCAGGAGGATAGAAAACCATGAATCGCGTTGCTGAAGTTATCCGTGATGATATTAAAGTAATGACAGCCTATCAGGTTGCTGATTTGCCGGAAGGTTTTATTAAGTTGGACGCTATGGAGTGTCCGCATCATCCTTTCGCCGGGTATGAATCTTTATTGTCAGAATGGGCGGACTTGGCAAAGCAGGCACCGATTCATTTGTATCCCCATACTGCCAAGAGCGGTATTTATGAAGAATTGAGGGAAGTTTTCGGTATTCCCAATAAAGCGGAAATCGCGTTGGGTAACGGCTCCGATGAGCTTATCCAATTTTTGACCATGTTGGTTGCCAAACCAAATGCGCGTGTATTGGGTATTGAGCCAAGTTTCGTTATGTATCGTCATAATGCCGCGCTTTATGGCATGGAATATGTCGGTGTTCCCTTAAATCCGGATTTCTCTTTAAATCTCCCTGCCGTTTTGTCCGCGATTGAGCAACATCAGCCGTCATTAATTTTTATTGCTTATCCCAATAATCCTACCGGCGTGTGCTTTAAGCGAGAAGAAGTGGAGGCAGTTATTCATGCCGCTACCGGCATTGTGGTTGTCGATGAGGCATATGGCGCGTTTCATCATGACAGCTTCCTTCCGTGGGCGGGCGAAGTCGAAAACCTGGTCGTAATGCGCACCATCAGTAAAATCGGCTTTGCCGGCTTACGGATGGGATATGCAGCGGCAAGCCCAAGCATTATGGGTGAACTGGCCAAAATCCTTCCGCCTTACAATATGAATCAATTAAGCTTGGCGGCGGCAAAATTCTCATTGAAACATCATCAAATCATTCAGCAAAACATTGATACATTAAAAAATGAGCGCTCGCGCGTGATGAATGAATTGTTGAAATTAAACCGTTTGGAAGTTTTTCCGAGCGAAGCCAACTTTATTACCGTTCGCGTTCCTGATGCGAACGAGCTGTTTGAAACATTGAAGCAAAACCGCATACTGATTAAAAAACTGCATGGCAGCCATCCGCTTTTGGATCAGTGTGTCCGCATAACCATAGGCTCGGCAGCGCAAAATGATGCTGTCTTGGCGGTTATTAGAAACCTTTACCCCAATCTTTGATTCCAAGGAAACTACCATTATGAACAAAGCTCAACTGCATTTGACCAATTTTCTGTTACTGGTTGAAGAAGCCGGCTCATTAACCAAGCTTGCACGTGCTTGCGGTTATGAAAATTCCGCCTCTTTGTCTCAGCTCAAACGCCGTTTGGAACAACAAGCAGGCGATGAGTCTGCACGCGGCATTCGTCCGAGCTTGGCTGCTAAGTTGGAATCCGGCATGCACAAACGCAAAGGCTGGCTGAACCGTGACCACAGCAAAGACCAAGAAAAAGCAGCAGCGGTTGAAGCCGCGCGTTTGGAAAAACAAACTGTCGAAGCAGTTGAAGCTGGTGTTTCAACCGAAGGCCGTTTTGTTACCGTTACCCGCAATACCTGCGAAACCCAAATCACCGTCAGCCTCAATCTTGACGGTACCGGCAAATATCGTCTGGATACCGGCGTTCCTTTCCTTGAACACATGCTTGCCCAAGTGGCGCGTCATGGTTTGATTGACTTGGATATTACCTGCAAAGGCGATTTGCACATTGACGACCATCACACGGTTGAAGACATCGGTATCGTGGTGGGTCAGGCCCTGAAACAAGCGCTTGGCAATAAAGCCGGCATTACCCGTTATGGCCATGCCTATGTTCCACTGGATGAAGCGTTGAGCCGTGTAGTCATCGACCTTTCCGGCCGCCCTGGTTTGGTGTACAACATCGACTTTACCCGCGCCCTGATCGGCCGCTTTGATGTTGATTTGTTTGAAGAGTTTTTCCACGGCCTTGTGAACCACAGCATGATGACCTTGCACATCGATAACTTGAGCGGCCGTAATGCACATCATCAAGCCGAGACTGTTTTCAAAGCCTTCGGCCGCGCATTGCGCATGGCGGTCGAATACGATCCGCGCATGATGGGTCAAACGCCTTCTACCAAAGGCACGCTGAGCGAAGAGTCTGTTCAGGAAGAAGCAGAAGCCGCATCTGAAGAATAAGGAATCGTTTGAGTGAATAAAGGCCGTCTGAAACCAATTGGGATTTCAGACGGCCTTTTATTATTTGTCTTGTATATCGACAATATTTTGTTTTAAACCATCTTTTGCTACAATCATTCTTATTATTATATTAATCATTAAATGTTTTCAGACGGCCTGAGGAGAAGCAATGAAAGTAGCGATTGTTGATTATGGAATGGGAAACCTGCACTCAGTATTGAAATCTGTTCAGGCGGCGCAGGTTTTGTCCAATCAAAATGCCGAGGTTTATCTGACTTCGCGGCCTGAAGAGGTGATGGCGGCGGATAAGGTTATCTTTCCGGGGCAGGGTGCCATGCCGGATTGCATGTCGGCGCTGAAGGCAAGCGGTTTGGGCGAGGCTGTTTCAGACGGCCTGAAAAACAAGCCGTTTTTTGGAATTTGCGTAGGTGCGCAATTATTGTTTGAACACAGCGAAGAAGGCGATACAGATGGTTTGGGTTGGTTTGAAGGTCAAGTAAAACGGTTTTTGCCCAATCAAACCGATGAGCAAGGAGGCCGTCTGAAAGTGCCGCATATGGGGTGGAATACAGTGCGCCAAACCCGTCCTCATCCTTTATTTCAAGACATTGGGCAGAACGAGTATTTTTATTTTGTTCACAGCTATTATTTTGCACCGAAAAATGAAGAGATTGTTTTAGGCGTCAGCGAATATCCGAATGAATTTGCCTGCATTGTCGGTAAGGACAATGTGTTTGCCACACAGTTCCACACGGAGAAAAGCCATCAGGCAGGATTGCTGCTGCTACGTAATTTTTTAAATTGGCAGATTTGAGGTTTTTAACATAAATCTGCTAAAAATCGCTAATTTGTGTAAAATATACTGAAATTGAATAGAGGAGAAGAAAATGCTGTTGATACCTGCCATTGATTTGAAAGAAGGACGCTGTGTTCGCTTAAAACAAGGCTTGATGGAGCAGGCGACGGTGTTTTCCGATTCACCGGCAGAGATGGCTTTGCATTGGCGCAATCAAGGCGCACGCCGTTTGCATTTGGTTGATTTGAACGGCGCATTCGCAGGCGTTCCTCAAAATTTTCCGGCGATTAAAGAAATTTTGGCCGCCGTAGCCAAAGATATTCCGGTACAGCTTGGCGGCGGTATCCGTGATTTGGGCACCATCGAAAAGTATTTGGATTTGGGTCTGACCGATGTGATTATCGGTACGGCCGCGGTAAAAAATCCTGAATTTGTGCGCGAAGCATGTAAGGCCTTTCCGGGTCAGATTATCGTCGGCTTGGATGCCAAAGACGGTATGGTGGCGATAGACGGTTGGGCAACGGTAACGGAGCATCATGTCGTCGATTTGGCCAAGCGTTTTGAAGACGATGGCGTCAACAGCATTATTTATACCGATATCGGCCGCGACGGCATGATGAGCGGCGTGAATATCGAGGCTACCGTCAAATTGGCTCAATCAGTGAATATCCCGATTATCGCTTCCGGCGGCTTGACGAATTTGGACGATATCCGCGCATTGTGTGCCGTTGAAAAAGAGGGTGTGAGCGGTGCGATTACCGGCCGCGCAATTTATGAGGGAAGTATTGATTTTGCACAGGCACAAAAACTGGCCGATTCTTTGGCCTGACCTTAAGTGCGTTTAATTATGCAGATTAGGGCTTTGCAAGGTGTAACAGCGCAGGAGTTGGCGTATTTCAAAAGCGGCATTTTGCAAAGTCCTTAGACTTAAAATCTGTCTGAAATAATTATAAAAAACAACTCACTCAATATCTTATTTTATTAAGGGATTGGTATGCTTGAAGCGTTTGTTTTGGGTTTTTGGATTATCTGGTCATCCGATCGTGAAGTGTATCCGCTAAGCGAAAGTTTGTGGTTTACACTGATTGCAGTGATACTGCGGCAGCTGACGGCGTTTGATTTGCCGATTATCGATACCTATTGGATGATTTTCAACGGGATAATATGGGCATTTGCCGGTTTGATTTTTTCCATTGTCGGCCGCATTGACAGCAATTTCATTATTTCCTGCGTCTTGGCTATGATGGCCGGCATTGGTTATTTTCAGCTGTTGCAACATTTGCCGGATTGGTTGGGCAAATTTTTGGCCTGACAGTTTCAGACGGCCTGATAACGGATAAGAGGTATTGAGTATGGCATTGGCAAAACGAATTATTCCTTGTCTGGATGTAAAAGACGGTCGCGTAGTAAAAGGCGTCAACTTTTTGGGTTTGCGCGATGCAGGCAATCCGGTTGACGTTGCTAAACGCTACAACGATGAAGGCGCAGATGAGTTGACCTTTTTGGACATCACTGCCTCCAGCGACAATCGCGATACTATTTTGCACGTTATCGAGGCGGTCGCTTCGCAAGTTTTTATTCCATTGACAGTCGGCGGCGGCGTGCGCACAGTTGCCGATATCCGTCGTCTGCTTAATGCCGGTGCCGATAAGGCCAGCATCAATACGGCCGCTGTAACCAATCCTGATTTGGTAAACGAAGCGGCCGGTTTTTTTGGTTCGCAAGCGATTGTTGTTGCCGTCGATGCCAAAGCGGTCAACCCTGAAAACACCCGTTGGGAAATCTTTACCCACGGCGGACGTAATCCGACCGGTTTGGATGCGGTAGAATGGGCTGTCGAAATGCAGCGACGCGGTGCGGGCGAAATTTTGCTAACCAGTATGGACCGGGACGGTACCAAGCAAGGTTTCAACCTGCCTTTGACACGCGCAGTCAGCGAAGCGGTCGATATTCCGGTCATTGCTTCCGGCGGCGTCGGTTCTGTTCAACACTTGGTGGACGGCATTAAGGACGGGAAGGCAGATGCGGTATTGGCCGCCAGTATTTTCCACTTTGGCGAAGCGAGTATCCGTGAAGCGAAACTGGCCATGCGCGAAGAAGGAATCGAAGTGCGTTTATGATTGCTATCCAAAGGCTGTCTGAAAATATGGGAGAAAGACGCGAATGTCGAACATAAACGAAACGCTGCTGAATGCCGTAAAATTTGATGAAAAAGGTTTGGTTTGCGCGATTGCCCAAGATTGGCAGACACGCCGTGTGCTGATGGTTGCCTGGATGAACGCCGAGGCCCTGCAAAAAACTGTAGAAACCGGTTTTGCCCACTATTACAGCCGTTCCCGCCAAAAACAATGGATGAAGGGCGAAGAGTCCGGACATACGCAAAAAGTACACGAATTACGCCTGGATTGCGATGGCGACGCTGTGGTCATGCTGATTGAACAAAACGGCGGCATTGCCTGTCATACAGGGCGCGAAAGCTGTTTTTACAAAGTTTGGCAAGAGGGCGCATGGCAGGCAGTTGATGCCGTGTTGAAAGACGAAGAGGCGATTTACGGACATAAACATCCTTAAGGCCGTCTGAAAGAAAATAAGAGAAACCGACCATGACCGATACTATTCTTACCCAAATTCAAAACGTCATCGATTCGCGTAAAGGCGGCGATCCCGATGCTTCTTATGTCGCCCAACTGCTACACAAAGGCGAAGACAAGATTTTGAAAAAAGTCATTGAGGAAGCGGGTGAAACCTTGATGGCCTCTAAAGATGGCGGTGGCGAACATTTGGTTTACGAAGTGGCGGATTTGTGGTTTCACACCATGGTTTTATTGGCGCATCATGGATTGCGCGCCGAAGATGTAGTAAACGAGCTTGCGCGCCGTCAAGGTTTGTCGGGATTAGTGGAAAAAGCTTCTCGCAAAGAATCTTGAATTTATATTACAATCCCGTATTTGACCTGTTTCAGAATCCGTCTCTTGGGGTAAAACGATTTCCCTTTTTTGGTCGAAACCCGTTACGCCCGTTTTCAGACGGCCATTGGAGCCATTATGGATAATTGTATTTTCTGCAAAATCGCAACCAAAGATATTCCGGCACAAACTGTTTACGAAGACGATGAGATGCTTTGTTTCAAAGACATCCGTCCTGCCGCGCCGGTGCATCTGCTGCTGATTCCGAAAGTACACTTCGATTCACTGGCACACGCCACTGCCGAACATCAAACCCTGTTGGGTAAAATGATGTTGAAAGTTCCTCAAATTGCCCATGAGGCAGGTTTGACCGACGGTTTTAAAACCCTGATCAACACAGGTAAAGGCGGTGGACAGGAAGTCTTCCACCTGCATATCCATATCATGGGTACGCCCGCATAATTATTATCTCTTTTTAAATTAAACAAATTCAAGGATTTATCATGGGTAGCTTCTCTCTTTGGCACTGGATTATCGTACTGATTATCGTCGTTTTGGTATTCGGTACCAAAAAATTGCGCAACGTCGGCAAAGACCTCGGCGGCGCAGTGCATGACTTCAAACAAGGCCTGAATGAAGGTACAGACGGCAAAGATGCCAAAAAAGACGAAGTCATCGAACACAAAAAAGACGAAGACAAAGCATAATCCATGTTTGATTTCGGTTTGGGCGAATTGCTGCTGGTCGGCGTTGTCGCCCTGATAGTGCTTGGCCCCGAACGTTTGCCGCAAGCCGCGCGCACGGCCGGGCGTTTGGTCGGTAAATTGCAAGGCTTCGTCAACAACGTCAAGCAGGAGCTCAACACTCAGGCTGAGTTGGACGAATTGCGCAAGGTGAAGCAGGAATTTGAAACCGCCGCATCTGAGTTTCGCGACGGTATCAAAGACTTGGGCAACGATGCACAAAAAAATCTGAATGATATTTCAGACGGCCTCAAGCCGTGGGAACGCCTGCCTGAGCAGAAAACGCCTGCCGATTTTGGTGTAGATGAGTTGGGCAATCCTTTGCCTGATCTGGCTTCAAACAGCACTGAGAATGAAAGCGCAATCCAAGCTTCTGAGCAGGGTGGGGCAGTGCAAACCCAAGAGCTTGTCGAAGCTGAAAATGCCGAATCCGAGCAAGACCGCGCTTGGCGTGAGTATTTGACCGCATCGGTTTCGCCTGCCCCTGCGGTAGAAGTCAGCTATATCGAATCTCCTGTTGCCGATGTTCCTCCGCTGCATACGACTTCTTTGCGTAAGCAGGCGATGAGCCGCAAACGCGATATGCGCCCGAAATTCCACGCCAAGCCCAAACTGCGCGTCCGTAAGTAAAAAGTGAGTCAACCGGTGTCCGAACCTCAACACGAACAACCCATCCAACCGCTTATCGAGCATCTTCTCGAGCTGCGCCGCCGTATGATGTGGATCGTCATCGGTATTGTTGTCTGCTTTTTGGGTATGATGCCGTTTGCCCAGCAGCTCTATACCTTTGTTGCCGAACCATTGATGGCCAATCTGCCTAAAGATACCAGCATGATTGCGACCGATGTGATTGCGCCGTTTTTTGTGCCGGTCAAGGTTACTCTGATGGCGGCGTTTCTGCTGTCGTTGCCGCACACGCTGTATCAAGTCTGGGCGTTTGTCGCCCCGGCTTTATACCAAAACGAAAAACGCTTGATTACGCCGCTGGTGTTGTCCAGCGTGACGCTTTTCTTCGTCGGTATGGCGTTTGCCTATTTTTTGGTGTTTCCCGTTATTTTCAAATTTTTGGCCGGGGTAACCCCTGTCGGTGTCAATATGGCAACCGATATCGACAAATACCTGTCCTTTATTTTGGGCATGTTTGTGGCATTCGGTACGACGTTTGAAGTTCCCGTCGTTGTGGTGTTGCTTGCCAAAATGGGTATTGTTTCGACTGCACAGCTTAAGAATGCGCGTCCGTATGTGATTGTCGGTGCGTTTGTCGTGGCTGCAATCATCACGCCGCCGGACGTAATTTCTCAAACCCTGCTTGCTGTTCCGCTGATTTTGCTCTACGAGGCAGGCATTTGGTTCAGCCGTTTTGCCAAAGCGAAAACGCAGCAGGAAGATGAGGATACACCGCAACCACCGGCAGAAGTTTAAGAATCAAGGCCGTCTGAAGAATTTTTCAGACGGCCTTTGTATCATGGCACTTTCAGTTTTTAAGAAAAAGCATGATGGATGTTTGGGGAGTCGTAAAACATTACTGCCCAGATTCTTTTGATTCGGCTAAAATTTTTGACCGAGGATTTGCCGAAATCGAAGCAGTAATGCGTAACAGTCCCTCATGCCTCAATGGGCTGGATTTTAATACCAAACTTCCGGAATTAAGTTTGGGAATGGGGTGATTTTTACCAATACATAAGCTGAAAATACTTGATTTTAGGCAATTGAAAAAATATTCGTTTCTATTTTATTAAAAAGTATGATGTCAGGCTGTCTGAAAATTAACTACGTTTCAGACGGCCTTTTTGTTACCCTTGTTTTTCTTTGTAATCCTTAGTTATCAAGCATCTTGCAAAAAGGATTTTGAAAAAGAGAAGTTTATATTTTGACTAAATCCAGCCGTATGAATCCATAGTGAAATGTGTTATCTTATCTACGTATGTTAAGAAACATTAATAAATTTGTATTTTTCTTACAGAGAAAGGCTTCAAAATGGATGGATGGACTCAAACGCTGAGTGCCGGTACTTTGCTCGGTATCGCCGCGGCAGCGATTTTGCTGATCTTGATTTTGATTGTAAAACTGCGCGTTCATGCCTTGCTGACGTTGGTATTGGTCAGCCTACTGACTGCTATCGTAACAGGCCTGCCTATGGGCAGTATCGTCAATGATGTGTTGGTCAAAAACTTTGGCGGCACGCTCGGCAGCGTGGCGTTGCTGGTCGGTTTGGGCGCAATGCTCGGCCGTTTGGTGGAAACTTCCGGTGGCGCTCAGTCTTTGGCAGATGCGCTGATTCGGATTTTTGGTGAGAATCGTGCACCATTTGCTTTAGGCGTGGCTTCTTTGATTTTTGGTTTCCCGATTTTCTTTGATGCCGGCTTGGTGGTGATGTTGCCGATTGTGTTTGCAACGGCACGCCGTATGAAGCAGACCGTTCTGCCATACGCGCTGTCGTCTATTGGCGCATTTTCGGTCATGCACGTCTTCCTGCCGCCTCATCCGGGCCCGATTGCTGCTTCTGAATTTTATGGTGCAAATATTGGTCAACTGCTGATTTTAGGTTTGCCTGTTACCTTGATTACTTGGTATTTCAGCGGCTATTTATTGGGTAAAGTTTTGGGTCGCAGCATTCATGTACCTGTTCCTGATCTGCTCAGCGGCGGTACGCAAGATAACGACCAACCAAAAGCGCCTGCAAAGGCATCTACGGTCATCGGCATTATGCTGATTCCTATGTTGTTGATTTTTTTGAATACTGGTTTGTCTACCCTGATCAGCGAGAAAATGGTCAGTGCGGATGAAGGCTGGGTGCAGTTTGCACGAATGCTCGGTTCGACACCGATTGCTTTGCTGATTTCTGTTTTGGTAGCCCTGTATGTATTGGGCAGCAAACGTGGCGAAAAAGCTAGCGCTTTGGAGAAAACCATTGATGGCGCATTGGGCCCGGTTTGCTCGGTCATTTTGATTACCGGTGCAGGCGGTATGTTCGGCGGCGTGTTGCGTGCTTCCGGTATTGGTAAGGCTTTGGCTGACAGCATGGCTGACTTGGGTATTCCTGTTTTACTGGGCTGTTTCTTGGTAGCTTTGGCTTTGCGTATTGCGCAAGGTTCTGCGACTGTTGCCCTGACTACCGCTGCCGCATTGATGGCACCGGCCGTTGCGGCGGCAGGTTTCAGCGATTGGCAGATTACTTGCGTGGTATTGGCGACGGCGGCAGGTTCCGTCGGTTGCAGCCACTTTAACGACTCAGGTTTCTGGCTTGTCGGCCGTCTGTTGGATATGGATGTGCCGACGACCTTGAAGACATGGACGGTCAACCAAACACTTATCGCACTCATCGGTTTTGCTTTATCGTCAGTGTTGTTTATCTTGGTTTAATCGAAAATGGCCGGCGGATAGTGTTTTTGAGATAACACAATCCGCCTGTTTTCAAATACCGTTAAAATCTAGATAAACAAGGAGTAGAAAAATGACGACACATTTTGTCATGATGGGCGTGTGCGGTTGCGGTAAAACCACTGCCGCATTGTCTTTGCAAAAACATCTCAACCAATGCCCATATGCCGAAGGCGATGATTTCCATACTCAAGCCAACCGCGACAAAATGGGTGCCGGTATTCCGTTGACGGACGAAGACCGCTATCCTTGGCTGGGCAATTTGCGTGACTGGATGACAGAGCAGGCAAAAAATGGGGAAAAATATTCCATTGTTACTTGTTCCGCACTCAAGCATCACTATCGCGATATTCTGCGTGGTGCAGAAGGGAAGGTGGCTTTTATCCATTTGACTCCGCCTCAAGCAATTAATCTCGAGCGTATGTTGTCGCGTCAGGGGCATTATATGAAAGCCGGAATGCTGGATTCGCAGCTGGAGATTTTGGAAGAGCTGGGTGTGGATGAGTACGGCGTTAAAATTGACAATCCGGGTTCGCCTGAAGCCGTTGAGGCAGATATTGTGAACTGGGTGAAAGCGCACAAGGCTTGATTTAGTAATGATCAGAAATGGAAAGGCCGTCTGAAATATTTCAGACGGCCTTTTTTGATGGGATTTAGAATGTTTTTTGCGAGTCAAGCAATAAGGTAACCGGCCCGTCATTGCAAAGGGAAACCTGCATATGGGTTTGGAATCTGCCGGTTTCGACAATCAATCCATGTTCGCGCAAAAGTTGCGCGGTATATTGATAAAGCTTATCCGCTTGTTCGGCAGGGGCAGCATTGGAGAAGGACGGACGGCGGCCGCTGCGCGCATCGGCGTAAAGGGTAAACTGAGAAACCAGTAATATCGAGCCGCCGACATCTTTGAGCGATAAATTTAATTTGCCGTTTTCGTCTTCAAAGATACGCAGGTTGGCGGTTTTATCCGCAATGTATTTGGCGTCCGCTTCTGTATCGGTGTGGGTAACGCCGAGCAATATCACAAATCCGTTGTTGATTTCGCCGCAGGTTTCGCAGGAGTTTTCGGAAAAAACGTCAACTTTAGCTTGGGTAACTTTTTGGATAACAGCGCGCATGATGTTTTTGAATAAAAGAAGTTTGTAAAAAAGGGCGTAAAAGACACGCCCTTTGGGTTGGAGTATGGTTTCAGACGGCCTGAAACCATTGAATTAATTTACGGATTAATGCCGTTTTCTTTTAAGATGCGTTCGATCTGATTCTCGACTTTTTCTCGTTTGACAGCTTGTGCAATCTGATTGCGCACCAGTTCAAAAGGTTCGGCATTAGGATTACGCTCTACGGCGCTGAGTTTAAACAGATAAAAACGGTTTTCCATCTGAATCGGCTCATGTGTTACATCGCCTCGATTCATGTCGGCAAAAGCGGTAGCCAGTTGAGGAGGAAGCTGCTGTGGAGAGATGAAGCCATCGAACTCTTGTTCGGGGTTGGGATAACGTTTCATCAGTTCTTCAAATGACAAGCCTTTGAGCAGCAGTTCTTGCGCTGCGCGTACTTCGTCGGCTGAAGCAAAGCTGACTTGTTGCAGCTTGATAATGCGTGTTTGATGGTCGTAGAAACGGCGTAACTCGGCATCGTCAACCGCGGTTTGGCGTTCTAGATAAGCAGCGTATTGGTTAGCATAGAACTCAGCTTCAACGTTTTTGAATTGATTCTGTACTTCTGCATCTTTGTCCAAACCAGCTTTAATGGCTTCATTTTTCAAAATTTCCAAAGTCTGCAAACGTGTAACCACATCTTTGCGGATTGCCTGACCATCGGGTTTGGCAGTCTGGTTGGGATGCTGATCGGCTTGTCTCAATACTTCGGCGACCATGCTGTCGATACGGGCAGGATCGATTTCAGGTGCTTTGGCGGTTGCCAAGCTCACGGTTGACAAGGCGAGGATAGCCAAAACGGCAGTTTTGGGCTTGATGTTCATGTGAGTTCCTTATTGCCCGCCGCTATCACAGCGGGCACGTTATATTATTTGTTGACTTTGATGCTGGCTTTTTTCAGTAATGATTGAATGGCCGCATCAACACGGGCTGCCTGTAAGTCGCTGCCAATCTCGTTTTTAGCGGCTTCGTAAGAAGGTACGGTAACGTTACGACGGTCATTGACGTAGAAAACGGCGTACAGATTACCGTTTTGCAGTGGCGTTGTAGTGTGTGCACCTTTTTTCAGGTCTTTGACAGCAGCGTAAAGTGGAGGCGCTGATTCTTGCAAATCTTTGAGCGGAACATAAGCTTTAGGGATGCCGCCGGCTTTTTTGGCTGCTTCGTCAATTGAGTATTGGTTCAATACCGAAACAAAGCTTTTTTTCGCGTCCAAATCGGCAATGGCTTTTTGGGCATTGCTGCTGCTGTCGGTTACGATTTCGCCCAGTTGGACTTCCTGAGTACCTTTATAGAAGTTGCTAAAGTCGTTGTAAGCGGCTTTGACATCTTTTTCTTGAACAGGATATTGACGGACGATATGCGCCGCGAAAGCTTGGCCTAACAAATCATTTTCAAAAACTGCCCATTCGGTTTTGAATGTGGCTTTTTTATCTGCACCTTGCTTGGCGGCATCGGCACGCGCTTGCTCCAATGCAGCTTTGAATTCAGCGCTTTGATCCAGTTTTAATTTTTTGGTTTCTTGGGTCACAACAGTGCTGATAACTTGGCGTTCAGTCAGCATTTGACGCAATTCGGGAGTGTCTTGAACGTTCGGGTTGCTGGCGCGTACGGAAGCAACTTGGTCATCGATAACGCTGCTGTCGATGGCTTGGCCGTTGACGGTAACCAAAGTTTGGGCAAACAGGGTGCCGGAAGTCAGGGCAAGCATCAAGGCTGAAGCAAAGTAGGTTTTTTTCATCGTATTTCTCTTTTAAATTAATGATTGGAAATCAAAGTTTGGGCAGTAATCTTAATGGAAGTATTCGTCCGGCGTGGCCGCTTTGATACTGAGTGCATGAATCAGGCCGTCTGAAAACAAGTCCTGCAAAAGCTGCTTAATCATACGTTGCCGCTGGAGACGGCCAATGTTTTCAAATGCGTTGCTGACCACCAATATCGCATAATGCCCGCCACCTTTATTACCGGCATGGCCGGCATGCAGATGGCTTTCATCTTCAAAATCGAAGAACTCAGGCTCAAGCGTCCGCAGGCGTTCCTCGATAATTTGACGCATATTGCTCATTTGAACACGGCTTTAAAGGGTTTAATCAATACTTCTGCGTATACGCCGGCATCGACGTAAGGGTCTTGTTCGGCCCATTCTTGTGCGGCGTCTAAAGACTCAAATTGAGCTACGATCAGGCTGCCAGAAACGCGTTCCGGATTGTCTGGTAGAGGATTGGGGCCGGCAGTCAGCAGACGGCCTTGAACTTTCAATTCTTCTAAGCGTGCCAAATGAGCAGGGCGGGCTGCCATGCGTGCTTCGTGGACATCTTCGGCATCAGTGGCCAAAAGCATAAAATATTCCATTATTGATCCTCCTTAGACTGGAAACGCATCAGATACATACCCTGTGCGATGGAAAAAATGATTGTGAAACCCAATGTGCCGAACAGTTTGTAATTGACCCATTGGTCTGGAAAATACGTAAAGACAAAGAGGTTGGCCGCACCCATAAAAATCAGGAAGCCAATCCATGCATAAGTCAGGCGTGTCCATACAAAATCAGGGAGTTGCATTTCTTTGCCCATGACGGCTTTAAGCCCGTTTTTACCGGCAAGATGGCTGAACAGCATGACGATCGCGCCGATCCAAAACAGAACGGTCGGTTTCCACATGATGAAGCGGTTGTCTTTCAGTAAAATCGTTGCACCGCCAAAAAAGACAATCAAAATCAGGCTGATCCATTGCATGGTGTCCAGCTTGCGGTGTTTCCAAAAGGTCAGCGCAGCTTGGGCTATGCCGACTACAACCGCAACAGCCGTTGCGGCAATCATGTCTTTGGTGATGATGTATGTAATGAAAAATAAGAATACGGCGAATAAGTCGCTCAAAACTTTCATATGTTAATGATGAAACTAATTGAGTAAATGCTAATCATACAGGCAGATGTGTTTTTTTGCACCTTCCCTCATGACTTTAATGCCGCATATATTTATATAAAATATTTGTTTTGGGTTAGAGAAATTTGTAAAAAAGAAACACAAGCATGCAAAAGTAATAGATTTACTAAGGAATTTCAGGCTGAGTGGCCTGTATTGCTTGGCAGAAATGGGTTAAAAATATATCATGACGTAATATCTAGTAAATATATGGTTAAATGCGCGCACATTGGTCAGTACCATAATTTCCGAACAGGGGATCAGTTTTGAAAAAACATCACAATATTAAATTAATTACAGCTTCTATCGCTTTAATGACATCGCTCAGCGCTTCTGCAGGTTTGGGTGGCTTGAACGTTCAATCTCATTTGGGTGAGCCTTTTACAGGCAGTATCACTGTGACTGGCGAGGAAGCTCAGGCTCTGCTTAATGGCGGTAAGGCCACTATTTCAAATGGCAATTTGCGCGCGGCGGTACGCAAATCAGGCGATAAGGCAGTCGTTACCATCCGCTCTTCTAAAGCCATCAAAGATCCTGTTTTGGTTTTCCAAGTAGGTGTCGGCGCGCAATCGCGTGAGTACACCGCTATTATCGATCCGGCCGGATATGATTCTAAAGATGCTGCATCTGTTCGTACCCGTTCGGCTACTGAATCTCAAACCTCCGAGCCGACACGCAATGCCCCACAGCCTGCAACTAAAAACAATAAAGCAGCAGGTAATCAGGCAGCTCAAGCGCGTAAGGATGTGCAGCGTAAAGCTGAGAAAAAACAAGTTCAGACGACCTCTGCTAAAAACGACACGGCTGCACGTTCAGGCAGACAGCATTTGGTGCGTACGGGTGAAACCCTGATTGCCATTGCGTCCAGCATCCGTCCGCAAGGTATGACCTTGGATCAAACCATCCAGGCTTTGGTAAATGCCAACCCGGATGTGTTTATCGATAATAATGCTAACCGTATGTTGGCAGGTAAGGTGCTGAATATTCCAAACCGTAGCGAATTGCAACGTTTGGCTGCTTCTGCTCCTGTTAAAACCAATACAGCAGTAGAGAAAGGCAATGAAACCGCCAATGCAACAGAAGCTAAAACAGAAAAACCTGTTGTTCAGCCTGAGGTTCAAACTGAAGCTCAGGTCAAAGATGCTGGCGTAAATACACAGCAACAGGAAGAAGTGAAACAAGCTTCAGCTGAACAAACAGAACAAGCAGCATCTGCAACGGTTAATGAAAATGCCTCATCGACTGTTCCTACGTCCGATATTCAAGAAGCTATGGCTTCTGATGCTCAAGAGAACGTAGTGGCTTCTGAGTCTGTTGCAACCACTGATTCTGTCGCAGAGCAAACAGAAAGCGAATCAGACGGCAATTTATGGAAATGGTTATTGGTAGGCGGTGCAGCCCTTATTGCTGCTTGGTTGTTGTTGAAAGCTGCCGGTAAACGTAAAGACGAGCTGGAAGCGGCACCTGTAAGCCGTAAGGATGAAGAGAAGGCTGTACAGAAAAATGTTGCTGCTTCAGCTGCTGCGGTTGCTGCAACTAAAGTAATGCCGTCTGAAAAAACTCAAGACGGCCTGCTGATTGAAGACGATTTTGAAGATGATGTGGTAATCAATGAAGTAGAAGAATCTTCCAATGTTGACGATGTCAAACTTGACTTGGGTAAGATTGACCATAGTCAGACAGGCATTCTTTCCAGTGCAGTAACGCATGATGTAGAAACAGAGCAACGCCGCCATGCTGATTGGGACAATATCGAGTCGACAGAAAGCGTGTACGAGCCTGAGCCGGAAAATCCGTATCAGCCGGTATCTGTTGTCATGCTTGAGCGAAATGAAGAGCCGCTAGAGTTTACAGTAGAAACGCCTGAAAATTCAGACGACCATGTGCTGCCATTTGATGTGAAACAAGATCAGGACGTGCAAATTCGAGAAACCAAAGAAGAAGCAGAGAAAGAAGAAGCTGCTTCCGAATTTGTGATTGAAGAAGGTGCATTGGAATGGGGAGCTGAAGATGTTTCAGTAGCCGCCGATAAAAGCAATAGTGAAAGAGGCTTTGTTTCAGAATCAGTCGGCATGACTGCACCGTTTGAAGCCAAATATGATTTGGCTAAGATGTATATCGAAATCGGTGATCCTGAAGCGGCTCGAGAAACATTGCAAGGGCTGATTGAGGAGGCTGAAGGCGATATTCTATATAAAGCTCAAAAACTGATGAAAGAACTTGGCGCATAAGTGTCAGTCAAATGAAGATGCCGTTTCAGACGGCATCTTTTTTATGGTAAATTTAAAAATGAGATTTGAGCCGAATCCATTTTTAGATATGACAGTATTGCATGGCAGTTCTATGGTGGACGAAGATAAGGGCCGTCTGAAATACATGATGAGAGGCGTGCGATGATCACGCCTTTTAATATTTGTTATTTGAGCGTGGACAGCAATATCAATTTATAAGAAGTATTAAAAATGACCGAACAAACGAATACAACAGGACGTTCCGTTCAGCGTTGGGCTTTAATCCTATCTTATGACGGAAGCTGTTTTTATGGCTGGCAAAAACAGGCTGGAGATTTACCGACTGTTCAGACGGCCGTAGAGCAGGCGTTGTCTTTAATAGCAGGGGAGCAGATTAATACGATTGTTGCAGGAAGGACGGATACGGGTGTGCATGCGACAGCTCAGGTCGTACACTTTGATACATCTGTAGGCCGTCCGGAGCAAGCGTGGGTGCGTGGAGTCAATGCGCATTTGCCTGACGGTGTGGCTGTATTGCTTGCACAAAAAGTTGCACCGCATTTTAATGCCCGATTTGATGCTTATGGTCGGCATTACCGTTATTTGCTGGAATCATCTCCGGTTCGCTCTCCGTTGTTGGTCGGCAGGGTGGGGTGGACGCATTTGAAATTAAATTTAAATCTAATGAGGCAGGCTGCTGCTTTATTGGAGGGTGAGCATGACTTCTCTAGCTTTCGTGCGGCTGAGTGCCAGGCAAAATCGCCTATAAAAACGCTGTATAGGGCAAGTATTAGTGGGAATCCTCGTTATTTGTGCCTTGATTTGCATGGAAATGCATTCTTGCATCATATGGTGCGCAATATCATGGGCGCATTGGTATATGTAGGAAGTGGCAGAATCAGTGTGGATGAATTTCAGTCAATCTTTCATGCAAGAAGCAGATTGAAAGCGCCTCCGACTTTTATGTCTGACGGCCTGTATTTGACAGGCGTTGATTATCCTGATGAGTTTGGGGTGGTAAAACTGCCTCTGCCTGAGTGGATGGATGTTTCGGGTAATGTTTTTCAGACGGCCTAATTGACGGATTGTTGGTATAAAAGCAACAAAATAGCGTGATTGATGTGTAAATTAATAAAGTGTTGTAAAAATGCACAACTGCTTTTAAAAGAAATTTATCATTGATTTTAAATAATAAATTTCCTTTTTTTGGGCTGTGTTTACCTTTGTTGGGTTTCAAGGGTGGTGGGGGTGGATTGAATAAAGTTTGTTTTTTTAGAGAGGAGCAATTATAGTAACAGTCATGGAATCGCTGATTCCAGCGATAATGTAAGCCTAAGCGGATTGTCCGGTCTGCTTAAGTTATTTCTTCACAATAGAAAAGGAATACAGCAATGAAAAAATCTCTGATTGCTCTGACTTTGGCAGCTCTGCCTGTTGCAGCTATGGCTGATGTGACTCTGTACGGTCAAGTTAAAGCAGGCGTAGAAGTTTCTCAACAAAAGTTGAAAAAAAATGGTGTAAGCACTAAGAAAAAAGTTGCTACGGAAATCGCTGATTACGGTTCTCGCATCGGCTTCAAGGGTCACGAGCACTTGGGTAACAACCTGAATGCTATTTGGCAAGTTGAACAAAACACTTCTATCGCTGGTGGTGACTCTGGTTTTGCTAACCGCGAATCTTTCATCGGTTTGGAAGGCGGTTTCGGTAAAGTTCGTGCTGGTAACCTGAATACTACTCTGAAAGACAGTAGCGACAGCATTGACCCATGGGAATCTAGTGATGCTAACTCTGATGTTTTGCAATTAGGTTACTTAAAACGTGTAGATTCTCGTAAAGTATCTGTACGCTATGACTCTCCTGTATTCGCCGGTTTTAGTGCAAGCGTGCAATATCAACCTCGTGATAATGCAAATCCTAGCGATAAATATGAGCATAATCGTGTGCATGGTGATGCATACTATGCTGGTTTGAATTATGAAAATTCTGGCTTCTTTGCTCGTTATGCGGGTTCTTTTGCTAAACATGCTTTGGTAACCGACGCTGATGGTAAGGTTGTAAATGCTCCTTTGACTAATGGTACTGCTACTGGTGATTTGAAAGATCGTCAGGTGCATCGTGTAGTTGCTGGCTATGATGCAAACAATCTGTTGGTTGCTGTTGCTGCTCAACACGATGCATCTAAAAATGGTGATGCTAGCAGTGCTAACTATGGTAAGAAAAACAAGCAAACTGAAGTTGCCGCTACCGCTGCTTACAGCTTCGGCAATGTAACTCCTCGTGTTTCTTATGCTCATGGTTTCAAACTTACCGCTAATGGTAAAAAAACTGACCGTACTTATGACCAAGTTATCGTTGGTGCTGATTACGACTTCTCTAAACGCACTTCTGCCTTGTTGTCAGCTGGTTGGTTGAAAGAAAAAGTAGGTAGTGATAAATACGAGAAAACTGCTGGTACTGTTGGCCTGCGTCACAAATTCTAATCTGACTTAAGATTAGTCTGAAAAAAGAGCCTGTGTTATACAGGCTCTTTTTGTTTGTGCGGAAAGTATATTTTGTTTTGAAAGAATGGGGGCTAAAGTTTTTTAGATTATTTTCAGATGGCCTATTGAAATTAAAATCCAATCTTTGTATTCTGCTTTAATATATGCTAAATAGAATTTTGGGAATTGTTTTGAGTATTATTATAAATAAATTAATAATATAGTAAGATTTGTTGAATCAGGTTGATTTTACTGTGTTTCATGTTTGCTAAAGATGGGATTGTTTAATATAGTTCTAAAGTATTATTAGCATGTGGAATTTGGTTTTAAGATTTGTAAACTTGATTTTAATCAAATTATCGCCGATGGATGATTCATATAATATAAGTGTTTAGAGTATCGATATATCGGGAATAGCCATGTCCTGCCTTGAAGTAAAGTGTTTAAGTGGCATTTGGAAACGAATCCTTATGCTGTTTGCTGTATTTTTCATGATGATGGTAAGCCTGCCTGCTTACGCGGAACGCTTGCCTGATTTCTTGGCAAAAGTTCAGCCGTCTGAAATTTTCCCAGGTGCTGACCGCTACGGTAAGCCTGAAGGTAAGCCCTTAGTTGCTCGCGTGTACAAGGGTGAAGAGCAGCTTGGCTTGGTTTATATCACAACTGACGTGGTCAATACGCGCGGTTATTCGAGTAAACCGATCGATACGATGGTTGCATTGGCCAATGATGGCACTATTGCCGGCGCAAAATTGGTTGAGCACCATGAGCCGATTATGTTGATCGGTATCCCGCAATCCCGTGTCGATAAATTCATTGACAAATATATCGGCTTAAATTTTATTAAAAACCCGCCTAAACCAGGTGTTGCACCAGGGGATATTATTAGTGGTGCGACTGTGACCCTGATGGTCATCAATGACAGTATTCAGCGCTCTGTTAAAGCAGTAATCCATCAATATCATTTGGGTACAGATAAAGCAGTTCAAGCCGGTACAGCAGCTGCTTCCGGCGAACAGTCTGCCGAACCTGCCGTTCAAACTCGTCCACGTCGTGTTGCCAATCAAGACAAACAAGATATCCTGTCATGGAATGCGCTTTTGGAACAAAAAGCCGTCGGTCATCTGCATATTTCTATCGACGAAATCAATAAATTGTTTGAGAAAAGCGGTAAAGCAGGTGTGGCAGATCATGCGGAGCAGGGTGATGGTAATGATACATTTATTGATCTGTATGTTGCCTTGGTCAGCCAACCTTCCATCGGTAAAAGCCTTTTAGGTGAAGCAGGTTGGAACAACCTGCAAAAACGTTTGAAACCTGGCCAAGAAGCCGTGATGGTGGCCGGCGAGGGTCGCTATTCTTGGAAAGGTTCGGGTTATGTCCGCGGCGGTATCTTCGACCGTATTGAAATGATTCAAGGCGATACCAGCTTCCGCTTTACCGATGCGCAACATGAACGTGTAGTTGCTTTATCCGCCGAAGGTGCGCCTGCATTTAAAGAAGTTTCTTGGTTCACTATCCCCGAAGGTGTTGAATTTGATGGTGCCGAACCATGGCGTTTGCAATTGATGATTCAACGCGTATTGAGCGTAAATGATAAGGCATTTGTAACTGCCGATTTGGATTACGAATTGCCAAAAGGCTACTACGTTGACGATCCTAAAGCACCGCCGGTTGAAATTAGTGCACCGGTTGAGCCGGTGGCTGTGGCAGCCTCTGCTCCGGAAGAAAGTACAGGTATTGCAGAAGATGCAACGGCTGAGGAAGGCGTATCCAACCAACTTTGGAAACAGGTTTGGAAAGCCAAACAAGGTCAAATTGTGGTTGTCGGTATTGCTTTGACAATTCTTCTGTTGGTATTCCTGTTCCAAGATTGGATTGTCCGTTACGAAAAATGGTATGACCGATTCCGTCTTTGTTTCCTGACCTTTACGCTGTTTTATATCGGCTGGTATGCTCAGGCACAATTATCGGTAGTGAATACTTTGACGTTGTTCTCAGCTGTTTTGACTGAGTTCCACTGGGAATTCTTCCTGATGGATCCGCTGGTATTCATTCTGTGGCTCTTTACAGCGGCGACCATGCTGTTGTGGAACCGCGGTACATTCTGTGGATGGCTGTGTCCTTTCGGTGCATTGCAAGAGTTAACCAACCGTATCGCTAAAAAATTGGGTCTGAAACAGATTACAGTGCCACACTTGTTGCATACCCGTCTGAGTGCGATTAAATATGTAATTTTCTTCGCTTTGTTGGCAATTTCCCTGTACGATTTGGGTACGGCTGAAAAGTTTGCTGAAATTGAGCCTTTCAAAACTGCAATTATTTTGAAATTCATGCGTGAATGGTGGTTTGTTCTGTTCGCCGCCGCTTTGCTGATTGCAGGCTTGTTTATCGAACGTTTCTTCTGCCGTTATTTGTGTCCTTTGGGTGCAGGTATTGCATTGCCGGGTCGCTTCCGTGTGTTTGATTGGCTGCGCCGTTATAAAATGTGCGGTAACCCATGCCAGATTTGTACACACGAATGTCCCGTACAGGCAATCGCACCTGAAGGCGACATTCATCCGAACGAATGTATCCAATGTCTGCATTGTCAGGTAATGTATCATCACGATACGCGTTGTCCTCAAGTAGTGGCAACGAATAAGAAAAAACAAAAACAAGCGGCGGCAAAAGCTGAACAACATGATGCGGCAGCGACGCAAAATGCCCAAGAACAAGTCGTCCAGTTTGTTAAAAAAGAATCGGCAATCAGTGTCGACAAGTAGTAATTTATCAATAAAAAAAGAAGGCTGTATCGGCAGCCCGACTTAGAAAATTTTTCATCGGCAGGCCGTCTGAAAAATCGGCCGCCGGATTTTATCCAAGGAGTGTCGTATGTCAGACGAAAAATTAGAACAAAACGGCTTAAGCCGTCGTTCATTCTTAGGTACTGCCGCTGCTTCCGGTGCAGGTATTGCCGGTGCCGGTTTGTTGGGCTTGGCCGGTTGCTCTAACGGAGAGGGTGATAAAGCTGCTGCTTCTGGTGCTGCACCTGCCGAAAAAGCCGCTGCTCATTCTGCCGAGCCGGGCAAACAAACTTCCGAAGTCGGTCCAGGCGAACTTGACCAATACTACGGTTTCTTGTCAGGCGGTCAATCAGGCGAAATGCGCTTGATCGGCGTACCTTCTATGCGTGAGTTGATGCGTATCCCTGTATTCAATATGGACAGCGCTACCGGTTGGGGTCGTACCAACGAGAGCCTGCGTATTTTGAATGAAAAAATTACGCCGGAAACCCGTAAATTCCTGCAAGACAGCGGTCTGCGTTGCTACCCTAACGGCGACTTGCACCACCCGCACTTGTCTTTTACCGACCAAACTTACGATGGCCGTTATGCTTACGCCAACGATAAAGCAAACACCCGTGTTTGCCGCGTCCGCTTGGATGTAATGAAAACCGATAAAATCATCGATATTCCTAATGCTTCAGGTATCCACGGTCTGCGTCCGCAACGTTATCCGAAAACCGGTTACGTTTTTGCCAACGGCGAACACATTGTTCCAGTTGACGGCGTAGGTAAATGGGATGATGCGAAAACTTGGAATGCCGTTTATACCGCAATTGACGGCGAAACCATGGAAATCGCATGGCAAGTTTTGGTAGACGGTAACTTAGACAACGGCGATGCCGACTACCAAGGTAAATACTCTTTCTCTACCTGCTATAACTCTGAGCGCGCTCTGACTGTACAAGGTGCATCTTCTAACGAACAAGACTGGTGTGTGGTATTTAACCTGGCCGCCATCGAAGAAGGCATTAAAAAAGGCGACTTCAAAGAAGTTAACGGCGTGAAAATGTTGGACGGTCGTGCGGAAGCCAACTCTCCATACACTCGTTATATCCCGGTTCCTAACTCTCCTCACGGTTGTAATGCAAGCCCTGACGGCAAATACATTATGCTCAATGGTAAACTGTCTCCAACCGTTACCGTATTGGATGTCAGCAAACTGGATGACTTGTTTGCAGGTAAAATCAAAGAGCGCGATGTTGTCGTAGCCGAGCCTCAACTGGGTCTTGGCCCATTACACACTGCATTTGACGGTCGCGGCAATGCCTATACTACATTGTTTATCGACAGCCAAATGGTGAAATGGAACATCGACGATGCGATTAAAGCCTATAAAGGCGAGAAAATCGATCCGATCAAACAAAAACTCGACGTTCACTATCAACCGGGCCACAACCACACTACCATGGGCGAAACCAAAGAAGCCGACGGTAAATGGTTGGTATCTTTGAACAAGTTCTCTAAAGACCGCTTCTTGAATGCCGGTCCTTTGAAACCTGAGTGTGACCAATTGATCGATATCTCCGGCGACGAAATGCGTCTGGTGCATGACAATCCGACTTTTGCCGAACCACACGACTTGTGCTTGGTTGCCGCGTCTAAAGTGAACCCAAGTAAAACTTGGGACCGCAAAGACCCATGGTTCTGGCAAGAAGCTTTGGAACAAGCTCAAAAAGACGGTGTTGAGTTGGAAAAAGCTGCCAAAGTCGTACGTGAAGGCAACAAAGTACGCGTGTACATGACTGCCGTTGCGCCTGCTTACAGCGTTCCTCAATTTGAAGTGAACCAAGGCGACGAAGTTACCGTATATGTAACCAACGTTGAGACCATTGAAGACTTGACTCACGGCTTTACTTTGGAAGGTTATGGCATTGCTATGGAGATTGGCCCGCAAGCTACATCTTCTGTAACCTTCAAGGCTGTCCGTCCAGGCGTACACTGGTACTACTGCCAATGGTTCTGCCACGCATTGCACATGGAAATGTCTGGCCAAATGATTGTTAAACCAAAATAATTTCGGTTTGATGATTTAATTCTTCAGGCCGTCTGAAAAAACATTCTTTCAGACGGCCTTTATAGCAAAGTTGTTTGTCGGCCGATATGGCCACAAAATGAAAGCCATCATCAGACAGCTTTGCTATAACACCAAAATACCTGTTTCCGCATCGGTTTATCATGCGGCAAGCAGGCCGTCTGAAACAGAGATATGATTATGACGCACACACAAATCCATCGTTCCAAATGGCAACGTGCCGCACTCGTATTGCTGCTTGGCAGCATGGTTCAGACGGCCTTTGCCTCAGTCATCAACGTATCCGCACAAGACAATCTCAATGATGCTTTGGCGCGCGCCCAAGCCGGCGATACGCTCAAGCTTGCCTCCGGTACATACAAAACCAAACTCTATATCGATAAACCCATTACCATCGAAGGCCCTGCCGACCGTTCCGCCAAGATTGTCGGCGACCGGAGCGGGAGGACGGTTGCCGTTCATGCGCCTGATGTAACTTTGCGCAATCTGACTGTTTCCCATTCCGGCATGAGTTTGCCGGCAATGGATGCCGGTATCTATTTAGAAGAGACGGCAACGCGCGCGCTGGTGGAGCATAACAACATCATCGACAATTCCGTCGGCGTGTATATTCACGGTGCGGCAGAATCCATGGTGCGGGAAAATAAAATCATCGGCGATGCAACCCTGCGCGTCAACGAACGCGGCAACGGCGTAACCGTCTGGAATGCGCCCGGTGCGCAAGTGGTCGATAACGATATTTCCAAAGGCCGTGACGGTATTTTTTCAAATACCAGTACCCATAATACCTACAAGGGCAACCGTTTTAGCGACTTACGCTTTGCCGTCCATTATATGTACACCAATGATAGCGAAGTCAGCAACAATATCTCCGTCGGCAACAACATGGGTTATGTGCTGATGTTTTCCGAACGCCTGAAAGTGTATGGCAACATTGCCGTTAGCAGCCGCGACCAAGGCATTATGCTCAACTACGTCAATTATTCCGAAATTCACGATAATGTGATCAACAAGGCAGGCAAATGCGTGTTTGCCTACAATGCCAACTACAATAAAATTTTCGACAACCATTTTGAAAACTGTCAAATCGGTATTCACTTTACCGCGGCCATTGAAGGCACAAGCCTGTTTAATAATTCGTTTATCAACAACGAAAGCCAAGTCAAATACGTCAGCACCCGTTTCCTTGATTGGGGCGAGGGTGGTCGCGGCAACTATTGGAGCGATAACAGCGCCTTTGACCTTGACGGCGACGGCTTCGGCGACAGTGCCTACCGTCCCAACGGGATTATCGACCAAATCATCTGGCGCGCACCCGTCGCCCGGTTATTGATGAACAGCCCTGCCATCAGCATTGTCAAATGGGCGCAATCGCAATTTCCCGCCATCCTGCCTGGCGGCGTAATTGACAGCAAGCCTTTGATGAACCCTGTCCGCAATAAAACGACAACCAAATACGAAGCTATGAAGGACGAATTGCTGCATGAAGCAAAAACGCACCAATCCGAATGGGGTAATGCCGAAAACGGTGCGCTGACAGGCGGAAATGCCAATATGTAACCTTTCAGACGGCCCAATATCAAAGGCCGTCTGAAACATTCACTAGAGGAATATCCATGAGCAGTACCAACCACGTTGAATTAAGAAACGTGACCAAGCAGTTTGGCAGCCAAAAGGCCGTCAACCAAGTCGATCTGGTTCTCAAGGCTGGCGAGAGCGTCGGCATGGCAGGACACAACGGTGCAGGCAAATCTACCATTATGAAGCTGATACTCGGCCTGATTACGCCGACCGAGGGCGAAGTGATGCTTTTGGGAGAGCCGACCGGCAGTAAAGCAGGCGCGCAGCGTCGCAGCCAAATCGGTTACCTGCCTGAAACTGTTGCATTGCACCCTTCATTGACCGGTATCGAAACCATGGATTTCTATGCCAAACTTAAAAAACAGCCCCTGAGTAAAAACCGCGAATTGCTCGAGCGTGTCGGCATTTCCCAGGCCGCACGCCGCCGTGTCGGTACTTACTCTAAAGGGATGCGCCAACGCCTCGCTTTGGCACAAGCCTTGTTGGGCGAACCTAAAGTCTTACTGTTTGACGAGCCGACTACCGGCCTTGATCCGGCTTCGCGTCAAATGTTTTATGAAGTTGTGCGCGAACTCAATGGGCGCGGCGCAACCGTATTGCTCAGCACCCACGCACTGGCCGAGCTGGACGGACACGCCGACCGCATCATCGTCATGAAAAACGGTGTGAAAGTTGCCGACGGCAGCATGGATGAGTTGCATGTTCAAAGCGGTCTGCCGTTGACCGTCAACGTCCGCTTGAAAGAAGCGCGCCCGTTGAGCGAGCGTTGGCATCCGCTTTCAGACGGCCTGTCATACCAAGCGCAATGTAAAGCAGAAGAGCGCATGGCTCTTTTGAGCGAATTGGGTGATTTGGGCAGTCTTGCCTACATCGATATCCATACCCCGACACTTGACGATATGTACGCACAATTCTTAAAAAGGGAAGACGTATGAACCCCGTTTGGATTATTACCGGCAAAGAAGTCCGCGACAGCCTGCGCAACCGTTGGGTACTCGCCGCCGCACTTTTGCTTGCTGCGCTTGCCCTGTCATTGGGTTTCCTGGGCAGCTCGCCCACCGGCACAGTCAAAGTCGATCCGTTGACCGTTACCGTTGTCAGCCTCTCCAGTCTGTCGATTTTCCTGATTCCGCTGATTGCGATGTTGCTCTCTTATGACACGCTGATTGGCGAAATCGAACGCGGCACGATGGCACTGTTGTTGAGCTATCCGATTTCGCGTAACCAAATCCTTGCCGGCAAATTTATCGGCCATCTCATCATCCTTGCCCTTGCCACCACGGCAGGCTACGGATTGGCGGGCATTACCCTCCAGCTTGCCAACGGCGGCTTTGATCTTGCCGCATGGAAACCTTTTGCCCTCCTGATTGTTGCCAGCGTGATTCTTGGTGCAGCATTTTTGTCTATGGGTTATTTGATTAGTGCGAAAGTCAAAGAACGCGGTACCGCCGCCGGTATCGCCATCGGCGTATGGCTGTTTTTTGTGGTGATTTTCGATATGGCGCTTTTGGGTGTTTTGGTTGCTGATACCGAACAAGTCATTACCGCGCCTGTAGTGGAAACCGTTCTTTTGTTCAACCCCGCAGACATTTATCGCCTGCTGAACCTGACGGGTTACGAAAATACAGCCATGTATGCCGGCATGGCAGGTTTGAGCGAACAAATCAGCCTGAGTATGCCTATTTTGCTGACGGCTCAGGTATTATGGGTTATCATTCCTTTGATTTTAGCCGCCTGGATTTTCGGAAAGCGACAAATATGAGAAAAATATTATTGACAACCTTCACACTCATCGCATTGGCAGCCTGCAGCAAGCAGGACAACAGTCCTCCGCCTGCGCCCCAACAAATCAGCGACAGCGCGGTCGGTCATTACTGCAGCATGAATTTGACTGAACACAACGGCCCTAAAGCGCAAATCTTCTTGAACGGCAAACCTGACAAACCGGTTTGGTTTTCCACTATCAAGCAGATGTTCGGCTACACCAAATTGCCCGAAGAGCCTAAAGGCATTCATGTCATCTATGTTACCGATATGGGTAAAGTCAAAGATTGGGAAAAACCCAATGCCGACACTGAATGGATAGATGCGAAAAAGGCCTATTACGTTATTGAAAGCAGCTTTATCGGCGGCATGGGAGCGGAAGATGCGCTTCCGTTTGCCGACAAGGCTCAGGCTGAAAAATTCGCCAAAGAAAAAGGCGGCAGAGTAGTCGGTTTTGCAGAGATGCCCGACGAATACATTTTCAAATAAAACAACCAATAAAGGCCGTCTGAAACTGTTTCAGACGGCCTTTGTGTTGGAAGCTGCCGATTGATGATTTAATGAATGCGGCTTTCAATGTAAAGATAAAAAATCCAAGGAATACTTTATGTCCCCCCCTTTAACGCGCCGCCGTTTCCTTGCCATAGCCGCCACACTAGCCGCTGGTGTCGGCATTCCTTTTGCCATCAGCCGTAAAATCAATCAGCCGACTCATCCGGCTAGTCCGAATCAAGAAGAGCCGCTAGTTATCTGGAGAGGCATTGCATTGGGTTCGGGCGCGGAGTTGCGTTTGTTCGGCGTTGGGCGCAAGCAGGCGGAAATATTGGTCAACAAAGTATTGGCGGAAGTTTTACGGTTGGAAAAAATCTTCAGCCTGTATCGGGACGACAGCCTGATTAGTCGTTTAAACCGAGAAGGCCGTCTGAAAAATCCGCCATCCGATTTTTTGCAGCTGCTCAGTATCAGCCGGGATATTCATCAGCTGACGCAAGGTGCATTTGATCCCAGCATTCAGCCTTTGTGGAATCTGTATGCCGACCATTTCAGACGAAATCCGAAAACCGAAACGCCGCCGTCCGAACGCAGCATCAAAGATACGCTTAAATTGGTGGACTTCAATAAAGTCGACTTTGATACTAAAGAAATCCGTTTTGCCCAAAAAGGCATGGGCTTGTCGCTTAACGGCATTGCCCAAGGCTATATCACCGACAAAGTAGCTGAATTGTTGAAGCAGCAAGGCGTTTCTCAGGCATTGATTGATATGGGGGAGATTTACGGCTTTGATAATGCCAACCAGCGCGAGTGGAATGTCAGCATCCGCAATCCTGACCAAGAAGACCAAATCCTGACCACCATTGCCATGAAAAATCAAGCGTTTGCCACATCGGGCGGCTATGGCACGGTAATGGACGAGGCAGGCAAATTTACCCATCTGTTTGACCCGCGCACAGGCGGAAGCCAGCCGCGCTATAAAAGCATGAGCGTTATGGCGGAAAGTGCGGCAGTTGCCGATGCTTTTTCTACCGCATTTTCTATTATGGATGAAGCGGCCATCCGAGCAGCGGCCCAAGTTAAAAAGGCACAGGTTTGGCTGGTGATGCCGAATAATGAATTGAAGAAGATTTGAGATTGAGGGAAGGGCGGCCTTGCCTGCGATTTTGCCTATGTGTATAGGGCAGGGAAGGCTTGATTGCTAAAAAAATGGAAGATAAAAAAGAAGGGCTGCCCAAGGGGGCAACCCTGAAACTCTTGCAGCTGGGAGTAATTAGCAAGAGATTACGACACTTAAAACAAAAATTCACTCATTTCAAAGCACGAAGCTTTAATATCTAAGCAAAACGGTATTTCGACCGCTCAAACCCCTTCGATACGGAGAAACACAACATATATGGGAAAATCCGACAAAGTGGTTTGAAGCAATTCAGATGAACGGTCTGTAATGTAGATAACCGGATGTCTTTAGATGAGCGGTATAATATCAGGATAAGCGGAACATTACTAGTGAATATTATAAAAAAGTAGAATAATTCATTTAGGTATTGATTATATTGAATAAAAACATGATTTCTTATTGAACTTTTTTACAACATATTGATTTGGTTTTAAAAAGGGAATTACGTAAGTATTTGGCGTTAATCAAAAAACTTGTTTTGAGCTTTGAGAAGAGATAATCAATAGAAAAAGGCCGTCTGAATGTTCAGACGGCCTTTTTTCAAAAAGTTACTTATTTGGTTGCAGAAGCAGTAGAAGCAGCTTCAGCTTGAGCACCTGTAGCTGCGTTTTCACCCCATGCAGCAGGATATTTGTAACCGGCAAAGCGTTTTTGTGAGTAGGCCTTGAACTCGTCAGAGTTGTAGGCTTCAGTTACATCTTTCAGCCATTGGCTGTCTTTGTCGGCAGTACGGACGGCAGACCAGTTAACGTAGGCGAAGCTTGGCTCTTGGAACAGGGCTTCGGTCAGTTTCATGCCGCTGCTCATGGCGTAGTTGCCGTTAACGATGGCAAAGTCAACGTCGGCACGGCTGCGTGGCAGTTGGGCGGCTTCAAGTTCTACGATTTGGATGTTTTTTGGATTTTCGGCAATATCGTTTTTAGAAGCAGTCAGTGGATCAACGTCGGCTTTCAGTTTAATCCAGCCCAATTCGTTCAACATAACCAATGCACGGGCAAAGTTAGATGGGTCATTAGGTGCAGAAACGCTGACGCCGTCTTTCACTTCGTCCAAAGATTTCAGTTTGCCAGGGTACAGGCCCAAAGGTGCAGTCGGTACTTGGAAGGCCTCAGTGATGTCGAGTTTGTGTTCTTTTTTGAAGTTGTCCAGATAAGGTTTGTGTTGGAAGATGTTGATGTCCAATTCGCCTTCAGCCAAAGCAAGGTTGGGGCGCACATAGTCGGTGAACTCGATCAGTTTGACTTTATAGCCTTTTTTCTCCAAAGCCGGTTGGATTTGGTCTTTAACCATATCGCCGAAGTCGCCGACGGTTGTACCGAAGACGATTTCTTTTTTCTCTGCGCCGTTGTCGGCAGAAGAAGCAGCAGAAGCAGCAGCAGGCGCGCTGTCTTTTTGACCGCCGCAGGCAGCCAGTACGATGGCCAGCGCAGCGGCTGAAAGGGTTTTGAAGAATGTGTTGGTTTGCATATTTTGCTCCTGATGGATGATAAAACGGTTTAAGACGGCCTCAAGCTGCCGCCGTCAAAAAAAGAGGGATTGTAAATCTATTTTGGAAATATGAGGATGTTTTTTGTAAATTTATTTGGAATATATATCCTAATATGTTCTAAACAGATAACAGGCCGTCTGAAAAATAGTAAGTCCATTTCAGACGGCCTGTTTGCTTAACGTTTGTCCAGTTTGCGCGCCAATCTGTTGCCGATACCTTGAATCAGGATAACGAGTAAAACCAGGATGGCGACGATGAAAATGATGACTTCCATTTGATAGCGGTAGTAGCCGTAACGGATGGCAAGGTCGCCCAAGCCGCCGCCGCCAATCATACCTGCCGCCGCGCTGTACGACAAAAGGCCTATAGCCAGTACGGTAATGCTGGAAACCATACCTGCGCGCGCTTCATTCAAAAGCACTTTGCAGATGATGCTCATGGGTGAGGCACCCATTGCGGAGGCCGCTTCAATCACGCCTCTGGGTACTTCGCGCAGGTTTTGCTCGACCAGGCGGGCGAAGTAGAACAGGCCGGATACGCTCAATACCAATGAGGCGGCAACCGGGCCGATGGTCGTGCCGATGATGGCGCGTGTAACAGGAATCATGGCAATCATCAGGATGACGAAAGGGAATGCACGCATCAGGTTGACCAGGTTGTCTAAAAACAAATTCAGCTGTTTGTTGTAGTGCAACTGATGACTTGATGTCACAAATAGCAATACGCCTAAAATCGTACCGAAGATAACGGCAAAAGTAGTCGATAGGCCGACCATAATAAAGGTTTCGCCCAAGGCTTGGATAATTTCGCCCTTCATGCTGACAATGGTCTCAACAGCACTTTCAAATGTTAAATCTGTCATATTAGTCCTCTCGAATCAGCTCTTGCCCGATTTCGGATTGGGCATGGATTTGGTTGCCGTGTACTTCAACGATTTCCAGCAGACGGCCTTTGTCCAAGAGGGCGGCACGGTCGCACAGGCGGCGGATAACGCTCATTTCGTGGGTAACGATGACGATGGTTACGTTGAAACGTCGGTTGATGTCTTCCAAACACTTCAAAACGCTGCGCGTAGTGGCGGGATCGAGGGCGGAAGTGGGCTCGTCGGCGAGGATGACTTGAGGTTGCGGCGCCAGTGCGCGGGCAATGCCGACACGTTGTTTTTGACCACCGGAAAGTTGGGACGGGTAATGGTTGGCACGGTCTTGCAAGTCAACAATTTCCAAACATTCTTCAACACGCGCTTGGATTTTTTTAGACGGCCATTTGGCAATTTCTAAAGGAAAGGCGACGTTTTCGGCAACGGTACGGTTGCTCAATAGGTTGAACTGTTGGAACACCATGCCGATGTTTTGTCTGGTGTGGCGCAGTTGCGTGGCGTTGAGCGCGGTCAGCTCTTGGCCGCATACGCTGACGGTACCTGTATCCGGACGTTCCAATAAATTAATCAGGCGCAGCAGGGTAGATTTGCCTGCGCCGGAATAGCCCATCAGGCCGAAGATTTCTCCCTGTTTGATTTCGAGGCTGGTCGGCTCGACGGCGACAAAGTTTTTGTTGTCGCGTGTTTGATAGTGTTTGGAGACGTGATCCAGAATAATCATGGTTTATCCGTGTTTTCTTTAATTCGTGTGGCCATCAGGGTGTGCAGACGGCGGTTGTCGGCGCGTGCGACGGTAAATTGCAGGCTGCCGATGATGACTTTTTCGCCGCGTACGGGCAGGTGTCCCAACTCTTGAATGACCAGGCCGCCGATGGTATCGGCTTCTTCGCTGCTGTATTCTGTACCGAAGAAGGTGTTGATGTCTTCGATTTCGGTAGCGGCGTGAATGCGCCAGCGTTCGGAAGAAACGGCGTGGATATTGTCGGCGCTGTCGTCTTCGTCAAATTCGTCTTCGATTTCACCGACGATTTGCTCGATGATGTCTTCAAAGGTGACCAGGCCGGATGTACCGCCGTATTCGTCGATAACAATCGCCATGTGGTTGCGCTGTTCTCGGAACTCTTTTAAAAGGGAGGCCAGTGATTTGCCTTCGGGGACGAAAACGGCAGAGCGCAAGACGGATTTCAGGTGGAACTGCTCGGGGTTAAACATATATTTGAGCAGGTCTTTGGCGTGCAAAATGCCCAAAACTTCGTCTTTGTCTTCGCCGATGACGGGGAAACGCGAATGGGCGGTTTCGATGACGTAGGCCGTGATGCGCTCGATGCTGTCGTTTTCTTTCAATACGTTCATGCGGCTGCGCGTAATCATGGCATCGCGCACTTCCAGCTCGGCAAAGTCCAATACTTTTTCCAGCCGGGTCAGTGTGTCGGCATCAAAAACTTCCTGCTCGTGCGCTTGGCGCAGCAGGGTCAATACGTCTTCGGCGGAATCGGGCTCGCCGGCAAGTCGGGAGATTAGGCGTTCGAAAAACTTGGGTTTCGACTGCGTACCGTCCATTTTAATATTCGTCCTCTTGGTAGGGGTTGGGGAAGCCTGCCGCCAGCATCAGGCGGATTTCTTCGGCTTCCATTATTTCGGCTTCATCGTCTTCGATGTGGTCGTAGCCCATCAGGTGTAAAGTACCGTGTATGGTCAGGTGGGCAAAATGCTGCTCGGGTGTTTTGCCTTGTTCGGCGGCTTCTTTTAAAACCACTTGCGGGCAAATTACTAAATCGCCATACAGGCCGTCTGAAAACTGGTCGGGCAGGATTTCACCTTCGTTGAGCGCAAAACTCAATACATTGGTGGCGTAATCTTTGCCGCGGTAGTCGCGGTTGTAGGCGCGGGCTTCTTCTTCGTCCAGAAGAATCAGGCTGATGTCAGCGTGGCGGTATTCGTTTTTCAAAGCAGACCACGCCCAGCGGTAGAAGTCGCGTTCGCTCGGAAGGTCGGCGGCGGAAGAAGCGTTTTCAAAGTTCAGATGAAAACGTTGCCGCTGTAAGGATAAAAAAGGATATTGTTTGGCGCGTTTCATGTTGTCCAGAAAATTTGGTTTTTAGGCGTAAATATAACATATTCACCCCCATGCCGTCTGAAAAACCGCCCAAAATATGATAGACTTCATGCCGTTTTCCATCTTTCAGGCAACCATTATGAACCCGAAAAAACTCGTTATCGCCAGTCGCGAAAGCCTGCTTGCCATGTGGCAGGCAAAACACATCCAAGGCCGTCTGAAAGCCCTGTATCCCGATTGCGAAGTCGAGATTTTGGGCATGACCACGCGCGGCGACCAGATTTTGGACAGAACTTTGTCAAAAGTCGGCGGTAAAGGCTTGTTTGTCAAAGAGTTGGAACAGGCTTTGTATGACGGTCGAGCCGACTTGGCCGTGCATTCGATTAAAGACGTACCGATGGATTTGCCTGAAGGTTTCGCGCTTGCGGCCATCGGCGAACGCGCCAATCCGTTTGACGCGTTTGTGTCCAACCAATACGCGCGTTTGGAAGAAATGCCCAAAGGTGCCATCGTCGGCACATCCAGCCTGCGCCGCGAAGCCCAGTTGCGCGCGCGCTATCCGCATTTGGTCATCAAACCTTTGCGCGGCAATGTGCAAACCCGTTTGTCCAAACTCGATAACGGTGAATATGACGCGATTATTTTGGCTGCCGCCGGTTTGCAGCGTCTGGAATTGGACGAACGCATCCGCATGATTTTGTCGGAATCCGACAGCCTGCCTGCCGCCGGACAAGGCGCATTGGGTATCGAAATTGCAGCGCATCGCGAAGATTTGTACGAAATCTTAAAGCCTTTGAACCACGATACCACACACGCCTGCGTTACGGCCGAACGCGCTTTGGCGCGCGCTTTGGGCGGAAGCTGCCAAGTGCCGCTGGCCGCATATTGTACTGAAGAAAACGGCTTGCTGACCTTGCGCGGCTTGGTCGGCCATCCTGACGGTTCGGTTATTTTGCAGGCGGACGCGCAAGCCCCAGCCGAATACGCCGATGCCTTGGGTCGTGCAGTCGCCAAAAAACTGGCGGATGATGGTGCGAAAGAATTGATTGCCGCCGTATTGCAAGAACAGGCTTAAAACAACATAGATCATTTAAAAGGCCGTCTGAAACTTTCAGACGGCCTTTATTTTGTTGATGCTTAAGGATTCATAATCCGCGCAACCAAAGCTTTTTCTTTGCCCTGCATGTTAGGGATTTTGACCTGAATGCCGTTGCCTGGGGCAACATCGACAGGCTGGCCTTTGCGGGTCATTTGTTCCAATTTGATGGTTTGGTTGCCGCTCGGGTGGATGATTTCGAGTGAATCGCCGATGGCAAAGCGGTTTTTGACTTCGATGGTTGCCCAGCCGTTTTCATCGATTTCGGTAACGTGGCCGACATATTGGCTTTGTTTGGCGATGGAGTGGCCGGTCAGGTAGTTTTGGTAATCCTGAGTTTGGTGGCGCTCGAGGAAGCCGCTGGTGTAGCCACGGTTGGCAAGGCCTTCGAGTTCGCTCAACAGGCTGTAATCAAACGGACGGCCTGCAACGGCATCGTCAATCGCTTTGCGGTAGGACTGGGCCACGCGTGCAACATAATAAAGCGACTTGGTGCGGCCTTCGACTTTGAGGCTGTCCACGCCGATTTTGGCCAGTTTTTCAACCACTTCGATGCCGCGAAGGTCTTTGGAGTTCATGATGTAGGTGCCGTGTTCGTCTTCCATAATCGGCATCATTTCGCCCGGGCGGTTGGACTCTTCAATCAGGAAAACTTTGTCGGCGTAGGGGTGGCGTTTTTGACCATTGATGCCTTCAAAGTTTTGGTTGGCTTCTTCTTGGGCTTTTTCAAAATTGAAACCTTGCAGAAGTTGGGCGTCGCCCGCATCGCTTTCAGTGGCGTTGTGAACTTTGTAGTCCCAACGGCAGGAGTTGGTGCAGGTGCCTTGATTGGGGTCGCGGTGGTTGAAATAGCCGGAGAGCAGGCAACGGCCTGAGTAGGCGATGCACAATGCGCCGTGAATAAAGACTTCGAGTTCGATATCCGGACATTCTTGGCGGATTTCGGCGATTTCTTCCATGCTCAATTCGCGCGACAGAATAATGCGTTCGACACCAATGTTTTGCCAGAATTTTACGCCCCAGTAGTTGGTGGTGTTTGCCTGAACGGATAGGTGAATCGGCATCTCTGGCCATTTTTCGCGCACGGTCATGATCAAACCTGGATCCGCCATAATCAGCGCGTCGGGTTTCATGGCAATCAAGGGCTCCATATCGGAAACAAAGGTTTTGAGTTTGGAGTTGTGCGGCAGCGTATTGACGGTCAGGAAGAATTTTTTGTTGCGCTCGTGCGCTTCTTTAATGCCTTGCTCGAGGACGTCGAGTTTGGCAAATTCGTTGTTGCGGGCGCGCAGGGAGTAACGCGGGCTGCCGGCGTAAACGGCGTCTGCGCCGTAGTCGTAGGCGGCGCGCATACGTTCGAGGCCGCCTGCAGGCAATAAGAGTTCGGGTGCTTTCATGTTTTATGCTTTTTAAAATGTTTTCAGACGGCCTTTAAGGGAAGAGGGAAGGCCGTCTGAAAGATGTTTGAAGAATGGGCGGATTATCCGCTGTTTTTGTGTTTCGGTCAATTTTGTGTCGGGTTTGCGCTTTGTTTTTTATACGGAAAATGTCTAATATGATGAAAGGTGAAAAGGGGCTGCAATTCATTGGAAATGTAAAAAAAGCAGGGTTGGGCGGAATAATTTAACAAAAAACCGTTCAAGCAATGTATTTTCTTGTAAAATATTAAGCTTCATTTTAAAAAATATTCGGATTAGTTACCGATTTTGACCGACGGAAGGTTTATGGATTTTCGTTTTGACATTATTTATGAATACCGCTGGATGTTTTTATACGGCGTGTTGACAACGCTGGGACTGACGGTGGTTGCAACGGCAGGTGGCTCGGTTTTGGGTTTGCTGCTGGCATTGGCGCGTTTGATCAATCCGGAAAAAGCTGGTGCACCGATGCGAGCCTTGGCTTGGGTGTTGCGTAAGATTTCTTTTTGGTATGTTACGCTGTTTCGCGGTACGCCATTGTTTGTACAAATTGTGATTTGGGCTTATGTTTGGTTCCCATTTTTTGTTCATCCTGCCGACGGTGTATTGATTAGCGGCGAAGCAGCCATTGATTTGCGCCGTTCTTATGGTGCGTTGATTGCCGGTTCTTTGGCGTTGATTGCGAACTCGGGTGCGTATATTTGTGAGATTTTCCGTGCCGGTATCCAGTCGATTGATAAGGGCCAAATGGAAGCTGCGCGTTCTTTGGGTCTGACCTATACTCAGGCGATGCGTTATGTGATTTTGCCGCAAGCTTTGCGCCGTATGTTGCCGCCATTGGCCAGTGAATTTATTACTTTGTTGAAAGACAGCTCATTATTGTCCGTCATCGGCGTGGCTGAGTTGGCTTATGTACAAAGCACGATTACCGGCCGCTATTCTGTCTATGAAGAACCGCTTTATACAATCGCGCTGATTTATTTGGTGCTGACAAGCTTTTTGGGCTGGGTATTCCTGCGATTGGAAAGCCGTTACAATCCGCAACACCGCTAATCGGTTTGAATAAAAAAAGGAAGACTTTTCAAGTCTTCCTTTTTTTATTTGCCGTCAATGTTTCAGACGGCCTTGAATCAGAATGCTTCGCCGACTTTGACACCGCCTGCGATGTCTTTAGGCGTTGCCAGTTTGACGGTTGCCTGTTGGGCGGCTTGAAATTCTTCGGTTGCCATGATGTCGGCAGCTTCTTGTACGGTTAACGTGTTGGCCATGTATTGCCAACGTGCTGCCAAATCGGCGTTTGCCGGTGCGTGGAAACCGTCTCGCAATTCATCTACCAAATCGGGACGGTTGCACACCAGTACAATATCGCAGCCTGCTTCAAAAGAAAGGCGGGCGCGTTCTTTAATACCGCCGACACCGCATGCGCCTTCCATGGTCAGGTCGTCTGAAAAGATAACGCCGTTAAATCCGATTTCTTGGCGCAGGATTTGTTTCAGCCATTTTTCGGAGAAACCGGCAGGTTGGCTGTCGGTTTGCGGGTACACGACGTGGGCAGGCATGACTGCGGCCATGCCTGCCTGGCTCAATGCTCGGAAGGGGATAAGGTCTGCGGCTTCTAGCGCTTCGCGGCTGCGTTCGTCGCAAGGCAGGACGTGATGGCTGTCGCCTTCGACAAAGCCGTGGCCGGGGAAGTGTTTGCCGCAAGATTTCATGCCGCCTTTGTTCAGGCCTTTTTGCAGGGCAAGGGCAAGCTGGGTCACGATGTTGGCGTCGCGGTGGAAACTGCGGTTACCGATGACGGCGCATTGACCCCAGTCCAAATCCAAAACAGGCGTAAAGGATAGGTCGATACCGCAGGCGGAGAGTTCGGTTGCTAAAACCCAGCCGACTTGTTCTGCTTGGGCGCAGGCGGCTTCTTGGCCTTCGTTATCCCAAATTTCGCCCAATACGTTCATGGCCGGCAGGCGGGTGAAGCCGTCAATAAAACGTTGAACCCGTCCGCCTTCGTGGTCGACGGCGATGATAAGTTCAGGTGTACGGACGGCTTTGATTTCTTGAACCAAAGCTTTGAGCTGGGAAACGTTTTCAAAGTTGCGGCGGAACAAAATAACGCCACCGACGGCAGGGTCGAGCAGGCGTTGTTTTTCTTCTTCGGTCAGATGATAGGCAGCGACGTCGGCCATGACTGGGCCGCGTGGAAGATGAGGCGTATTCATTGTTTTGTCCTGAATAATGTATATATTGGATAATCGTTATGTTCAGACGGCCTGAGAGTGTAGGAATATCTCAGGCCGTCTGAATATTGGTTTTGAATTAGGCAGTTGCTTTTTTCTTGTCTTTTAAGATCAGAATCAACACAACCATCACGATGCCGGTTACCACAAAACCTAAAGGCGCAGAGCCGGTCATGCCCAGTACGAGGTAGCCTGAGGCGGCAGACGCGGCTACGGTCAGCGCGTAAGGGAATTGCGAGGTAACGTGGTCGATGTGGTTACAGTGTGCGCCGGTAGAAGAGAGGATGGTGGTGTCGGAAATCGGTGAGCAGTGGTCGCCAAATACGGCTCCGGCCATTACGGCAGACATGCAAGGGATAATCAGCGAAGGTTCTACTTTGACGGCCATGGCGGCGGCAATCGGCAACATGATGCCGAATGTACCCCAGCTTGTGCCGGTAGCGAAGGCCATCACGCCTGCGAGCATAAACAAAATCACGGGCAGGAAGCCTGCGTGGATATTGCCTGCCACTAAAGTGGAGAGGTATTCGCCGGTGTGCATCTCACTGACAACGGTGCTGATGATCCATGCCAAAATCAAGATGATAATGGCGCCGCGCATAGAGATGATGCCTTGCCAAATGGCTTTAGGATAATCACTGGTTTTGATGGTGCCGATGGTGCAGAGGATGACGGCCAATACGCCGCAAGTACCGCCGAACACGAGGGAAGTGTTTACATCGGTATTTTCAAACGCGCTGAGCAAAGAGAAGGTTTCAGAAGCTTGCGCGCCAGTGTAGATCATGGCGGAAACCGTTGCGGCGATCAGTACCAAAACCGGCACAATCAGAGCGAATACGCGGCCGTTGGGATGGCCTGTTTCAACGGTTTCATCATGAATTTCATTCAAAGCGGCGCGTTCCAAACGAGCCATAGAGCCGATGTCGAAGGAGAACCAAGCCACGACAAACACCATAATCAATGCGAAGACGGCGTAGTAATTCATCAGGCTCATGGCCACGAATGCGCCCATCGGTGTGTAGTCTGTGATGTTGTAAGTCACCAAAAGGCCTGCCAAAGTAGCGATAATTGATGCGCCCCAGCTGGATACCGGCATCAAAACGCACATCGGTGCAGCAGTGGAGTCAAGGATATAAGCCAGTTTGGCGCGGGAAACTTTGAATTTGTCGGTTACAGGGCGGGCAATCGCACCGACGGCAAGGCTGTGGAAATAGTCGTCAATAAAGGTAACGAATACCAAACAGGCAGTCAGCAGCTTCGCACCGCGACGGCCTTTGATGTGCTGTTTTGCCCAATCGGCAAATGCTTGGTTGCTGCCGGAATGCGTCAGCAGGGAAGTGAAAATCCCTAAAAGCACCAAAAAGAGCAGGATTTTGGGTTTGCCCAAAGACCAATCGCCATCCGCCCAAGTCAGGCTGACCGCCATGTCTTTTAAGTGAACCAAAGCATCAAGTGGATTACCGCCTACCAGCAGGAATGAGCCGACGATAATGCCGACACCCAGGGACAGCAATACACGGCGCGTGGCAATGGCCAGGGCGAGCGCAATGGCTGCTGGGACGATGGATAAAATAGAATTTGAATAATTAATAAGTTGCATAATTATATTGTATATAAGCGGTGAAATATTTTCAGACGGCCTAAACTGGAAGACGGATAACAAAATACCCACCGCCTCTGACAGGTGGGTATTTTATCATCTAACACATCATCATGCCGTCTGAAAAATCGGACTACTGCAGATTTAGCGCGAGGAACAAAGTATTGCCTTCGCGTTGTACCAAAAGCGGTACGTTTTTGCCTGAGCTTTCCAATGCGCTACGGAAAGTGGATTCGTCATTGACGCTGATTTGGCTGACGGCAATGATTTCGTCGCCGCGTTTGAGGCCGGCACGTTCGGCCGCACCGCTAACGCGCAGAACGATTAAGCGTTGTTTACCGTCTGCGTTTTCAACCTGCAGGGTAACGCCTGCGTTTTCAACGGTAAATCCGTCATGGCCGCTTTCGTGTTGCGGGTGTTCGGCTTCTTTTGCAGAAGTTTCCGTTTGTTCGGCTGCGCTGCCAAGTTTGACTTTGACATCGGTTTGTTTGCCGCCGCGCCAAATGCTCAAAGTCACTTCTTTACCCGGCATCATCGAGCCGACCATGACCGGCAAATCGCTGGAGGCGCGGACTTCTTCGCCGTTAACTTTGCGTACGATGTCGCCAACCTGCAAACCGGCTTGTTGTGCTGCGCTGTTCGGCATGATTTTGGCAATCAGTGCACCACTTGCTTTGTCCAAACCGAAAGATTTGGCCAAATCATAAGAAACTTCTTGAATAACCACGCCTAATTGACCGCGTTGGACTTTGCCGTTGGCTTTTAATTGATCAGCCACATTCATGGCAACATCAATCGGAATAGCAAACGAAATGCCCATGAAACCGCCGCTGCGGCTGTAAATTTGCGAGTTGATGCCGACTACTTGGCCGCGGAGGTTGAATAGCGGGCCGCCTGAGTTGCCGGGATTGATGGCAACATCGGTTTGGATGAACGGCGTGTAGTTTTCATTCGGCAGGCTGCGGCCTTTGGCGGAGACGATGCCGGAGGTTACACTGTTGTCAAAGCCGAAAGGCGCACCAATGGCGGCTACCCATTCGCCCGGTTTCAAATCTTTCGGATTGCCGATTTTGACAACCGGCAAGTCTTCTTGCGGCTCAATTTTTAAGAGGGCAACGTCGGATTGGGCGTCTGAGCCGACCAGTTTGGCCGTGTATTCGCGTTTGTCGTTGAGTAGGACTTTGATGTTGCCCATGCCGGCAACCACGTGGGTATTGGTCAGGATATAGCCGTCTTTGCTGATGATGAAGCCGGAGCCGAAATTCAAATCGTCGCTTTCGGTATCTTCTTGCGGCATGTCGGGCATATTGGGAACGAGGCGTTTGAAGAACTCGTAAAACGGATCGTTGTCGGGGAATTGGCTCAGATCCATGCTGTGGTCGTCATCCGGTGTCGCAGAGCGTTTTGCCGGTGTCGCTTGAATATTGACGACGGCCTGTCCTTCGTTTTGCACCAGTTGGGCGAAGTCGGGCAACAACATGCCGACTTTTCCGTCATCGGTATTGGTTTCTATGCGTTGAACGAGTTCTTTGTTTTCGTCTTTGCCGAAAAAGGTGCTGACTTTGTCGCAACCTGAAAGAAGGGAAGCTGAGAGGACAGCGAGGGCCAGATATGTGTTTGTTTTAATATGCACGAAAGTTCCTTTTGCCGGTGCCTATCGTATTGTCGGCATACGTTTGAATCGGCAGGCAGTTTTATTGTTTGAATGCTGTTTAAATGTATAAGGTAGGATTTTTACACTTTAACGGTTTTTTTTCAAGCATTTCATTTTAAATGAAAAAATGATAATTGGGATTTTATTGTTTTAAGGCCGTCTGAAAACTTTGGAATATGACCTGTCGGTCGGTTCGCTTTTTCAGACGGCCTTTAAATTGTGGTCAGTCGTGTTGGTCCAAATGGTAGATCTGCGCCACGGCATCGATTAATTCGCTGTTGTCCGAGCCCGCTTTATTGAGCGTGCGTGTCGGAGAGTGGAGCAGTTTGTTGGTCAACTGGATGGAGAGGCGTTCGAGGACATCCTCGGCGGATACGCCTTTTGCCAGTTGCTTCATGGCATTTTCCAATACTTGGCGGCGCGCACGTTCGCCTTCGTCGCGCAAGGCGCGGATAAGCGGAACGCTTTGGCGGTTTTTCTGTTGGCGGATAAATTCGCTAACCTTTTCTTCCACCATGCTTTCAGCCGCCTCCGCTGCCTTTTTGCGTGCGTCTTTACCACTTTGGACAATATCCATCATGTCGTCCACGGTATAGAGATATGCATCTTCCAATTCGCCGACTTCGGCTTCAATGTCGCGCGGAACGGCCAAATCCAGCAGGAAAACGGGCATGTTGTGGCGTTTTTTCAATGCGCGCTCGACCATGCCTTTGCCGACGAGGGGGAGTTGGCTGGCAGTGGAAGAAACAACTACGTCGTAATCGTGAAGAATATCGGGTAATTCGTTCAGCAGGCAGGCTTCGGCGTTGACACCGAGTTTGTCGCACAATTCCTGCGCACGCTGGTGTGTGCGGTTGGCAACGGTAATGAGCTTGGGATTTTTGGCGGCAAAATAAGTGGCCACCAGCTCAATCATTTCGCCTGCGCCGATAAAGAGCACGTTCAGATCGGAAATGGAAGGGAAGATTTGCTCTGCCATTTTGACCGATGCAGAAGCCATGGATACGGAGTTTTCGCCGACGGCAGTGTCGGTACGCACTTCTTTGGCAACGGCAAAGGTTTTTTGAAACAGGGCGTTTAAGTGGGTGTTGATGCTTTCCTGTTCTTGCGCAACGCGTACGGCATCTTTGATTTGACCGAGAATTTGCGGTTCGCCCAAGACCATGGAGTCCAAACCGCAGGCGACGCGGAAGGCGTGGCGGACGGTTTCATTATTATCTAAGGTATAGAGGTAAGGGCGGATTTCTTCGGCAGGCAGGTTGTGATATTGCGCCAACCAGTCGATGATTTTTTCGGTTTCGCCGACGCAGTAAAGCTCGGTGCGGTTGCAGGTAGAAAGAATAACTGCTTCTTCCGCCGCCTCACTGCGCGCGAGGTTGGACACGGCATCCGGCAGATTTGCAGCTGCAAATGCCAGTTTTTCGCGTATGCTCAAGGGCGCAGTTTGGTGATTGAGTCCGACGACGGTAAGTTGCATGGTTATGGTATGACTGGGTAGTGTGTGTGGTGGGTATTATAGCTTAAGTGGGCTTTAAAATGAATGTGTTGGGGGAGAAGATACAATGAGGTTTGCCATCGAAAAGGCCGTCTGAAAAGATTCAGACGGCCTTTTTATCAAGAAAGGCTTAAACGGCTTCAGCTTCTTCTGCCAAGAAACCGCGCAATTTTTGCATGGCTTTGGCTTCGATTTGGCGGATGCGTTCGGCAGATACGCCGTATTCGGCAGCCAATTCGTGCAGGGTCAAACCGCCATCGTCTTGCAACCAGCGGCTTTCAACGATGCGGCGGCTGCGGTCGTCCAGTTGCGCCAAGGCGTTTTGCAGACCTTCGGTTTGCAGGGCGTAGTGGGCTTGTTTGGACAACTGACGGCTAGGCTCTGCATCGTGGTCGGCCAACCAGTCGATAGGGGCGAAGTTGTCCTCGTCATCGTTGTTTTCTGCCATGATGCCGATATCGTGACCGGTCATGCGTTGTTCCATTTCCAAGACTTCGGACAATTTGACGCCCAAATCGTCGGCGATTTCTTGCGCTTCTTTTGGAGACAAGGCATTCAGGTTTTTACGCATGCTGCGCAGATTGAAGAACAGTTTGCGTTGCGGTTTGGTTGTGGCAACGCGGACCAAACGCCAGTTGCGCAAAATGAATTCGTGGATTTCGGCTTTAATCCAATGCACGGCAAACGAAAACAGGCGCGCGCCGCGGCTTGGTTCGTAGCGTTTGACGGCTTTCATCAAGCCGATATTGCCTTCTTGAATCAGGTCGGCTTGGTTGAGGCCGTAGCCGTCGTAGCCGCGTGCGATGGATACGACGACGCGAAGATGAGACAGAATAAGCTGTTTGGCGGCGTTGAGATCGCCTTTTTGCTGACGTTCGGCCAGTTGTGTTTCTTCTTCGGCAGTCAGCATGGGAATGCTGTTGACAGTATGAATGTATTGCTCGAGGCTACCGTTGCCGCTGTGGATAACGGGTAATGCAAAAGCTTTATTCATAAAGGATGCTCTCCTTGATTGGACCGTCTGAAAACGGCTTTTTGTTTATTGTGTGACAAGCAGTATAACACTGCCTGTGGTTTGTTTTGTTATGGGTTGGATTTTTTCTGTAAATTAACGATAGATTCAATAGTTTTTACTACTTGAATCGCAAGGGTTGATTGTCTTTGAAAATTTGAGTGATTTGCTAGGTTTTGGGTAAGTATATTACAAACATTTTTGTATGTAAATAGTTTTAGCAATAAAAAAGACCTTGTATAACAAGGTCTTAAAATTTTTATTCTGGTTTCTTCCGGCCAATCAGGATAAGGAATACGCCGATAACGGCCAAAATACTGATAAGCCATGTTGAGCCGCCTGCTTTCATATAAGGCGTTTCGCCGATATAGCCTTTAACGTGGCCTTCGAGGACGGTTTCTGTATCTGGTTGGGCTTCGGCAACAATCGTGCCTTTAGGGGAAATAATGGCGGTTGCGCCGGTATTGGTGGCGCGAACCATGTAGCGGCCCAGTTCCATTGCACGCGCTTGGGACTGTTGAAGCTGCTGATACATGGCATTGGATTTGCCGTACCACGCCATATTGCTGATGTTGGCGAGCAGGGTGGAGCGTTTCGCCGTTGCGATGAGTTCGTCGCCGAAGCCGTCTTCATAGCAGATATTGAAGGCAACTTTTTGATCTTTCATCACCAAAGGCGCTTGATTGTCGCCACCTTTTTGAAAGTCGGCCAAAGGCATATCCATCATTTTATAGAGGCGCTCGGTAATGGCGGGCAAGGGCTTGTATTCGCCAAATGGAACGAGGTGGTTCTTGGCGTAGTAGGGGATGACATCGGAAGTGCTGTTGTGATAGTCGCTCAAATTGATGACTGCATTTTCGTAGCCGTTGCCGTCGGGCGTATATTGGCTGATGCCGATGGCCAACGCGCTGCCGTTGCTTTGAGCTTGCTCGGCGAATTGTTCCAAGATACCTTCGGGCAGGTCTTGTCGCATCAGCGGCAGGGCAGTCTCAGGCAGAATGACGATGTCGGCACTGGTTTTGCTGATTTGTTCGTAGTATTTCTGAATGGTTGGGATGATTTGCTCTTCTTTCCATTTCAGATTTTGCTCGATATTGCCTTGAATCAGGGCGACCGTGCTGGTGCTGCCGTCGGGGCGGGTGTATTCGGTTTGTTGGGAAATGTAGCCGACGGAGCAGAGCGCAACGATAAGGAATAAGGGCAGCAGGCGGTGTTTCAGACGGCCGTGGTTGTCAATCAGCAGCACCAGCCATGCGCTGAGGAAAGCGGTTGCCAGCGTGACCATATGAATGCCGCCCAAAGGTGCGAAACCTGCCAACGGACTGTCTTTGATGATTTGGGAATAGCCAATTGCGCCCCAGCCGAATCCGGTCAGGAAACGTTCGCGAGCAAATTCTGCCAGCGTCCATAAAATCGGCAGCAGGAGGCCGGTTTTGGCCCAGCGCGACAGGTTGCATTTTCTCCACACCCAAAAACAGATAGCCGGATAAAGCGCGAGAAACGCCGGCAGCAGGAAGGTGAGGGGGATGGCGTATGAATCCGGTAAACCCGAAACATCATGCAAGGCAGTGTGTATCCAATAAAACTGCGCCGTATAACCGATTAATCCGAACAGATAGGCGGTCATGACGGCAAAGCGCGGACGCAATTCAATCAGGCGTATCAGTGCGCCAAACAACAGCGGCATCAGCCAGAAATGATAATAGGGGGCGAAAGTGAATGGTGTCGCGGCGGCAATCAAGATGACCAGCGGCCAGTAAAGCAGCGGATGTTGCCAATATTGTTCGAGTTTACGGAAAATATTCATGCTTTAAATGGTATCGAGGCCGTCTGAAAAATTTTCAGACGGCAGGGAAACAAAATCAGTCTTTTTGAAACAATTTCATTGCAGGCAGGACGATTGCGCAAGCCAATGCACCGGCGGCTACTCCGACCACCAGATTGGCGATATGTTCCATTATGCCGCTGTCCCAATGCTGCGCGTGGAGGAAATCGTGCAAAAAACCAAGGTTGTGGGCGATCAGTCCGCCGCCAACCAAGAACATCGCCAGCGTGCCGACAATGCTCAAGCCGCGCATAAACCAAGGCATAAATGAAATCAAACCGCGTCCGATGCCTTGTACGGCGGCGCTTTTTTGGCGCATCAACATCATACCGAGGTCGTCAAGTTTGACGATAATGCCGACCAAACCATAGACCAATGCAGTCATGCCGACACCGATGGCGGCCATAACCAAAGAACGTGTCATCAGGTCATATTTTTCAACAACGCCCAGCGCGATAATGATGATTTCGGCTGAGAGGATGAAATCTGTGCGGACCGCGCCTTTAACTTTTGTTTTTTCGTCTGTGACTTCAGGCTCGGCATCGTGTCCGTCTTCGTGTTCATTGCGGTGTAGAAATTTGTGCAACAGTTTTTCCACGCCTTCAAAACACAAATACACACCGCCTATCATCAGCAAGGGTGTAATCAGTGCAGGCAGGAAAGCGGAAAGCAACAGCGCAAGCGGCACCAGAATCAGCTTGTTGACTAGAGAGCCTTTGGCCACCGCCCAAATAATCGGCAATTCGCGCTCGGCAGATACGCCGGTTACTTGGTTGGCGTTGAGCGCCAAATCGTCACCGACCACGCCGGCGGTTTTTTTTGCGGCGACTTTGGTCATCATCGCTACGTCGTCCAAAACGGCGGTAATGTCGTCCAAAAGCGTAAAGAGAGAAGCGAAGGCCATAATGTTGTCCGGATAAAATCAAATAAACGCGCGATTATATATGAAAATTCAGTTGCTTGAATGTTTTTCAGACGGCCGTTGACGGAAATTAACCAAAGGCCGTCTGAAAATGCTATTTCGGCGTATAACGTCCCGCCATGGCTTTATACACCATATTTTCGTATTTTAAGGCTTCATAGCGTTGGTTCAGCAGGTTTTGCGCCGAGCTGTATTCCGTATTCAAAGCCTCCAGCCAGTCTTTTAGCTCGTTTTTACCGTGTTGGTAGCGTACTTGATAGTAATGGCTGTTTTTCTTGTCTAACTGATAACGCTGTTCTTGATTGGCAAGGCTGGCCTGCGCGTTTTTGTAGGCAAGGTAATTGGTGTTGACCTCGTTAAGCGCGGTGGTCAGGGCTTTTTCAAAATTCAGCTTGGCACTGTCCATCTCCGCTTGTACGGTTTTGTCTTTCCATTTCATGGTCTGCCAATTAAGGAAAGGCAGATTGATGGTGGCCGATCCGCCTAACATGGGGATATTGAACGTGCTTTTCGCTTTATCGGAAGACGTACTCAAACTTGCGCCCAAAGTAATCGACGGATACCAACTGCGTTTTTGCGCGTTGACCGATTGTTGCGACGCTTGCAGGCGGTACTCGGCGGCGCGCAGGTCGGGGCGGTTGGCCAAAACGGTAATCGGTACGTCCAAGTTCACGCCTTTGACAGGCAACAGGCGGAATTGTGCCGGATCGGCGGCCATGTTTTCAGACGGCCTTAAATTCAACAAATTACGTAAAACCTGTTTTTGCGTATCCAAATTGTTTTGTAAAGACAACAGGCTGTTTTCCGCACTCAGCAATGACTGTTTGGCTTGGGTCGGCTGGCTTGAGTCGGCTCGGCCGTAGCGGAACTTGGCATTCGCAATGCGGTTGATTTCCTGATATTGCTTCAGCGATTTTTTTGCTAACTCAATCGCTTCGTTCAGATAGGCGATATTGAAATACGCATCGGCGACATTATTAATCAAAGTTAGGCGTGTGTTGGCCATGTCTTCATGCGTGGCTTGGTATTCCCATACCTGCGCATCGGCAGTGGCACTGAGTTTGCGCCACAAATCCAATTCGTAGCTCAAACCAAGCTGGCTGCTGAAGGTATTGCCGTGGCTGCCGGTTTTCAGGTTTTTAGAAGCGTTCGCACCCAACGAGCCGCTGAATGAAGGCACCAAATCCGCACCCAAAATATTGGCTTGATACAAAGCTTTGTTGACGCTGATGGCCGCCTGTTTCAAATCGACATTGTTCGCCAGCGCCTGCTCCATCAGCGCGTTGAGCTGCTGGCTTTGGTAGATTTCCCACCAGTTGCCGTTTACATCGTAGCGTTCGGCAGTTTCGGCCGCGCTCATGACTTGGCCGGTTGCTTCCAGCGTCAGGTTCGGGTTGGCTTTAGGTGCGGCGCACGCACTTAGGGCAAGGGCAACAGCCAATGATAAGGCTGCTTGGGAAAAAGGTTTCGTCTTCATAAAAAATCTTTCGGGTAACAGAGTTTCGGACGGCATAGATGGTTTTGAATGCTAACCAAATAATGTTGGCTACTTTTGTTTATCTGCCAAGAACGCCTTTCGCTGTTCCGTAAAATGCCACCACAGCTTCGGTTCGTTCCCTTGCATAAAATCAACCAGCGATAGGAAAATATCGATCATGCAGGGATCATGTCGGGTTGCGGTCAGGCTGCACAGGCGGTCGTACATTTCATAAGCGTCCTGTCCTGCCAAATCCTGCGGCTGCGTGATACCGAGCAAAGCCAAATCCTCCGCCACAGCTTTGCCGACATTGGGCAGGTCGCTCAGCTTATTTAATTTATCTCTTTGTACTTTATTGGGATGCATGTTTGAATTTAAGTTTATGCAGTGAGGGTTGAAATTATTTCTTGGTAGACTTCTTCTAAAAGTCGTTCCTCTTCTTCAGTATCAGCGTCAATTTCAGTAACTAGATACCAACAATTATTCGAGATATTGGCATATTTTTCAAAGGCTTTATTTTGTCGTAATCGACTCATCACACGACGACAGGTATATAGAAAGCCGTTACCAAATGCTTCAAATTCTGCATCCAGATTTTTATTTCCCAACTCCTGCATAATGTCGGCAATGGCATAACGGTGTTTTTCTTCGAAAGGTTTAAATGTTTGATAAACAGCTTCATTCCATTCATCACTCCAATCGGGTGGTTGTATATCATTTTCACGTAAAAATGAGCCATCTTCTCCATTTTCAGCACGATTAAAAGACAAGCCGCAAGTGCCGTAATAAGAATGAACGTTTAAGGCAATACCGTTAATCACAGTGCCTTCAGATTCCTTAGCCATGATTTGAATGGCTTGGATGCACAAGTCGTATAGCAATGCTTCGATTTGATATTGCGATTCATATTGTTGCCAGTTTTGCATTATTTATCCTTATCGTGCTTTGGTGATGTACATACCATTATTCTTAAGGTTATCTGAATATTGTTTGTTGCATCTAACTGAATCAATCCTGAGCCAGCGCATCAATCGGGTTGAGCTTGGAAGCCTTGTTGGCAGGCATAAAGCCGAACGCGACGCCGATGGCGGTGGAGCAGACCACTGCGCCGATGACGGAAGTCATGGAAATGCTCATCGGGAAGTCGGTGACAAAGTAGTTGAACACCAGGCTGATGCTTGCGGACAACAATACGCCTGACAGGCCGCCGATGATACAGATTAAGACGGCTTCAATCAGGAATTGTTGCAAAATATTGTTGCGGCGTGCGCCGATTGCCATGCGGACGCCGATTTCTTTGGTGCGCTCGGTAACGGAAACCAGCATGATGTTCATCACGCCGATGCCGCCGACCACCAAAGAGATGACCGCGATAGAAGAAATCAGCAACGTCATGGTGCCGGTTGTACTTTCAACCATTTTTTTGATGCTGTCGCTGTTGTTCATAAAGAAGTCTTCTGTACCGTGGCGTGCTTTCAGCAGCTCGGTCAGGCTTTTTTCGGCAACCTGCGTGTTGGCATCGTCTTTGATTTTGACAACGATGGAGTTGGTATAGCTCTCGCCGGTAATTTGGTGCATGACCGTTGTATAAGGCGACCAAAGCATCAGCGAGTCGGAATTGCCGAATGAGTTGTCATCCTTTTTCATAATGCCGATGACGGTTAGCGGACGTTTTTTGAAAAGGATGGTTTTGCCTAAAGGATTGACGCCTTCGCCGAAGAGTTTGGTTTTGGTGTTTTGGTCGATGATGACGACTTGTGCATCGGTTTTTACATCGTCATCATCAAACAGACGGCCTTCTTCCAATTTTAAACCGCGCACGTCGAAATATTGTTCGCCTACGCCGTAAAGCGAGGCAGTCAGGTCGGTGTTGCGGTAGGTCAAGGTGCCGCTGGAGTTGGTTTGAGGGGTGGCAGAGGCGACGTAGCTTTGTTGGCTGATGGCTTTTGCGTCATTAATCGTCAGTGTCTTGATCCGTCCGCTTCTACGGTCGCCAAAACCACGGCCGGGGAAGATACTGATGGTGTTTGTGCCCATCGAGTTGATGTCTTCCAAGATTTTTTGTTGCGAGCCATTACCTAAGGCTACTACCGATACCACCGAAGCGATACCGATGATAATCCCCAGCATGGTCAGCAGCGAACGCATTTTATGCGCCATAATCGCCTGCACAGACATTTTGAATGCTTCCATAAATTGATCGTAATAAAACGACCAGGAAGCTTTTTCTTTAATCCTCTCCACTTTGCTTGGCGGAATATCCGGATTTTTAGACGTGTCGGAAATAATCTGACCGTCGCGGATTTCGATGACGCGGTTTGCGTTTGCCGCAATGCCCGGATCGTGGGTAACCATAATCACGGTATGCCCGTCTTCGTGCAGCTTATGGATGATTTCCATCACGTTTTTACCGCTGGCGGTATCTAATGCGCCGGTCGGTTCGTCGGCAAAGATGATTTCGCCGCCGTTCATCAACGCGCGGGCAATCGAAACGCGCTGTTGCTGACCGCCGGAAAGTTCGCTGGGTTTGTTGCCTTCTTTATTTTGCAAACCTAAATCGCCCAACAGTTTTTCCGCACGTTCCGCGCGCTCTTTGCTGTCCATGCCCATATACACGGCAGGCAGGGCGACGTTGTCCCGGGCGGTCAGCGAGCTTAACAGGTTGTAACGCTGGAAAATAAAGCCGAAACGCTCACGGCGCAAAGCCGCCAGCTCATCCGGCTGCATTTGCGATGTTTCGATGCCGTCGATTTGATAAGAGCCGGAGGTGGCGGTATCCAGACAGCCCAAGATATTCATCAGCGTCGATTTGCCTGAGCCGGACTGGCCGATAATCGCCACAAAGTCGCCTTTCTCAATAGAAAGGCTGACATCTTTCAATACATGCACACGGTTTTCACCGCTACCGAAAAAACGGTTGATATTCTTACATTCGATTAAACTCATAATCTTTCCGGGCGAAAAATAGAAATACAGGAACTAAGGCCGTCTGAAACACAGCCAAATCTTTCAGACGGCCTTAATCAATCAGCGAGGAGGGCCACCACCCATCATCGCGCGTTCACTGCTCTTATTCTTTTCATCTGCGCTCATTTCAGAAACGATCACTTTTTCGCCTTCTTTCAAGCCGCTTTTGATTTCGGTATTCATGCTGTCTTTCAAACCGACGGTCACTTCGCGTTCTACCGTTTTATTGTCTGCGCCCAAAATGCTAACATAGGATTTGCCGTTATGTTTTTTCACGGTCAGCGTCGGTACCAGTAAAACATTCTTCACGCCGTTGATTTCGATCGTGTTTTGAGTGGTCATACCGATAGAAAGTTTGCCTTCGGGATTCGGTACAAGTGCGCGAGCATAGTAGTAAATCGCATTGGAAGTCGTGTCCGTGCTGCTGGTGTAGTTGCCCAAAGACATGGTGGTCAGGCCGGGGTCGACACTGTCTAATTTCGCTTTAATCGGGGTGTCCGGCTCGGACAAAATGGTGAACGAAATATCCTGACCGGCTTTGACTTTCGTGATGTCGCCCTCTGCAATCTGCATTTTGTTTAACATGGTTTCCAGATTGGCCAGCTGGATAATGGTCGGCGTAGATTGCGCTGCATTGACGGATTGGCCTTCTTCAACAGGAATGGCGACCACGGTGCCGTCCATGGTGGCGGTAATCCGCGTGTGGCCCAGTTCGGATTCGGCTGTATTAATTGAGATTTTTGATTGTTTGATGGAGGCCTTCAGTTCGGCGACATTCGCTTTGGCTGCGGCTAAAGAGTCTTGTGCAGATTCCAAGTTTTCCTTGGAAGTTGCCTGTTCTTTCCATAAGGCAAGTTCGCGTTTATATTTTTTCTCCGCACTGGAAAGCGTGATTTCAGCAGAAACCAATTTTGCCTGATAGGTTTCCAGTTTGGATTTTTCGGTATTTAAGGTATTGATCTGATTGGTTGAGTCGATTTCCGCAATCAGATCGCCTTTTTTCACTTGTTGGCCCAGTTTCACATACAGTTTTTTAATCTGACCTGAAGCTTCCGCGCCTACGGATACCAAATTGGAAGGTGAGATTTCGCCGGTTGCCGATACGGTTTGACGGATATCGCCGCGTTTGACTACTTCAGTAATAAAAGAAGACTGAGGCTCAGGCTTCATCAAAGACCAGCCGCCGAAAGCCGCTGCTACTACAACAGCCGTACCGGCCGCCCACTTGAAAACTTTAGACATATAAAAGGAACCAATTCAATAAAATAACGTTGCAGACAAGCAATAAATGTATGTTGGAGACAAAAAACAACTGGATTTTACTGTAAAGACCAAGGTCAACCAAGAGAGGGACGGCTCAAATTGAAGTTTAACTTGTTGAAATAAAAAATAAAGGGCAGTAAACATTTTTCAGAACTTGCACCTCATTTACATAAATTCCCAAACTCCCTCCGAATCTGAACATTTAAGCCGCAAGAAAACGACTATAATATTCATGTCTTATTCTAATTATTTACGACATAAATACAATGAAACATCAACAAGGCTTCACGCTTATCGAGCTGCTGATAGTTGTTTTGATTGCAGCCATTCTTGCTACCATCGCATATCCGTCTTATCAAAACTACATCCGCCAAACGCGTCTCGCATCCGTCCGCACACAGATGCTGCATAATGCCCAACAACTTGAACGCTACTATACTCAAAAAAGTACTTTTAAGGATTTTCCTGCCAAAAATTTGCAGCAAAATCAATATTTCGATATTAGTTTTTCCGAGGGTGCGGATCCTTCCGATTCAGGTTATATTTTGAAGGCTGTCCCCAATAAAGAAACCAATGCCGATGAAACTTGTACCGTTTTTTACAACGACAGCGGTATCATCTGGGCAAGCAGCGACAAGCAAAACTGTCCCGGTTATGAAATGCCAAAATCAGAATAAATCGAAGTATAAAAGGCCGTCTGAAATTCAGACGGCCTTTTTGATGGTTTGGCTGTATAAGCACATTGGCTTAAACAGGGGCAAAGATCGGTAATCCCAACCCGATATGAAGCTAATCTTAGCCTTTGCGGCGCGGTTCGTCAGGGCGGATACGGGAAGCCAGTTGGTCGAGGATGCCGTTGACGAATTTATGGCCGTCGGTGCCGCCGAAAGTTTTGGTAACTTCGATGGCTTCATTGATGATAACAGGGTATGGGGTTTCAGGAATAGTGCTCAGCTCATGGCAGGCAACCAGCAAAACGGCGCGTTCGATAGGGCTGAGGTCTTTTTCGTCGCGGTCGAGCAGGGGGCTGATTTTTTCCATGTATTCTTCGGCATGGGTTTGTGCGCCGAAAAACAGTTTGTTGAACAGCTCTTCATCCATATTGGATGTTTGGGACAGTTCGTGGATATTTTTAGCGATTTCAGGAGCGGCGGTTTTGTTGATGCCTGCTTGATAAATGGCTTGTACGGCAAGCTCGCGTGCGCGGCGGCGTGGGCTTTTCATGGGTATTCCTTGTGAAGAGAGTGCCGATGGTTGTCGGCTGAATATTGAATGATTCAGACGGCCTCAATGTCATGATTGGGAGGCCGTCTGAAAATATGCGGTATTCAATACGGGGAGAAGCTTATTCTTCGTCGTCTTCGTATTGTTCTGACAAAAGATGGTTGACCAAGTTGGCACATTCTATGGCAACTTTGGCGGCATCGGAGGCTTTTTCTTCGATGCGTGCGACAGCCTGTTCGTCGTTTTCGGTTGTCAGGATGGCGTTGGCGATCGGGATGTTGTAGTCAAGGGCAACGCGGCTGACGCCTGCGCCGGACTCATTAGATACCAATTCAAAGTGGTAGGTTTCGCCGCGAATGACAACACCGATGGCAATCAGGGCATCGAATTGTTCGGATGAAGCGAGGTTCATCAGCGCGATAGGCACTTCAAGCGCGCCGGGAACAGTGGCAAGCGTGATGTTGTCTTCGGCTACGCCCAATTCTTTTAAGGTGCGGCAACAAACTTTGACCATTTCGCTGCCGATTTCGTTGGTGAAGCGGGCCTGAACGATGCCGATGCGCAAGTTGGTACCGTCGAGGCGGGGTTCGATAATGTTCATGATGATTCCTTCAATATTGGTGAAATAGGGATTCGGCTCGGTTTCAGACGGCCTGGTTATAGGGAAGGCCGTCTGAAACGAAATGGGGATGGATTATTCTTGCGGCTGCCAATCGGCAACGGCTTGGAACTCGCCGTCTTCGTTTAATTCCCACGCGCTGCCTTCTGCCTGAGTCAGCAGGGGCGCGATGTCGGGATTGTCTGCGGTAATGGCGGAGAGGCTGACAATGCTGAAATTGTCGGGATTGTCGGTGTATTCGTCGGTTTCGTCGCCGCTGAAAATACGCCAGCCGCTGTCGTTTTCAAATACGGGGGCTTCGCGGTAGAGGAAGCCGACGGGTTCGCCTTGTTCGGCGACGGTGTTGGTAACAATGCAGCGGTCGAGCGCTGCGGCCAATGCTTGGGCAAATTTGTTCATGGAGTTGGCAAAGAGATGATTTGGCATGATTTTACACGATTCGTCGCTTTTCCGCACGGATGTGTGCAGGGGCGGTTTGATGGTACAATGTCGGTCGAGTGCCGTCAGGTTTGAACATGACGGCTTTTGATTGTTTATCGGCTTGAGGGACGCGAGAAACAATGAGCCAAAATAAAAAAGTTGCCGGTGTAGCCTTTTTATTTTGTTTCACTGCGGATGAGGCGTATTTTCGGGCTGTTTTTTGAAAGTATGGAATGAAACCTGATTTGCTCAAACAGCAGGCGCATCGAGCGATTCAAAAGCGTCTGGGCTATGAGTTCCGCAATATGGAGCTGCTTCAGCAGGCTTTGACCCACCGCAGCTACAATGCCAAACACAATGAGCGTTTTGAATTTGTCGGCGATTCGATTTTGAACTATTCCGTGGCGCGGATGTTGTTTGACGCGTTTCCGAAATTGTCGGAAGGCGAGTTGTCGCGGATGCGCGCGGCTTTGGTAAATGAAGGCGTGTTGGCTGAAATCGCGTTGGAAATGAATGTCGGCGACGGTTTGTATTTGGGTGCCGGCGAGTTGAAGAGCGGCGGTTTCAGACGGCCTTCGATTTTGGCCGACGCGATGGAGGCGATGTTTGCAGCGGTCAGCTTTGACGCTGATTTTTCTGCGGCGGAAAAAGTGGTTCGCCATTTGTTTGCGGAACGCGTGAAACGTGCGGATTTGAATATCGGCAAAAAAGACAGTAAAACCGCTTTGCAGGAAGCCTTGCAGGCACGCCGCTTTGCCTTGCCGAAATACCGAATCGAAGAGCAGGCGGAGCAGACGGCTGATGCGATGTTTGTGATTTCCTGCGATTTGGGCGAACTCGGCTTTATCTGCAATGCACGCGGCAGCAGTCGGAAAGTGGCCGAGCAAAAAGCGGCATGTGAAGCCTTAGAGTGGTTGGAACAGAAGTTTCCTTTGAAAAAATCTAAAAAATAATGTTTCAGACGGCCTTTGAGAAAATGCAAAGGCCGTCTGAAACAATCAAGAAAGTCATATATAAATGGATATCGAAACCTTTTTACAAAACGAGTTGCAACACCCGACGGATTATCGTTGCGGCTTTGTGGCCATCGTGGGTCGTCCGAATGTCGGTAAATCCACGTTGATGAACCATTTAATTGGTCAGAAAATCAGTATTACCAGTAAAAAAGCACAAACTACGCGTAATCGTGTAACCGGTATTTACACCGACGACACGGCGCAATTTGTGTTTGTCGATACACCGGGTTTTCAAACCAATCACCGCAATGCCTTGAATGACCGTCTTAATCAAAACGTAACCGAAGCGTTGAGCGGTGTGGATGTGGTGGTTTTTGTGGTGGAAGCCATGCGCTTTACCGATGCCGACCGCGTGGTGTTGAAGCAGTTGCCTAAGCATACGCCTGTGGTATTGGTGGTCAATAAAATCGATAAAGACAAAGCCAAAGACAAATTTGCGCTTGAGGCGTTTATCAATGAAGTGCGCCAAGAGTTTGAATTTACTGCCAGCGAGGCAGTCAGCGCGAAACATGGCCTGCGTATTGCCAATCTGCTGGAACTGCTCAAGCCGTATCTGCCGGAAAGTATCCCGATGTATCCGGAAGATATGGTGACGGATAAATCCAGCCGATTCCTGGCGATGGAAATTGTGCGCGAAAAATTGTTCCGCTATTTGGGTGAAGAGTTGCCCTATGCGATGAATGTTGAAGTGGAGCAGTTTGAGGAAGAGGAAAGCGGACTGTTCCGCATTTATATCGCGGTGTTGGTCGATAAAGACAGCCAAAAGGCGATTTTGATTGGCAAGGGTGGGGAGAAATTGAAGAAAATTTCTACTGAAGCACGCCTTGATATGGAAAAATTGTTTGATACCAAAGTCTTTTTGAAGATTTGGGTGAAAGTAAAATCCGGTTGGGCAGACGATATTCGTTTTCTGCGTGAATTGGGATTGTGATTTAATGTGTTTGAACAAAGGCCGTCTGAAACATTTTCAGACGGCCTTTTGTTTTGTTTGATTAAGCCAATAATTCAGCCAGGCGTTTGACGATTTCATCTGCTGCTTGGCGTTTGGATGTTTCTGGAAATGAGGTTTCGGCAAGGTCATCAATAATGGTGATTTGATTGGTTGGCTTACCCATGGAAACGGAAACTTGGTTGGCCACCAGCATCGGTACGTTTTTGCGCAAACGTTTTGCCCGAGCAAATTCCAAGACCTGATGGCTTTCCGCAGCAAAGCCGACGCAGAATGGTGGAGAAGGCAGGGCGGCAACGGATGCGAGAATATCCGGATTTTCCGTCAGTTCGATAACCGGGGGCTGATTGCCGTTTTTCTTCAGTTTCTCGTTGCTGCTGTTTTTGACTTTATAGTCTGCAACGGCTGCAACGGAAATAAAGACATCTTGCTCATGGATATGGCGGTGAACTGCCTGATACATGGCTTCTGCGCTGACAGTCTGTTCGGAATGAGCCAAGCCTGCTGGCAGGGCCGTCTGAATTTGACCGTAAATCAGCGTGACTTTCGCTCCGGCAGCACGGCACGCACGCGCTAAAGCCATACCCATTTGTCCGCTGGAAATATTGGTAATGCCGCGGACAGGATCGATGGCTTCAAACGTTGCGCCGGCTGTAATCAGAACTTTTTTGCCGCTCAGTAGCTTGGGTGTCCATAAATCCTCTAGCAAATCTGCCAGATCGACCGCTTCGACCATTCTACCTGTACCTGTTTCGCCACAAGCCTGTTCGCCACTGTTTGGGTAAAACACGGTAATGCCGTCTGAAACCAGCTGTTCAATATTGCGCAGGTTGGCAGGGTTGTTCCACATTTCGACATTCATTGAAGGGGCAACGGCCAAAGGACATTTCCTGGCTGCTACCAAGTTGGTCAGTAGATTATCAGCCAATCCGTTGGCAATTTTGGCGATCGTATTGGCAGTGGCTGGTGCAATAAGAAATGCGTCAGCTTCACGCGTCAGATTGATGTGCGCCATGCCATTATTAGAAGCACCTGAATAGGTATCCGATAAAACAGGATTGCCGGTTAAAGCTTGGAAAGTCAGCGGGGAGATAAATTCTGTCGCAGAATCTGTCATTACCACTGATACAGAATGTCTTTGCTTTTTCAGCAGTCTGACCAGTTCGCAAGATTTATACGCCGCAATACCGCCGGTAATGCCGAGGAGAATGTGTTTGCTCATAAATAATGGGTTCATTAAATGAGAGATATAGGAATCAAATCAAATTAGATTTGTTCGATGTTGATTCTGGCTAGTTTTGCTTTAATCGCATTGCCATATCTCTTCGGCAAGAACGCTGAAACCGCTCCGTTTTTCACTTCAGTCACATAACTGCAGACCTTAAATTCAGGAACAACATTGAGCGAGTAGTCTGGATTGACCAAAGGCGAAGCACTGGAGTACAGCGTCCATCTTGCCAGACTGCCGTCTGCATAATCAGTCGTTGCGTTAAAGCTGGTGACTCCTTCGCTGAAAGCGATTTGATAATTAGGGTAGAACTCGCCGGGAATTTCGTGTGCATTACAGAAATCAAATAATCTGTCATGTGCAAACAGATTCTGACGGATATAGGCCCACAATTCTTTTTCTAGAAAATCTTGGTCGGCAAAATGTCTGGAAGGGTAGCCCTCATCGACAAAGTTCTGAATTCTTTCCTGCATATCTGGGACTGCACCTCCTTTAGCGCCCCACATACCTGCAAGAATCAAGGCAGTATGCGAGCCTGAGTCGCGAATAGTGTGGAATAGGGTGCCACTTTTTATCCATTCGGATACGGCCGCTGCATCACGATAACAAATAATAGAATCTGCATCACGGAAAATAACGTATTCAACCTCGGGATCATTGATGGCAAGAAAGCGCCACATCGTACCCGGCCAGTTGTCCAATGGAGCGCCAACCTTAATCACTTCTGCACCGTTATTTCTAAATCGTTGAATAGCTTCAGCTGATACAGAATCGTCGACATAAAAACGACATGTCCAACCGGGGAAAAGCACAGGCGCAAGCTGGGTATTTAATACGGCAGGCTCAATATATTTGGAATTATTGCCAAATAAAGAAAAGGAGATAATCCGTTTGCCGTTTTTTGGAGCTGGTGTTGGAATGATTTCATGTTCTAGGTCTGGGATGGCTTTATCTTTTAGAACCAAAGCCTGATGACCGTAAAACCCGGTTTTTTCCCAGTTATCTAGAGCGCCGTAAGCATGTGCAAGTAAATCCAAAGCAGGAATATAGGTGCTATCCAGCTCTAACGTTTTCATTTCAGCCTCAATGGCTTTTTCCCATTTCAATTGCTTCAGATAGGCATAAGCAACTTTATGATGATATTCGACAGATTGGGGATTGAGAAGGCAAAGAATCTCGGCACGTTTTAGCGCTTCCTCGTAATTTTCCTCTTCAATAAAAGAGTGATATGCTTGTTCAAATTTTTGTTGAATCTTTTCGTTACTCATAATAGGGACTATTCTAAATTTATGATTGTTTTATTGGAGAAAGTAGAGATTGTAAGAGTAGATGGGACTAAAGCGCCAGTAGTATAGAGATATAGAGTGTTTGAATGTGGCAATTAAGAGTGAAGCCGAAGGACTATTTATCTTCGGATATCTGTTTTATCTATCGAACGATAAAATTCAATAAATTTTAAATTATTTAAATACAGGTAGTTGTGAAAAAATTTTAATTTTTTTGAAGTTGGGTGTTGACTGGTTTTATTTGGGGGCGTATAGTTCGGTTCTTCGCTGCTGACGCGGTGAAGAAAACGAAGCAGACAGTATAACACAGTTAGTTAGAATTTTCGATAATTTTAGTTGACATTTGCTAAATGTACTGTATAATTCGATTCGCTCTTTAAAAAACAGATTACCGATAAGTGTGAGTGCATTAGGCCTCACACTGTTTGAAAGACAGACAAGATGATGTTTTAGACATTGTCCTGTCGGTTTCTTTGAAGCAGACCAGAAGTTATAAGTTAGAGATTGAACATAAGAGTTTGATCCTGGCTCAGATTGAACGCTGGCGGCATGCTTTACACATGCAAGTCGGACGGCAGCACAGAGAAGCTTGCTTCTTGGGTGGCGAGTGGCGAACGGGTGAGTAATATATCGGAACGTACCGAGTAATGGGGGATAACTAATCGAAAGATTAGCTAATACCGCATATTCTCTGAGGAGGAAAGCAGGGGACCTTCGGGCCTTGCGTTATTCGAGCGGCCGATATCTGATTAGCTAGTTGGTGGGGTAAAGGCCTACCAAGGCGACGATCAGTAGCGGGTCTGAGAGGATGATCCGCCACACTGGGACTGAGACACGGCCCAGACTCCTACGGGAGGCAGCAGTGGGGAATTTTGGACAATGGGCGCAAGCCTGATCCAGCCATGCCGCGTGTCTGAAGAAGGCCTTCGGGTTGTAAAGGACTTTTGTCAGGGAAGAAAAGGCTGTTGCTAATATCGACAGTTGATGACGGTACCTGAAGAATAAGCACCGGCTAACTACGTGCCAGCAGCCGCGGTAATACGTAGGGTGCGAGCGTTAATCGGAATTACTGGGCGTAAAGCGAGCGCAGACGGTTACTTAAGCAGGATGTGAAATCCCCGGGCTCAACCTGGGAACTGCGTTCTGAACTGGGTGACTAGAGTGTGTCAGAGGGAGGTAGAATTCCACGTGTAGCAGTGAAATGCGTAGAGATGTGGAGGAATACCGATGGCGAAGGCAGCCTCCTGGGATAACACTGACGTTCATGCTCGAAAGCGTGGGTAGCAAACAGGATTAGATACCCTGGTAGTCCACGCCCTAAACGATGTCAATTAGCTGTTGGGCAACTTGATTGCTTAGTAGCGTAGCTAACGCGTGAAATTGACCGCCTGGGGAGTACGGTCGCAAGATTAAAACTCAAAGGAATTGACGGGGACCCGCACAAGCGGTGGATGATGTGGATTAATTCGATGCAACGCGAAGAACCTTACCTGGTCTTGACATGTACGGAATCCTCCAGAGACGGAGGAGTGCCTTCGGGAGCCGTAACACAGGTGCTGCATGGCTGTCGTCAGCTCGTGTCGTGAGATGTTGGGTTAAGTCCCGCAACGAGCGCAACCCTTGTCATTAGTTGCCATCATTAAGTTGGGCACTCTAATGAGACTGCCGGTGACAAGCCGGAGGAAGGTGGGGATGACGTCAAGTCCTCATGGCCCTTATGACCAGGGCTTCACACGTCATACAATGGTCGGTACAGAGGGTAGCCAAGCCGCGAGGTGGAGCCAATCTCACAAAACCGATCGTAGTCCGGATTGCACTCTGCAACTCGAGTGCATGAAGTCGGAATCGCTAGTAATCGCAGGTCAGCATACTGCGGTGAATACGTTCCCGGGTCTTGTACACACCGCCCGTCACACCATGGGAGTGGGGGATACCAGAAGTAGGTAGGGTAACCGCAAGGAGCCCGCTTACCACGGTATGCTTCATGACTGGGGTGAAGTCGTAACAAGGTAGCCGTAGGGGAACCTGCGGCTGGATCACCTCCTTTCTAGAGAAAGAAGAGGTCTGATGCATTCACACTTATCGGTAAACTGTATAAAGATGCGGAAGAGAAAAGCTTGAGTGAAGACAAGATTCGCTTAAGAAGAGAATCCGGGTTTGTAGCTCAGCTGGTTAGAGCACACGCTTGATAAGCGTGGGGTCGGAGGTTCAAGTCCTCCCAGACCCACCAAGAACGGGGGCATAGCTCAGTTGGTAGAGCACCTGCTTTGCAAGCAGGGGGTCATCGGTTCGATCCCGTTTGCCTCCACCAAGAACTTTACAAATCAAAGGAAGCCTGCTATACTTAGCAGCTTATTTTGATTTGCGAAGTGAAATATCGACGCATCGATCTTTAACAAATTGGAAAGCCGAAATCAACAAACAAAGACAATGAGTTTGTTTTGATTTTTTGTTCTTTGCAAAGGATAAAAAATCTCTCGCAAGAGAAAAGAAAACAAACACAGTATTTGGGTGATGATTGTATCGACTTAATCCTGAAACACAAAAGGCAGGATTAAGACACAACAAAGCAGTAAGCTTTATCAAAGTAGGAATTTCAAGTTTGCTTCCCTAGTCAACGGGTAGGTAAACGAAGTCAAAGAGGTTCTTGAAATGATAGAGTCAAGTGAATAAGTGCATCAGGTGGATGCCTTGGCGATGATAGGCGACGAAGGACGTGTAAGCCTGCGAAAAGCGTGGGGGAGCTGGCAATAAAGCTATGATCCCGCGATGTCCGAATGGGGAAACCCACCTCTTAGGAGGTATCCTTATCTGAATACATAGGATAAGCGAAGCGAACCCGGAGAACTGAACCATCTAAGTACCCGGAGGAAAAGAAATCAACCGAGATTCCGCAAGTAGTGGCGAGCGAACGCGGAGGAGCCTGTACGTGATAACTATCGAGATAGAAGAACAAGCTGGGAAGCTTGACCATAGTGGGTGATAGTCCCGTATTCGAAATCTCAATAGTGGTACTAAGCGTACGAAAAGTAGGGCGGGACACGTGAAATCCTGTCTGAATATGGGGGGACCATCCTCCAAGGCTAAATACTCATCATCGACCGATAGTGAACCAGTACCGTGAGGGAAAGGCGAAAAGAACCCCGGGAGGGGAGTGAAATAGAACCTGAAACCTGATGCATACAAACAGTGGGAGCACCCTTGTGGTGTGACTGCGTACCTTTTGTATAATGGGTCAACGACTTACATTCAGTAGCGAGCTTAACCGAATAGGGGAGGCGTAGGGAAACCGAGTCTTAATAGGGCGAACAGTTGCTGGGTGTAGACCCGAAACCGAGTGATCTATCCATGGCCAGGTTGAAGGTGCCGTAACAGGTACTGGAGGACCGAACCCACGCATGTTGCAAAATGCGGGGATGAGCTGTGGATAGGGGTGAAAGGCTAAACAAACTCGGAGATAGCTGGTTCTCCCCGAAAACTATTTAGGTAGTGCCTCGAGCAAGACACTGATGGGGGTAAAGCACTGTTATGGCTAGGGGGTTATTGCAACTTACCAACCCATGGCAAACTAAGAATACCATCAAGTGGTTCCTCGGGAGACAGACAGCGGGTGCTAACGTCCGTTGTCAAGAGGGAAACAACCCAGACCGCCAGCTAAGGTCCCAAATGATAGATTAAGTGGTAAACGAAGTGGGAAGGCCCAGACAGCCAGGATGTTGGCTTAGAAGCAGCCATCATTTAAAGAAAGCGTAATAGCTCACTGGTCGAGTCGTCCTGCGCGGAAGATGTAACGGGGCTCAAATCTATAACCGAAGCTGCGGATGCCAGTTTACTGGCATGGTAGGGGAGCGTTCTGTAGGCCGATGAAGGTGCATTGTAAAGTGTGCTGGAGGTATCAGAAGTGCGAATGTTGACATGAGTAGCGATAAAGCGGGTGAAAAGCCCGCTCGCCGAAAGCCCAAGGTTTCCTACGCAACGTTCATCGGCGTAGGGTGAGTCGGCCCCTAAGGCGAGGCAGAAATGCGTAGTCGATGGGAAACAGGTTAATATTCCTGTACTTGATTCAAATGCGATGTGGGGACGGAGAAGGTTAGGTTAGCAAGCTGTTGGAATAGCTTGTTTAAGCCGGTAGGTGGAAGACTTAGGCAAATCCGGGTCTTCTTAACACCGAGAAGTGATGACGATTGTCTACGGACATGAAGTAACCGATACCACGCTTCCAGGAAAAGCCACTAAGCTTCAGTTTGAATTGAACCGTACCGCAAACCGACACAGGTGGGCAGGATGAGAATTCTAAGGCGCTTGAGAGAACTCAGGAGAAGGAACTCGGCAAATTGATACCGTAACTTCGGGAGAAGGTATGCCCTCTAAGGTTAAGGACTTGCTCCGTAAGCCCTGGAGGGTCGCAGAGAATAGGTGGCTGCGACTGTTTATTAAAAACACAGCACTCTGCTAACACGAAAGTGGACGTATAGGGTGTGACGCCTGCCCGGTGCTGGAAGGTTAATTGAAGATGTGCAAGCATCGGATCGAAGCCCCAGTAAACGGCGGCCGTAACTATAACGGTCCTAAGGTAGCGAAATTCCTTGTCGGGTAAGTTCCGACCCGCACGAATGGCGTAACGATGGCCACACTGTCTCCTCCTGAGACTCAGCGAAGTTGAAGTGGTTGTGAAGATGCAATCTACCCGCTGCTAGACGGAAAGACCCCGTGAACCTTTACTGTAGCTTTGCATTGGACTTTGAAGTCACTTGTGTAGGATAGGTGGGAGGCTTTGAAGCAGAGACGCCAGTCTCTGTGGAGCCGTCCTTGAAATACCACCCTGGTGTCTTTGAGGTTCTAACCCAGACCCGTAATCCGGGTCGGGGACCGTGCATGGTAGGCAGTTTGACTGGGGCGGTCTCCTCCCAAAGAGTAACGGAGGAGTTCGAAGGTTACCTAGGTCCGGTCGGAAATCGGACTGATAGTGCAATGGCAAAAGGTAGCTTAACTGCGAGACCGACAAGTCGAGCAGGTGCGAAAGCAGGACATAGTGATCCGGTGGTTCTGTATGGAAGGGCCATCGCTCAACGGATAAAAGGTACTCCGGGGATAACAGGCTGATTCCGCCCAAGAGTTCATATCGACGGCGGAGTTTGGCACCTCGATGTCGGCTCATCACATCCTGGGGCTGTAGTCGGTCCCAAGGGTATGGCTGTTCGCCATTTAAAGTGGTACGTGAGCTGGGTTTAAAACGTCGTGAGACAGTTTGGTCCCTATCTGCAGTGGGCGTTGGAAGTTTGACGGGGGCTGCTCCTAGTACGAGAGGACCGGAGTGGACGAACCTCTGGTGTACCGGTTGTAACGCCAGTTGCATAGCCGGGTAGCTAAGTTCGGAAGAGATAAGCGCTGAAAGCATCTAAGCGCGAAACTCGCCTGAAGATGAGACTTCCCTTGTGGTTTAACCACACTAAAGAGTCGTTCGAGACCAGGACGTTGATAGGTGGGGTGTGGAAGCGCGGTAACGCGTGAAGCTAACCCATACTAATTGCTCGTGAGGCTTGACTCTATCATTTGAAGAACTTCAAAAGATAAAAGCTTACTGACTGATTCAGTCATCACCGAATATATTGATTAAGGCTTTACCGATTTGTAACAGTTTAAGTTTGGCGGCCATAGCGAGTTGGTCCCACGCCTTCCCATCCCGAACAGGACCGTGAAACGACTCAGCGCCGATGATAGTGTGGTTCTTCCATGTGAAAGTAGGTCACCGCCAAACACCCATTCCGAAGCCCCCGACTGATGTCGGGGGCTTTTTATATGCCTGTCGGTTTGGCGATAGGGGGATTATGATTACCCTGTTGTGATTCTTGAACAAACGTACCGAAAGTTACGGTTAACCGTTTGAAATATTTGAAATCAAACGATATTTGCGTTAATATGTCGTAAGCATTTATATGGGCATGGGCTGTTGCCCTATCTGCGTATGTGACAGTGTTTACAGAGTGGAATAAAACCATTCGGTAGACTTCCTGACTGATTCAATCCGACACGTTATAGGAAAACCCTGATGAAGAAATTTTTATTTGGTGTAGTTGCCGCCGTTTGTACGGCGTTCTCTTTGGCTGCCGTGAACGTCAATACCGCATCTTCTGCCGAACTGGAGGCATTGCCGGGTATCGGCCCGGCTAAGGCGAAATCGATTGTAGAATACCGCCAGAAGAACGGTGCGTTCAAATCGGTGGAGGAGCTGAAAAACGTGAAGGGCATCGGTGATGCGGTACTGAACAAGTTGAAGGCGGAGGCGACGGTTTCTTCTGCCGCGCCTAAGGCCGCGCAGCCTGCCGTGAAAAAATAACCTGACGGACGATCGTGCCGTATACGCCGCCCCGAGGCCGAACTGCTTGCCGGTTCCGGTTGACGGGCGGCTTTGTTTGGGGCCGGGAATGAAGACTTGGACCAATGGGGGCCATTGGGTAAAGGGATAAACGGATAGCCTCTTGTTGGATAGGGGATATAAAAGATAAAGGGAAGAAAGATATGTACTTAAAAGCATTTGACGGAAAACGGAATAGGGCAACTGTGCAGAGGGGGTATTCTTTGATACAGCTGTTGGTGGTGATGCTGTTGGTTTCGATATTGGCGACGTAAGATATTAGGCCGTCTGAAAGATACTTAAGATCAGCTTTCAGACGGCCTTGTTGTAAGATGAGTTTTTGATATTGGCGTACTTTTTTAAATACAGATAAAATCCCTGCTAATTATTTATAACGATATTTTTAGGATACACAGTGCTTGCTTTGGATTATTGTCATCAAAAGGCTGCAGAAAGCCATTCTAGTTTTTTATCCGGCTTTCGTTTTTTATCGGTAGAAAAAAGAAATGCGATCACTGTTTTATATGCTTTTTGTCGCGAACTAGATGATGTGGTTGATGGCTGTACCGATCCAAATGTAGCTCAGATAACGTTGAACTGGTGGCGCAGTGATTTGGAGAAAGTATTTAATAATGAGATGCCTGAGCATCCCGTTCATCAGGCTTTAAAAGATATTCGGGCAAATTTTGACTTGCCGAAGAATGAATTTGAGGCCTTGATTGATGGCATGCAGATGGATTTGGAGCAGGCTCGTTATGGTAGTTTTGATGAATTAAAGCTGTATTGCCACCGTGTTGCAGGGGTAGTGGGGTGCCTTATTGCGCGGATTTTAGGTTTTTCCAATCAGAAAACTTTGGAATATGCGGACAAAATGGGCTTGGCTTTGCAGTTGACGAACATTATTCGCGATGTGGGCGAAGATGCGCGGCAGGGAAGAATTTATCTGCCGATAGAGGAAATGCAGAAGTTTGATGTACCTGCCAATGTAATCATGCAGTGCAAACCGACAGACAATTTTGCAAAATTGATGCAATTTCAAGTGAATAGGGCGCGTGAAACTTATCGTGAAGCGATGTTGTTTTTGCCGGCTGAGGATAAGAAATCGCAAAAAGTCGGCCTGATTATGGCGGCTATTTATTATGCGTTGTTGAATGAAATCGACCGTGATGGTGCGCAAAATGTGTTGACTTATAAAATTGCGATTCCTTCTCCCCGTAAAAAACGTATTGCTTTAAAAACTTGGCTGTTTGGATTTAAACCATGAATACTAAGCGTCCCAAAATTGCTGTGATTGGTGCCGGTTGGACAGGTTTGTCTGCGGCGGTTTCTCTGATTCATCAAGCTGATATTTCTTTGTTTGAGGCTGGGAGACAGGCTGGCGGTAGGGCGCGTACCTTAGCTGGGAAAGATGATGGATTCAGCTTTTTGGATAATGGGCAGCATATCTTATTGGGTGCGTATCATGGTGTTCAAACTTTGATGCAACATATTGGTGTTCAACCCGAGTCTGCCTTTTTACGTCAGCCTTTGCAATGGTACATCCATGAAGGATTACAGTTTCAGACGGCCTCTCTGCCTGCGCCTTGGCATTTGCTTGTCGGTATCCTGCGTGCAAAAAATCTTTCTTTTTCATTGAAAATCAAATTGCTGTCGGATATGTCGGCATTGCAACGTTGGGCAGCTCATCATAAAACCGATTTGACGGTTGCGAAGTGGTTGAGAACACGAAATGTTCCCCGCAGTCTGCTTGGCCAATTTTGGCAACCTTTGGTCTGGGGTGCTTTAAATACGCCGTTAGAACAGGCATCGTTGCGTATTTTATGCAATGTATTGAATGATGGTGTGTGGTCTGAAAAGGCAAACAGCGATTATCTTTTGCCTAAGCAGGATTTAGGGCGGATCGTAGCCGAACCGGCTTCGGATTTTCTGCATAAGAATGGTGCAAAAATACATCTTGAAACTCGTGTTTCCCACTTAAACCATCATATTGATGGCCGGATTGAAATCAATGGCGAAGTATTTGATGCGGTGATTTTGGCTGTTGCGCCATATCATGTTGACGCGCTTTTGCCTGAAGATACGCCTGACTATATTCAGACGGCCTATCAATCGTTGCACTATCATGCGATTACCACGGTTTATTTGCGTTATGCCCAAGCAGTCAAACTGCCGGCGCCTTTAACAGGGTTTTCTGATGGTACGGCGCAATGGGTGTTACATCGGGGGGCATTGGGTTTACCGGATAATGAAGTCGCGGTTGTCATCAGCGTTTCCGATTGCACCGAGGCTTGGAAGGATAAAGATTTGGCCGAGAAAGCTCATGCGGACATTAAGCGGATTTGTCCGGATTTGGGTAAGCCCGAAGCCGTACGTATTATTACGGAAAAACGCGCGACTACGGCGGCAACGGTTGATTTTGTACAACCTGATTTCTCATGGTTGCACCATCGCCGTATTTATCCGGCTGGCGACTATCTCCATCCGCGCTATCCGGCGACATTGGAGGCTGCGGTTCAGTCGGGCTTTGCAGCGGCTGAAAAGCTTATGCTGGATTTGAGGGTTGAATAAACTGAGGCCGTCTGAATGTTCAGACGGCCTTTTTGACTTTACAAAACTTACCAAGCCGATACAATATCTAAAACCATAAAGTTCAAGGAAAAGTCATGACGACATTAGCGAACAAAACCATCTTGATTACCGGCGCATCCCAAGGCTTGGGCGAACAGGTTGCCAAAGCCTATGCGGCTGCCGGAGCGACTGTCATTTTGGTGGCGCGTCATCAAAAGCGTTTGGAAAAAGTCTATGATGCCATTGTGGCTGCGGGCAGCCCTGAGCCGTTTGCTATCTGCTTTGATTTGATGAGCGCGGAGGAGAAAGAGTTTAAGCAATTCGCGGAAACTATTGATGAAGCAACCGGCGGAAAATTGGATGGCGTGGTGCATTGCGCCAGCTATTTCTATGCCTTGTCGCCATTGGACTTCCAAACCGTATCGGAATGGGTCAACCAATACCGCATCAATACCGTTGCGCCTATGGGCTTGACCCGTGCGCTGTTCCCATTGTTGAAGCAATCCGAAGATGCTTCTGTGATTTTTGTCGGCGAAAGCCACGGCGAAAAACCGCAAGCTTATTGGGGTGGTTTTGGTGCCTCCAAAGCCGCGCTCAATTATTTGTGTAAAGTGGCCGCGGACGAGTGGGAACGTTTTGACAACCTGCGTGCCAATGTTTTGGTGCCGGGTGCCATCAATTCGCCACAACGTATCAAATCGCATCCGGGTGAATCGAAAAGCGAACGTAAAAACTACGAAGATGTCCTGCCGCAATTTATTTGGTGGGCAAGTCAAGAGAGCAGGGGGCGGACAGGCGAAATCGTCTATCTGTAAATATACCTGCTCAGAGTGGTTTGAAAACATGAGGCCGTCTGAAATCTATATTTTCAGACGGCCTTTAACTTATTGAGTTTTATATCTAAATAATGGAAGTTTGATGTTTGATGTGTTAATAGGCACTCATCAGGCTGGCACAAAATTAGATATAGTAATCTAAGTTATAGTTGTATTGGATAAATATGACGGAATTTGACTTTATCAGACAATATTTGCAGCGACAAAAATCGGAAGGTCTGATTTTGGGCATAGGGGACGATGCCGCTATTATTCGCCCAAGTAACGGATTTGATTTATGTTTTAGCGCTGATATGTTGGTCAAGGGCAGACATTTTTTTGAAGATGTTTTGCCCGAAGATTTGGCATGGAAAATGCTTGCAGTAAACTTATCCGATATGGCCGCTATGGGTGCCAAGCCACGTTGGGTGTTGCTCAGTGCTGCGCTGCCTGAATTGAATCAAGACTGGCTCAAACGTTTTTGCGATAGCTTTTTTGCTTTGGCCGCGCGTTTTGATACGGTGTTGATTGGTGGCGATACCACCAAAGGCGATTTGGTCTTTAATGTAACAATAGTAGGTGAAGTTCCGACAGGGAATGCCCTGCGGCGTGATGCGGCCGAAGTCGGCGACGATATTTGGGTATCGGGTCGGTTGGGTTTGGCTGCCGCTGCTTTGAACAAACATCTGGGGCATTATCAATTACCGTCTGAAATCATGGCGGTTTGCGATGATAAATTGCTCCGTCCAGAGCCGCGCGTTTCATTGGGTCAGGCATTGTTGCCGTTTGCCCATGCCGCGCAAGATGTTTCAGACGGCCTGGCTCAAGATGTGGGGCATATTTTGAAAGCCTCTGCTGTCGGGGCGGAAATATTTGCCGATTGTGTGCCGTCGTTGCCTGAATTGAAAAACGTATTGTCGCGCGAACAATGGTTGTCGGCGGTATTGGCCGGCGGCGATGATTACGAACTGATTTTTACTGCCGCTCCAGAAGACAGGGAACGCGTTTGTCAGGCAGCGGAACAAAGTGGCGTACCGGTTGCCCGAATTGGTAAAATTACTGACTCAGGCCGTCTGAATATTTTGGATGCCGAAGGCGGCGTATTGGAACTGACTTCTTTAGGATTTGATCATTTTGGCTGAACGTAAACCTACTTTTTCTTGGCTGTTGCAAAAACCATTGTGTTTTTTAGGATTCGGTTTCGGCAGCGGCTTGTCGCCGGTTGCGCCGGGTACGGCCGGAACGCTGGCAGCATTACCTCTGGCTTTTGTATTGTGCCTGTTGGGCATAGACGGCTGGATATTGCTTTTATTGTGTATCGCCTTGTTTTTCTGGGGTATCCGCATTTGCGGTTATACCGAGAGGGAACTGGGCATTCAGGATTACGGCGGTATCGTCTGGGATGAAATTGTCGCGATGCTGTTGGTGCTGTCGCTGATTCCGTTTAAATGGAGCTGGTGGCTGGTGGCTTTTGTTATTTTCCGCTTGTTTGATGCGTTGAAACCATGGCCGATCAAATGGTTTGACCGGCGGATTCATGGAGGTTTAGGCATTATGCTTGATGATTTGATTGCAGCTGCGATGACCTTGATGGTCTTGGGCCTGTTTTATTGGATCGCGTGATGCGTTTTAAGTGTTTCGACCCTTTGCAAAAATAGGGCGGGCACGCCGGAATTATCCGGATTGAAATAAAATAAATACCATACGGGGTAAACAATTATGAATGAAATCGAGATTAACGTGGAGCCGCGTTATATGGCCGGTCAGAGCGACGTCTACCGCGACCGCTATGCCTTCAATTATCTGATTACCATCTGCAACCGCAGTGATGAAATCATTACTTTGCGTCAGCGTTTTTGGGAAATCACCGACGGACACGGTGAGACAGAGCAGGTCGGACATGCCGGCTTGATTGAAGAGCAACCTGTTTTGTACCCGGGTGAAGCCTATGAGTACAACAGCGGTTCGCAAATCAGCACGCCTTGGGGCAGCATCGAAGGCGCGTATGAGTTTGAAGACAGCATCGGCAAACGTTTCGTTATCGGGGTGCCGAAGCTTGAATTCAAAGCAGGCTTTACGTTGCAATAGGCCGTCTGAAAAATGAAAAACCGGAACATGCGAAATGTTCCGGTTTTGTTTTTTCAGACGGCCTCATCAGTCTTTGCAGGGCTGTACCAATACCCACGGCGCTACAACGACCGCCCACATTTCCTGCTTATCCGCTAGAAAAGTACGCGCCATATCATCGCTGATGGCACCGAATTTGCCTTGTTCCATCCAATGTTTCAATGGCGCGGCTTCATCTTCGGCAACATGGCGGGCGACGGCAATCAAATCCAAATCAGGTGCTACATAGACGGCGGCACCGCGTGCGAAGTGGGGTTGCAGCTCTTCCCATGAAATGCGGGCGGTTTCGGTATTGAGTTTTTCGTTTAAGAGTGGAATAGACATAGGACAATCATCAAATAAAAAATGGATTGTAACCGATATTCGGCCTTTGGCCCGATGCCGTCTGAAAACGAAAGAAATTTACAGGGTTAACGTTATACAGTATCATTTTAATGTTTTAATTTTCTTTCAGACGGCCTGTTGTCCGTATTCGGGCAAGGGCGGTTTTAGGCTTATGAATTCTGTATTGTTGACCGGATTGCTGCAAAGGCTGCTGATTGCGCTTGTCGCATTGGCAGCGTTGTGGGCTGTATATTTTTGGGCGGTATCACCATGAGTATCGTGGTAGAAAATCTAACGGTCAGCTATCAGCGCAGGCCGGTGGTGCACCATGTGGATATGGTGTTTGAAGATGGCAAGATGTGGACGATTTTCGGGCCGAACGGCGCGGGTAAATCGACTTTGCTCAAAGCCATTATGGGCTTGCAGAAGACGGACACGGGCAGCGTGCGCTATGAAAATATGGCGCGCAAGGACATTGCCTATCTGCCGCAGCAGTCGGATATTGACCGCAGCCAGCCGATGACGGTGTTTGAACTGGCGGCGATGGGGCTGTGGTATGAAATCGGCTTTTTCGGACGTGTGAACGCGGCGCAGAAAAAGCGCGTGATGGCGGCTTTGGAACGCGTGGAAATGCAGGATTTTGCCACGCGCCAAATCGCGCACTTATCTAATGGCCAATTCCAACGCGTATTGTTTGCGCGGATGCTGGTGCAGGATGCCAAATTTTTGCTGCTGGACGAACCGTTTAACGCGGTGGATGCGCGGACGACTTATGCGCTGTTGGAAGTTTTGCGCCAGTGCCATCAGGACGGTCAGGCAGTGATTGCCGTGTTGCATGATTATGAGCAGGTGAGGGCATATTTTGCCAATACGCTGCTTTTGGCGCGTGAAAAAGTGACTGCCGGTGCGACGGAAAATGTGTTGACCGATGAGTTTTTGGCACAGGCAAACCGAATGATGCAGAAACAGGAAGCGGCCGATTGGTGCGCGGTTTAATGGACAAGGCCGTCTGAAAGTAAGTATTTTTCAGACGGCCTCAGGCTTTCAGAGATTAATAAAAAAGCGATAAAACATGGATTTATATGATTTGGTCGTCGCGCCGTTCGCCGAATTTGACTTTATGCGCTATGCCTTGGCGTCGATTTTCTGCCTGGCATTGAGCGCGGCGCCTGTCGGTGTGTTTTTGGTGATGCGCCGCATGAGTTTGGTGGGCGATGCCTTGAGCCATGCGGTTTTGCCCGGTGCGGCCATTGGCTATATGTTTGCCGGCTTGAGTTTGCCTGCAATGAGCGTCGGCGGTTTTGCAGCCGGTTTGCTGATGGCTTTGTTGGCCGGTTTGGTCAGCCGGTTTACTTCATTGAAAGAAGACGCAAACTTTGCCGCATTTTATTTGAGCAGCCTTGCCATCGGCGTGGTTTTGGTCAGCAAAAACGGCAGCAGCGTCGATTTGCTGCATTTGCTGTTTGGCTCGGTATTGGCGGTCGATATTCCGGCTTTGCAGCTGATTGCCGTTTCTGCGAGTGTCACTATTTTGCTGATGGCGGTCATGTTCCGTCCGCTGGTGTTGGAAAGCATAGACCCTTTGTTCCTCAAGGCTGTCGGCGGTAAGGGTGGCTTTTGGCATGTGCTGTTTTTGGTGCTGGTCGTGATGAATCTGGTTGCCGGTTTTCAGGCATTGGGCACGCTGATGTCGGTCGGTTTGATGATGTTGCCGGCAATTACTGCCAGACTGTGGGCGAAAAGCATGGGTTGGCTGATGATTTTGTCTGTCGCATTGGCTTTGCTTTGCGGCTTGGCAGGGCTGTTGTTTTCCTACCATATCGAAATCCCGTCCGGCCCGGCGATTATTTTATGCTGCGGCACGCTTTACCTGATTTCCGTCGTGTTCGGTTGGGAAGGCGGCATTTTGGCAAAATGGCTGCGCCGCAAGAAACACCGCACGGCATGATTTTTCAGACGGCCGCTTGAATAATCAGGCGGTCTGTTTTATGATGATGTTAATGTTACGTTATATCACTGGAGAGAATATGAAACATTGGAAACTCGGCATCGTTGCCGCATTATTGACCGGTGCAGCTTATGCCGCTCCGCTGCCTGTTGTCACCAGCTTCAGCATTTTGGGCGACGTGGCCAAACAGATTGGTGGCGACCGTGTGGTCGTTCAAAGCTTGGTGGGCCCTAACCAAGACAGCCATGCCTACCACATGACCAGTGGCGACATCAAAAAAATCCGCAGTGCCAAATTGGTATTGCTTAACGGTTTGGGCTTGGAAGCCGCCGATGTACAGCGTGCAGTCAAACAGAGCAAAGTGCCTTTCGCCGAAGCGACAAAAGGCATTCAGGCTTTGAAAGCAGAAGAGGGCGGCCATCATCATGACCACGATCATGAAGGCCATCATCACGATCACGGCGAGTTTGATCCGCACGTTTGGACCGACCCCGTCCTGATGGGCACATATGCGCAAAACGTTGCCAATGCTTTGATTCAAGTCGATCCTGAAGGCAAAACCTACTATCAGCAACGTTTGGGCAACTATCAAATGCAGCTGAAAAAATTGCACAGTGATGCGCAGGCTGCCTTTAATGCCGTACCTGCCGCCAAGCGTAAAGTCTTGACCGGGCATGATGCGTTCTCTTACATGGGCAAACGCTACAATATTGAATTTATCGCCCCTCAAGGCGTGAGCAGCGAAGCCGAGCCGTCTGCCAAACAAGTGGCTTCCATTATCCGCCAAATCAAACGCGAGGGTATTAAAGCCGTCTTTACTGAAAACATCAAAGACACGCGCATGATTGACCGTATCGCCAAAGAAACCGGCGTCAATGTCAGCGGACGTTTGTATTCCGATGCATTGGGTGGCGCACCGGCCAACAGCTACATCGGCATGTACCGCTACAATGTCAAAGTTATGACCGATGCCATGAAAAAATAAAGCGGCTTAAGGATAAAGGCCGTCTGAAACCTTAAAAACAAGGTTTCAGACGGCCTTTTATATGCTTATTTTTGAAATAAACCGTCAAATTTAGAATATAAAAATAAAATTTGTGCTATTAGAAGTTTAATTATCAAAAATTCATGCTAATTTGCTTGGTAAGTACGCACCATCCGTGCGAATTGCTTATCGGCTGTCCGTCAGCCACTCACGGCTTGACTTCACCCTGTTACAATTCGGCATCTTCACGTTTCTTAATATTACATCATGAGCAACCATTCATCTTGGTCATCCAAAATCGGCTTTGTGCTTGCTGCGGCAGGCTCGGCCATCGGTTTGGGTGCAATTTGGAAATTCCCTTATACAGCCGGTACCAACGGCGGCGCCGTATTCTTTCTTTTGTTTTTGATTTTCACCATTTTGGTGGCTTTACCGGTTCAACTGGCCGAGTTTTACATCGGTCGTACAGGCGGTAAAAACGCCATTGATTCCTTCAAAGCATTGCGCCCGGGTTCGCAGTGGCCGTGGGTTGGCCGCATGGGTGTGGCCGCGTGTTTTATTTTGCTATCGTTTTACAGCGTGGTTGGCGGCTGGGTATTGAACTACGTCGTGCACAGCTTTACCGGCGAAATTCATGCCGGTGCAGACTTTGAAGCCTTGTTCGGCAAAACGATTTCTTCGCCGTTTGGTTCGCTGTTTTACCAAGGCTTGTTCATGCTGATTACCATTTGGGTGGTCAAAGGCGGCGTTTCAGACGGCATTGAAAAGGCAAACCGCGTGTTGATGCCGGGTTTGTTTATCCTCTTTATCGCGCTGGCTGTTCGTTCGCTGACTTTGCCCGGCGCAATGGAGGGCGTGGCATTCTTGTTAAAACCGGATTGGTCGTATTTGAAACCGGGTACGATGCTGACTGCTTTGGGGCAGGCGTTTTTTGCTTTGAGTATCGGCGTGTCCGCGATGATTACCTATGCCTCGTATTTGGGTAAGGATCAGGATATGTTCCGCTCCGGCCATATGATTATGTGGATGAACCTGTTTGTATCGCTGCTGGCCGGTTTGGTGATTTTCCCTGCGGTATTTGCCTTCGGTTTTGAACCCGGCCAAGGCCCTGGTTTGATTTTTGTCGTGTTGCCTGCAGTCTTCATGAAAATGCCGATGGGTACATATTTGTTTGCCGTGTTCATGCTGTTGGTTGTCTTTGCGACGCTGACTTCCGCATTTTCGATGCTGGAAACCGTTATCGCGGCAACCATCCGCCAAGACGAAAAAAAGCGCAGCAGCCACGCTTGGGTAACCGGCATTGCGATTTTCATAGTTGGTATTCCTTCGGCGCTGTCATTTGGCGTTTGGAGCGAGTTTAAAATTTTCGGCAAAACCATTTTTGACTTGTGGGACTTCATTATTTCCGCCGTTATTATGCCAATTGGCGCATTGAGCGTTGCTGTGTTTACGTCATGGGTTCAGGACAAACAGTCCGTCCTGCGCGATGCGGGCATGGGCAGTACCATTCCGAAACAGTTGCTTTACCTGTGGCTGGGTGTGCTTCGCTATCTTGCGCCGATTGCGATTATTGTGGTGTTCATCAACTCTTTGGGTTTGATTTAATCCGATAGAGAGCAAACAGTCCGGCGTTGCATTGTTTCGCCGGACTGTTTGTTTAAAAACATCATTAAAAATATTAAGGCCGTCTGAAAATTTTTCAGACGGCCTTTTTATATATGCGCGAGGCTGATTAGAACTTCGCTTGCAGTCTCAGCCATGCAGTACGGCCGGGTTCGTTCACGCGCATGGTTTGTGTACCGGCAGAAGGGTCGCCGCCGCGGCTGACGAATTCAGCATAGGTTTTGTTGAACACGTTGTCCACGCCGCCTTGCAATGTGGCGTATTTGCTGAATTTCCAACCGGCGTTGAGCGAGAGTACGCCAAAGCCCGAAGAAGCGCCGATGTCTTGGCCGACGATATTGCCTTGACCTTTGCTGTAACGGTTTTGTTTGGCCACGACACGCCATAATGCACCCGCACTGAATTTGCCGTTGTCAAAGGCGAGGGTGTTGTTCCACTCGAGCGGCGGTGTTTGTGCCAAAGGTTTGCCGTCGGTGCGGTTTTTTCCGTGGGTGTATGCGAGGCTGGTGCCAACTTCCCAGTTAGGCGCAAATGTCCATTTGACTTCGGCTTCGCCGCCAAAGCGAGAAGCGTTGATGTTGCGCACGCCGAAATTCATGCCTTGGCGCTCCATCATGATGAAGTCTTTGATGTCGCTACCGAATACGGATACGGAAGCGTGGAGATTAGGACGTTTCCAGATTACACCTGCATCAATTTGGCGGTTTTGCTCTGCGCGGATGGCTTTGTTTTCCGAGCGCAGGCGTTCCCAGTAGTCAGGTGCGCGTTCTGCAATACCGAAGCCGGCATAGTATTTCAGGCCGTTGTCCGCATTTCTTTCCCAGCGCAGGAAGCCTGAGTTCAAATTGAATTTTTGATGTTTCAAAACGGGGTCGGTCACGCGCGCGGTATCGTAATGCGCTTTGACTTGGTCATGGCGCAAACCTGCTACCCAACGTTGATTGTCGGTTTGCTGCCAAGAGGCTTCGGTGAAAATACCCCATTGTTTGAAACTTTGGTTGGGCATGTAAGGCTTGTGGCTGTAGCCGTCGCCACCACGCTCCATGCGTGCGACGTGGACGTCGTCCAGATAATCCAAACCGGTTTGCAGGTTGAGCTTGTCCCAGTCGAAAGTGGCTTTCAGACGGCCTGTATCGGTATTACGTTTAGGGTTGTTGGCATTTTTAATCTGCTTGCCGGCAGGATTGTAGATGGTACGCAGGCTGTATGTGTCCATCACGTGGTCGATTTCGCTTTTACCGTAGCGCAGTTCCAACTCGCTGAACCATGGGGTAAGGTTGCGTTGGGTAAAGCGGATGTTCCACGCATCACGGTCGAATTTGCTGCCGTCCATCATACGGTCGGCATAGGCAACCTTGGCTCTGCTGCGCTCGTATGTGCCGGCAATGGTGGTGTTTTCTGTCGGGGTAATACCCAGTTGCAACATTTGGCTGTCGCGTTTGAAGTTGGAGTGAATGCGGTTGCCGTCGCCGTCTTTGTAGTCGTCGGCTTCGTTATGGGAGATATTGGTACGGACGTAGCCGTATTTGCCGCCGAACTCGGCTTCCAGCGAGCCGTCAAGGCGGTCGTTGCTGCCTGCTGTCAGGGTGGCGTTGATGTTGTAAGGTTTTTCAGTGAAATCAGGATCTTTACGGATAAATTGCACCGAACCGCTGACCAAGCCCATACCTTGGGTAACGGTTTGTGGGCCTTTGGTGACCACGACTTTATCAAATGAATTTGGGTGAATATAGGCAGTCGGCGGGTCCATGCGCATACCGCAACCGCCATAAATAAACTGGTCGTCGGCATTGACGGAGAGGCGCGAGCCGCCTAAACCACGGAACAGCGGATCGCCCGAGCTGCCGCCTTTGCGGATGATGCTCATGTTGGGCACGGATTGTAAAAGGTCTGCCCCGTCTCCGGCAGGGAGGGGTTGCAAAGCAGCTTTGGGGTTGAAAGTAACGCGATTGGCTTTTTCTTGTTGTGTGCCGGTGACGGTGACAGGGGAAAGGGTAACCGTTTCTTCAGGTGTAGGATCGGTATCTGCCCATGCTTGGGATACGGCTAAGGCAATGGGTAAGATAAGTAATGGTGGGTATTTCATATCGTTTCTCTCTATTATTAGGAATTATGTTAACTAATACCTAAGTATTATACATAAAGTCTAGTTAAATAGAAGCAGTGGGATTTTAATCTAAATCAATATTTTCAGATTTTGGGCGCATAGGTTGTTTATTAAGATTGGTCATACCAAAATATTGATTTGAAGGCATTGGTGAGGTTACTTGATAAAAATGAATGTGTTTGAATTAAACTGCTTGCGATGGGGAGAATGGCATTCCTTGACGAAAAAATAGGGGATTGATTAGAATGAGCGGCCAATTGGTCAATCCAATTTATGGCCGTTTGAATACAACTGTCCTTCAATCATCAGGAATACAACATGACGAAATTGGTTCGTCCGCAAAAAATCAGCGATCAGGTTTTAGCCATTTTGGAAGAACGTATCGCGACCGGCATTTATGAAGAAGGCAGTAAATTGCCTCCCGAACGTACGCTTGCGGAAGAATTCGGCGTATCGCGTCCGTCGGTCAGGGTGGCGTTGAATATTTTAATTGCCAAGCAGGTTTTGGAAGCGCGGCAGGGCGATGGCTATTATGTTTCCGTCAAGCCGCAACAGGATTTTTTGCAAAGCTGGCAGGAATTGCTCGGCAAACATACCAATTGGGAAACAGACGTATTCGATTTCAGCTGTCACATTGAAGGCTGTATGGCGGCGCTGGCCGCCGAAAGACGGACTGATGCTGATTTGAAACGTATTGACTTCTGGCGGCAGAAGTTTGAAACGGCCTGTGAAAGCGGAAATTTGGAGCATCAAGCCGAAGCAGACGTCAGCTTCCATCAAACCATTGCCGATGCCGCGCACAATATCCTATTCAGCCACCTTTCCAGCAGCCTGCTCAAAATGCTTTATCAGCAAACACGCAGCGGCATTATCTATATCCATCAAACCGAAGACCCGCGCCCGACGCTGATTGCCCAGCACCGCGCTATTTTTGAAGCCGTTGCCCAGGCTAAACCGTCGGAAGCTGCTGAGGCAGCCAAGCTGCATTTGAATTATGTCGCTCGCCGCATTTTGCAGGACAGGGAATATCAAAGCCGCAGCGAGCATGCGGATGTATTGGCACAAAATGATTTAAAACGGGTAGATTGGTAGCGTTTAAAAATAATCAGGCCGTCTGAATTTTTCAGACGGCCTGATTTTGCAAATAAGGACTTTTAGTGCCACAATTTGCATCAATTCTGTCTGAAAACAAAGGAAGCACCATGTACCGTCATGTCGAGTATTATCCGGGCGATCCGATTTTGAGTTTGGTTGAAACCTTCAAACGCGACGAGCGTCCTGAAAAAGTCAACTTGAGCATAGGCATTTATTTTGATGACGAAGGCAAAATGCCGGTTTTGGAATCTGTCCGCCGGGCAGAAGCAGAGCGTGCGGCTGTACCGCGCCCATCTCCTTATCTGCCGATGGAAGGTTTGGACACTTATCGAAGCGCAGTTCAGCGTTTGCTGTTCGGGCAGGATAATCCGGCGCTGGCAGAAGGGCGCGTTGCGACCGTACAGACTTTAGGCGGTTCAGGAGCGTTGAAAGTCGGTGCCGACTTTTTGCACCGTTGGTTCCCCGATGCAAAAGCCTATGTCAGCGATCCGACGTGGGACAACCATAAAGGCATTTTTGAAGGCGCCGGTTTTGAAGTGGGGACGTATCCTTATTACAACCCTGAAACCGTCGGCGTGAAATTTGAAGAGATGACTGCGTTTTTCAAAACATTACCGGAAAACAGTGTCTTGATTTTGCATCCATGTTGCCAAAACCCGACCGGCGTAGATATGTCGCAAGCGCAATGGGATGAAGTGTTGGACATCATCAAAACGCACAAGCTGATTCCGTTTATGGATATTGCCTATCAAGGTTTCGGCGAGGATTTGGACAGCGATGCCTATGCGATTCGTAAAGCCGTCGAAATGGGATTGCCTTTGTTTGTCAGCAACTCTTTCTCGAAAAACCTGTCGCTGTACGGCGAGCGTGTCGGCGGTTTGAGCGTAGTGTGTCCTAATAAGGAAGAAGCAGAGCTGGTGTTCGGACAGTTGAAATTTACCGTCCGCCGTATTTATTCCAGCCCTGCCGCGCATGGTGCATATATTGCGTCTGATGTGATGAACCGCGATGATTTACGCGTTTTGTGGGAAAACGAGGTTTATGCCATGCGCGACCGCATCCGTGCCATGCGTCAGAAACTTTATGATGTTTTGACGGCCAAAATTCCCAATCGCGATTTCAGCTATTTCATCAAACAGCGCGGTATGTTCAGCTATACAGGCCTAACCGTAGAGCAGGTACACCGCCTGCGTGACGAGTTTGCCGTTTACCTGCTGGATTCAGGCAGGATGTGTGTGGCAGGATTGAATGCATCGAATATCGATTATGTGGCCGAAGCATTTGCCAAAGTGTTGCAATAGCCGTTCAATCTGAAATTGAATGTAGTTTTATTTGAAGTAAATCAAAAGGCCGTCTGAAAAATTTTCATCTTTCAGACGGCCTCTTTATAATTGGCGCACCCAACAGGGATCGAACCTGTGACCTCCAGCTTCGGAAACTGACACTCTTCCAACTGAGCTATGGGTGCGGAAGCCGTAAGGTTAACGCATATTGGCTTTATTGGCAAAGTTTATCTTGAAAGTGTCTGAAAGTGGCATTGGCGGTCACTTTTTTGTATGGCTGGAATAATCAATTAACTACAAAGGCTTAGCAGAATTTAGATGGCCTTTTGAGGATTTTTGCGTATCTTTTTCTCAAGATGGATTGGAAAGCCTTTGCGAATTCAGTATAATCCAGCAAAATATTGTTAACTGCGTTTAACACATAAACTATAACTTACAGCACAACCTAACCTAACGGCGAGGCCTACCAAATGAAACAACTCCGCGACCACAAAGCCCAAGGCTCTGCATTGTTCACCCTTGTGAGCGGTATCGTTATTGTCATTGCAGTGATTTACTTCCTGATCAAACTGGCGGGAAGCGGTTCATTCGGCGATGTTGCCGAAACAACCGAAGCTGCGACTCAAACCCGTATCCAGCCAGTCGGCCAACTGAAATTGGGCGACGGTATTCCAGTCGGCGAGCGTCAAGGCGATCAGATTTTCAACAAAATCTGTATTCAATGTCACGCTGCGGACAGCATCGTTCCTAAAGCGCCTAAATTTGAAAACAAAGGCGATTGGGCGCCTCGCATTGCACAAGGTTTCGATACTTTGTTCCAACACGCTTTGAACGGCTTTAACGCCATGCCTGCAAAAGGCGGCGCAGCCGATTTGACCGACCAAGAACTCAAACGCGTCATCACTTACATGGCGAACAAGAGCGGCGGTACCTTCCCTGATCCGGATGCCGCAGCCCCTGCCGATGCAGCCGCTTCCGGTGAAGCCGCTTCAGCTCTGGCGGCTGAAGGTGCAGCTCCTGCAGAAGCCCCTAAAGCAGATGCGGCCAAAGCAGATGACAAAGGTGCGGCAGCTCCGGCAGCCGGCGGCGCAGACGGCAAAAAAGTTTACGAAGCCAACTGCCAAGCATGTCACGGCGGTGCAGTTCCAGGTGTTCCTCATGTAGGTAAAAAAGAAGACTGGGCTCCTCGTATCAAACAAGGTAAAGACACCCTGCACAAACACGCACTCGAAGGCTTTAACGCAATGCCTGCCAAAGGCGGTAACGGTAGCCTGAGCGATGATGAAGTGAAAGCTGCAGTTGATTACATGGCTAATCAGTCTGGTGCTAAATTCTAAGATTTGATTTTGAATCTCGAATAGAAAGCGCATTCTACAAAAGGATGCGCTTTTTTCGTGCAGGAAATCCGGATCTTGCTATAATACTGAAGTAGTAAATTATTCTCATGATCAAGGGTCGTCTGAAAGGTTTAGACGGCCTTCGAATACAATCAAGATTCTTTTAAAGAAGTTCAACCATATTCACATACGACAAAACAATCACGGAGTTATCTCATGGCAAAAAAATATTTCGGTACTGACGGTGTGCGCGGCGAAGTTGGTCAATTCCCTATTAATCCTGATTTTGTCCTGAAATTAGGCTATGCGGCAGGTCAGGTTTTGGTGCAGCACGAAGGCGAAATCAAACCGACCGTCTTAATCGGTAAAGACACGCGTATTTCAGGCTATATGCTGGAAGCCGCGCTGATTGCCGGTTTTACCGCCGCCGGTGTTAATGTTATTCAAACCGGCCCTCTGCCGACTCCGGGCGTAGCGTATTTGACCCGTGCTTTGCGTTTGTCTGCCGGCGTGATGATTTCTGCTTCCCACAATGTTTATTCCGACAACGGCATTAAATTCTTTGCCGAAGGCGGTGTGAAGCTGAGCGATGAAATCGAGTTGGAAATCGAAGCCAAAATCGATGAGGAAATGAAAACCCAGCCGTCCAGCCGTCTTGGCCGCGCGCGTCGGATTAATGGTGCGGATGACCGCTATATCGAGTTCTGTAAATCCACTTTCCCAAGCCATTTGGACTTGCGCGGTCTGAAATTGGTGGTTGATACCGCTAATGGTGCAGGCTATGCGGTTGCGCCTAAAGTATTCCATGAATTGGGTGCGCAAGTGGTCAGTATCGGTAATGAGCCAAACGGCTACAACATCAATGAAAAATGCGGTGCGACCCATCCGAAAGCTTTGCAAGCCGCTGTGTTGCAAAATGAAGCCGATTACGGCATTGCCTTGGATGGCGACGGCGACCGTTTGATGATGGTTGACCGCAATGGCAAAGTGTATGACGGCGACAGCTTGATTTATGTAATTGCCAAAGCACGCGCGCACGAAGGTGTGGAAATCGGCGGCGTGGTGGGTACAGTGATGACCAATATGGCGATGGAAGTTGCTTTGAAAGAGCAGGGCGTTGATTTCTGCCGCGCCAAAGTGGGCGACCGCTATGTGTTGGAACAGCTCCATCAACGCGGTTGGCTGATTGGCGGCGAAGCCAGCGGTCATATTTTGTGCATGGACAAACACAATACCGGCGACGGCATTATTTCCGCGCTGCAAGTTTTGGCCGCACTGCAAACCTTGAATCAAGACCTTGCCACTGTTTGCGCCGATTGGCAGCCGTATCCGCAAACCATGATTAACGTCCGCATCAAAAAAGGTCAAAACTGGCAGGATGCTTCCAAAGAGGCTTTGGCTGAAGTGGAAAAAGAACTCGAAGGCAAAGGCCGCGTGGTCTTGCGTGCATCCGGTACCGAGCCTGTCGTGCGTGTGATGGTGGAAGCCAAACAGGCGGACTGGGCGAAAAAAGGCGCAGAAAAAATTGCCGCTGCCATTCAAGGTCAAAAGTAACAGTGTGTTTGATGTTGAATTGAATAAATAAAAGGCCGTCTGTTGTTCAGACGGCCTTTGTGTTTCATTGGAAGCTTAGTTGCTCAAGACATCAACGCCTTTAGGGGGCGTGAATTTGAACATACCGCTGGAAAGGTTAGGCTTGGTGTTCAAACCGCTGAAGCTGATGCTGGTTTGGTTGCCGAAGCTGTCTTTCAGCTGCATGGCGGCGAGGTTGTCGCCTTTGAAGCCGATGCGGATGTATTGGTAGCCGGCGTTGTTTTTCTTAGGCGTAGCCAAAACATAGTCGATGCCGTTGGCAGAGCCGTCTTCTTTCAGCGTGTAGCTGCTGTCCAATGCCGTTTTGTTGGAGAGGATGGCGGCAGGGCTGTCGCCGATGGTTTGGTCTTGTGAGGACTTGGTTACTTGCGCCAAATCTACGTCATAGAGCCAAATGGTTTTGCCGTCGCCGACGATGGTTTGTTTGTAGGGTTTGGTGTATTCCCATTTGAACAAACCCGGGCGCAGGATTTTGAATGTACCGTATGTGGTTTGGGTTTTCTTTTTGCTGTGAACGGTTTGGCTGAAGTTGCCGCTGATACCGTCGGCGTCATTATTGAATTTTTTCAGGGCGTCCACTGCGCCGGCTTGTGCAAAGCCGATGGCTGAAGAAAGCAGCGCGGCAGCGGTCAGGGTGAACAGTCGGGTAGTTTTCATGTTTTGGTTCCTTGTTCGGAGAGATGGGTTCAGTATAGACGTTATGGTGTAACAGGCAAGGGGCTGAAGGGCGGGTTTAATTTGTGTAAATATGAAAAATCCAAGCAAGTATCTGAAATAATTTTATTTCTTCAGACGGCCTGTATTTGGTTTTGACGTTTTTTTAATGAAACGCATAAGGGTTTGGTGTGGTATTTAATGTCATTTTACGGAAAGCGTGAAATTATAGTCTTTCTGTTTACTTTTTAAAACGGTTATAATATTTATCTTTTTAAAACAATGGTTTTGTATGTATCTGAATCCTTATCCTTTATTGGAACAGGCTTTGTTGTCGGACAATCCGGATGAAAAGGGAAAGTTGACGCAGACCTTGTTTGCGCAGTTGGGCGAGGCGGAAGGTTTAATGGTTGATGAGTCGAAACCCGTGGATTGCCGTTTTGCCGGACATCCGTCCCGTCCGCGTTTGGTTGCGCCTTCGGAGGTTACACCGCGCAAGATGAATACGGTCAAAGGCTATGCGGCGATGTTGCATGCGATTGCGCATATTGAATTTAACGCGATTAATCTGGCTTTGGATGCGGCGTATCGTTTTCGCAATATGCCGTTTCAGTTTGTACGCGATTGGGTAAGGGTGGCAAAAGAAGAAGTGTTTCACTTCGGCTTAATGCGTGGCCGTCTGAACAGCTTGGGCTACGATTACGGCGATTTTGAAGCGCATGGGCATTTGTGGGATATGGCATATAAAACTGCTTACGATCCCTTGTTGCGCATGGCTTTGGTGCCGCGGGTATTGGAAGCGCGCGGTTTGGATGTCACGCCGGGTATTCGTGCAAAAGTGGCGCAGCGCGGCGATGTGGAAACCTGCGATGTGTTGGATATTATTTATCGCGATGAAGTGGGGCATGTCGCCATCGGCAATCATTGGTATCAGCATCTTTGCCGTGAGCGCGGTTTGGAACCGGTTGCCCTGTTCCGCAGCCTGATTGCGCGTTACGATATGTTTATCTTCCGCGGCTACGTTAATATCGAAGCTCGGGAACGTGCTGGATTCAGCCGTTTTGAGCTGGATATGTTGGAAGATTTTGAGAAAAGTTTGAAACAGGATAAAAAGGCCGTCTGAAACGGTAAAATCATCATGGCACTTCATCACGATCATTCGCACGCGCACACGCATACCGCCAATAAGCAGGTATTGCGCATTTCATTTTTCGTCATTGCCGGATTTATGCTGGTTGAGGCGATCGGCGGTTGGCTGACCAACTCTTTGGCCCTGCTTTCCGATGCGGGGCATATGTTCAGCGATGCGTTTTCGCTGGGCGTAGCATTGTGGGCATTCAAACTTGGCGAGAAACAGACCACGCTGCAAAAGACTTTCGGTTACAAACGTTTTGAAATTTTGACGGCGATGTTTAACGGATTGTCGCTGGTGTTGATTGCGGCGATGATTTTTTATGAGGCAGTCAAACGATTGTTTTATCCGCCGGAAATTTTGACGGGCGGCATGTTGGTGGTCAGTATCATCGGATTGCTGGTCAACATCGGCGTCGCCGTTTATATGTTGAAAAATAGCGATACTAAAGAAAATGTCAATATGCGCGGCGCGTATCTGCACGTAATCAGCGATTTGTTCGGCTCGATAGGGGCGATTGTCGCAGCAGTGCTGATAATGGCGTATGGCTGGCAATGGGCGGATACGGTTGCCAGCGTATTGGTAGCGGCTTTGGTAGGGCGCAGCGGCTGGAAGCTGTTTAAACAGACTTTGCACATTTTGATGGAAGGTGCGCCGGAAAACATCCATACCGATGAGTTGCTCAGCGTGATCCGCAATACGGAAGGCGTAAAATCCGTTCATGACTTGCATGTTTGGACGATTACCAGCAATATCCACGTTTTATCCTGCCATATTGTTGTCGATGGCAGCATGACGGTTGCCGAATCCGAACAAATCGCCTACCGCATCGAACATGAATTGGCGCATCATAACATCGGACATTGTACGATTCAGATTGAAAGCGAACGGCACCCGCATAAAGATGAAGTCTTGTGTTCGCAGGAAATGCATGAACATCATAATGAATAATGAGGAAAAAAATGAATAAGAAACAATTAGAGGCAGATTTTCATCATGCCATGTTGGAAATTTATGATTTGGCAAAGAAATTACCAACGCCTTATAGGGCTACGCGGTTTAAGCAAATGGTAGATGAGATGGGTGGTAAGGCTGCAGCCGATAAATTACTGGCTTCACCAGATATTAGCCAAGGCTTAGGCGAACTATACCTTGCAGGCCAAGAAAAAGGATTAAAAATCAGCATGGAGTATTTAATTCTCCAAGAACGATGGTCGCCGTTGTTCACAGAAGAACAGAAAAGCATTGCGCGTAAAAAATTAAAGCAATGCGGTTTAGATGTTTAAAAATTTATCATCACCATTAACCATATTCAGGCCGTCTGAAACTTGTTGGATTGTTCAGACGGCCTTCTAAAATCATCAAAGGAACACTTATGACCCAAGCCGTATTATTCGACCTTGACGGCACGCTTGCCGATACCGCACTTGATTTGGGTGGCGCGCTCAACACGGTATTGCGCCGACACGGTTTGCCTGAAAAAAGCATGGATGAAATCCGTCCGCAGGCCAGCCACGGTGCGAGCGGTTTGCTCAAACTCGGTGCAGGCATTACGCCCGAGCATCCGGACTATATGCAATGGCGCAAAGAATTTTTGGATGAATACAGCCGCTGTTATGTCGATCAAACCATCTTGTTCGACGGTGTAAACGAAATGCTGGAAGCCTTAGTTCAACGCGGTATCCAATGGGGCATTATTACCAATAAGCCCATGCGTTTTACCGATGTCCTCGTGCCTAAGCTCGGGTTTACCGTGCCTCCTGCCGTCATTGTCAGCGGCGATACTTGCGATGAACCCAAGCCCAGCGTGAAGCCTATGTTTTATGCGTGCGAACAGATGGGTGTCGAAGCGCAGCGATGCTTTTATGTCGGCGATGCCGAGCGCGATATGCAGGCAGGCAAGAATGCCGGGATGACAACCGTGCTTGCCGATTGGGGCTATATTTCCGCCGAAGACCAAACCGAAAACTGGCTTGCCGATTTCCGTATTGCCACGCCTTTGGATTTGTTGGCAATCTTGCGTTAAAACCCTGTAATAATCCGTTTTCAGACGGCCTGAAACGGCGTAAAATTACATAAATTTGTATTTTTTCAACCGTTTTACTACTTGTAAAGAGAAAAATCATGTTCTTCAAGCATATCGAAGCAGCTCCTGCTGATCCGATTTTAGGTTTGGGTGAAGCGTTTAAAGCCGAAACCCGTCCCGAAAAAGTCAATCTCGGCATCGGCGTGTACAAAGACGCATCCGGCGCAACGCCTATTGTCAAAGCCGTCAAAGAGGCTGAAAAACGCCTGCTGGAAAGCGAGACAACTAAAAATTACCTGACCATCGACGGCGTTGCCGATTACAACGAGCAAACCCAAATTCTGCTGTTTGGCAAAGACCACGAAATTATCGCCAGCCGTCGCGCCAAAACAGCGCAAAGCCTTGGCGGTACAGGCGCATTGCGTATTGCGGCCGAGTTTGCCAAACGTCAGTTGAACGCGCAAACTATCTGGATTTCCAATCCGACTTGGCCAAACCACAACGCCATCGCCAAAGCGGTCGGTATCCAAGACAAACCATATCGTTACTATGATGCCGCCAAACACGGTTTGGATTGGGACGGCATGATTGAAGACTTGAGCCAAGCGCAAAAAGGCGACATTGTCCTGCTGCACGGCTGCTGCCACAATCCTACCGGCATCGACCCTACGCCCGAACAATGGGAAACTTTGGCAAAACTTTCTGCTGAAAAAGGCTGGTTGCCACTGTTTGACTTTGCCTACCAAGGCTTCGGTAATGGTTTGGAAGAAGATGCCTATGGCTTGCGCGTGTTCTTGAAACACAATACAGAATTGCTGATTGCCAGTTCTTATTCTAAAAACTTCGGTATGTACAACGAGCGCGTCGGTGCGTTCACTTTGGTGGCCGAAGATGAAGAAACAGCAGCCCGCGCCCACAGCCAAGTCAAAACCATCATCCGTACCTTGTATTCCAACCCGGCTTCACACGGCGCGAACACCATTGCGCTGGTGTTGAAAAATGATGATTTGAAAGCACAATGGATTGCCGAACTCGATGAAATGCGCGGCCGCATCAAAGCCATGCGCCAAAAATTTGTTGAGTTGCTCAAAGCCAAAGGTGCAACCCAAGACTTTGATTTCATTATCGAACAAAACGGTATGTTCTCTTTCAGCGGCTTGACTCCCGAACAAGTCGACCGTTTGAAAAACGAGTTTGCCATTTATGCCGTCCGCTCCGGCCGCATTAATGTTGCAGGCATTACCGATGACAACATCGATTATTTATGCGAGAGCATTGTAAAAGTGTTGTAATTGTCGAATTAAAGGCAAAGGCCGTCTGAATCGTTCAGACGGCCTTTATTTTTGACTGTGGAAACTTATCCGGCAACTGCGTTCATTCCCCAATAAATCATGGCATAGCGCAGCAGTTTGCCTGCAATCAGAATGATGGCGCAATGCAAAGCATTGAGCCTGAGCCAGCCTGCGGCAAGGGGGAGGGCATCGCCGATAATCGGCAGCCATGCAAATAATAGCGACCAAATCCCCCATCTTTGTATACGCGCCAATACTTTTTCAGACGGCCTTTTCTTGGCCGGAAACATTCTGCCCATGTAATAAGAAACCATACTGCCCAAGCCATTCGCCAAACCGGCACACAAACATGCGCCGAGGGCATGTTGCGGATATTGGTACACAAATGCGGCGTATGCCGCCTCGGATGTACCCGGAAGTAGTGTGGCTGAAGTGAAGGCAGAAGCAATCAGGGCAAGGTAAGCGTAAAGAGAGGGCATATTTTGAGTTACATCAAGTGATATTGTAAAAAAGAAATAATAGGCTTAATAAGAGGATTATGCCTTTATTTTTTAATCTAATAAAAGATAAATCCAATATTATTTAAATTTTTAAAATTAAACGGCTGAAGGATAATGTAGTCGGCTGTTAGAAAATAGTTTTCAAAGTAACGGATTATCAGTATGATACGGGCGGCTGTTAATGGGTGTTAAGTTTAATGAACTGATTTAAGCTCATCTTTTAGCGAGTCTTAACAAAACGAAAGGCAAATCATGTCTGCGCATTCACAACAAAATCATACTCCTGCGCTGGTTGTCCTAACCACACTCTTTTTCATGATGGGTTTCATTACCTGCATGAACGATATTTTGATTCCGCATCTGCAGAAAATTTTCACGCTAACCAATTTTCAGGCGATGCTGGTTCAGTTCTGCTTCTTTACTGCTTATGGTGTTATGTCGATGCCGATGGGCTATTTGGTCAGTAAAATCGGCTATAAAAATGGTGTAATTGGAGGCTTTGCATTAGCTGCCATCGGTTGTCTGTTGTTCTATCCTGCCGCCGGCAGCCATTCTTATCCTACTTTCTTGGGTGCGCTGTTTATTTTGGCTTCTGGTATAACTTTGTTGCAAGTGGCCGGTAATCCATATGTAACTTTATTGGCAAAACCAGGTAAAGAGTCTGCGACTTTAACTATAGTTCAGGCATTTAACTCTGTAGGTACAACTGTTGCTCCATATGTTGGCTCATTATTGATTTTGTCTGATGCAACAAAAGTAGCTAATAAAGCCGAGCAAATTTCTTCCGTTCAGATTCCATATTTGGGTTTGGCCGGTCTGCTGATTATTTTGGCAGTATTTGTCAAAATGATTCGTCTGCCTGATGCACGTAAAATTGCCGAAGAAGAGAGCGAACACAATCATGATGGCAAACTCAACGTATGGCAATACCGTCATTTGGTTTTCGGTGTGGCCGGTATTTTCTGCTATGTTGGTGCAGAAGTATCTATCGGCGCATTGATGGTTAATGTTTTGGGTTTTTTGCAAGGTTTAGATCATTCATCTGCTGCAAATTATCTGATGGTCTACTGGGGTGGTGCGATGCTTGGTCGTTTCTTGGGTTCTTTTGTAATGACAAAAATTGTTCCCAACCGCTATTTAGCATTCAATGCTACAGCAGCAGCAACTCTGTTGATCATTGCTATAATGGCGGGTAAAGGTAACCCAAATATTGCAATGTGGGCATTGTTGGCTATCGGTTTCTTCAACTCGATCATGTTCCCAACGATTTTCTCTTTGGCAACCAAAGGGCTGGGTCGATTCACCAGTAAAGCTTCCGGCGTATTGTGTACTGCGATTGTTGGTGGTGCGTTTGTTCCTTTAGCACATGGCTGGGTAGCAGATACTTATAACTTGCTAGTTTCTTTCGTTGTATCAGTGATTTGTTATGCATACATCGTCTTTTTTGCGATTAAAGGCTCTAAAGCTGACGAATAATTCATCATGATAAAAGGCCGTCTGAAACCTTATTGGATTTCAGACGGCCTTTTTACTTTGTGGCATAATGATTTAAATGACAGGAGGAAAAAATGGCCAAAATCATTTTGCTGCATGGCTTGCACATGCATTCATGGGTAATGAAACCGCTGGAGTATTTGCTGGAACAAGAAGGTTTTGAAGTTGCGCTGTTCGATTATTACAGTGTTTTGCATTCGATGAACCGACATGTTGAAGATTTGGCGCGATGGATTGATGAGAACCATGCTGATGAAACACTGCACTTTGTCGGCCATAGTTTGGGCGGGTTGGTCTTACGCAATTTTGCGGCTGCATATCCGAATAAAGTCAGCGGCCGTATCGTTACTATGGGTACGCCGCACCAAGGCAGCCGGGCTGCGCAACGTGTGCTCAATTTGGGTTTGCAAAAGCCGGTATTGGGCGGCTCGTATAAAGGCGCTTTGGACGGCAGTATGCCTGAATTGCCAGAATGCGTTGAGTTGGGCAGTATCGCCGGCAATAAACCGTATGGGCTGGGCCGTGTTTTAGGTTTGCATGGTGAACATGATGGTACGGTTTTGGTCAGCGAAACGCATTGTCCGAATATGCGTGATCATGTCGTTTTGCCTGTCAGCCATAGCGGTATGTTGTTTAACCGTAAAACGGTCGAGCAAGTGGTGGCATTTTTGCATGATGGACGTTTTAAAAAGCAATAAAATTTCATTTATTCTAATTTAAAAGTATTTAATGTTAATAATTTAATATATTTTAAAGAAAGTGTCGCAGTTTTACTGGAGCTGTTTTTATAAAATAACAGGCAGGCCGTCTGAGAATCGGGTTTCAGACGGCCTGTTATGCTAAAATCTGTTAAGTACTTATTAAAAAGGCAAAGAACAATGTTTGCTTTCAAATCCTTACTTAATATGCCGCGCTTTGAGGCCATTGCGGTGGCCTTAGCTTTGGTGGCAGCAATGGGTTATACGATTATTTCGCTTGAATGGCTGCCGCATATGTCGATTGTGACGGCGATTGTGGTCTTGCTGTTGTACGGTTTGATGCGCGGCTTGAAATATCAAGATATGCAAAACGGTATGATAGGCGCGGTCGGGCAGGGCATGGGCGCGATTTATCTGTTCTTCTTTATCGGCCTGATGGTCAGTGCGCTGATGATGAGTGGTGCGATTCCGACGCTGATGTATTACGGTTTCGGATTGATTTCGCCGACTTATTTTTATTTCTCGGCGTTTGCGCTTTGCTCGGTCATCGGTATTTCCATCGGCAGTAGTTTGACGACTTGTGCAACTGTCGGCGTGGCATTTATGGGTATGGCGGCTGCGTTTCATGCCGATATGGCGATGACGGCAGGTGCGATTGTGTCGGGTGCGTTCTTTGGCGATAAAATGTCGCCGCTTTCCGATACGACCGGTATTTCCGCTTCGATTGTCGGCATTGATTTGTTCGAACACATCAAAAACATGATGTACACCACTGTGCCTGCGTGGTTGATCAGTGCAGCATTGATGTTGTGGCTCTTGCCTAATGTTGCCGCGCATGATATGAACAGCGTCGAAGCTTTCCGCGCGCAATTGGAAGCAACCGGTTTGGTGCATGCCTATTCGCTGATTCCGTTTGCCTTGCTGGTTGTCCTCGCCCTGATGCGCGTCAATGCCATTGTGGCCATGTTGTTTACCGTTGTGGTGGCGCTGATTGTCACTTACTTCCACAGTACGCCTGATTTGAAACAGCTAGGCGCGTGGTTTTACGGCGGATACAAACTCGAAGGCGAAGCATTTAAAGACATTGCCCGTTTGATTTCTCGCGGCGGCTTGGAAAGCATGTTCTTTACGCAAACTATTGTGATACTCGGCATGAGCTTGGGCGGCCTGTTGTTTAGCATCGGTGTGATTCCGTCTTTGTTGGAAGCCATTCGTGCGTTCCTGACCAATGCCGGACGCGCTACTTTCAGCGTGGCCATGACATCGGTTGGTGTTAACTTCCTGATTGGCGAGCAATATTTAAGTATCCTGCTTTCCGGCGAAACCTTTAAGCCGGTATATGACAAACTCGGCCTGCATTCGCGCAACCTTGCCCGTACGCTTGAAGATGCGGGTACGGTCATCAACCCGTTGGTGCCTTGGAGCGTCTGCGGCGTATTTATCAGCCATGCCTTGGGTGTGCCTGTTTGGGAATACCTGCCTTATGCCTTCTTCTGCTACTTGAGTTTGGCTCTGACGCTGGTGTTTGGCTGGACAGGGTTGACTTTGAGTAAGAAGTAAACCGCATTTAAAATAGCAATGCTTTTATAAAACAAGGTCGTCTGAAAACAATTTCAGACGGCCTTGCTTTACTTGAAGTAGCCGTATCAGCATGATTTCACTATAATTGCTGCGCCAATAAAAAAATAATCTAAACAATGAACAAACAAATCCGCCAAGAAATTTTCGAGCGTTTCCGCGCTGCCAATCCTCATCCGACTACCGAGTTGAATTTCAGCTCGCCGTTTGAGCTGCTGATTGCCGTTTTATTGTCTGCACAAGCAACTGATGTCGGCGTGAACAAAGCGACTGCCAAACTCTTTCCCGTTGCCAATACGCCGCAAGCCATGTTGGATTTGGGACTGGACGGCGTAATGGAATACACCAAAACCATAGGCCTTTATAAAACCAAATCCAAACACATCATGCAGACTTGCCGTATTTTGCTGGAGAAATACAACGGCGAAGTACCTGCTGACCGAGAGGCTTTGGAATCTTTGCCCGGTGTTGGCCGCAAAACTGCCAATGTGGTGTTGAACACTGCATTCGGGCAACCTGTTATGGCGGTCGATACCCATATTTTCCGTGTGGCCAACCGCACCAAAATCGCGCCGGGCAAGGATGTGCGTGAAGTTGAAGACAAGCTGATGCGCTTTATTCCCAAAGAATTTTTGATGGATGCCCATCACTGGTTGATTTTGCATGGCCGCTATACGTGTAAGGCTTTGAAACCGCAATGCAGTAAATGCCTAATTAACGATTTGTGCGAATATCCGGCAAAAATGTAAATAAAAAAACATAAAAAAGGCCGTCTGAATTTCAGACGGCCTTTGATTTGGCTACGATTAGTCGGCAACTGCCATCAGGCTGGCGTTACCACCGGCAGCGGTAGTATTGATACTGCAAGAGATTTCTTCAAATACTTGCAGAATGTCCAGACCTTGTTCGGAAGGCAGAATGCGGATGAGCGCACCGTCGCGGCCGGCCAACTCTTGTTTGCGCTCGCTGCTCAAAGGCTCGATAGCGGCAACATGGCTGATGCCTGCGTTTTCAGGTTTGGCATTGACTTGCAACAAACCGTCCAAATCGGCTGAGTAGGAAGCCAACGGGCTGTTAGGCTCAACAACGGTTTGAATGCCTGCGGCTGCCAGCTCGGTCAGGGCAGAGAAGGCTTGCAGCAGATTGCCGCCATGTACCCAAACACGTTTTGGAGAGCGCCAGCTCAATGAGTTGCGTTCGCCGGTCGGGCCGACCAATACGGTTTCGGCTTTGCGCAGGGTACGGACGCGTGCGTGACCCAAAGCTGCGGCTGCGGCTTTTTTCTCTTCTGCGTTAAACGGCAGTTTGTGAACCAGGGTTTCCAAACGTTTGAGTGCGTCTTCGTCTGCTTGGCCGATGCGGCTGAGGGTTGGGGCAACCCATTCAGGAGTACGAATCAGGCGTTGCAGATAGAATGAACCGCCTGCTTTTGGACCGGTACCAGACAAGCCGTGACCGCCGAAAGGTTGTACGCCGACAACAGCACCAACGATGTTGCGGTTAACGTAGATGTTACCGGCTTCGATGCGGTCGCGGATATGGTCGACAGTGCCTTCGATACGGCTGTGTACACCGCTGGTCAGAGCATAGCCTTTGGCGTTGATTTGGTCGATGAGTTGATCCAATTCGCTGGCGCGGTAGCGGACAACGTGCAGTACAGGACCGAACACTTCGCGTTGCAACTCGTTCAGGTTATTCAATTCAAACAGGATTGGACGAACGAAGGTAGAGTTGTTGTCATCAACGTCGGTGGCAGTTTTGATTTCGTGGTAAGCCTTTGCTACGCCTTTCATTTTATTGATGTGGGCCAACAGGTTTTGTTGGGCTTCAGCATCGATGACAGGGCCGATGTCTGTGGTCAGTTGGATCGGTTTGCCGACAACCAGCTCGTCCATTGCACCTTTGATGATGTTGATCATTTTATCGGCAACATCTTCTTGAACACACAAGATACGCAGGGCGGAACAACGTTGGCCCGCGCTGTCGAAGGCAGAATTCAATACGTCGAGGCAGACTTGTTCCGGCAGGGCGGTAGAGTCCACGATCATCGCGTTTTGACCGCCGGTCTCGGCAATCAGGACAGGGCTGTCGTCGCGTTTGGACAGGGCTTTGTTAATCAGGCGCGCTACTTCGGTAGAACCGGTGAAGATCACGCCGCCGATGCGGGCATCGCCGGTCAGGGCGGAGCCGACATCGCCTGCGCCGAGTACGAGTTGCAGCGCAGAAGTCGGAATACCGGCTTGATGCATCAAGGAAACGGCGTAAGTAGCAATCAGGCTGGTTTGTTCGGCAGGTTTGGCGATAACAGTGTTACCGGCTGCCAATGCAGAAACCACTTCGCCGGTAAAGATGGCCAATGGGAAGTTCCATGGGCTGATGGCAACGATTGCGCCAACCGCTTTGGCATCTTTAGGCAGGGTGTTTTCAGCTTCGTTGGCATAGTAGCGGCAGAAGTCAACGGCTTCGCGTACTTCGGCAACGGCGTTGTTCAAGGTTTTACCGGCTTCACGGACGGCCAGCATCATCAATGCAGGCGTGTGTTGTTCCAACAAATCGGCAAAACGGCGCAGGCAGTCGGCGCGTTCTGAAGCAGGTTTGGCGCTCCACTCCGGCAGGGCGGCAACGGCTGCACCAATAGCTTCTTGAGCCAATGCCGCATCGGCAAAGCTGACAGTGCCGACAACATCGTTGTGGTCTGCAGGGTTGCGGACGGGTTGCGCTTCGCCTACATTACGCGCTTCGCCATTGACGATAGACGCGGCGTGGAAGTCTTCGGAAGAAGCTTGGTTGAGTTTTTCTTGCAGATTTTGCAATACGTTTTCGTTGCTGAAATCGACGCCTTGGGAGTTCAGACGGCCTTTGCCATACAAATCGCGCGGCAGAGGCAATGCCGGATGCAGGTGGATGCCTTGTTCGGCGATGGTGTCGAACGGGCTCTTAATCAGGCGGTCGATGCTGATGTTTTCGTCAACGATTTGGTTCACGAAAGAAGAGTTCGCACCGTTTTCCAACAGACGGCGTACCAAGTAGGCAAGCAGGGTTTCGTGTGTGCCGACCGGGGCATACACGCGTACGCGGCGACCTAAGTTTTGCGGGCCGACTACTTGGTCGTACAGGGTTTCGCCCATGCCGTGCAGACATTGGTGTTCGAAGTCTTTGCCTTTACCCATTTGGTAGATTGCGCCCAAAGTGTAGGCGTTGTGGGTGGCAAATTGTGGGAACACGGCATCTTGTGCATCCAAGAGTTTGCGTGCGCAGGCGAGGTAGGAGATGTCGGTGTGGACTTTACGGGTGTAAGTCGGATAGCCTTCCATGCCGTCTACTTGAGCCCATTTCACTTCGCTGTCCCAGTATGCGCCTTTAACCAAACGGATCATCAGTTTTTGGTTGTTGCGGCGGGCCAGGTCGATCAGATAGTCGATAACGAACGGGCAACGTTTTTGGTAGGCTTGAACAACGAAACCGATACCTTTGTAACCGGCCAAGTCAGGATCGGAAACCAAAGCTTCCATCAAGTCCAAAGACAATTCGAGACGGTTGGCTTCTTCGGCGTCGATGTTGATACCGATATCGTATTTTTTACCCAAAAGGAACAATTCTTTCAGGCGCGGCAACAGTTCGCTCATCACGCGTTCGTGTTGGGCGCGTGAGTAGCGTGGGTGGATGGCGGAAAGTTTAACGGAGATACCGTTGCCTTCGTAAACGCCTTGGCCTGCGGCATCTTTACCGATGGCGTGAATGGCTTGAACGTAGTCGTTGTAGTAGCGGTTGGCATCTTCTTCGGTGTATGCGGCTTCACCCAACATATCGAAAGAGAAGCGGTAACCCATTTTCTCGCGCTCTTTACCGTTTTGCAGCGCTTCTTCAATGGTTTGGCCGGTTACGAACTGTTTGCCCAACAGGCGCATTGCGTAGTTCACACCTTGACGGATCAGAGGCGCGCCACCTTTGCTGATCAGACGGCTCAATGCGGAACTCATCTGTTTATCGTTTGTCGCGGTCAGTTTGCCGGTAATCAACAGACCCCATGCAGCCGCGTTAACAAAGAGGGAAGGGCTGTTGTTCAAGTGGCTTTTCCAGTTGCCTTCGGAGATTTTGTCGGCAATCAGGCGGTCGCGGGTTGCATTGTCCGGAATACGCAGCAGGGCTTCGGCCAGACACATCAGTGCAACACCTTCTTCACTGGAGAGAGAGAACTCGTGCATCAAGGCATCTACACCGCTTGCTTTGGTGCGGCTGGCACGGACTTGGGTAACCAAACGACGGGCAAGCTCGGAGGCGGCATTGCGCTCTTCGTCGGTCATCTGTGCACGTTGCAACATATCCTGAACGGCCTCGATTTCGTCGCGGCGGTAGGCATCAGTTACAGCTTGACGCAGAGGAGTTTGTGTTGGAAAAGCGAAGTTAAACATTATTTATGTTCTCCAAAGGTTTTTTCATGATTTCAGACGGCCTGAATTAAGACTGCTAAAACAAGCATTCTGAAGGATAGTAATATCGTAATAAAATTATGATGCGGATACAAGATGCATCCGCATAAATTGCTGTTTTTTCTGATAAGGCTCAGATTATTTTGAAACAGTTTATGTCGTAAAGACGGCCTGCACGGAATCATGCAGGCCGTCTGAAAACGTCTTATTTAGAGGCGCGGTATTCTGCGTCTGCTTTTTCAAAGCGTTCTTGCAATTCGCGTGAAGGTTTTTTGTCGATCAGGGACACCAAAACAATCACGAGTGTGCAAATGATAAAGCCAGGAACGATTTCATAGACAGTAGCGAAACCTGTTTCTTGTGCAGCCAAAGCAGGTTTTTTGATCCACTCGGCCCAAACTACTACAGTCAGTGCACCTGCAATCATGCCGGAGAGTGCGCCGTAGGCAGTAATGCGTTTCCACAGAACAGACAGGATAACAACCGGACCGAATGCAGCACCAAAGCCGGCCCATGCGTAAGCTACCAAGCCCAATACTTTGCTTTCAGGGTCAGAAGCAATCAGGATGGAAATCACGGCGATAGCCAATACCATTACGCGGCCAATCCATACCAATTCAGCTTGTTGGGCGTTTTTACGCAGGAAGCCTTTATAGAAGTCTTCGGTAATCGCGCTGGAGCAAACCAACAATTGGCAAGACAGGGTAGACATTACAGCAGCAAGAATCGCGCTCAAGATGATACCGGCAATCCAAGGGTTGAAGAGCAGGGTAGCCAAAGCGATGAAGATACGTTCGTGGTTGCCGTTCATTTCATCAACGTGGGCAGGGTTGGCGCCGAAGTAAGCGATGCCGAAATAGCCGACAGCCACGGCACCGGCCATACACAGAATCATCCAAGTCATACCGATACGGCGTGCAGAAACCAGAGATTTAGCGCTTTCGGCAGCCATGAAACGGGCCAAAATGTGTGGTTGGCCGAAATAGCCTAAGCCCCAAGCAGCGGTAGAGATAATGCCGATGAAAGTAGTACCGGCAAACAGACTGCCGTATTCTTTACCGGTAGAAGCGGCAACTTGTTGGATGGCAGCGTTCATTTGATCTGCACCGCCCAAACCCAAGTACACCATTACAGGAGTCAGTACCAATGCAAAAATCATCAAAGAAGCTTGCAGGGTATCGGTCCAGCTTACGGCTAAGAAACCGCCCAAGAAAGTGTAGGCGATGGTCGCGCCGGCACCCAACCACATGGCTTGAGTGTAAGACATACCGTGGAACAGGCTTTGGAACAGGGTAGCACCGGCTACGATGCCTGAAGCACAGTAAATAGTGAAGAAGAACAAGATAATCAGTGCAGAAACCACTTTCATCAAGTGACCGCCGGCACCGAAGCGGTGGAAGAAGTAATCAGGAAGCGTCAGTGCGTTGTTGGCGTATTCGGTATGCACGCGCAAACGGCCTGCAACCAAGAGCCAGTTGAGGTATGCACCCACAATCAGACCAATGGCAATCCAAGCTTCATTCAAACCGCTCAGGTAAATGGCACCTGGCAAACCCATCAAAAGCCAACCTGACATATCGGAAGCACCGGCAGACATCGCGGTCACGAACGGACCTAAGCTGCGGCCGCCGAGAATGTAGTCGTCGAAGTTTCGTGTTGAAAAATAGGCGGCGAGGCCGATCAGTAATACGGCGACCAAATAGATCGCGAAAGTGATATACATGGGGTTCATGTACTTATTCCTCATCTAACTTTTAAAACGGGTTTGAAATTGCAAGCAATTCATACCCAAACTTTTTTCTAATAAAAATACAGCTTAAAAATCCTGTTTTTCACGAGAGAGTCAGGATAAATTATTTTCAAATACAATAAAATACGAAATCTTAATGCATTAAATTGTAAATAATTTAAACCAGCATACCGCAAAAAGTCGCTTTTGCAAAGCGAAGAACTCAGCCTTTATTCGAAATTGATGCCGCCTTTTGGCTAAGTCATTTAAAAACATAAAAATATATAAATTTTTACCGATGATGACGAAGGAAAGTGTGTGAAACTATCTTTCCTGATGTTTTTTGGGGATTAAAGAGAAAAAGTAATTAAACGACTTGGACTTTCAGACGGCCCTGTGCAGAAACCCCGTATCTGTGTCGGGCAGATACGGGGTTTTTAGAAAAAAAGACTACATTAAATAGAAAAATCGTCTTTTAGTAAGTGTTTGTAAGCAAAGAGATAAGAGGCTGCGACAAAGGATGACCCGCCCAGGACGTTGCCTAAGAAAACGGGAATCATGTTATAGAAAAATTGACCCCAGCTGACGTTTGCGCCCGCCCAAATGCCGGCCGGAATGATGAACATATTGGCAACAAAATGTTGAAAGCCGATTAATACGAAGATCATAACCGGGAACCACATGGCTAAGATTCGTCCTGAAGTATGGCGTGCGCCGAAGTAAAACCAGATGCCCATACACACCATCCAGTTACATGCGATGGCAGAAACGAATGCGCGGCCGAAGTCCATATTGACTTTGGCTTCGGCAATGGCAATGGTTTTCGCTGCGGCCGGCCCTTCGGCAAGGCCGACGTAGTGGCCGAGAAAATAGGCCATGGCAACGGCGCCTGCCAGATTGCCCAAGCTGACAATCAGCCAGTTGCGCACCAGTTTGTGGGTGCTGACGCGGCCGGTCAATCTGCCCAAAGCCATAATCATCATATTGCCTGTTGCCAACTCGCCGCCGCCGATTAAGATACAAATCAGTGCGATAGGGAACACGGATGCGCCCAAAAGGGCGGCCAGGCCGTTCCATTCGGCTGGAATGCCGCTGATGACGCGCAGGCAGGCAAGATAGCCGAAGCCGACATAACCGCCGCCTAAGAAACTCAAAATCACCAACATTTTGATGCTGAATTCAGATTTGGCGCAACTCTTGCCGATGGCGTCCTGCAAAATTTCATGAGGGAACAGGTCTCGTGTATCCATGAAGTTTCCTTAAGGTTAATATAAGAATAAAAATATCTTTCTTTATCATACGGATGGCGAGTTTGCCTGAGAATATGGCGGACAGGAAATAACGGCTGATTGTAAGGATAGAAGCGTAGGTTATATATTGGCAGCTGATGTGTGAAAGGCCGTCTGAAAGCAATACTTTCAGACGGCCTTTAGATGGGGGAATGGGAATTATAAGCGCGTTACGCTTAAAACGCCTTTGATGTCGCCCAGACTGGCTAATACGCGCGGCAGGTCGTTGACTTGGCGGACTTCAAGGGTAAAGCGCATGCTGGCTTCCAAATCGCGTGATTGGGTTTGCACCGCGGTAACGTTGAGTTTATGACGTGCCAGCGCATCCGAAACATCGCGCAGCAAACCGGAGCGGTCTTGAGCGCGGATTTCAACATCGACGGCAAACACTTGTCCTTCTTGCAAGGCTGCCCAGCTTGCATTTAACACTTTTTCCGGAGCCTGCTCGGCAAGGTGACGGAAAGAAGGGCAGGTGTAGCGATGGACGGAAATACCGCGGTCGCGTGTAACGAAACCGATAATGTCGTCAGGAGGTGCTGGTTTGCAGCATTTGGCAAGCGTGGTCATCAGGCCGTCTTCGCCGTCAATCAAAATGCCATTTTTGCCGCCTTTTTTGATTTTGGACTGCTTGACGATATTGGTTTCATCAATCGGGACGGGAGGCGGTTCATTCAGCGCGCCGCAGGCTTTGTGGATGGCGCGGTTGGAAACTTCGCCCTGACCGATGGCCGTATAGAGTTCGTCGGTTTTTTTGAAGCCGAGTTTTTCCGCCAATGCTTGCAGATTGGGTTTGGGGAAGATTTTTGACAACTGTTTGTCCAACTGGGCGCGGCCTTCTTCGCGCACGGTATCTGCGTTTTGCTGGCGGATATAGGCACGGATTTTGCTGATGGCGCGGTTGGATTTGACCCAGCCTTCGTAGAGCCAGTTGACGGAAGGATTTCCCTCTTTGGCGGTAATGATTTCAACGCGTTGTCCGTTTTCCAACGGCGTTGACAGTGGTACGATTTGTCCTTCGACTTTTGCACCGCGACAACGGTCGCCCACGCTGCTGTGCAGGGCATAGGCAAAGTCGATGGGGGTGGCGCCCGTAGGCAGGGAGAGGACTTTGCCGTGCGGGGTCAAAACATAAATCGTATCGTTAAACAGCTCGGTTTTAAAGGCGGCGGCAAGGTCTTCTTTGCCGCTTTCGGCCATGTTTTCGCGCCAGTCCAAGAGTTGGCGCAACCAGGCGATTTTCTGTTCGTAGGCGGAATCACCCTTACCACCTTCTTTATAACGCCAGTGGGCGGCAACACCGAATTCGTTGAATTGGTGCATATCGAAGGTACGTATTTGGACTTCCACGCCTTTGTCTTCCGGGCCGACGATGACGGTGTGCAAACTTTTATAGCCGTTGCCTTTCGGGTTGGCAATATAGTCGTCGAACTCGCCCGGAATCGGCTGCCAAAGGCTGTGGACAATGCCCAAGGTGGTATAACACTCGGGAATGGTGTCCACCAAAATCCGTACGGCGCGGATATCAAACAAGCCGTCGAAAGTGAGCTTTTTCTTCACCATTTTTTTGTAAATGGAGTAGATGTGCTTCGGTCTTCCGGCAACTTCAAAATGAATATTGTATTTTTTCAGTTCCGTACGCAGGATATTGAGGAAGTTTTCGATGTATTCGAGGCGCTCAGTGCGTTTTTCGTCCAAAAGCAGGGCGATTTCGCGGTATTTTTCCGGTTCTTGATGACGGAAGCCCAAATCTTCGAGCTGCCATTTGAGTTGCCACACGCCCAAGCGGTTGGCGAGCGGGGCAAAAATGTCGAGGGTTTCTTTGGCAACGGCGCGTTTTTCAGGATTGTCGGGAACGTTGCTTAAGAATTGGAGGGTGCGTGTGCGCATCGCCAGTTTGATCAGGACGACGCGGATGTCGGTAACCATCGCCAACAGCATTTTACGCATGGTTTCGGCTTGTTGGGCGCGCTCTTCCTGCGTGGCAAGGCTGTCCACGCGTGCGAATTGGGTCAATTTTTGTACTTCGTCCACGCCTTTGACCAGCTCGCAAACGGTGCTGTTGCAGCGTTCGGCAACCAATTCTTGCCATGTGGGAACGTATTTGCCAATATCGGACAAAATCGTAGCGGCCACGGCATCGGGCAAGAGGTCGAGTTCGCTGACGATTTGCATCGAGCCGAGGAAATGTTCCAGCAATGGCTCGCCGTAAGTCGTTAGGGCATCGGCAGGATAATGTTCTTTAGCTAAGTCAAAGGCCGTCTGAATCAGGTTTTTATCGGAATCGGGCAGCGCGGCAACATAGCCGTCGAACCAAGCGAGGAGGCCTTCCAGCGTTGCACTCGATGTTTGGGGCGTTTGGCGAATAATGGTCATGGCGTGCGTTTTTTCTTTTTGATAAAAACGTTGCCATTGTAACAGTTTATTGCCGACAGCCCTAGATTTGTATGCGAATGTGGCACTATGTTTCAGGAAGCCTTGTTTCAGACAGCCTTGGGTGTTATGGTTAACCGTTTTGAAATTTTAAGGAGCATTTCGATGAAACTGTATATTTACGACCATTGCCCGTTTTGCGTCCGTGCGCGGATGATTTTCGGCTTGCGTGATGTGGCGGTGGAAGAAGTTGTCTTGGCAAATGATGACGAAGCTACGCCTATTGGCATGATTGGCTCAAAACAAGTGCCGATTTTGCAAAAAGAAGACGGTTCGTTTATGGGCGAAAGTTTGGATATTGTCCGTTACATCGATCAAGGCCGTCTGAAAGAAGAAGTTCGTCCAGAAGTTCAGGCTTGGTTGGATAAAGTGGGCGAATACAATAACAAATTGGTACAGCCGCGCATGGTCAAAATCGGCTTGCCTGAATTTGAGACCGATGAAGCGAAAAAATACTTTATCGATAAAAAAGAGAAAAGTATCGGCAATTTCGATACTAATCTGAATAAAACGGTACAATATCTGGAGCGTCTGCATCAAGACTTGGCAGAGCTGGAAGCGCTGGTGTGCGAAGGCGAGGGCTTGGGCGGTGAAATCAGTTTTGAAGATATCCTGACTTTCCCTATTTTGCGCAACCTGACCGTTGTGCGCGGTATTCAATGGCCGCAAAAGTTGATGGATTATTTGTTGGCGATGAGCGAGTGTTCCGGCGTGGCTTTGTATTTTGACCGCGCGTTGTAATGAATGTTTGAAACATGAAAAAGGCCGTCTGAAAGTTTTTCAGACGGCCTTTTGGTTTAATAGGCAATCGTATCGGCAACCTGTGACAAACCGTTTTCCAACGATTCGAGCATGGCGGTATAGCCATCGCCTTGTTGCGGCGTGACGGCGTTAAACGGTTTGCTGCGTCCGTCCGGCCATTGTGCATAACCGCTGATGGTGGTCTGTCCCTGATAGCTGCCTTGGAAGGCTTCGATATAGACTTTCAGGGTTTGGCTGCTTTGGCTGCGTGAAGCAGGCACGAAGGTGCGATGCGGATTGAGGCGGTTGAGCTTGTTGCTGAGGTTTGCTGCCAACGCGCCATCGAGCGGCGCCGCCCAAAGGTGGTTTTTCGCCAGATTCACATGATAGGCATCGGTTTGGTAAACGAGGCCGCCGTTGGCAAGCGGTTCGGCAAGGTTGACTTTGACCGCGATTTCGTTGCCATGCGCAGCAGGTCGGATGTACTGGCTGTCGGGCAGAACGAAATATTGTGTGCTTTGCGCAGTACCGCAGGCGGCAAGCGTCAGGGCGGCGGCAATCGGGAAGAGGCGCATCATCGGCTTCCTTTCGGGATAGGGTCTTTGCTGCTGCTGTTGAAAATCAGCGCGTTGGGTTTTTCTTTCAAAGTATTAATCACGGGTTGAACGTCTTTTAAGGTTTTGTCCAAACTTTGCAGCGTATTTTGTACGTCGCCGTAGATAGGCGATTGAGGCGATACGCCTTGCAGGGTTTGACGCAACTCTTTCAGAGTTTGGTTCAACTCGTTCGGAATGTTTTGTGTCTGCGGTTTGCCGACCAGTTTATCGATGGAGCTTAGGGCGGCATTGGCAGATTTGAGTGTGGACTTGAGCTCGGCAAGCGAACCGTTCAAGCCGGCAACGGTTTTATCCAATGGCAGGTTATTGAACTTGTCTAACAAGTCGGCTACTTTTGCCTGCAAATCGTCCAAACCGCCGCCTTGGGTTGCGATAACGGTATCGCCTGCATAAACGGTATGCGGTCGCAGCTTAGGCAAGGCGGAAGGCTGATCGTTCAACTCAATCATTTTGCTGCCGGTCAGCAGGTTGTTGCTGGAGATGGTGGCGGTCAGGCCTTTGTTTAAGGCCGTCTGAAATTGTTGTTTCCAATGTTCTTTGCTTTGCTCGTCGGCATTGATTTCCAAACGGGAAGGCTCGATGCGGATACGTACGGGAATCCAACCGTTTTCAAACAAATGCAGGCTGTCGTTGCGGTCGAAATAAGGGACATCGGAAACCACGCCGACATTCAGGCCTTTGTATTCGACAGGCGAACCGGCAGTCAGGCCGCGTACGGATTGTTTGAAAAACGCAGTGTAATACAGCGAGCGGTCGTCAGGCAGGTTGGCGACTTCGCTGCGGCTGTCATAAAGCGTGAAGTTGTCTTCGCTTTTGACGTTCTTGCTGTCGCTTGTTTTAGGAGAGTCAAAGGAAATCGCGCCGGACAGCAGGGCAGGCAGAGGGGCGGAATTGAGTTTGACACCGCTGCCTGTGGTTTCGATATTAATGCCGCTTTCCAGCCAAAAACGGCTGGCGGAATTAATCAGTTTGTCGTTGGGGCTTTGGATGAAAATGGTGTAATGCACGCTTTGGTCGGACGGGTCGAAATGCGCGCTTTCTACTTGGCCGACCATAAAGTTTTCATACAAAACCGGGCTGCTGACGTTGAGGATGCGGTCGTTTTTGCCGATCAAATTCAGGCGCAGACCGCTTTGACCGATAGCGGCAATCGGAGGAATATCTTGGACGACAAATACATCTTTGGTTTCTTGGCTTTTACCCGGTGTAAATGCAATATATGAGCCGGAAAGCAAGGTTCCCAATCCAGTAACGCCGCTTTGGTCGATACGCGGTTTGACCACCCAAAATTGGGTATCGCTGCGGATAAGGTCTTTGGCATCGGCGCTGAGTTGGGCCGTGACTTCCACACCTTTTTGGTCGTCGCGCAATTTGATGCGAGTAACGCGTCCGACATCGACATTCAACACTTTAATAACGGTGTTGTTGACTTCGATGCCTTCCGCGCTGTCCATCAACAGTGTAACGACAGGGCCGCGGTTGCGGATGTCTTTAACCAAAAGCCAGCCGCCGGCAATCAGCGCAATCAGCGGAATCAGCCACACGATAGATGTGAAGACATTGGTTTTCTTGACACGCGCCGGGGCGTGGTAATTGGGTGAAGAATCGTGTTTTTTCATTGTGTTAAGGTCTGGTCAGAATCAAGGCCGTCTGAAAGCTGCTGTTGCTTGTCCCAAATCAGACGGGGATCGAAATAATAGGCCGAAAGCATGGTCAAAATAACGACCAGGCAGAAGTAAATCGCCGCCCCCCCGGGCACGACGCGCGCCATATTGGTGTGGAACGAACTCATCAAAATAATAATCACAAAAATATCAATCATCGACCAGCGGCCGATGGATTCGGTAATCCGATACAAAACCGACATCTTGTCTGCACTCATCACGGGTTTGAAGTATGCGGAATAAATCAAAACCGCCATCGCAATAATCTTCAAAACCGGCACCATAATACTGGCACTAAAGATGATCACGGCAATCAATCGGTCGCCGTCGTCCCACATATAAACAATGCCGTTGAAAATCGTGTTGATCTCCAAAGCCGTCGGATTGGACGAAATCATAATCGGCAGGATGTTGGCAGGGAAATATAGGATAAATGCCGCCATTAAAAACGCCAGCGAAATGCTCAGGCTTTTCGGGCGGCGGCGGTATAAGTCCGCACCGCATACGCCGCAAGGTTGCTCGTCTTTATCGCGGAAATACAGGCAGCGGCTGCAACAGATTTTGTCTTCAGCGGCCGTCTGAACCGCATGGCCGCCGGTTAAACGGTGAATCTTATAATAAACCCAATGCTGCGGAATCGATACCGAAGTCCGAATCAGCATGACCGACAACGGAAACATCAGATAAAACGCCGAGCCGAATTCCACTGTAGCAACGGACGAGAGCTTGATATACGCCACCAAAGTGGAAATAAAAAACACATCCACCATAATCCAATGACGCAGCCGAACCAATACACGCGTCGCAAAGCGCAGCGCAGGGTAGGCCTTTTCGCGTATCAAAGCCGTATAAACATACAGGCAGAGCAGCAAAAACAGTAAAGGCGCACCAAAGGTGAGGATAAACATCACTTCCGCCAGAAAACCATAATCCAGCGAAATCAAAAGCCGCATCATTTGCGGCAGCGACAAAATCGATGTTACGCCGAACAAATCGACGCGGATATACACCATATTGTACGCGAACGCCATCAGAATCAAGGTTGTCAGCGCATAGGCAATCGGCGCGATATACGGATTGTTTTCCACCTCTACAATTTCATGGTTGCACACCGGACAATGCGCTTCCTGTCCCTGACGCAGGCGCGGAATATCCATACGGCAGCCGCAATCAGGGCATTCCACCGTATGTGCAGGCAGCGTCGCATCAGGAAGATAAGACTTGTAGCGCCACCAGCGATGGTAGGCAGGAATCCGTTTCATGGTTCGGCAGGGGATAAAGAAGGTGCAAAGAGTGTCGCATTATAAAGGAAAACAGCAGGATAGCCCAAATTTAGGTCGATATTTGATTGAATGGCGGCTGCTTAATAAGGTTTAGGCCGTCTGAAAAGTTTGAAAAGAGTTTAGAAGGTTATTGCTATGGACCGTTAAATTTTATTAATAGGTCTTAGTTTGGTTTATTGCCATTAGGATAAAAATAAGATATATTCTCAATATTTAAAAACACGATAATCCTTGTAGATTTGTGGAAGGTACACGGTCAACGAACCCGAAGCAGGCTAAAAATTATCTTCTTTGTTTTTAAAACGATTCTTTTCAAATTAGACGGATTTTTAACCATAAAGGCCGTCTGAAACCATCTGAAACTATTAGTCTCTTAATTCAAAGGAAACATCATGAGTGAAACACAAGAGCTGACTTTCGCCAAACGCTTAAAAGAGCAAACCACAGTTACACACGACAGCGTTGATAACTTGGTTATGTCCGTTCAGCCTTTTTCCAGCAAAGAAAACTACATCAAATTCTTGAAACTTCAATCTGTTTTCCACAAGGCTGTCGACCACATCTATAAAGATGCCGAATTGAACAAAGCCATTCCAGAGCTTGAATACATGGCGCGTTACGATGCCGTGACTCAAGACTTGAAAGACTTGGGCGAAGAGCCTTACAAATTTGACAAAGAATTGCCACACGAAACCGGCAATAAAGCCATCGGCTGGCTGTATTGCGCCGAAGGTTCTAATTTAGGAGCGGCATTCTTGTTCAAACACGCTCAAAAACTCGAATACAACGGCGAATTCGGCGCACGCCACCTAGCTCCTCATCCGAACGGCCGCGGCAAACACTGGCGTGCTTTTGTCGAGCATCTGAACGCTTTGAACTTGACTCCCGAAGCCGAGGCGGAAGCCATTCAAGGCGCGCGCGAAGCTTTTGAATTCTATAAAGTGATTCTGCGCGAAACCTTCGGTCTGCCGGAAGGTGCGGAAGCGCCTGAAGGTATGACGCCGCACAGACTCTAAAAAATAATTAAATCAAACAGACAAGGTCTCGGCGTAGATGTTTGCAGAGGCCTTTAATTACACAACAAAGTTTTGTTTGAACGGGTTGCTGTCTTATTAATCATTAATGATTATCAGAAATTTTTTATGCATTAACTGATGGATGAACAATCCATTACATCTTGAGTTGATAATATGAAACCATTAAAAATGCTCCCTATTGCCGCGCTGGTCGGCAGTATTTTCGGCAATCCAGTCTTGGCAGCAGATGAAGCTGCAACCGAAACCACACCCGTTAAAGCAGAGATAAAAGAAGTCCGCGTTAAAGGCCAGCGCAATGCGCCTGCAGCCGTGGAACGTGTCAACCTTGGCCGTATCCAACAAGAAATGGTACGTGACAACAAAGACTTGGTACGTTATTCCACCGACGTTGGCTTGAGCGACAGTGGCCGCCATCAAAAAGGCTTTGCCGTACGCGGCGTGGAAGGCAACCGTGTCGGCGTCAGCATTGACGGCGTAAACCTGCCTGATTCCGAAGAAAACTCGCTGTATGCCCGTTATGGCAACTTCAACAGCTCGCGTCTGTCTATCGACCCCGAACTCGTGCGCAACATCGAAATCGTGAAGGGCGCAGACTCTTTCAATACCGGCAGCGGTGCATTGGGTGGCGGCGTGAATTACCAAACCCTGCAAGGTCATGATTTGCTGTTGCCTGAGCGTCAGTTCGGCGTGATGATGAAAAACGGTTACAGCAGCCGCAACCGCGAATGGACAAATACACTTGGGTTCGGTTTGAACAACGACCGCGTGGATGCCGCTTTGCTGTATTCGCAACGTCGCGGCCATGAGACTGAAAGCGCGGGCGAGCGTGGTTACCCGGTAGAGGGCGCCGGCAGCGGAGCGAATATCCGTGGTTCTGCGCGCGGTATTCCTGATCCGTCCAAACACAAATACCATAGCTTCTTGGGTAAGATTGCTTATCAAATCAACGACAACCATCGTATCGGCGCATCTCTCAACGGTCAGCAGGGCCACAATTACACGATCGAAGAGTCTTATAACCTGACCGCTTCTTCTTGGCGCGAAGCCGATGACGTAAACAGACGGCGCAATGCCAACCTGTTTTACGAGTGGACGCCCGATTCGAATTGGTTGTCGTTGTTGAAAGCGGACTTCGATTATCAGAAAACCAAAGTAGCGGCGGTTAACAACAAAGGCTCGTTCCCGATGGATTATTCTACCTGGACGCGCAACTACAATCAGAAGGATTTGGATGAAATCTACAACCGCAGCATGGATACAACCTTCAAACGCATTACATTGCGTATGGACAGCCAACCATTGCAAATGGGCGGCCAACATCGCTTGTCGTTTAAAACTTTCGCCAGCCAGCGTGAGTTTGAAAACTTAAACCGCGACGACTACTACTTCAGCGGCCGTATTTTACGCACGTCCAGCACGATTCAGCATCCAGTGAAAACCAACAACTACGGTTTCTCGCTGTCTGATCAAATCCAATGGAACGACGTGTTTAGCAGCCGCGCAGGTATCCGTTACGACTACACCAAAATGACGCCGCAGCAACTGAATGCCGAGTGTCATGCTTGTGACAAAACACCACCTGCAGCCAACACTTATAAAGGCTGGAGCGGTTTTGTCGGCTTGGCTGCACAGCTGAGTCAGACATGGCGTTTGGGTTACGACGTAACTTCCGGTTTCCGCGTGCCGAATGCGTCTGAAGTGTATTTCACTTACAACCACGGCTCAGGTACCTGGTTGCCTAATCCGAACCTGAAAGCCGAGCGCAGCACCACCCATACCCTTTCTCTGCAAGGCCGCAGCGAAAAAGGTACTTTGGATGCCAACCTGTATCAAAGCAATTACCGCAACTTCTTGTCTGAAGAGCAGAAGCTGACCACCAGTGGCGATGTCGGCTGTACTCAGATGAATTACTATTATGGTATTTGTAGCAATCCTTATTCCGAAAAACTGGAATGGCAGATGCAAAACATCGACAAGGCCCGAATCCGTGGTCTTGAGCTGACAGGCCGTCTGAATTTAGGTCAAGTGGTTTCTTTTGTACCTGAAGGCTGGAAATTGTTTGGTTCTGTCGGTTACGCGAAGAGCAAACTGTCAGGCAACAACAGCCTGTTGTCCACTCAGCCTCTGAAAGTGATTGCCGGTGTCGATTACGAAAGCCCGAGCGAAAAATGGGGTGTGTTCTCCCGCCTGACTTATTTGGGTGCGAAAAAAGCCAAAGAAGCTCAATATACCGTGTTTGAAAACACTGGTTGGGGTACGCCTTTGCAAGAAAAAGTAGTGGATTATCCATGGCTGAACAAATCGGCTTACGTGTTCGATATGTACGGTTTCTACAAACCGGTGAAAAACCTGACCCTGCGTGCAGGCGTGTATAATGTGTTCAACCGCAAATACACCACTTGGGATTCCCTGCGCGGCCTGTATAGTTACAGCACCACCAACGGCGTTGACCGCGATGGCAAAGGTTTAGATCGTTACCGCGCCCCAGGCCGGAATTACGCCGTCTCGCTGGAATGGAAATTCTAAGCAGTTGACGGATAGCTAAAGGCCGTCTGAAAGTTTTGATGACTTTCAGACGGCCTTTTTTATTTAAAACGAAATCTTTAAACGGATAACAACGGCTGCTGCCGAACAATCGCGCGGATGATGGCGCGGTTGGGGTGTAGCGCGGTTCTCAGCCTTTGCGATAGCGGATGCGGCAAGCCGAGTATTTCGGCTGCAATGGCGGCGGCGCAGATGGGGGCTGTCGCCAGTCCGCGCGTGCCGTGTGCCGTATTGATGTAGGCATGGGGCAGGTAAGGGCAGGGGATATTGTCGAGGCGGTAGTTTTTGTCCAATGCCAGCTTGGCGTAGGCGGACTGCATGGCGGCGATGTCGCCGAGCGCGCCGACAACGGGCAAGTGGTCGAGGCTGTCGCAACGTAGGGCGGCATGGCCTTGTGTGTCGAGAAGGCTGTCTGAAAACGAATCTTGCTCAAACAGGGATTGTGCCAATGGCGGATTGAGCTGGTGCAGGGCGGCGCGGTTTTCGGTTTCTTCGTGCGGATACCAAGTTTCATCGTTGCTGTTGAGGACAAATGTTGCGCCGTAGCAGTGTCGACCTTGCCAGCTCGGACTGATGTAACTTTCTCCGGAAATGGCGCAACGCAGCTTTTGTGAAAACGGGCTGGCAGGTACAACGCCGGTTTGTCCGCGGATTTGGCGGAAAGGTAGGGCGGAGACGTTGGTGTCGGCGGCAGTCGGGCAGTGCGCGCCCATACAGTAAACGATATGGCTGGCGTTGAAATGCGCGTCTGGTGTGTGTGCCGTCCATTGTGTGCCGTCATGCGATACGGCAGTCAGCGGCGAGTGTTCGTGCAACTCAATCAGCGGATGATTTAATAAAGTATGCACGACGGCGGGCGGATTCAGCCATACGCCTTGCGGCCAGTAAAGGCCGTCTGAAAATACGTCTATGCCTGCAATGTGCGTAGCCTCTTCAGCAGATACACTGCGGTAGAGGTGCTTATGCTGGTGTTGCAAACCCAAGGCCTGATTGCGTTTGCGTTCGCCGTCATCAAAATTTAAATGTAATACGCCGTCGCCGCCCCATACGTCGGAATCAGGTAGTAAATCATCCAGCAATCGGCGCGTGTAGCCGTAGCCTGTCAGCAGCAGCTCGGTTTGTTCTGTATCGTGTGGCGAGATTTTGGCGTAGAGCAAGCCTTGGCGGTTGCCGCTGCCTGCCTGCGCCGCTTTACCGGCCTCCAAAACCGTAACGCGTACGCCGTGCTCCGCCAGTTTGCGCGCGGTCGCTGCGCCGGCAATGCCTGCGCCGATAATCAGGACGTGTTCGGGCGCGGTTTGATGTTCTGGCCGTCTGAACCAAGGTTTCAGAGGAATAGGGGCGGATTGGGGTATGGCTTCGGTTTGCCATTCGATATGATGGAAATGTTCGTGTATGCGGTCGGCGCGGTGTGGCGGAACCAGCCAGAGATGCACATCAGGTAATAGGTTTTCCAAAACATTGACGCTGTTGAACTGAAGGCATTTCATGGCTTGAACGAGAAGGTTGTTCAGACGGCCTTCAAGCTCGGAGGGATGATTCGATAATGGAAAATCGGGAATATGGTTTTCAGGCAGGCAGACAATCAAATAAAGCGGCGCGGTATGTTGTTCGATGGCGCGGCAAAGGTCGGCAAGGGTGGGTGTGGTGTTCCAAGCAAGGCAGGTCATGATGAAAGGCCGTCTGAAAAAAGAGGCTTTATTGTAACGCGGTTTGCGCGGATAGAATATCCGAACGGGTTTTGATAAAATCTTTCGATATTAGTTTTCCCATTGATTTTCATACAGGAATTTTATGCGCCGTCTTTTATTGTGCCTTCTCGCTTCCGGCTTGCCCATCGCTTGCTCGTCCGCGCCGCCGGATAACGGTAGCAAAGCCGTTCAGTCCGAACGCTGGGCAACGCCCGTCAAACACGATGCCAACCTTTATCGTATCGACGACAAGCTTTACCGCAGCGAGCAGCCTGTTGCCGAAGATGGCGAAGCCATTGTCAAGCTGGGCATTCAAAGCGTGATCAACCTGCGCTTTTTCGACCGCAACGATGACGACCATTTGAAGGCGTATGGTTTAACCTTGCTAAACCGTCCGTTGCTGTCATGGAGCATTAAGCCGAAAGAGATTGCGGAAATCCTATACCTGATTGAAAAACAACAGCAAAACGGCGCAGTGCTCATTCATTGTTATCATGGCGCAGACCGTACCGGTTTGATTGCCGGAATGTACCGCATCATTTATCAAGGCTGGCCGGTGGAAGAGGCAAAAGCCGAAATGCAACATGGGCCTTATGGTTATCACAGTATTTGGAAAAACATTGCCAACCTGTTTACCGAAGAGAAAGTCAAGCAGGTTAAAATGCACTTGGAAGCCTTGCGCAAACACGGTTAACACCAAGATTTAAATAGAAAAAGGCCGCCTGAAAGAGTAAATCTTTCAGACGGCCTTTTTTAATGGCAGATAACTTAAATCACAAAATCCGTAGTCGATAATTGAATGCTTTGATCCATATCGGCAGACGGAGTTTTGGAAGAGCGGCCGACCGGTTTGGCCGGTACGCCGACAACGGTAATCGAAGACGGTACGTCGGCAACCACCACGCTGCCAGCGCCGATTTTGGCATTTTCGCCGATGCGGATGTTGCCCAAAATTGAGGCATTCGCACCAATCATCACGCCATTGCCGATTTTCGGGTGACGGTCGCCGCTTTCTTTGCCCGAACCGCCCAGCGTTACGCCGTGGAGGATGGAAATATTGTTGCCTAAGACGGCGGTTTCACCGGCCACAAAACCGGTGGCATGGTCGAGCATCAAACCGTGACCGAAACGGGCGGCAGGGTGGATATCGACACCGAAGACTTCCGACATGCGGTTTTGCAGGAAATACGCCAGCGTTTTGCGGTCGTTTTGATAGAGCCAGTGGTTGATGCGGTGCGCCTGTACGGCGTGGAAACCTTTGAAATACAACAGCGGCAGCGAATATTCATCACAAGCCGGGTCGCGCTCGTAAATGGCTTTCAAGTCGGCCTCGACGCATTTGCTGATACGGGTGTCCACGCTCAAAGCCTGCTGATAGATTTCAAACAGCGCGCGCACATCCATAATCGGGCTGCCGAGTTTGCTGGAAAGATGGTAGGCAAGTACCGAATCGAGCGAATCGTGGCGCAACACGGTTTGATGCAGGAAGCTTGCCAGCATCGGTTCGGCCGCGGCGGCAGCTTCGGTTTCTTCGCGGATGGTGTGCCACAGATTAAAATCGGTTGAATTCAAATGGTCTTTTTTCATATTCGAGGCCGTCTGAAGAATAAAATCAGATGGCTATCTTACCGTTTTCCAACGTCTTTTAACAAGGCATTTGATAATCGGTATTCAAATGCTTGAAGTTTTTTCAGACGGCCTTATATATGAAACATCGAATATCAACACGCTAAAAGGATGTCAGAAATGACGGAGCATAACGAACAACATCAACACGAAGCAGAAGAAGCGGCAGCCGTAGAAACTGCCGAAACCGTTGAAACCGAACAAGCCGAACCGACTTACGAAGAACTTCAGGCGCGTGTCGCCGAGTTGGAAGGCCAGCTCAAAGACAGCGAATTGCGCGGTCTGGCAAACGAGCAAAACCTGCGCCGCCGCCATCAGCAGGAAATTGCCGATACCCATAAATTCGCCGGACAAAAATTTGCAGCAGAAATGTTGCCGGTTAAAGATTATCTCGAAATGGCGCTGCTGGACCAAAGCGGCAATTTCGATGCACTGAAAATGGGCGTGCAAATGACTTTGAACGAGCTGCAAAAAGCATTTGATGCCACACACATTAAAGAAATCAACCCACAGCCGGGTGACAAACTCGATCCGCACCAACATCAAGCGATGCAGGCAGTCGTCAGCGAGCAAGAGCCGAATACCATCGTCAGTGTGATGAAAAAAGGCTACACATTATCCGACCGCGTGCTGCGTCCTGCGATGGTTGTCGTGGCGAAAAAAGAAGATTGAAGGCACCGCTTGATAAAGTTTATCAGGCATAAAATTTTCAGACGGCCTTATCCGGTTTCAAAGCCCGATATTTCGCTATTGGAAAATCATTCCGATAAACCGGAATCGGAAAATGAAAACCGGCCGTCTGAAAAAAGAATAAGCGGCTTGTGGATAAATAAATCAAGTACTTGAATTTAATTTGAAAAAAAATTCAAATTAAGCCTTGAAAAAAAATGAAGCAACCTTATTTACAAGCCATCGGAACGAAATGTTCCACAGGATTATTAATTTAGAAAATTTTATTAGGAGCAACATAATATGGCAAAAGTAATCGGTATTGACTTAGGTACAACCAACTCTTGTTTGGCCATTTCTGAAAACGGTCAAACCAAAGTGATCGAAAATGCAGAAGGTGCACGCACCACTCCTTCCGTTATCGCTTATTTGGACGGCGGCGAAATCCTCGTCGGCGCGCCTGCAAAACGCCAAGCGGTAACCAACGCTAAAAACACCATCTACGCTGTCAAACGTTTGATCGGTCATAAATTTGAAGACAAAGAAGTCCAACGCGACATCGAATCCATGCCTTTCGAAATCATCAAAGCCAACAACGGCGACGCATGGGTGAAAGCGCAAGGCAAAGAGTTGTCTCCGCCGCAAGTTTCCGCAGAAGTTCTGCGCAAAATGAAAGAAGCCGCTGAAGCTTACTTGGGCGAGAAAGTCACCGAAGCCGTGATTACCGTTCCGGCCTACTTCAACGACAGCCAACGTCAAGCCACCAAAGACGCAGGCCGCATCGCCGGTTTGGATGTAAAACGCATCATCAACGAGCCGACTGCTGCCGCTTTGGCATTCGGTATGGACAAAGGCGACAACAAAGACCGCAAAGTAGCCGTATATGACTTGGGTGGCGGTACTTTCGATATCTCCATCATCGAAATTGCCAACCTCGACGGCGACAAACAATTTGAAGTATTGGCAACCAACGGCGATACCTTCCTCGGCGGCGAAGACTTCGACCAACGCCTCATCGACCACATCATCGCCGAGTTCAAAAAAGAACAAGGCATTGATTTGAAACAAGACGTGATGGCATTGCAACGTCTGAAAGAAGCTGCTGAGAAAGCCAAAATCGAATTGTCCAGCGGTCAGCAAACCGAAATCAACCTGCCATACATCACTATGGATGCAACCGGTCCTAAACACTTGGCCATGAAAATTACCCGTGCTAAATTTGAAAGCCTGGTTGAAGACTTGATCCAACGTTCTATCGAGCCTTGTAAAGTCGCATTGAAAGATGCCGGCTTGAGCACCAGCGACATCGACGACGTGATTTTGGTCGGCGGTCAAAGCCGTATGCCGAAAGTACAAGAAGCCGTTAAAGCCTTCTTCGGTAAAGAGCCTCGTAAAGACGTGAACCCTGACGAAGCCGTTGCCGTAGGTGCGGCGATTCAAGGCGAAGTATTGAGCGGCGGCCGTAGCGACGTATTGCTGCTGGACGTAACTCCTCTGTCTTTGGGTATCGAAACCATGGGCGGCGTGATGACCAAGCTGATTCAAAAGAACACTACTATTCCGACTAAAGCGTCTCAAGTGTTCTCAACTGCCGAAGACAACCAAAGCGCAGTAACCATCCATGTACTGCAAGGCGAACGCGAACGCGCTTCTGCCAACAAATCTTTGGGTCAGTTCAACTTGACCGATATCGCACCTGCACCACGCGGTATGCCGCAAATTGAAGTTACTTTCGACATTGACGCCAACGGTATCTTGCACGTTTCTGCCAAAGATAAAGGCACCGGCAAAGCGGCTAACATCACCATCCAAGGTTCTTCAGGTTTGAGCGAAGAAGAAATCGAACGCATGGTAAAAGATGCCGAAGCCAATGCTGAAGAAGATAAAAAACTGACTGAATTGGTCGCTTCCCGCAACCAAGCCGAAGCCCTGATTCACTCTGTGAAAAAATCTCTGACTGACTATGGCGACAAACTCGACGCTGCCGAGAAAGAAAAAATCGAAGCCGCGTTGAAAGAAGCCGAAGAAGCCGTGAAAGGCGACGACAAAGCCGCCATCGACGCCAAAGCCGAAGCTTTGGGTGCAGCCAGCCAAAAATTGGGCGAAATGGTTTACGCTCAAGCGCAAGCCGAAGCACAAGCAGGCGAGGGCGCACAAGCCGAGTCTTCTGCTAAGAAAGACGACGACGTTGTAGATGCCGACTTTGAAGAAGTAAAAGACGACAAAAAATAATTGATGCCGTCTGAAAAAAGCGCGAATCGAAAGGTTCGCGCTTTTTGTTGTTTGGGAAATGTGTAAAGACGCTTGGTCAAAATTGACGGTAAACTTTCAAAACCTTGCTACATCATTGTGTCGCCATACTTCTATTGCCGAATTTTGAACAGATTTCGCCGACATCTGACAGCAGCTGACAGTCAAAGCCATTAATATTTTGTCCATCGCTTGAGTGCGAATAAGTTCTTAGTTCTTACCTCAAATCAATCCCTTGAAAGAAGATAAATATGAAAAAACTGATTCAAATGACCTCTTTGATGGTTGCAGCTGCCGGTTTGGTATTGGCTCCGGTCGCTTCTGCACACGGCAAACATGAAATGCATCCGAAACAAGAGCGTATGCACAAAAAAGCCAAACCGCAAAAAATGAAAAAACCTGTACCTAAAGCCAAACACCATGCAGCCAAGCCCAAACATCATCAAGAGCATCGCCACGAACATCATTAAGATGAATCCTCAACAATAAATAAGGCCGTCTGAAACCCAAACATCAGGTTTCAGACGGCCTTCGGTTTATCTGTCAAATAGCGCTTTGCCGTTTTTCTTGTGCCAAACGGGTCGGCTCCAGCCAAGCAATGTTTCTTTCTGCCAGCGCATCGCGCCAATAATCCAGTTTGGTGTCCAAATCTTCAGAGAAACTGTCTTGATTCAAAAGTTGAATGATAACGCCGCCGTCCGTAGCTTCAGCTAAGCGACTGATTTGACGCAAAATGCCGCGGTCGGGAACAGTTTGCGTGCGTACGCCGATGAGAAGTTGCGCCGGAGTTTGTTTCAATTCGGCTTCTAATTGTTCCAAATCTTTTCTGCCGGCGGCTACGCCTTTGTCTATCCATTCTTGCGCCAAAACGCCGGAAAACCAAAGCGGATCAGGCCATTCCGTTTCCAGTGTAACAGCCCATTTGGGCGCATTATTCAGCGTAATTTTAGATGAAACGGGAACGATGTTTTCCTGAAAATCATCGGCGTCGACAATTTTCGTTTTCCATGTGCGGAGGATGTTTTGATAGTAGGGCTGATTCAAATCCAAACGTTCGCGAAGGGTTTTTAAAGTAATCTTGCAAGCCAGCCAAGCAAGCAAGCGCGGCAGAATGCCATAGCAGATAATGCTGCCGATGAGTAAACCCGCCCAAGCGCGTGCATCTTCGATATGATTGTTCAGACGGCCTGCAATTACGGCCTGACTGTCGGGAACAGGAAAGCCCAAACGTTCCGGCAGCCATGACAAAGCCTCAACTGTTTTCACCAATACCGTATTACTTAAAAGCGTACTTTCCCAGTTGAACGTATATTGACGCACCAAAAGCAGCAGCAAAACAGAAACCAACATTCCCGACAGCGTACAAAGCCACAGGCCGTGTGAAGTTGCACCAATCAGCCAACGCGTTTGCGGTTTGCGCCATTCATCCACATAAAGCCGCAAAATTGCCTGATTGACCGGGTCTTTACCTCGGAACCAAGTTGTCGGACTGCTGATAAAGTGCATATTTTTCAAACGCAGGAATAAAGTCGCCAGCCACACCAGCAGCATGACTGTATTCATGCCCAAAATCCCGGCCAATACCAGAAAAAAGTTCAGCCCCTGATTATCCATTAAAAGATAAGTGCTGGAAAAACCGACCGTAAACAACAATGTCGCCGCAACAATCCAAAGCCAAAACGAGCCTGTCTCCACCTGTTGCAGCACATATTTCAAATGCTGGTCGCGGTCAATAATTTGAGCGCGGCGTATCAGTTTTTCCTCATTGCCGCCATCAATATGTCGCAACGCTTCCGTCGCCTGTACAGGATCTCCCGGAAAAATATAGGCACGTTCTTCAAGGATACGGACCAATTCGACAAGTTTTTGCGATGGATTCAACATAAATGATAGGCCGTTTGAAAGATAAAATGGAAACGTCTGTTATACCCCCCAAATAAACCCCTTTTTTGCAAAGGTCAAAAAATTAAAAGCAGTTTTGAATAGGGTATATAGTGGAATAGATGTAAAAAAAGCAGCCCGAAAGCTGCTTATTTTGAGTGTGGTGCGGACGGAGAGACTCGAACTCTCACACCTCTCGGCGCCAGAACCTAAATCTGGTGCGTCTACCAATTTCGCCACGTCCGCACTAATTTGAATCGTGGATTATACACAAGATTAATGGGGGCGCAAAGTCTTGTTTGCTTGAATTTTTCGGTTTATCCCTTATATAATGATTTATTCCGGCCGTCTGAAAGCAGGGTTTGTTTTCAGACGGCCTCAACTTTACTATTGGTGAGGAAGGGCAGATGCCTGCTTTATTAATTAAAGATTTTTTGCAGACGCAAGGTTTGAAGCTGCCTGCGGATGAGATACATGTTGCTTATTTGACTGCCCAGGCTGTGATTAAAATGGGCAATGCTTCGGTTGAGCGTTCGATTTTGTGGCCGTCTGAAAATGGTTGGCAGTTGGCGGATTATGTCGATGCCGAACATGAATGGTTGCTGAAACAGATTTTTATGGCTTTGGATTCGGTTGCCGAGCGCACCGAGCATTTGAAAAGCGCAGCCGTTTATACTGCGTTTCCGAAAGATGGTGCGTTGTCGCTGGTTCGACTGAGCCGTTGGGGCGTGCCGTTGGAAAATGTGATTCCAATCGACGAGCAGGCCGGACAGGCTTTTTTGGCTGTGCGTACGGCGCAAAGCGGTTGGATGAATGTTTGTCAGAATGTGGCGTATTGGCAGGAAATTGGTGAATTGTCGGCCGAACGCAATCATCCCGGTTTGAGCCAGATTTCTGTTCCTGTCTGTATGCCCAGCGGTGCAGTTTTAGGCGTGGTATATGCTGAATTTGATGTCAAGGACGGTGCGCCTGACGAAGTGTTGGTGGCCTGGATTGCCCTTGCATTAGCCTTGGCAGAACCTTTGAAAAACCTCTTGGGCGTAGCTGAAAACGAGGAAGCGGAAAATGAGTAACGCGTTGAAGTTTGTCGCGTCATGCCGTTTGCCTACGGAATGGGGCGAATTTACCATGCACGGCTTCGAAGAAGAGGGCGGGCAGGAACATGTCGCATTGACGATGGGCGATGTTTCAGACGGCCTGCCTGTGTTGTCGCGTATTCATTCCGAGTGTTTGACTGGTGACGCTTTATTTTCGGTGAAATGTGATTGCGGCCCTCAGTTGCAAGCGGCGATGCAGGCCGTTCAAAAAGAAGGGCGTGGCGTTATCGTATATTTGCGCCAAGAAGGCAGGGGCATTGGTTTGATAAACAAAATCCGTGCGTATCGTCTGCAAGACCAAGGCTTGGATACGGTTGAAGCCAATGTTGCACTCGGCCTTCCTGTTGATGCGCGCGACTTCACTTTGGCCAAGCAGATTTATGATTATCTGCATATTCGGGAGGTCAGATTGTTGACCAATAATCCTGAAAAAATCCAAACGTTGAAAGATTCCGGCATTAATGTGGTCGAACGGATTGCATTGCATGTCGGCGAAAATGTGGAAAATGAACGTTATCTGCATACTAAAGCGGATAAATTGGGGCATTTGATTTTTGATTGATGGATAGGTATAACGGTAATTTTTGCGGGTAAATAAAATATTCTATATTCTTTCAATGGGATATATTTTTATTTAAATAAAAACCTTGCGCGTAGCCTGATTTTTTGATTTAATGTCAGCTTATCGGGTGATTAGCTCAGTTGGTAGAGCGTCTGCCTTACAAGCAGAATGTCGGCGGTTCGACTCCGTCATCACCCACCAAGTTTCCTTTCATTGTCTTTGACAGTGGATGCGCGGTGGTAGCTCAGTTGGTTAGAGTACCGGCCTGTCACGCCGGGGGTCGCGGGTTCGAGCCCCGTCCGCCGCGCCATTATTTAAAAAGCACTGATAATATCAGTGCTTTTTTATTTGTCTTAAACACACAATTCAGCTGCAAAAATAGAAACAGGTAAGTAACAGGATATTGAAATACTGTTTAACCTTAAATTCTGATGATTTTAAAAAAAAAGGCCGTCTGAAGCTTTTAAAGTTTCAGACGGCCTTTAGTCTATTGAAACAATGGATTAAATATCCAATTCTGCCGTATCGCCTTCTTTTTCCATCCATGCGCGGCGGGCGGCGGCTTCGCCTTTGCCCATCAGTTTGACGAAGATGTCGCGTGTTTCGTCATCTGCGCCTTCCGGGATTTGTACCTGCAACAGGCGGCGGGTGTCGGGGTGCATGGTGGTGTCTTTGAGCTGGTCGGGGTTCATCTCGCCCAAACCTTTGAAACGGCTGATGGAATAGGCGGTTTCTTTGACACCTTCTTTTTGCAGCCGCTCCAAAATGCTGTCAAGTTCGTTTTGGTCGAGGGCGTAGAATTTGCGGGCAGGTTTGCTTTTGCCTTGTGCGTTGACATCGACGCGGAACAGCGGCGGCTGGGCGACGTAGATGTGTCCGTCGGCGACCAGTTTCGGGAAGTGGCGGTAGAACAGGGTCAGCAGCAAAACTTGAATATGAGAGCCGTCCACGTCGGCATCGGACAGGATGGCGATTTTGCCGTAGCGCAGGCCGCTTAAGTCGGGATTGTCGTTGATGCCGTGCGGATCGACGCCGATGGCAACGGAAATATCATGGATTTCGGCGTTGCCGAAGAGTTGGTCGGGGTGGACTTCAAAGCTGTTGAGCACTTTGCCGCGCAGGGGTAGGATGGCCTGGGTGGCTTTGTCGCGAGCAAGTTTGGCGGAACCGCCTGCAGAATCGCCTTCGACAAGGAAGAGTTCGTTTTCGCGGATGTCTTCGCTTTCGCAGTCGGTCAGTTTGCCGGGCAGGACGGCGACGCCGCTGCCTTTTTTCTTTTCGATTTTTTTAACCGAACGCATCCGCGCCTGTGCCTGACGAATGGCGAGTTCGGCGATTTTTTTGCCGAAGTCCACGTTTTGGTTCAGCCACAATTCCAAAGGGTCGCCCGATACGGCGGCAACGAGTTTCAGCGCGTCGCGGTTGGTCAGCTTGTCTTTGGTTTGACCTTGGAACTGTGGGTCGAGGACCCGGGCAGAGAGGACGAAGGCGGTTTTACTGAACACGTCGTCGCTTTGTACTTTTACGCCGCGTGGTAAAAGGTTGTGTAGATTGATGAAGTTGTTGACGGCGTTGAACACGGCTTGTTTTAAGCCTGCTTCATGCGTCCCGCCCAATGGGGTGGGGATGAGGTTGACATAGCTTTCGTTGGCGCATGAGCCTTCTTCCAGCCAAGTCAGGGCAAATGCTGCACCTTCGCCAATGCTGAAATCGCCGTTGTGGCCGTCTGAAATGTAGTTTTCGCAGGAGAAGATAGGTACGGCTTCCTGAGCGTCGGCAATCAGGTCGGTCAGATAGCTTTTCAGGCCGTCTGGATAGTGCCAAGTTTGGGTATGCGCTTCGTCTTCGCCTTTGACCGGACGAGTCAGGGAAACGCGTACGCCCGGCAGTAATACGGCTTTGGCGCGTAGTAGGCGTTCGAGTTCGGGAATGCTGTAATTTGGGCTTTCAAAATATTTGCCATCCGGCCATACGCGCACTTCGGTACCACTGTCTTTGACGGTGCATTTGCCCACTTCAGTCAATGGCTCAATGACGTCGCCACCCGAAAAGATGATGCGGTGGACTTTGCCTTCGCGTTTGACCGTTACTTCAAGGCGGGTGGAAAGGGCGTTGGTAACAGATACGCCGACGCCGTGCAGACCGCCTGAAAAGGCATACGCGCTGCCGCCGTCCTTTTTGTTGAACTTGCCGCCTGCGTGCAGACGGGTGAACACGAGTTCGACTACAGGTACGCCTTCTTCAGGATGCAGGCCGACGGGAATGCCGCGGCCGTTATCACGGACGGAAAGCGAACCGTCTTCATGAATTTGCACGTCGATTGCAGTCGCGAAACCACCCAACGCCTCATCCGCCGCATTATCAATCACTTCCTGACAGATATGGGTCGGGCTGTCGGTACGGGTGTACATGCCGGGACGTTCTTTGACCGGCTCCAAGCCTTTGAGGACGGTAATGCTGGATTCGCTGTATTGATTGTTTTTAGCCATAGGAATAATGTAAAGGCCGTCTGAAAGGATGAAAAACAACGCTTTCAGACGGCCTGAAAGCGTTTGGGTTATAGGTTTTCTATTGGATTGCGACGGATAAAGTCTTCATAGCTTTCTATGCCGCGCAAGAAACGGGAGAGTTCGGTTAATGCGTCCAAATACACGCCGCGCTTGAAGTCGATGACTTCGTCAACCGGCGCCCAGTATTGGTGCCAACGCCAGCCGTCGAATTCAGGATGGTGGCAGGCGCGGAGGTTGACGTCGCTGTCGCGGCCGACCAAACGCAAAAGATACCAAATCTGTTTTTGTCCGCGATACGAACCGCGCCATTCGCGGCGCACCCAGTGGCTGGGCACGTCATAGCGCAGCCAGTCGCGCGTGCGGCCAATAATTTTGACATGTTGCGGCAACAGGCCGACTTCTTCGTACAACTCGCGGTACATGGCGGTTTCAGGGCTTTCGCCCGGCTTGATGCCGCCTTGCGGAAACTGCCAAGAATGTTCGCGTACGCGTTTGCCCCAAAAGACTTCGTTACGTTCGTTAATCAGGATAATACCGACATTGGGGCGATAGCCTTCTCTGTCTAACACGGGGTCGCCCTTCATTAAATTCAATCGTGCAATTTTCCCACAAATTGGGCGGTTTTGACAAATCTTGAGGCCGTCTGAATAAGCCCACAGTTTTTTCCAGACGGCATGAAACCGTTTCTGAAAAAATGTTGTTTATGAATAAAACCATAGCTTCAGGCCGTCTGAAAAGGGAGAATTTTTTCTGTTTTAAGGTCTTGCATTCAAAAGCTTTTTGCCGTTTAATGCAAACCTTGCTGAATCAAGGGCAAAGGACACATGCCGGCCGCCCCCACAGTTTCCCTTTTGTAAGTGGCATCTGCCACCGCTGCAATATTTTTACCCCCCGAACAAAAGGTCTGAAACCATGAAAAAATCTTTGATGGCGGCGGCAATCGTGAGCCTCGTCTTGACTGCGTGTAGCGGTGGAAAAGAAACCGCCGCAGAATCTTCCGCATCTCAAACTCAAACTTCTTCCTCTCAAACGGATAAACTCAATATCTACAACTGGTCGGATTATGTCGATCCGGCCACGCTGTCTGCGTTTGAAAAAAATACGCATATCAACGTCCGCTACGATTACTACGACAGCAACGAAGCGCTGGAAGCCAAGCTGCTGACCGGCAAGTCGGGTTATGACTTGGTTGCGCCTTCTATTGCCAATGTCGGCCGTCAGATTAAAGCCGGCGCGTATCAAAAAATCGACAAATCGCAAATTCCCGATTACGCCAATATCGATCCCGATTTGTTGAAAATGATGGAAACCGTCGATCCGGGTAACGAATATGCCGTCCCTTATTTCTGGGGCATCAATACGCTGGCGATTAACAAACAGCAGGTTCAAAAGGCGTTGGGTACGGATAAGTTGCCTGAAAATGAATGGGATTTGGTGTTCAATCCTGAATACACCCAAAAACTGAAATCCTGCGGCATCAGCTATTTCGACAGCGCCATCGAGCAGATTCCTTTGGCTTTGCATTATTTGGGCAAAGATCCGAACAGCGAAAACCCTGACGACATCAGAGCCGCCGTTGATATGATGAAAAAAGTGCGTCCCGACATCAAACGCTTTACTTCGTCCGGCTATATCGACGATATGGCGGCCGGTAATCTTTGCGTATCGGTAGGCTACGGCGGCGACCTCAATATTGCCAAAACTCGTGCCAAAGAAGCCGGAAACGGCGTCGAAGTCGAAGTATTGGCGCCGAAAAGCGGCGTCGGTATCTGGGTGGATTCGCTGATGATTCCGCGTGATGCTCAAAATGTGGCCAATGCCCACAAATACATCAATCACACGCTCAATCCGGAAACAGCGGCCAAAAACGGCAACTATGTGACTTATGCTCCGGCCAGCCGTCCGGCGCGTGATTTGATGGATGAAAAATACACCTCTGACGAATCGATTTTCCCAAGTAAAGAATTGATGGAAAAAAGCTTCATTGTCTCCCCTAAGTCAACCGATGCGAGCAAACTCAGCGTTCGCTTGTGGCAGGCTTTGAAAGCAGGGCGATAATTAGAATTGAAATTTGAATACTCAGGCCGTCTGAAACAGTTTTTCAGACGGCCTGAGTGTTATAATTGTCAACACTTTTCAAATATCCTATGAGGAGAAACAGCGTTATGAACAATTCAGTCATCACTGTCATCGGCAAAGACCGTGTGGGCATTGTGTACGACGTTTCCAAAATTTTAGCGGAAAACCAAATCAATATTCTCAACATCAGCCAACAGCTGATGGACGATTTTTTTACCATGATTATTTTGGTGGATACTTCAAAATGCACCAAATCGCGTCAAGAAGTTTTGGATTTGTTTGCGGAAGAGAGCAAAAAACTCGCGCTTGATATCCGTATGCAAAACGAAGAAATTTTCCAAGCCATGCACCGTATTTAAGTCGGAGGGAGAGCCATGAGTATTCAATCCGGCGAGATTTTAGAAACCGTCAAAATGGTGGCCGACCAGAATTTTGACGTACGCACCATTACCATCGGCATTGATTTGCACGACTGCATCAGCAGCGATATCAATGTGTTGAACCAAAACATTTACAATAAAATTACCACTGTCGGCAAAGACTTGGTGGCGACGGCAAAATATCTGTCTGCCAAATACGGCGTACCGATTGTGAACCAGCGCATTTCCGTTACGCCGATTGCCCAAATCGCCGCGGCAACCCATGCTGATTCTTACGTCAGCGTGGCGCAAACTTTGGATAAGGCTGCTAAAGCTATCGGCGTGTCCTTTATCGGCGGCTTTTCTGCGCTGGTGCAAAAAGGCATGTCTCCTTCGGATGAGGTACTGATTCGTTCCATTCCCGAAGCCATGAAGACTACCGATATCGTGTGCAGCTCCATCAATATCGGCAGCACGCGTGCCGGTATCAATATGGATGCGGTCAAGCTGGCAGGAGAAACCATCAAACGCACGGCTGAAATCACGCCCGAAGGTTTCGGCTGCGCGAAAATCGTCGTGTTCTGTAATGCAGTGGAAGATAACCCGTTTATGGCGGGCGCGTTTCACGGTTCGGGCGAAGCGGATGCCGTTATCAATGTCGGTGTATCCGGTCCGGGTGTTGTAAAAGCTGCGTTGGAAAATTCAGATTCAACGACATTGACCGAAGTTGCGGAAGTAGTGAAGAAAACTGCTTTCAAAATTACCCGCGTGGGCGAACTTATCGGCCGCGAAGCCTCAAAAATGCTGAATATCCCGTTTGGTATTCTCGACTTGTCATTGGCACCAACTCCTGCCGTCGGCGACTCGGTGGCGCGCATTCTTGAAGAAATGGGCTTGAGCGTCTGCGGTACGCACGGCACGACGGCGGCTTTGGCCTTGCTGAATGATGCCGTGAAAAAAGGTGGCATGATGGCTTCCAGTGCGGTCGGCGGTTTGAGCGGCGCATTTATCCCTGTTTCAGAAGATGAGGGCATGATTGCCGCTGCCGAAGCCGGCGTGTTGACACTGGACAAACTCGAAGCCATGACCGCCGTCTGCTCCGTTGGTTTGGACATGATTGCCGTTCCCGGCGATACGCCTGCTCATACCATTTCCGGCATCATCGCCGACGAAGCCGCCATCGGCATGATCAACAGCAAAACCACTGCCGTGCGCATTATTCCGGTAACCGGCAAAACCGTCGGCGACAGCGTCGAGTTCGGCGGCCTATTGGGCTACGCGCCCGTGATGCCGGTTAAAGAAGGCTCATGCGAAGTGTTCGTCAACCGAGGCGGTAGAATCCCGGCTCCGGTTCAATCGATGAAAAACTGATTGGATTGATAAATAAAAGGCCGTCTGAAATTGATTTTCAGACGGCCTTTTATTTATAGCTATTTAGTAAAACGTTTTTAGAAAATAATATCTTGATTATTTCCCTTTTTTCAAAATACCGGATTCTGCAATTTTTTTGGCAATGTCTTTAGCTGATCTTTTCAGAACATCTTTGCTATTTCCTCCAAATACTCCCATTGCCAACATACCGTCAGTTTGAATATTGCCGACAATTTTTCCGCTTTCTTTATCAACCAGTGTTGTAACGATTTTTGACGTTGCTTTGCCTGCGCCAAAGCCCACCCAATAACGCAGAGCACGGTTTCCTTCATTAAAGTTTTCGATATTGATATTAATATCTAAGTCATCGCCTACGGTATAACCGAGAGTGGTTAATTCATTGTTCAAGTATTGGATAAAAAGTGCGCGTGTATCAGATGGAATATGATCTTGGGAAAGATCACGAATAGTGTAGCTATGGTAGCTTTTTTCTTTTTGTCCGAAATCAACAGTACTGGTTGTTGAACAAGCTGATAAAGCAAAGGCTAATGCCGTTAGTGTGAGTAGTTTTTTCATGGTAAAAGTTCTCTTTTTTGATTGATAAAATGCTTAGATTTAAGCAAATTGAATTATCAATCATTTTTACTTTTCTTTCAATTTATTATGCTTATATATTAAGGTAATTCAAAGTTTAGCTTTATATAAACAACAAAAGGCCGTCTGAAATTTCAGACGGCCTTTTATATTTTCAGGCTGATTATTTGAACATATTTTTAATAATGCCCATCACGCTGCGGGAAATGGCGTTGGTTACTTGGCGGTTGATTTGGCTGCCGATGGCGTCGGCAACGTTGTAGCCCAAACCTTGGCCGGATTTTTTGCGTCCGCCGCTCAAGCCGCCGATCAGTCCGCCGAGGATGCCGGGATCGGCATTGGCAGCTTCTTTTTCTGCAGCTTTTTGCGCTTTTTCCTGCTCTTTGGCGGCATTTGTGGCTTCTTTTTCAGCGGCAGCCTGGCTGTCTGCTTCGGCCAATGCTTCAAAAGCGGAGTAGTTGTCCACTATGTCTTTGTAGGTTGGATACAAATCGTCGTTTTGGAACAAGCGGTTGCGTTCCTCTGCGGCAAGCGGGGTTAAGGAAGATTGCGGCGGCAGGATGAGAGCGCGTTCTACCGGCTCGGGCATACCTTTTTCATCAAGGAAGGAAACGAGGGCTTCGCCGACGCCGAGTTCGGCAATCGCTTCGGCAACTTTAATGTTTGGGTTGCTGCGGAAGGTTTCGGCAGCGGCTTTGACTGCTTTTTGGTCACGCGGTGTGAAGGCGCGCAGGGCATGTTGTACACGGTTACCCAGTTGGCCGAGAATGGTATCGGGCAAGTCGAGCGGGTTTTGGGTGACGAAATATACGCCTACGCCTTTGGAACGGATCAGGCGCACGACTTGTTCGATTTGTTCGACCAGCGCATTGGCGGCATTGTCGAACATTAAATGCGCTTCGTCGAAGAACATCACGAATTTTGGTTTGTCCAAATCGCCGACTTCGGGCAGGGTTTCAAACAACTCTGCCAGCATCCACAGCAAAAACGCGCTGTACATACGCGGCGAGCGCATCAGTTTTTCGGAATTAAGGATGTTGATGATGCCTTTGCCGTTGTCGGTTTGCATCCAGTCTTGCAGGTTGAGGGAAGGTTCGCCGAAGAATTTTTCTGCACCTTCATTTTCCAAAGTCAGCAGTTGGCGTTGAATCGCGCCGATACTGGCGGCAGAAACGTTGCCGTATTGCGTGCGGTATTCCGAAGCATGGTCGGAAACGTGTTTCAACATGCTGCGCAGATCTTTCAAGTCCAAAATGTGCCAGCCTCTGTCGTCGGCAACTTTGAACACAAGGTTCAGCAAGCCTTCTTGCGTGTCGTTCAGATTCATCAGGCGGGCCAAAAGCATAGGGCCCATTTCTGAAACGGTTACGCGTACGGGAATACCGGTTTCGCCGTAAACATCCCAAAATCGCACGGGGAAATTTTGCAGCCATTGCTCGCCCAAACCAAACTCAGCAATGCGTTCGCCCACTTTTCCGCTGTTGGTACCGGCTTGTGCGATGCCCGATAAATCGCCTTTGACATCGACTAAGAATACAGGGATGCCTTCGCTGCTGAAGGCTTCCGCCATGCGGCGCAGGGTAACGGTTTTACCCGTACCGGTCGCCCCGGCGATCAAGCCGTGGCGGTTGGCCATTTTGCCTTGGATTTCGAGCGTTTTTCCGTCGGCACGCGCAATTTGAAATGTAGTCATGATTATTCCTTAGAATCCGTGATGTGAAACAATTTGTTGTCTTAAGAAACAAGCATTTTAACGTTTGAAGCAAGGGGATTCAACCAAGCAAAGTTTCAGACGGCCTTAAGTTTTGCAAAGGTTTTTTTGCAGTGATTGGACAAGGTTGAAATCTGCTATAATTCCATCCAATCCGCAACCGTCTGACAAGGCGGTTGTTTTCTTTGTTTTTTGAATATTTTTTACGAAAGCGAAAGTCGGAATGACTGCACAACAAGCCCCTTTGGGCGAAAAAACCATGGCCGTGCTGATGGCGATGTTGGTCGCGCTGATGCCGTTTTCTGTCGATGCCTATCTGCCTGCGATTCCCGAAATGGCGAAGTCGCTGGGTTCGGACATCCACCGTATTGAGCAAAGCCTGAGCTTTTTTATGTTTGGCGTGGCGTTTGGTCAGGTGGTCGGCGGTTCGATTTCGGATATTAAAGGCCGCAAACCTGTCGCCTTGGTGGGCTTGAGCATTTACTTTGCCGCTGTTATCGGTTTGACGATGGTGAATAATGTCGAGCAGCTGCTGAACTTGCGTGCCTTGCAGGCGTTTGGCGCGGGGATGACCGTGGTGATTTCCGGCGCGATGGTGCGCGATTATTATTCCGGACGCAAAGCCGCGCAGATGTTTGCCTTAATCGGTATCATTCTGATGATTGTGCCGCTGATGGCACCGATGATTGGTGCAGGCTTGCAGAATTTGGGCGGCTGGCGCATGATTTTCGGCTTTCTGGCCTGCTATTCGCTGCTGCTTTGGGGTTTGATGTGGTATTTCCTGCCCAAGCCGCACCAAAAAGGCAAAATCAGCATGGATGTGTTCGGCGTGGTGGCCAGTAGGTTTAAACGTGTTTTGAGGACGCGTGCCGCGATGGGCTATTTGTTTTTCCAGGCTTTCAGTTTCGGTTCGATGTTTGCCTTTTTGACCGAATCGTCGTTCGTGTACCAACAACTGTATCATGTTTCACCAAACCAATATGCTTGGATATTTGCGCTCAATATCATTACCATGATGTCGTTTAACCGCGTTACCGCGTGGCGTTTGAAAACCGGTACACATCCGCAAAATATCCTCAAATGGGGCATTATCGTCCAATTTGCCGCTAATCTGCTGATGACGGTTTTGGTGTTGTCGCTGTCTTTGCCGCCTTTGTGGGCTTTGGTGCTGTGCGTGATGTTTTCAGTCGGTACGCAAGGCTTGGTCGGTGCGAACACTCAGGCCTGCTTTATGAGCTATTTCAGCGCAGAGGGTGGCAGCGCAAATGCCGTTTTAGGCGTGTTCCAATCCCTCATCGGCGCATCGGTCGGCATGGCAACGACTTGGCTGCACAATGGTTCTGCCTTGGTGATGGCCGGTATGATGTTGAGTTCGACTGTATGCGGCATTGTGCTGTTGTGGGTTTGCTCGCATCAGGCTTGGATGGAAAACGATAAAAAAGAATATGTTTAACCTTCAGGCCGTCTGAAAAACGGTTTCAGACGGCCTCGACTTTATACTGAAGAAATTAACCATGAGTACCAGCAAACAACGCCCCATCGGCGTATTTGATTCCGGCGTCGGCGGCTTGACCAACGTCCGCGCCCTGATGGAACGCCTGCCGATGGAAAACATCATCTATTTCGGCGATACCGCACGCGTTCCCTACGGCACCAAATCCCGCGCCACCATCGAAACCTTCGCCATGCAGATTGTCGATTTCCTGCTGGAAAACGATGTTAAAGCACTCGTCATCGCGTGCAATACCATTGCTGCCGTTGCCGGACAAAAAATCCGCCAAAAAGCAGGCAATATGCCCGTATTGGACGTCATCTCCGCCGGCGCGGAAGCCGCTTTGCAAACCACCAAAAACAACCGAATCGGCATTATCGCAACCAATACCACCGTCAACAGCAACGCCTACGCGCGCGCCATCCATTCGCAAAACAACGACACGCTGGTGCGCACACAAGCCGCTCCCCTGCTTGTGCCATTGGTGGAAGAGGGCTGGCTCGATCACGAAGTTACCCGCCTGACCGTGCGCGAATATCTCAAGCCGCTTTTGGCTGACGACATCGACACGCTGGTGTTGGGTTGTACCCACTTCCCACTGCTCAAACCGCTTATCGGCCGTGAAGCACAAAACGTTACCTTGGTCGATTCCGCCATTACCACCGCCGAAGCTACCGCCAAAGCCTTGGCGCAAGCAGGTTTGCTGAATACAGAAAACGACAATCCAGATTACCGCTTCTACGTCAGCGACATCCCACTACGCTTCCGCACCATCGGCGAACGTTTCTTGGGTAGAAGTATGGAACAAATTGAAATGGTAACGTTGGGTTGATTAGAAATATTAAAGGCCGTCTGAAAACCTGATTCAGGTTTTCAGACGGCCTTTTTACTTCCCTAATATTTTATCTGCCCGACTGTTCCCACACGTTTTGCAGGTAGGCGTAGGTCAGCTCGGCGGTGCCGGACACCAGCACGATGTCGCTGCCTAAGTCTTCGGCTTTGCCCACGCCGATGGGCAAGGCGCCGGCGGCTTTGATGGCTGCGACGCCGGCGGCGGCGTCTTCAATGCCGATGCATTGGCGGATGTCTGCGCCCACACCCTCGGCTGCGGCGAGGAAGATGTCGGGGGCGGGTTTGGAATGCGCGACGGCGGCAGGGTCGGCAATGGCGTCGAAGAAGTGGGTCAGCCCCATGCGTTCTAGCAGAAACGGGCCGTTTTTACTGGCGGACGCGAGGGCGATTTTTTTGCCGTTTGCTTTCAATGTTTCCAGCAGGGGCAAAATACCGGGATACACGTCTTCGGGTTTGACTGCCTGAATCATCTCGACGTAGTTGTCGTTTTTACGGCGGGTCAGTTCGGCGAACTCGGCTTCGCCGACGGTTTTGCCGCCGTGCGCGAGGATGCGTTTGAGCGAATCGTCGCGCGACACGCCTTTGAGCTGCTCGTTAAACTTGCGGTCGATGCTGATGCCCAGTTCTTCGGCGAGCTTTTTCCATGCGCGGTAGTGGTATTCGGCGGTGTCGGTGATGACGCCGTCGAGGTCAAATAGGACTGCGGTGAAAGTCATTTTGCGCCCTCCTTATTTTTCCAACGCAACGGTGTGGCTGCCGTTGAGCGTGATGTCTTTGCCGTACACCTGCAAATCGAGCGGTTCGCCTTTGAGCAGGGTGAAGACGACGTTTTCTTTGCCGACGGCGACTTTAATCAGACGGCCTCGGTAGTTGATATGGAAGGCGTAGCCTGTCCATGCGCTCGGCAGGAACGGTGCGAAGCTGAGTTTGCCGCCCCAAGTTTTCATTTGGGCGAAACCTTGGACGATGGCGAGCCACGAGCCGGTCATAGAAGTAATGTGCAGGCCGTCTTCGGTGTCGTTGTTGTAGTTGTCCAAGTCCAGGCGGGCGGTGCGCTGGTACATTTCCACGGCTTTTTCTTCTTTGCCCAGTTCGGCAGCGAGGATGGAGTGGATACATGGAGACAACGAGCTTTCGTGCACGGTCATCGGTTCGTAGAAGTCGAAGTTGCGACGTTTTTCGTCGATATTGAAACGGTCACCGAAGAAGTAGATGCCTTGCAAGACGTCCGCCTGTTTGATGAAAGGCGAACGCAGGATTTTGTCCCACGACCATTTTTGGTTGAGCGGCAAATCGTCGGGTGAAAGCGCAGACACGGGGCGGATGTCTTTGTCGAGGAAGCCATCGTGCTGCACGAATACGCCGAGTTCTTCGTCATGCGGACGGTACATATTCGCGCTGATGTCCGCCCATTTTTCCAGCTCGGCGGCACTCACGTTCAAATCCGGACGCGGGTATTTCGCCAGGGCTTCGCGGGTGTAGTCCAATACCCATGCGGCGAGGGTGTTGGTGTACCAGTTGTTGTTGATGTTGTTTTCGTATTCGTTCGGGCCGGTTACGCCGTGAATCATGTATTTGCCGTTGCGTTTGGAGAAATGGACGCGGTCCGCCCAGAAGCGGGACACTTCGACCAAGACTTCCAAGCCTTCTTTGGCAAGATAGCTTTCATCGCCGGTGTAGTTGGTGTAGTTGTAGATGGCGTAAGGAATCGCGCCGTTGCGGTGGATTTCCTCGAAGGTGATTTCCCATTCGTTGTGGCACTCGATGCCCGTAAACGTTACCATCGGATAAAGTGCGCCCGCCAAGCCCTGTTCGCGCGCGTTGTGCTGCGCCTGCGGCAGTTGGTTGCGGCGGTATTGCAGCAGGTTGCGGGTAACTTCGGGTTCCGCCAGTGCGAGGTAGAGCGGTACGGCGTAGGCTTCGGTATCCCAATAGGTCGCGCCGCCGTATTTTTCGCCGGTAAAGCCTTTCGGACCGATGTTCAGGCGCGCGTCTTCGCCGTAGTAGGTGGAGAACAGTTGGAACAGGTTGAAACGGATGCCTTGCTGCGCTTCGTCGCTGCCTTCGATGACTACGTCGGCGATTTCCCAACGATGCAGCCAGCCTGCTTTGTGCGCGTCCAGCAAGGTTTCAAACGCAACGCCTGCGATTTTTTCCGACAAGTTGCGGCCTGCGGCTTTTACTGCTTCCAAGCCTTGATAATCACGGCTGGTGGTAACAATCACGCGTTTTTCAAAGGTTTCGGGTGTGCTGCCGACTTCGGTCTCGAAAGAATTAGAGACCTGCCAATCGGTTTGGCTGCCGCCGAGGGCTTTAAAGCTGCCGGCGAAGGTTTGCTCGGCGTTGACGATGAATTGTTCCACGCCGAAAGGGTTGGCGACGGTTTGGGTAGCAATGTAGGAGCGGCCGTCTGAAACGCCTTTGTCCAATACCTGCCAGAATTTTTCTTCGTAGTTGGAGTCTTCGTTTTTCACGTCGGCGTCGATGATGGAATCGATGCGGACTTGGTGGGTTTTGCCGTCAACGGATACTGCTTCCCATCGGATGAGAGCCAGCTCTTTTTGCGCGACGGACAGGAATTTGCACACATCGAAACGCACGCCGAATACGGTGAACGAGCGGCGCAACACGCCGTGCTGCATATCGAGTTCGACGGAGAAGTTGGTAACGTCGTTTTTCGCCAAGTCCACTTCCTGCCCGTCGACAAAGATTTTAACTTTGCTGAAATTGAGCGCGTTGATGGCTTTGCCGAAATATTTGGGGTAGCCGTTTTTCCACCAGCCGACACGGGTTTTGTCGGGGAACCACACGCCGGCGATGTAGGTGCCTAAGTGGCTGTCGGCGGAGTAGGTTTCTTCAAAGTTGCCGCGCATGCCCATATAGCCGTTGCCCAAACTGGTCAGGCTCTCTTGCAGCCGTTTGTGTTCTTTTTCCAGTTTTGCCGAACGCAGTGTCCAAGGGCTGACTTCCATGATTCTTGTATACATTTATGAAGCTCCTGTTATTAAAATTGTAAGTTCGGCAAAGGTTTCAGACGGCCTTTGCCGATGGTATTGATGGATTATTCGCCGTGGGTCTCTTTAATCAGACAGACTGAGAAGGCTCCCAGCAGCAAGACCGCGCCTGCAACCAAGAACATGGTTGCCTGATGGCTGCCCAGCATAGGGAAGAGGATAAAGCTCAGCAGCGAGGCGACGATTTGAGGCATACAGATAGAGCCGTTGAACAGACCCAAATAAGTACCCATGTGTTTGCCGGAGAGGGCATTGGTTACAATCGTCAAAGGATAGGTAATAATACCGGCCCACGCAATACCGATTAAGGTATAAGACAAAACCAGTGCGTATTGATTGCTGATGAAGAAAACGGAGAAGAAACCGAGCGCACCCAGAGCCAAGCAGCCGAAATAACCGGCTTTATGATATTTATTCGGTACTTTTGCCAGAATAAACGAGCAGATAACGGCAGCAATGGATTGTACTGCCGCCAAAACGCCGTACCAGTTGCCTGCTTCTTGGTAGCCTACAGAGGAGGCATCAGTTGTCTGCCAAACGTTTTCCGCAATCGCGCCTGCCGAGTAAGTCCACATATATTGGAAGGCAAACCAGCAGAAGAATTGTACCAAAGTCACCGTCCAAAACGCTTTAGGTGCGGTTTTTAAGAGTTCGAACCAGTTGGCTTTTTCCTGATTTGCAGCCACGTCGATGCCGTGGTAGCGGGCGTAGGTTTCCGGATCATACTCTTTGACTTTGAAGATGGTGAACGCACTGGTAATAATCAGTAAGGCTGCGCCCACATAGAATGCTACGACCACGGTCTGCGGCACGACGCCTTTTTCGGCCGTGTTTGCCAAACCGATATACGCAAACACAAACGGCAGAATCGCCGCCACAACCGCACCCGTATTCGCTAAGAAACTTTGAATCCCGTAGGCGTAGCTTTTCTGCTCCTCGTTGACCATGTCGCCGACCATCATTTTAAACGGCTGCATTGCCATATTGGAGGATACGTCCAACAGCGCAATCATCAGCGCGCCAAACGACAAAGCCGCCAAAGAAGCGTAGCCAAAACCGAAGCTGCCTGAGTTCGGCATCAGAATCATGACGATAACCGCAATCAGCGTGCCGTAAAGCAGATAGGGCAGACGACGGCCGCCCAAGCGCGGCATCCAAGTGCGGTCTGAGTAGTAGCCCACAATCGGCTGAACCAACATACCGGCCAATGGGGGCAGAATGAAAAACCAGCCCAAATTATGCGGGTCAGCGCCTAAAGTTTGAAAAATTCGGCTCATTTGCGAGCTTTGCAGGGTAAAGGCCGTCTGAACGCCGAGATAGCCGAAGCTCAGCATCCAAATCGTACTTTTTGCCAGTGACGGCAAACCTTGTTTTGCTGTTTTTTGCGTATTTTCCGACATGAGGTAAATCCTTTTTTTGAAAAGTATTTTTATTGAGAAATCTGAAAGGTTCCTTGGTGTGGTGTTCTCTGTCGTTATTGTTTTGTGTACGTACTTTCAAGGATATAGGTGCATTTTATGAAGCGCGCCGGATATTGGCAATGCCAGTTCAAGGATAAACTGGCTTAAATCAAATTTTTTGCGGTTTGGCATTGATACCGTCGGGCAATGAGGGTATCGGTTCGGCTCGGTGTATATTTTGATGCTTATTTCTATTTTCAGACGGCATTTGAACAAGCAAGTATTGGGGCAATAGGTTAAAATGGGCCGTCTGAAATTTGTTTGACGGAAACGAGAAAACTATGTCCCAACAATACGTCTATTCTATGCTGCGCGTGAGCAAGGTTGTGCCGCCGCAAAAAACCATTATTAAAGACATTTCCCTTTCATTTTTCCCCGGTGCAAAAATCGGTCTGCTCGGTTTGAACGGTGCGGGTAAATCTACTGTACTGCGGATTATGGCTGGCGTGGATAAAGAATTTGAGGGCGAAGCCGTGCCGATGGGCGGCATTAAAATCGGCTATTTGCCGCAAGAGCCTGAGCTTGATCCTGAAAAAACTGTGCGCGAGGAAGTGGAAAGCGGTTTGGGCGAAGTGGCTGCCGCACAAAAACGTTTGGAAGAAGTGTATGCCGAGTACGCCAATCCTGATGCGGATTTTGACGCGCTGGCTGAAGAACAAGGCCGTTTGGAGGCGATTATTGCGGCGGGTTCATCTACCGGCGGCGGTGCAGAGCATGAATTGGAAATCGCCGCCGATGCGCTGCGCCTGCCGGAATGGGATGCCAAAATCGGCAATTTGTCCGGCGGTGAAAAACGCCGCGTTGCCTTGTGCAAACTCTTGTTGAGCAAGCCCGACATGCTGCTGCTGGACGAGCCGACCAACCATTTGGACGCAGAATCTGTCGAATGGCTGGAGCAATTCTTGGTCCGTTTCCCCGGTACAGTCGTTGCGGTAACGCACGACCGCTACTTCTTGGACAATGCCGCCGAATGGATTTTGGAACTTGACCGCGGCCACGGTATCCCGTGGAAAGGCAATTACTCGTCTTGGCTGGAGCAGAAAGAAAAACGCTTGGAAAACGAGGCGAAGTCTGAAGCTGCACGCGTGAAGGCGATGAAGCAGGAATTGGAATGGGTGCGCCAAAATGCCAAAGGCCGCCAAGCCAAGTCTAAAGCGCGTTTGGCTCGTTTTGAAGAAATGAGCAACTACGAATACCAAAAACGCAACGAAACTCAGGAAATCTTTATCCCTGTTGCCGAGCGTTTGGGTAACGAAGTAATTGAATTTGTGAATGTTTCCAAATCGTTCGGCGATAAAGTGCTGATTGACGATTTGAGCTTCAAAGTACCTGCTGGCGCGATTGTCGGCATTATCGGCCCGAACGGCGCGGGTAAATCTACGCTGTTCAAAATGATTTCGGGCAAAGAGCAGCCTGATTCCGGCGAAGTGAAAATCGGCCAAACCGTGAAAATGAGCTTGATTGACCAAAGCCGCGAAGGTTTGCAAAACGACAAAACCGTGTTCGACAACATCGCCGAAGGCCGCGACATTTTGCAGGTTGGTCAGTTTGAAATTCCAGCCCGCCAATATTTGGGACGCTTCAACTTCAAAGGCAGCGACCAAAGCAAAATCGCAGGTCAATTGTCTGGCGGCGAACGCGGTCGTCTGCACTTAGCAAAAACCTTGTTGAGCGGCGGCAATGTGTTGCTGCTGGACGAGCCGTCTAACGACCTCGACGTAGAAACCCTGCGCGCGTTGGAAGACGCATTGTTGGAATTTGCCGGCAGCGTGATGGTGATTTCGCACGACCGCTGGTTCCTCGACCGCATCGCTACGCATATTCTGGCTTGTGAAGGCGACTCTAAATGGGTGTTCTTTGACGGCAACTATCAGGAATACGAAGCCGACAAGAAACGCCGTTTGGGCGAAGAGGGCGCAAAACCGAAACGTATCCGTTACAAACCGGTAACACGTTAATTAGGTTTGAACCAAAAGGCCGTCTGAAACTTTTAATGTTTCAGGCGGCCTTTTATTTTTGATGTTTATGATTGTTTTCTTAATTGCGGATGGTTTTCCAATGTATCAATGATGATTTCAATCATGCGTGGGGCAGTTTGCGCCAAATCGAAGCCTTGACCTGAAGAAAGCCAGCGCCAAATCAAGCCGTCTAATGAAGACTTGATGAAGATGACTGCCATATCGATATCCAAATTATCCGCCAATGCTTTTTGTTGTACCGCATCGGTCAGGACGGCAACGATTTTTTCACGCCATAGTGATTGGTGTTTTTTAGCGATGGCAATAACCGCCTTGTTTTGCTCGGTGTGTTCGCGCATTTTAAAAACAAAATGCTGTGGAATTTATAGTGAAGCTCGTTGTGTTGCAGGCGCTCGAAAAAACGGGTCAGGGTCAGTCGGAAGCTTGACCAAGCCTGTTCGTTATTGTTGTTCGAGTCTTCTTTTATGCAGCTTTCGATGTCGTCGCAAATCCGTTGGAACAAGGCGTCAAACAAATCTTCTTTGTTTTTGAAATGCCAATACAGCGCGCCGCGCGTTACGCCTGCGGCTTGGGCGATTTCGTTGAGCGAGGTGCGGGCAATGCCTTTCTGATAAAACGTATCCAATGCGGCAAGCATGAGATATTCTTTGGTTTTTAAGGCTTCGGTTTTGGTTCTTCTCATAGTTGTTTTGTAGGAAATGTAAATTTATGGTTCGGATTATAAAAAATTACTTCTGAACATGCAAGAATGTATGTATAATTCAATTCAGTACTTGATAGTGTTTCTCAACACTATATAATCAGCCTATTTTTCATAAAAACAGGCAATTTCTGTTTGTGAAATATGAGATTAAAGTAATCAATTTTCAATTAGTCAAACCCTTATTTATCATAGAGATAGGAAAATTATGGCTCTTTATGCTTCTAAAATGATGCGTGTCGCGGCAATTGCAGCAGCTACTGCGTTGGCGCTTTCCGCTTGCGGCAAAGGCGATGAAAAAGCAGCCGGCCAACAGGCGCAAGGCAGTCAGCAACAGCAAAAACAACCTGCGCCTGAAGTTCGTGTGGTCACTGTGCATCCGGAAACCGTTGCATTGACAACCGAGTTGCCGGGCCGTCTGGAATCATTGCGTACTGCCGAAATTCGCGCCCAAGTCGGCGGTATTTTGCAAAAACGCCTGTTCCAAGAGGGCAGCTATGTTAAAGCCGGTCAGCCTTTGTACCAAATCGACAGCTCGACTTATGAAGCAAACTTAGAAAGCGCACGCGCCCAGTTGGCGAGTGCGCAAGCTACTTTGGCCAAAGCGAATGCCGACCTGGCCCGCTACAAACCGCTGGTTGCTGCCGATGCCATCAGCCAACAAGAATATGATGCGGCCGTAACGGCCAAGCGTTCAGCAGAGGCAGGCGTCAAATCTGCACAAGCAGCCATCAAATCTGCCGGTATCAGCCTGAACCGCTCCCGTATTACTGCGCCGATTTCCGGCTTTATCGGTCAATCTAAAGTTTCTGAAGGTACGCTGCTGAATTCTGGCGATACCACCGTTTTGGCCACCATTCAACAAACCAACCCGATGTATGTCAACGTTACCCAATCTGCGAGTGAGGTCATGAAACTGCGTCAACAGGTTGCCGAAGGCAAATTGTTGGCGGCAAACGGCGCGATTGCAGTGGATATCAAATTTGACGACGGTACGGTTTACCCTGAAAAAGGCCGTCTGCTGTTTGCAGATCCGACTGTTAACGAAACGACCGGTCAAATTACTTTGCGCGCTGCCATTCCTAATGACAGAAATATCTTGATGCCGGGCTTGTATGTGCGCGTATTGATGGAACAAGTTGCTGTGGATAATGCATTTGTAGTGCCGCAACAAGCAGTTACCCGCGGTTCGCAAGATACGGTGATGGTGGTGAATGACAAGAGCGAAATGGAAGCGCGTGTCGTGACCGTTGCCCAACAGCAAGGTAGCAATTGGGTGATTACAGACGGCCTGAAAGACGGCGACAAAGTGATTGTTGAAGGCATCAGCATTGCCGGTATGTCGGGTGCTAAAAAGGTAACACCGAAAGAATGGACACCGCCTGCAAGCGCTGCGGCAGCAACACCGGCAGTTTCAGACGGCCAAGCTGCATCCGATGCCAAGCCTGAAGCTAAAGCTGCATCTGAAACCAAATAAGGAACGCATGAATGTCTAAGTTTTTTATTGACCGCCCCATTTTTGCATGGGTTATTGCGATTTTTATCATCGCAGCGGGTATTTTCGGCATTCAAAAACTGCCGATTTCCCAATATCCGTCCGTTGGAGCGCCGACCATTACTTTGCGCGCTACTTATCCGGGCGCTTCTGCCCAAGTAATGGAAGACAGCGTACTAGCCGTTATCGAACGTAATATGTACGGTGTGGAAGGTTTGGACTATATGACGACTTCTGCCGACTCCAGCGGCAGCGGCAGCGTCAGTCTGACGTTTACACCGGAAACCAATGAAGATTTGGCACAAGTAGACGTACAGAACAAACTGTCTGAAGTATTGTCCACATTGCCCTCTACCGTACAGCAATATGGTGTAACCGTATCTAAGGCGCGTTCCAACTTCTTGCAAGTAGTGATGCTTTCTTCTGAAAGGCAATCCATTGAGGAGATGAATGACTACGCGCAACGCAATATTGTTCCTGAATTGCAACGTATCGACGGCGTGGGTCAGGTTCAATTGTTTGGTGCGCAACGCGCCATGCGTATTTGGGTTGACCCGAAAAAACTGCAAAACTACAACCTGTCTTTTGCTACGGTAACCAACGCACTGGCTACTCAAAATATTCAAATTTCTGCAGGCTCTATCGGCTCTTTGCCGGCGGCTGCAGGTCAGACTATTTCAGCAACTGTGACGGCACAAGGTCAGCTGAGCACTGCTGAAGAGTTCGGCAACATCATTTTGGTATCCAATACCGACGGCTCGAATGTCTATCTGAAAGACGTTGCCAAAGTCAGCTTGGGCATGCAGGACTATTCTTCTTCCACCCGCTTGAACGGTGTAAACACCACCGGTATGGCAGTGATGTTGTCTAACAGCGGTAACGCTTTGGCAACGGCGACTGCCGTAAAAGAAAAAATGGCGGTTTTGCAGAGGTATTTTCCAGACGGTATGAGCTGGAAAGTTCCTTACGATACTTCCAAATTTGTGGAAATTTCGATTGAGAAAGTGATCCATACGCTTTTGGAAGCCATTGTTTTGGTATTCTTGGTGATGTATCTCTTCCTGCAAAACATCCGCTATACGCTGATTCCGACTATTGTTGTACCGATTTCCCTGTTGGGCGGTTTTGCCTTTATCTCATACATGGGTATGTCGATTAACGTATTGACCATGTTTGCGATGGTATTGGTGATCGGTATTGTGGTCGATGACGCGATTGTGGTCGTTGAAAACGTTGAGCGTATTATGGCGAGCGAAGGTTTGTCGCCTAAGGCTGCCACCAAAAAAGCGATGGGTCAGATTTCCGGTGCGGTTATCGGTATTACTGCCGTGTTGATGTCCGTATTTGTTCCGCTGGCAATGTTTAGCGGTGCAACCGGTAACATTTACAAACAGTTTGCCTTGACCATGGCGGCATCGATTGCATTCTCCGCATTCCTTGCCTTGACGCTGACTCCGGCATTGTGTGCCACCATGCTCAAACCGATTCAGAAGGGTCATCACGAAGAGAAAAAAGGTTTCTTCGGTTGGTTTAACAAGAAATTTGACAACTGGACGCATGGCTATGAAGGCTGGGTTGCCAAAGTCTTGCGCAAGACTTTGCGCATGATGGTTGTCTATATTGGTTTGACTGTTGTGGGCGTATTCCTGTTTATGCGTCTGCCGACTTCTTTCTTGCCGTCTGAAGACCAAGGTAACTTGATGTTGAGCGTACAGCTGCCTGCCGGCGCAACCAAAGAACGTACCGATGCAACTTTGGCTCAAATCACTCAACTGGCAAAATCTGTACCTGAGATCGAGAACATTATTACCGTTTCCGGCTTTAGTTTTAGCGGCTCCGGCCAAAACATGGCTTTGGGCTTTGTCATTCTGAAAGACTGGAGAGAACGTACTGCTCCGGGCAGCGATGCGACTTCTATTTCCGGTAAGTTGACCGGTATGATGATGGCTACGCTGAAAGACGGTTTCGGTTTGGCGATTGTGCCTCCTGCCATTATGGAATTGGGTACAGGCTCCGGCTTGACGATTTACCTGCAAGACCGTAACAACAGCGGCCATGCCGCATTATTGGCCAAGCGCAATGAGTTGATTGACAAAATGCGCAAAAGCGGTTTGTTTAACCCAAGTACTGTTCGTGCGAGCGGTTTGGAAGATGCGCCGCAGTTGAAAATCGACATCAACCGTGCCGCAGCAGCCGCACAAGGTATTTCGTTCTCTGATATCCGTACTGCTTTGGCTTCTTCTTTGGGTTCGTCTTATGTAAACGACTTCCCGAATCAAGGCCGTCTGCAACGCGTGATGGTACAAGCTGATGCGAGTGCCCGTATGCAGCCTGCCGATATTCTGAACCTGACTGTACCGAACAAATCCGGCGTGGCCGTACCGCTTTCTACCATTGCTACTGTTTCTTGGGAAACCGGTATGGAACAAAGCGTCCGCTTCAATGGTTATCCGGCAATGGAGCTTTCCGGCTCTCCTGTTAATGGCGTATCTTCCGGTCAAGCCATGGCTGCGGTACAGCAAATGGTTGATGAAATGGGCGGCGGTTACAGTCTGGAATGGGGCGGTCAGTCTCGTGAAGAGGCTAAAGGCGGCTCGCAAACTGTCGTATTGTACGCATTGGCTGCTGCCGCTGTATTCTTGGTATTGGCTGCTTTGTACGAAAGCTGGTCTATCCCGTTGGCGGTTATCCTTGTGATTCCGTTGGGCTTGATTGGCGCGGCATTGGGCGTGACCGGCCGTAACATGTTTGAAGCATTGCTGGGCAGTATTCCGGCATACGCCAACGATATCTACTTCCAAGTCGGTTTCGTTACGGTGATGGGTTTGAGTGCGAAAAACGCGATTTTGATTATCGAGTTTGCCAAAGACCTGCAAGCGCAAGGCAAGAGCGCGCTTGAAGCTGCGCTTGCCGCCGCACACCTGCGTTTCCGTCCGATTATCATGACTTCGTTCGCCTTCATCTTGGGCGTGGTACCACTCTATGTTGCCAGCGGTGCCAGCTCCGCCAGTCAACGTGCGATTGGTACGACCGTGTTCTGGGGTATGTTGATCGGTACGATTCTGTCCGTGTTCCTTGTGCCTTTGTTCTATGTGGTTGTGCGCAAATTCTTTAAAGAAACTGCACACGAGCATGAGATGGCCGCCAAACACGCCGCTGAAGCCGGCATGATTGAAGACGGTAAACACGATTCAGACAAGCACTAAAGCAAAGGCCGTCTGAAAACTTTTCAGACGGCCTCAAAATGCTAAAGGATTCTAAAATGAAGAAGATTACATTCAAACCGGTACTGACCACCGTTGCCGCCGCCGTGGCTTTGTCGGCCTGTACCATGATGCCGAAATATGAGCAGCCTCAAGTTGCCGTTGCTGATACGTTTAAATACAATACTGTTGACGACGGTATCCGTGCCGCTGAATTGGGTTGGCAAGATTACTTTGCCGATCCGCGCCTTCATCGCCTGATCGACATCGCATTGGAACGCAATACCGATTTGCGAACAGCCGCACTGAATGCGGAAATCTACCGCAAGCAATACATGATTGAGCGTAATAATTTGTTGCCAACCGTCAATGCCAGCGGTACGGGTTCGCGTCAAGGTAGCTTGAGCGGCGGCAGCGTCAGCAGCCAATACAGCGTGGGTTTGGGCGCAGCCTCTTATGAACTTGACCTTTTCGGTCGTGTCCGCAGTACCAGCGAAGCTGCGTTGCAAGGTTATTTCAATGTGGCCGCCAACCGCGATGCCGCCCATCTGACCCTGATTTCTACCGTTGCCAAAGCCTACTTTAACGAACGCTACGCCGAAGAAACCATGGCATTGGCACAACGCGTATTGCAAACCCGTGAAGCGACTTACAAGCTTTCACAATTACGCCATAAGGCCGGTGTGATTTCCGCCGTTGATTTGCGCCAACAGGAGGCGCTGATTGAATCGGCCAAAGCGGATTACGCCTCTGCGGTAAAAAACCGCGAGCAAGCGCGTAATTCCTTGGCTATGTTGATTAATCAACCTTTACCCGAAGACCTGCCTGCCGGTTTGTCTTTGAGCAAGCAGTTCAAATTGACCAAACTGCCTGCCGGTTTGAGTTCGGACGTATTGCTCAACCGTCCGGATATCCGTGCGGCCGAACACGCGCTCAAACAAGCCAATGCCAATATTGGTGCGGCACGTGCGGCGTTTTTCCCACGCATCAGCCTGACCGGTTCTGTCGGTACAGCTTCCGGAGAGTTGAGCGGCCTGTTTAAAAGCAGCACGGGTATTTGGGCTTTTGCACCATCCATCACTCTGCCTATCTTTGACTGGGGCACAAACAAAGCCAATCTTGACGTAGCCAAACTGCGCCAACAGGCACAAATCGTTGCTTATGAAGCCGCTGTTCAATCCGCATTTAAAGACGTTTCCAATGCTTTGGTTGCGCGCGAACAGCTGGATAAAAGCTATGAAGCGTTGAGCAAACAAAGCCGCGCCTACAACGACAGCCTGCGCCTCATCAGCCTGCGCTACAAACATGGCGTATCTAGCGCATTGGATTTGCTGGATGCCGAGCGCAGCAGTTACAGCGCAGAAACTGCTCTTTTGGCTAATCAGCTGACCCGTTTGGAAAACCTTGCCGACTTGTATAAAGCACTTGGCGGCGGTTTGAAACGAGAAACCAAAGCTGCTGAATAAGTATTTTCCTTCTAAAATCAAAAGGCCGTCTGAAACATTTGGGTTTCAGACGGCCTTTTTGTTACGCGGCAATTCTAAGCTTTTAATTTCTCGCTTAAAGAACCGACATAGGCTGCGCGTTCATTACGGCTGAGTTCGGGCTGGTGTGTGTTGAGCGAAGACCATTTGCGGTTGCTGCGCGCTTTGTTGAGTTCGCTTGGTAATTTTGCCGCATTCCATGGCGCTTTGCGTTCTTTTAGCTCGATATGCGATTGAGCTGCGTGGCCGCGCGTTTGCAAGACGTGCAACAAATCCAGTGCGCGTGCGGCGAGTAGGGTAAGGGTTTCCGGATCGGTATGCAGGGTTTGTCGGCCATTGATTTTGTCGGTAATGTCTTGGGCATTGGGCAAAATACCACCCAATAGTCCGCCGATGGCTGTACCTAAACCAAGCGATCCGCCAAGCGTGGCAATATCCAAGCCTAAGCCGATGAGTGCGCCTGCGGTTGCGCCGGTACCGGTACGGATACCGTAATGTTTGAGCAATTCGCTGTCAAACGGATCTTGTTTGAAGGCTTTGGGCATCCATGTGCTGTCGCTGCCGACTTCGTCGTGATAGAAGCGGTAAAGTGTGAACAGGCGTTGTTGCATTTGCCGCTCAAGTTGTCGGATTTCCGATTGCATGACTTCCAAAGTCGGGGCAGGGTCGTCGTTTTCGGCAATTTCTTGGGTAAATGCAGCGGCATCCAGCAGAAAATCGGCAATTTCACGGCGCGCTTCCGTATCCAGCCGTTGCCACTCGCGACGGCGCATATTGATGAGGCGGTCGAGGGTGTCGCGCTTAGGTAACATGGTGGCAAGGTTGTCCCACAATCGGATTTCGCCTTCAAAGTCGAAGGCAACGGTATCGAAACCGGCGTAAACATGCAGGTTTCTGCGGGCGAGCATATTGGTCCAAGCGGTCAGGTCTTGATTTTGGGTAAAGTTGAACACGGGCATGATGGGCTTGGCGCACCAAGACAAAATGGTCAGCTCGTCTTTGTATTTGTCGAGGACAGGTTCCCGCGCATCGATAACGTACATGGCCATATCGCTTTGCATGACTTGGCGCAGCACTTTGGCCTCTTGGTTGAATTCGTGATGCGCTTCATGATTGCTGAGGAATTGCTGGATGCGCTCAATGCCGTCATCGCGTGCGGATGTGTGGGTTTCCAGCCAGTCCAACACGCCGCCAGCATCTTCAAGGCCGGGTGTGTCGTAGAGGTAAACCAAGTTGTCTTCACCATCATTGATGAGGGCTTCTTCGACATGGCGCGTGGTCGAGGGCGCATTTTTTACTTCGCCGAAGGTGCTGTCGCGCAAAAGCGTGCGTAAGAGTGAGGTTTTGCCTGTGTTGGTATGGCCGACGACGGCAAGGGAAAGTGGGGTGGTCATGGTCGTGGGTTGGGACGGATATGGGCTATGAATGTGTGAGTATGGGGCTGTTTGCCTGCAGTGGCAATATGTGTTTCAGACGGCCCTAAATTTCCTTTATATATGGGCGAAAATAGCCAGAAAAAGAGGGGAATAGCGGATTTGTTGTTTTTTGGCAAAATGCTTGAAAATAGGTAGGAAAACAGTTGACAGTCGGGTAGAAGGCTAGGATAATTCGCGCCGTTGAGTTGCTTGATGCAGCTTGATTTTTCTCCTCTATTTCTCCTTTGTAGACTTGGCGCATATCGAAACGGTATGCGCATTTTTTTATCTGCTTTGAAACATGATTACATTTAAGTTCTGTAAATTGGATAATTAAGAAATTTTACAAGAAAAATACTTGCGCGGTTGAAGCTCTTGTTGCATAATTCGTTTCGTTAGCTGGTTCGAGTAGTCAGTTAATAGTTTCTCCTCTATTTCTCCTTTGTAGACTTGGCACACATTCTATCGGATGTGTGCATTTTTTTTTGCCTGTTTAAAACAAAGGCTGTCTGAATGTTGTAATCTTTCAGACGGCATTTGTTGGTTGAATAGAATTAGATGTCTAATACTACTTCTTCTTTGACTTCTTCCATCACGACATAGCTGCGGCTTTCGGCTGCTGCCGGCAGTTGCAGCAGGATATTGCCGAGCATATCGCGATAGGCGGACATATTGGGCAGGCGGACTTTGATGAGGTAGTCGTATTCGCCGGAGACCAAGTGGCATTCCAAAATTTGCGGAATCTTCAGCACTTCGCGTTTGAAGTCTTCAAAAATATTGCCGGATTTTGAACGCAGTTTTAGTTCGACAAAAACCAAGAGGCTTTGACCTAAGGCATGAGGATTCAGATGGGCGTGATAGCCGGTGATGAGGTTGTCGCGTTCCAAGCGGCGGACGCGTTCGGTTACCGGCGTAGTGGAGAGGCCGACTTTTTCAGCCAATTCGGTCATGGGGATGCGTGCGTTTTGTTGCAGGAGCTTGAGAATTTTTAAGTCGGTTTTGTCGAGTTCTTTCATGGCTTTGATGCTTGTCGTTTTCAATTTGGATGACATCATAACCTTAAAACAGGCTGAGAAGAAGCATAAATGTCTGAAGGCGCGCATGAGGTCTAAATTATGAATAGATTATTCTTGTGTATTTCATGGAATCCTGTGTAGTTTTTGACCTATAATATTTACTTCAAAGTAATGGGGCAGGCCGTCTGAAACGGAATGCCGATAAGAGGAATACATTATGCGTCCGCTCAATGCGCAAATCCGTTTGGATAATTTACGTCAAAATTATCGTTTTCTCAAAGAGTTGCACGGCAATAAATTGTTGGCTGTGATTAAGGCCGATGCTTACGGGCATGGCGCGGTCAGATGCGCACACGCGTTGGCGGATATTGCCGACGGCTTTGCGGTGGCAACGGTAGATGAAGGCGTGGAATTGCGTCAAAACGGCATTAAAAATCCGATTGTTTTGTTGGAAGGCGTGTTTGAGGCTGCGGAGTATGCGGATGTTGACCGTTATGATTTGTGGCCGGCAATCGGCAGTCAATGGCAGCTGGAGGCGTTTGTGCATCATGAGTGGCAACATCCGACAACTGTATGGCTGAAAATGGACTCAGGTATGCACCGTGCCGGTTTCTTTCCACACAATTATGCCGCCGCCTATACTGCATTGAAACAATCCGAATCGGTTGAAAATATTGTGAAATTCAGCCATTTTGCCTGCGCGGACGAGCCGGAAAACGGCATGACCGAAATGCAGATTGAAGCGTTTGATTTGGCGTGTGAAGGTTTGGAAGGAGAAGAGAGCTTGGCCAATTCTGCCGCGATTTTGAACGTACCTGAAGCACGTCGTGATTGGGGACGTGCCGGTCTGGCCTTATATGGTATTTCGCCTTTCGGCGGCGTGGATGAGCGTTTGAAACCTGTTATGCGCCTGACTTCCCGTGTTTTCGGCGAGCGCGTGTTGCAACCACATTCTCCGATTGGCTACGGCGCAACGTTCTACACCAGCAAATCTACCCGTGTCGGTTTGATTGCCTGCGGCTATGCCGACGGCTATCCGCGTCGCGCTTCCACTAATTCTCCTGTGGCGGTGGATGGCAAACGCAGCCGTATCATCGGCAGGGTATCTATGGATATGATTACGGTTGAGCTGGAAGCCTCGAAAGAGGGCTTGGGCGCGGAAGTTGAGCTTTGGGGCGATGTGATTAATATCAATGAAGTTTCCGAAGTTGCCGGTATGATTCCGTACGAAATCCTCTGCAATATCAAACGTGCGAAGTTTACTTATATTGAGTAAGCAGTAAAAGATAAGGCCGTCTGAAATGTGTTTTCAGACGACCTTTTTGTTATCTGCAATTAAAACGATTCGTCAGCGCGTAAATAACGCCATTTGCCCGGCGGCAGTCTGCCGAGTTTGACTTTGCCCATGCGGATGCGTTTCAAACCGACGACGCGCAGGCCGACCAGTTCGCACATGCGGCGGATTTGGCGTTTTTTGCCTTGTCGCAAAATAAAGCGCAACTGGTCTTCGTTTTGCCATTCGACTTTGGCGGGGAGCAATTTTTCTCCGTCCAAACTCAAGCCGTGGTTGAGCAGGGTGAGGCCTTTGTCGTCCAATTTGCCACGGACGCGGACGAGGTATTCTTTTTCGCTGCTGCTGTTTTCGCCAATCAGTTGTTTGGCAATGCGGCCGTCCTGAGTGAGTACTAACAATCCGACGGAGTCGATATCCAGGCGGCCGGCAGGAGCTAAGCCGAATTTGTGTTTTTCGCTGAAAGGGATACGGCTGTCGTCGCCTTCCCAGTGGTTTTCGGCGGTAATGAGTTCGGCGGCGGACTTATAGCCTTTTTCTGCCTGCGCGCTGACGTAGCCGACAGGTTTGTTCAGCAGGATGGTTACACGCGCTGCTTGTTTTTCATGGGCTTGTTTGTTGAGGTCGATGCGGTCGCGCTCGGTAACTTTTTGACCGAGTACGGCGGTTTGGCCGTTGACTTTGACCCAGCCTTGCTCGATGTAGCTGTCTGCCTCGCGGCGAGAGCATAAGCCTAATTGCGCCATGCGTTTGGAGAGGCGCATGGTTTCGGAATCGTTGTTTTGCATGGTATGGCAATATAGAGAAATGGGAATGTCGGATTATAGCATTGACCGTTTGTCAGGCCGTCTGAAAACTGAATATTTGGGTTTTCAGACGGCCTTTCGTTTGCTATATGTTAAGGAATATTTGGTTTTGAAGTAAAAAATGAAGGGTATATTGTCTGTTTGTGTTAACCTTACGGACGAACTAATCATTTTGTTTTCAGTCGAATTGGGGTTGAAATGACATTTCACTCATGAAATCATGAAGACTATAATGACTGGTCTTTCTGAAGCGCATTAAGGCAGTTTGTCGCTAAAGCAAGCCTTGGTGCATCACGTTTTAAGGATAAATCAATGAAATCGCTCAAATCATTTTTGATCTGGGGCATTGTGGTTTTGGTAGGCTTGGCCTCCTTTACTACTTTAGCTCTCAGCCGTGGCGAGCAAGTCAGTGCGATTTGGATGGTTACGGCCGCCATTTCGGTATACTGCATTGCCTACCGTTTCTACAGTCTTTACATTGCCAACCGTGTGATGCAGCTTGATCCTAACCGTCTGACTCCGGCAGAACGCCACAATGACGGCTTGGACTATGTTCCCACACATAAAGGCGTACTGTTCGGCCACCACTTTGCCGCTATTGCCGGCGCAGGCCCTCTGGTTGGTCCTGTATTGGCAGCGCAAATGGGTTATCTGCCCGGTACTTTGTGGATTATCTTCGGCGTGGTATTTGCCGGTGCCGTACAGGATATGATGGTACTGTTTGTTTCTATGCGCCGTGACGGTAAGTCTTTGGGCGATATCGTGAAACAAGAACTCGGTACCGTCCCCGGCGTGATTGCATCCATCGGTATTTTGATGATTATGGTCATCATTATGGCGGTGTTGGCGCTGATCGTTGTGAAAGCATTGGTTCACAGCCCTTGGGGTACGTTCACCATCGCAGCGACTATGCCGATTGCCCTGTTTATGGGTATCTACACCCGTTACATCCGTCCGGGCAAAATTGGCGAGATTTCCATCGTCGGCTTTATTTTGCTGATGTTGGCCGTGATTTACGGTGAAGATGTTGCCCACAGCTCCTTCGGCCATTGGTTCGACCTTGACGGCATTCAGCTGACTTGGGCGATTATGATTTACGGTTTTGTGGCTTCCGTATTACCGGTTTGGCTCTTGCTGACTCCGCGCGACTATCTGTCTACCTTCCTGAAAATCGGTACGATTGCAGCTTTGGCTTTGGGTATCGTTATTGTTAACCCGACTCTGCAAATGCCTGCAGTTACCCACTTTATCGATGGTTCAGGCCCGGTATTCTCCGGTGCATTGTTCCCATTCTTGTTCATTACCATTGCTTGTGGTGCGGTTTCAGGCTTCCATGCGTTGATTTCTTCAGGTACCACACCAAAAATGGTGGAAAACGAAACCCACGTCCGCATGATCGGTTACGGCGGCATGATTATGGAAAGCTTTGTGGCCATTATGGCGCTGGCTGCCGCCGCTTCGCTTGAGCCAGGCGTGTACTTCGCGATGAACAGCCCAGCCGCGCTGATTGGTACAGATGCCAACACAGCTGCCGAAGTCATCACCACTAAACTGAATTTCTCTGTTGATGCCGCAACTCTGTTACATACTGCTAAAGAAGTGGGCGAAAACACCATTCTGTCCCGTGCAGGCGGTGCACCAACTCTTGCAGTCGGTATGGCACACATCATGAGCCGTCTGATTCCGGGCGAAGCCATGATGGCGTTCTGGTATCACTTTGCCTTGCTGTTTGAGGCCTTGTTCATCTTGACCGCGGTTGATGCCGGTACACGCGTTGCCCGTTTCATGATTCAAGACTTGGGCAGTATCTTCTACAAACCATTCGGTAACACCGACTCTATCCCTGCCAACTTGGTTGCCACATTCTTTGCCGTGGCATTGTGGGGTTACTTCCTCTATACCGGCGTAACTGACCCTCTGGGTGGTATTAACTCGCTCTGGCCGTTGTTTGGTATCGCCAACCAAATGCTTGCAGGCGTAGCGTTGATTATGTGTACTGTTGTATTGGTGAAAATGAAACGCGACCGCTATGTTTGGGTAACTTTGGTTCCTGCTGTCGGCGTCTTGTTTGTGACCTGCTATGCCGGTTTGCAAAAACTGTTCCACAGCGACCCACGCGTCAGCTTCTTGGCTCACGCAGGCAAATACCGCGATGCCTTGGCTTCAGGCGAAGTCCTTGCTCCAGCTAAAGACATTGGCGAAATGTCACAAATCATCTTCAACGACCAAATCAATGCCGGTCTGACCGCTTTGTTCTTGGCAGTTGTCGTGATTGTCGCCGTGTACGGTTTCCGTACCGCCATGAAAGCCCGCAAAGTCGGCTGGCCAACTGCTAAAGAAATTCCAGCAGTGTACCGCGACGGTAAACAGCCGGAGGCTCAGCATGAAGCATAAGCTCGCATCTTGGTGGAAAACCATCAAGCTGACAGCAAACTTGATGGCTGGTGTTCCAGATTATGAAAACTACGTTGCCCGTCAGCGCAAACATAATCCCAATGCACCGGTCATGACCGAGCTGCAATTCCAAGACTACTGCCGCAAACGCCGTTGCGGCGGCAACGGCGGACGCTGTTGTTAATGAAGGCATAAAAAGGCCGTCTGAAAATATTTTCAGACGGCCTTTCATTATGGAATATCAATAAAAATCAAAAACTTTGTCTTTTCATCAATATTTAATCGAACAACTTGCCAATATTTACTCTTCTTCGAGCAGTACCAGTGGACGCTGTATTTTTCTGAGATCTTCCACTTCGTCCAACAGCCGCATAATCAGCCCCAATGCAGGAATGCCGGCCTCAAAATCACGGCTTAAGCGTTGTGCACGACGGATGCGGGCAAGATGAAAACCACTGAAGGTACTTTTTTCGGGCGCACCATCTATGCTGATGATGTCTTCTGCTATAAGTTCCAACAGCCAATCACGACGGCAGCGGCTGGCGGCAACGATTTCTTCAAAAGTAAGGGTAACATCGGAGGACTGAATCATAATTTATCCTTTCTCTTATGCTTGTTTCGCGGCAAAGTGTTCGGCCAATTTTTCCCATGCGGCACGGTCGGCTTCGCTCTCTACTGGCGGAACATTAATGCGGATATTGAGATAAAGGTCTCCGGCTTCTTTTGCAGGAATACCTTTGCCTTTGAGGCGGATGCTTTTACCGCTTTGGCTGTTGGCAGGCAGATTGACCTGCAAGCGGCCTGAAGCGGTAGGGACGATGATTTTGCCGCCCAATACGGCTTCCCAAGGTTTGACATCTATTGTTTGATATACGTCTTTCCTGTTTTTGACGTATAAATCAGGTTGGTCGTGGAACTTGATTTTTAAGTACAAGTCACCGTTTTCTCCACCGTTATATCCCGGCAAACCTTGACCGGCCAAACGGATTTGTTGGCCTTCTGCAATGCCTTTGGGGATTTTGACGTTGAGGGTTTTATTTTGATAAACCGCATGTCCGTATTCGTCTAGAGTCGGCACATTCAAAGTCATGCTACGTTCTGCGCCAACATACGCTGCGTAAATATCAATACTCAATTCAGCATGTTGATCCTCGCCTTTTATTGGGCCGCGGGGTTGCTCGGAACGAGTGTGGGATTGGCGGAATGATGAAAACAGATCTTCAAAATTGAAGTCTCCCGCTCCGAACGGCTCGCCTTCATAACGTTCATAGTGGAAGCCGCCACCGTTAAATCCATTGCCAAACGGATTGCCGCCTTGACCGAACGGATTGCCTCCGGCGCTGCGTCCGTAAGGATTAGCCAACATTTCATCGTATTCGGCCCGCTTTTCTTTGTCGGAAAGCGTTTCGTAGGCACGGTTGATTTCTACCGTACGTTCGGCTGCGTCAGGTTCTTTGCTGACATCGGGGTGGTATTTGCGCACCAGTTTTCGGTAGGCTTTTTTGATTTCGGCCTCATCCGCATCTTTGGCAACGCCTAGTATTTCATAATAGTTTTTTTCTGCCATGTTATTCCTTTGACTGCTCATATACAAAATTCTTATAGTTTTAATAATTGAGGGTAGATATTCTAAAATCAAGGGCGTTGAAAATAAAATTCTCTATTTCTGACAATGATTAATGGATAATTTATTTCTTTGTTTCTAGAGAAATAGAAAATATAAAGGCCGTCTGAAATACGGTTTGTCAGACGGCCTTTATCAAATTGGGGTTTTATTTGTCTTGAGCGTTTTTTGTTCGCTAACAATCCATTGAGCAATATCTGAACCCAAGACTTTAGAAGTGCGATTTAAGACTGCACAAGAGCTTTTATAAACACCGAGCATGCCACCGGAAGAATTGCGGGTAAAGGTTTTTTTATTGACTTCTTCGCCATCAACATACAAAGTGGCAACGGCTGTAATACTTTTGGCGTGGCCGACAAAGGCTACGCCTGCGCTCATGGCGGAAGTAATGGAGATATCTGCGTATGTGCCTTGTTTTTTACCGTCACGGACAATAGTTACATCACTTTTGGCTGCAGTTTCTTGCAAAGATTTGGACATGACGTTGCCTATTTGTAAACATTCGGAAACGATACGGGTATCGATTTCTTCTGCATGACGGTAAGGGATGCTTTCATCAATATGAACATCTGCGCTGGCAAATGCAGAAGCAAACAAGAATGCGGTTGCAAGGATGCGGTTAGGAGACATAGTAGGGCACCTAAAATAGAATGTTAAAAAGAGTTGTTATTGTATAACGGTGTTTTCACTCAATCAACATAAGTTAAGTTGGTCAATGCTTTGTTGAGATGGGTGTTATGGTAAGACAAATCAAAAGGCCGTCTGAAATAAAGTTATTTCAGGCGGCCTTTTGATTGAGGTATTAATTTGTTCTAGTCAAATAAGGCAGGGGATCGACTGCTTTGCCGTTTAGACGAACTTCAAAATGCAGCTTGACGCTGTCTGAATCGCTGCTGCCCATGGTGGCGATAACTTGACCTGCTTGGACTTTTTGATCTTTTTGTACCAAAAGCGTGTCGTTATGGGCGTAGGCGGTAATGGTGTAGTCGTTGTGGCTGATTAAAATCAGCTTGCCGTAGCCGCGGACTTCTTCGCCAACGTAGATGACGGTACCGGCTGCGGCAGAACGGATTTGTTGGCCTTGCGTGCCCGCAATATCTATGCCTTTGCTGGTTGTGCCGTTGTAGCGTTGGATAATGGAGGATGAGGCGTTATCGGTCGGCCATTGCAAGCTTAACCGGTTGATCGGGGTAACGGCGGTTGCTTGGCGTTGCTGCGTAGCAGTATTGCGGGAGGCAACATGGCGGCGGACGCGCAATACTTGGCCGACTTCGATTTGTGAGGCGTTGGGAAGGTTGTTCCATGCAACCAGTGTATTGACGTTTTGTCCGTAGCGTTTGGCGATTTGGGTCAGGGTATCGCCAGGGCGGACTTTGTAGTAGCCGTCGGGTACGGAGCGGTTGGAAGAGGTATTGTTGCCGGCGCAGGCCGCTAAGACAGCAATGGTGCTGATGAGTGCCAGACGTTTCAAGGCCGTCTGAAAGGTGGAAATAAAGTTTGTATTCATGGGATATTTCAAAATGTATCGTTATGCTGTGTATGATAGATAGGAAGAGTGAAAAAAGGTTCACTCAAAAGGCATGGGGTAAAATACAGAAAGGCAGTATATTAACATTGAAAATTTGTGGATATAGTGGCAAATTTTTTTATCATTTTGATGATAAAGGATTTTTTCGACAAGGTAAAAGAAAGTGAAAGTTTTTTCAGACGGCATTGAATAAGGCAATAAAAATCCCCTGCCGGGATAAACGGGCAGGGGATTTTTGTTTTATCGAACTTATTTGTTCAATTCGTTAGCCAGATACAGCCAAGTTTCAATCACGGTATCAGGGTTGAGCGATACGCTCTCGATACCTTCTTCAACCAGCCATTTGGCGAAGTCCGGATGGTCTGATGGGCCTTGACCGCAAATACCGACGTATTTGTTTTGTTTGCGGCAGGCAGAGATTGCCAAGTGCAACATCACTTTAACGGCAGGATTACGCTCGTCAAAGGAGTCGGATACCAAACCGCTGTCACGGTCGAGGCCGAGGGTCAGCTGGGTCATGTCGTTAGAGCCGATGGAGAAGCCGTCGAAGTATTGCAGGAATTGTTCTGCCAATACTGCGTTGCTTGGCAATTCGCACATCATGATCAGGCGCAGGCCGTTTTTGCCGCGTTCCAAACCGTTTTCTTTCAGGGCTTTAACCACAGCTTCTGCTTCACCCAAAGTACGAACGAATGGAATCATGATTTCGACGTTGGTCAAACCCATTTCATCGCGAACGCGTTTCAAGGCTTTGCACTCGAGTGCGAAGCAGTCTTTGAAGTTATCGGCTACATAACGCGCTGCGCCGCGGAAGCCCAACATTGGGTTTTCTTCATGCGGTTCGTAAATGCTGCCGCCCACCAAGTTGGCGTATTCGTTGGATTTGAAGTCAGACATACGGACGATGGTTTTGCGTGGGTAAACCGAAGCAGCCAAAGTTGCCACGCCTTCTGCGATTTTATCGACATAGAAGTCAACAGGAGAAGCGTAGCCTGCGATACGGCGGGTAATTTCAGCTTTCAACTCATCGTCTTGTTTATCAAATTCCAACAAGGCTTTAGGGTGGATACCGATTTGACGGTTGATGATGAATTCCATACGTGCCAAGCCGATACCTTCGCTAGGCAGGTTGGCGAAGCTGAATGCCAATTCAGGGTTACCAACGTTCATCATGACTTTTACAGGCGCTTTAGGCATATTGTCCAAAGCAACATCGGTAATTTGTACGTCCAGCAGGCCGGAGTAGATGAAGCCGGTATCGCCTTCTGCACAAGATACGGTAACTTCTTGGCCTTCAGACAGCAGATCGGTAGCGTCGCCACAACCTACAACAGCCGGAATACCCAATTCACGCGCGATAATCGCTGCGTGGCAGGTACGACCGCCGCGGTTGGTCACGATGGCGGAAGCACGTTTCATCACCGGTTCCCAATCTGGGTCGGTCATGTCGGTAACGAGTACGTCGCCTGCTTCAACGGAATCCATCTCGGAAGCATCTTTCACCAAGCGTACTTTGCCTTGGCCGACTTTTTGACCGATGGCTCGGCCTTCGCACAAGACAACTTTTTCGCCGTTGATAGAGAAGCGGCGCAGATTGCGGCTGCTGTCTTCTTGGGATTTCACGGTCTCAGGACGGGCTTGCAGGATGTAGAGTTTGCCGTCCAAACCGTCGCGGCCCCATTCGATGTCCATTGGGCGGCCGTAGTGTTTTTCGATGGTCAGCGCGTAATGAGCCAACTCGGTTACTTCGGCATCGGTAATGGAGAAGCGTTGACGGTCTTCTGCAGGTACATCAACGTTGGTAACAGATTTACCGGCTTCGGCTTTATCGGTAAAGATCATTTTGATTTGTTTCGAACCCATGGTTTTGCGCAGGATAGCCGGTTTGCCTGCTTTCAAAGTAGGTTTGAATACATAGAATTCGTCAGGGTTTACCGCGCCTTGTACGACGTTTTCGCCCAGGCCGTAAGAAGAGGTAACGAAAACGACTTGGTCGTAACCGGATTCGGTATCGATGGTGAACATCACACCGGAGGCGCCGCTGTCAGAGCGCACCATGCGTTGTACGCCTGCGGAAAGGGCAACGATGTCGTGTTCGAAGCCTTTGTGGACACGGTAAGAAATGGCACGGTCGTTGTACAGGGAAGCGAATACATGGTGCATGGCTTCTTTAACGTTTTCCAAGCCGTTGATGTTCAAGAAGGTTTCTTGTTGACCGGCAAAAGAAGCATCCGGCAAGTCTTCTGCTGTTGCGGAAGAACGTACGGCAACGGAAATGTCCGCACCGCCGGCATCGGCAACCATTTTGTTCCAAGCTGTTTCGATTTCAGCATCCAGCTGCTCAGGGAACGGAGTATCCAAAATCCATTGACGGATTTCTTTACCCACGCGCGCCAATTCGGCAACGTCTTCAACATCCAGTTGTTTCAGGGCTTCGGAAATACGCTCGCTCAGACCATTGTGAGCCAGGAAAGCACGATAAGCTTCGGCTGTGGTTGCAAAACCGCCGGGAACGCGCACGCCTTTTTCAGTCAGTTGGCTGATCATTTCGCCCAAAGAGGCATTTTTACCGCCCACTCGCTCAACGTCAGTCATACGCAGGTTTTCAAACCAAATAACGTAGTTTTCGGCCATTTGTGTGTCCAATCCAATCCAAAAAATGTTAAAAAAGAAACAAATCCGCCTGCTTATTGTAGCCATTCGTTTGATGGCTGTCATGTGTTTTATCTTTTTAAAAATCACAAATTCGTCTGTGATATTGTACTTTTTAGGCGTGTAGCCTTCTGAAATGTGAATATCAGATTCATGTTTTTACGTGTTATCTTCTTGTTAAATATGGAAAACAAAATAAGTTAATAAATTTAATAAACAAGATTTATTTTGTAATTTTAGAATAAAATTCTACAAAATAGAAAAAAATAAAATTTTATGCCAATTTAAAAATTGTTCAAATTTGTTGTAATCCTGTGTAATCTGTCGGGAATCGCTTTATTGCAAAGGCTGTAACTGCTATGATTGCCGTCTGAAACGTTACCCTCAAGAGGATTAATTATGACTGATCCACGCCAAGTCTTCTATATTTCCGACCGAACCGGCCTGACCGCTGAAAATATCGGTGAAGCCTTGCTGAACCAATTTGGCAATGTTGAGTTCAAACGCCATACCTATCCGTTTATCGATACGCCTGAAAAAGCGCGTGCTGTTGTAGACAAAGTCAACCAGTCAGCTGAAAAATTCGGCGTGCGCCCGATTGCTTTTGTCAGTGTGGTCAATGACGAAATCCGTGAAATCATCAAGAAAGCCAATGCGTTCCATATTAATTTCTTTGAAACCTTTCTCGGTCTTTTGGAAAAGGAACTCAATACGGAGGCGGTTGCCGCCCGGCAGGGGCACCACAGTATCGGCAATACCCAACGCTATGATGCGCGTATGGAGGCGGTCAATTTTTCACTGAATCATGATGACGGTGTCAGCGATAAAAACCTGCAGGAAGCGGATGTGATTTTGATGGGGGTTTCCCGTTCGGGCAAAACGCCGACTTGTCTCTATCTGGCCTTGCAATACGGTATCCGTGCCGCCAACTATCCGCTGATTCCTGATGATTTGGAATCCACAGATTTGCCGCGTATGGTCAAGCCTTATAAAGACAAGCTGTTTGGTTTGACCATTCAGCCTGAACGCTTGCAGGCAATCCGTCAGGAACGCCGTCCTAATTCGACCTATGCCAAAATCGATACTTGCCGCAGTGAGATTGCCGATGCGCAAAATATGTTCAAACGCCACGGAGTGCCGTTTACCAATACAACTGATAAATCAGTGGAAGAACTTGCCGTTCATATCTTGCAGGCTTGCAAGCTGAAACGCCGTTTCTAAATGAAATGATAAAAGGCCGTCTGAAACTTCAGACGGCCTTTTTTTATTTTGTACATTAGGTTTTTGGCAGGGTAACACCGGTTTGTCCCATGTATTTGCCGTTGCGGTCTTTGTATGAAGTTTCGCAGACTTCATCGCTTTCAAAGAATAAAACTTGGGCCACGCCTTCGCCGGCATAGATTTTGGCAGGCAGGGGGGTGGTGTTGGAAAACTCAAGCGTAACGTAGCCTTCCCACTCTGGCTCAAACGGGGTAACGTTGACGATGATGCCGCAGCGTGCGTAAGTGGATTTACCTAAGCAGACGGTCAGGACGTTGCGCGGGATGCGGAAATATTCGACTGTGCGCGCCAGTGCAAAGGAGTTGGGCGGAATGATGCAACAGTCGTCTTCGACTGTAACGAAGTTTTTTGGGTCGAAGTTTTTTGGATCAACGATGGTGCTGTTGATATTGGTGAAGATTTTAAATTCATTAGCACAACGGATGTCGTAGCCGTAGCTGGATGTGCCGTAGGAAATGATGCGTTGGCCGTTGGCCTCTTTGATTTGGTTGGGCTCAAACGGCTCAATCATGCCGTGTTCTTCGGCCATGCGGCGTATCCATTTGTCGGATTTAATGCTCATGGTGGTTGTCCTGGGGTAAGGGTTGTTTGGAAATTCTTTAAAATCAACACAACAGCCTTTAGGCGGGCTTGTCAATTGATGTTTCAGACGGCCTAAAAGCTGGATAAGGCCGTCTGAAAGGCTGTTTATTTGGTTTTGGAAGCAGATTTCTTAGGCAGTTTGACTTCTTTAATCATACCGTCTTCGCATTTCATGATGAAGACAGGTGTGCCGTTTTGAGAGGCGGTAAAGTTTCCGTGCGCCTTGCCTTTTTTGAACACGCCTTCCAGCGTCATATTGCGTAATTTGGCGCTGTTGGAGGAGAAAGGTTCGATAAAGGTTTCGCTGTTGCTGGAAACGGTATATACGCCTTTGCCGTCAAATTTACCGTCTTTAAAGGCTCCGACATAGCTGCGGCCGTCTTGGCATTTCCATGTGCCTTTGCCGGACGGTTTGCCGTCTTTGCCGACATCGCCATCATAAGCGCAACCTTTTTCCTGATAAGGATTGATGGTTTCGGCAATGGCAGGCGTACCCAGCATTAAGGCGATAGGGAGTAGGGCGAGGTATTTCATCATTATTGTTCCTTTTTGCAGGCAGTTTCAGACGGCCTGATATTGGGATTCAAAAGTCAGCAGGGTTTCAGCAATACGGCGTGGCAATATGGCTAAAGCGTGTTCGCGCATAGACGTAGGGATACCGTAGCAGGCTTCGGCAATACTGCCGGTAATGGCTGCCAAGGTATCGCTGTCTCCGCCTAGGGAAACCGCCAGTCGGATGGCGTGTTCAAAATCATCGCTTTCAAGAAAGGCGGTAACTGCTTGAGGTACGGTTTCCTGACAGCTTTCGTTGAAATGATAATGCGGGCGGATTTGGTCGCAACTTTGGCTCAAATCGTAGCCGAATTGCCGTGTAATGTTTTCTTTGATTTGCACTTTGCCCATGCCGGTACGCGCCCAAAAGATGGCGGCGGCTACGGCTTGCGCGCCTTTAATGCCTTCCGGGTGGTTGTGCGTTACGGTGGCGGATTGTTCAGCAAAATGCAGGGTTTCTTCTAATGTGGCAAATGCCCAACCAACGGCAGAAACACGCATGGCCGAGCCGTTGCCCCAGCTATTATAAGGTTCTGGATCTTTCCATTCTATCCATTGTGAAAAGCGGCCGCCATATGCGCCTTTTGGACAGGGATATGCCCTGCACCAGCCTTGTAAAATAGAGGCCAAATTATCGTTGCAGCCTTGTAAAACCCAGTCGGCAATGGCAACAGTGCAAATCGTGTCATCGGTAAAGTCGCTGTCGGGGCTGAAAATATCGAAATCGGTATGACGGTAGTTGTCAAACTCAAATCGTGATCCGGCAATATCGCCGATGACTGCGCCCAACATCATGACATCCTTTCTGATACTTCTATTTATATTTCAGACGGCCTTTGATATTTCCCAATCAAAAGGCCGTCTGAAAAATTACTCTTGCCAGCCGCCCAAATAAGAAACCAGTTCTTCCAACATGGTGCTGATGGCTTCGGTCATCAGGATTTGCGAGGCAAAGGCGAGGCTGGCGGCATCGTCGCCGTTGCTTTCGGCTTCTTCTTGCAACACGTCCAGATACTGGATGCGTTTGAGCGTAAAGTCTTGAGTGAGGATGAACGCGATTTGTTCACGCCATACCAAGCCCAGTTGGGTAACGGTTTTGCCGTTTTTGACGTGTTGCACCACTTCATCGGCGGTCAGATCTTGTTTGGAAACTTTGACGACCGGAACAACATCGCCTACGCCTTTGAGTTCGCAATCACTGTCCAATTCAAAACCGCCTTCGCAGTGTCCTTGCAGCAGCCAGCTGGTCATCAGGGAGGAGGGCGATTGTTTGGTGTTGGGCAGGGCGGCTTCCAAACCACCCAACGCTTCGCGCAGTTTGGTCAGGATATTTTCCGCTTTGGCAGAGGCGGCATTGTTGATCAAAAGATACCCGTGGCGCGTGTCGAAAATCGCCTGTGTGCGGCTGCTGCGCGTAAAAGCACGGGGCAGCAAGTCGTCAGTAATCTGCTCTTTCAGCTCTTGTTTTTCTTTGCGGCCGACATTGCGCGCTTCGTTGTTTTGGATTTCCAAAACCTTTTCATCCAAAATATCGCGGATCACGCTGGCAGGCAGGACTTTTTCTTCTTTTTTTAGAGCAACGCGCCAAGTGTAATCGGCAGGGAAAACCAGCTCGGACGAAAAGGAAACCGGCGTGGCAAAGCCTTCGCTAAACCAGTCCAAACCCTGACAATGGGCAAATTCGGATTGCGCCAATTTGTCGGCAAGGACTTCCAATTCGGGCAGCTTGTCTTTGTTGAGTGGATAAAAACTGATTTGCTTAAACCACATGGCGAGTTTTCCTTTTTATTAAAACCGGCATTATACAGGGAAAATAACATACGGAAATCGGCAGCATCTTTAAAAAAGCAGTAAAGGCGTTGACAGAAGAAAAGGCTTTCTGTATAGTTCGCGCTTCGGTTACGCGCCCATCGTCTAGAGGCCTAGGACACTGCCCTTTCACGGCGGCAACCGGGGTTCGAATCCCCGTGGGCGTGCCAAAATTCTTAAAAAACGCTCCTGCTTTTTGCAGGGGCGTTTTTTGTTTTCAGACGGCCTGCCGCTGTGAAAATATCTTTAAATTGGTTTACAATAATGCCATTCCGAATCTTAACGAGAGAAAACAATGTTAGACATCCAATTGCTCCGCAGCAATACCGCCGCAGTCGCCGAACGTTTGGCCGCACGCGGTTATGAGTTTGATACCGCGCGTTTCAACGCTTTGGAAGAGCAACGCAAAGCCGTTCAAGTGAAAACAGAAGAGTTGCAGGCTTCACGCAACAGTATTTCTAAACAAATTGGTGCGTTGAAAGGCCAAGGCAAACACGAAGAGGCTCAAGCTGCAATGGATCAGGTTGCCCAAATCAAAGTGGATTTGGAGCAGGCTGCCGCTGATTTGGATGCCGTTCAGAAAGAATTGGACGCATGGTTGTTGACCATTCCGAACCTGCCGCATGAAAGTGTTCCTGCCGGTAAAGATGAAACTGAAAACGTTGAAGTCCGCAAAGTCGGCACGCCGCGCGAATTTGATTTTGAAATCAAAGACCATGTTGATTTGGGCGAGCCTCTGGGCTTGGATTTTGAAGGCGGTGCGAAACTGTCCGGCGCGCGCTTTACTGTGATGAAAGGCCAAATCGCCCGTCTGCATCGCGCGCTGGCGCAATTCATGCTGGATACGCACACGCTGAAACACGGCTATACCGAACATTACACGCCTTACATTGTGGATGATCTGACTCTGCAAGGTACGGGTCAACTGCCTAAATTTGCAGAAGATTTGTTCCACGTTACCCGCGGCGGCGACGAGAGCAAGAAAACGCAATATCTGATTCCGACCGCTGAAGTGACGCTGACGAATACTGTTGCCGACAGCATCGTGGCCGGCAGTGATTTGCCGTTGAAATTAACTGCACATTCCCCATGTTTCCGTTCCGAAGCGGGTGCATACGGTAAAGACGTGCGCGGTTTGATTCGCCAACACCAATTTGATAAAGTGGAAATGGTGCAAATCGTTCATCCGGAAAAATCATACGAAGCGCTGGAAGAAATGGTTGGACACGCTGAAAATATTTTGAAAGCGTTGGAACTGCCATACCGAGTGATCACTTTGTGCACCGGCGATATGGGCTTCGGCGCAACCAAAACCTACGACTTGGAAGTTTGGGTTCCGGCGCAAAATACTTATCGTGAGATTTCCAGTTGCTCCAACTGCGAAGATTTCCAAGCTCGCCGCATGAAAGCGCGTTTCAAAGATGAAAACGGTAAAAACCGTTTGGTACATACTTTGAACGGCTCAGGCTTGGCTGTCGGCCGTACTTTGGTGGCGGTATTGGAAAACCATCAAAATGCCGACGGCAGCATTAATGTTCCTGCTGCGTTGCAACCGTATATGGGTGGCGTGACCAAATTGGAAGTAAAATAATCGTTGTTTAAATAAAAAGGCCGTCTGAAACTTGGGTTCAGACGGCCTTTTCTATGATTGAACAATTATTTGTTGTGTTGACGGAAATATTCCCATTCTTCGACAACGGTACCGTCAGGCAAGTGGCACACGCCGTATTCGCCACCATCTTTGTCTTTTTTGATTTCGGATTTGCCGCCTTGTTTGACGCAGAATTCGGAAGCCGGATTGGCTGCGCCGAGGTTAGGAGATTCTTGTTTTTCAGAAGCGGAGCAGGCGGCCAAAGCGGTTGCGGCAGCCAGACTGAGGATAATGGGTTTGATCATGGCGTGTCTTTCATTTGAAGGATAAAAACAAGCGGATTATAGGGGACGCTTGCGTTAAATGAGGTTAACCAGATAAAGGCCGTCTGAAAAGTTTTCAGACGGCCTTTAAGTTTAAGAAGTCATACCGGATTATTTGGCTGCTTCGGTTTTTTCGCCTTCTTTAGCAAAGTATTTGGCGTAAATTTTATCGTATTCGCCACTTTCGCGTACTTTTTTCAGCGCATCGTTCAACATTTTGATGGTTGCTTCGTCGCCTTTGCGTGCAGCGATACCGTAGTTTTCGATGGTGAAGTCAGGCAGTGAGATGAAATCCAGGCCTTTGGTCGGGTTGTTTTTCACATAGTTGGCAATAACCGCGCTGTCGCTGACTACAGAATCCAAACCGCCGTTTTCCAATTCTTTGATAATCAGGGGAACGCTTTCAAAGCGTGCGATTTTCGGATTGTCGTTGCCCAAGAGTTTGGAAACGGAGAAGTCGCCGGTGTAGCCGGTTACCACGCCGACTTTAGCCATGTTTTTCAGGTCTTCGGAAGAAGCCACTTTTTTGCCTTTTGGAACGAGGACAACTTGGGTAATTTCAAAGTATGGATCGCTGAAGAGCATGCTTTGTTTGCGGTCGTCAGTGATGGTTACGCCGGACATAACGATGTCCACGTCGCCGTTGTTCAGCGAAGGGAAGAGGCTTTCCCATGGCTGGTGTTTGAATTCGACTTTGAAGTTGCCGGCTTTGGCCATGGCATTCATCAAATCTACGTCAAAACCTTCCACTTTGCCGGCAGAATCCAAAGATTCAAATGGGGCAAACTCGGCATTGGAGCCGACACGGTACACTTTATCGGCAGGAGCAGAGGCATTGTTGCTTTGACCGCCGCAGGCAGTCAGGGCAAGGGCGGAACAAGCGAGGGCAGTGGCCAGCCATTTTTTCATGTTCATGATATGTGCTTTCTTAATAAAATGTTAACGGATAAAATCTTAGTTTAGCATAATTTTGTGAACAAACTAGCCGAAATCAGTGGTCTTTTTCTCGGAAAAATGCGTAGGTTACGTCATGGAAGAGGTCGGTGTGCGGGCTGTCTTCATAGCTCAATTCCGCCAACGCGTCTTCAAAGGCAAGCTGGATGGATTCTACGGCATCGTTGGCCATGTCGGAGGGCAGGGAGCGGATAAGGCCTTTGAGGGCGGTGGCGAGGACGTGGTTTTGCATACGCAAAACGTCGTTGGCTTCTTCCAAGTATTCGAGGCGTTGTTCGATGCTGCTCATGATGTATCCTTGAGGGTATATTAAATAAAATAGTGATTATATAGTGAATTAATATTAAAATGTGACGCTTGCGCCGGCTTGCCGGATATGTCCAACCATCGGCCGTATGTCAAGTGATTTTAGGTTTGAATGCGGTTCACAATAAAAATGAAAAAAAGAGATTATTATGGAAAACAACCGTCTTGACCCCGCAACCCTCGAGGAAGAAGACCTGAATTGGGAAAAACGCCTGGAAAGATTGCGTCAGGCACGACAATTCAATACCGCGCCGACTCATGCGCCATTGGTCAAAAAATCGGACGACGCTGTCGATGCCGTGTCTAAAACCACGTCTAAAAAAGAATATAAATTGGATGCAGGCAATCGTGAAAAAGTATTGGAAGAGTATTTGTACCGTTGGCAGTTGGAACACAATACAGCCTTGGCCGACGATGGCGAAGCAGTGGAAACCGATGCGATGGTGGTTTTGCAGGACAACTGGTTGAGCGCGCAATCGGCATTGCAGGCCGCGGCTTCAGAGCGTCATATCGAATCAACGCGTACCGTCAGACTGAATCCGAAATCAGGTGCGGTAGATTTTGATATGCCTGAAGTGGAAGAAACTGAAAAACCGGAAAATGATGATGCGGAAGCGGCTGAAGAGGCAGTTTCAGACGGCATTGAAGAAGAACCGGCCATCAATGTCCATATCAATGTATTGAACCCGCAAGCGATCGGCCGTCGGGAAGTATTCTGCGTTTCTGAAAAAGATTTGACCGAGCGCCTGATTAAGCGTTTGCGCCCCCATGTGGCCGATGCGGTCAACGGCATGATTCGGATTGCCGTACAAAAACAAATGGCCTTGTTCACTTATCAGTTGCAGCAAATGCTCAACGAGCAGGCGCCGGGCTTGGTGGAAGATGTATTGGAACACAACGTCAAACGTATCTTGGACGATATGAAGACTGAAATGAAATACCGCCGTTGAGTATCCTGGCCGTCTGAAAAGTTTCAGACGGCCTTCGGCGTAAATTTCCCTTAAAATTTTACGAAGCGTGTATAATAGCGGCTCACGTTTTCGTGATAAATATCCTTTCTAAATAGTTGATATGCCCGATGCAGAATCGGGCATTTTTTTTGAGATTGTTATGAATAAAAATAAAATCATTGTATTGCTGATTGCTTTGGTTGCCGTATTTGCTTATAACAAAATGCAAAACAAGCAGCCGGTACAATCGCAGAATCAGCAGAAAATAGAAGCCGTTCAAAAACAAAATAATTCGGGTAGAAAAAACGCCGATACGGCTCAGCAGCAAATCGGTTCGGACAAAGAATCAGCTGAAGCGGTTTTGAAACAGGCGTTTGAAAACGAACAAAGCGATATTCAGGTTGAGGGCGAGGGCACGGTATGGAAAACCCTGCCGGATGACAACAAAGGCACGCGCCACCAACGCTTTATCTTGAAGCTCTCCAGCGGCCAGACGCTTTTGGTGGCACACAATATCGACCTTGCCGATAAGATTAAGGGTTTGAAAAAAGGCGATAAAGTAGCATTTTACGGCGAATACGAATGGTCAGAGCAGGGCGGCGTTATCCATTGGACGCACCATGACCCGTCAGGCCGGCATACTGACGGCTGGTTGAAACACGATGGCCGACTTTATCAGTAAAAACGGTTTTCCTGTTTTTTCAGACGGCCCGAAACACGGCCTTCGGCTTGAAAGATGGTAGAAATCGGCGCAAAATGTTAACAAGTTAAACAGACGGAAAATATTGTTCCGTCCATTGGAATACACAGTAGATTGGAGAATAAATGAACAAAAAACTTCATCCGCAAACGCTGGCCATCCGGGGCGGCAAAGAGCAGACCGAATATCGCGAACACAATCAGGCGCTGTTTTTGACCAGCAGCTTCATGTGGGAAAGCGCGCAACATGCGGCAGATTTGTTTTCCAAAAAAATTAAAGGCTTTACCTATACCCGTACAGCCAATCCGACTACTGCCGCTTTTGAAAAACGCATTGCCGCATTGGAAGGCGCAGAGCGCGCGGTAGCCACTTCGACCGGTATGTCTGCAATTCAGGCGGCGTTTTTTACCTTCTTGCAAGCAGGCGACCACGTTGTTTCCAGCCGCAGCCTGTTCGGCACGACCGTCGGTTTCATCAACAACATCGTTACCAAGTTCGGCATCGAAGTCAGCCATGTATCACCGGTTGATGTAGATGAATGGAAAGTGGCAATCAAGCCCAATACCAAACTGTTTTTCTTGGAAACTCCGTCCAACCCATTGGGCGAAGTTGCCGATTTGGAAGCGCTGGCTGAACTGGCGCACAGCATCGGCGCGCTTTTGGTGGTGGACAATAGCCTCTTGTCGCCAGCCGGTTCGCAGCCTTTGAAACACGGTGCGGATATTTCCGTGTCTTCTGCAACCAAAGCGATTGACGGACACGGCCGCGTGATGGGCGGTGTGTTGGCCGGTTCGGAAGAATTGATGACGCAAGTTGCCATATATTGCAACTCTTGCGGGCTAGCGATGTCGCCATTCAATGCTTGGGAACTGCTCAGTGGCATCGAAACCATCGGTATCCGTATGGAAAAACAGTTTGACAATGCGTTAAAAATCGCCCAATGGCTGCAACAACAGCCGCAAGTCCAAGCCGTGTACTACACCGGTTTGCCCGACCATCCGCAGGCAGAGCTTATCCGCAAGCAACAAAACGGTGGCGGCATCGTCATCGGCTTTGAAGTCGCCGACCAAGAAGCCGCATGGAAAGTCGTGGACGGCGTGGAGCTTTTCTCCCGTACTGCCAACCTCGGCGATGTGCGCTCGACCATCACCCATCCGTGGACAACCACGCACGGCCGGATGCAGCCTGAAGAAAAACTCGCCGCCAATATCCGTCCGGGCTTGATCCGCCTCTCTGTCGGTTTGGAATACATCGACGATTTGATTGATGATTTGCAACAAGCATTGAACAAATAATCTAAAAACAAATTTCAGACGGCCTTAAATTTTAATAGGCCGTCTGAAAGCAATTAAACACACATCTTAAGAATAAAAGGAAAAAAATAATGACTGAAGCAGAATTCGCCTCATGGGCAATGAAAATCCTACTGAGTGGCCTGATTATCTTTTTGGGCTTTATCGTTTGGAACTTGGGTAAAGAATCCAAAGCCGGCAAATTCGGCATTGCCATGCTCTTCTTGGTTTTGGGCTTGGGTGTGTTTGGGTTCGTATTTAAAGAATTGCTGATTAGCTTTTTGGTATTGCCGAAGTAGGCAGGAAGTTTATTGATAGAACAAGGCCGTCTGAAAAAATGTTCAGACGGCCTTTTGATTTGATGTTTTAAATTACGCCCAATTCTTGCAAGCCGCGCAAGACGCCGTCTTCATCAACACGTGGGCAGACGAATTGTGCGGCCGCTTTGGCTGCTTCTTCGCCATTGCCCATGGCAATGCCAAAACCGACGGTTGACAGCATTTCCAAGTCGTTGAAGCTGTCGCCGAATGCCATTACTTTGCTCATATCAATGCCCAGTTTTTCCACTGCGTGGGCGATGCCCCGTGCTTTTGAACCTTCTTTGCGCAGCAGGTCCACAGCATATTCATGCCAGCGGACGGATTTGAAGCCGTGTTGCTGGGTCAGCGGTTGCAGGATTTTTTCTTCTTCCTTATCCACAAAGACCAACATTTGATAAACAGGTTGTTTGCGGAAATATTCTTTGTCGGTCAGGAAGTTGGGCAGGATATGCGATAAGCCTTCGACAACGCGTGGCGAATGGGAGGAAACGGCAATTTCTTGGTTGTTGACGAATGCGTAGTCTATTTTGTGTTGTTCAAGCAGGTTGATGGCGGTTTCGATGTCGGCAATATCCAAGGGGTAGCTTTGCAGGAGTTCGCCGCGAAAGGAAATATATTGGCCGTTGATGGTAACGAGCATGTCGATACCGCATTCTTGAATCAAGGCTTTGACTTTGGCAGGAATAGCGGCTTCAGGACGGCCGGTGGCAATGGCAGTCAAAATGCCTTTGGCTTTCAATGCGCGCATGGCTTGGGTAACCGAAGGACGCAGGGTATCCGTGTATTTGCGGTAGAGGGTGTCGTCGATGTCAAAGAAGATGATTTCAGGATTGTTCATGGTTTACTCATCGGGCTGGGTATACACAGCTTTCATTGAAAATTGTGTGAACAGCTTGTGTATAAATCGGTTTAGTATTTGATTGCTATTATAAAAATAAGTTCTGATTAAAATTTAGGCAGAGTTTTATTTTGAGAATAAGCGGAAAGTTATTCACAATAGGCCGTCTGAAAATTTGGTTTTCAGACGGCCTTGTTTTAAGCAATCAAACGGATATTTTCTTTGTCTTGCCTGAATTTGTTTTTAATCACTAGAGGCAGACTGCTGTCGAAATACCAGCTTCCATCAGGCAATGCCAACGCGCCGCCGGCGCAGAGCAGGGTAATGCTGTTTCCGGTCAGGGGGTCGGTTTCGGTAATTTCAATTTCGTGCGCTTTGCCCCAATCGGTTACGGGGAGTAGGGCGGCCAGTTCGGTAATGCGTTGGTTTTGATGTTTGATGCCGTTTGGCTGGCGGCAGTCGCCGTTGCATTTTCCGACAGCCTCGACTGGGCAGGGTTCTCCCTTTGCGTAGCTGGTCGGCAAAATATTAAGCGAATCCGGGCAGAGTCTGTGTTCTTGCGACCATTGCGTCAAAGCGCGTTTGGCTGCTTTTTTGTGGGCAAACAAACCGTAAGGACGCCAGTTTTTGGTGCCGCTGTTTAACAAGACAATGCGTGCTTGAAGGCTGCCGTGTTCGTCAGCGATAAAGCGGACGGTAGAAAACGATGTGGACTTTTCAGACGGCATCAGTTGGTATTCCTGCATGGCCTGGGCTTTGAGCCATAATGTATGAAGCTGTCCGACTGCCGGAATAAAACGGATGGAGGCTGCGGCTTTGATGTGCGGCGGCAGTTTTTTGATGTGCAGCAGGGTGGCGGTTTCACTGTATGCGCGTTCGTGTGCTTCAATGGCTTGGGCTTTGCCGAAATGGTCAAACCAAACCAATACGCCGTAACTGTCGGGTAGGGCATAGAGTTGCTGGGCAAGCGAATCAGGCAGCCAAGTGGGCAACATTTTCGGATTCATCAATACACGGACGTGTTCGTCCCATTGTTGATGATTTTTTTCTGCCAGACTTAATTCGAGATAATCACACAATGCAGCAACATCGGTCATGGCGCGGTGGCGGTTGGCCGTCTGAATGCCGGTGCGTTCGATAATGCTGTCGAGGCTGTGTTTGTAAAACTCAGGATACAGGCGGCGTGACAGTTGAACCGTACAGAGCGAGGGTGCGGCAAAGTCAGTATGGATACGGGCAAACTCGTGGCGCAGGAAGGTGTAGTCAAAGCGGCTGTTGTGCGCAACAACCACTGCTCCTTGCAACAGCGGCAACAAATCGGCTGCAATATCGGCAAAGACAGGCGCGTTTTTCACCGTTTCATCATGAATCCCGGTCAGTCTGGCAACAAATTCGGGAATGTTGCGGCAAGGATTGACCAACTGCTCGTAATGTGTGGCGCATCCTTGCTCAAAACGAACAAGGGCGACTTCCGTTATCCTGTCTTGATAGAAATTTCCACCGGTCGTCTCCAAATCCACTACGACCACAGGCCGTCCCAAACGGGAAAATGCTTCGGATAAGAGCGGCCAGCGTGCGAAATCTGACATTTTATTCTCTGTAAATTCAATAGCAAATGCGCATTTTACACGCTGTCTGCAAGTTTTCCAAATAAAACGCTTGACAGCAAATAGCCCTCTCTTTATAATCCAAATCTTTCTTGATGCACCCGTAGCTCAGTTGGATAGAGTATCTGGCTACGAACCAGAGGGTCGGGCGTTCGAATCGCTCCGGGTGCGCCACAGAAAATCTCCGCGCCCATCGTCTAGCGGTTAGGACATCGCCCTTTCACGGCGGTAACCGGGGTTCGATTCCCCGTGGGCGTGCCAGTTACTTTAAAATAAGCCATCACTAAAGAATAGTGATGGCTTATTTATTTCACATTTAAAAGTTTATAGTTATTTAATTTTTTAAATAGCTTTCTTAGTTGTTCAGACGTCCTTTGCCTATCCTTCTACCCAAAGCATCGTAGGTGTAGGCCCAAGTCTCTTTTGTGCCGTCTTTTTTGAAGATTCCGGCTTTGACCAGTTGGTCATGCAGATCGTAGAAGTAGTTCTGTACTTCGCCGTCGGCCAGTTCACGGTGGATCAGGTTGCCGAAGTGATCGTAGTAATAGTTGCTGCCGTTGTATTCTTTAAGGGGGTTGTCCGGTATATGAGGGACGATTTGTGAATTAGGTTCAATTTTTTGGGGAAAGATAGATTGACCCATTAGGGCTTGCCTCTATTCCAGTACTATCTTCTCTTTCTGGTTTTCAGGTGCCGAAAGAGTCAAGCTACTGGTGTAAATTCACGATTAGACAACTGCAGAAGAAAGCAGCCAACAGACACACTACCTCCTCTGTAATCAAATTGGTATCCTAAGAGGGATGACCGACTGTGAAGATAACCTTTGGTTTGGGAATTATTACGACTGGGGCAAACTAAAAAGAGAAATGGACATATCTGGAACTGCTCGCTAACCATTTCGATTATGCATTACAACTTTTTCAGGTATTATGAGCTATGGCATTCAGGTTGTCTTAAAACATTCCTTTCAGACAAACTTAATGCTCTGTTAAGATATTATCTTCACATTATTGGGTAAACAATATCTTCTTAACAGGGCAAAAAATAGTCATAATTGTTTGTGTCCAATTTCTTAAATAAGTAAGATTAATTTTTGAAACTTTATTTGATATCAAATATTCTCCATGGAATGAGTCCCGTTCGATAATGTGCCCCTTAGGAAGTTTCCAACATTTTCTTAATCCTCCTCTAGAAGTTTTAGGTTTGTAACGATAATCCGCTAAATCTTATTAATCAATTGATATTTATCAGTATTTTTAATTCGTCTGGTAGTTTGGCGCCATTTCTATATGCCTTTTTAGCCCAAAATATGGCTTTTTCTTTATTGCCTTGTGTGAAAAATAAATCGGCTAAATTGGATTGGGCAATTGGATGTCCATTTTTTGCCGCTATCTCTAGCCATTTAAATTCCAAATCTTGATCTAAAGATACAAACATATGGTATTGATATAATTTGAATGCTGAGTTTTTATCTCTATTAGTGGCGTTCTTTTCGAGAATTTGAATTTCTTCATCTGGAATCCAATAAGTACTACCTGTTGATATAAAGTCAGTCATTTTCTCATTTCTTTCCGGATGTTGTTTACATGATATTAAAGGAGTTAATAACAAAAATAAAATTAAGAAATTTTTCAGTATTTCCATAGTTAGCATGTTCCTTACTTATTTTTTTACTTTGAGGAGTAAAGCTTCTCATGGTGCCTGGTTTGCTTGTATCTTGCGAGCGATCAGCCTTCATTCCCATCGGTGTTAATTTCCCGTTACTTGAAAACCAAAGATATTCATTTGGTGCTTTAACTGTAGTATTTAATTCATTAGCAAGTTGTTGTCCAAGAGGGTTTGCTCCTTTTCCTGTATTACAGGATAAAATCTCAACCGTCATACCTGATTTATAGTTAGGATTTTTTTTAATTCTCGCTGCTAATTTTTTAGCATCTAATCTTTCACCTGTAGCCCCATCTACCATCAATGAAGGATTACCATGCCCTCCTACTTGGAAAGTATTCGGTTTATTGGCAACTTTATGAGCGTAAGAGTGTATGTCTTCATTACTTGAGAATAAATTCATATCAACTCCAGCTAAACCTAACCAATCGACCCATACTTGGGTATTAGGTGCAAATTGATAAAGATTATCCCACCCATCAACCCTATCGGATAGCGATGACGCCATCGCTTAATTAAAAATCCTGCCTTAAGATCGGCAGGATTTGAAAATAGCTTTCACATTATGAAATAAAACAGCACTTCATTTTTCTCAAAAAATCATCTTATTTATCTCGGCACGCTTCAGTTTACAGCATATTATTGAGATATATTTGTTAATATAAAGTTAAATTCTTTTCTGTGCTTTTATATATATCTGTATAGAAATAAATTCTATTACCTTTTATCTCTTTCAGATAAACCAAGTCTTCGATACCCCCAATATACTCAATTGATAAATCATCTAAATTTAATGTTACAAGCCTAAATCCAACAACGCAAAATCGTCTAATGAAAACTGGAATATATATTTTTCTATTGAAATACAACAAAGGCCCTCCAAATCCCTGTTCTTTAATAATAACTTGACCGTTAATGGATAGACTTCCAACTAAGGGAGAACCTTGATTTACTTCCATCAAATCAAGGTAGCTGACTTCCCATTTGTCAAACAAAAATTTTTCTTGAAAGTCTAAAGGAGTTTCATTCAAAATTTTTAATTTAGACATTTTTATATTTTTCTTGTCAAAGAATTGAAATCTTCTTCTAATTCTACAAGGAGTTTACCAACTTCATTATTAAATGGCCAAGAATCAATTACTATCCGAGACAATAAAAATTCTTTTCCTTTTTTTTGTTGAAAAATACTTTCTGAATTTAGATAATTAATCATGTCATATAGTTCATTTTTTATAGAAATCAACTGCTGTTTATTTGTATAACTATATTCATCACAATTATTAATCATTTTATCAATTTCGACTAAAACTATATTAATCTTTTTTATAAATTGCTCCTGATTCATTGTCTTATTAACCTTTCTAAGTCATTAATATATTTTTGTGTTTGTCCACCAGGCAACCCCAAACCTTGAGGTGCAGCTTTACCTTCAATAATAGTTGTTCCTGGTTTCACTTTAAATTGAGCAATATTAGTCATGTGGTTCCATTTTGGTTTGACTGCGAGGCTACTTCTGGTAGCAGGGAATGTTTCAAATAAATAACGACCTTTAGCTTGAGCATTTATTCCGTCAAAGTACCTTAATCCATATTCACTAGTTCCTGCCGAACGTACTTTAATCGTTTCTCTATCAAAAGATTCTAAAATTTGTTTCCTATATTTTCTTGGAACTCCTTGTGATTTTAAATATTTAGATGCTTCTTTTACACCTTGATATGGATTTGGTGTTTTCGATCTTGATGAGCATTTGCTTAAACCAAGAGGGTCAACCCAGTCTTGAGCATTCGGCGCAAACGCATACAGATTCTCTCCACCTTCTAACCCAATCGGATCCTGATTCACAAACCGACCCGCATCAGGCTCATAGTACCTGAAGAAGTTGTAATGCAGCCCCGTTTCACGGTCGCAATACTGGTTTTGCAGGCGGAAGGGCTGGTATGCGCTATCCGTTACCTTGGTTTCCTCTTTCAGACGACCCCAGCCGGTGTAGTTGCCGAACCACAAGAGGTTGCCGTCCTTATCGGTCATTTCTCTTGGAATGCCGATTTGGTCGCAATGGAAGTAGTGGATTTGCTGGTGGCTTTCGCCTTTGGCATTGGTGTGGTTGTGTACTTGTGCCAAAGGTTCGTAGCTGTCGGGATCGGTGTAGAGATAGGTATACCTGCCGTCCGGTTGGATTTCTTGCAAGAGGTGGCTTCCGTCCCAAACGAAGCGGGTTTGGTTTTCGAGGCCGTCTGAAACTTTTCCGTCTTTCAGACGGCCTTTGCCTATCCTTCTGCCCAGGGCGTCGTAGGTGTAGGCCCAAGTCTCTTTCGTGCCGTCTTTTTTGAAGATTTCCGCTTTAACCAGTTGGTCGTGCAGGTCGTAGAAATAGTTCTGTACTTCGCCGTCGGCCAGTTCGCGGTGGATCAGGTTACCGAAGTGGTCGTAGTAATAGGTCGTGCCGTTGTAGGTTTTCAGGCGGTTGTCGGGGACGGTAGGGCTATTGTTATCGGACAGGATATTGTGCGCGGGGTCGAAGGCGAACAGTTCGTTGCCGGCTTGGGTAATCCGGCCCAGTTTGTCGTACTCGAACCGGGTCGTGCTCGTCCGCTGGTCGGTACTGTGGGTTAGGTTGCCGGTACGGTCGTAGCCGTAGCTGCGTTTGACGGCATAAGCCGATGCTACTGCATTTTTAGCTGTTTCGGTCTGCGTCAGGTCGTTGAGTGCGGCAATTTGCCTTTTCAGACGGCCTAAGGGATCGAGTTCGTAACGGCTGGCGAGTTTACCCTGTGTACGGTAGATTTCGCGGTGCAGCTTATCACGTTCGATGTCGGAGATGACTTCGTCGTCGAGGCTGATTTGGTGCAGGTGGCCGCTGCCGTAATACAGATAGTTGATTTGTCTGCCGTCGGGCAGGACGGTGGTGGTACGGTTGCCGTTGAAGTCGTAGTGGTAGAGGATGCTTTCGGTAACGGGCAGGTACAGCATGTCGTACTGCGCATTGCGCCAGTCGGTTTCGGGCAATCCGTTTCGGGCATTCTCTTCCTTAGTCGGTACCCTCCATTGGTGCTGGCCGATGATTTGGCCGTTGCCGTTGTAGTCGAAGCAGGTAATGCTGTGGCTGTTGGCGGCACGGACGAGGTTGCCGTCCAGGTCGTATTGGTAAACGGTTTCCTGAACCTTGTCGTTGTTGCGGGCGAGGGTATGGATTAAGCGTCCCAATACATCGCGTTTGAACTCGGTAGTCCGCAGCGGGGTTTGGCCGTCGAGGCCGTCTGAAAGCGGGGCGGCGTCTTTTTTGGGGACGGGTTGTCCGCCCAGCTGCGCCATCAGTTTGGCGGCAAGGGAGGCTTCGTCGCCGAATTCACGCTGTTCAATCAGTTCGTTGCCGGCGTTGTAGCGGTAGCCGGTGAGCTTATGGTCGAAACCGCTTTCTGCAATCAATCGGTCGAGGATGTCGTAGGCAAAGCGGTAGCGCGCACCGTTTTCATTGGTGAGGCCGACTAAGCGGCGGGCTTGGTCGTAATGGTAGCCGAAGGTATGGCCCAAGGCATTGGTGCGTCGGGTCGGCAGACCGTCCTGGCCGTATTCGTAGGAGGTGGTGTGGCCTTCGCCGTCGGTATGGGTGGTCAGACGACCTGCGGCATCATAGCCGAAGGTCTCCTTGCTGCCGTCGGGATAGAGGGCGAGGGTGAGGTGTTGATTGGTGTCGTAGTGGTATTCGGTGTGCTGTCCCAGCGCATCGGTAATACGCGCCAGCTGTCCTTCGGGGGTGTAAGAGAGTTTGGTTTCGTAACCCGAACAGTCGGTAATCCGGTCGGGCTGATGGTTTTCGTTATAGTGGTATGCGGTACTGCTGCCGTTCGGATCGGTTACCGACAGCAACAGACCGTTGCCGGCATATTCGAAACGGGTGATGTGTTTCAGCGGGTCGGTATGGGTCAGCAGGTTGCCCACTTCGTCATAGGTATAGCCGTGGTAACGGCTTTCGGTATCGCTTTTGCGGATCAGTCGGTAGTTGTCGTCATAGTCGAAATGCAGGATGACGCCGTCCGGACGGGTAATACTTTCTACCTGGCCTTCGTTGCTGTACTGATAACGGGTAACGCGTCCCATTGCATCGGTATGGCTGAGCAGACGGCCCAAGTCGTCGCGTTCCATCAGGTTGGTGCTGCCGTCGGCAAACACCCGTTTGGTCAACTCATTGTTGTAATCGTAATGATATTGCTCGGTACGGCCCAGTATGTCGGTTACCTCGGTGTAACCTTCGTGATAGGTAAAACGCCATTCCTCGCCCAAGGAAGTCCGGTTGCGGATGACTTTGCCGGTCGGGGTGTAGTGGTCGTATTCGTATTCCGATACCAATCCGGCCGCATCCGTATGCGACACCATCAGATTGTTCTTATAGCCGAAGCTGCGTTTGACATTACCGTCGCGGCCGATGACGCGGATCAGGTCACCACTGCCGTTGTATTCATAGCGGACCAGCGGCGTACCGACCCGAACGGTTTCGCCAAAGGCGGGTAAACCCTCCAACAGCGATACCGACAGCAGCCGCATTTTGGGCGACTGTTCATCAGCCACATTGCCGAAGTTCAGCGAGAATACCCGGCCGTTGCCGTCAATAATGTATTGCGGCAAACCGGTCAGCGGATGATAGACGAAACGCTGATGGTTGCCGTTGGCGTCTTCCACCGCGACCAAAGGGAAGAGGGTGGAATCTTCATCCGAACCGTCTTCAGCGACCACCAAAGGGGCAAAACGCAGCGCTATCGAACCGTCCAGCGAAGCAATGACGTAATGGCCGTCCGGGTTCTTGCTGAACCAAATCTGTTCGCTCTCGAACAATACCGGCTCTTCGTCATCTTCATCGACTTCCGGCAAAGGGAACAAACGGCCCTGATCGTCGATATAGGCCAATCCGGCCGCATCGCGGATAATGCGCTGGCAGCCCGGTACGCTCCAGCCCTCGCCGAGCCAGCCGGTACCGTCTTGGTCGGAATAATAGCTGCGGCTCCATACCAAAGGCAAAATGCCTTCAAAGGCAAAGTCGGCTTCACCCTCCAAAAACTTCAACCCGTGTATCGGATTGACCGGACGGCCGGCACCTACCGCCCCCTTACAGGACAAACAGGTTTTAGGGGGGAGTCTTTTGCTGAACTTGCCGTTCATATGGAACATATCGCCGGTACGCACGATATAGCGTTTGCGGATTTTAACCGAGGAAGAATGACGCATCGGCCAGGCCGGTTTGGTGGCGGTGCGGCTTTTTACCCCTTTACGGCCAGGAAGGGCGATTTCGTCGCCATAAGTTTTATCCGTCTTACTGGCATTAAAGACAAAAGCAGGCTTGCGGTTGAGGCGTACGTCTTTGGCGACGGTCTTGGCACCGCCGAGATCGGCAAAGAGTGGGAAGGGGATGGGTGGAACGGAAGGGGGAGCGGGTGGAGGAGGCCAACAGAAATCGGGGACGGTAAAGACGACCCTGAAGTCGCTGCTTTTACGGGCGATTTTATTGACGGCCATGGCGGCTTGCTCCTGTTGGGGGATGGGGTCGTCTGAAAAACAGAACCCGTGTGCGTACGTACCGCACACACCTTATGTCGGGATTGGAGGTTTTATAGGGACTACGGCTTGCTACACTTGTAAAAGCATAAGATTCGAAACCTAATTAATTTTGTATAGTTTGAAAATTTTTTTAAGTTTATATATAAGTTTGTATAAAAGAAATATATTTATAAAAAAACTAATTGATCCATAAGCAAAGTGTATTATTCTTCGATAAAAGATATTATCAATAGTAGGATTCAGATTTAGTCCTAAATGAGTAATAATATCTTCTTCAATAATTGACCATGGAAGTGTTATAGTAATATTAATTAATTCCAAAATCCAAGGGTTTATTATAAATAAAATTATATATATAAATAAATATAATAAAAAAATACTTATATATTTATAAATTTTCATAATATCACCTATGATTTTTAGACGTTTTTTTAATTGTTTTATCGAGGGATGGTGGGTTTTGGCAAGTATTAGTATCATTTTCTGGTCCATAGTGTTGTGAAATTGCCTTTTCAAGCCCCCAACGTTTTATAGAAGAAGAATTAGGATCATGTTGGATATTTTTAGATGTATTCACAAGAGTGTCATCACACCTTACCATACAGTTATATTTTTCTAATCCTGAACATGAGAATTGTTCCCTACACTTAGCATAACAAATATCATGTTGCCTGCAAGCCGTATCCAATACTCCCATTGGTTCAGCATAATAACCGTTATTGTCTCGAAGCTTACTGTATTGCTCTTCTCTCCCCCCTGTCCAGTCTGGTCCACACCAATTCCCATGATATTTAAACCAACCTAATGTATCTATCCATTTCGTAGTATTTGGTGCAAACGCATAAAAATTACTCCCCCCAAACAACCCAATCGGATCCTGATTCACAAACCGCCCCCCATCAGGCTCATAATACCTGAAGAAGTTGTAATGCAGCCCCGTTTCACGGTCGCAATACTGGTTTTGCAGGCGGAAGGGCTGGTATGCGCTATCCGTTACCTTGGTTTCCTCTTTCAGACGACCCCAGCCGGTGTAGTTGCCGAACCACAAGAGGTTGCCGTCCTTATCGGTCATTTCTCTTGGAATGCCGATTTGGTCGCAATGGAAGTAGTGGATTTGCTGGTGGCTTTCGCCTTTGGCATTGGTGTGGTTGTGTACTTGTGCCAAAGGTTCGTAGCTGTCGGGATCGGTGTAGAGATAGGTATACCTGCCGTCCGGTTGGATTTCTTGCAAGAGGTGGCTTCCGTCCCAAACGAAGCGGGTTTGGTTTTCGAGGCCGTCTGAAACTTTTCCGTCTTTCAGACGGCCTTTGCCTATCCTTCTGCCCAGGGCGTCGTAGGTGTAGGCCCAAGTCTCTTTCGTGCCGTCTTTTTTGAAGATTTCCGCTTTAACCAGTTGGTCGTGCAGGTCGTAGAAATAGTTCTGTACTTCGCCGTCGGCCAGTTCGCGGTGGATCAGGTTACCGAAGTGGTCGTAGTAATAGGTCGTGCCGTTGTAGGTTTTCAGGCGGTTGTCGGGGACGGTAGGGCTATTGTTATCGGACAGGATATTGTGCGCGGGGTCGAAGGCGAACAGTTCGTTGCCGGCTTGGGTAATCCGGCCCAGTTTGTCGTACTCGAACCGGGTCGTGCTCGTCCGCTGGTCGGTACTGTGGGTTAGGTTGCCGGTACGGTCGTAGCCGTAGCTGCGTTTGACGGCATAAGCCGATGCTACTGCATTTTTAGCTGTTTCGGTCTGCGTCAGGTCGTTGAGTGCGGCAATTTGCCTTTTCAGACGGCCTAAGGGATCGAGTTCGTAACGGCTGGCGAGTTTACCCTGTGTACGGTAGATTTCGCGGTGCAGCTTATCACGTTCGATGTCGGAGATGACTTCGTCGTCGAGGCTGATTTGGTGCAGGTGGCCGCTGCCGTAATACAGATAGTTGATTTGTCTGCCGTCGGGCAGGACGGTGGTGGTACGGTTGCCGTTGAAGTCGTAGTGGTAGAGGATGCTTTCGGTAACGGGCAGGTACAGCATGTCGTACTGCGCATTGCGCCAGTCGGTTTCGGGCAATCCGTTTCGGGCATTCTCTTCCTTAGTCGGTACCCTCCATTGGTGCTGGCCGATGATTTGGCCGTTGCCGTTGTAGTCGAAGCAGGTAATGCTGTGGCTGTTGGCGGCACGGACGAGGTTGCCGTCCAGGTCGTATTGGTAAACGGTTTCCTGAACCTTGTCGTTGTTGCGGGCGAGGGTATGGATTAAGCGTCCCAATACATCGCGTTTGAACTCGGTAGTCCGCAGCGGGGTTTGGCCGTCGAGGCCGTCTGAAAGCGGGGCGGCGTCTTTTTTGGGGACGGGTTGTCCGCCCAGCTGCGCCATCAGTTTGGCGGCAAGGGAGGCTTCGTCGCCGAATTCACGCTGTTCAATCAGTTCGTTGCCGGCGTTGTAGCGGTAGCCGGTGAGCTTATGGTCGAAACCGCTTTCTGCAATCAATCGGTCGAGGATGTCGTAGGCAAAGCGGTAGCGCGCACCGTTTTCATTGGTGAGGCCGACTAAGCGGCGGGCTTGGTCGTAATGGTAGCCGAAGGTATGGCCCAAGGCATTGGTGCGTCGGGTCGGCAGACCGTCCTGGCCGTATTCGTAGGAGGTGGTGTGGCCTTCGCCGTCGGTATGGGTGGTCAGACGACCTGCGGCATCATAGCCGAAGGTCTCCTTGCTGCCGTCGGGATAGAGGGCGAGGGTGAGGTGTTGATTGGTGTCGTAGTGGTATTCGGTGTGCTGTCCCAGCGCATCGGTAATACGCGCCAGCTGTCCTTCGGGGGTGTAAGAGAGTTTGGTTTCGTAACCCGAACAGTCGGTAATCCGGTCGGGCTGATGGTTTTCGTTATAGTGGTATGCGGTACTGCTGCCGTTCGGATCGGTTACCGACAGCAACAGACCGTTGCCGGCATATTCGAAACGGGTGATGTGTTTCAGCGGGTCGGTATGGGTCAGCAGGTTGCCCACTTCGTCATAGGTATAGCCGTGGTAACGGCTTTCGGTATCGCTTTTGCGGATCAGTCGGTAGTTGTCGTCATAGTCGAAATGCAGGATGACGCCGTCCGGACGGGTAATACTTTCTACCTGGCCTTCGTTGCTGTACTGATAACGGGTAACGCGTCCCATTGCATCGGTATGGCTGAGCAGACGGCCCAAGTCGTCGCGTTCCATCAGGTTGGTGCTGCCGTCGGCAAACACCCGTTTGGTCAACTCATTGTTGTAATCGTAATGATATTGCTCGGTACGGCCCAGTATGTCGGTTACCTCGGTGTAACCTTCGTGATAGGTAAAACGCCATTCCTCGCCCAAGGAAGTCCGGTTGCGGATGACTTTGCCGGTCGGGGTGTAGTGGTCGTATTCGTATTCCGATACCAATCCGGCCGCATCCGTATGCGACACCATCAGATTGTTCTTATAGCCGAAGCTGCGTTTGACATTACCGTCGCGGCCGATGACGCGGATCAGGTCACCACTGCCGTTGTATTCATAGCGGACCAGCGGCGTACCGACCCGAACGGTTTCGCCAAAGGCGGGTAAACCCTCCAACAGCGATACCGACAGCAGCCGCATTTTGGGCGACTGTTCATCAGCCACATTGCCGAAGTTCAGCGAGAATACCCGGCCGTTGCCGTCAATAATGTATTGCGGCAAACCGGTCAGCGGATGATAGACGAAACGCTGATGGTTGCCGTTGGCGTCTTCCACCGCGACCAAAGGGAAGAGGGTGGAATCTTCATCCGAACCGTCTTCAGCGACCACCAAAGGGGCAAAACGCAGCGCTATCGAACCGTCCAGCGAAGCAATGACGTAATGGCCGTCCGGGTTCTTGCTGAACCAAATCTGTTCGCTCTCGAACAATACCGGCTCTTCGTCATCTTCATCGACTTCCGGCAAAGGGAACAAACGGCCCTGATCGTCGATATAGGCCAATCCGGCCGCATCGCGGATAATGCGCTGGCAGCCCGGTACGCTCCAGCCCTCGCCGAGCCAGCCGGTACCGTCTTGGTCGGAATAATAGCTGCGGCTCCATACCAAAGGCAAAATGCCTTCAAAGGCAAAGTCGGCTTCACCCTCCAAAAACTTCAACCCGTGTATCGGATTGACCGGACGGCCGGCACCTACCGCCCCCTTACAGGACAAACAGGTTTTAGGGGGGAGTCTTTTGCTGAACTTGCCGTTCATATGGAACATATCGCCGGTACGCACGATATAGCGTTTGCGGATTTTAACCGAGGAAGAATGACGCATCGGCCAGGCCGGTTTGGTGGCGGTGCGGCTTTTTACCCCTTTACGGCCAGGAAGGGCGATTTCGTCGCCATAAGTTTTATCCGTCTTACTGGCATTAAAGACAAAAGCAGGCTTGCGGTTGAGGCGTACGTCTTTGGCGACGGTCTTGGCACCGCCGAGATCGGCAAAGAGTGGGAAGGGGATGGGTGGAACGGAAGGGGGAGCGGGTGGAGGAGGCCAACAGAAATCGGGGACGGTAAAGACGACCCTGAAGTCGCTGCTTTTACGGGCGATTTTATTGACGGCCATGGCGGCTTGCTCCTGTTGGGGGATGGGGTCGTCTGAAAAATTGGCTACAATCGGTTGATAATCAGACGGTCTTTTAGTTGTTTACGCGAGTGCCGCAAGAGAAGGCGGTATCGGGATAAATTTGTCTTGTGAAGTATGGCATGCAACTGCGGCTGCGATTTGTTCTGCCCGTTCATGTCGAGCAATAAACCTGAGTTGACATGCAGAAATTTCCAGCTCTTCTGCAAAAGAAGTCCGGTATGTACAGTCAATGCGGCGTTGTTCTACATCAACGAGTACGGTATCCAACACCATGTCTTTACACAAAGACATATTAGATGCGGTATGGGCATGTACAAATACAGTCTCTACCGGTAGTTCGACAGTAAAGTACTGATTGGGCGCTTGAAAGGAATGTACCATACCGGTAAATCCTAGTGTATAGATATGGTTAGGCTTTAGATGTGGCAATTGAAGGGAAGGATGAGCACCGTTCCAATAAGCCATAGAAAAATCTTCCGGCAATAAAGGTGCACGGTTAGCTATCCATTTTGCATCAGCAGTGCCTGAATGTCGTGCCCGTTGTGCAAAATAACGGGGCATAAAGCCGAATCCTTCGGGAACAACATTTTCAGCAGGATCTCGTACCGGATGGCTTGGGTCATAAATCTGGTGAGCCTTTAATATCCGTTTGAATCCATTTTGTTTGAGTTGGGATTTGGGATAATAACCAATACCGACAGGATTTTGCTGATGCCCCTCATGATCGTCTTCAACTGCACTACCGCCAAAGGCAAATTCATAGCGGATGGGTAAGGAGAGAATAGGATCTGGTTCACTTAGAGACCATCCGGCTATCTCTCTTACCCAGTAGCGCTCTCCAGTAAGAGCCAGACTTTTTTGGTAATCACCAACACTCACCGCTACGGCAAGTTGCCGAGCGGGAGTATCATCAGGTGCATAGGCGATTGCATTGACCACTAAATCAGTTTTAGGTTTATAAAGGCAGAAGTCGCTTTCAAACTGAGTTGAAGTTTGAGATGGTTCACCGTAAAACGTATCTGCAAATGTAAGGGGCGTCTGTGTTTGGGCAAACTCAAGTACAGTTTTTCCTGTTACAGGATCAATTTCAAACTCATAACTGACTTTAGCAACTACAACATCATACGTTCGATCTAACTGGTCGATGTTTTTAAATTGCTGAGTATGAAAGCAGGTAAAGTTCTCCAATTCGAACATTGATATACCTTTTCTTTTAGTTGATATCAACTTTTTTGCCGTCCATATCTACTACACTAGTGCCAACGATCTTAACTTTTTTACTAACAATAGAGATTTTATTTTTATCTATTACAATCATGGAGTTGCCTACTTGAAGGGTAATTTTGCTCCCAGCAGATAAGGTAATTTTATTGCCGGCATTAAGGCCAATATTTAAACCTGCATTAAGTCCCATAACTAGGCCAACACTATGCATTTCAGCACCAACAACGTTGGTCATCCAACCACCTCCGACGTTTAGCATATAGCCAGCCCCAATGTTGGTCATTTGCCCGATACCAACGTTGCTCATACCATTTAGGCTGACGGTTTCTTGCTTATTACCACCAATGCTGCTTACCTCGTTGGATACAATGGTTTTGTTACGATTGGCACCAACGGTCAACGCTTGATTTTTGCCAATAGAAACGTTTTGATCCAAGCCTACACTTAAAGCCTGATTTTTACCGATGCCAATGTTTTCATCGAGACCAACAGAATGGGTTCGATTTTTAGCGACAGAAACACTCTGATCTTTACCCACAGAAGTACTTTGGTTTTGGCCGACACTAATGCTTTGGTTTTGGGTAATACTGGAAGTTTCGTTTTGGCCGACTGATTTAGTACGGTTTTGGGTAATTGAAGCAGTTTCGTTTTTTTGAACGGTTTTCGCTCGATCACCTACTACTGTTACAGTTTCGTTATTACCAATTGTAGTGGTTCGGTCGTTGTTGACGTTGCGGGTTTCATTGTTCTTAACAAGTGAGGTCAAATCTTTCTGTGCCTGGAAGTTGACCATTTCAGACCCAGCAGTATCATTGAACATCAGTTCGTTAAAGTTGGCTAATGGGGAGTTAAAACTTTTACTCTTGATACCGGATTGCTTAGCTGCAGCAGGAAATCCCCATGGTGGCGACATTGCGCTGTTATACAGACGGCCTAATACAATAGGTCGATCAGCATCACCATTAATAAAATCAACCAGTACTTCTTCGCCAATGCGTGGTGTATTAATAGAGCCATAGCCAGCACCAGCAGAGCCCTGAGTTACTCGTACCCAGTTGGAACTGTTTTCATCCATTTTTCCATAGCGATCCCAGTGAAACTGGACTTTAATATCACCATATTCATTGGTGTAAACCTCTTCACCAGCAGGTCCTGTTACCGTAGCTGCTTGTGTCCCTAAAACTTTTGGCTTGGGAGTTTTAAGAGGAGGGCGGTATGGATAAGATTTCGGTAATACGCGGAATGAAATTCTAAATTTACCAATACGGTCTCCAGATGTATAGCCTGCCTCTTCAAAATCATAATCAGCTTTTAGAATAGTATATTCGGTATTGGAAGATGCATGAGGGTGTTTGCTCAAGATAAACGTATAACCCGGAGCAAGTGTCAGTGCAGTGCCTGAGCCAGTAATAATCTTGGTTTGGCTTTTCAAATCTTCGCTACGAACCTGACTGTAATTTTGTGCTTCTGCCACATCACTAAAACCCGTGTAGAAGTCATAGTGTTCCATAGATACCGAATTAAAGTCATGAACTGAGTCTGAAGACATCATCGGAACTTTGGCATTTTTATAATTGTATTCTCGAGTAACAAATTGACTAGATTTTAAAGCATCTCGTTCTTCCCAAATATCAATATAGGCGATATTTGGTGCCCCTGGTGCAGTATTTCGAGAGTGGTAGGGGATGTTAGGGGATGAAATGGCTTCTAAAACACCGACATCATCAGTAATAACCAGCTCATGTGAACCGTTACTGTGGGCAAAATAATAGTAGATGCCTTCTTGTTCAAATAGGCGGTTTAAGAAATCAAAGCTATTTTCTTGATATTGAACACAAAAGCCTCTTGTTCGATACCCTTTTTGACATTTTATCTGGTATGGGAATCCGAATGGTGCTAAGACTTCATTAGCGATATCTAACACGGACTTATCAACGAAAACCCTGCTGTCCGTATTTTGAGTGAGGTACCACATGAATGGACGAGTGGTACAGGTATAGGCATGATAACCTTCTTCATCCTCATCTTCTCCAATGTAGCCAAAATCGGTAACTAGACCATTTAGGTAACGAGGATTACTTGCTTCGGTATCAATTTCCAATGTTACAGACTGACCAATAATATCTTTGCCTTGTAAATTTGGGTTTTGGGAGACCAATGTAATATTGAACTCAAACAGATTTGAAACGGATTCTGTACCAAGCATTTTTTTGAATAATAGTTGTGATCCCAAAGGCGTATGAGCAACGATAGTTCTATTCATTTCGGGAAACTCCTTGTCAATCTTAAATCAATATTCCGGTTACAAGTATTTTTATCCTAGTATTTTAAATAGTGATAAAATATGTAAAGTAATATTTTAGACAATATTATTTACATCTCTATTGAGACTTTTAAATACACTGAAAATTCCTTAATTTACTTAAATTAAAGGGATTAAAGGCAGTAGAAGTAGTAAATTCAAGTACAAGATTTTTTCCTTTAATACTGTATTCGACAACAGTGGTATTTCCTGTTTGGCGAATAATTTTACCTTTTTCAATAAGGCGAAAGATTGACCAAGGCCCAGTTGAACTAATACCTGCGCTGTTAATTTGGGAGGAGGAGATGTCTATTTTAGCTAAAGCATTTTCACTCTTCGATGGCCAAGTAAAGGTTACAGGATTTACAGGACCATGGCTGTATACATAGCTTTTCCCTGCATATGAGATATTTACACTTTCTAAACTAGTATCAAGAATCAAAACTTTAACCGAGAAGTCAAATGTAGGAGTTTCTGAGCCTTTATCAAAATACCCTTGTCGAATGTCTGCTATATCATTTAGCTTTGCAAAACGATCTTTAAACGCATCATTTTTAGCAGTTAAAGTTTCCAGTTTTTCTGAGCGTGCCAATACGGCAGCTTCACCAGTCAAGTTGGTAAATTTACTGTAGATACCATTGGGACCAAATATACTGGTGAAACTCTCTAATGCGACATTGTCCTCCGATCCTTTATCGAAAGGGTATCCTTGTTGATGTATTTCTTGACAACTATTAGTCAATGTGGCCATTTGTTTTTCTAAAGTAGATAAAATTTTTTCATCAACAATTTTGTTAGTGTTTTTCAGAATAATTTCAGAAAAGTTATCTAACATTTGGCGAAAGGGAGGTGGCAGTCTATTTACTTCAGCCTTGTATTTTACGAAAGGATCATCAGGTGGTAAGTCCACTCCTTTTTCTACAGCAACATTAACGGCAACTAAATAAACATATAAATCATTTATAGCTTCTGTAACGTTATTAATAGCTGGAGGTTGGTCATTAGTGGTTTCAGTTAATATATGGAAATCTGCAAAAGCATCATCGACTGGAGTTGCTTGTTTTAAAGCAGCTAATTCATTCTTTACATTATTCCCCTCTTCACTCTCTAAGAGTTTCGAGAGTCCTGCTCTATTTAACCAATTAGTAATTTTGCTTCCAGCTTTTTCTGTTATTTGTTTGTCAATAGTTAAAGTCGTATTATCACTAATTCCTTTAATAATATTGACTAAAGGTGAGTTCTTTTCAGATAGCAGCTTAGCAATTTGAGTACTCTCTCGTGATGACTTTGGTGTTACTAATGACAAATCAGATAAATAACTATTCCAAACTTTGATGTAATTACTGAAATAGATTCTTTGGGCATCAAAAAGGACAGATGCCTTGCTTTGACTTAAAGAAGCATAGTCACCTAATACCCAGTTGTCTTCATTAAAAAACTGCTCTGCAGATTTAACCATAGCAGGCAAAACTTTAGTAATGTAGGCTTCTTTGGTATAAATAAAGTTAATAGGTTCTTTCAGAGTTCCACCAGTCTTACGTCGGAATAACAAGTGACTTTGCACTCCACCCATACTTGAAAAGGATACAGGTGTAACTCCTCCCTTTCCAGAGAGAGTAACTGTATTTATGGTATCTTCTAATACCATGGTTGCAATGTCTCTTTGCGCAATTTCCTGTCTACGACGTTCTACTAATTCTTCATCATAGGGAACGCTTGGTGTAATGCTTTGTTTTGAAAGAATCTGATTCAGAGCTTTTTCAACAGATTTTTTTTGTTGGTCACTCATACCTGATGATTCTGTTTTAGACAAATTGGACATTAACCAGTTTTGCATAAAAGCAGCATCAAAATGTTCTTTGTGGAACATCATAAGATAAGCTTTTAATGCATCATAGCCATTAATATTGTTGGAGCCATTAGCTGTGCGTAGAAGTTCATCCAACTTATAGCTGATTAATGGCATTACGTTGTCTTGAAGAATTCTATAATAGGCTGACTCCCCAACATCTTTCATTTGGCTGCCTTGATAAAGGCCCATACGATAGCTGAGCGGAGGGGATAATAAATCTGGAATTTCTTTACTGGTAGTTGTATCTCTAACTTGTTCAGCAAATGTTACAGCCTTAAGTAAATCAGGGCCGTCTGTATATTTTTTTACATCTGAAGCTAAGTCAGTTGCTTTTTTATCAACCTGTTCAAGATATGATTGGTTATTGGAGTAACTATTCAACATCATTGTCAAACATGCGATTACTATAGTTGCAATAGCTCCAATACCTAGCCAATACAAGATTTGTTTTTTGACAAACCAAGATTTATTCTCACCAGCCAAATTTGCCTCGCTTAAAATAACGTCAGCAAATAGTCTATTTAAGAAAAAGCTATGTTCGTTGTTCTGAGTAGAGGCCTGGTTTGAATCCAAGTATTTTTTAGATAATTGGAAATCACTTTGCAAACCTTCCAGTATAGGGTTGAGATGTTGTCCTGTTTGAGTTGAGCTTGAAAAATAAACACCTCTCCATGCGATAGGTTGCTCAAATTTTGAAGATTTAGACAGTTCTTTAAATAGGGAAAGTACGGCCTGATTAAGACGCTCGAACTCCTCAGGGAATGCAAAAGCTGCAGCCTTGTCTTCAGTGGATTCTAATTGGTGAACAGTACCCAACATAGAGGAGCGTAATTTATCTACAATATCTGCTAAGGCATTAGAAGCAGTAGCGATAGGGGTTTCCATTCCTTCCGTATTAGATAGAGGAATCCCTAAATATTGATTTCTTTGTTCTTCAGTTAGATGGTTAAAGAATTCATTAAAACCATGCAATAAATCTAATTTGGTTATCATAAGATAAACTGGAAAATGTATACCTAATTTAGTATGCATTTCATGGATTCTTTTACGCAGTTCTACTGAGATTTCTATTATATTGGTTTTTCCGCCCAATAAATCATCTACACCTACAGTAACCAATACTCCGTTTATTGGCTGTTTAGGTCGGTAACGTTGTAGCAGCGTTACAAATTCTTCCCAGTCACTAGAATCTTTACTGCTATGATTGTCATGTAAAGATAATCTACCAGCTGTATCGAGAAATACTATTTCATCCGATAGGAACCAATCACAATCTCGTGTACCTGCTAGGCCACTTACAGATGTCCCCAAAGTGCTCTCTAAGGGGAAGTTAAGGCCAGAACGTTTGAGTGCAGTCGTTTTACCAGATCCTGCTGCCCCTAGGACAACATACCATGGCATTTGATAGAGGTATTGACCTTCTTCTAGTCTAGCCAACAAACTGTTTTTAGATTTAGAAAATTTAGCATTCTTTAATACTTTGTCCATTTCAGCAAACTGGCGGCTCATAGAGCTAACATCATTTGCACTTTTTAAAATAGGCTCTTGTGCTGCTCGAATTTCTTTCAATAAAGCAGCGTTTCGTCGAGATTCACGATATTGGCGAAATATAGCTTTAGCCAACCAAATACCAATAATAATGGTACACACTGCAAAACGAATAGTTTTGCTTACTAAAGGGCGAACTTCACCTATGGAGATCAATGGTCCAATAAACCATACTAATATAATCAGGCCGGTAATACCCAACATCACCCATAAAGAGCGAGAACCTAGAAAATAAATAATTTTTTTCATGTCTATTTTTTCCGTATCAATCTAAAATAGATTATTGTGTGCTTACACTACCGTTTGGTTGAGAATTGGAGGTATCGTTTTTTATTTCAACTGAACTACCTAGTTTGGGTCCAGTTCCTGTAGTAAATAATGTAATTTCAACTCTTCGGTTTTTAGCTCTGTTTTCCAAAGTATCGTTTGGTGCGACAGGATCGGTCGAGCCTCGTCCTTCAGAACGGATGCGTGTTCCGCCATTTTTAACGTAATTCAATAAAATTTCTTTTACTGCATCTGCCCGAGCCTGTGATAAATGCCAATTAGATGGAAAATTCAAACTCTGAATTGGCTGATTATCAGTGTATCCCGTAACAATAATTTGTCCTTCTACACTATCTAAGGCCTGACTAACTGCAGCTAAAACAGGATAATATTGGTCTTGGATTTGCGCAGAGCCGGATTCAAATAAGCCATCACCTAAAATAGTAACAGTACTTCTGTCTTGAGAATCTTCTACAGATACTAATTTCCTAGCAATCTCATTTTCCAACAAAGGCCGTAGTCGGACTGTATTTTGTGCATCCTGTTGCTTGGTGATTGCCGAAGGAAGTTTGAGGCTGTTTACTTTTATGCTAGCTGTATTGAATTTATCCCCTAATGACCATTGCATTGTAAAATAGCCTACACCTAATGCAACAGCTCCTAATACGCCAACTACCCATAAAGGAATAGCAAGTCTGCGTTTCCTTTGAATATTATTTGTAATAATCGGGTTATGTTTAAAAAGATTAACAGTTTGGTCAGGTCGTTTACTGTGAATTAAGGCAAGTAAGTCTCTTTTAATTTTATCGATCTCAAATTCCCCATTGTTTAGAACCTGGTACTTACCTTTGTAACCAAATTGCAGGCATAAATACATAAACTCTATTAAATCAATATTTTTATCAGAATCTTGTTTCAAATTTTGAATGATTTCAAAAAAACGTTCTCCACCCCAAGTTTCATCATAAAAAGATACTAATAAGCTATTTTTTGACCAAGTTTCATCAGCCCAGCCAGCACGGACTGCTAATTCATCTACAAATGTACAAAGACAGTATTTTGCAGCCTGAATAGCATCATATTTAGCTCCATTTTTTTCAGCATTCTCTTCAAAATTATTAATTAAGAGAGAGAATTTATTAATTAGGCTGTCAGTAGACAATTGACTAGTAGTTTGCTGCATAGAGTTAGCTAAGATAAAAACAGGTTTAGCAGCTTCAATTAAAGGGTTATAAACATTTACTGCGTTGTTTACAGTATTATTCTGGTTATTCATAATGAAATTCCAAATTAAATCAAATTAACTTAAAGACTTAATCGCCCAAAACTCAACATCTAAATTAGGGAAATTACCAGCCAAATGGAAAGCCATACCTGAGGAAGTATCAAACATATCCCATAATTCATGTTTTTTATCTAATTCAAAATAAACATAACCACTATGGTATGGTAATTCTCTTGGTGCCACGGATAACGCATGAACTTTAATTCCAGGTAAATGGTAAGCAACCAATTCCTTAACTTTTTCTACAGTACCTATTTTTACTACACTTGGAATTTTTTGGCGTAAGGCTTCGTTAGGCATATCAGCCTTGATGGCTAGGACAAATGAAGCTTTATCCAGTAAGCTTTGATCAGGAGTTTGAGCAACTCGAGTTGCTTCATCGCGCAAATCTAGTGGAATTCTAATTGCTCTTTGTTCAAGAACAATAGACAGTGATTTGCGCAAGTTAAAAAATAATTTACCAAAACATGATGCTAGATCATTGTGTTCATAAATAGGAATATCCCCTACCTTACGTGAAGGAAGGAAAGTCATTAAATCAGCACATAATTTTGATAAGTTGACAAATAATTGTTCTGGATGAGTTTGGCGAGCACCTTCATTTTCATGATGCAAATAAGCCAGATACCGATTGATGGTCTGAAGCATCATAAAGTCCATTACTTCAACAGAACCTCCGGTATTCGGATCGTTTACAGCGTTAGCTAGACTATTGCTTTTTTGCATTAATAAGCCATATATTTCCGAAATGTAAGCTTTTAGGTGTTGTTGCTTTTGGCTTCCTAGGGAAGGTGGAATATATGATTCGTCTAGAATGATTTCAAAGTCTGCTGAACTGGATCGGATAACTGCAATAGGAAGGACAGTTTGATTGCTAGTTAAATCATTTTCTAAAATCAATGTGGGATTAAGATCTGCTAGTGTAATTTGGCGACCGTCTAATTCGGAGTTTGTTGTATCTGCAAGGGTTTTCTCAAATGCTTTATATCGGTAAGAGTGAGCAGAATTTTGATTTAGAAAATCAATCTCATTATTAACAGACGATGGCAGAGTAATGGCTAAGCAAACTTTGGTGTCTTTTATGTTTGCAGGTACTTTCAAGCTTAAATTTTCAAGTTGTTTTTGGGAAAACACAAATATAGAACCATCAGGAAAAATACCTTCTGCTTCACGAATACCGAGAACACCATGTTTGAGGCCGTCTGAATCCAGTACTAAAGATGAAAATCCCCAAAAATAACCTTCTTTAGAAACAGCTAGTTGACGTAATCCAGACTCAAGATAACGTTCAAATTGCTGGAAATGCTGAGGAGTAATAAAGATTCCTTCTGACCAAACTACTTTTGCTTCAATTGCCATGTATTCAACCTCAAATTATTTATATATAAGTATTTATTCCTCGCGGAAAATGCCTTTGCTCAGATCACTATTATTCTTACGAGTTTTCCCATTTTCTTTGATAATCGGATCATCAGGATGGCGCTCTTTATATTCTTTTAGCATTTCTTGCATCTCTGATTTCGATAATTGATATAATTCATTTTTCCCAATATTCACGTAGAAATAGTGTTTCCCAAACTGATACCATCGTTGTTTTTGTTTTAATAAAATTAATCTCCATTGACTATTATCCAAATCACGATAACTGGCAACAACACCTAGGTATTTCAGATGAGAATCCATCTTGATAGGTAATACAGAAACCGTATCAGGGTGTAACATGAATTGGTTTTGTTGAATTAATTTGTCTCCTAAAGTTTCTTTAGCATTATTAGTAAGATCAAAATAGTTTGCTTTTTTAAATTCACCATCAGATGACAGTTGATATAAATCCAATCTTATGGGGGAAGGTTGATCAACTAAATTTGGATTGACATCGGGAGAAACTATGATTTGTACATCAATTTTTTCTCCACTTTCGTCAGATTCTTTTGGTGGTTTATGGTTGGATGCGCATGCGCTTACCATCAAAGATATCATTGCAAATGATATATATTTTATCAGTTTTCCATGCATTTTGGTTACCTAGGTACATCAATAGTGATTGTATTTAATGATAGAAATTTTAAATTAATCGACAGCCTAGACTTTAGGAACTAGTTGGTCTATGACTGTCGATCGAAATACTAAGATTTCTTATTTTACTTAGAATTATAAAGTATTTTTCTTTCTAAGTTTATATTTATATTGGTAATTGAAGTCATGATTGCTTGCGTCGATATTTACGCTCAAAACTTGTTTCCCCTGTGTTGCGCAAGTAAGTAGTTCTTGGCTGATTTGTGGTAGAACCGTATTGGTAAGAATCGCATCGATCATGCGGCCACCTGATTCAACTTCTGTACAACGTGAAGTGATTAGTTTTAACACTTCAGGGGTATAGTGTAGGTCGATGCCATGATTATCTTTAATGCGTTTTACGATACGGTCTAATTGCAATTCAACAATTTTTGAGAGCATATCATCGGATAGCGGATAGTAAGGAATAACTTGCATCCGGCCTAATAAAGCAGCTGGGAAAGTTTTCAGCAGGGGAGTACGCAGGGCTTTAGTTAGGCCTTCTGGAGTAGGCAACATTTCGGGATCATCACACATATCCATAATTAAATCTGTACCAACGTTGGTGGTAAGAATGATAATGGTGTTTTTAAAGTCGATATAGCGGCCCTCGCCATCTTCCATCCAGCCTTTGTCGAATACTTGGAAAAAGATTTCATGAACATCTGGATGTGCTTTTTCTACTTCATCGAGTAAGACAACACTGTAAGGTTTACGACGTACAGCTTCAGTCAATACGCCACCTTCACCATAGCCGACATAACCTGGAGGAGCTCCTTTCAAAGTGGATACAGTATGAGCTTCTTGATATTCACTCATGTTGATGGTAATCACGTTTTGTTCACCACCATATAATGTATCGGCTAGAGCCAGTGCAGTTTCGGTTTTACCCACACCGGAAGGGCCAGCAAGCATGAAAACACCAATAGGCTTGTTGGGATTATCTAGATTGGCGCGTGAAGTTTGAATACGGCGGGCAATCGCATCCAAACCGTGGCGTTGGCCGATGATGCGTTTATTTAAGGTATCAGCAAGCTGTAATACAGCCTCAACCTCGTCTTTCATCATTTTTCCGACAGGAATTCCAGTCCAGTCTGCTACAACGTCAGCAACCGTACGACTGTCTACTAACGGCATAACCAAAGGTTGGACGCCTTGCAGTTTTTTCAATTTAGTAACCAGTTCTTTTTGGCGGGTACGCAACTGTTTATTTTCTTCATCGGTTGTTTCTTGTTCAACCTGCATGATTTGTTCACGTACAGCCAATAGCTCGGCAACTAAGTCTGCTTCAGATTTCCATCTGTCTTCTAATTTTTTCAGACGGCCTTCAACCTCAGTTAATTCTTTACCAATATTTGTGATTCTAGCTTCAGAATCAAAACTGAGTTTTTTCTCACGTTCTAAATTTGCTTGCTCAAGTTTTAATGCTTCTGACTTCTTGCGTAGATATTCAATGCTTCCAGGTACAGCATGTTGGCTGACTGCAACACGTGCGCAGGCAGTATCAATCAGGCCTACAGCTTTATCGGGGAGCTGACGTGCTGGAATATAGCGGTGAGAAAGTTTTACAGCAGCCTGGATTGCTTCATCAAGAATGATCACTTTATGGTGTTTTTCTAGAGAAGCATTCAATGCCCTAAGCATGTTGATGGCTTTTTCTTCATCGGGTTCATCTACTTGTACAACTTGGAAGCGACGAGTTAGGGCAGGATCTTTTTCAAAATATTTTTTGTATTCTGCCCATGTGGTTGCACCAATAGTACGAAGTTTGCCACGAGCTAATGCAGGTTTGAGTAAGTTGGCAGCATCACCAGTACCGGCAGCTCCACCGGCACCAATTAAAGTATGGATTTCATCGATGAATAGCACGATTGGGGTTGGGCTGGATTCTACTTCATCCATAACTGCTCTGAGGCGTGATTCAAATTCTCCGCTAACACTGGCACCAGCTTTGAGCAAACCGATATCCAATAGAATTAATTGAACGTCTTTCAACCCAGGCGGAACATCTCCGGCAGCTAAACGTAATGCCAAAGCTTCAACCACAGCAGTCTTACCAACACCGGCTTCACCTGTAAGAATCGGGTTGTTTTGACGGCGACGCATTAGGATGTCAATCATTTGTCTGATTTCAGTGTCACGGCCTGTGATTGGATCTATTTCGCCATTTTTAGCCTTTTCGGTAAGATTGCTGCCGTATTTAGCTAAGGCACTTTCTTTGTGAGTAGCATTAGGCTCTGAAGATAAGGCATTTTTGGTAACATCAAGATTTTCTTCAGAGTTAGCAGTAATAGCAATAATATTGTTTGCCAATGTCTCTGGTTTGATTTTCAGGAATTCAGATGAAATATTGGCCAAAATACCCTGCAAAGTTTTATTTTGCAGCATGGTATAGAAAATATGAGCCGTACGGATTTTGTCTGTACCAAATTTTAGTGAACTGTATGTCCAAGTTTGTTCCACAAGGGTTTGGATATGTTCTGAGAAGTCAATAACGGCAGTAGCACCAACAGGCAGTTTTTCTACGGCAGCCAATACATCTTTTCGTACTTTGGTTTCATCTAAGTTAAACTGATTTATCAGGCAGAAGATATCTGTTTTTTCAGTTTGAAGTAGAGAGTGTAGCCAGTGTACTAATTCAACATAGCTGTTTTCTCGAAGACGACAGAAGGTATAGGCATTTTCCAAAGTTTTATACAAAGTAGTATTTAACTTACCAAATAATACGCTGCGGCTGATGTTTGACATAAGACGTCCTTAATTAAATTATTTCAAATATGTCCAAAATAGTTTTCTAAAGCTTTTATCGACGATGGCCGTCTGAAAAGCTGATTAATGATTACTGACAATCAAGTCTTCTGCATCTCGGGAAACATTTCCCAGCCAAGTTGATAAGCCGAGTTGAGTGTTTCCTCCTAAATCCATCAGTGGAACTTCTTTTTGCATCAGAATAGGTTGGATGTCCCATTCATATTCTTCTGCGGCAAATAAACGAACCCATTCGCGTAAACGGGCTGCATTAATACTGTCTTTAAAGAATGATTGGTAGGCTGGTAGAGTAAGGGGGCCAATAATAATCCGGAATTTACTTTGCATATCATAGAGTTTGTCACCTAGTAGTAAACCGTCCCCAAGTGTGTAGTTGTCCATAATCCCAATTTGCGTTTTCTCTTCTTCGACTTCAACCCAGTACCCTACGTTAGTTTGAATGTTAACGGGAACTTGGAAATAGCGAGTGAGCAGTTGTTGCAGGTTGACTGCAGATCGGCTTTGTTTTATTAATAGACCGGAAAAATAACGTTTAGCAAATTCGTGAATTAAACCTTTGTTATGTGTGGTCGGAATATTAAGGCCATTAAAACTGGCAATATATTTTCCGAAGCGGTCTTCAGCATTTTTATCTAAAGATGTAATGCTTTGGGCATTGGCCCATGCCCGATAGAATAAGATAGCCAGGCGGTGTTGCAACATGTTTGCAAAACCTGTCCATGCCCGGTCACCGTGTTGATGTTGGCGTTCATAAGCATACTCGGTTAAATGTAGCGGTAGTGGGCCAGATGGGCCAAACAGACCAAATCCATTAATGGAAATTTCTACATAATGAGGTGATAAGGTTACCGATTGGAGATTGCGTGGGGCAAAAGTAAGCGAAGGATTTTGGCGGATCCTTATTTTCTCCATTTTTGGACTAATAGCTTTGCCTAATATTTGCCCACCAGTAATAAATTTAACAGACTCAAGCTGGCGCAAGAGCGAAAAATAATCATACTTATACGGTTGAGAGGAAACTTTATTTAAAAAGACTGTAAGTTTTTCATCCCAAGCATTGTCTAATGAGTCACCAAAATCTGTTTTAGGGTTGACTGGACTCATATAATCATTCTCTCCCCAATTTCAGACGGCCAAGTAGCAATATGACCTTGCTGGAGCGTGTCAATTCGCAGTTGTACAAATGAGTTAATAGACACCAAACGTCGGAAATAATGGTTTAAAACAGATCCAAATAGGAAAGGATGAACGCCGCCCAATTGAGCTTCATCCAGTGTAACGGTAATGTTGATTCCTCTGATAGGAGCTGCAACTCCATAATGACGGACTACTTTGTTAATAATTGAGGTTTCAACTTGTGTAATTGATTCAATTTGTTTTTTCAGTAAATCGCTTTCAGAAGAAACAAATACCGTTAAAAGTTCTTTCAAAGCAATAGGTGAATCTTCTTTATCAGTATTCAAAAGAGACAGGTAATTTAAACTCAATTGATTTAAAAATGACCAAAGAGTCCTATCTTCACTTACTGCTTCTTGAGGCCTTGTTAATTTAGAAATCAGTTTAATTGATTTGACTGGCAAAAATCCCTCAATAAGAAAGTCAGATTCTCCGTCTCGAGGCATGATTAGAGGCAAATCTCTGCTTGTACACCAAGCATCGACAGAAAGGTGCTGTACGTTTGAATTAAAGGTGTAATTCTGATTATTAGCAAGAGATAAAAATACCTCACTACCTAAATAGGAAGAGCGAAAACCATTTTTAGCTGAGTTTTCGGATGGTACTCTATCAGCACGACGAGCAGAAAAATAAGCATGCTGAGTTTGGGCTTCTGGAAAGAGTCCTATATCCGGTGCTTTGTACATCGGTGAAAATACTACGGTTTGAAGGTTGTTGGTATCAAAGCCTTTTACTTGCTCGATAGCGTAGACTTCATAATTTAGGGGCTGGGTACGGTCGATAACGACATGATGCTCCTGATCTTGAATATTTACCGGAAAGCGTGAGCTTTTTTTTCTGAATAAGTTGACGACTGGTACGGCATTTACAGAAAAATCATCTACACCGATCAGCTCAGTTAATTCAGGTATTTTATTACTGAATAAAAATGAAAGACTAAAATAGCGTTTACGATAAGTAATAATTTTTTTATTGACTCCCTTATCGTTTACAATTTCCTCTAAATGTTCGGGTACTTTAGGCAAGTGTCCTTTTTTCTCGGCTTGTTGGATGGCTTGTTTAATATTTTTTTGAGAAATAAATAGAAACTTTTCCGGTAGGCGTGAATACTCCTGCATAATTCGGAATGCACTCACCGATTTATCTAAATTAAATGATAAGGCTTCATCTTCTCGAAAACCACGATGTTCTGGTGTAGTAGGTAATGGGTAATACCATTGTTTTGGATTTTCGTAACTGTGGCAGACAACACCCACGCATTCAGAAGCCAATAGAAACAGCAATGAAGATGATTTGGAAAGCTCTGTACCCAAAAATATAGATAATTCATCTGGCAACATCTCTGAACATGCACCTGGTACGCTCAATGAAAAATCCAAACGCAAGGCAGATTGTACTTTCTTACCAGAGGATTGTTTGAGTGCAGGGAGTGTGTTTGGCAAATAACCTATTGAGTCAGTGTATTTGGCTTTTTCAATACGAAGTGGCAGAATTTCAGTAGTTTTAGTTACAGAAAATGGACAACTTACTCTAAATTCATCAATAGGCAGAGACCTTAATATTTTGCCTCGTTCCAGTAGATTGATCACATCAGCGTTATATTGATTAGTAGGCTCTAGATTGACAATAGCTGCAGCCGGTTTTTGATTGATGAAGTCAGGATAAACAACTTCTAAGATTCTTTGGACAAAACGAGGATACTCCGCATCCAGTTTAAGTTGGGTGCGTGCAGTAAGAAAACTTACCCCTTCCAAGAGTCTTTCAACATAGGGGTCAGGAATATCAGTTGTATCTAAAGCTAATCTTGAGGCTATCTTAGGATATTGGGCTGCAAACTCTTTACCCATTTCCTTTAGAAAAGTTAGCTCTTTGTTGTAGTAAGACAGTAATTTATTATTCAAGCCCCATTTCCCCCATCTAATAAGTCAAACAATCCTGTTTCAACATCCATGCTGGTTCGGAGCAAGAATTCTTTAGGGTAAGGATTGAGTTTCAGGTAACCTTTGATTTCAATAATGAGTTTATTGTGTAAAGCATCGTCATCATCGTCTGAGGTATTTACGATCACTTGCAAAGTCTTATTTTCAAGACGCGGTTCAAAATCGATGATGGCTTGTTTAATGTTTTGTTCCACATCTTGCCATTCAATATCGGAAAAATTAATACCAGAAAGGGGAGGGATACCATAATTTAATGTAGAAGAGCGTACATTTTCAGTTAGGTCAATCCCCATAGTTTCTGCTTGCATGTTGCATGTATTCAGTAGATAAAGAATATCACGCAGTACTGCTTGCCGATATTGATCAAGATTGATGACCTGATCGGGGCGTGCCTCTTTTTTTCTGCGTGGCTCTTCATCTGTTAGTCTGTCAAATAAAGAGGGTAACAGTTGATTTTTGAATTGCGACATGTTTAATTGTTGGGTTTGAAAGATGGATAGATTTTAATGATTTTGTTCAAATCTAATATTACAAATATCTAAAAGGCCAAAATCATGGTTGTCGGTATACAAAGTTTTTTGACCAACCCCTGTAAAGAGTTGCTCTGCTATTTCTATCCAGTCAGTTTGTGAACATTTCATTAGTAGATCTGACCATGCTGTTTCTTCACCAGGCATAACAGCATAACGAGCAGGGCTGGTACATTGAATACATTCACCATTAGTAAATTTGATTTCAGACGGCCTCCAAATGATGTCCAGTAAGGAACTTGGAGTCTTGAAAGAAATATTTTCAATAGAATCCCATGTTTGCCAGTAGTAGTGACCTTGATAGAAATATTCATAAACGAAGGCGGTACGTACGTCTCCATCCATAATCCAGTCACTATCAATCTCGGAAACTGATTTATCTGCTAAAAGGTAAGTAATATGTACGGGCGAGCCTTCTATATTCTCAGATAGCACAGTATAATCATCGACAAGGGCTTTATTTTTCTGTTCTGAAACATGGGCAACTAAAGAGAGTTGCTTTTGAAGAATATCAAGTTTGCTTGCGTGTTGTTCTAGTGTTTTTGGTTTTTGTTGAGCTTCCAAAACTGCCTGACGCCGCATTTCAGCAGAAATATTTTCAATAAGATAAAGCATTAAAGGTTTTTGGGTATGAGGAAACAGTTTTTGATATTGTCCAATCTGTTTTAAAGCCTGTTCCCATTTTGCGCACAGACACTGATATTGAATCAGTGCTAAACGATGTTCTTGATTGTCAGGATTTGAACGTACAAGCTCAATCATCTCTGATAATTTAGTCTTCAAATCCATTTCAATGATCCCTTATTTAATTTATAAAGATGAATAATAGAAGTTAAAAACAAGATTAATTTTTCAGTTAAGTAGTGCCGTCTGAAAAGTGAAAACATTTATATATAAAGCCTGACTTAAAAACGCCTTTTAAGTCAGGCTTTTTTAATTAAATCTACATATCAATTATGCAGATTTGTTTTCTTTGATATTGAAGGCCATTTGAACTTCAGCACCTTTAGAACCTTTATCGGTTTGTTCCCAATATTGGTTTTTCACTTTTGCAGCTTGGAATGAATAACGCATTTTCAGAGCATCATTGTCTTGTACGCCAATGAATTTCACACCGGTTACTAAGACATCTTCTAATGTAGTGCGTGAGTATTCAATTTGTTCACCACCAGCTTTACATACAGAAATTTCTACTTTGCTCAAGTGTTGGCCGGTAGCGCAGTTTTTCAAAATGGTTGGAGCTGCTTTATCGATAGCAGCAACTACGGTCAAGTCATTGAAATTGACTTTACCGGCACCACCGCCACCACCGCTAGTCATTGAACCAGGTTGCTCTGCACCCCAGTCAAAACTTTCGATGTTAGTCCAGTCTTTGTGGTTAGAATCTTTTGATTCGCCATTTACACCTTCAACTTTCATGAACATATCAATAGCCATTTTTTACTCTCCTAGTTAAAAAATACAAGCGATTTAACAACAGGGCACTAAATATACCCAACTAAATAAACTAAGCCTGACTATTCTTGTTTAGTCGAAGGCAATTTGGAAACCAAGCGTAGAGAAACGGTAAGCCCCTCAAGTTGATAATGAGGACGCAGGAAGAACTTAGAAGTGTAGTATCCTGGATTATCTTCTACTTCTTCTACAACTACCTCTGCAGCAGCTAATGGTTTGCGTGCTTTCGTTTCTTGCGTAGAGTTGGCTGGGTCTCCATCTACGTAATTCATAATCCATTCGTTCAACCAGCGTTCCATGTCATCACGTTCGCGGAACGAGCCAACTTTGTCACGAACAATACATTTTAAGTAGTGTGCGAAACGGCAACATGCGAATAAGTAAGGTAAGCGAGCAGATAAACGTGCATTGGCGGTAGCATCTGGATCATAATATTCAGATGGTTTATGCAAAGATTGCGCACCGATAAATGCAGCTAAATCCGTGTTCTTGCGATGAATTAATGGCATAAAGCCCAATGCAGCCAATTCTGCCTCTCGGCGGTCGCTAATGGCGATTTCTGTTGGGCATTTCATGTCTACACCACCATCATCGGTTGGGAATGTGTGGCAGGGAAGATTTTCAACGATACCGCCTGATTCCACACCGCGAATAGCGGTACACCAGCCATAGTATTTAAATGAGCGATTAATATTTACTGCCATTGCATAAGCAGCATTGGCCCAAGTATATTTATTGTGATCTGCACCTTCTGTTTCTTCTTCGAAGTCAAATTCGTCTACAGGATTTGTTGTGGCACCATAAGGCAGGCGAGACAGGAAACGAGGCAGGGCTAAACCGATATAACGTGAATCTTCGGATTCACGCAGGCTTCGCCATGGAGCATATTCGGCATTTTGGAAAATTTTACTTAAGTCGCGCGGATTAGCTAATTCTTGCCAAGACTCCATTTGCATTAATTTGGGAGATGCACCAGCAATAAATGGACAGTGTGCAGCCGCTGCAATCTTCTCAAGACTATTGAGCATTTCTACATCAGGGGCAGAGTGATCAAAATAATAGTCACCTACTAAACAACCAAAGGGTTCACCGCCAAATTGGCCGTATTCTTCCTCATAAATACGTTTAAAGAGTGGGCTTTGATCCCAAGCCGTACCTTTAAAGCGTTTTAAATTACGAGCAACTTCCTTTTTGGAAATAGGTAATACTTTGATTTTAAGTAAAGTATCTGTTTCGGTATTGGTCACTAAATGATGCAGGCCGCGCCATTCACCTTCAAGCTTTTGAAAGTCCTCATGATGCAAAATTAAATTAATCTGCTCGGAAAGTTTTCTATCAATTTCAGCAATGATTGCTTCAATAGTTTGATAGGTATCATCTGAAATGGTAACGACATTTTGTAGAGCCTGTTGAGCCAATGTAGCAACTGCATTGGTTACAGCACTTTTAGCTTCTTCCGTTTTAGGTTTGAATTCTTTTTGAAGCAGCTGTTCAAATTCATTGGTTGCAAACACATGTTGCGAACTGCCATTTCCCAGGATATCTAATTGTTTTTCAGCCATGATTTACTTTCACTTCTAGTTTTATTAGAGACTATTGTTCATCTTTGGATGTTGATTTAGGCGCGGCTGCAAGACTTTTTAGTAATTCGCTGTCTCCTAAGACTTTTCCAATTAGTTCTTCAGCCCCACTTTTACCATCCATATATGAGAGTAAATTAGACAGTTCTGTACGTGCCTGTAAAAGCTCATTTAGAGGTGCTACTTTTTTAGCTATTGCCGCCGGTGAGAAGTCATCCATGCTTTCCAATTCGAGTTCTACATTCAAATTCCCTTCACCTGTCAATGTATTTTTTACGTTGAAGGCAACACGAGGTTTAAGGGCTTTCATGCGTTCGTCGAAATTATCTACATCAATTTCTAAGAATTTTCGTTCGGCCAAGTCAGGCAGTGGCTCGACAGGTTTACCAACCAGATCTGCCATAACACCCATAACGAAAGGCAGTTCAATCTTTTTCTCTGAGCCATACAACTCTACGTCATATTCAATTTGCACGCGAGGAGCTCGATTGCGGGCAATAAACTTTTGACCTGATGATTTATTTCGTGACATGGTTATAACCTTAGGATGATTAATAATGTTGTGTATTTAAAAAATTTTACTAAATCGCGGATGAGGGATGCTAGGTTCAGGAGTTTGCTGTATCTTCATCCGGCTTGCCAATTAAAACTTCTAAATTGGCAATACTTTCTGGGCTAATATCTTTCATGATGTCATAAAAGTTCATATTCATTTGTCGTTGCACTCTGCGGATAAACAGTGGTGCAGGGTGGCTGGGTTCAAGAGTTTCAAAATAAATGCAGATTTTCTCTAAAGCTAAATCAACATCAGCACGATTTTTAATATTCAGATGACGCCATGCATCGGCCTCTTGAATAGATTGTTCTTGTGTAATAGTTGAGCTGTTAGTTTCAGAGGGTAACTCAGTCTGTTCTGTCTGTTGTACTGAGGGAGTACTTCCACCATTATAGTTGATGGCTTTGTGAATTAGGGTAAGAGGTTTCTGAATAACATCAAAATCAAGTGAGTGTTCATCCTGTAAATTAGACGAGAAAATGCGTTGGATGTCTTTCAGGCAGTCCAATGCTTGAATTAATGCGGTCAATTCAGGTTTTCCCGTATCGGCATTCACCCTAATATCGAGCATTAGCCGTTCTTTACCTCCCGGATAATTTTGTGGATCATTCCCTTGTAGGATAGAAACAGCTTCTTTTACAGTAATTGGCTGTTGGGTTAACCCATTTATCAATAATTTAGATGAAAGAATCTCTTTGATGATGCCATCAAGTGTAGTAAAGGAGCTAAGGGCATTGATCCTGTAAAAGGGATCAAATTCACCGTCTTCATCTTCAAGTTTGGGGTAAATGGATTCCCAATATAAGTCTATATTAGCTCTAATTGCTTCGCAGCCAGCGCAGAACCCTACGAGTCCATGTTTGGCAGTAAGAGCTTGTGTATAATAAGCCAAGACATGTAAATCTTTAGACTCGGCTAACAATTGATTGCACAACTTTTCTACTGTTGCCCAGTCTGCCTCTTCTGCCGGAATAATCGTGTCACCATATTGTTGTTCTGGTTTGCCTTCAGCTACGCTTTGTAGTTCTAAAAAGCGGCTATCGTATTCGATATTTACACCTTCGGGACTGTCGATAGAGATAGGCTCGTCCCATCGAGGAAATGTGTTCATCTACTTATAATCCAAATAACTTATTAAACAGTGAGCATGAGGGGAGGCTTTCATGTTTTATGTGGTAACCGCTTCCAATCTCTTGCCAAAAACTACCAATGCCGTCTGAATCAGATAAAAAGTTGTGAAAGGATTCAGAGAGGATAGAGTTCTCTGTTGTATCACTACTGTAAAAATCTTCGATACAACATTCCCCTTCATTTAATATCTCGCGAAAGGAATTTTTTTTCTTTAAAAGAAAAAAAAGAGAATCAAGTGATTCGGGAATAGAGCTAGGTTTATAAAATAACACAAATGGGTATTTTCTGCCAATTTTATCAGAACTACCAGCAGCCATACCAGTATAAATAAGATCATCAGGTAATTTGATGCAAAATAGCCAAATTTGCAAAGGGGAATATGTTTTTCGAGTGAATGAAATTAATTTGTTTTGGCTGGAGCATCGGTTAAACCAGTTATCCCAAAAGAATCTGTCATGAGTTTGAAGATTCTCGGAGAAAATAAAATCACGGGATTGATTCAGTTTGCCAAAAAAATAGACTTCATTTTGCTTAAGCATAAGTAGTCATCACAAGAGAAGAGGTTTTAGATTCCCAAGTTGCTAATTAGATACAACTGCTAAGACTTGTACTCTAGCATAATTCGATGTGTTGATAAATATAAATTTAAACCACTTGAAATAATAACTAAAGAAATGTAAATAATCTTTAAAAATATGTGCTTACTATATGATATTTAGATAATAAAGTTTATTAAATACAGTTTTATTTATAGCTTATTGTTTGTTATAATTTTTGCAAAATAACGTGCTCAAGTCCTCAGAAAGTGATTGGCGTTCCTTGTTTTGAGGTTTCTACTTGTAGATTAATTAGGATTTCGACGGAGTAATCGCATGTCCTCTTCCGGTAACACCATAGGTATTCTTGTTCCTCAGCCTTCTGCACCTGCCATGGTGTCTCAAGGTTCTGCCAATCCGCCTGAGCCGCTGACTAATGCAGCCGGGCCGGTAGATGTGATAGAGATGGTGGCCGATGTTGCCTCTAGTGCCCTTTCTTTGGTTGCTCCTGACTCTGCTGCAGCTAATGTGGCTGATGCTGTATCTGATGTGGTTTCGCTCGCTTCAATGGTCCCAGGTTTGCCTAGTGTTAGACTGCCTTCACGAAAGATGGTCAGTGGTTTTGGCGGGGGCAGCGGAGCAGGTTCTGATGGTGGGGTAGTTACTTCTGGTCATGGTCACTGTATTCCCTGTAAGGTTGCAGCAGCTATCGGTAATCCTGTCAATGCCGTACTCGGTATCAAAGTATTATTTGATGAAACAGAGACTGACTTTGCATTTGACTCCCCGCTTCCCCTTGTTTGGCAGCGCAGCTACTATTCCGACCAAATAGGCAACGGCTGGCTGGGACAGGGTTGGTCGCTGCCGTTCTCCATGCGTCTTGTCCGTACTGCCGACGGTTTCCTTTATATTGATGAGCAGGGCAGGGAAATTTCGTTGCCGGATATCAGCGACGAAGCGGAAGAGCCTTATTCCGCAGCCGACGACGATGAAGACAATTTATATGAAGAAGAGGCTGCCCCAAGACCTGCTTCCGCCGAAGAAGACCCCTACGGTCTGGATAACGCCTATTTTGATCCTTACGAACAAATCTTCTTTTCACAGATTTCAGACAACCTCTACCAAATCGCCTCCCCCGACGGCGGCGCACGGCTGCTGTTCGCCGAAGTCGATTCCGGTTGCGGCATTCACCAACTGGTCGCCCAACTCGACCGCAACGGCCGCCATATCCGCCTCTGCTACGACGACAACGGGCTGCCGCACAGCATTTACGACGGCAGCGGCCGACACTTCCAACCCGTATTCTCCTCCATCCGTCTGAATGACAACGATCCCGACTTCGACCCGGCCGGAGAACGGGACGTCTTCGTTTCCGAAGACGAGCGTTTCTACGTCAACCGTCTCACCTCCGTCACCTTTAACGGTAAGGAACTGGTACGTTACGACTATGACGGCTACGGCGATTTGACCGCCGTTTACGGACGAGACGGCAAAAAACTGCGCGGTTTCGCCTACCGAAACCACATCATGGTCGAACACAGCCAGCCCGACGGACTGGTGTCCCGCTACGAATACGACCGTTACGACACCGACGGCAAAGTGCTCAAAAGCAGCAACAACCTCGGCGAAGAATGGACGTTCGCCTACCGCAAAGACCATACCGTCGTTACCGACGCATTGGGGCGGACGGAAGTGTACGGTTTCGACGAAAACCGCGAACTCGTCTACCGCATCGACGCCGACGGACGACGCAGCGACAGCGAACGCGACAGCTACGGCCGCATTACCGTAGAACGCGACCCGCTCGGACGCGAAACCCGCTATCTCTACGATACCGAAGGCAACGTCATCGCCATCACCGCCCCGGACGGCAGCAGCACCCAAATCGACTACCACGAAACCCTCAACCTGCCGGTTGCCGTCAACGATCCCGCCGGCAGGATTACCGCCTACACCTACGACGGACGCGGCAACCTCATCAGCATCACCGACCCCGCCGGTTACACCACAAGTTACGGCTACAACGCCCAATGGTTGCCCGAAACCATTACCGACGCCTTAGGCAAAACCCGACGCCTACACTACGACACCCTCGACCAACTCGTCTGCTTTACCGACTGTACCGGCGAAACCACCCGTTTCGCTTACACCGAATACGGCGATCTCGAAACCGTTACCGATGCGCTGGGCCATACCACCCGCCACCACTACGACGCAGCGGGCAACCCCGTCCGTACCGACTATCCCGACGGCAGTCACGAAACCTTCGAATACGACCGCCTCAACCGTCTGACCGCCCACATCGACGGACTCGGTGCCAAAACCGCCTACGAACTCGCAGTGGACGGACTGCCGCTCAAACGCACCAACGCGCTGGGCCATACCTTCGCCTACGCCTACGACAAAGCCCGCCGTCTGACCGTCCTCACCAACGAAAATGGCGAAACCTACCGTCTCGATTACGACCGAACCGACAACCTGATCCAAGAAACCGGCTGGGACGGAAAAATCACCGCCTACGGCTACGATGCCGCCGGACAACTGGTCCAACAGACCGAATACGGCCAAAGCAATCATGAAGGCCGTCTGAAAGAGCGTCCCGAAACTTGGCACATCCATCATTTCAAACGCAACATCCTCGGCCAACTGATCGAAAAGCAGAGCCGCAAAGTCTCCGGCTGCAACGGACAAAGCAAAGACGAAGGCATCAGCCGCACCCGTTTCGAATACGACCCGATTACCGGCAACCTGACCAAAGCCCGCAACCAGCACAGCAGCGTCGAACTCGCCTACGACGAACTCGACCGCCTCATCGGCGAAACCACCGTCCACAACGGCCAAAGCGCCACCGTAGGCTACCAGTACGACCCGCTGGGCAACCGCATCCGCACCATCCTGCCCGACGGCCGCCCTATCGATTACCTGTACTACGGCAGCGGACACCTGCACCAAATCAGCCTCGACGGCGAAGTCATCAGCGACATCGAGCGCGACAAACTGCACCGCGAAATCCAAAGGACACAGGGCAGCATCAGCAGCCTGTACGACTATGACCCCATGGGCCGTCTGAAAAGCCAGCGTACCGTTTGGAGCGGCACACAAACACCCCGCGGCAAACAAAACCCGCTGGCCGGCGGCGCCGTCAACCGCCGCTACGCTTACGACAAAGCCGGCAACCTGATTCAAAGCGCCGACCAAAGAAGCGGAGTCCTTAATTACGTCTACGACAAAATCGGACGGGTTCAGGAAGCCCGCAACAGCCAAAGCGGCCGCAGCGAAACCTTCGCCTTCGACCCCGCCCACAACATCCTTTCCGACAAAGCCGCCGAAGGGAAGGGCAAAGGCAGTAACATTAGCAGCGGAAACCGCCTAGAATCATACAACGGCATCGAATACACCTACGACGCATTGGGCAACCTGATCTACCGCCAGTTGCCTAATGGCGAAAACCAATATTACCAATACGATTTAGAAAACCAACTCGTCCGTGCCGAAATCAAAAAGCCCGCCGGCAACACCGAGATCTGGACATACGCCTACGACCCGTTCGGCAGAAGGCTCTCCAAAGAACGCCAAGACAAACTCGCCTGGACGAGCACCGACCCGAAACGCACCCACTTCGTCTGGGACGGAACGCGATTACTTCAGGAGTACACCTACAAAGGCAGCTACACCTATCTCTACACCGACCAAGACAGCTACGAACCGCTGGCGCAAATTTTTGACAACGCCAAAGACGGCAAACAATACCTCAGCTATTTCCATAACGATCAAATCGGCATACCGCGCGAGATGACCGACATCCACGGCAATCTCTTATGGTACGGCGAATACACTGCTTGGGGTCGTCTGAAAAAAGATGAGCGGGTTTACAAGGATGCGCATCAGCCGTTCAGACTGCAGAACCAATACTTCGATGAAGAGACCGGGCTGCATTACAACCTGATGCGGTATTACGAGCCAGAGGCGGGGCGGTTTGTGAATCAGGATCCGATCGGGTTAGATGGTGGAGCTAATTTTTATCAATTTGCCACCAATGCTCAAATTTGGTTAGATCCATTGGGATTAAAAAAATATTCTGTTTATGGATTGTATAGACCAGGGGATAGTAAACCTTTTTATATCGGTATTACGGATAATATAAAGACGCGTGCAAAACAACACAGGAAATCAGGAAGATTAGTTGGGGTAGAAGAATTAGTGGAATTATATAGCGATTTGGATTACGAAACCGCCCGTGGATATGAGGAAGGCTGTATTCGACAACATGGAACACTGACAGGAAAAAAACTTAAAAAAGGTCAGAAAAGTAATTTTAATCCTAAAAAAACTAAAACCAGAGGAAATAAATGTCATTCATTTGTTGAGAATAAGACCCGTAATGCTAAAAGACAAAAAGCAATGGTTGCGGGAAGAGACCATATTCTCAAAAATGGTTGTAAAAATCTTCCAATAATTTAACATTCTATGCTACAGAAAAGGAAAAGTATTATGAAAATCTTTAATTGGGAAAAAAACAGAACTTTATATAGATATCTTAAGAATGGTGATTTATTTTGTTTTAAAATAGCTGATAAATTATTCGGTTACGGTAGAATAATCGCTAAAAATAAGCTTGGTGCCACTGTAGGAATTTTTGATTTGTTTACTTCAAGCCCAGTTGAGCCATTCGATTATAAAAATGCTGGAAATTACCCAATTTTATTCAAAACCGTTTTAGACTGTCATACCTTATTTGAATCAAAGCTAGAGTCAGACTGGCGGATAATTGCTCAAGATCCTGATTACCAAGATCCAACCCCAAGTGAAATTACTTCCATTAATCCTGCTTTAGGAGTGGCTCACAATGCAGATTTTTCCATTGCACAAAAAATAGATGAAGAGGAAGGTAAACAAAGAATATTCGAGAGAATTGAATTACGAGAAACACCAAGAAGTCATTATCATATCCTAAGTTTGCTTATTCGTTATAAACCAGAAATTTTTAATTTACCTATTGAATCATTTGCAGAATTTGGAGATTTTATTTCGGATGAGTTTCAAAAAATTCACCACCGGAATTTAAAAGCGTGAAAAGCAAGCCGTAGCCCGCACAAAACCTTCAGTCCTGACGTAGCACGCGGTTTCTGTTTTTCAGACGACCTCAATACCTTCTTTGAGGTCGTCTGAAATATTTGTTCTTTAACAATCTCAGCCAAAACCGCCTACGAACTCGCAGTGGACGGACTGCCGCTCAAACGCACCAACGCGCTGGGCCATACCTTCGCCTACGCCTACGACAAAGCCCGCCGTCTGACCGTCCTCACCAACGAAAATGGCGAAACCTACCGTCTCGATTACGACCGAACCGACAACCTGATCCAAGAAACCGGCTGGGACGGAAAAATCACCGCCTACGGCTACGATGCCGCCGGACAACTGGTCCAACAGACCGAATACGGCCAAAGCAATCATGAAGGCCGTCTGAAAGAGCGTCCCGAAACTTGGCACATCCATCATTTCAAACGCAACATCCTCGGCCAACTGATCGAAAAGCAGAGCCGCAAAGTCTCCGGCTGCAACGGACAAAGCAAAGACGAAGGCATCAGCCGCACCCGTTTCGAATACGACCCGATTACCGGCAACCTGACCAAAGCCCGCAACCAGCACAGCAGCGTCGAACTCGCCTACGACGAACTCGACCGCCTCATCGGCGAAACCACCGTCCACAACGGCCAAAGCGCCACCGTAGGCTACCAGTACGACCCGCTGGGCAACCGCATCCGCACCATCCTGCCCGACGGCCGCCCTATCGATTACCTGTACTACGGCAGCGGACACCTGCACCAAATCAGCCTCGACGGCGAAGTCATCAGCGACATCGAGCGCGACAAACTGCACCGCGAAATCCAAAGGACACAGGGCAGCATCAGCAGCCTGTACGACTATGACCCCATGGGCCGTCTGAAAAGCCAGCGTACCGTTTGGAGCGGCACACAAACACCCCGCGGCAAACAAAACCCGCTGGCCGGCGGCGCCGTCAACCGCCGCTACGCTTACGACAAAGCCGGCAACCTGATTCAAAGCGCCGACCAAAGAAGCGGAGTCCTTAATTACGTCTACGACAAAATCGGACGGGTTCAGGAAGCCCGCAACAGCCAAAGCGGCCGCAGCGAAACCTTCGCCTTCGACCCCGCCCACAACATCCTTTCCGACAAAGCCGCCGAAGGGAAGGGCAAAGGCAGTAACCTTAGCAGCGGCAACCGCCTCAAAGAATACAACGGCATCGAATACACCTACGATGCATTGGGCAACCTGATTTACCGCCAGCTGCCCGACGGTGAAAACCAATATTACCAATACGATTTAGAAAACCAACTTGTCCGCGCCGAAATCAAAAAGCCCGCCGGCAACACCGAGATCTGGACATACGCCTATGACCCGTTCGGACGCCGCCTCTCCAAAGAGCGCCAAGACAAACTCGCCTGGATGAGTACCGACCCCAAACGCACCCATTTCGTCTGGGACGGAACGCGATTACTTCAGGAGTACACCTATAAAGGCAGCTACACCTATATTTACACCGACCAAGACAGCTACGAACCGCTGGCGCAAGTCTTCCACAATAACCAAGACGAAGAGCAATACCTCGCCTATTTCCATAACGATCAAATCGGCATACCGCGCGAGATGACCGACATCCATGGTAATCTCTTATGGTACGGCGAATACACCGCCTGGGGCCGTCTGAAAAAGGATGAGCGGGTCTATCGGAATGCGCACCAGCCGTTCAGACTGCAGAACCAGTATTACGATGAAGAGACCGGGCTGCATTACAACCTGATGCGGTATTACGAGCCTGAGGTCGGACGGTTTGTGAACCAGGACCCGATTGGGCTGTTGGGTGGTAGTAACCTTTACCAGTTTGCTCCAAATACTCAGGATTGGATCGATCCTTTGGGATGGAGGAGAACGTCAAAAGACATGCCACAATGGATGCCAACTAAACGTGGCTATCAAAGACAACATCTTATTCCATGGTCGCTTAGAAATCATCCAATGTTTGCACAAAGTGGTAGAAGCATACATGGTGCAACAAATATGATGTATCTGCCTGTGACAACGGGAATAGACCCTAATCCAAAATTGGGGTTACATCGTGGATGGACTACAGAGCATAAACTTTATAATGAAATGGTTGAGCAACGATTAGAAAGATTGGCTACCATTGCTAAAAATAAAAAATGGAGTAAAAAGAAAATCTCAGAAGAAATATTAAAAATGCAAAACGAATTAAGAGAAGGTTTTAGAACTGGCAAATATACTTGTGCTGCACCAACTTCTAAAAGTAATAGTAAAAAAGGAAAAAAATGATGACTCTTTATCAAATATACTCTGCTGTTGATAATGAAGATGCTTATGCGGACTTAAAACAGGATGATAGAAAAATTGTGGAATTTATTAATTACAATAAAGGCAATTATACAGATGAAGCAGTTTTTATAGCTCAGAGTGGATATACCTCCAAAAATATTTCTAAAACAGATTATATTCAAACAATTCCTAAGATGTTATTGTTCTCTGAAACTTTCATTAATAAATTAGCTGATAAATTAAAAAATGAATTAGATTTTTTTCCAGCTAAACTTAGAATCAAGAATGATGAATTTAAATTTTTCCTTGGAAAAATTAAATTAACTGCTAAATTAGTAGATATGGAAAAATCAAATTTTTATGAAATAGATGGAGAGAAGTTTATTGATTATCCACCTGTATTTTTAGGAAATATATCTGGTTTTGAGTTTTGTGCAAAAGATATAAATGATGATTTAATTTGGGCTTTTTCTGATAAATTCAAAGAATTAGTTGTGAGTAATAATTTGAAGATGGAATTTCTTCCTCTAACATGAAATATTCTGTAAGTAAGTTATAGCAAGCCGCAGCCCCACACAAAACTTTCAGTCTTGACGTAGGGTACGTGCGGTATGTACGCACGCGGCTTCTGTTTTTCAGACGATCTCACTATCTTCTTAGAGGTCGTCTGAAACATTTGTTCTTTAACAATCTCATTAGCAGTTAATATAGAGGTCGTCTGAAAACCAACTTTCAGACGACTTCTACTAAATTACCTCTCCCGACGGCGGAGCACGGCTGCTGTTTGCCGAAGTCGATTTTGGCTATGGCAATTTGACCGCCGTTTACGGACGAGACGGCAAAAAACTGCGCGGTTTCGCCTACCGAAACCACATCATGGTCGAACACAGCCAGCCCGACGGACTGGTGTCCCGCTACGAATACGACCGTTACGACACCGACGGCAAAGTGCTCAAAAGCAGCAACAACCTCGGCGAAGAATGGACGTTCGCCTACCGCAAAGACCATACCGTCGTTACCGACGCATTGGGGCGGACGGAAGTGTACGGTTTCGACGAAAACCGCGAACTCGTCTACCGCATCGACGCCGACGGACGACGCAGCGACAGCGAACGCGACAGCTACGGCCGCATTACCGTAGAACGCGACCCGCTCGGACGCGAAACCCGCTATCTCTACGATACCGAAGGCAACGTCATCGCCATCACCGCCCCGGACGGCAGCAGCACCCAAATCGACTACCACGAAACCCTCAACCTGCCGGTTGCCGTCAACGATCCCGCCGGCAGGATTACCGCCTACACCTACGACGGACGCGGCAACCTCATCAGCATCACCGACCCCGCCGGTTACACCACAAGTTACGGCTACAACGCCCAATGGTTGCCCGAAACCATTACCGACGCCTTAGGCAAAACCCGACGCCTACACTACGACACCCTCGACCAACTCGTCTGCTTTACCGACTGTACCGGCGAAACCACCCGTTTCGCTTACACCGAATACGGCGATCTCGAAACCGTTACCGATGCGCTGGGCCATACCACCCGCCACCACTACGACGCAGCGGGCAACCCCGTCCGTACCGACTATCCCGACGGCAGTCACGAAACCTTCGAATACGACCGCCTCAACCGTCTGACCGCCCACATCGACGGACTCGGTGCCAAAACCGCCTACGAACTCGCAGTGGACGGACTGCCGCTCAAACGCACCAACGCGCTGGGCCATACCTTCGCCTACGCCTACGACAAAGCCGGCAACCTGATTCAAAGCGCCGACCAAAGAAGCGGTGTCCTCCATTACATCTACGACAAAATCGGACGGATTCAGGTCATAAATTCTGCAATCAAATATTTGTCATAATCTACTAAAAGCATTTATTATTACATATCTAATAATCATAATTTAAGGGAAGCGTTCATGGCGTGGCGGTTTGTGTTGCCTGCTTGGGTGGTGGGTGTAGTGCTTTCGTTTGCGTTGCCGTTTGTGCCGCCATGGTGGGTTTGGTTGGCTGTAATTATTGGCGCGCTTGCGTTGTGTCGAAAATTTGCTGTAGCTTGGTTGGTGCTGGCCGTCTGCGTGGGCATGGCGTTTGGAGTGTGGCGGACAGGTCTGGTTTTGGCTGCTCAATGGCCTGTGGGGGAGGCATCGGCTAAAGTTTTGACGGTTGAAGTGGCGGATATGCCGCGTGATGATGGACGGCGTGTGCAGTTTGCGGCAAGGGCTTGGGATGAACGTGGGCAGGCTTTTGATTTGATGTTGTCGGATTATCAGCGGCGCGATTGGGCGGTGGGCAGCAGGTGGTCTGTATCGGCGCGGGTAAGGCCGGTGATCGGTGAAGTGAATGCGCGCGGTTTGAACCGTGAAACATGGGCTTTGGCCAATGGTATCGATGGCATGGGTACTTTGGGACGCGATAGGAAACTTATGCGGCAAGGCGGCGGTTTCGGTTTGGCTAATATGCGTGATGCGGTAAGCCGAAGTTGGCAGGGAACGGCGGACAAATATCCTGAGTTTTCAGACGGCATAGGGCTGATGCGTGCTTTGAGTATTGGCGAGCAATCGGCGTTGCGGCCGCCTTTGTGGCAGGCATTCCGGCCTTTGGGGCTGACGCACTTGGTCAGTATTTCGGGCTTGCATGTAACGATGGTGGCGGTATTGTTTGCCTGGCTGATCAAGCGAATTTTCCGTTATTTGCCGTGGATTCCGGCGAAACCGCGTGTGTGGATATTGGCAGGTGGTGTTGCTAGTGCTTTGTTTTATGCGCTTTTGGCCGGTTTTTCCGTACCGACGCAACGCAGTGTGTTGATGTTGGCTGCGTTTGCGTGGGCATGGTGGCACGGAAGTGGCGGCTCGGGCTGGACGGCATGGTGGCAGGCTTTGGCCGTTGTTTTGTTGTTGGATCCGTTGGCAGTATTGGGCGTGGGAACGTGGTTGTCTTTCGGCTTGGTTGCTGCTTTGATTTGGGCTTCATCAGGCCGTCTGAAAGAGTCGGGTTGGCGTTTGGCTGTACGGGGGCAATGGGCGGCAACGGTGTTGTCGGTGGTATTGCTGGGCTATTTGTTTGCTTCGTTACCTTTGCTCAGTCCGTTGGTTAATGCTCTGGCTATTCCTTGGTTTTCTTGGGTGTTGACGCCGTTGGCTTTGCTGGGTTCGGTTTTTTCTTTTGAACTTGTCCAGTTGGTAGCGGTATTTTTGGCGGAATATACTTTGCGTGGTTTGGTATGGCTGGCTACGGTATCGCCTGAATTTGCCGTCGCAGCGGCGCCTGTACCTTTGCTGGTGTTGGCGATGATGGCGGCTTTGTTGTTATTGTTGCCTAAAGGAATGGGCTTGAAACCTTGGGCATGTCTGGTTTTATTGAGCTTTGTGTTTTACCGTCCTGCCAAGCTGGAGGAGGGGGTGGCAAGAGTTACGGTGATGGATGCAGGACAAGGTTTGTCGGTGTTGATACAAACGCGTAACCGCAATCTTTTGTTTGATACGGGAACGGAGCAAGTGGCGCAAACAGGTATTGTGCCGAGTTTGAACGCGATGGGCGTGCGCCGTTTGGACAGCCTGATTTTGTCGCACCATGATATTGACCATGACGGCGGTTTTCAAAGTGTAGCGGCTGTCGGTACCGATAAATTGCTTGCCGGACAACCTGAGTTTTATCCGAATGCAGAGTTTTGCCAAGAAGACAAATGGCAATGGGACGGCGTAGATTTCGAGTTGCTCAGGCCGTCTGAAAATGCTGGTAAGGAAGATAATGACCGAAGCTGCGTATTGCGTGTCGTAGCAAACGGCAAAGCCTTGTTGATAACCGGCGATTTGGGCGTGAAGGGCGAGGCCGGTTTGATTGAGAAATACGGCAATGCACTGTATAGCCAAGTGTTGGTATTGGGACATCACGGCAGCAGCACGGCTTCGTCGGGCAGCTTTCTGCATACGGTTTCGCCGCAATATGCCGTGGCATCCAGCGGCTATGCCAATGCCTACAAACATCCGACCGTTGCCGTACAAAATCGTGTCCGCGCGCACGGCATTACTTTGTTGAGAACTGATTTGTCAGGCGCGTTGGTGTTTGCTTTGGGACAGGACGATATATTTCAAGGCCGTCTGAAAAAGGATAAGTTTTATTGGCAGAAGAAACCGTTTGAGTAAAAAGGCTAAAAGGCCGTCTGAAAGATTTTTTAGACGGCCTTAATATTTTTCATTGACGGGCATTATCCAAATTTTGTGTGAATCCAATTGTGGATGGTTTGGTTTGATATTTGATAATAAAGAATAAATTGATTGTGATGAAAAAATAGGCAGTATAAGAACGGAGTAATAATTGTAAAGTCATTTTATAACTGTTGTTAATTTGATAAGCATTTTTAATCTGTTTGGCTGAATAAATTCATTTGTTTTTAGCTTGCTTATATAATCTAAACGCATTATTGCGTATTCAAATTAAATTTAACAAAGGGAAAAGAAATGACTGAAACTCAAAACCAACCTAATAACGAAGAGTCCGTAGTGATTATCGGCACGCGTCGTGATGATGTGCTGTATGGCAGCTTGGGACACAATATTTTTTACGGCGGTTTAGGAAACGATACCTTTATTGTGAACAACAGGAATGACCAAATTGTTGAAAGGTACGGCGAGGGTATGGATACGGTTTATACCCATACGACTTATACGTTGCCGAATTATGTTGAAAACCTGACGATGACCGGCCACGATAATATTTTTGGTTTCGGTAACAATTCCGACAACGTCCTCATCGGCAACAGCGGCAACAACCGTTTGAGCGCCGGACGTGGCAAGGATGTTCTTTACGGTGGGGCGGGTAATGACTTACTGCTGGCAGGCGATGATGACGACAAACTTTATGGTGGTGATGGCAACGATATTTTGCGTGGCGATCATGGTAACGATTATTTGGAAGGAAACGAAGGCGACGATGTTTTAGACGGCGGAATCGGTGCAGATATCATGCGCGGCGGCAATGGCAACGATACATATTATGTAGACAGTCCAAACGATGTCGTTATCGAAGAAGCCAATGGCGGCATTGATACGGTCTACACGGGTATGACTTACCGTTTGCCGACTCATGTTGAAAACCTGACCTTGACCGGCAGCGGCAATTATTTCGGCTTCGGCAACCATTCTGACAACGTCCTAATCGGCAACATTGGCAACAACCGTTTGATCGGAGGCCGAGGTAATGATGTGCTTCGCGGAGAGGCAGGCTATGACTTGCTGTTGGCGGGCGATGGTGACGACAAACTTTACGGCGGTACCGGCAACGATATTTTACGCGGCGATGCCGGTAATGATTATTTGGATGGCGGCGAAGGAAATGACACGCTTGAAGGCGGTAGCGGAGATGATACTTATGTGTTCCGCCGTGGCAGCGGTCATGATGTCATTTCAGACAATCTGGGTCATAACAGTATTCATTTTGAAGGTTTGAGTACGAAGGATATCAGTCTTACTACTCGTCCAAGCGTCAGTAATCCTGTCCTTGAAGATTGGGTTTTTACGATTCGTGAAACAGGCGAAACGCTGACCCTTAAAGAGCAACACAAGACCTATTCATCTGTATCTAAGTATAAATTCTTGGATAAAGAGGCGGATTTTGCTAACACGTTCAAATATCCCGAGCACGATGCCAGCGAAGACAGCGTAACCATGCGTGTGCTTTATAAAGATGGTCACGCCGTCACACATGCCGCCGTACAAGGGCAGCATCTTCAGACGGCCTCTTTGCAGTATTGGGAAAATATTGCTACTCAAAAAAGAGCCAATGATATTGTCCGACCTAGTTATAAACAGGCGCAACATTCTATCTTTACCAAAGACAGTGATGGCGACGGTTTGGTCGATGCTATTGACCGCAATCCGCAGGAGTGGAATGTTTCCGAGCGTGATTTGCGGATGTTCTCTTCATTGGCTTATGAATCTCCGTCTGCTTTGCATACTGTATTTAAAGGCAATTATTGGTGGAATACGCAATATGCTTCTATTGCTAAGAATATTAACGACAAATATTTTAGCAATCAGGCCAATGTATCTGAATTGGTTGGGAAATGGACATTGCTTAAGGCAGGTAGTCCGGGAAGCGGTTTGGATTATGCGATTTTCGGCAATGCGAACAAGAAGGGCGGTTGGGAAAATGTCGTGGTAGCGTTTAGAGGTACGCAGGCGACCAGTATTAAAGATGTTTTGGCTGATTTGAAAATTGTGACCGGTAATTTGCCGGAGCAAACCAAATATTTGGATGAAATTGCACGCTATATTGATACGCTTCATGCCAAAAATGTGTATTCGACCGGACATTCGTTGGGCGGCTATCTTGCAGAATACTTTGCCGCACATACCATGCAACAGCGTAATGATTGGGCAAGTGATTTCAAACGCAGCAGTCTGTTTAATCCGGCTGTTTTGAATGTGGACAAAGCCTCGCCTGAAGCCTTAAAACAAGCACGGGATATGGCCGATAAAATGGCGGAAACACGTATCACGGACAACTCGGATACAACACAGGCACGCCCTCTGTATGAAACCAATTCGTATGTAATCAAAGGCGAATGGGTTGGAGATGGTTTTTCAGGCAAAACAGGTGCGGGTATTGGTACGGCAGTCGGTATATTATTGGCATTAGCGACTGGTGGAGCGAGCCTTGCGGCAGGAGCTGCAGGTGCACTTGCAGGTGCTGCCTCGTCCCAAGTTCATAAAGGATTGGGCAGATATCCGAAAGCCAAGGTTTTGGATTTCAAAAGCGGCGATGTATGGGGCAAACACAATATGACCAGCTTTTATGAGTCTGATACCAAACTTGAACAATACTTCTCTCAAGGTAAACGTATCGACAAGCATTACAAAAATCCTTATTTGAAGGATTCTGACCAAGACGGTTTTTCAGACGGCATTGAAAACATATTTGGCACCAGCAGCAACGATGCCCAAGAAACGCCATATGCAACCGGTACCTCTGCCATTTATACCGATGACCGACCCATGCTCGCCGTGGTTCAAACTGAGGATGCGGCCGGTAACGTCCTGTCACTCAAAGGCGTGGAAATGACGGCACGCCAGCAGGGCGATAAGATGGCATATGCGGCAAACGGTAACGAAATCGACTTAGGTAAAAACAGCTTTGATTGGTCTGTCAGCATCAGTGGAGACAACAAAGGCGTAGCGGCCTTGCATGGCAGCGCGGCTGACGATGTATTGAAAGGCAGCGATGGCAATGATTATCTGGCAGGTGGACTGGGTGGCGATACCATTGTTACCGGCGAGGGTAGAGATACGGTGGCATTTACTGCATGGGATGTCCGCGAGGGCAAACTGGATCACTTGTTGGATTTCAATCCAGTCAAAGACAAGTTGGATTTGAGCGCTATGCGTCCGCTGCTCAATGAGAAAGAAAGCCAGGTTAGCTGGGCGGATTTGTTTGTCCGAGATGTGGATACATTCAGCCCCGACCGCTCGTATCTTGTGTTCAACAGCGCTCAAAAAACCTTGGCGTATCGGGGCGCAGGAGCTGAAAGCAGCACAGAGTTCGCACGTTTCTACAATGAAGATGCTGCGCAGCTGACAGCCGCCAATATTATCGGCTGATTGTTATTTTAAAGTTTAAGGCCGTCTGAACCTGATATTTCATGTTCAGACGGCCTTAAACTTATATAATATCCGACCCATCTGTTTAAAAAGGCAATCCCCATGAACACCATACGCACCAAAATTTGCGGTATTACCCGACCTGAAGACGCGCTGGCCGCGGCCGAATTGGGCGCGGATGCCATCGGGCTGGTGTTTTACGCCAAGAGTAAACGGGCAGTGAGTATTGAGCAGGCGCAGGCGGTTGTGAAAAATCTGCCGCCGTTTGTATCGGTGGTGGCTTTGTTTGTGAATGAAAACGAGCAAACCATCCGCGAGATTTTGCGTCAGGTACCGATAGATGTGATTCAGTTTCACGGCGATGAAGACGATGATTTTTGCCGTCGGTTTGACCGCCCGTATTTGAAGGCCGTGCGCGTACAGTCCGCTGCCGATATTCAGACGGCCTGTGCCAAATTTCCGAATGCCCGAGCCTTGCTGTTTGATGCTTATCATCCGACCGAATACGGCGGTACGGGACAAAGTTTCGACTGGACCATGTTGCATGGCAATATCGGCAAACCGTGGATACTTGCCGGTGGATTGACTGCGGAAAACGTTGCCGAAGCAGTAAAAATCAGTGGCGCAGCCGCGGTGGATGTGTCCGGTGGCGTGGAAATCTCCGGCGGAATTAAGAGCAGGGAGAAAATGGCGGCGTTTATTCAGGCAGTAAAGGCTGTCTGAAAATTTGTTTGAATGAAAAACAACCGGAATACAGATATGCAAGAGCCAATCGTCGAGTCTCACCCTTTCGCAGCCTTGTTGCCACCGCAGGCAACAGTCATGATGATGGGGACGTTTCCGCCTAAAGAAGAAAAACACGCGATGCAGTTTCATTATCCGAATTTTCAAAACGATATGTGGCGTGTGTATGGGCTGGTGTTTTTCGGCGATGCGGCGCATTTTCAAAAGCAGGGCGAAAAGGCGTTTGATGCCGATAAAATCAAAGCGTTTTTGAGTGAAAAGGGGATTGCATCCTGTCCGACCGTATTAAAGGCAATACGCGAACATGGCAATGCTTCGGATAAGTTTTTAAAAGTGATAGAAACCGTCGATTTGGCAACAGTATTGGCACAAATGCCCGAGTGCCGCCATCTTTGCACCACCGGCGGCAAGGCAACCGAAGTTTTGTTGGAGATTCAGGGCAGCGGCATGAAAATGCCGAAGGCCGGCGAAACAGTACCGTTCCCCTATGCTGGACGTGAGTTGACCCTGACGCGCCTGCCTTCGACTTCGCGTGCCTATCCTTTGAGTTTGGCGAAAAAAGCAGCGGCGTATCGGGCTTTTTTTGAAATGGCTGGATTGACTGTTTTTCAGGAGTAGGGCGATGGACCGTTATGAAATCTCTTTAATGACGTTTATGGCTTTGTGGTGGCTTTTTAATGTCGTCTCAGTGTGGCTGAAGGCCAAACAATGGCAGATCAAGATATTGTTGGGCGGAACGCTTTTGTATGTGATACAAATATCTGCAGTCATCATGTCTGTTAACGGCCTTAATTGGATATTTTTGAACACAAATACCATAAATACCAATGAGTTGATTATTGCTTTGCTTGTGCTTAACTTTCTGGGTTGTTGGTTGCTGGCGCTGTGGCTGGGAATGTTGGCATTAAAACTATGCCTGAGAAACAAAAACGAAGAAAAATATATCGTGCCGCCGTTGGGTACGGCATTGATTGCAACATCGAGCTGTACGCTGTTGTTCCTATTTTGTCTGCTGATATTATTATTCAATTAGTTGCCGACAAGATGAATGGAAAACGGCTATAATTGCTGACAATTTTACTTTCAGACGGCCTTGTACTGAATCAGGCCGTCTGAAACCATAAAACGAACAAGGAAAAATCCCATGAAAAATTATTACGCTCCCGACGAGAACGGCTTTTTCGGCGAACACGGCGGCCTGTACGTTTCCGAAACCCTGATTCCTGCTTTGCAAGAATTGGCAGAAGCCTATAAAGCAGCGAAAGAAGATCCTTCATTTTGGGAAGAGTTCCGCCATGATTTGAAACACTATGTCGGCCGTCCCAGCCCTGTTTACCATGCCGCGCGATTGTCCGAGCATTTGGGCGGCGCACAAATCTGGCTGAAGCGTGAAGATTTGAACCATACCGGCGCGCACAAAGTCAACAACACCATCGGTCAGGCATTGCTCGCCCGCCGCATGGGCAAAAAACGCGTGATTGCCGAAACCGGCGCAGGTCAGCACGGCGTGGCTTCTGCCACCGTCGCAGCACGTTTCGGCATGACTTGCGACGTGTACATGGGCGCAGACGACATCCAACGCCAAATGCCGAATGTGTTCCGCATGAAATTATTGGGTGCGAACGTGGTCAGCGTTGACAGCGGCAGCCGTACTTTGAAAGACGCGATGAACGAAGCCATGCGCGAATGGGTCGCCCGCGTGGACGACACGTTCTACATCATCGGCACCGCCGCAGGCCCTGCACCGTATCCCGAAATGGTACGCGATTTCCAATGTGTGATCGGCAATGAAGCCAAAGAACAAATGTTGGAAGCCATCGGCCGCCAACCTGACGTTGCCGTTGCCTGTGTGGGCGGCGGTTCGAACGCCATCGGTTTGTTCCATCCCTATATCGAAGAAGAAAACGTGCGTTTGGTCGGCGTAGAAGCCGGCGGTTTGGGCGTGGATACCCCCGACCACGCCGCGCCGATTACCAGTAAAGCCCCTATCGGCGTATTGCACGGCTTCCGCAGCTATTTGATGCAGGACGAAAACGGTCAAGTCTTGGGTACGCACTCCGTTTCCGCAGGCTTGGACTACCCAGGCATCGGCCCGGAACACAGCCATTTGAACGATATCAACCGCGTGGAATACACCGTTGCCAAAGATGACGAAGCACTCGAAGCCTTTGACTTGCTCTGCCGTTTCGAGGGTATTATTCCTGCGCTGGAATCCAGCCATGCCGTTGCTTGGGCGGTGAAAAACGCGCCGAAAATGGGCAAAGACCAAGTGATTTTGGTTAACCTCTCCGGCCGCGGCGATAAAGACATTAATACCGTGGCGAAACTCAAAGGCATTGAGTTGTAAGTCTTATTGATTGAGCAGTAAAGGCCGTCTGAAAAAGCTGGATTTCAGTCTTTCAGACGGCCTTTGTTTCCATAATGATTCAGCGTAGTATTTTATCCGCGCAAACTCTATCAAGTATCGGCGGCTAAGGAAATTTATCCTTCCAAACCGAGCTTGTGTGCTTTCTAAACCGATTATTCAAGTTATCCATCACCATGAAACATTTAGCAATCCATCTAAAACTATTGGGCATGGCGGCGTTTTGGGGCGCATCTTGGCCGATGGGGCGGATGCTTGGGCAGGCGCTGCCGCCTTTAACGGGCGGTATGCTGCGCTTTTTGACTGCGGCAATCTTGCTTTTGGGCTGGCTGTTTGCACGGTATCGATTGCGTACTTTGGCGGTTTTGTCGCGCAAACAATGGCTTGGATTGGCATTGGCAGCGGCATTCGGCGTATTTGGTTTTACCGTATTGTCTATGCTGGGTTTGCAGCGGATTCCTGCTTCAAGGGCGACGGTGTTGGTCACGTTCAATCCTGTGCTGACGATGTTTTTTGCGGCTTTGCTGTTTGGTGAAAAACTCAACGGCAAGATTGTGTTGGGTATGTTGTTGGCAGTGGCAGGCTCGATATGGGCGGTCACGCATGGCGAGATTGCGGCATTTTTGTCGGGCGGTGGCATAGGGTGGGGCGAAGTGCTGGTGTTTTGCAGCCTTTGCTGCTTGGTTACTTATACGATGATAGGCAGGGCGGTGTTGCAGGGGATTGATGCGCTGACGGTCACCGTGGCCACCGCTTGGCTAGGTGCATTGATGCTGTTGCCGCCTGCGCTGATTTCAGACGGGCTGCCGTTTGGTATGCTTGCCGAAATGGACGGCAGGGGCTGGTTTGCTTTGATTGGGTTGTCTGTTGGGGCAACGGTCTTGAGCTATGCATGGTATTTTGAAGGCGTGAAGACTTTGGGCGCAGGCAGCGCGGCGGCGTACATTACTTTGGTGCCGGTATTTGGTATTTTGTGTTCCGCTTGGTTTTTGGGCGAGGCATTGCATGTTTCCTTGGTTGCCGGCTGTTTGGCGGCAGTGGGCGGATTGGCGTTGATGCAGTACGGAAGACGTGCCGTCTGAAATAGGAAATATGTTATATAATAATGAAACTGATCAAACCATTGTTTTCAACATGTCTGAACATTCCTCCCTGCTCGATTTCGACCGCGCCCACCTGCTCCATCCCTATACATCCATGACCGATCCGTTGCCTGTTTATTCGGTGCGCCGAGCGGAGGGCGTGCACATCGAATTGGCGGACGGCACGCGGCTGATTGACGGGATGTCGTCTTGGTGGTGTGCGATACACGGCTACAATCATCCTGTTTTGAATCAGGCGGTTGAGGCGCAGATTAAACAAATGTCGCATGTGATGTTCGGCGGTTTGACGCACGAGCCGGCAGTGGAGCTGGGCAAATTATTGGTCGGGATTTTGCCGCAGGGGCTGGACCGTATTTTTTATGCGGATTCGGGTTCGGTTTCGGTGGAAGTTGCGCTGAAGATGGCGGTGCAGTACCAGCAGGCGCGGGGTTTGACCGCGAAGCAGAATATTGCGACGGTGCGGCGCGGGTATCACGGCGATACTTGGAACGCGATGTCGGTCTGCGATCCGGAAACGGGGATGCACCATATTTTCGGCAGCGCTCTGCCGCAGCGTTATTTTGTCGATAATCCGAAAATCCGTTTCGACGATGAATGGGACGAGGCGGATTTGCAGCCTGTCCGCGCCTTATTTGAAGCGCAACATGCGGATATTGCCGCCTTTATTTTAGAGCCGGTCGTGCAGGGCGCGGGCGGCATGTATTTTTATCATCCGCAGTATCTTCGCGGTTTACGCGATTTGTGCGACGAATTTGATATCATGTTGATTTTTGATGAAATCGCCACCGGATTTGGGCGCACGGGCAAGATGTTTGCCTGCGAACACGCGGAGGTCGTGCCGGATATTATGTGTATCGGTAAAGGCTTGAGCGGCGGCTATATGACGCTGGCGGCGGCAATCACTTCGCAAAAAGTCACTGAAACGATTTCGCGCGGCGAAGCGGGCGTGTTTATGCACGGACCGACGTTTATGGCAAACCCGCTGGCGTGTGCCGTTGCCTGCGCTTCGGTCAAGCTGCTTTTGTCTCAGGATTGGCAGGCAAATATCCGCCGCATCGAAAGCATCCTGAAAGGTCGTCTGAAAACCGCATGGGACATTCGCGGCGTAAAAGACGTGCGCGTTTTGGGTGCCATCGGGGTGATCGAGTTGGAAAAAGGCGTGGATATGGCGCGTTTTCAAGCGGATTGCGTGGCGCAGGGGATTTGGGTGCGCCCATTCGGCAGGCTGGTGTATTTGATGCCGCCTTACATTATTTCAGACGGCCTCTTGACCGAACTTGCCGACAAAACCGTACACATTTTGAAGGAATACAACAAATGAAAGGCGTTTACTTCGTCAGCGGCATTGATACGGACATCGGCAAAACCGTCGCCACCGGCGTATTGGCAAAACAATTATTGCAGAAAGGCAAAAGCGTGATTACGCAAAAGCCCGTGCAAACCGGTTGTCAAAACATCGCCGACGACATCGCCGTCCACCGTAAAATCATGGGCATACCCATACAAGAAGCCGACAAACAAGGGCTGACCATGCCCGAAATCTTCAGTTATCCGGCCTCGCCCCATCTCGCTGCCCGACTGGACGGCAGGGCTTTGGATTTAGACAAAATCCGTATCGCCACGCAAGAATTGGCGGCGCAATACGAAATCGTCTTGGTCGAAGGTGCGGGCGGATTGATGGTTCCACTGACGGAAGATTTGTTGACTATTGATTATATTCAGCAACAGGCTTATCCCGTCATCCTCGTTACCAGCGGACGGCTCGGTAGCATCAACCACACCCTGCTCAGCTTCGCTGCGCTCAAACAATACGGCATCCGGTTGCACAGCCTGATTTTCAACCATATTCACGACAGCAAAGATGAAACCGTTGCCGGCGATACTTTGGAATATCTTAAAGGCCGTCTGAAAGATGAGTTTCCTGAAGCCAAATGGCAGGAATTGGCCAAGACAGAGGTGTCAGATGGAGCTTGATATACCGCGTGGCACGCTTTGTTCACATGCCGAAGCTTCAAGTCTTTTGCCGTCTAAGGCCGAACATCTGCTGACCGTTTCTTCGCTAACTGCCGCTTTGCGCGCTTCCGGTAAGGATTTTTCAGTCGAGCCGGTGTATTTGGGTTTGACGAAGGGAGTGGAAAATGGAGACGAAATCTTTGTGCGCGATGTTTTGCTCAAACTGGACGGCGAAACAGTGATACAAGCCAGAAGCGCGTGCCGGCCGGACAGCAGTCTATGGACAGAATTATTGGATTGCGGAACGCAGCCTTTGGGCGAGCGCCTGTTTGACGGTACATTGCCGTTGAAGCGTTCGGATTTTGAGTTTCTTCGTTTTGAAGATTTCGACCATCCATCTTTCAGACGGCCTGTTACCGCGCGCCGTTCGTATTTCGATTGGAACGGCGAAACATTGGAATTAACAGAATATTTCTTATTGAAATTAATAGATTTATACCGCTAAGGCTGTCTGAAAATAAAACCGTTTACCGATGTTTGTCATAATTCTGATATAATACAATAAATTAAATTGTTAAGATCTGTTTGATTTCAGACGGCAATAAATTATAATAAGAGCTAAGGCTCTAAAAAGCCTTTCCTTCCGAATCGACACATAAACAACGACACATTACATCAATGAACATAAGGCGCTTTTTTCTACAATTTCTACCGCGTTACGCTGTCGGACGGATGGTGATATACGCCAAACTGATGCGCGTCGACAAACCCATTGGCACACTGCTTTTGCTGTGGCCGACTTATTGGGCATTGTGGATTGCGTCTAAAGGCGTTCCTGACGCGGATATTTTTCTTGCCTTTAGCGCAGGCACATTTTTGATGCGCAGCGCAGGTTGCGTGGTAAATGACTTTGCCGACCGCAATTTTGACGGTGCAGTAGAGCGCACTAAAAACCGCCCGTTTGCCAAAGGTTTGGTTTCTAAAATCGAAGCGCTGCTTTTGACCGTCATGTTGTGTCTGATGGCAGCTTTATGCTTGGTGCAGCTCAACCGCTTTACTTGGCTGATGAGCCTTCCGGCCTTGTTCCTGGCCATCACATATCCCTTTACCAAACGCTTTTTCCCGTTGCCGCAGTTTTATTTAGGACTGGCATTTTCGTTCGGCATTCCCATGGCCTTTGCCGCCGTGCAAGGCCGAGTGCCTTCCGAAGCGTGGCTGATGTTTACCGCCAATGCCTTATGGACGTTGGCTTACGACACGATTTATGCCATGGCGGACAAAGAAGACGATTTGAAAATTGGCATCAAAACTTCGGCAATCACATTTGGCCATCACGACATTACCGCCTCTATGCTTTGCCATTTTTGGTTTACCGTATTGATGGTGGTGCTGGGTATTAAAATCGGCGCAACTTGGCCTTATTGGCTGGTATTGCCGATAACCGCGTATTGGCAGTGCCAGCAATATGCAGCCATCCGCACGCGCGACCGCCAGTTGTGCTTCCAAACGTTTTTGGCCAACAACCGCATCGGCTTGGCGTGGTTTTGCGGATTGGTCTGCCATTATTTCTGGTTGTTTTTGGTTTCCAAATTGTTTTAAAAAACTAGGTTGAGGCCGTCTGAAAAGAAGGGAAAAGGGGTATGCCGGACATACCCCTTTTCATTTGAATCATAGTTTGGCTAATGATAGAATTTTTACTTTAAATCCAATATAAGCAAGCAGTTGGCTTATTTTTAGCTCGTTAAAAAATATCAAAAACAACATGGAAAATGTTAGCAGGGCGAGTGTAAATTACGCCTTCAGGATTGAGATTTGCACCGACAATCGGTACAATCCCATTGTTTTGCGACATTTAAAAGAGATACACATGAGCCTGATCGGCGAAATTTTACCTTTGTCCCATATCGTTTTGGATTTGGAAGTCAGCAGCAAAAAGCGTCTGTTTGAAGAGGCTGCACAGCTGCTGGAGAATGAAGCAGAATTACCGAATACCAACGTGTTCGACTGCCTGTTTGCCCGTGAAAAACTCGGTTCGACCGGTTTGGGGCAGGGGGTGGCGATTCCCCATGGCCGTCACGCATGCGTGAAAAAAGCCACCGGTGCATTTATCCGCACCAAAGAACCGGTCGCCTTTGATGCGCCCGACGGCAAACCCGTTTCTCTGATTTTCATCCTGCTTGTGCCTGAAAACGCTACCGGCGAACATTTGGAAGTCTTGTCCAAACTGGCCGGTAGATTCTCTCAAAAAGCCATCCGTGAAGCGTTGATGGCCGCTACTTCTGCCGAAGAAGTACGCACACTCCTGAGCGAAGAGTAATTCATGCCCAGCATATCCGTCCGCCGCCTGTTTTCCGACAATCAGCACAAACTCGAACTTGCTTGGGCTGCCGGCAATTCCGGCGCGGACAACCGTATCGGTGTCGAAGCCGATAAACCCGTCTTGGCCTTGGTCGGCCACTTAAACTTTATCCATCCCAACCAAATTCAAGTTGTCGGCGTAGCCGAAGCCGAATATTTGCGCCGCTTGGAATCGGGCGAGCTCAACTACGATTTCGGCGAGCTTTTCGACATCCCTATGTCTTTGGTCATCGTTGCCAACGGCTTGTCTGTTTCGCCCAAATTGCGCGATTATTGCCATACCAACAGCATCCCCTTGCTGACTTCCAAGCAGGAAAGTCCGCACTTGATGGACGTTTTGCGGATTTATCTGCAACGTACATTGGCGACTTCCACCATCAAGCACGGCGTATTTTTGGATGTATTTGAAGTGGGCGTACTCATTACCGGACAATCCGGCTTGGGTAAGAGCGAATTGGCATTGGAGCTGATTTCGCGCGGCCACAGCCTGATTGCCGATGATGCGGTCGAACTTTTCCGTACCGGCCCGGAAATGCTGGAAGGCCGTTGTCCGCCTATGCTGCGTGATTTCCTCGAAGTACGCGGCTTGGGCATACTCAATATCCGCCACATTTTTGGCGAAACCTCTATCCGTCCGAAAAAAATCCTCCAGCTGATTATTAATTTGGTTCCGGCCGACGACGGATACATGAAACAACTCGATCGATTGAGCATCCGTACCGAAACAGAATCTATCCTCAACGTCAGCGTCCGTTCCGTTACCCTGCCTGTTGCAATCGGTCGAAACTTAGCAGTATTGGTTGAAGCTGCAGTGCGCAATTACATCCTTCAATTGCGCGGTAAAGACAGCACCAAAGAATTCCTCGAACGCCATCAAACACAACTCAAAGAAAACGAACAAAATCATGAAAATCGTCCTGATTAGCGGCTTATCCGGCTCAGGAAAATCCGTAGCCCTCAAACAACTCGAAGATTCAGGCTTTTATTGCGTTGATAATCTGCCTTTGGAAATGTTGCCTTCGCTGGTGTTGTACCATATTGAACGCGGCGAAGAAACTCAGCTTGGTGTCAGCGTTGATATCCGTTCCGGTATCAATATCCAAGAAGCGCAAGAGCAAATCCAATTTTTGCGTGACGAAGGACATCAGGTCGAAGTCCTGTTTGTTGAGGCGGAAGAGGGTGTGTTGGTTCGCCGCTTCTCGGAAACCCGCCGCGGCCATCCTTTATCCGGTCAAAACCTGACTTTGTTGGAAAGCCTGCAAAAAGAACGCGAGTGGCTCTTCCCGCTTAGAGACATCGCATATTGCATCGATACGTCCAAAATGAACGCACAGCAGCTGCGTTATGCCGTGCAACAATGGCTCAATATTGAACGTGTCGGTTTGCTGGTCATTCTTGAATCCTTTGGTTTCAAATACGGCGTTCCCAACAATGCCGACTTTATGTTTGATATGCGCAGCCTGCCCAATCCGTATTATGATCCGGAATTGCGCCCCTTTACCGGCATGGACAAGCCTATTCAAGATTATTTGGGCCAGCAGCCGTTGGTTCAAGAAATGGTTGATGACATCGATCATTTTATTAGCCGCTGGTTGCCGCGCCTGCAACAAGAGAGCCGCAGTTATGTAACGATTGCCATCGGTTGTACCGGCGGTCAGCACCGCTCCGTTTATGTTGTGGAAAAACTGGCCGAGCGCCTCAAAGGCCGTTACGAACTCCTTGTCCGGCACCGTCAGGCACAAAGCTTGGCAGGACGCTAACTTGCCGTTTCAGACGGCCTCAAAGGAAGAAACCATGAAAAAAATCAGTCTGACCGCATTATCCCTGCTTATCTTGACCGCTTGTGCAACAGAACCTGTTACTGCTTACCGTTGGCACCGTACCGGCGCGAGCGAAGCTGAAGTTTCCCGCCAAATCAATACCTGCAAATCACAAGTTCAAAATGGAACCAAACGTGGCAATACATCCAAAACGTTTGAGCAATGTATGGATGAAGCAGGTTATTACAGCTATGAACATGGCAACCTCTAAATACTGATTGACCGATTATCCCAATACCGAGGCCGTCTGAAAAACAATGATTTTTCAGACGGCCTCAGATACGAATAGAAAGAATAAAAAGACATGGCTATCCAATGGTTTCCCGGCCACATGAACAAGGCAAAAAAAGCCATTGCCGAACGCATTAAAAGCGTTGATATGGTGATTGAGATGTTGGACGCGCGTATGCCTGCTTCCAGCGAAAACCCATTGCTTGCCCAGTTGTCCAAAGGTAAGCCAAAACTCAAAATCTTAAACAAGCAAGATCTTGCCGATCCCGAGCGTACCAAAGTTTGGCTCGAACACTACAACAGCCGCCAAGATACCCGTGCCATTGCGCTTGATTCTTCCGAAACCGGCGCACATGGCAAAATTACCCAAGCCTGCCGCGCCATGATTCCGCACCGCCAAGGTATTGAGAAGCCGCTGCGTGTCCTGATTTGCGGTATCCCCAACGTCGGCAAATCCACCTTGATTAACGGTATGATCGGCAAAAAATCTGCCAAAACCGGTAATGAACCCGGTATTACCAAAGCCGAACAGCGCCTTTTCCTTGCCGACGATTTCTGGCTTTACGATACCCCGGGTATGTTATGGCCAAAAATTATCGTTGAAGAAGGCGGTTACAATCTTGCAGCTGGCGGTGCAGTTGGACGCAACGCGCTGGATGAAGAAGAAGTGGCACTTGAGCTTTTGGATTACCTCCGCCGCCATTATCTGGCCCTGTTGCAAGAGCGTTATCAAGCCGACAAAGATCCAAGCAGTCATTGGGACGATACTTCTTGGCTGGAGTGGATTGCCAAAAAACGCGGTGCGGTTTTGAGCGGCGGACGGGTCAACTACCAAAAGGCCGCTGAAAATATCCTGACTGATTTCCGCGAAGGCAAAATCGGCAGAATCACGCTGGAAACGCCAAACCAATGGGAAACTTGGCTGAAAAAAGCCAGACAGAAAGAGGCAGAACTTAAAGCCATTCGCGAAGCCAAAAAGGCGGAAAGAAAAGGGCAGCAGCCTTCAGCCGATTAATATAAAAGGCCGTCTGAAATGTATTTTCAGACGGCCTTTTGTTGGGGATAGACAATTTAGAGGGCGGTACGGCTGAAGCTGTCCAGAGCTTTATCGGTTTGGATTTGGTTGAACTGCATGATGGTTTTGTCGCCTTGCTTTTCGTCCAATTCGATTTTACGCACCAGCGTATCGCCGTTGATTTCGATACGGTTGAAGATTTGGCGGGTAATGGCAGTTTTCGGAGTCAGGGTCAACGTCCATTTTTGTTCGTTGCCGTTTAATTTCAAATCAAATTGTTTTTCCAAACCTTGGGTATTGCCGCCCAAAAGGTCGAGGAAGAGTTTGATTTGGCGGCTTTGGCCGTTGAGCTTGCTGGCATTTGGGTTGACCCATTGGCTGCCGTTCCATTGCATGATGCCATCTGAACGAACGCGCAGGGTGGTTTCAAATGGTTTTTGCATTTTCCAGAGCAGGCCTTTTTGTGGGACAAGGGTAAAGCTGCCGCTGGTGGTCATGGGTTTGCTGAGGGATTTGAGTTGGCGTTGTTGGACAAAATTGCCTTGCACGTTTTGCGGTTTTTGCAGGGTTTGTGCCAATTCGGCAGGGGAAAATGCCCACAAAGCCGGAGCGCTGATGAGGAGAGTAAGAGAAAGAATGGTTTTTTTCATTGTGCTTCCATAAGGTTTGAGGCCGTCTGAAAATTCAGACGGCCTTTTATTGCTTTAATTATAAGGCTGACAAGGCCTGATTAAAGGTTGCGCTTGGACGCATTGCTTGTGCCGCTTTTTCAGGATTGGCTGCGTAGTAGCCGCCGATGTCGACCGCTTTGCCTTGTACGGCAGAGAGTTCTTCAACGATTTTGGCTTCGTCGGCAGTCAAAGCGGCTGCCAATGGAGCAAATGCGGCTTTCAGTTCGGCATCTTTGTCTTGCGCCGCCAATTCTTGCGCCCAGTAGAGTGTGAGGTAGAAATGGCTGCCGCGGTTGTCGAGTTCGCCTGCTTTACGTTTAGGCGATTTGTCGTTCAACAGCAGTTTTTCGGTGGCTGCATCCAAAGTGTCGGCGAGGACTTGGGCTTTGGCGTTGCCGGTTTTTTGCGCCAGATGTTCAAACGATACGGCGAGTGCTAGGAATTCGCCCAAAGAGTCCCAACGCAAGTGGTTTTCTTCGAGGAATTGTTGAACATGTTTCGGTGCGGAGCCGCCAGCGCCGGTTTCAAACATACCGCCGCCATTCATCAATGGAACGATAGACAGCATTTTCGCGCTGGTACCCAGTTCCAAAATTGGGAACAAGTCGGTCAGGTAGTCGCGCAGGACGTTACCGGTTACGGAGATAGTATCTTCACCGTTTTTCAGACGGCCCAAGCTGAATTTAGCGGCTTCTTCAGGAGCGAGGACGCGGATGTCGAGGCCGTCGGTATCCAGTTCGGCAAGGTAAGCTTTAACCTTGGCGAGCAGGCCCTTGTCGTGCGGACGGTTTTCGTCGAGCCAGAATACGGCTGGCGTGTTGCTCAGACGGGCGCGGTTAACAGCGAGTTGTACCCAGTCTTTAACCGGAGCGTCTTTGGTTTGGCACATACGCCAGATGTCGCCGGCTTCAACGTCGTGTTGCATCAGGACATTGCCTGCTGCATCAACCACTTGAACTTGACCGTCGGCTTCGATTTCGAAAGTTTTGTTGTGTGAACCATATTCTTCGGCTGCTTGCGCCATCAGACCGACGTTAGGAACAGTACCCATGGTTGTCGGGTCAAACGCGCCGTGTTCGCGGCAGAAGTCGATGGTTGCTTGGTAAACACCGGCGTAGCTGCTGTCAGGAATGACGGCTTTGGTGTCTTGCGCTTTGCCGTCTTTATCCCACATACGGCCGGAATTACGAATCATCGCAGGCATAGAAGCATCGACGATGACATCGCTAGGAACGTGCAGGTTGGTGATGCCTTTGTCGGAATCAACCATCGCCAAATCAGGGTTGGCGGAGTAAACGGCGGCGATTTCGGCTTCAACGGCTGCGCGGGTGTCCGCATCCAGTTTGTCCAAATTGGCAAGCAGGTTGCCGAAGCCGTTGTTGACATTGACGCCTGCGGCAGCCAGTTTGTCGCCGAATTTTTCAAATACAGGCGCGAAGAATACTTTGACGGCGTGTCCGAAGATAATCGGGTCGGACACTTTCATCATGGTGGCTTTCATGTGCAGCGAGAACAATACGCCTTTTGCCTTCGCGTCTTTGACTTGCTCGGCAAGGAAGGCAAGCAGGGCTTTTTTGCTCATTACGGTCGCGTCAATGATTTCGCCGGCTTTCAGGGCAACAGGCTCGCGCAGCTCTTTTTTGTTGCCTTGTTTGTCGGTGAACACGATGGATACGGAAGTCGCTTCAGGTACGGTAACGGATTGTTCGTTATGGAAAAAGTCGCCGCTTTGCATGGTGGCAACGTGGGTTTTGGAATCTTTGGTCCATGCGCCCATGCTGTGCGGATGTTTTTTCGCAAAGTTTTTCACTGCTTTAGGCGCGCGACGGTCGGAGTTGCCTTCACGCAGGACAGGGTTTACCGCGCTGCCTTTGATGCGGTCGTAGCGTTCGCGTACGGCTTTTTCTTTATCGGTTTGAGGGTCGGCAGGATAGTCGGGAACGGCAAAGCCTTTAGACTGCAATTCTTTAATCGCGGCAGTCAGTTGAGGTACGGATGCGCTGATGTTCGGCAGTTTGATTACGTTTGCATCGGGTTGTTTCACCAGTTCGCCCAATTCGGCAAGCGCATCAGGTACGCGTTGCACTTCGGTCAGGTATTCTGGAAAAGCCGCCAAAATACGGCCGGAGAGAGAAATGTCGCTGGTTTTGACATTAATATCGGCGTGGCGGGTAAACGCCTGCACGATTGGCAACAGGGATTGAGTGGCCAATGCAGGAGCTTCGTCGGTGTAGGTATAGATAATGGTGGATTTAGTCATGGGATTATTCTCTATGTAGGTTAAGTTTTTCTTTTCGGGCACATCGCGAGATGAAACGTGCTAAGGCTAATTATGGCATATTTCGGCGGATTTGGTTGTTGTTTTGATGTTATTGTTTTTTAAGTTGCGGAAAAGAAAAAGGCCGTCTGAAAAGACAGCCTAAATATAAGGACTTATCCGATAATCAAAACAGCATTGCTGCCACCGAAAGCGAATGATGAGCTGGCGGCAATGCGTTTTTCAGACGGCCAGCGGCTGTTTTCGTCGGTCAAAGCAATGTTGGGCAGCTCGGAATCGGGTACATTGTCCCATTGTTGCGGCGGCAGTTTGCCTTCCGGATTGTATTGGCGGTTGGCCATCAACCAGGCAAATGCGGCTTCAATCGCACCGGCTGCGCCCAAGGTATGACCGGTAGACGGTTTGGTTGACGTGCAAAGGGTATGGCTGCCAAATACTTCGGCAACGGCTCGGCTTTCCATGCTGTCGTTGTGCTGCGTGCCGGTGCCGTGCAGATTGATCCAGCCGATGTCTTCTGCTTTCAAACTGGCTTTATCCAAAGCAGCCTGAAAGGATTGGGCTGCACCCAAACCATCGGGGCGGGGCGAAGACATATGGTAGGCATCGCTGCTTGCGCCGTAGCCCAGCAACTGCATTTCGCCGTCAAAATCGGCATCGCGCGTCATCACGAAAAATGCGGCCGCTTCGCCGATATTGATGCCGTTTCGGTTGGCAGAAAAGGGCTTAGCGATGCCGTCTGAAAGCACTTCCAAAGAGGCAAAACCATTAATCGTCAGCGGAGAAAGCGTATCCGCGCCGCCGCAAATCACGGCATCACACAATCCGGCACGAAGCAATCGGGCTGCGCTGATGAGGGCGCGTGCTCCGGAAGTGCAGGCGGTGGAAACGGTATAGCGCAAGCCGTCCAGGCCGTAAACTTGGGCGATAAATTCGGAGGGCGAAGCCATGGTGTGTTGCAGCTGTTTGAACGGAACATCCGTCCACTCACCACCTCGGACAACGTGTTGGAACAAGGGGATATTTTCGTCTGCGCCACTGGTGGACGTACCAGTCACGACAGCGACCCTTTCTTTGCCGTAACGGGCAATGGCCGTCTGAATCAGTCCGTCTATTTGCGAAAGCGCGTGAAGGATAAGCTGGTTGTTGCGGCTGCGATGCGCTTCGGGAATGCTGTCGGGCAGAGGCATCAGGGTTTCTTTGACTGCACCGAAAGCATGCGTTTTGCCTTTTACCCATTGGTCTGAAAAAGTCAGGGGCGTGTTTTCAGACGGCGTGAGTAAGGCATCGGCATGAACTTGCAAGCCGCTGCCCAATGCGCTGGTCAGTGCCGGACGGCTGAGATAAACAGGAGTATTCATGAATTAGTCTTCTGCAATCGGGCTGACCGTCCAGAAAGTTTGGTCGGGGAAGCCGATGAGGAATTGTTCGGAATGGTGGGCGACACACCACAAATCACGCTCGCGGTAGCTAAACACCGCGCCTTTGCCGTCAGGGCAGAAGCCTTGATGGGTGGCATTTTGTTGGCGGGCTTCAGGGTAAAGCGTGGCGGCGTGTTCTGCGGCCAAAAGCGGCAACAAGGCGGCAAACAGTCGGCGCGAATTGGCATTGGGCATCACAAAGCCGTCATTTTTCCAGCCTTTGGTGCTGACCGATTGACGCGATACCGGCGCTCCCAGTGCATCGGTTTGGACAAAGCGGATGCCGTCTGAATGAGGCTCGACTGCCAAGAGATTGGTTTGAACGGTTTGCCCCGCCGCATTAGTCTGCTCAAGTTTGAACCATTGACCTTCTTTGGAAAGCGGCGGCAGCGTTTGCGGATGGGGGAGCGAGGTTGCGCATGCGGAAAGCAGCAGTGCGGCAAGCAAAGGGATAAATCGCATAAGGTTTTATCTATCGGTCAAAATATTTAATGGTGAGGGTAGATTTTCAGACGGCCTGTTCTGTTTTTAGGCGCGGCCGTCTGAAAGGCATTCGTCCTTATTCTACCTTCAAATCGCCCACCAATGCGGCAAGTGTGGATAAGCGTTGCTCGGATTTTTCCACGAATGGATTGTTCGTATCCCAAGCGTAGCCTGCCAAAATAGACGAAATCATGCGGCTGATTTCAGGACTGCGGTTGGGCGCGTAGATGGCATTTTGGAAGCGGAAATCGTACCAACCGTTTACATAAGTGCGGAATGCGTTCACACCGATCATCAGTTGGTCGGCAAATTCGGTTTGCCAATCGACGGCTTCGCCTTTGAGTTGTTTGCCCAGTAAATCGGCAGCCAGTTTGGCAGAGTGCAGGGCAATGGTTACACCGGAGGAGAAGACGGGGTCGAGGAATTCGGCGGCGTTGCCCAAAAGGGCGAAATGTTTGCCGTATAAGGTTTTTACGTTGGCGGAGTAGCCTTGGATAGAGCGGAACGGAAAGTCGTTTTCCCAAACGGCTTTATCTAAAATTTCCGCCAGCATCGGGCATTCGTACACAAATTTTTTCAACACGGCTTCTGATTCGCCTGCCAGTTTGTCGGGCGTGCCGACAACGCCGATGGAGCAGCGGTTGTCGCCGAAAGGAATCAGCCAAATCCAGACATCGCGATGTTCAGGATGCGTGTTGATCAGGATTTTGTTGCGGTCGAATTTCGGGCTGGTGATGTTGTCGTCGATATGCGTGAAGTGGGCTTGGCGCGGAGGCAGCTCGGACGGGCTTTCCAAGTCCAAAAGGCGGGGCAGGACACGGCCGTAACCGCTGGCATCCAAAACGAATTTGGCAGTCAGTTCATAGTTTTCGCCTGTATCGGTCGCAACGCTCAAACGTGCCACATCGCCGCTGTTGTCAAACGCGGTTACGCCGTGTCCGAAGCGGACATCGACGCCTTGTTTTGCCGCTTCATCAATCAGGATTTTGTCGAAGATGCCGCGGCGCACTTGATAAATGGTGCCAGGACCGTCTGAAAATTTTTCAGTAAAGTTGAAATCTGTGTAACGGCTGCCCCATGAAAACGCAGCACCGTCTTTAAATTGAAAGCTGGGCTCGGCATGTACTGCATCGGCAAAACCGGCTTCTTCCAACATTTCCATGCAATGCGGCAACAGGCTTTCGCCGATGACAAAGCGCGGGAAATGTTGTTTTTCCAATACGCAAACTTTAAAGCCTTGTTTGTTCAGCAAAGCGGAAGCAACCGAACCTGAAGGGCCTGCGCCGATAACGGCAACGTCAAATTCTACGGACATTTGAAAATACCTTTGATTTTAATGATAAAAAATGTTTAAACTAGTGTCTGAAGTTTTTCAGACGGCCTCTTACAACGTGACGATAGAAGTTGAAACAAAATATCGCCTTAATTTCAATCGTCTTCATCTTTTGTCTAATTTTTCAACAATGTGCCTGCCAGCCAAATATTGAATGCCACGCCGATGGTAACCGTCATGCCGAACGCGGCAACAGCGGGCGTGCTGCTGATGGCGAGCAGGGCAAAGGAAATGGCTGTTGTCGCGGCGGCAAGCAGCATACCGCCTAATTTTGCCGGCGCGCTGTGATGTGCGGTGGCGGCATAGACGGCATAGTCCACGCCGATGGCGGACACTAGAAGCAGGCCGAACATGGCAAACAGGCTGACGGGAATGCCGGCCAAACCGAGTACGGCAACGGTGCAGATGGCCGCGGCCAGCGGTACGGCAAGGATTTTGCTGCCGCGTTTGAAACCAAACATTTTCCACAAGAGCAACCATGCCAACGCATAGGAAGCCAGTTTCAACCATGCGGCCTGATTGCGCGTGTGGTGGAAAAGCTCGTTTAAGTGGGCGCGCTTGTCTGCCCAATGTACGCCGGAGACGTGTTGCGCCACGGCGCGTACGGCGGCTTCATCGGTCATGCCGTTCAAACGCACGACGGCAGCAAAACGGCCTGGTTCCACTTCGCCCAAATATAAGGAACGCCAAGCCTCTGCCAAATCGGTATTCAGGCCGTCTGAAAGCGATAATGGTTGTGTATCTGCAGCTTGAAGCAGGGCATCGCGCACGGTTTTGCGCGGAATGCCGATTTCTGTGAGCGGTTTCCAGCTATCAGGCAATTTGGTCAATTCGCGCAGGCGGTTTTGCAGTTTTTGCTGTTCCGTTGTCGGCAGGATGAATTGGTCGGGCGATTGGATTCCGGACAGCTTGCCTTGCGCGATTAAGGGCTGCAGGGTACGGCCGAGTTCGGCGGTTTTCTTCAATAGGGCATCTTCGCTTTGTGCTTCGGCCACCAAATATTTTCCACCAAAATCCGTGCCGCTCAACTGGCCGATTTGTTGTACCTCGGCCAACATCGCGGTCGGCATATTGACCCATTGACGGATGTCGTCACGCCAGTCGCTGCGCCACAATCCGACTGCCAGCAAAATTCCGCCCACGATTAACCAGCCGCGTTTGTGCAGGCGGTTTTTCAGACGGCCTGACAAGGAATAGAGCTTTTCGGTTAATGCGGCAAAAGGCACGGTTTTGGCACGGTAGCGGCGAAACAGTGGCGGCAGCCATAAAACGGTGGCACCAAACGCGCCAAATAAAGCGAAACCTGAAAATACGGCGGTTTGGCGTAATACAGGCAAAGGGGTAAACCACAGCAGCGCGTAGCCCAAGACGGTAATCGTCAGGCTGACGGCAAAACTTGGCAAGACATGTTTCATTGCTGATTCAGCCTGCCAAACGGTCTTTTCAGACGGTCCGAATACCGACGGAGCAAGCCAGTGCAACGGGAAATCCACCAACATACCCACCAGGCTGGTGCCGATGACGATGGTTAGGATATGCACTTCGCCGAATGTTAATAACGCAACTGCCAATCCGGTCAACATACCGGCTGCCAGCGGCAAGGACAGCAAAAATACTCGGCTGCTGCGGAAGACCCACAACAGCAGTGCAAAGGTCAGCCCAAGTCCGACCATACTCATCAGCCGACTTTCTTTTTCTGCGGCTGCTTTGGATACGGCGGCAAACAATGCGCCACCTGCGCTTAAGGTTTCCGCGCCGTTTTCCGAAGCGATTTGACGGCTTTTCGCCATCAGCGGCAAGAGGGTATCGTTGCCGGAAAATTGATCGCCGCCGGCGAGCCGTCCGTGCAAAAATACCCAAGTTTTGCCTTTGTCTTCGGTAAACAGCATGCCGTTGTCCATGTCCCACTGCAAACGGCTTTGCGGATTGGCTTTGTCGGCAACAAAGCGTCCGAAGCCCAGCCAGTCTTGTTCTAAAGACAAAGGCGAGGGCGCGGCAAACGGATTGGCCGCGGCTTCTGCCCGAGCCTGAAAATAGGCTTGCGGCTGCTCAAACAGCAGGCGTATTTCGTCTTGCGGCAAAACCGCCAAGCTCAGTTTCTGCATATCCGCCCGCACTTTGTCCAAATTCGGCGTCATGCTGCTGTCGACTTGTTCAAATACGCCGCTTTTGCGCCATGCATCGGCAATTTGTGAGGCCGTCTGAAAAGCGGTTTCAGCATCGGTACTACCGGCAAGCAAAATAACTTGCGAATTGAGCTGCGCTTCTGCGGCTTTATCCGCGGCCGTCAGTAAGGCATCGGGTTGCTGCTCGCTTGGCAACAACGCGGTCAAATCGGTTTGGATGCGTGCTTGTGAAGCAAAGGCATAAACCAAAAACAGGGTAAGAAACAGGATAAGGGCAGTATAGAGGCGGTTTAGGAGGCGAAGATTCATCGTTCAGACGACCTTTTGCAAATGCTGCTGTTGGTGTGTGGAATAAGTAAAAGTGCAGTAAATTAAATCAGATTATTATTAGTTTGTCAGTTATTAGATAGTTTGCCGGTCGGTTAAATCATTGGATTTGAGCGAACCGAAAAACTGCCATTGCAGCGCGGGGGCTTTTCCTTTCCAAACGCAGGCAAGTGCCATCGTATCCGCCAAAATCGCGCTTGTGCCGTACCAATCGGTTTGCTTTCCAGCTCGTAAACCGACGGATTGCCCTGAATCGAAAACATAGCCGACCGATTTCATATCTGACGGAAAATCCAAATTCGCCGCTTTAATCAATGCTTCTTTGAAACACCACAATCGGTAAAACGTTTCAGACGGCCAGTTTGCCGTTTCCAAAAAGTCTTGTTCTTCCTGCGTGCATACTAAAGCCGACAGCGCTTTGAAATCGCGCGGTCGGATAAATTCGATATCGACACCGGCTGTTAAGGACTGAGGCGCACACAATAAAGCGGCAAAGCCTTGGCTGTGGCTCAGCGATACAGTCGGTAAATCGGTTTGCTGTTTTAATGCGCGGCTGACTTGCCAGTCTTGACGCTGCGCCAGTTGCGGCGTGGCGGCCAAACGTTGGGAATCGGCTGCGTCTAGAGACGCATGGTTGTAGCAGGCGGCAAAAGAGGGATCGGCCAGCAGGCAGTGAAGGGGTGTCATATCCATAAAATAGAAAAATGCCAAACTTCATATTGAAGTCCGGCATTTTTGACATTGCTTAGTGGAAGCTGCCTTTCAAAACCACACGGCTGTTGAATGTAGCGATGTGGCATTCGTACTCGTTACCGCCTTTGGTTACTTTGTCAAAGTAGCTAACCAGATGAACGGATTTGGCTTTTTTACGATGCGCAGTGCTTTGGAAGCGTTTAACCGCGCTCAGGAATGCGCGTTGGCAGGTTTCATCAGGGGTTTTGCCGACTGAGTTGGAGATTTGACGGGAAGTCAAAGTCGCTCCGGATGTGCTGCCGTAGTGAACGCGGATGCTAGGATCCAAAGCGGATTTGGCTTCGGCAGAGTTCAAAGCTACATCGACTTTACACATATAAATGTCGTTTTGACCTTTGCCATTGACTTTATGGCCTTCACCCATGCTGCGGCAGGCAGAACCGGCGGCAGTTGTTTTTTGAGTAGAAGTTTGAGAGGAGGAAGTAGATGGTTGGGAATTGCCGGGTTGTGAGCACGCGGCAAGCATCAGGGCGGATACGGCAACCAAAGCAGAAAAACGTAACATACGAACTCCTTTGTAATAAGGGGTGTGAAAAAAGGTTTACAGAAAACAAAATCATTTTAACATATATGAAAGAAGTATAAAAATAGGATGATGTAAAAAATATTATATTTTTATTTAAATGATTTCATGGTGTTAAGAAAGTTTGGGGCGGTCATGCTTGACGAAGGAGGGCAGAAAGCGTATATTGCGGTCTTCCTTAGGAGTAATGGCTGAGAGGCTGAAGGCACTTCCCTGCTAAGGAAGCATGTGGGGTCAACCTGCATCGAGGGTTCGAATCCCTCTTACTCCGCCAAATATGAAAGACACCGTTTTATACGGTGTCTTTTTTATTATCCGAGATTGCTTGGAATCTAAGGCCGTCTGAAAGTGTGAAATGAACGATTTGATTATCCTAAACAAGCCTTATGGCGTGATTTGCCAGTTTTCTGAACATGAAAAACATCAGTGCCTTAAGGATTTTGTCGAGAAACCGGGATTTTATCCGGCCGGCCGTTTGGATACGGATAGCGAGGGTTTGCTGCTGCTGACCAATAATGGCAGTTTGCAGGCGCAGATTGCTGACCCGAAATTTAAGCAGGTTAAAACTTATTGGGCGCAGGTGGAGGGCTCTCCAGATGAAGCCAAATTGGATTTATTGCGCCGTGGCGTAGATTTGGGCGATTTTGTCACCCGTCCGGCCGAGGTTAGGGTATTGGAAGAGGGCGAAGCGGATATTTTATGGTCGCGCGTGCCGCCGATTCGCGTGCGTAAGTCTGTGCCTGATTTTTGGGTGGAAATCAAAATTTTGGAAGGGAAAAACCGCCAAGTGCGAAGGATGACGGCGAAAGCAGGCTTTCCATGTTTGCGCTTGGTCCGTGTGGCAATAGGCCGTCTGAATCTGTTTGATTTGAATTTGGAATTGGGACAATGGCAGTTTGCGCCGCATCGTCCTTAAATAGGATGAATAAAGGCCGTCTGAAATATTCAGACGGACTTTTGTTATGGAAAATCAATGATGTGAATGACCGATTTGGAAGGTCAAAGTGGTGTAGTTCGCCTGTTTTTGGCACACGCTTTGATCAGGGAAATCGGCTTTGTGTTCTACGCTGGCTTTCCAGAAGCCTTGGCGCAATGGAATGATGCTGACTTCGCCTTTGTCATCGGTGGTGTCGGAGAAGGCTTGGGCCTCGGTTTTATGGGTTTTGCTGCGGTCGCTGGTGTCGAAGCCGTCAAATGTGGCGGTAACGGTGGCGTTAGGCAGCGGCTCGCCATTGAAGAGGACGCGGACTTTGAAGCGTTCGCCGACGTGGACGTTGGCAGGGTTGTCCAAAGGTACGATTTCCAAATGTTGACCAACTTGCTTGGTAATGATGGCGGTATCTGCGCTTTCATGGCCGACATTGACGATGTTTTTACCGAACATACGGGTTTGTTCGCAATAGCTTGCATCAGGCATTTCTTTGATGCTTGCCTGCTTCCAGCCCGCGCTGTTTTTTGACCAGAAAGTCGGTTGGTATTCGGCGGTTACCAAGTAGCTGCCGTCTTTGACCGGCAGTTTGCTGCGGTATTGGTAATTGTATGTGCCTTTTTGAATCATGTTTTCTTTGCCTTTTTCAGTCACCAACTGCATGGGTTTGCTGAAAATGTGCAGGCGGTCTTTGGCGATGGGCTCAAGCTCAGGGAATTCGCCATAGCCCAATTCGGCTTCAAGGTATTCGCCGCCATGTGTGTGGGCGGTTTCAACCCAAACGCGATGGGCGTGTGCGGCAGTGCTGAACAGGAAGGCAGATGCGATAAGCAAAGCGGTTTTTTTCATGATTTCTCTCCGATTTTCGATGTGTAGAAAAGATAGAATAAAGTTGTTCGTTATAATATAACAAAATTATTTAAATTTAAAGAGAGGCCGTCTGAAAGTTTTCAGACGGCCTTTTAGATGATTGTTTTTTGAATCAGATTATCGAAACGGTTTAGTCTCCGTCACGACAAACGTCAATCGCTTCCTGCAAACTGCTGACGCCGTAGATTTTCAGGTTTGGAAACTCTTTGGCATGGCGCGGCATATTGGCTTTGGGGACGATGGCGCGTTTGAAGCCGAGTTTTTCCGCTTCTTTGAGCCGCTCTTGTCCGCGTGCAACAGGGCGGACCTCGCCGCTTAAGCCGATTTCGCCGAAAACCACGGTTTTTTCAGGCATTGGGCGGTTGCGAAAGCTGGAGAGCATGGCGAGGATGACGGCGAGGTCGGCGGCGGGTTCGCCGATTTTGACGCCGCCGACGGCATTGAGGAATACGTCTTGGTCGAAGCAGGCAATGCCGCCATGGCGGTTGAGGACGGCGAGCAGCATGGCGAGGCGGTTTTGTTCGAGGCCGACGGTAAGGCGTTTGGGGGTAAAACCGTGTGCGTCATCGACCAATGCCTGAATTTCGACCAAAAGCGGGCGGCTGCCTTCCTGTGTGACCAAAACGCACGAGCCGGGCGTGTCGTCGCGGTAGCTGGCGAGGAAGATGGCGGACGGGTTGGACACGCCTTTCAAACCGTTTTCTGTCATGGCGAATACGCCCAATTCGTTTGCCGCGCCGAAACGGTTTTTGATGGCGCGTATCATGCGGTAGTTGGAATGTTGGTCGCCCTCAAAATACAGCACGGTATCGACCATGTGTTCCAGTACGCGCGGGCCGGCAATCGCGCCGTCTTTGGTCACGTGTCCGACCAGTATCATAGCAATGCCCATCTGTTTCGCCATGCGCGTCAGTTGGGCGGCGCATTCGCGTACTTGCGACACGGAGCCGGGGGCGGAAGTGATTTGGTCGGAATACATGGTTTGAATGGAGTCGATGACCACGACTTCGGGCTGATGCTGTTTTAAGGCTGCTTGAATCGCTTCCATACGGATTTCGGCAAGCAGGTTCACGCCTTCTGTGGGCAGTTCCAAACGCTGCGCGCGCAGGGCGACTTGTTGGGCGGATTCCTCGCCGGAAACGTACAGCACTTTACGGCTTTGCGCCATTTTGGCGATGGTTTGCAATAGCAGCGTGGATTTGCCGATGCCGGGGTCGCCGCCGAGCAGGATGACCGCGCCATCGACCAAACCGCCGCCCAATACACGGTCGAGTTCGCCCATGCCGGTCGGATTGCGCGGCACTTCGGTCGCGGTAACGGCGGAGAGGGATTGGACGGTCGAGGTGTCCGCCGCCCAAGATTGAAAGCGGGCGTTTTTCGGTTCGGGCGCGGCAAGGCTTTCCTGAAGTGTGTTCCACTCGCCGCAATGCGGGCATTTACCCTGCCATTTAGGGGAAGTGCCGCCGCATTCGGAACATTGGTAGATGGTTTTGGGGGCTTTTGCCATGATGTTTTCCCTGTGGAATATTTGATGTGTGAAAAGGTCGTCTGAAAACAATCATATCGTTTTCAGACGACCTTTTTTATTGAGAAATAACAGGTTTATTTTTTGCTGTCTTTATCTGTATCTTTTTTCGGTGCAGGTTTTTTCGCTGCCAAACCCAAAGATTTTTGCCATTCGGCTGGATTTTTCACCAAGTCCAAGGCTTTGTGGAGTTGATCATCTTTGGCCGGATTGGGAATGCGGCGACTGGAGATGTCTTCGTCTTTGTCCTTTTTGGATTTGTCTTTATCGGCTTTGGTTTCGGCGTTGGCAGGCGTTTCAGTGCTGCTGTTGACGTCTTGGCCGCCCAGCGGATTGCCGATATGGCCGACCAAATCGGCTTCGCGGCTTTCAAAGGCGCGGTCTTTGTCTTTGACTTCAACGTCAGGAACAATGCCTTGCGCTTGAATCGAGCGGTCGTTTGGCGTGTAGTAAAGGGCGGTGGTCAGTTTGACTGCGCTGCCGCCGGAAAGCGGAATCAGGGTTTGCACGGAGCCTTTGCCGAAACTTTGTGTGCCGACGACGACAGCGCGTTTGTGGTCTTGCAATGCGCCGGCAACGATTTCGGAAGCGGAGGCCGAGCCTGCGTTAATCAGGACGGTCATAGGAATGGTTTTCAGCTCGGCAGGCAATCCGGCCAACGGGTCTTTGCCGCTGGTGGTGATGTAGTCTTCGGCTGTTGCTTTGAGAACCATGCCTTCTTTTTTGTTGCGGCCTTTGGTGCTGACAACGGTTACGTCAGGTTGCAGGAAGGCTGCGGATACGCCGACTGCGCCGTTGAGCAGGCCGCCCGGGTCGTCGCGCAAGTCGAGAATGATGCCTTTGAGCGGACCTTTGTTTTCTTTGACGAGGGCTTGTGCGGCTTCGTTGAGTGCGGCAACAGTGCGCTCTTGGAATTGGGAGACGCGGATGTAGCCGTAGTCTTTTTCAAGCAGGTGATGGCGTACGCTTTTGACTTTGATGATGGCGCGGGTCAGGTTGACGACGATGGGTTTGTCGGCATTTTTGCGCGAAAGGGTTAGGGTGATTTTGGTACCCGGTTTGCCGCGCATTTTTTTGACGGCTTCGCTGACGGTCAGGCCGCGCGTAGAGGTATTGTCGATTTTGACGATGAAGTCGCCGCTTTTCACGCCGGCGCGTTCTGCCGGAGTGTCTTCAATCGGGGCAACGACTTTGACGAACCCGTCTTCTTGTCCGATTTCCATGCCCAAGCCGCCGAATTCGCCGCTGGTGGACTCTTTCATTTCGGCATAGCCTTTTTTGTCCATATACTCGGAATGCGGATCGAGATCGGACACCATGCCTTTCATTGCGCCTTCAAAGAGCTCGGCATCGGGTTTGTCTTGGTAATAGTTGGCTTTGATTTGGCCGTACACTTCTGCCATGGTGCGGATGGTTTGCACGGGAAGGGCCTCGTTGTCTTTTTTGTCTTTTTCGGCGGCAAAACTTTGTACACTCAGACTGAGGGCGATGCCGCTAAATGCGCCGAGAGTGTAGATTGCAACTTTTTTCAAAGTGGATTTTGTTGACATTCGTTTGACTTTCTTTTTGTGTACGGTAAGCAAAGTGGTTTTTGTTTTCTCTGAACCCGTTGACTTTATGTGATTTAAACGCTTGGAACAATAAGTTTAAGGTAAAAGTTTGTTGTTTAATGTGCTGAACAGGCGTGAAAATCGTGTTTTATTGTAGTTTATGATGAAATTCAGACGGCCTGAAGGGGAAAATTCACTCAGGCCGTCTGAAACATCAGTTAATCCAGGAAAGCGGATTCATGACTTGTCCGTTGTAGCGGACTTCAAGGTAAAGGCCTGTTTCGCCCGACGGCAAAGTGCCGCTGGTGCCAATTTTACTGCCGGCATTGACGGCGTAGTTTTGGGCGATGTCGATTTCGTTCAGGCCGGAGTAAATGCTGACATAGCCGTCGCCGTGGTCGAGGACGACTACTTTGCCGTAGCCTTCAAGTTCGCCGGCAAAAGTAACCGTGCCTGAGGCAATGCTGCTGACAGGAGCAGGAACGGTATTGTAGAACACGCCTTTCCAAACTTCGCCATCGCCGCGGTCTTGACCAAACAGGCCTGCCAATGTGCCGTTGACCGGTTTTTTCAGACGGCCTTGCATACGGCTGAAGCTGTTGGCGTTGCTGACGGTTAATCCTTGGGTGTTCGGGGCTTGCAGTTTCATGTCTTCGTCAGTCAGCGTGGACATGGCGGCGCGTTCGGCTTCGGCTTTTTGTTGGGCGGCAGCCTGCTCTTTGCGGGCTTTTTCGGCGGCGGCCAAACGGGCTTCTGCGGCTTTTTTACGTGCTTCGGCTTCGGCTTTGCGTTGCTCGGCTTTGCGTTTTTCCAAATCTTTCAAGAGATTGTTGAGGCGCTGCTCGTTTTCTCTGTGGTTGATTTTCTTTTGCGCTTCCTTGGCCATTTGCGCGTTTTGACGGCGGCTTTCGGCTTGTTCGGCGGTATTGGTTACGCCTTGTTGACGCAATGAAGCCTGAATATTGGCTTGCAGTTTTTTCAGGTAGGCCAATTCATTGTTGATTTTTTGCTCTTGCGCTGCCAGCTCTTTCTGTTGTTTTTCCAAGTCTCTCATGACTTGGTCGTTGGCGTTGTTGATATAACGCGTGTAACGCAGGAAGCGGTTTTTTTGACCGGCATCGGCGTTTTTCAGGAAGAGGGCAACCGCGTTGGGCTGGCTGTTTTTATAGTTGCCGGACACAAAGCGCGAAATTTGGGCGCGCGTGTTGGAAACTTCTGCTTTCAACTGGTTGGCATCGGCATTGAGTTTTTGGAATTTTTCCCAAGCGTCGCGTTGTTTGCGGTTGATGCCGGAGAGGTTGTTGCGTGTTTGTTGCAGCTGTTTGAGCGTGGCATTAACATGGATAATGAAACCCTCGTTGCGTTTGGCAAAGGATTTCTTGCTTTCCATTTCGTTGGCAGCGGCAGCCACGGCTGCTTTGAAATCGTTGTCGGCTGAAGAGACGGCTTTAGGCTCAGCTTTAGTGTCGTCTTTTTTGTTTTGCTCTTTGGCTTTGGTGTCTTTTTTAGCGTCAACAGCTTTTTTGGCAGGCTCTTTGGCTTCTTTAGCGTCGGCCTTTTTGTCTTCGGCTGCTTTTTTTACTGGCTCTTTGGTTTTTTTGTCGTCTTTTTTATCCTCGGCTACTTTTTTAGCAGGTTCTTTGGCTTTGGTTTCCTTAGGTTCTGCTTTTTTTACGGGTTCTTTGGCTTTGCTGTCTTTTTTATCTTCAGCAGTTTTTTTGTCTTGTTCTTTGGCTTTTCCGGATTTTGCGGCTGCGGCTTTTTTGTCTTTTGCTGTTTCTTTAGGCTCTTCGGCTTTACGGTTGGCCTTTTTATTGTCGGCCGAGGCCTCGGCAGCTTTAGCCGGTTTGTTTTTGGCTGAAGCGCGTTCGTTTTTGTCGGCGGTTTCCTTTTCTTTGGAGGCTTTGGCTTTAACCGCTTTTTTGTCTTCCTCTTTTTCTTTTACTGCTTGTTTTTTTGAGGTTTCTTTTTTGATATCTGCCTTAGTGGCTTCTTTCTCTTTTTTCACGGGCGCAGCTTTTTTGACGGTGGCCGCTTTTTCTTTCGGCGCGTCTTTGGCAGCATAGGTTGGCAGGGAGAAACTGAGCAACAGGGCGAGAATGAGGGGTTTGTAACGCATGGTTCGATCTTGCTATCAAAGTAGGAACAATAGGACGGATTATACTGTCTGTCTGGCCGTCTGAAAATAATATCGGGTTGCAATATGGACGAACGGTCTTATATAGTAACGATAGAGTAGGCGGACGGGATTTAAGTCTGCCTGGAAACTGACAGTCTGCATCGATGGGATATTATGAAAAAATATTTATTAGTAGTGTTGGGTGCCATGGTTTTGGCGGCTTGCGGTGACAATACCGACAAAATCGGACGCGCCAGTACGGTGTTTCATATGCTGGGTAAAAATGACCGTATTGAAGTGGAAGGTTTTGACGATCCTGATGTGCAGGGGGTTGCCTGCTATATTTCGTACGCGAAAAAAGGCGGTTTGAAAGAAACGGTCAATCTGGAAGAAGATGCCAGCGACGCATCCGTTTCCTGTGTACAAAGTGCGGAAGTCATCCGTTATAACGAGGCTGCAGTTTTGAAACCGGGACAAGTGTTCAAACGCAGCGCCAGCATAGCATTTAAGAGCCAGCAGATTATCCGCTACTACGACCCGAAACGTAAATCTTTCGCTTATTTGGTGTACAGCGATAAAATCGTTCAAGGTTCGCCGAAAAACTCTTTGAGCGCGGTATCGTGTTTTGCCCATGCGAAAACCGATACGCCGGTACCGGCAGGCGGCGCGGTTTACGGTGCATGCGTGGTGGACGCGCCGGTTAACGACGGACAAAAATAATAAAATCAGCTTATAGATTAAAAGAATATGAATTTAGCCAACCATTTCCTGATTGCCATGCCTCATATGGACGATCCGTTTTTTACGGATACGGTCATTTATGTGTGCGAACACGATGAAGAAGGTGCGCTGGGCATCATCATCAACAAGCCTTCGCCGATTACCATGGACATGATTTTCGCCGCCGCCGACCGCAATATCCCGTTGCGCCTGCAACATGAAAACGTGATGATGGGCGGGCCGGTTCAGATTGAGCGCGGCTATGTCGTGCATACGCCGATCGGCCGCTGGCAAAACAGCATGGTGGTAACCGATAACGTCGCGCTGACTTCTTCGCGCGATGTAATTGAAAACTTGTCTAAAGAAGGTGTGGTGGACAAGGCTTTGATCAGTATTGGTTATTCAAAATGGGGCAAAGGGCAGTTGGAGCGCGAGCTGGCAGAAAATGTTTGGCTGACCGTCCCTGCGGACGAGCATATTCTTTTTGATGTGCCTTATGAACTTCGTTATGCCGCCGCTTTTGAAAAATTGGGCGTCAATCCGAACGCCTTGGTTTCAGGAGTCGGCCATGCCTGATGCACCAAAAGGTACGGTTTTGGCCTTTGATTTCGGTGAGGCGCGTATCGGCGTGGCGCAGGGCGATGCCGAGTTGGGCATGACCCATCCGCTGGCGACGGTAACCGGCAACAGCAATGATGAAAAATTCGAAGCCATTGCCAAGCTGGTCAAAGAATGGCAACCCAAGTATTTTGTGGTCGGCCTGCCGACGCATACCGACGGTACGGAGCATGAGCTGACCCGTTTGAGCCGTAAGTTTGGCCGCCGTTTGCACGGACGTTTTAATTTGCCGGTTTATTGGGTTGACGAAAGGATGTCTTCCTTATACGCGGAAAGCCTACTTGCGGAAGCCCAAGTATTTGGCCGAAAACAAAAATCCGTGCTTGACCAAGTAGCGGCGCAGGCGATTTTGCAATGGTTTTTTGAAGGTGGCGCGGCCGAGTATTTCAATGGCCGCGAAGAATAGCATTATTGATTATTAGGCCGTCTGAAACTGGGTTTCAGACGGCCTTTGTTTTGTTACGGCTTTGGGATAAAAGAAGTTTAGTTTGGTTAAGCCTGATTTTTTCAGTGCAAATTTTGCTACACTCCGTTTTCTTTTTTTAGACACAAATACAAGGAAAAAGTCATGGCACTCATGGACAATCTTTTGAATGCGGCTACTCAAATGTTGGGTGGCAACAGCGAAAACGGCGCACAAGGTTCTCTGACCGATATGGCGATGGATTTGGTGAAACAGCAAGGCGGCGTGGGCAACCTGATCAACCAACTGCAACAAGGCGGTTTGGGCGATGCCCTGAGCAGCTGGGTTTCCAACCAATCCAGCAACCTGCCTGTGTCCGGCGCCGACCTGCAAAATGCTTTGGGCAGCGATACGGTAAACCAAATCGCGCAAAAATTCGGTGTGGATGCCGGTCAAGTAGGCGATTTGTTAGCAAAAGTATTGCCTGACTTGGTCGATAAAGCCACACCTAACGGCACGGCTCAAGATGCGGATGGCTTCGGCTTGGACGACATTGCTTCTATGCTGCTGAAAAACTTTATGAAATAATGAGTTGAATCATTTGATAAGGCCGTCTGAATCCGTTCGGACGGCCTTATAACTTTTGGTTTACGGTAAATAACCAATAAGTCTTTTTCTGATAGAGACGGATGGCTTATGATGGTCGCTTCATTTCACCAGATAAGAAGGTTATACACATGTCCCGCTTGACCATACACACAGTCGAAACCGCTCCTGAAGCCGCCAAACCACGCATTGAAGTCGTATTGAAAAACAACGGCTTTATTCCTAACCTGATCGGCGTTTTGGCCAATGCGCCTGAAGCTTTGGCGTTTTATCAAGAAGTTGGCAAGCTGAATGCGGCCAACAGCCTGACTGACGGCGAAGTCGAAGTTGTCCAAATTATCGCTGCCCGTACCAACGAATGCGGTTTCTGCGTTGCCGGCCACACCAAACTGGCTACCCTGAAAAAACTGTTGTCCGAACAATCCATCAAAGCCGCACGCGCGTTGGCTGCGGGTGAGTTTGACGATGCCAAACTGAGTGCTTTGGCGACATTCACCCAAGCCGTTATGGCGAAAAAAGGCGCGGTATCCGACGACGAGCTGAAAGCTTTCTTTGATGCAGGCTACAACCAACAGCAAGCCGTTGAAGTCGTCATGGGCGTTGCTTTGGCAACCTTGTGCAACTACGTCAACAACCTTGCCAAAACCGAGATCAACCCTGAATTGCAGGCATTTGCCTAATCCCATCAAAGGCCGTCTGAAAATTCAGACGGCCTTTTAGCAAAAAGCAAGGGATATCCTTGTTGCAAAGAATAATTCATGAGTAGAGCCATCTACGCTTCAAACCTTATTCAGAGGAAAAAATCATGACACGCGAAGCTTTACTGAACAATGTTGCCGCACTCGTTAAAAGCAAGCTGAAACCATTGGTGGACGACATCGACCGCAAAGGCCTGTACCCGAAAGAATTTATGCTGGAATTGGGCAAAATCGGCGGTTTTGCCGCGACCGGTACGGTTGAAGAAGGCGGTAACGGTTTGGGTTTGGCAACGCAAATCGCCGTATTGCGCGAAATCGGTAAAGAATGCGGCGCGACTTCGTTCAGCGCATGGTGTCAGGCGGCTTGCGCGTGGTATCTGCATCAATCCCCCAACCAAGCGGTTAAAGACAAATATTTGGCCGATATTCTGCAGGGCAAAGTTTTGGCCGGTACGGGTATGTCCAATACTGTCAAACACCTTGCCGGTATCGAAAAACACAATCTGCAAGCCGAACGTGTCGAAGGCGGCTACAAAATCAACGGCGCTTTGCCTTGGGTATCCAATATCGGCGAAGACCATATTTGGGCGAATACCGCCCAAATCAGCGACAGCTATGTGATGTTTATCACCGGCGGTCAATGGGAAGGCGTTACCTTGCAAGATTGCCCTGAGTTCTGCGGTTTGGAAGGCACACGCACTTACAGCCTGAATTTTAAAGACGTGTTTATTCCGGATGAAGATGTGATTGCTACGCCTGAGCAGTTCCAGTCTTATATCCCGACCATTAAAGCCGGTTTCATCTTGCTGCAAATGGGTATCGGCGCCGGTGTGATTGACGGAGCGCTCGGCATTATCCGCATGGCCAATGTAGTGAATGCGGAAGTGAACGCTTACCTAGACCACAGTTACGATGATTTGAAAGCCGCATTGGACGGCGCATGGGCGGAAACTGAACGCCTTGCCGATGATGCGTGGAACAACAAACCTGACACGCTGGCAACCTTGAAACTGCGTGAAGCGGCTGCTGTGTTGGCACTGAACGCCACTCAATCTGCCGCATTGCATGCAGGCGCGAAAGGCTATCTGATGCGCAGTCCGGCGCAACGCCGCGTTCGCGAGGCCATGTTTGTCGCCATCGTAACACCGGCCATCAAACACCTGCGTAAAGAAATCGCCGCTTTGGAAGCAGCTCAATAAATTCAAAATATCAACAATAAAACACGCAAAAGGCCGTCTGAAAATACGGTTTCAGACGGCCTTTTAAAATAGAAGGAACACAAAATGGCTCAATATATGTGCGGCCCTTGCGGCTGGATTTACGATGAAGATGTCGGCGACCCCGAACACGGTCTGCCAGCAGGTACCAAGTTCGAAGACATCCCCGACGACTGGAAATGCCCTGAATGCGGCGTAGGCAAAGAAGATTTCTACCTTCTGGACTTTACCATATAAATTATCCGATTATTTAATAAAAAGGCCGTCTGAAATTTCAGACGGCCTTTGTTTTATCGGCGGTATAAAGCAACTATGGTTTCAGCCGCTTTAACGCAGCTGTCCACATCGGCAACCAAAGCGATGCGGACGTAGCCTTCTCCCGGATTACCTTGTTCGGTATCGCGGGCGAGGAAGCGGCCGGGCAACACTTGGATAGCGGCTTTCTGCCACAGGTTGCGCGTAAATGCCAAGTCGTCGCCATCGGGAACTTTCAGCCAAATGTAGAACGACGCGTCAGGCAGTTTGACATCGAATGCCTGTTGCAAAATGGGGATAACGCGGTCGAATTTTTCTTGGTAGAGGCGGCGGTTGTCAATAACGTGTTCTTCATCGTTCCAAGCGGCAATGCTGGCGCGTTGGACGGGAATACTCATCGCGCTGCCGTGGTAGGTGCGGTAGAGCAGGAAGTTTTTGAGCAACTCGGCATCGCCTGCGACAAAGCCGGAACGCAAACCGGGGACATTGGAGCGTTTGGACAGGCTGGTGAACATAATAATGTTGCGCGTGCCGCGTCCTAATTGCGCCGCAGCCTGCAGGCCGCCGATTGGTTTGTTGTCGTCAAAATAGATTTCGGAATAGCATTCGTCAGAGGCAATAACGAAGCCGTATTTGTCTTGTAAATCAAAAATTTCTTTCCAATCTTCTAATTGCAGGACGCTGCCGCTCGGGTTGTTGGGCGAGCAGACAATTAGGACTTTGGTGCGCTGCCATACGTCTTCGGACAGGCTGCTCCAATCGGGATTGAAGCTGGGCGCAGGACAGTTGGCAAAATGGATTTCGCCGCCGCCCAAAATAGTCGCGCCTTCGTAAATTTGATAGAACGGATTGGGGCTGATAACGACCGGTTTGGGGCCGTCTGAAGCCGGATTTAAAATGGTTTGGATAAAAGAGAACAACGCTTCCCGGCTGCCCAATACGGGCAGGATTTCATTGTCGGGATTGAGGCTCAAACCATCATAACGGCGGGCAACCCATTCGGCGCAGGCTTGGCGCAGTTCGGGCAGGCCTGCGGTCAGCGGATATTTTTCCAGTTCATGCAGGGAGGCGGTCAGCGCGTCGGTGATGACTTTGGGTGTCGGGTGTTTCGGCTCGCCGATTTGCAGATGAATGGGCGTTACGTCTTCGGGTGCATCAATGCCTTGCATGGCTTCACGCAGGCGGGCGAAAGGATAGGGTTTGAGATGGTTTAATAATGGGTTCATGATGTTTCTGCCGATAAATTAAGGCAATAATCTTAGCATTTTTTAGATGGATTGGGACAAAAAGGCCGTCTGAAAACAGGGTTTAAATGTTTTCAGACGGCCTTTTGAATGCAGCCAAAACGGTCCCGTCATCACCAACTATTACAGCAACGTCTGCTACGGCCAGCACAGCGACCGCACCTTTTTCACCAATTCGGAAGGCATCATCATCGATTATCACTGGGCACTCAGCAATTCATGGTGTGTGAATTGTAATAATCATGTTTTGGGACGCCCGCCCCGATAAGGCCGTCTGAAAGCGCGAGCTTTAACGAAGTTGGAACACAAAAGCAGCCTGCACTTGGGCTTTCCCAAATGTGCAGGTTGCTTTTCACGCTTTCAGGCTGCTTATCCCCGCCCACCCATCTTCTCACGATACCACGCCAGCTTCCGCTCCAAAAACGCCCAATGAGCGTCCAATTCCTGCCGTTTGCGTTTCAAAGCTGCCTGATGTTCCTGCAAAATCCGGTAACGTTCGGGGACGGTTTCATCGCCCAAATGCCGCAGCCGCGCGTATTCCTTGATTTGCGCCAGCGGCACGCCCATGTCTTTCAGCCGAAGGATGAAACCCACCCATTCCAAATCGCGCGCACCGTATTCGCGGTAGCCGTTGGCGTTTCGTTCGGGGCGCAGCAGCCCTTCCTGCTCGTAGTAGCGCAGCGTGGCGGCGGACAAACCCGTTTGCGCGGTAAATTCCTTGGTCTGCATCAAATCTCCTTGCTATAAAGTGCGCTTGATAGTTTAACCTGTCCGCGCAATTTTGCAAATTTGAGTATGGAGACGAAAAATGTTGAATCATCAGGATTTAATGGCACGCGGCTTAGCGAAGCTGAACGAAATCGACGGCGAGCAGGGCGACAAGGTGAAGCAGGCGTTGGCGGATATTTCGCCCGATTTGGGCAAATACATCATTGGTTTCGCGTTTGGCGAGATTTACCAGCGCCCGCAGCTTGATGTGCGGCAGCGCGAGCTGGTAACGCTGGCGGCTCTGGCGGCGCAGGGCGGCTGTGAAAACCAGTTGCGCGTGCATATCCACGCTTCGCTGAACGTGGGGCTGACGCGCGATGAAATTGTGGAGGCGTTTATCCAATGTATCCCGTATTTGGGTTTTCCAAAGGTGCTGAATGCGGTGTTTGTAGCGAAGGAGGTGTTTGCGGCGGCGGAGTGATGCAGGCTGCCTGAAACCTAAAAAGGCTACCTGAAAGCGTAGCTTCAACGAAGTTAAAACGGAGTTTCTGCGAAACGAAAAGCAGCCTGCACATCCACAAAACAAATTGATGCGTTTATTTGGCAGGGACGACGGGCAGGGAACCGTTCAAGAGATAATGAATGGTTTCTTGAACCGTACGGATGGCATTGCCAAACGGCAACGGGTCTTTACCGCGGAAAAACAGGCCTTTATCGACTTCGCCGCGGAATGCGGCGGAAAGTTGGATGTCGATACAGAATTGACCGGCTTTGGCCAAACCGTCGCGCAAACCGCAGCTGGTCAGGCAGTTCAGGCCTTGTGTGCAACGGCGCGGATCGTTTTTGGCATTGGCTTGCAATTTGGCCTCGCGTTTGATGTAGTTGTCGAGGAATTTGGTGCGCACGCCGCGTGCAGGCAAACCGGCAACAGACATGAATTCAACCACTTTTTCAGTTTCCGCACCGGCCAGCGTTTTCTTGAAGTTGATGTGGGCATCACCTTCTTCGGTAACGGCAAACGCGGTACCGATTTGGACGGCGGACGCGCCCCAGTTTTTCAAGGCTGTTTTGACTTTTTCAAAGTTTGCCATGCCGCCGGCGAGTACCAACGGGATTTTTTCGCTTTCCAAGCCCAAGTTTTTGAATACTTCAAACGTTTCTTCAATAACGCGTTTGAACTCGAATTTGGCATCGTTCACGCCGTCAACGGTTGCCGCGCCCAAGTGGCCGGCTGCGTGGGCAGGGTGTTCGATAACGATGGCATCGGGCAAAATGCCTTTTTTCATCCAACGTTTCAAAACGATGTTGATACCGCGTGACTCGGACAAGATAGGGAAAAGGGCGACATCTTTGTGGTAACCCTCGGTCATTTCCGGCAAGTCCAAAGGCAAGCCTGCGCCCATCACAATCGCGTCAGCACCGGATTCGCAGGCCTGACGGACGTAGGCGGCATGGTCTTTAACCGCTTTCATGACGTTGACGGCAATCATGCCTTTGCCTTCTGAATCGGCTTTGGCTTTTTTGATTTCGCGGTCAAGCGCGATGCAATTGAGGTGGGTGTATTTTTCTTCGCTGGAATCGATTTTTGATTCGGCCAGCAAATCTTCGTGCAAGTGGCGCAAATCGACGCTGGCGATGGTGCCTACGCCGTTTTCGCGCGCAACAGCGCTGGAGAGTTTTGATGCGGAAACGCCTACACCCATACCGCCTTGTACGACGGGAATCAGTGATTTACCACGGATAATCAATGGGTCAAAGTTGTTTTGCATGGATGCTCCTTCATAGATTCTGGATGGTGCCGTCTGAAATCTTATGAAATAGATTGGATAACGGGCTGATGTGTATATAAATAAGTGTGTTTTTCGCCGCCGTTTTTCAGACGGCATGAGGCGTGTTTTTAAAATTTTAGGAATTATACTCTAAGTTAATGTAAAAATTAGAGTATTAATACAGTTTTTTTGAAGGAAAAATTGAAAAGTCTTGTTAATAAAGGAATAAATTTTATGATGGATTGGATTGAGGAGGAGAAATTGCAAACAAAATCTACAAAGAAAAAGGCCGTCTGAAATTTCAGACGGCCTTAAGTATGGGAATCAGACAGATGTCGGATTACATTTGTTTTTTAGCGGCATCAATGGCGCGTTGGTCTGGGTTGATCAAGATTTCAACGCGGCGGTTTTGTGCGCGGCCTTCAACAGTAGCGTTGGAGGCGATTGGTTGGCGGGAGCCGTAACCGAAAGTGCTCAAACGGGTGCTGCTTACGCCACGGGATTGCAGGAAGGTGGCAACAGATTCGGCGCGGTTGCGAGACAATGGTTCGTTGATGGCGTCGTTACCGGTGTTGTCGGTGTGGCCGTTGATGGTCAAAGTCGTGTCAGGATATTGAACCAAAGTTTGTGCAGCGGCAGACAAGGCGCTTTGAGCATGGCCGCTCAGGGCAGCGCTGCCGGTAGCGAAGGTTACGTTTTCAGGCATAACCAGTTTGATTTGGTTGCCTTGACGTTCAACTTCGATGTTGGTGTTGGCCAGGCTTTGACGCAGTTTTTTCTCTTGGTAGTCCATGTAACCGCCGATACCCGCACCTACTGCACCGCAAGCCAATGCGGAGTTGCGCGCGCCTTTACCGCCATGGGTCAGCGCACCAACGATGCCGCAAACAGCCGCACCGCCCAAACCGTACATAGCGGTTTTGCTGGCGGATTGTTGGCCGGTAACAGGATCAGTTACACAGCCGGTGAGTGCCAAAGGAATTGCAGTAGCAATAACGGTCAGGGGTTTCAAGAATTTCATGTCGTATCCTCTTTTTAGATGACGGCCCGGGCCGTCTGAAAAAATGAATAAAAACCGCGTGGGTCATTACGGATTTATGATACCCAATATCCGAAACGCAAAAGAATGGGTTTAACCCGATATTACGAAAATATTTGCCAGTTAACATAATTCTGAAGCATTTCTGCATTTCTCCGACAGTTTGGTCATTTTGCCGCGAAATAATAAGCAAAGTTTTTTACAGTTTCTTCCGTTTTTTCTGCTTGCGGCGATACCAGCTGACAAATGCCCATTTCAATCTGACCTTGACATCGTATCCCACCGAGCCTGCGCCCAGTATGAACAAAACGGCGGAAACGGGCAGGGCGAAATGATGGCCGACCAGATGATAACCCCATGCGCCAACCACGCCGCCCAGCAAAAACGACAGCATCAAGCCGCTTAAAAGCCACATTTTCGGTTTGTTAACGCGGACGTGCGGCAGGCGCGGATGATGCTGTTTTGAGTAATAAAGCGCGCGTGAAATTTCAATGCCTAAGTCGGTCGCCGTGCCGGTCATGTGGGTGGAGCGGATGGCGCCGCCGGAAAGAAGCGTGATAACCGTATTGTGCATGCCCATAATAAAACACAATAAAAACAATGCCAAAGACGGCATAATAAAATCAGAGCCGCCAAAATCCCATTCCATCGCGGCAATACCGAACCAACCGAATATCAACAGATAAACTGCTTCCAGCCACATGGAAAACCCAAAGCTGCCACGGAAACGCATCTGCTGCGTCCATAAAATCACCCAACCCGAATGCGCGGCACCGGCAACAAAACACAACACGCTGATTGTGGCAATAATGGCCACACTCCACTCTTGAAGATACAAAACATCTGCCAACAGCGACATTGAGCCGGTAACGTGGGAGGTATAACGTGAGAACGCGAAGAAGCCGCCGGCATTAATCGCGCCGGCAAGAAAGGCCATGATGTAGCCCAGCCGTCTGAAACGGGCATCGGAAATATTGTGTTCGTGTAGATACGGGCGATCCGCCTGCCAAAACGGCGGCGTGTGTTGCCTGTGGTGGCGCAATCGGTAGGAGTGGGGCGGTTTGTCAGCGTTCATTGAGTGGGTTTGTAGTTAAACATTCATACAGAGTGTATTTTATATGCAACTGCCTGCTGCCAAAAACAAATAATATAAAGTGTCCCCAAGTTGCCACACTTGCCCATTACACAATGAGGGCGTACATTAATAGCCATACATGAGTATAAGGAAACATCCAATGAATCCTATCCGTCTGACCTTATTGTTTGGCGCCGTTGCATTGCTGGCCGCCTGCGCCACCACGCCCGAGCAAAAAGCCGCACGCGCCCAAGCGCAGAAACGCTATGAACAGGATCTTCAAGTACATCTTGCCGCCCAATGCGATCAGGAAACTGCCACGCTGATCCGCCGCAAATTTGACGAAGAAGGTAAACCTGGTGCCGCAACCGCGGAACAAAAAGCTTTCCGCCTCAAATATATCGACAAAGTTTCCGATCCGATGTTCCAAGCCTGCTACAAAATGGCATGGCAAAACTATATTTCCCAAGAACAGCTGCGCGAAGCCCGCTACTATCGCTATTACGACGATTGGGGTTATCCGTTTGGCCGTTATCCTTGGTGGTGGTAAGGTATTAACAAACTTTAGGGCCGTCTGAAAGCATATATTTAAAGAATTTTAGACATTAGATAGAAAAGGATTGTTTTAAGATTTAGATGTTGTTTGAATAATTAATTGCAACTGTTATAATATTGATCTTGAACATTTCTACTTGCAAGAGATGTTTATGAATATATTTTAATTATTTCTTTTTTTAATTATTTTATTAAATAGAAAGGGTATCTTAAATGAGTCAGGAAAACGACAAGTATCAGGTATTACCTGATAGTAAAAAAATTCTTAAAAATGCCAGTTTAATAGATATTATCTTATCAATTATTATACCAATATTTGGATTAATTATTGGAATTTATGCTCTTATTAAAGGGGAAAAAAAGAGAGGTTTTACATTGTTAGGAATTTTTGCATTGTGCTGTGTAATACAGTTCATTGTGATTTATAGTTAATTCGAATAAAAGTTGGTACTATAGGTTTTAGGCGGCCTAAGGTTTATTGAAACAGCAATAACGTTTACAATAGCCGCCTATTCAAACACAATACCCACCACCCATGAACATCTGGCTTGGACAGCGACACGCGCCCAAATTTCCGCAAGGAGCCGCCGTAACCATCGGCAACTTCGACGGCGTACACCTCGGGCACAAACACATTCTACAAAAACTCAAACGAGAGGCAGACCAACGCGGTCTGCCTGTTGTCGTTGTTGTTTTTGAGCCTCAGCCCAAAGAATTTTTTGCGCGCAAAGCCGGGAAAAAGCTGCCTTACCGTATCAGTCCGCTGCGTACCAAATTGCGCCTTTTGCGTGAAACCGGCTGTGTGGATGCCGTTTGGGTCTTGCGTTTTAACCAAGCTTTCTCCGATATGAGCGCACAAGCGTTTATCGACCAACTTTTGCGCCAAACGCTCAATACGCGGTATCTGCTGATTGGCGACGATTTCCGTTTTGGTGCCGGCCGTGAAGGCTGTTTTGAACTCTTGGCACAACAGCCCGATATGCAAACCGAACGCACGCCGTCCGTTATCGTTGAAGACATCCGCACCAGCAGTACCGCCGTCCGCCAAGCCCTTTCAGACGGTAAGTTGGAATACGCCAAAAGACTGTTGGGCCATGATTACGTTTTAAGCGGAAAGGTCAAACATGGACAAAAACTTGGCCGCACCATCAACGCGCCTACCGCCAATGTCCAGCTTCCCCCGTATCATTATGCGCTAAGCGGCGTATTTGTCGTTGAAGCAGACGGCACATTCGGCACGCGCCGAGGCGTTGCCAGCTTTGGTTTTAACCCCACTGTCAGCAACAACCGCTCGCAAAAGCTGGAAGTCCATCTGTTTGATTTCAACGGCGATTTGTACGGCCAGCGTATCTTCGTCCGCTTCCTGCACAAACTGCGTGACGAGAAAAAATTTGAGAGTATCGAAGCATTGAAAACCCAAATTTTGCAAGATATGGAAGATGCGAGGGTTTGGGAAGCATAGAAACGCTTCTAGAAGCTTATAAAATCAAGACAATTGGGCTACAATAAGTCCTTTGAATTTTTTCAGACGGCCTGTTCTTTTCAAAATGAGCAATCAGGCCATCTGAAACCGAAATACCGCAACAATAGAGATCAAAAAATGACCGATTACAGTAAAACCGTAAACCTGCTCGAGAGCCCGTTTCCAATGCGCGGCAATCTTGCCAAGCGCGAGCCTGCATGGCTGAAAAGCTGGTACGAGCAAAAACGCTACCAAAAACTGCGCGAAATCGCCAAAGGCCGTCCGAAATTTATTCTGCACGACGGTCCTCCGTATGCCAACGGCGACATCCACATCGGTCATGCCGTCAATAAAATTCTCAAAGACATCATTATCCGCAGCAAAACCCAAGCCGGTTTTGATGCGCCTTATGTACCGGGTTGGGACTGCCACGGTTTGCCTATCGAAGTGATGGTAGAAAAACTGCACGGTAAAGACATGCCTAAAGCCCGTTTCCGCGAATTGTGCCGCGAATACGCTGCCGAACAGATTGCCCGTCAGAAAAAAGATTTTATCCGCTTGGGTGTGTTGGGCGACTGGGACAATCCTTACCTGACCATGGATTTCAAAACCGAAGCCGATACCGTGCGTATGCTCGGCGAAATCTACAAATCCGGCTATCTCTACCGCGGCGCGAAACCGGTTCAATTCTGCTTGGACTGCGGCTCTTCCTTGGCTGAAGCCGAAGTGGAATATAAAGACAAAGTATCGCCTGCGATTGACGTTGCCTATCCGTTTAAAGACACTGCCGCGCTTGCCGCCGCATTCGGTTTGGCAAGTATTGAAGGCAAAGCGTTTGCCGTTATCTGGACAACTACGCCTTGGACTTTGCCTGCGAGCCAAGCTGTTTCAGCTGGTGCAGACGTGGTGTATCAACTGATTGATACACCTAAAGGCAAATTGGTGTTGGCCAAAGATTTGGCAGAAGACGCGCTCAAACGTTACGGTTTTTCAGACGGCATTGCTATTCTTGCCGAAACCACCGGCGACAGGCTGGAAAACCTGCACATGAATCATCCGTTCCTCGAACGCGATATTCCCATGCTCAACGGCGACCATGTGACCACCGATGCCGGTACCGGCTTGGTGCATACTGCGCCTGCGCATGGTCTGGAAGACTACGCTGTCTGCAATAAATACGGCATTGAGCTTTACAACCCTGTAAATGCCGAAGGCAAATACATCAGCGAAACACCTCGTGTTGCTGGTATGCGAGTTTGGGAAGCCAATCCCGTTATCCTGCAATGGTTGGAAGAAACCGGCAACCTCTTGGTAAGCAGCAAAATCGAGCATAGCTACGCCCACTGTTGGCGCCACAAAACCCCGCTGATTTACCGCGCGACAGGTCAATGGTTTGTCGGTATGGACAAAGCAGGTGCAGATGGTAAAACCCTGCGCGACAAAGCCATCAAAGCCGTTGATGACACCGAATTCTTCCCATCATGGGGTCGTGCGCGTTTAGAAGCCATGATTGAAGGCCGTCCTGACTGGGTGGTTTCACGCCAACGCTATTGGGGCACGCCGATGACTTTCTTTGTTCACAAAGAGACCGGTGAATTGCATCCGAACTCTGCCGAGTTGTTGGAAAAAGTTGCCCAAAAAATCGAAGGAAAAGGTATCGAAGCGTGGTTCTCTCTTGATAAGAGCGAACTCTTGAGCGCGGAAGATTGTGAAAATTACGACAAACTTTCCGACACGATGGACGTATGGTTCGACTCCGGCTCGACCCATTATTCCGTCTTGAAACAACGCGAAGAATTGGAATGGCCGGCTGACTTGTACCTCGAAGGCAGCGACCAACACCGCGGCTGGTTCCAATCCTCCATGTTGACCGGTTGCGCCTCATCAATGGGTCGTGCACCATACAAACAGCTGTTGACCCACGGTTTTGTGGTTGACCAAAACGGCCGCAAAATGTCGAAATCCATCGGCAACGTCGTCGCACCGCAAGAAGTCTATAACGAGTTCGGCGCCGACATCCTGCGCCTGTGGGCGGCATCTACTGATTACAGCGGCGAATTGGCGATTTCCAAAGAAATCCTCAAACGTGTAACTGAAAGCTATCGTCGTATCCGCAATACCCTGAGCTTCCTGTTTGCCAACCTCAGCGACTTCAATCCTATTGAAGATGCCGTGCAACAGGCAGACATGGTGGAAATCGACCGCTACGCCTTGGTATTGGCGCGTCAGCTGCAAGAGCGTCTGGCGGGCGACTTCTATCCGCGCTACGCCTTCCACTTTGCTGTAAAAGACATTGTTTCTTTCTGCTCGGAAGACTTGGGCGCGTTCTACCTCGACATCCTGAAAGACCGCCTCTACACCACCAAAGCAGACAGCCATGCACGCCGCAGCGCGCAAACTGCCCTGTATCACATCACACGTAGTTTGGTTCTGCTGATTGCTCCGATTTTGTGCTTCACCGGCGAGGAAGCATGGGACATTATCGGCGGCGGCGAAGAAGACAGCGTCCTCTTCCACACATGGCATGAGTTTCCATCTATCAATGAAAAAGCCGAAGCCGAATTGGTGAAAAAATGGACGGCAATCCGCGAAGCACGCGAAGCGGTAACTGCTGCCATCGAGCCTTTGCGTACGGATAAAACCGTCGGTTCTTCATTGCAAGCCGAAACCGAAATTACGGCTCCGGAAGAAATTGCCGACTATCTGAACACTTTGGGCGAAGAATTGCGTTTTGCTTTGCTGGTGTCTAAAGCTGAAGTGAAAGTAGGTAATGAGCTTGCTGTAACCGCTAAAGCCAGTGATGGTGAAAAATGCGAACGCTGCTGGCACTATACCCACGATGTGGGTGCAGTTGCAGGCCATGAAACCATCTGTAAACGTTGTGCCGACAACGTTGATGGCAAAGGCGAAGACAGACATTACGCTTAATTGTTTGGTCTAAATAAAGGCTGTCTGAAAACTTTGGTAATAGGTTTTCAGACGGCCTTTGTTTATTGAATCTGTTTCGTATAGCGAATAGATTTTGAAGGGTAATTGGGATTTGTGATTTAGGTAAAATACAGGATAGGGTTTCAAGTTATTGTGGGGTAGGAGTTTAATTGCAAAAAATGACTCTTACTTCAGAGAAAATTTGTTGAGGATATAGGAATGACGAATAATCATTTGTCTAGAATTGAGATCAATCATTATAATTCTGTATTCGTCAGTCTTTAATAACAATGAGGTATCCTATGCGTCCTAAAGATAAGTTTGACATCAAGGCTTGCAAAAAAATTAAGGACTGCAACGATGAGGAATTAATTGAGATGGGGGAGTGGCTCTCAGGATGGTTGGGAGATGCGAACTTTCCTGTTTTTAGTGAAATTGTCGAAATCTTTGTAGAACGACAAGACACATTACTTCCATTCGTTTCAAATATTTTTTACTCAAATGATAGTATATGCATTTATTGGGTTTTACTTGAACTCTATCCAAAATTATCCTATCAAAACCAAGTAGCCTTAGCCATTGATTTGGAGCATTGTCTTCATAATATTTCGGAAAAATTAACTTTGGATGAAGATGATGAAAACCTTAAAGAAATCTTGGAAAAAGTTTTAAATTAAGGTAGATATATATATTTAATGATTTTGAAATAATGCATTGTCGGAGAAGATGCCTTTCAAAGGGTCTTACTTATCCGTGGAGTATGGACGTATTTTGAATCTTCAAATAGCCTCATATTTACATTTTATCCTTAAACGGACTTTCGTTTTATCCAATATAAAAGGCCGTCTGAAACAAGTTTTCAGACGGCCTTTAGTTATTCTATTGCTTAGTAGAAATTAGCGGGCAGAGCAAGAGGTTTCTACTTTGTTGCCGTATGGGTCAGTGAAGCCGAAGAATGCTTCGCTGCCTTTTTGATGCCATTCAGCGCCTTTGCCGAACAGGCCTTGGTTGGCAACATAGCGTTCGCCTGAACCTGCAACGGCAGAAGACAGGGTGGCAACTTTGTCGTCCAGACGCAGTTCAACTTGGTTGGTGCTCAGGTTGCGGACTTGTACAGACAGGCCGTTTTCGCAGCTGAATGATTGAACACGGCCATGGCTGTGCATGTCATGATGTTGGTGGCCATGTTCGTGTGCATGATTGTGCTCATGACGTTGACCATGGTCATGGCGATGGGCTTCAGGTGCGGCGCAGGCAGCGAGGCTCATGGCGGCGGCAATTGCAAGCAGGGCTTTTACTTTCATTTTTGACTCCTATGGTCAGTGTTGAAGGAAGAATGTAGCGGCATGTTATAAATATCTTTATGGCTTCACAATAGGGATAACCATTATTTACTTTTTCTTCCTGTTTTTGGGAGTATGGCAGGATTTTTTGTAGTTTTGATATGAATGATTAATGCTGTTTGAAAAAAAGCCGCACTTGCGCTAGAGGTAAACGAAAGTGCGGAAAATTCAGAGAGTTACATTGAAATATGGGTTGGGCCGCTTAACGTTGGCGTGCTTTAAAACGGGGATTGCTCTTGCAAATGACGTACACTTTGCCTTTTCGGCGGACAATTTGGCAGTCGCGGTGTCGTTTTTTTGCAGTTTTCAGGGATGAGAGGACTTGCATCATTTATCCTTTCTGAAAGAAGACATCATGGATTGGTAACGTTGGTTGAACTTGCTGGCGCGACCTTCGACATTGATATTGCGTTGTTTGCCTGTGTATACGGGGTGGGACGCGGAAGAGGTATCAAGAGAGAAGAGGGGATACTCTACTCCGTCTTTCCAAACCATGGTTTTTCCGTGGGTATTGGCGCATGAACGGATGAGCCATCCTTGGTCTGCACCGCTGTCGTAAAACAGGACGGTACGATAGTTGTCTGGGTGGATATCGGGTTTCATTTCTTTCTCCAGTAAATGTTATGGTATAACATTATACTCCTAAAAAAAGAGCAGGCAAGTGTTTTTTGGTTTTTCTTTATCACGGGGTTGTGGCATTTTGATAAAATATGTTGTTTCAGATGGCCTTTTTTATGAGGCCGTCTGAAACATTTTGTTTTCTGATGATAGGAATATGATGTATCTGCATAAGGGTTTCAGATTGGGCGGTGCGGTAAGCAAGGTGATGCCGATTGTCCATGTATTGTCCAAGCTGGGGCTGTTGTTTTCATTACTGTTGGCCGTGCCGACACTGATGTCGTATTTTTATCACGACAGCGCGTTTCTCGTGTTTGCCTATACGGCTTTGACCGTATTGCTGGTGTCGTGTGTAACTTGGGTGTTGACGCTGCGTTTCAACCGTGAATTGCGGCCACGTGACGGATTTACCCTGGTATTGATGCTGTGGCTGGCTTTTGCTGTCGTGGCGGCGATGCCGATTTATTTTTATATGCCGTCCATGAGTTTCACCGATGCATTTTTTGAGGCGATGTCAGGGCTGACGACAACGGGGGCAACAGTGATTTCCGGCTTGGATACGCTGGATCCGTCGGTAAATTTTTGGCGGCACATGCTCAACTGGCTTGGCGGTATGGGTATTATCGTGCTGGCTGTGGCGATTTTGCCGATGTTGGGCGTGGGGGGGACGCAGCTCTTCAAAGCGGAAATTCCGGGTATGGATAAGGAAAGCAAGATGGCTCCCCGCATTTCGCAAGTGGCCAAACGGCTATGGTTTGCCTATGCGCTGACAACTGCTGCCGCCTTTGTATCCTTGCATATTGCCGGCATGGGCTGGTTTGATGCCTTGTGCCATGCGATGTCGGCAGTGGCCTTAGGCGGTTTTTCGACACATGATGACAGCGTTGCCTATTTTAATTCTGTAACAGTCGAATGGACGTTGATGTTTTTTACTGTCTGGGGCGGTATCAATTTCGCCAGCCACTTTACTGCGCTGGGCAACCGCTCCTTGCAGGTGTATTGGAAAGATGAAGAATGCCGTTCCATGTTGTTAGTTTTGTCGGGCAGTATTTTGATTTCGGCATTGTATTTATGGCAACAGGACGTTTATCAAAGCCTTGGCGAAGCTTTGCGCTTTGTCAGCTTCAACTTTGTGTCCATCGGATTGGCCAGCGGTTTCTCCAATGCTGACTTTGCCCAATGGCCGCTGATTGTGTCGCTGTGGATGTTTTTCCTGTCGAACGTATTGGCAAGCTCAGGCTCTATGGGTGGCGGTATTAAAAATGTGCGTGCGTTAGTGTTGTTCAAATTCAGCTTGCGCGAAATGCTGATTTTGCTGCACCCGCGTGCGGTTCGTACGGTAAAGGTCAACAATCGCTCCATTCCGGATCGCATGGCGCTGACCGTCATGTCGTTCATCTTTATTTATTTTATGACGGTCATCGTATTCAGCTTTTTACTGATGGCGGCAGGCTTGGACTTTTTATCCGCCTTTACGGCAGTCATTGCCTGTATTACCAATGCAGGACCGGGTTTAGGTGCAGTTGGTCCGTCGCATAATTATGCCGCGCTGAGCGATGTACAGAAGTGGCTGTGTACAGCGGTGATGTTGTTGGGACGTTTGGAGATTTTTACCGTTCTGATTTTGCTGACTCCGGCATATTGGAAGAAATAAGTTTGAGAAAAAGGCCGTCTGAAATTTCAGACGGCCTTTTTATAATGGCTGGGCTTAAGCGTATTGTTTGAGCAATTCTTTGAATTGTTCGCCAGTTTCAGGGTGTTTCAAACCATAAGCCACGGTTGCTTCAAGGTAACCCAATTTGCTGCCGCAGTCGTAGCGTTTGCCATCAAAAGCATGAGCCAATACAAACTCATGGTCGAGCAGGCGGGCGATACCGTCTGTCAGTTGGATTTCGTTACCGGCGCCTCGGGGCAGGTTGGTCAACAAGTCAAAAATACGCGGGGTCAGGATGTAGCGGCCGACAACGGCGAGGTTGGAAGGCGCTTCTTCCGGTTTTGGTTTTTCAACAATATTGACTACACGTTGATAGCTTTTCAGTTTTTCAACTTCAACGATACCGTAAGAGCCTGTTTGGGAAGGATCAACGGTTTCAACGCCTAAAACGCTGTTGCCGCTTTGGTCATACACGTCAACCATTTGTTTTAGCGCGCCTTTAGGCGCATCAATCAAATCGTCTGCCAAAATAACGGCAAAAGGTTCATTACCGACGGCAGCTTGCGCGCACAATACGGCATGACCCAAACCCAATGCTTCAGTTTGACGGATGTACATGCAGGTAATGTTGGAAGGCAAGATATCACGAACGTGCGCCAACAGTTTGTCTTTTTGACGCAATTCCAATTCGGTTTCCAACTCGTATGCTTTGTCGAAGTGATCTTCGATGCTGCGTTTGTTACGACCGGTGATGAACACCATTTCGGTACAGCCGGCTTCAACCGCTTCTTCAACTGCATATTGAATCAGAGGTTTGTCCACAATAGGCAGCATTTCTTTGGGGCTGGCTTTGGTCGCAGGCAAGAAACGGGTGCCCATACCGGCAACGGGGAAGACGCATTTTTTAATGGGTTTCATATTATTATCCTATTTTAACTGTGGGTTTATACCCCAAAAAGTGTAAAGATGTAGTCGTATGTAACAATAATACCACATGATAAGGAAGCAGTTGGCTTGAAAAGGCGGATTGCTTGTAGATACTGTCTTATCTCAGCAACGACAGTAATTCTTCTTCGGTTAATACGGCCACGCCCAAAGCTTGGGCTTTTTCCAATTTACTGCCTGCAGCTTCTCCGGCGACAACGTAGTCGGTTTTTTTGGATACGCTGCCGGAAACTTTACCGCCTGCAGCCTCAATCATGGCTTGGGCTTGGTCGCGTTTGAGTGTGGGTAAAGTCCCTGTTAATACAAAGGTTTTACCTGCTATGGCCTCGTTAATGCCGTCTGAAATAGTTTCATCTTGAAGATTAGACAGCGTTTGAGCAAAGAAAGTTTTCATATTTTCAAGCAGGGCTGCGTTTTGCGGTTTACTGCGCCATATTTGCCAATCGGCAGGCAACGCTTTGTCAGTTTGCAAACCTTCTATGCTTTGTCCGGCAAGCTCCCACAAGGCCAGCGCTTTGGTTTCGCTGATTTTAAAATCAGGCAGGCGGGCAATCCAGCGTTGCGGCTCGGCATGGCGTAACGGCGGGATAGTGACAGCCTGGCTTTGCGGGGCAACACCTACAGCCAGCAGCTCGTCTATCATCGCCTGTTGTGCTTCTTGGGCAAAAAAGTGGGCGATGGAGTGGGCAACCACTGTACCGATATCGGGCAGGCAGGCGAGGATGGGTTCGGGTGCATGGCGGACGTTTCCCAGTGTGCCGAATGCCTGTGCCAGCGTTTTGGCGGTGCGTTCGCCGACGTGACGGATGCCGAGGGCAAAAAGGAAGCGGGCAAGTTCAGGCGTTTTGCTGGCTTCTATGCCTGCGAGGATGTTTTCCGCCCATTTAGTTGGCTGTTTTTTACTGGTTTTGCTAAGCAGGGCATTGCCGCTCTCGCTTTCAAAGTCTTCATCAATCTCACTGTTTGATAGTTCTTCCTCATTAGCTGACGCTTTATCCGCCGTTTCCTTCATTTTTTGCAGGGTTGGGATATCGAGGCGGTAGAGGTCGGCGAAATGACGAACCAAATCTTGTGCTACCAGTTGCTCGATTTGTTTTTGTCCAAGTCCGTCGATGTCCATGGCTTTGCGTGAGGCGAAGTGGATTAAACCTTGCGCACGTTGTGCTTGGCAAAGCATGCCACCGCTGCATCGGGCAACCGCTTCGCCTTCTTCACGTTCGATTTCGCTGCAGCAGATAGGGCAATGGGTGGGCAAGCGGTAGGGTTTGTGAAGCGGTTCGGATCGGGTTTCAGAAGGTGTTTCGGCAAACAAATCGTCTTGCAGGCCGTCTGAAACAGCAATGTTGATCTTCTGCATTGGGCGGCGTTCAAAAATTACGCGCACCACCTCGGGAATCACGTCTCCGGCACGGCGCACGACAACTGTATCGCCAACGCGCACATCTTTGCGCGATACTTCGTCCTGATTATGCAGGGTAGCGTTGGTAACGGTAACGCCGCCGACGAATACGGGTTGCAGGCGGGCAACCGGGGTTACTGCGCCGGTGCGTCCGATTTGTACATCAATGGCTTCGACAATGGTCAATGCTTCTTCGGCAGGGAATTTGTGGGCAATGGCCCAGCGCGGCGCACGGGAGATGAAACCCAGTTTTTCTTGTTGCGCCAAGCTGTTGACTTTGACCACCATGCCGTCGATTTCATAAGGCAAAGTAGGGCGTTTTTGTTGCATTTTCTCGTAAAACGCTAATACTTCATTGATATTTGGGAAACAGCCGAAATTACCATCGGGCAGGCTGAAGCCGAGTTCTTTACAGTAGCTCAGCTCTTGCAGGTGTTCTTCCGCGACAAAACCGCCTTGTTGTCGAGCGATGGAATAGGGGAAGAAATGCAGTTTGCGCTGTGCCGTAATGCGCGAATCGAGTTGACGCAGACTGCCGGCGGCGGCATTGCGCGGATTGGCGAAAGGTTTTTGTCCGTTTTCAGCCTGTCGTGCGTTTAAAGCGGCAAAATCGGCTTTGAGCATCAGTACTTCGCCGCGTATTTCGATAAGCTCGGGAATATTTTCTCCATGCAGGCGCAGGGGAATGTTGGATACGGTTTTGACGTTTTGGGTAACGTCTTCGCCTGTTGTGCCGTCGCCACGGGTTGCCGCTTGAGTCAATACGCCGTCGCGGTACAGCAGGCTGATGGCCAGACCGTCAAATTTAGGTTCGATAACGTATTCCGGTTTTTCTCCGTTTAATCCGCCACGAACGCGCTCATCGAAAGCATACATTTCGGCATGGTCGAACACGCCGTTTTCATCTTGTGGCGAGAAGGCGTTGGTCAGCGACAGCATCGGTACTTCGTGGCGCACTTCGGCAAAGCCTGCCAAAGGCTCGCCACCGACGCGCTGTGTTGGGCTGTCGGGCAATTTGAACTCGGGGTAGTTCCGCTCCAATGCTTCAAGCTCACGGAACAATTTGTCGTATTCGGCATCGGGTACGCTGGGCGCGTCTAGGGTGTAGTATTCGTAGGCGTAGCGGTTGAGGAGGTCGGTCAGGTATTTGATACGTTGTTCAGTCGGATTCATTGTGTAATCGGAATAGAGTTTTCAGACGGCCTGATGATAGAGAGGCCGTCTGAAAATTGATGAATATTGAAGATGAAGGGATTTTACCTGAAAAAAGCGGATATGCCGTCATTGCATATCCGCTTTTTGATTGGGGAAGTTTAAGAGAACAGGCGCAGGGCTTGTTTGCTGCCGGGTTTTAGGCCGACTTTAAGCATTTCTTCCTGACGGGCTAAAACGTAGTTGCGTACGTCTTTGAGCCATTGGGTGGAAACTTCTTCCATTTGGTCGTTAACCAAATCTAAGCTGAGTTGGCCGGAGAGTTTGACAGCCAAGTCCATAAATTTGTCGAAAGTTTTTTCGCCGGCAGGAACATGCGGAATATCCAACAGCATGCTGAAGCCGCGGTAGGCTTGGTTGTCCAACAGAGGATTGGTAAACGGTTTGTTGTCCAAAGTATGGATGGAGAACAATTGAGGGTTGTTGTTGTCGCCGAAGTGGAACGCGCCGTCTTCACCCAGTTTGAAACCGGTTTCTTCCACGGCGGCACGCAACTCTACGCCGCTGATGTTGGAATGGGAAACCAAGTGAATGGCGATGGTTTGGTCAACACGCGCACAGAATTGGTCGAGGGCTTGTGCGACTTCGGTGAACGCATCCAAGTCGGTATGCAAAACTTTGCCGTCCATCAGTTGGGCAAAGGCATCAACCTGTTGGTCGAAGTGTTGCAGCTCTTCACGCGCTGCCAAACCGTTACGGCTGACAGCTTGCAGGCCCATAACGAAGCCTTGGTAGTAAACGCCCGGAATCGGCTCGGCAACACGGAAATGGTCGTCCATGGTGCAACCGATGATTTGGAAGCGGTGTGTGCTGGAAAGGCGCGGCAGTGCGTGCAATTCTTGGGCCTGTTTCAGGGAGATGTAGGCCATGTAGTCGAAGCGCGGGTCAAACCAAGGCAACTCGACTTGAGACAATTCGTCCAAGCTGATCAATGGTACTTGTGCCACAGGTTCGGCTGCGGTTTCAACCGGAGCAGAAGCGGCTTCGGCAGGGCTGACGGTAATTTCGTTGTTTAAGCCGATAACGGTGTGTTGGACTTTTTCTTCTGCGGAGAAGTCGTCTTCCATGGTCAGCTCGACATCGGTTTTAAGTTGGGCAGGATGAGCCAGTTTGGCTTTTGCCGCGTAGATTTCATCTTGCTCTTGCAGGTTGCGCAATGCCTCTTCGTTTTTTTTGTTTTTCTTGATAAACAAACCTTGGCCGCCGGTTTCTTTGCTGTCGCGGACGTGCTTGGTTTTGCTGGTTAAAAGTGCATCCTTATCGGAATGGCCGAATTGTTCACGCACTTGTTTGCGGTATTGGTTTTCCTGGTACATGTTGTAACCGATGACCGCCAAAAGGGCGGCGAGGGCTAAGACGATGAAAATCATGGAGTAATCACTTTTTAAAAAGGCAGCATTCCGTCTTTTTCAGGGTGCGGAATCTTGCTGCGTGGGAAGTTCGTTGGAGCCGGACTTTATGCGTCCGAATGAATAGCTGAATTATAACGAAAATAAACGGTTGTGACAGCATTATGTCTGCCAATCATTTCAGGCCGTCTGAAAGTTATCCGCGCCGGATGGGAAAACCTGCTTTTTGAAGGCGAGGCCAATCGAAGAAATGTCCGGGATCGGTTTTCCTGTCCGGAGCAATGTCCTGATGACCGGTAACGGCCTGAATCGGGTAATGTTTGGAAATGGCGGTCAGCAAGGCTTGCAGGCTGGTGTATTGTGCTTCGGTAAAAGGCTCGAAATCGCAGCCTTCCAATTCGATACCGATGGAAAAAGCATTGCATTTTTCTCTGCCTTGAAACGACGATACGCCGGCATGATAGGCCATGTCGTCGCAGGAAACGAATTGGACGGTTTCGCCCTTACGGCTGATGAAAAAATGGCTGGAAACGCGCAAGGTGTGGATAATGCTGAAGAAAGGATGCTCGTCAGGGTTGATTTGGTTGGTAAACAATTTTTCCACTGCCCCTGTGTTGTATTCAAAAGGAGGGAGGGAAATATTGTGGAGGACAACCAATGAGACGTTTTCATCCGGTTCGCGCGGGCTGAAATTGGGCGAATGAGTTTGGCGTGCATTCAGCCAACGGCCGTTTTGCCAAGTGTTTTTTAAAGGGGAATTCATGGTTTCAGACGGCCTTTCGGGATAGGAAAACATACGTTGGGTAAGGTGGCAGGCGTGGTGCGCTTGTTTTCGGTTATACTGTCGCCCGACACGTTCACAAACCAAGAATCCTACCATGCTGAAAAAATTGTTGAAATGGCTGGCCGTATTTTTGACGGCATTTGCCGCCGTGGTTGCCGCATTGTTGTTTGTTCCGAAAAACAACGGCAAACCATACCGTATTACCATTACCAAAAATCAAGGTATCTCTTCCGTCAGCCGTAAGCTGGCTCAAGACGGCATCGTTTATAACCGTTATGTGCTGGTAGCCGCCGCGTATGTGATGGGCGTGCACAACCAACTCAATGCCGGTTCTTACCGCCTGTCTGCCAAAGTATCGGCTTGGGACATTTTAAAACGCATTAAAAAAGGCCGTCCTGATTCGGTCAGCGTGCAAATTCTAGAGGGTGCACGGTTTGCACAAATGCGCCGTATTATCGACAACACTGCCGATATTTCCCATGATACGCGCGGCTGGAGCGATGAAAAACTGATGGCCGAAGTAGCCCCCGACGCTTTGAGCAGCAATCCCGAAGGACAGTTTTTCCCGGATAGTTACGAAATTGATGCCGGCGGCAGCGATCTTCAAATTTACAAAATCGCCTACCGTAAAATGCGGGAAAACCTGCAAGAAGCATGGGACGACCGTCAAAGCGGCCTACCTTATAAAAATCCGTACGAAATGCTGATTATGGCGAGTCTGATTGAAAAAGAAACCGCGCACGAAGACGACCGCGCCCATGTGGCCGCCGTATTCGTCAACCGCCTGAATATCGGCATGCGCCTGCAAACCGACCCGACCGTCATCTATGGTATGGGCGATGCGTATAAAGGCAGAATCCGCAAAGCCGACTTGCAACGCGATACGCCTTATAATACCTATACGCGCAGCGGTTTGACGCCGACGCCGATTGCGCTTCCCGGCAAGGCCGCGCTTGAAGCAGCGGGTCATCCGTCTGATGAAAAATATCTGTATTTCGTCTCAAAAATGGATGGTACGGGCCTGAGCGAGTTCAGCCACAATCTTTCTGAACACAACGCCGCTGTACGCAAATATATTTTGAAGAAATAAACCGAATAGGCCGTCTGAAACATTTATAATCCCTGTTTCAGACGGCCTTTAAATTGACGATATCCATATGAAACCCAGATTTATTACCCTTGACGGCATAGACGGCGCAGGAAAATCCACCAATCTTGCCGTAATAAAAGCATGGTTTGAAAAACACCAACTGCCCGTATTGTTTACGCGCGAACCGGGAGGTACTCCGGCCGGAGAAGCATTGCGTGAAATCCTGCTCAATCCTGCCACCCAAGTCAGCCTGCGCACTGAAACCCTGCTGATGTTTGCAGCCAGACAGCAACACTTGGAAACAGTCATTCTGCCTGCCCTGAAAAACGGCACGCATGTCGTTTCCGACCGCTTTACCGATGCAACGTTTGCCTATCAAGGTGGCGGACGAGGCGTTCCCTTGCAAGATATTGCCACGCTTGAGCATTGGGTGCAGGGCGATTTTCGTCCAGATTTAACTTTGCTGTTGGATGTGCCTTTGGAAGTGTCAATGGCGCGCATCAACCAAACGCGTGAGAAAGACCGCTTTGAACAAGAAGAAGCCGAGTTTTTCAATCGGGTGCGCGAAGTATATCTGCAACGTGCTAACAAACAGCCGGAACGCTATGCCGTCATCGACAGCAGCCAAAGTCTGGACGCAGTAAAAAATCAGATTGAAACCGCGCTAGACAATCATTTTGGATTGAATGTTTAAGTTTAAATAAAATGCCGTCTGAAAGAAGGGTAATGTGGCGAAGAAATATTATTACAGAAGTTTTTAGACATAAAACCAAATAAAACGAAATATCAAAACAAATGTAATAAATATCGGTATGCGCCACCAAAATAACATGATAAAATTACGGTCCCTTACAAAGCCGGTCTGTTAACAATCCGACTTTAGAAATTTTAAATGTCTGAAGCAGCCTGTTTCAGACTTGTTCGCTGTAAAATCTCTCTCGCAAACAGGATCGATAAATGGAAAATTCATTAAAAGAAGCCGCCCTGCAGTTCCACGAATTCCCCGTGCCGGGCAAAATCTCCGTTACCCCAACCAAATCTCTGGCCACTTCTAAAGATTTGGCGTTGGCGTACTCTCCGGGCGTAGCCGCTCCTTGTATGGAAATCCATGCCGATCCGCAAACTGCCTACAAATACACTGCCAAAGGCAATTTGGTTGCCGTGATTTCCAACGGTACCGCAGTGTTGGGTTTGGGCAACATCGGCGCATTGGCCGGTAAACCTGTAATGGAAGGCAAAGGCGTATTGTTCAAAAAATTCGCCGGCGTTGACGTATTCGATATCGAAATCGATGAAAAAGACCCTCAAAAATTGGTAGACATCATCGCTTCTTTGGAACCGACTTTCGGCGGCATCAACCTCGAAGACATCAAAGCGCCTGAGTGCTTCTACATCGAACGCGAATTGCGCAAACGTTGCAAAATCCCTGTATTCCACGACGACCAACACGGTACCGCCATCATTACCGCTGCCGCTGTACTGAACGCTTTGCGTTATACCGGCCGCAAAATCGAAGAAGCAACTTTGGTGTGCTCCGGCGCAGGTGCGGCCGCGATTGCCTGCTTGAACCAATTGCTGGATTTGGGTTTGAAACGCGAAAACGTGACCGTTTGCGACTCCAAAGGCGTGATTTACAAAACCCGCGAAGACAAAGACCGTATGGACGAGTCCAAACAGTTCTACGCTATTGAAGATAACGGCCAACGCGTATTGGCCGATGCCGTTAAAGGTAAAGACATCTTCTTGGGTCTGTCCGGCGCAAACCTGCTGACGCCTGAAATGCTGAACACCATGAACGAAAAACCAATCGTGTTCGCTATGGCAAACCCAAATCCGGAAATCCTGCCTCCATTGGCAAAAGAAACCCGTTCGGATGTAGTAATCGGTACCGGCCGCTCAGACTTCCCGAATCAAGTAAACAACGTATTGTGCTTCCCGTTCATCTTCCGTGGCGCATTGGATGTCGGCGCGACCACCATCAATGAAGAAATGAAACGCGCTTGCGTATACGCTTTGGCTGACTTGGCAATGGAAGAGGTAACTGAAGAAGTAGTTGCCGCTTACGGTAAGAAATTTGAATTCGGTGCGGAATACCTGATTCCTACCCCATTCGACTCCCGCCTGTTGCCTCGCGTTGCTACAGCTACTGCTAAAGCAGCAATGGAAAGCGGCGTGGCTACCCGTCCAATCGCCGACTTGGATGCGTATGCTGCTAAACTGGCCGGTTTGAAATTGTAATCCGGTAAGTAGTATTTGATTGAAAATGCCGTCTGAAAGTTGTATTTCAGACGGCATTTTTGTTTGTCGCGTATTTTATAGAGAGTTTAATGAAACGGCTGGAATGATGAACATGGTAAGCTGTCGATTCAAAATAGGCGTGGAAATATGAATTGCTTTCTAAAATAGGTTTCTTATTTTTGAGCCGCTTTGATTTTGCAGAATTGGTATGGGTTTCAAATACAACATTTTTGCCAGTCTTTAAAAAAATATCAGGCCGTCTGAAATTGGGTTTTCAGACGGCCTAAGTTAATGAAACGGTTTATTTTTGCCAATAGGTTTTGACGTTGACGAATTCGTACAGCCCGAATTCTGATAGCTCGCGTCCATAGCCTGAAGCTTTGACACCGCCAAAGGGAAGGCGCAGGTCGCTGCTGGTGTGGCGGTTGATAAAGACAGAGCCTGCTTGGATTTTTTCGGCATATTTCCATGCATTTGCCGTGTCGGCTGTGTAGATACAGGCGCCGAGGCCGAAAGGTGTGTCATTGGCAAGCGCAACGGCGTGATCCGGATTGTCGGCGCGTAAGATCATGGCGACCGGGCCGAAGACTTCTTCGTGCCAAACGCGGCAGTTTGGGTTGATTTGATCCAATACCGTGGCAGGGTAAAACCAGCTTTCTCCCTCAGGGATATAGCCGCCGCTTAAGCATTGCGCACCGTGTGCAACCGCATCTTGAACCTGCTCGTGTACGGTTTGACGCAAGTCTTCACGGTGAAGTGGGGCAAGGGTGGTGTTCGGGTCTTTGGGGTTGCCGGTTTGCAGTTTGGCGCACTCGGCAAGGAAAAGCGGGATAAACTGTTCGGCAATATCTTGGGTAACAACGATGCGTTTGGCGGCGTTGCAGGATTGCCCGGCATCACGGAAACGAGAATAGCAGGCATCGATGGCTGCGCGTTGCAGATCGGCGTCGGGCAGGATGATAAACGGATTGCTGCCGCCCAGTTCAAGGACGGTTTTTTTCAGATGTTTGCCTGCATGGGCGGCCAGCAGGCGGCCCGTATGGGTCGAACCGGTAAACGCCATGGCATCGGTATCTTCAATGGCTTTAAGCGTGTCTTCATGGCTTAACCATGCGCCGATAAGCGGCAAACCTTTGGGGACAAGACCGAAGAGGGCCTCGCTGACGCGGGCGACACTGGGCGCAGGTTTGACCGCACAGGCATTGCCGGCACAGAGGGCAGGGATGGCAAATCGTAAAATCTGCCAAACAGGATAGTTCCACGGCATGACTGCCAAAACAACGCCCAAAGGCTCGAAGCGGACTTGGCTGAGGCTGGCTTGGGTGGCGATGGTTTTATGGGCTAGCAGTTCGGGCGCGAGGCGAACGTAGTAGCGGATAAGCTCGATGGATTTGCTGATTTCGGCACGGCATTCGTGCAGGCAGCGTCCGACTTCTTCGCAAACCATTTCGGCGAGGCGTTCTTGGTTTTGGGTGAGGCTGTCGGCAAATTGCTGTAAGAGGGCGGTGCGCTCGATAATGCTTGATTGTGCGAAGGTTTGCTGAAGGGTTTGGAGGCGGTTTAATTCGTCGGTAAATTCAGTGTAGCTTTGTGCTGGTCGGCGGCAAATGGTTTCACCGGTAAAGACATGGGTGCTGTGAAACATGGTTGGCTCCTTTGTTTTTATGTTTTTATGAGGCCGTCTGAAAATGTTTCAGACGGCCTTTTATTGTGATAATTGTACTTCAAGCGACCAGTTGGGGAAAAATAGATTTTAGGCCGGCAACAATAATCTCTACGGAAATGGCGGCAAGCATCATGCCCATAATGCGGTTGAGGATGGTCAGGCCAGTCGTGCCCAAGCGTTTACTGATGCGTCCGGCAACGATCAGGATGAGATAGCAAATCAGGCTGACCAGAAAGCCGGAGATGATAATTAGGGCAATATCGCTGTAATTTTTGGCGGCAGAGGAGTAAATAATGACGGTAGAGATACCGCCGGGGCCGATGGTAATCGGAATGGCAATGGGTACGACGGCAATGGCTTTTTCATTGCGGCGGACTTGTTGCGCACTTTGATGTTCTTCTGAATGGGGATCAATTTTGGGTTTAGCAGGATTATCGTTGCCGTTCATTAAGGAGATGGCAATCAGCAAAACCAGAATACCGCCGCCGACTTGGAAAGAGCCCACGCTGATACCGAGTACTTTCAACAAGATACCGCCGCCCAGCGCAAAGACGACAATCACGATGAAAACGGCTAGTGCGGCAGTACGCGCGATTCTGCGTTTTTCTTTGGTGCTGTGGTCTTGCGTCAGGTCAAGATAAATCGAGAGTGCGCTGAAGGGGTTGATCAGTACAAGAAGTGCAACGAGAAGTTTGCCGATTTCTACACCTAATTCCATATTATTCCTTGCTTGCAGTCAGGTCGTCGTTGTCCATATTACGACGGCGGAGGTTTTTGTGTTCGTTGGCAATACCCATCAACAGGGCGAGCACCACCATGATGGAAAGCGTAGCCGTACCGCCGTAGCTGACCAAGGGGAGAGGGACGCCGACAACGGGCAAAATACCGCTGACCATGCCCATGTTTACAAAGGCATAGCAGAAAAAGGTCATGGTCAACGCGCCTGCCAGAGTACGGCTGTAAAGGGATTGAGCTTGCGCGGCAATCCACAATCCGCGTGCCAAAATGATAAGGTAAACCAGCAGTAAAAGGATATTGCCAATCAGGCCGAATTCTTCGCCGAATACTGCGAAAATAAAGTCAGTCGTTGATTCGGGAATATAGTCCAAATGGGTTTGCGTACCGTTGAGCCAGCCTTTACCCCATACGCCGCCCGAACCGATGGCAATCATGGATTGGATGATGTGGTAGCCTGCGCCTAACGGGTCTTTGGTTGGATCGAGCAGAGTGAGGACGCGGGTTTTCTGGTAGTCGTGCATGCCGTAATTCCACAAGAGCGGCAAAGCGGCCACAAAGGCAATAATGGCGGCAAAAATAGCCTTCCAAGGCAATCCGGCAAAGAAGATGACAAAAATACCCGAAGCCATAATCAGCGCGGCTGTACCGAGGTCGGGCTGTTTCAAAATCAGGGCGACAGGAACAAGAATCAGAACGAGGGCGACAATATAATGTATCCATTTCAGACGGCCTTCATAGCGTTGGAAATACCACGCGACAGTCATGGGAATACCGATTTTCATGATTTCGGAAGGTTGGATACGGGTAAAGCCGAGGCTCAGCCAACGGGTCGAACCGTTGACGGTAACGCCGGCAACTTCGACGCCAATCAGCAGTAATACGCCGACAATATAAACAGGCAGGGCAACTTTGGCAGCCGTTTGCGGCTTGAATACGGCGATAATCCATAACAGGGCAAAGCCCAAAACGGTATGGATGGTTTTGTTTTCCAATTGGCCGAACTCTTGCCCGTCTGCAGAATAGAGCAGGAATAGGCTCATGATGTAGATAGCGAGCATGGCAAAAAACAGCCAAGGGTCAATCGGGGCTGTAATGGTGGATTTGAACGTTTTCCACGCTGATGTGTTATTCATGATGAACCTCCGGCTGTGAGGCAGGGCTTGTCGGAGTCAGTCCGTAGGCAGATTGGAAAATGCTGGTAATAGGCTGATGCTTGTCCATTGTTTCAGTTTTGGCCAAATCTGCCTCAAGGCCGTCTGAAAACTGTTGCGGCTTGACATTAAGCATATAAAAATCAGTCATTTCACGGGCCAATGGCGCGGCATACGCACCCCAACCGCCGTTTTCCAAAATAACGGCAATGGCAATTTCAGGTTTTTCCAATGGCGCAAACGAGATAAACCATGCGTGGTCGCGGTGTTGTTCGCGCAGGGCTGCGGCATTGTAGCGGCCGCCCTGTTTGATTTGTACGACCTGGGCCGTACCGGTTTTACCGCCCATCGTATAAGCGAGTCCGCCACCGATACGGTGCGCCGTACCACCCGGTTTCAATACCTTTTCCATTGCGCGTTTGACGTATTCGAAGTTATCGGCTTTGAACGGAATTTGACGCTCAGGATTGGGATTGATACGGGTAATTTTGCGCGCGCCGAAATCCAATACTTCTTTGACCAAATGCGGCTGATGAACGACCCCGTTATTGGCCAGAGATGCTGTCGCATGTGCCATTTGCAAAGGCGTGTAGGCATTGTAGCCTTGGCCGATACTGACGGAAACCATCTCGCCGGCGCGCCATTCTTTGGCAGTCGGGTCGGAAGATTTGGCAAAGCGTTTGGCTTTCCATTCGCGGCTGGGCAAAACGCCTGTGTATTCGCTGGGCAGGTCAATGCCGGTTTTTTGGCCAAAACCGAATTGCGCCAGATACGGAGAGGCTTTATCAATACCCATCTCGTAACCCAAGCGGTAGAAGAAAGTATCTGAGGATACTTGAATGGCTTTGCTCAAGTTGGCCGAGCCGTGACCGCTGCGGACAGAGTCGCGGAAAATATGGCGGCTGCCAGGTATGCTCCATGCGCCGGGAGCGGGGACAATGGTGTTTTGAGTGATTTTTCCGCTTTCCAACAAAGCCATGCCCATAAAGGGTTTGAATGTAGAACCCGGCGGATAAAGGCCTTGGGTAACGCGGTTGATCAAAGGCTTTTTCCAATCGTCATTCAGCATTTTCCAAGTATCGCTGTCGATGCCGTCAATAAAGAGGTTGGGATCGAAGGAAGGTTTGGAAACAAAAGCCAAGACAGTACCGTCTTGCGGATTGATGGCCACCAATGCGCCACGGCGGTCGCCCAAGATTCGGTCGGCTTCCTGCTGCATACGGATATCCATCCCTAGGCGCAAGGTTTGCCCCATTTTGGACGGGACATTTTTCAATACGCGGACGATATTGCCGTAAGCGTCTTTTTCGACTTCCTGATAGCCTGGAATGCCATGAAGCTGGTGTTCGTAATATTTTTCCAAGCCGGATTTGCCGATATGCGTACTGCCACGGTAGAGGGCGGTCAGACCTTCTTCTTCCAACATTTCTTTGTCTTTATCGCTAATACGGCCGATGTAGCCTAAGAAATGGGAGGTCAGTTTGCCGTAAGGATATTCGCGGAATGTGCGTGAGTTGATCTCTACACCTTTGAATTCGCGCAGATGCACGGACAAACGGGCGACCTCTTCATCGGTCAGCCTAAGCTTGAGCGGGATATTTTCAAATTTTCGATAGCTTTCGCGGTATTTTTTGAAGCGTTTTAAATCTGTCGGCGTGATATCGACGTATTTTTTCAATGCTTCAATAACATCTTCCATCTTGCCTTCGATGCGGCTGGGAATAACTTCGAGCGAAAAGACGGGATAGTTTTTGGCTAAAGGAACGCCGTTGATATCGACGATTTCGCCGCGTACGGGCGGCGTTGGAATCAGGGTGATACGGTTGCTTGATGCTTGACCGGAAAACTCATTGTGTTGAGTTACTTGCAGGTAGAAGAACCGCGCCAGTAAGATGGAAAAGAAGATGACAATCAGGATAAAGGCAACGAGCAGGCGCAACAAAGCATCGGCTTGTGCTGCCTGAGCGGAAGGTTTTTTGGTATGTTGACCACCGGAAAGACGGCGTGGAAGAATCGGTTTCATCTTTTCAGTGGGAGCGGTAAATACGGGTCACGATCAGCATCAGCTGGCTGAGTATCGGCCAAAGCAATGCGCCGACAAATGGGGCAACAAAGCCTTGCAAAGTAATGACCTGATGATTGAGGAACAGACGGGCAACAGTTAAGACGGCCTGATTGATAAGCAGCGCAGCCAAGACAGCGGCCAATTGCATAATATGGCCGTAAAGCATGATTTGGCGGCGGCGGTTTAAGATGAAATAAGTCATCACGACGTAAGACAGGGCGTGCAAGCCCAAAGTCGCGGCGGTTGCTGCATCGACAATCAGACCGATGGCAAAAGCCAGTCCCATGCCTGCGCGTTGCGGTTGGTGCAATGCCCAATACAGCAACATCAGTGCCGTCATTTCAGGCAGCCAGAAGAATCCGTCAAAGGAAAACGGCATAAAGTCCAGTATCATCATCACAATGAGACTGGCCGCCATGATGTGCAGCGGTACTGCACGGTAAGAATCGTCAAAATCGTTCATGAAATCAGCGTGGGGAAGAAGGGCCGGAAGAAAGTACCAAGACAAAACGGCTGCTGCGTAAAGCGGCCAAAGGCGTCAGTTGCGTATCGTAATAAGGTGTTCCCGATGCGCGGACAACCTTGCTGACGGTTGCAACGGGAATCCCCGCCGGATAAGTACCATCCAGGCCGGAAGTCAGCAGAATATCGCCGGGTTTCAAGTCTGAGCCGGTTGGAAAATAGCGCAAATCCAAACCGTTGCCATTGCCGTATGCCAAATTGCGTTCACCGGTGCGGCTGACGGCTACGGGGACAATGCTTTGTCCACTTGAGATCAGTTCAATTTCCGCGCTTTGTGTGTGAACTTGTGTCAACAGGCCAATCAAACCGCTTTGATCGATGACTGCATCGCCAACTTTCAAACCGTCTTGGCTGCCCTTGCCGATAATCAGTCTTTCGGAAAGCGGATCTTTGCCATTGGAAATGACTTCCGCACCGATAACGTTGTGAATGCCTTTTTGTTGCAAACCATACAGTTTTTTCAATTCGCGCAATTCATCGGTATTGACTTTATCCCGCTGCAAATCGATTTTCAGACGGCCATTTTCTTCTAAAAGCTGGCGGTTCTGTTCCAAGAGCTCGGATTTGGACTGGGAGAGGTCGGCAAAATATTGATAAAGTTGAACAGGTTGATTCGCCAGCCATTGAACAGGGTAGAGCATGGGCATTACTGCCGCACGCACCGGCTGCATCAATGAAAAGCGGTAATCGGCCACCATCAGGCCGGCAGCCAGAGTGATATAAACGACAAAACGAGGCAACAGCTTAGGGCCTTTTGCCTCGTCAAAGCGCAAAGAAGAGCGTTCCATAACCATCTACCTTATGGGTTTTCCGTAAACACGGTATCCCATTTGCCGATATAGTCCAAAGCCTTACCGGCACCATAGGCGACACAGTTCAGAGGCTGGTCGGCAATGCCGACGGGCAGACCGGTTGCATCGGCCAAGACGGTATCGATACCGTGCAGAAGTGCGCCGCCGCCGGTCAGCATAATGCCGCGGTCGGCTATGTCGCCGGCCAGTTCGGGCGGAGCTTGTTCCAAAGCCAGACGGACGGCGCGGATGATTTGATTTACCGTTTCACTCAATGCTTCACGGATTTCATTTGACGTAACCGCCAAGGATTTAGGCGTACCTTCGGCCAGGTCGCGGCCTTTAATGCGCATGGCTGTTTCGGTTTCAAAGCCCGAGGCCGAGCCGATTTGTTTCTTCAATTCCTCTGCCGTCGCTTCGCCGATCAAGACGCCGCGATGTCGGCGCAGGTAATGGATGATGCTTTTATCGAATTCATCGCCGGCTGCGCGGACAGAAGCAGAGTAGGCCATACCGCCCAGTGAAAGAATACCGATCTCAGTCGTACCGCCGCCAATATCGACAATCATCGAACCTGCCGCATCTTCAATCGGCAAGCCCGCGCCCAAAGCGGCGGCCATCGGCTCTTCAATCAAATGCACGCTTGCCGCGCCGGCGGCAAACGCCGAATCCAAAATTGCTTTACGTTCCACTTGGGTAGAGCCGCCAGGAACACAGATAACCACACGGGGCGGAACCAAAGATCGTCCTTCAGTGGCTTTTTTAATCAACATACCCAGCATACGCTCGGTAATCACAAAATCAGCAATCACGCCGTCCCTCATCGGGCGGACGATTTCAATATTGCGCGGCGCACGGCCCTGCATTTTTTTGGCTTCCGTACCAACTGCCATAATTTTACTTTTATTGCCTGCGCCGGATTGAATCGCAACCATGGACGGCTCATCCAAAACAATCCCTTTGCCGCGTACAAAAATCAGCGTGTTGGCCGTGCCCAAGTCGATGGCAATATCATTGGAGAGGAAACGAGATAAAAGACGAAACATAGGATTCCTGAAATTCCGGCCCAGCCCGGATGTGTTTAGCATTATTTAAAATAAGAAAAACAGGTACACGGTTTTAGACGGATAAATGCACCCTTTAAAGGCCGTCTGAATTAAAACACCATGCCAACCTGTTTGGTTTTCGGTTATAATTCTTCGCTTCATAGAAGACGAAATGCAATGATACCCCAAACCCAAGAGGCATTGCTATCAGACAAGGATTTTTTATGGCTTTAAGCTTAAATGATGTGGAAAAAATCGCAAAACTCTCGCGCCTCACTTTAACGGACGAAGAAAAAAACAAAACGCTTGCCGAGTTGAACGACATTTTCGCCATGGTTGAAAACATGCAAAGCGTCAATACCGACGGCATCGAACCCATGGCGCATCCGCACGAAGCCGCTTTGCGTCTGCGCGAAGATAAAGTAACTGAAACCGACCACGCTGCAGAATATCAGGCGGTTGCCCCCGAAGTGCGCAATCGTCTGTATATCGTTCCTCAAGTGATTGAGGAATAAGGCTTCAGACGGCCTTTGCTTATCGGCAAACCCCTATTGCAAGGCCGTCTGAAAGGATATTTTGTTCAGACGGCCCGATTTATTGATTTAAACGGATGTTTTCAATATCTGTTTTGAAAACAAAAACTGTTTTATAGAAAGTACGGCACAATGACCGCTTACACGCTCAAACAAGCCAGCAGCCTGCTGCAATCCAAACAAATTTCTGCAGTCGAATTGGCGACCGAATATTTGGCCGCTATTGCTGCGAAAAATCCTGCCATCAATGGCTATGTGACCATCGATCAAGATAAGACCCTTGCTGAAGCCAAGGCAGCCGATGCGCGTATCGCGGCCGGTAATGCAACGGCTTTGACCGGTGTGCCGGTTGCTTACAAAGATATTTTCTGCCAAACAGGTTGGCGCAGTGCATGCAGCTCCAAAATGTTGGATAACTTTGTTTCTCCTTATACTGCCACAGTGGTGCAAAACCTGTTGGATGCCGGCATGGTGACCCTTGGCCGTACCAATATGGACGAGTTTGCCATGGGTTCGACCAATGAGACTTCGTTCTACGGCGCAACCAAAAACCCGTGGAATCTTGAACATGTTCCCGGCGGTTCGTCAGGCGGTTCGGCTGCTGTGATTGCGGCGCGTTTGGCACCGGCTGCGTTGGGTTCGGATACCGGCGGTTCTATCCGTCAGCCTGCATCGCATTGCGGTATTACCGGCATCAAGCCGACTTACGGTACGGTTTCACGCTTCGGTATGGTTGCTTATGCTTCCAGCTTTGACCAAGCCGGTCCTATGGCGCAAACGGCCGAAGACTGTGCGATTTTGTTGAACGCTATGGCCAGCTTTGACGAGCGCGATTCCACCAGCTTGGAACGCGACAAAGAAGACTACACCCGTGATTTGGACAAGCCGCTCAAAGGTTTGAAAATCGGTTTGCCTAAAGAATATTTCGGTGAAGGCGCGGATGCCGATGTTCAGACGGCCTTGCAAAGTGTTATCGATTTGCTCAAAGCACAAGGTGCGGAGACTGTTGAAGTTTCCCTGCCGCAAACATCATTGTCGATTCCTGCTTATTACGTTCTTGCCTCTGCTGAAGCAAGTACCAACTTGTCCCGTTTCGACGGCGTACGTTATGGCCATCGTGCAGCGCAATTTGGCGATTTGGAAGAAATGTACAGCAACACCCGTGCCGAAGGTTTCGGCAGCGAGGTTAAGCGCCGTATCATGATCGGTACTTATGTATTGAGCCATGGTTACTACGATGCGTACTACCTGAAAGCGCAAAAATTGCGCCGTCTGGTTGCCAATGATTTTCAGACGGCCTTTGGTCAATGTGATTTCATTTTGGCGCCGACTGCACCGACTGCTGCGCCGAAACTTGGCAGCGACATTCAAGACCCTGTGCAAATGTACTTATCCGATATTTACACTATCGCCGTGAACCTTGCCGGTTTGCCTGCACTGACCCTGCCTGCCGGTTTCAGCGCAAACGGTCTGCCGATTGGTGTGCAATTTATCGGTAACTATTTCTCTGAAGCCAAAATTTTGGGTGCCGCACATCAAGTTCAACTGAACAGCGATTGGCATACTAAAGCACCGGAGTAAGGGCAGGGAGTCTATATGCCTGAAAAGTTTTCTTTTCCAGGATTTAAAACTGTTTATCAGAATGCGCCAAAGTTTAAAACGCAGCATTTAAAATTTACATTGAGGACATTGTGGTATCGTAAAGAAATTAAGGCATTTGAGCAGTTTGTAAATACTTCGAAAATATGCCAAAGTTTTTTTAGTGAAATGCCTCAAGATGCCTATCCTTTGATACATGAATTTGTTGATAAACAATTTAGTGGTGCCGATAGATTAAAAATTATGCAGTCAGATTTTGAGGCTGCAGAAAAGCTTTTTGGAAAAGAAAGAGTAATGGGTATGAAAACCCGTTCCTTTCATATTGTTTTGGCAAAACCTTCAGACGGCCTTGAGATTTGGCTTAACCGAAATGACAATTGTGTCGATGAGGGAATGTGGTCTCTTTCTTTGCGGGAAGACGGTGGAAAACGGCTGTATATGGCAACTTTTGCCTTTGTAAATAATATGCTGCTTGCCGCCTCTCTTCAGGGGCCTGCAGGAGAAGAGGCGAAAGATATAGTCCGGAGCTCAACTAAGAGGCTGCATGGATTGCGTCCTCAACAACTGATGGTGCATGCATTGCAATATTTTGCTATTGCACTAAAGCTGGATGGTGTGATTGGTATTACACAAGATAGGCAAGTTAAGCTACGTTGGCGCTTAAAGAAACGTGTCAAAATGAATTATGACCAATTTTGGCAAGAGCATGGTGCCCGAAAAGGTGTTGATGGATTATGGCATCTGCCAAAAGAGCCGATACGTAAGGACTTTGAGGAAATTGAAAGCAAAAAACGGTCTATGTATCGTAAGCGTTATCAGATGTTAGATGAAATAGAAATGCAAATAAGAAATGTTTTAGCATCTACAAATTAAACTATCATCTGACGAGAATACATGTTATGAATACAACCGACTTCATTCAAATCATTGGGACAGCCGCGTTTGCCATTTCCGGCTATTTGGTCGGCTACAACAAGCGGTTGGATGTACTCGGTGTCGTCATTACTGCGTTATTGACGGCTGTCGGCGGCGGCGTGATACGCGATGGCTTGGTCGGCCGGATTCCGCAAGTATTTTTGCAAACCGATGCGCTGATAGTCGTGTTTGCCACGCTTGCCATCGCATGGTTGATAAGGGTGCAACGTTATCGCAGCACCTATTTGGCCGCTGCTTTTATTATTGCCGATGCCATCGGTTTGGCAGCGTTCAGCATTACCGGCGCACAAATCGGTATGGCCTTGCAGCTCAATCTATTCGGCGTTATTTCTTTGGCTTTTGTGACAGCCGTTGGCGGCGGTATTGCGCGCGATATTTTGGTCAATGATGTGCCGATGATTTTGCGCACCGACCTTTACGGCAGCGTGGCCATTTTGATTGGCGGATTGATTTATCTGTTCGGGCATTTGGGCTGGATTAATATTTTTACGTTAAACCTGCTCTTTGCCGGTGGATTGTTGTTTCGCCTGACTGCATACCGTTTCCATTGGCAACTACCCGGTTTCCAACGCCGCAGGAAATAAACTTATCTTACAGACGGCCTGTTATGGTTTTTTATTCAGGCCGTCTGAAAAACGAATCACTCATTTAACCGATTAACTTTTTTTCGACAGAAAGACCCTTATGACTTGGGAAACCGTAATCGGACTGGAAATCCACGTCCAACTCAACACCCAATCCAAAATCTTCAGCGGCGCATCCACTGCATTCGGTGCCGAGCCTAATGCCCACGCCAGCGTGGTTGAGTGTGCGTTGCCGGGCGTATTGCCGGTAATGAACCGCGAAGTCGTCGAAAAAGCCATCAAACTCGGTTTGGCTTTGGATGCGAAAATCAATCAGAAAAACGTGTTTGACCGTAAAAACTATTTCTATCCTGATTTGCCGAAAGGCTATCAAATCAGTCAGTTGGATTTGCCGATTGTTGAACACGGCAAACTGGAAATCGTGGTGGGCGATGAGGTTAAAACCATCAATGTTACCCGTGCGCACATGGAAGAAGATGCGGGTAAATCCGTACATGAAGGTTTGAACGGTGCTACCGGTATCGACTTGAACCGTGCCGGTACGCCTTTGTTGGAAGTTGTCTCCGAGCCTGAAATGCGTTCCGCAGCCGAAGCTGTGGCATATGCTAAAGCGTTGCACGGTTTGGTGACTTGGCTGGATATTTGTGACGGTAATATGGCGGAAGGCTCGTTCCGCGTTGATGCCAACGTTTCTGTACGTCCCAAAGGTCAGGCGGAGTTCGGCACACGCCGTGAAATCAAAAACCTCAACTCTTTCCGCTTCTTGGAACAAGCCATCAATTATGAAGTAGAAGCGCAAATTGAAATCTTGGAAGACGGCGGTAAAGTACAGCAGGCAACCATGTTGTTTGACCCTGAAAAAGGTGAAACCCGTGTGATGCGTTTGAAAGAAGATGCGCACGATTACCGCTATTTCCCAGATCCAGATTTGCTACCGGTCATTATTTCAGACGGCCAATTGCAGAAAGCCAAAGAGCAAATGCCTGAATTGCCGTATGAAATGGCGGCGCGTTTTGTTGCCGATTACGGTGTGTCTGACTATGATGCGCGCCTGTTGACTGCCAGCCGCGCCCAAGCTGCCTATTTTGAAGAAGCAGCCAAAGCCTGCGGCCAAGGTAAATTGACGGCGAACTGGATGAACGGGGAGCTTGCCGCTATCTTGAACAAAGAAGGTTTGGAATTGGCTGAAAGCCCGATTACAGCTCCACGCCTTGCCGAGTTGGTTGCTAAAGTTGCGGATGGAACATTAAGCAGTAAACTGGCGAAAAAAGCTTTTGAAGCAATGTGGGCTGAGCCTGAAGCAGGTATTGCCGAAATCATCGAGAAACATGGTTTGCAACAAATTACTGACACTGGTGCAATTGAAGCGATGGTGGACGAAGTGTTGGCAAACAATGCGAAAGCCATTGAGCAATTCCGTTCCGGCAATGAAAAAGCCTTGAATGCGATTGTCGGCCAAGTGATGAAAGCAAGTAAAGGCAAGGCCAATCCGGCTCAAGTTCAAGAGTTGATTAAAGCCAAATTAGCTTGATAGATAGGACGGGCCGTCTGAAAAATAGGTCTTATTTTTCAGACGGCCTTTATTTTTAATTCTAAAATTATTCTAAATACCATGACACATACTATTACCTTATCAGATGAAATCACATTTACGGCAAACGAGGATGAAACCGTTCTTGCTGCCGCGACCCGTCAGAATTTAAATCTGCCTCATTCTTGTAAAAGCGGTGCTTGCGGACAATGTAAGGCCGAGTTGATGAGTGGTGAATTTGAGATGGGCGATCATATTGATAAAGCCATCAGCACAGAAGAAAAAGTGCAGGGTAAAGTGTTATTGTGTTGCACTACTGCGAAGAGCGACCTCAAAATCAATGTGCCTGGGTTTAATCCGAATGCTTTGCCGGTGCGCACTTTGCCTGTACGCATTGAAACGATTGAACTCAAACATGATGTTGCTTTGTTGCGATTGGCTTTGCCTAAAGCGCCGTCATTTGTATTTTATGCTGGACAATATATTGATTTGCTGCTTCCTGGCAATATCAGCCGCAGCTATTCAATCGCCAATTCGCCTGACCAGGAAGGCATTTTGGAATTGCATATCCGCAAACGTGAAAACGGCGTATGCTCAGAAATGATTTTTGGTGCCGAGCCTAAAATCAAAGAAAAAGGTATTGTCCGTGTTAAAGGTCCATTGGGTACGTTTACTTTGCAAAAAGGCAGCGATAAACCGATTGTTTTGTTGGCAACGGGTACAGGTTATGCCCCTATCCGCAGCATTTTGCTTGATTTGATTTATCAGAATAGCGAACGTCAGGTTCATTTCTACTGGGGAGCACGTCAGCAGGCGGATCTGTACGCATTGGAAGAAGCCGAAGCATTAATAGGCCGTCTGAAAAATGCGAAATTCTCGCCGGTTCTTTCTAAGCCTGATTCCGATTGGAAAGGGGAGAATGGCTATGTGCAAGATGTTGCTGCGCAAAATTATCCTGATTTGGGCCAATATGAAGTTTATGCTTGCGGATCACCAGAGATGACCGAAAGTGCACATGGTTTACTTACTCAAAAATGCGCTTTACCGGAAGATGCCTTTTTCTGTGATGCTTTTTCACCGGCATAGGAATATATTTTACGGAATTCATATGTTTGGATAAGGGTATTAAGCATAGAGTTTGACGACAATTCGTTTGAAGAAGAGAGTGTGTTTTTGCACACTCTTTTTTTTATACAGTAATTTTCAAAAAATATTTTTATCTTTAAGTAAAGACCATTCTGTTTGTTATCAAACATTAACTTGAGTATCTATCATCAAGAAAAAGGCCGTCTGAATCTTTCAGACGGCCTTTTTTTGAAGTAAGTATTAGCTACCCATCAGTTTTAAACGTTGACCAGGGGTCACAGTACGGGTATTGCGGTTCCAACGACGAATATCATTAACATCAACATTGAAATGGCTGGCAATGGTGTTCAAAGTATCGCCTTTGCGTACAGTGTAGGAAACGTTTTGAATCGGGTTGCCGCGGACTTTTGCCGGAGCAGCTGTAACACGGAGGATTTGGCCTTTTTTGATATTGTTGCCTTTAATGTTGTTGGCAATAATCAAATCGGCTACGCTCAAGTTGTAACGTTTGGAGATGTTAAACAATGTATCGCCATCTTCCACGCGGTGTGTGCCTGCTGCAAGTGCTGCAGTTTGTGTGTTTTGTTGGCCATTTACACGGGCAAGACGCGCATTGATGCGTTGTTGTTGTTTAGCGGTATTAGCTGCGATACGTGCGGCACGAGCGCTTTCAGCAGTAACAACAGTTTGAACTTGTTTGTTCTCCGGTGTGGTCTCGGCAACAGTTGCTGAAGATTCCTCTGCCGGTCGGTTTTGTACCAATGCCATCAGGTCGTCATGCTCTTCTTGCGCCGGCGCAGCGGCAACAGTTTCAACTACAGGAGTAGTGGCTACATCGTTTGCGGCAACAGTCGGCGCGGTCAAGTCTGCAGGGATGGCTGATTTGGGTGCTTCTGTAACATTTTTAGCAATGGTCTCGGTAGTCGCATGGGTCATGGCTGCAACTGGAGCAGGCACTTCCGCATTTGCAACTTGAGGTTGGGCTTTGGCTTCTGTTACCACTACGGAAGTAACGTTTTCAGTTTTGCTGCGTGCAATAAAGTCAACCGGTTTGCTAGACTGTGGAACAACAGGAGCAACAATATTGGTCACGGTAGTTTGAGCAACTTTAACCGGTTCTGCTACGCTGGAAGCAATAATTGGAGACATAGCCGGCATATTGGATTGGTAAGTATCCGGAGTATTGTCTTTGTCGATAAAGTTAATAATGTCTTGACTCTGGGTAGCTGAGTTTTTAGCCACCAAAATGCTGCGGCCTTCAGAAATGGCGCTACCGCTTAGGCCGTTGAGGCGCTTGAGTTCGGCTACGCTCATGCCGGTATCGTTGGCGATGGCATTAAGCTTTTTGTTACCCAAAGAAGTATAAATATCCCAAGACATCAGGGTATCTGGATTAGCATTGCGGTAGTTCTTCTCAAATGCGGAAACCGCAGAAACCGGCAACAACAGGCGACGGTTATTTTTAGGGATGAATACCGGGGCATTGAAACCTGGGTTGAGTGCCAACAGTTCGCTTTCGCTGATGTTTGCAAAACGAGCAATTGTGCTGTTATCAATAGGTTTGTCGATGCTGACAGATTTGAAATACGGCTGATTGCTGATTTCGCTGATATTCATACCGAAGGTTTGCGGATTGGCAACGATATTGCGGACGGCCAAAAGTTTGGGAACGTAGTTGCGTGTTTCGTTCGGCATACGCAGGTTTTCGTATGTCGGCTCCAAACCTTGCGCACGGGCGCGGTTTACGGCGCGGCCGACGTTACCTTCGCCCCAGTTGTAAGCGGCAAGGGCCAAAGACCAGTCGCCGAACATGCCGTGCAGGTATTGCAGATAGTTCAGTGCGGCATCGGTAGCGGCGTAAATATCGTGGCGGCCGTCATACAAAGGTGTTTTTTCCAAGCCGAAGTGGCGGCCGGTAGCCGGCATAAATTGCCACAGGCCGGATGCGCCGACGTGTGATTTGGCTTTGGTTACGAATGCGCTTTCAATGAAAGGCAGCAAAGCAATTTCGGCGGGCATATTGCGTTTTTTAACTTCATTGGCAATATGGTACATATAAGGTTTACTGCGGGAGATGGTGCGGTCGAAATATGCGCTGTTTGCAGCAAATTTGTTTTCATGGCGGCGAACCAGTTCTGTGTTGACTTCGTTGATGCGGAAGTCTTTACGCAACGATGCCCATAAGCTGCCGGAGCCGAAGGTTTGTGCTTTGGCTTGATCGAGCAGGGCGGAGTTGAGGCGCATCATGGCCATGCCGACTTGGTTGGGCGTAGCGTTTTGCGCATAGGCTGTGGCGGAAACCGCCGATAGGCTTGAAACGGTCAGAGCGATGGTTTTTAGTTTTGCCATAGTAAATAAAGTTATCAAATATATAATAAAATTTCGTCTTTTTGATAGTATCGTTTCAGCATTTAAACGTCAAGTCGAGCAGGGAATTTGCTTGTGTGATGTGGCCGTGGTGTTAAAATTCTGTCACACAAGTCGGGATGCATAGGGGAGCCTTTAGTGGAAGTTTTTTTTATGCAAACGCCAATGGGGCAATATCTTGCTCAAAAAGAGGCGGATTTTTTCAGACGGTATTTGCAGTATTTGAATAGGCAGGTAGCGGTTCAATTGGGCGGTGTATGGCAGAGGCCGTCTGAAAACATGCTTGTAGTGCCTCGCGATGTGCGGATGGATGCTGAAATGTTGGCATTTGAAACGCATTCCGTGGATGTGTTATTGATGCCCCATCTTTTGGAAGTTTCATCTGCAGATTTGGTGTTGCAAGAGGCGTTTAGGATATTAAAACCTGAAGGCAGGTTGATTTTAACGGGGTTCAACCCTAAATCTTTGTGGGGGTTGAGCTCTTGGTTTGATGGGGAAAAGCTGCCTTTGAAATCTCAATGCTTGGCTTTGGCTGAGCTGAAACGAAAAATTGCGGATATTGGTTTTGAAATGGAATATGGGCAGTTTATGGATTATCTGCCTGCTGTGAATTCGCTTTCTGCTTTGAAGTTTTGGCGGTTTATGGAAAAGGCGGGGGATAGGTGGTGGCCGCAGTGTGCGGCAGTGTATGGTGTGGTTTTAACGAAACATTTAATTGGTGTCCATCCTTTGCCTGAATTGGAATCTGCATTTGATGGCAATACGGTTGCTTTAAGTACGGCACGTTTGGCCGAATAGTTTTCAGACGGCCTATATATAATGATTAATTTGGAGAATAATGATGCCTGAATTACCTGAGGTGGAAACGACTTTACGCGGAATCGCGCCGCATATTGATGGCAAAAAGATAGAAAAAGTCATTATTCGCCAGTTTAAATTGAGATGGCCTATCCATCCGAACTTGGTGCAAATTTTGGCCGGGCGCAAAGTTTTGGCATGCAGCCGGCGTGCGAAGTATTTGATTATTACTTTTGAAACGGGTATTTTACTTATTCATTTGGGTATGTCCGGAAGTTTGCGGATTTTTACCGCCGATGATGAGCGCATCGCCACGCCGGATAAGCATGATCATTTAGATTTTGTATTTGATGACGGCACCGTATTGCGTTATCACGATCCGCGTAAATTTGGTGCGGTATTGTGGTATGAGGGTATTGCCGAGCATCATCCGCTGTTGGAAAAACTGGGGCCGGAGCCGCTCTCGGACGATTTTGATGCAAATTACCTGTATCAGAAATTGAAAACCCAAAAGCGTGCAGTCAAATTAGCGCTGATGGATAATGCGGTGGTGGTTGGTGTTGGCAATATTTATGCGAATGAAAGTCTGTTTAAGGCGGGTATTTCGCCATTGCGTCCGGCGAATAAGCTGAGCAAGAAAGAATGCGCATTATTGGTGAAAACCATTAAAGCGGTTCTGCTGAGGGCAATTGAAACCGGCGGCAGTACGCTGCGAGACTTCGTTAATAGCGATGGAAAAAGCGGCTATTTCCAGCAGGAATATACGGTCTATGGCCGTCATAACGAGCCTTGCGTTCAGTGTGGCGGGTTGATTTTTAAAGAAACTTTGGGGCAGCGTGGAACATTTTATTGTCCAAATTGCCAGAAATAGTTTCAGACGGCCTTAAATGTCAGAGGCCGTCTGAAAATAATGAATACCATACAGAAGAAATTTTATGTCTAAACAAAAAGCTCCTTTTTTTAAACGTCTGAGCCGACTTTGCCGTTTGGCAGCTTGGTTATTCAGAACCGGTCGGGATTTGCGTGCCATCGATGGCAACAATGCAGAGGAACGCAATCAAGCTGTGGTTGTTTTGGGAAAGGGTGCGTTGGATGCTTTGGATATCGAATTAGAAATCGGTGTACCGCCGCAAGGAAATGTAAGCGGTACTTTGGTGGTAGCCAACCATGTGTCTTGGTTGGATATTTTTGCCATGAGTGCCGTTTATCCAAGCAGTTTTATTGCGAAACAGGAAATCAGCGGCTGGCCGGTTTTGGGGAAAATGGGTAAAAATGCCGGTACGGTGTTTATCAACCGCAATTCCCGCCGTGATGTCGAGCCGATTAATCAGGCGATTTGTGCGGCATTGAAAGCAGGGCAGAATGTCAGCTTCTTCCCCGAGGCGCGCACTTCTTCCGGTTTGGGTATTTTGCCGTTTAAAGCTGCCCTGTTCCAATCGGCTATTGATGCGAAAGCGCCGATTCAGGCGGTAACTTTGCGATATTATGATGACGAAGGACAACGGACGGATCTGCCATCCTATGCGGAGGTAAACCTGTTTCAGTCTTTGTGGCGTATTGTTTCTATGAAGAAAATTCGTATCCGTTTGGATTTCTCGCCTCAATACAAACCGACAGATATGCCGGATAAAGACCGCTATGCTTTGAAGGATATTGCGGAAACAGCCATCGGCGAAATTGTGGTTTCGGATTCGCCTGTTCAGCCCTTACCTAAAAAATAATTTCAGTCAGGTACTTGTTTTATTTCAGATGGCCTTCATTTAGAAGAACAGCTGTTTTCGATTTAATTAAATTGATAGTTTGATGTAATTAATATTATTTGAACTATAAATTATACAAATCGATAGGCCTGCATTAAAATGCAAGCATTGATTCATTTCTCAAACCTGAATTTTTAAGGAGCTTAAAAATGGCTTTGCAAGATCGTACCGGTCAAAAAGTACCTTCCGTAGTATTCCACACTCGCGTTGGCGACACTTGGAAAGATGTTTCTACTGATGATTTGTTCAAAGGCAAAAAAGTAGTCGTGTTCTCTCTGCCTGGCGCATTTACTCCAACTTGCTCTTCTTCTCACCTGCCACGCTACAACGAATTGTTTGGTGCGTTCAAAGAAAACGGTGTTGACGCAATCTACTGCGTATCTGTAAACGACACTTTCGTAATGAACGCTTGGGCTGCTGAAGAAGAAGCCGACAACATCTACATGATCCCTGATGGCAACGGTGAATTCACTGAAGGCATGGGCATGTTGGTTGACAAAGAAGACTTGGGCTTCGGTAAACGCTCTTGGCGTTACTCCATGCTGGTTAACGACGGCGTGGTTGAAAAAATGTTTATCGAACCTGAAGAACCAGGCGATCCTTTCAAAGTGTCTGACGCTGACACTATGTTGAAATACATTGCTCCTGACTGGAAAGCTCAAGAGTCTGTTGCCATCTTCACCAAACCTGGCTGCCAATTCTGCGCTAAAGCTAAAAAAGCGCTGCAAGACAAAGGCTTGTCTTACGAAGAAATCGTATTGGGCAAAGATGCAACTGTTACTTCCGTACGCGCTATTACCGGCAAGATGACTGCTCCTCAAGTATTCATCGGCGGCAAATATATCGGCGGCAGCGAAGACTTGGAAGCTTACTTGGCTAAAAACTAATTGCCTGTATGCTTGAGACGGCTTGAAAAGGCCGTCTGAAAGACCAAATATAGAGTTATTCAGACGACGTTTGCAAATCGGCGTTCTGAATAACTCTATATTTACAAGTAGAATTTGAGATTATTGTTTTAAATCGATATTTAGATATTGGCTATTGATTTTTAAATTTTGATAGTTTATGAAGTTTAGGCCGTCTGAAAACGGATAACCTGATGGCAATATCGGTTTGGATATAGACAGTAAGGATAAATTATGAAAAAGATTCAAGCAGATGTGGTGGTACTGGGTGGCGGTACAGCCGGTATGGGCGCATTTCGCAATGCCCGCCTTCATACAGACAATGTTTACCTGATTGAAAACAATGTATTCGGAACAACTTGTGCGCGCGTGGGCTGCATGCCTTCCAAACTCTTGATTGCCGCCGCAGAAGCGCGCCATCATGCTTTGCATACCGATCCGTTTGGCGTGCATTTGGACAAAGACAGCATCGTCGTCAACGGCGAAGAAGTCATGCAACGCGTCAAATCCGAACGCGACCGTTTTGTCGGTTTTGTGGTCAGCGATGTAGAAGAGTGGCCTGCCGACAAGCGCATTATGGGTACGGCAAAATTTGTTGACGAACACACCGTCCAAATCGATGACCATACTCAAATTACTGCAAAAAGTTTTGTGATTGCTACAGGTTCGCGCCCTGTGATTTTCCCTCAGTGGGAAGTTTTGGGCGATCGCTTGATTGTGAATGATGATGTTTTCTCTTGGGATACCCTGCCTAAGAGTGTGGCCGTATTCGGCCCTGGTGTAATCGGCTTAGAGTTGGGTCAGGCTTTGCACCGTTTAGGCGTAAAAGTTGAAATTTTTGGCGTGGCAGGCGCTATTGGCGGTATTTCCGACCCTGTTGTTGCTGAAGAAGCCAAAGCTGTTTTTGGCGAAGAGTTGGCTTTGCATTTGGACGCTAAAACCGAAGTCAAACTGGATGCGGAAGGCAATGTTGAAGTTCATTGGGAACAAGATGGCGAAAAAGGTGTGTTCGTTGCCGAATATATGCTGGCAGCCGTAGGCCGTCGTCCGAATGTGGACAATATCGGTTTGGAAAACCTGACTATCGAGAAAGATGCGCGCGGTGTACCTGTTGCCGATCCGCTGACCATGCAAACCAGCATTCCGCACATCTTTATCGCAGGCGATGCATCCAATCAATTGCCTCTGCTGCATGAAGCTTCCGACCAGGGCAAAATTGCTGGTCATAATGCCGCTATTTTCCCGAATATTGAGGGCGGTTTGCGCCGTAGCGTAATCGGCGTGGTATTTACCAGTCCGCAAATTGCCACTATCGGCTTGAAATACGCGCAAGTTGCGGCGAAATATCAACCTGATGAGTTTGTAATCGGCGAAGTTTCCTTCCGAAACCAAGGCCGCAGCCGCGTTATGTTGGTCAACAAAGGCCATATGCGTCTGTATGCTGAGAAAGCGACCGGCCGTTTCATTGGTGCGGAAGTTGTCGGCCCTGCTGCCGAACATTTGGCACACTTGATGGCTTGGGCGCATCAAATGAAGATGACGATTCCGCAAATGCTGGATATGCCGTTCTACCATCCGGTTATCGAGGAAGGTCTGCGTACTGCATTGCGTGATGCCGATGCAAAATTGAAACAGGCTTGATTATTTGATGGAATAAAGGCCGTCTGAAACTCGTAGTGAGGTTTCAGACGGCCTTTTTTTATGCTTGGAAGCTGTTAAATCAATTCTAAATCCGGACCGGCATTTTGTGCACGACGGCTTCGTAATTGAATATCTAAGCGCAAATCATGGGAGGAGTCGGCATTTTTAATAGCGTCTTGATAGCTGATATCGCCGTTTTCATATAAATCATACAAGGCTTGGTCAAAAGTGATCATGCCCATGCCGGTTGATTTTTTCATCATTTCTTTGATGTTGTGGACTTCGCCTTTTTGAATCAAGTCGGCAATAATTGGCGAATTGAGCAAAACTTCAACCGCCGCCACACGACCCCGTCCGCTTTCACGGGGAATCAGTCGTTGTGAAATAAAGGCTTGCAGGTTGAGCGATAAGTCGGTTAGCAACTGGGTACGGCGCTCTTCGGGGAAGAAGTTGATGATGCGGTCGAGCGCTTGGTTGGTACTGTTGGCGTGCAGTGTCGCCATACACAAATGGCCGGTTTCCGCGAAGGAAATGGCGTAGTCCATGGTCTCGCGGTCTCGGATTTCACCAATCAGGATAACATCCGGTGCTTGGCGCAGGGTATTTTTCAATGCAATCGGCCAATTTTCGGTATCTACGCCGATTTCACGTTGGGTAATGATGCAGTTTTTGTGTTGGTGGATAAACTCAATCGGGTCTTCGATGGTGATAATGTGGTCGAAGCTGTTTTCGTTTCGATAGTCGATAAGGGAGGCAAGGGAAGTGGACTTGCCCGAACCTGTACCACCGACAAAAATAATCAGGCCGCGTTTTCTGAGGGCAATGTCTTTCAGAATCGGTGGCAGATTGAGCGTTTCAAATTTAGGGATATTGCTGGTAATGGAGCGGAACACCAAAGCAGTTGCGCCGCGTTGAACCATTGCATTGACACGGAAGCGGCTGGTATCGGGTAGACTGATGGCGAAATTGCATTCGTTGGTGGTAGAAAATTCTTCGATTTGTTTGGAAGACATAATCGAAAAAGCGATTTCCATACATTTTTCAGCGCTTAACGGCTCATCGGTCAGCCGCATGATTTTGCCGTCCACTTTCATGGCCGGCGGGAAATTAGTGGTAATGAAAAGGTCGGAGCCTTTGTATTTGTTCATGTGGCGTAGCCAAGTGAACAATTCTTCTTTTGCGCCCGGAGTATTTTCGTCAAACATAAGAATTCAGATAGTTAATGTTAAGTTATTTTATTGAGAATAATTATAACAGAAGCAATCATTATTTGCTGTTTTGCCACTAGAGTGGCTATCTGTTTTAAATTGAGTGTCGTGCTGGGAATATAGCAGATTTTTCAGCATCCCTGTGATTTTAAATTCTGCTGTTATAATGTTGCCCGATTAGTGAATGGAAAGGTAACGAGATGTCAGTACAAACAATTGCCGTGGTCGGCGCAATGGAACAGGAAATCGAGCTTTTGCGTGAAAGCATGGCCAATGTCAAGCATGTGTCTTTCGGTAAATTCTCGGCATATGAAGGCGAGTTGGCCGGAAAACGCATGGTATTGGTTTTGAGCGGTATCGGCAAAGTCAATGCAGCGGTTTCGACTTCTTGGGTCATTCATCAGTTTGCACCGGATTGCGTCATCAATACCGGCAGTGCAGGTGGTTTGGGCAAAGGATTGAAGGTCGGCGATGTGGTCATCGGTGAAACTGTGGCGCATCATGATGTTGACGTAACGGCTTTTGGTTATGTTTGGGGGCAAGTACCGCAACTTCCTGCTGTGTTCGCATCGGATGAAAACCTGATTCGCCAAGCAGAAAAGGCGGCACAAGTGTTTGAAGGTGCGGCCGTAACGCAAGGACTGATTGTTAGTGGTGACCGTTTTGTACACAGCAGCGAAGGTGTTGCGGAAATCCGCAGTCATTTCCCTGACGTTAAAGCAGTAGAAATGGAAGCTGCGGCGATTGCGCAGACCTGTCACCAGTTGGAAGTGCCGTTTGTGATTATTCGGGCTGTATCCGATTCGGCAGATGAGAAAGCGGACATCAGCTTTGAAGAGTTTTTGAAAACGGCTGCCGTCAGCTCGGCGAAGATGGTGACCGAGATTGTCAAATCGCTATAAAATCATGCAAAAGCGTTGAATTTCCGTTAGAATACGGAACGATTCAACCTTATTCTAAGGCCGTCTGAAAACCGAATCCCTGTTTTTTCAGACGGCCTTTCAGCCTTTAATTGCATTTATCTTAATAACAATATGAAAAACATACGGAATTTCTCCATTATTGCCCACATCGACCACGGCAAATCGACGCTTGCCGACCGCTTCATCCAATACTGCGGCGGCTTGGATTTGCGCGAAATGAGTACGCAGGTGCTCGACTCCATGGACATCGAAAAAGAGCGCGGCATTACTATTAAAGCGCAAACCGCCGCGCTCAACTATAAAGCACGCGACGGGCAGGTGTATCAACTCAACCTGATTGACACGCCGGGACACGTTGACTTCTCTTATGAAGTATCTCGTTCACTGTCGGCTTGTGAAGGCGCACTTTTGGTGGTCGATGCGTCGCAAGGTGTAGAAGCGCAAACCGTGGCGAACTGCTACACCGCGATTGATTTGGGCGTGGAAGTTGTGCCCGTTTTGAACAAAATCGACTTGCCTGCCGCAGAACCCGAGCGCGTGGAGCAGGAAATTGAAGACATCATCGGTATTGATGCCGTTGGTGCGGTTCAATGTTCTGCCAAAAGCGGCATTGGTGTGGAAGATGTTTTGGAAGAAATCGTTGCCAAAATCCCTGCGCCGACCGGTGATGAAAATGCGCCGTTGCAAGCGGTTATTGTTGATTCATGGTTTGATAACTACGTCGGCGTAGTTATGTTGATTCGTGTGAAAAACGGCACCATCAAGCTGAAAGACAAAGTGCGCTTTATGAGCACCAAGGCGGAAACGCAGGTTGAGCAGCTGGGCGTTTTCACACCAAAATCAGTTCAAAAACAAGAACTCAAAGCTGGTGAAGTAGGCTTTTTGATTACCGGAGTGAAAGAATTGGGACAGGCGAAAGTCGGCGACACGGTTACTTTGGTTGCCAACCCCGCTTCTGAGCCGCTGCCCGGCTTCCAAGAAGTACAAAGCCAAGTATTTGCCGGCCTTTATCCCGTGGAGAGCCACGACTATGAAGCCTTGCGTGACGCTTTGGAAAAATTGCAGCTGAACGATGCTTCGTTGAAATTTGAGCCTGAGGTTTCCCAAGCATTGGGCTTCGGCTTCCGTTGCGGCTTCTTGGGCCTGTTGCACTTGGAAATCGTTCAGGAACGTTTGGAGCGTGAATTTGACATGGACTTGATTACCACTGCGCCAACGGTGGTTTATGAAGTCATGTTGAAAAACGGCGAGAAAATCGAAGTTGAAAACCCGTCCAAACTGCCTGAAATCAGTACCATCGAAACCATTCTTGAGCCGATTATCACTGCGACCATTCTTGTACCTCAGGAATATGTCGGCAACGTCATGACTTTGTGTAACCAAAAGCGCGGCGTTCAGGTCAATATGCAATACATGGGCCGCCAAGTCATGCTGACTTATGATTTGCCAATGAACGAAGTCGTAATGGATTTCTTCGACAAGCTTAAATCGACTTCACGCGGTTATGCTTCGTTGGACTACCATTTCAAAGAGTTCCAACCGTCTGATTTGATTAAGCTCGACATTATGGTCAACGGCGAAAAAGTCGATGCCCTGAGTCTGATTGTCCACCGACAAAGCGCCGTTCACCGCGGTCGTGAGCTGGCATCAAAAATGCGCGAACTGATTCCGCGCCAAATGTTCGACATCGCCGTCCAAGCCGCCATCGGCAGCCAGATTATCGCCCGCGAAAACGTCAAAGCCCTGCGTAAAAACGTTTTGGCGAAATGTTACGGCGGTGATATTACGCGTAAGAAAAAACTTCTCGAAAAACAAAAAGCAGGTAAGCGCCGCATGAAACAAGTGGGCAACGTGGAAATCCCGCAAAGCGCATTCTTGGCGATTCTGCAAGTGAGTGATAAATAATGAGTATAAATCTGACTTTAGGCGCAATCGTTGTGCTGCTGGCCGGTTTGGTTCTTAACTTCAAAAGCAGCAAAGAGCGTCAGGAAAACGGCGAATGGAGCTCCGGCCTGCAATGGAGTTACCTCCTGTGCATGGTTGGTGTATTCGGCATTTTGTCCGATTTTATGAGCTTTACCGCCGTATTGCTGGTGTTTGTCGTGTTTACCGGCATTGTTTGGGCAATCCATAAAGGCCGTCTGAAAAAAAGTGATACCGGCGAAGACAATGCGCATTTTACCGACTACATGGGCGGCTTTTTCCCCATCATCTTGGTTATCTTTGTGTTGCGCAGCTTTATTGCCGAGCCATTCCAAATTCCGTCCAGCTCCATGCGTCCTGGCTTGGTTAAAGGCGATTTTATCTTGGTGAACAAATTCTCTTACGGTATCCGCCTGCCGATTTTGAATAAGGTCGTTATTCCAGTCGGCAACATTGCCCGAGGCGATGTCGTGGTGTTCAATTACCCACTTCAGCCTGAGATGAATTACATCAAACGTATCGTCGGTATTCCGGGCGACGTTGTGGAATATCGTGATAAGGTTTTGACTGTTAATGGTGAAATTATTCCCGAAAAACCAAACGGTAATTATCAGTACGCAGATGATACTGATCCATCTATGATTCATACGCTTGAGCGTTTTCAGACGGTCTTGAACGGCAAAAACTTTGATGTGGTCAAAGAGGCCGGTCAGCCTTCCGTATCCATTGCCGTATTGAACAAATACACCTCCGAAGTGATGCCTGAAAGCAATTACTCGCTTGAAACAAGCGGTTTGGAAAATTGCGAATACGCAGAAGACGGTAATGGCTTTATCTGTAAAGTTCCTGAAGGCCGTTATTTCGCAATGGGCGACAACCGCGACAACAGCGCCGACTCCCGTTATTGGGGATTTGTCGATGACAAACTGATCGTCGGTAAAGCCTTCTTCGTTTGGATGAACTTTGGCGAACTCAGCCGTATCGGTACCAGTATCAAATAAGCAATAACAGATTAAAAGGCCGTCTGAAATTTTTCAGACGGCCTTTTTTGTATCTATTTTTTGTCTTTTAACGAACCTAAATAAATCGCTAATAAAGTTAAAGTGGCGCCACTCCATTGGACGATATTAATCGGTTTATCCAGCCAGAAATAATCGATCAACATGGCGGCAACTGGTTCGGAGAGCAGTAGTAGGCCGGTTAGTGACAAGGATAAAAGCGGGATGGCGTAAGCAATCAATGCCCAAGCGAAGCATTGCATGATGATGCCGTAGATGGAGACTAGAATCACATCGTTTAAAGTTTTGGGATAGAGATGTGCAGCATCGAATAGCAGCGATGGGATGATCAGCGCTATTGCGCCTCCGAAGCTTAAAATCATCATCAGCGGAAACAAACCGACTTTTTCCTGTTCATGGGTTTTACGTACGAAAACCATAGACAGGGCCAGCATGGCACCGGACACTACGCCGCTGATAAATCCCCATGCGGCATTGTCGTTATGACCGAACTCTGGACTGCCGATTAAGGCTACGCCTATGGTGGCCAATATCAAACTTAAAATTTGCAGGGTGCTTAGACGTTCCGAATAAAAGAAGAAGCCGATGGCGGCTAAAAAGAAAATCTGCAGGCTGTTGAGCAAGGTGGAAATGCCGGGGCCTACGGCGTGAATGCTTTCGTGCCACAGAGCGAGGTCGAATGCGAGGAAAACGCCGGATAAGATTGCGTAGCCGACCGTTTTTCTTTTTGTGGGCATTTTTTGTCTGAAAAAACGCCCTAGCAGGAAGAATATAGGGGCGGCAATCAGCAAGCGCCAGAATGCGATGGCGTAAGAGCCGACATCGACAAATTTGACGATCAAACTGCCCAAGCCGAAGACGACGCAGCCGACGACCAATAGGGGCGCTGCATAATTTCCCGAACCTGTCTCCATCGGCTTCTCCATCAATCAAATGAAGACGATTATTCCATAAAATATAGTTGGGGCGCTAATGATAAATAGTCGTAAGCCAAGATAAAGGGTTTATGATGAAAGGCCGTCTGAAAACTGTTTCAGACGGCCTTTTGATGATTTTTTGGCTTGATTTCGTATTGTTGTAGTATAAAATCGTTTTACGCCGTGTTTTCAGACGGCCTGATCAGTTTTGGTTTTGAGAAAAGGATTATTGGAAATGGCAAACTCTATTCGTGCGTTTTTGGATTATGTGCCGTCGGTTGATGAGTCTTGTTTTGTAGATGAGACTTCGGTAGTGATTGGCGAAGTGTCGCTGGCGGAAGATGTATCCGTTTGGCCTTATGCCGTATTGCGCGGCGATGTGAACAGTATTTCTATCGGCAAGCGCAGCAATGTGCAGGATGGCAGCGTTTTGCATGTGTCGCATAAGAATGCGGCGAAGCCTGACGGTTCGCCTTTGATTATCGGCGATGATGTGACGATTGGGCATAAGGTCATGCTGCATGGCTGCCGAATTGGGAATCGTGTGTTGGTGGGCATGGGCTCGATTATTTTGGATGATACGGTTATCGAAGATGATGTGATGATAGGCGCGGGCAGTTTGGTGCCTCCTCGCAAGCGTTTGGAAAGCGGTTTTTTATACGTCGGCTCGCCTGTGAAACAAGTGCGTCCGCTGACTGATGAGGAAAAGGAATTTTTGACGTATTCCTCTGCGCATTATGTCCGCCTGTCCGGACAGCATAAAATTTCAAAATAAGGAAGTTCAATACAATGAACGCAATTTATCTGGCTTCGGGCAGTCCGCGTCGTCGTGAGATTTTGGAGAATTTGGGTTTTACGGTACACCGCCTTCCTGTGGATATTGATGAAACTCCTAAAGAAGGCGAAGCCGCAGTAGAGTATGTGCGCCGTATGGCATGCGAGAAAAATCAGGCAGCGGTGGCGCAATGGTTTGCTGCTCATGATCAAGAGCCTGAGTTTGCTGTATTGACAGCGGATACGACGGTGGCGGATGGTGCGGCTATTTTGGGTAAACCGGAATCCGAGGCGGATGCGGTCGATATGCTGGAACGCTTGTCGGGACGGACGCATCAAGTATTGACGGCTGTATGCGTTTATTGGCAAGGCGTGCGCCATGATGTGGTACAGACGAGCGAAGTGCGCTTTAAAACGTTGACGGCTGAGGAGATTGCAGCCTATGTTGCCAGCGGCGAACCGATGGACAAAGCCGGTGCGTATGGGATTCAGGGTTTGGGCGGCGTATTTGTCGAGCATTTGCAGGGCAGTTTTACGGGCGTGATGGGTTTGCCGGTTTATGAGACTGCTCAGCTACTGAAATCTTTGGGTTTGGAAGCGCCGCCGTTTGCTTAAAATTAGGCAAATGCCGTCTGAAAGCGTGCCGACAAAAACGCCTGTTTCAGTTACAATACTGCCTTAAACAGCTTGCTTGAAGAAAGATATGAAAGAACATAAGGCCCGGAAACGCTTCGGGCAGAATTTTTTGCAGGATACGCGGATTATTAGCGATATTGTCAACGCGGTCAGACCGCAGCCTGATGATATCGTGATTGAAATCGGCCCGGGCTTGGCTGCCATTACCGAGCCTTTGGCGAAAAAACTCAACCGCCTGCATGTTTGCGAAATCGACCGCGACATCGTACGCCGTCTGAAAACCTTGCCGTTTGCAGATAAATTGGTGATACACGAAGGCGATGTATTGCAGTTTGATTTCAACAGCATTGAAGGCAAGAAAAAAATTGTCGGCAACCTGCCGTACAATATTTCCACGCCGCTTTTGTTCCGATTGAGCGAAGTGGCGGACGATGTGATCGATATGCACTTTATGCTGCAAAAAGAAGTGGTCGAACGCATGGTGGCTCAGCCGAAAACCAACGACTATGGCCGTCTGGGCGTGATGCTGCAATATTTCTTCGATATGGAAATGTTGATTGAAGTACCGCCTGAATCCTTTGATCCTGCGCCGAAAGTAGATTCGGCCGTCGTGCGCATGATTCCGGTGAAACACCGCATCGGTAAAGCGGAAGATTTTGAACATTTTGCCAAACTGGTGAAACTGGCTTTCCATCAACGCCGTAAAACCATACGCAATAATTTGAAGGAACTTGCAGGCGATGATGATTTGCAGGCAGTTGGCATCAATCCGCAGGACAGGGCAGAACACATTGCCGCTGAAAAATATGTGGCATTGAGCAATTATCTGGTTCAAAAGGCCGTCTGAAACAGTGATGGCAATTTTTAAGCAACCTCCTATTCAATGGGGGTTTCTAGGTAATTCATATTTGTGGCGCAAGTTGGCGCAGTATTTTTCCGGTAAGGATATGCCGCCTGAGCGGCGCCGTTTTGAAGCGGCAATTATCGGCGCAGTTTGGGTATTGACCGGGCATCGTCTCGATAGGGAAGAGCAATTTAAAGTCAATCGGTACAATCAAGGTGGAACCTCCGACGGCATAGTCAGCTGCCGTTTTTGGCTTGAAACGGCCATTCCTTTGCTTTGGCAGCGGCAAGCGAAACTTAAGCCCCGAAAATTTTGGCAGTTTGGAAAGAAATAATGATTAAATTCAAAAATGTACACAAACATTTTAAAGATTTGCACGTTATCAACGGCGTGAATCTGGAAGTCAAACAAGGCGAAGTGGTCGTTGTATGCGGCCCTTCAGGTAGTGGCAAATCTACGCTGATTCGTACGGTAAACCAACTCGAGCGCATTGAAAGCGGCGAGATTTGGGTGGACGGCATCAATGTTGCCGATCCGAAAACCGATTTGAACAAAGTGCGCGAAGAAGTGGGCTTTGTGTTCCAAGGGTTCAATCTGTATCCGCATTTGACTGTCTTGGAAAATATTATTCTTTCTCCGATGAAAGTGAAAAACCAAAGCCGTGAAGAGGCGGAAAAGAAAGCGATGGAGCTTTTGGAACGTGTCGGCTTGGCGCATAAAAAAGATGCGCTGCCCGGTCAGCTTTCCGGCGGTCAGCAGCAGCGTGTGGCGATTGCACGCGGTTTGGCGATGGAGCCGCGCGTGATGTTGTTTGACGAGCCGACTTCTGCGCTTGACCCTGAAATGGTCGGCGAAGTATTGAAAGTGATGAAAGACTTGGCGGAAAGCGGCATGACCATGATGTGTGTAACCCATGAAATGGGTTTTGCGCGCGAAGTCGCCGACCGTGTGATTTTTGTCGATAAAGGCCAGATTTTGGAAGACGAAACGCCGGAAGAATTTTTTACCAATCCGAAACACGAGCGTGCCAAACAATTCCTGCAACAGGTGATGACACATTAAACTCGGGTCGTCTGAAATTTCAGACGGCATGATCGGTTTGAATGATTTTGAAAGTTGAAAATAATGTATTTTGTTGACCGTACTGCTGTTGTGCTGAAGCCGACCGCCCGTTTTTTGGAATGGCTGAAATCCGCCGATGAAAATATGCCCGACTTGACCGTCGAGCAACTGCGCACCAACTGCTCCGTATTCCTTGTGCCGCAATTTGACGAACCCGAATCCGTCATTTCTTATTTTGACGAACGCTACCAGCAGATTTTTGAAGCCGAATTGGCAGGCTGGGACATTGATAAAAGCAAATGGCCGCAAGACATGAGCTTGAAGGCTTTTTGGGAATTTTTCGATACCGAAATCCACGATATGGTTTTGGATATGGAAGAGGCGGAATTGAACATTACGCCTGTTTTCGACAATATGATGTAAAGCCGTGAGAAGTTTTCAGACGGCCTTAAAGCCCTCGCGTTCTTTGAAAATTCTGATTGTTTTCTTACACCTTTCGGCGTTGGCCTTATGCCTTGCCGAGTTTTACGGCTGGATGATGTGGTTGGGTTTGGCGGCATTGGCCGGCAGTTTTGCCTATGCATGGCACAGCGTTAATTTTCATGCTCAAAATTCGGTCAGAAAAATCATCATCGACCGCCAATACCGTGCGACGGTTTACTTGAATGACGAGGAAGAGGGAAGAAGCGCGGTTTTGCAAGACAGCAGTATGTTGACGGTTTATGCTTTGTTTTTGCAATGGAATGTTGACGGAAAAATGATCAAACACTGCATCTTGCCCGATATGGCCGACCGCGATGCCTACCGCCGTCTGAAAGTGTGGGCGCGCTGGTGCCGTGAAAAAGAAGACAAAGCAGAACTTGCAGCAGATATGGATTAAACGGCTGTTTCAGACGGCCTTTTGAAGCGATAAATACTAATGAAAACATTACAAGACTGGCTTTCTCATTTGGAGACTGCCCATAGTTCCGGCCTTATTGATATGGGTTTGGAACGCGTGGGAGAAGTGAAAAAACGCATGAATTTGGTGCCGCAATGTCCTGTCGTGGTGGTGGCGGGTACCAATGGCAAAGGTTCCGTATGTGCCTATTTGTCGCATATTTATAAAGAAGCCGGTTTTAAAGTCGGTACGCTGACCAGTCCTCATCTTCTGCGTTACAACGAACGAATCGCCATCAACACTCAGCCGGTTTCAGATGAATTGATTGTTTCCTCATTTGAGCGTATCGAAGCGGCGCGCGGCGAAATTTCGCTGACGTATTTTGAGTTTAATGCTTTGGCGGCCGTCGATATTTTCATGCGTGAAAATGTGGACGTAATGATTTTGGAAGTTGGTTTGGGCGGACGATTGGATGCTGTGAACGTATTCGATGGCGACTGCTCGGTTGTTACCAGCGTGGATTTGGACCATCAGGCATTTTTGGGTGATACTGTCGAGCAGGTCGGTTTTGAAAAAGCCGGAGTGTTCCGTAGCGGCAAACCTGTCGTATGCGGTCAGAATCCTGCGCCTGAATCATTGGTCAAACACGCAGAAGAAATTGGCGCAAAACTGTTGATGGTTCAGCGAGATTTTGATTTTGCGTCAATGGAAAGCGTACAGTGGAACTACCGCTTCCATCCGCAATCTTCAGACGGCCAAAGCCGTAACCGCAATTCCTTGCCGTTTCCTGCTTTGCGCGGTGCCTATCAGTTGTCTAATGCCGCATGTGCATTGACTGTGTTGGAATGTTTGAACGAACAATTGCCGGTTGATATCGGCGCGATTAAACGCGGTTTGCTGTTGGTTGAGAATCCTGGACGTTTCCAAGTTTTGCCCGGCCGTCCGCTGGTGGTTTTGGATGTCGGCCACAATCCGCACGCAGCCCGTGCTTTGCGCCGCAGTCTGATTAACCTTGCCTTTGCCCAAAAACGTACTGCTGTATTCAGTATGTTGTCCGACAAAGATATTGATGGCGTGCTGGAAATCGTTAAAGATCAGTTTGACGAGTGGAACATCGCGCCTTTAGATGTACCGCGCGGTATGACGATAGAGGCTTTGCAGGCCAAACTGGCTGAACACGGCATCGACAATGTAAATGTTTTTGAAACTGTCGCTGCTGCCTACCGCGCTGCTTTGGCTAAAGCAACCGAAAATGATAGAATCGTTGTTTTCGGCTCATTCCATACTGTTGCCGATGTAATGGCTGTTTTGAAAGAACACTAACGAGGAAATTATCATGTCCGACAATAAACAAAAAGAAACTCCAAACGGATACGATTTAGACGGTTACGAACAACTCAAACGTCGCAACCGCCGTCGCTTGGTCTTAGCCTCCGGCTTGGTGGTGGCATCGGGTATGCTGTTCGGTCTGGCACTGACTTCCGGCGACGATAAAAATTCACCGTTTAAAGAAGCACCTGTCGGTCAGAGCCAAGTCAAAACGGCTGATGAGCCGAGCAAGGCCGTTGTTTTAGAGCCGAATAAAGAGGATGTTGCGATGGCTGAAGAAGCAGCCCGCCATGCGGATGCCGAAGCGCAAAGCAAACCTCAAAATGCCGGCGACGAAGAAGACAATGCGCCGGTTGAAGTATTGAAGCCAAACCGTGAGTCTGCTCCCGAAGATGTCGGCGAACCGTTGGTTTTGATTAATGATACTTTGGATGACGGCAATATTAAAGGTTTGGAAGAGTCTGAGCGTATTCAACGAGCTGAGGCCGCCAAACGCGAAGCTGCGGAGCGCCGAGCCGAAGAACGCCGCCAACGCCAGGCAGAACAACGTGCTGCGGCACGCAAGGCACAAGCCCAACAGGAAGCGGATGAAAAAGAAAACGCATTGGCTGCTAAAAAACGTGCACTTCAAGCGCGTGCTGAAAAAGCAGAGCGTGAAGCTGCTGCTGAACGCAATAAATTAGCACAATTGGAAAAAGCAGAGAAAGCCATTGCCGAGCGTAAATCTGCCAAAAACAGCAAAGACAGCGTAAAAGACAAGGCCGAACCTACTAAGAAAGCAGAAGCCAAAGTTGAAAAACCAAAAAATGAAAAAGCTAAACCAGAAACGGCCAAAGCAGAAAAAGCCGATAAGGTAAAAACTGCCGAGAAGCCGTCTGAAAAAGCCAAACCTAAAGCTGAAAAAGAAAAAGCAGAAGCTAAACCTGCTAAAAAGGCCGCTATTCAGGCTGGTTATGCTGAAAAAGAACGCGCACAAAGCCTGCAACGTAAAATGAAAGCCGCAGGTATCGATTCGACCATTACTGAAGTGATGACCGATAAAGGTAAGGTGTATCGCGTGAAATCAGCCAGTTATAAAAATGCACGCGATGCAGAGCGCGATTTGAACAAATTGCGTGTACATGGCATTGCCGGTCAGGTGACCAGTGAGTAATTTGCCTGTTGCCGATTTATTGGCTGCCGCCGTCATCGTCATCTGCATCATTGTCTCGTTGACACGGGGTATTATTGCGGAAGCAGGGGCGATGGTGGCGTGGGTGGTATCGTTCATTGCAGCCCGAACGCTCGCTGTGCCGTTTGCCGATGTGGTCTTTAAATCGGTTGAACCGCATTCCTTGGCGGTTGCCATGGGTTTTGCCGCTGTGTTTTTTCTGGCATGGCTGTTGCAGAAACTGGCACGATCGCTGTTGAGCAGTTTGATGTCTGCCGTTGGTTTAGGAAGCATCAACCGTTTGCTTGGCGGCGTATTCGGTGCTGTGAAAGGTGTGATTTTAGTGACACTGGCAGTGATGGTTTTTTCACACACTGATTTGCCGAAAACGGAAGAGTGGCAAAGCTCGCATACGATTCCGTATTTTGAATCACTTGCCGATGCTGCGATGCCTTATCTGCCTGGAAAAGATACCGCAATGCCGCATCTTTCGGGTAAAGCAGCTGAAGTTGAAGAATTGGATGATTGAGTTTGACGGATTCAGACGGCCTATGGGTCGTCTGAATCCGTTTTTATTTGCGTAAATTTGACATCATATTGTCAACAATTCGAGCAAACTCATCTAAATTATTTTATAATGACAGCTTACCCATTTAATCTTCAAACTCGGAGAAGCACGATATGTGTGGTGTATTAGGTTTGGTTAGTCATGAGCCGGTCAATCAGATGTTGTATGATGGTTTGCAGATGTTGCAACACCGTGGTCAGGACGCAGCAGGTATTGTTACTGCCGAAGGCAATATATTTCATATGCACAAGGGCAAAGGCATGGTGCGCGAAGTGTTCCGTACCCGTAATATGCGCGACTTGGTCGGTAATGCAGGCATTGCACATGTCCGCTATCCGACTGCAGGCAATGCGGGCAGCAGTGCAGAAGCCCAGCCGTTTTATGTCAGCTCCCCATTCGGCATTGTTTTGGCACACAATGGTAATCTGACCAATACCGAAGAGCTCTATGAAAACGTATGCAACAAACACCTGCGCCACGTTAATACCAGCTCCGATTCTGAAGTCCTACTCAATGTATTCGCACACGAATTACGCCGCGAAGTCTCTAAAAATACAGCCCCTTATCAACTTACCATCGACAATATTTTCAACGCCGTTTCCGAAGTGCACCGTTTGGTGCGCGGCGCATACGGTGTTGTAGCCATGATTGCAGGATACGGCATGCTGGCTTTCCGAGATCCTTTCGGTATCCGTCCGTTGGTTTTGGGTTCGCAAACCGATGAATCCGGCAAAAAATCGTATGCTGTTGCCTCCGAATCCGTTGCCTTTAATGCACTTGCCTATGATTTGGAACGCGATATCCAGCCGGGCGAAGCCGTATTTATTGGTTTTGACGGCACGATTATTTCCCGTCAATGCAGCGAGAAAGCCAAATTAAGCCCTTGTCTTTTTGAATATGTTTATTTTGCCCGCCCAGACTCCGTCATCGATGGCGTTTCCGTTTATCAGTCCCGTATGGATATGGGCGTATCTTTGGCAGAAAAAATCAAACGCGAGCTGCCTGTCGATGATATCGATGTCGTGATGCCGATTCCCGATACCAGCCGACCCAGCGCGATGGAGCTTGCCGTTCATCTCGAAAAACCTTACCGCGAAGGTCTGATTAAAAACCGCTACATTGGCCGCACCTTTATTATGCCTGGCCAAGCAACACGCAAAAAATCAGTACGCCAAAAACTCAGCCCGATGGAAACCGAGTTTAACGGCAAAAGCGTTTTATTGGTGGATGATTCCATTGTACGCGGTACGACCAGCCGTGAAATCGTCGAAATGGTACGCGCGGCAGGTGCACGCAAAGTCTACATTGCTTCTGCCGCTCCTGAAGTACGCTATCCGAATGTGTACGGCATCGATATGCCGACCCGTGAAGAACTGATTGCAAACGGCCGCAGCGCAGCAGAAATAGCAACCGAAATTGGCGCGGATGGCATCGTCTTCCAAAACTTAGAAGACTTGGAAGCAGTAGTCAAAGCACTCAATTCAAAAATTGAATCCTTTGATTCTTCATGCTTTAACGGTGTTTATCAAACAGGCGATATCGATGAAGCATATCTGAACCGTCTCTCTACCGAAAAATCAGGTTGTGGCGGCTTGAAAGTACATCCAAGTAAAATGGAACACAGCATCAGTATCAGCGATAGCGATGATGAAGAATAAAGTAAATTGACTTACAATAAAGGCCGTCTGAAAATTAACGTTCAGACGGCCTTTAATTATGTTTTAGACACATCATGAGTACCGAAACCAAAAATTACATCACGCCTACTGGCTGGCAGGCATTGAAAGACGAACTTTATCATCTGGTCAACAAAGAACGCCCGGAAATCGTCCAAATCGTTAACTGGGCGGCAAGCAATGGCGACCGCAGCGAAAATGGCGACTATCTTTACGGCAAACGCCGTATGCGCGAAATCGACCGCCGTATCCGCTTCCTAACCAAACGCTTGGAAGCAGCCGTTGTCGTCGACCCTGAAGCGCGCGAAGCCACGGACCAGGTTTTTTTCAGCGCCACCGTTGATTTATTGCGCGGAGACGGTCGTGAACAAACCGTCAAAATCGTCGGTGTAGATGAAATCGATACCGCTAAAAATAAAATCTCATGGATTTCCCCTTTGGCACGCAGCCTGATTAAAGCACGCGAAGGCGATGAAGTTGTCTTGAATACACCGGAAGGGCGTGAGGTTATAGAGATTCTGTCGGTGGAATATATTAAGATTGACTGATTATGCGTGAATAAAAACTATAAAGGCCGTCTGAAAAATATACTTTCAGACGGCCTTTAAAATGATTTCAAAGAAAATCCTACATTTGCACCGAGCCGTTGACGGTCAGGCTGATCTCTTCCGAACCGGGGGAAGCAGGTATGCCATCTTCTATTCCTGCAGCCACTTCTGCAGCAGGGATTGCACGCAGCATTTTGGCGTGTGCAAAGTTGCCGCCGACTTGGCGGTTGCCGATATGGCCTAAGTTGAGTTTAACGATTTTGTAGCTGGAGAAGCCGAGCGTTTGGGCGAGATTTTGGGCGCGGTCTTTGAAGCGCAGGATGACGGCTTTGCTCAGTTGGTCGACGGTTTCTTCGCGTTTTTCTTTGGATACGGAAAATGAGGAGCTTTCCAAAACGGCGATATTGATGCTGTCGGCAATCAGGCGGTTGAGTGCTTCAAAGTCTTTGCTTTCTACTTTGAAGTAGGCGTGTTCTTCCCAGCCGGTTTGGGTGCGTTTGCCGTTGGTGTATTGATAGCGCGGGGATGCGTTGCGCTCCATCAGCTCGGCTTTAAATTTGCTGTTTTGGGAGATTTTGTTGAACTGGTTGAATTTCTTCATGAAGGCTTGGTTGACGGCTTGACGGTCTTTACCTTCTGCGTTGACGCTGAAATGCGCGGTCATGGTGTCCCGCGGCACTTCCATATTCGCGGATTCGGAAAATTCAACGATGTTGTAGTTGAGGCTTTCTGCTGCAATGGGCAGGGAGGCGGCTAGGAGTAGGGCGGTAAGGGTTGGGCGGAGCATTTTGTTTTCCTTGTGATGCGGATTTTAAAAAAGTAATTTAGCATGAAAGATGGAAATGTTGGCTTTGGCAAGCGTAAGGATTTGTATGGGTTGAGGCCGTCTGAAAATAAGTTACTTTGTGTCCATCAAGCCGACCTCATGGGGATTGAGGCGGGCTTTTCCTTCTTGGCCTAAGCCGACCAATTTCCGTAAGCGAGTCATGTAGGCATTGACATCAAGGCCTCGTCCGTAGCGTTGCGCCTCCCAGATGGTTTCTGCCAAGGCTTCCATCATATCGTGTTCGGCTTTGACCCAGTCGCCGTTGTAACGGGCGCAAAGTTGATGGTGGATGGCACGGATGCCCGGGGGCTGGTCAATGGCACTTTGCTCTTGCAGGGAAAGGTGTAGCGACATATGCAGGAATGGGTTGCTTTCTCCGTCTTCGGGCAACCATTCTTTATCTAAATATTGTTCGATGTCTTCGAGATAGTGTCCGTATTCGGGATGGGCTTCGATAATGCGCAAAGCTTTTTGTTGCAGGCCGTCCAATTGGAGCGGTGCGAGCCTGTGTTGCCAGACGTGGGCAAAGAATCGGCGGACATCGTGGGTGTTTACGTCATACATGATGGGTGTGATTTGATTTTGGGATATGTGATTATATAGCGATTGCGATAAAAAAGGCCGTCTGAAAAACATGTTTTCAGACGGCCTTTGTTTTGCAGGGTTTAGCGGCGGTCGATGATTCGGTAATACACTTCGCCGTCTTGGACATAGCCCAATTCGACGCGGGCAATTTCGGCGATAGCCTCTTGTCCGTGTGCCAAATCTTCAACTTCCGCATTGAGGAAATTGTTGCGTAAAGTGAGCGTTTGGTTTTTTTCCTCCTGACGGACGAGCTGCTCCTGCAATTCTTCCGTATGCCCGACACTGCCTTTACCGAACCAAAGGCTGTACTGACAGCACAAAAGTGCGAAGGTTAAAACAAAAGTTACCCACTTCATACAATCAATATCCTATATTTTGCTTATTTGCCCAGTTGGTAGAATGCGGCTTTGCCAGGGTAGTAGGCGGCTTCGGCCAATTCTTCTTCAATGCGCAACAATTGGTTGTATTTCGCCATGCGGTCGGAACGGGACAGGGAGCCGGTTTTGATTTGCATACAGTTGGTGGCAACTGCCAAGTCGGCAATAGTGCTGTCTTCGGTTTCACCGGAACGGTGGCTCATTACGCTTGCGTAGCGGTTGCGTTTGGCCAAGTCAACGGCTTGCAGGGTTTCGCTCAATGTACCGATTTGGTTGACTTTAACCAGCAATGCGTTTGCCACGCCTTTTTCGATGCCTTCGGCCAAGATTTTTGGATTGGTTACGAACAAGTCGTCGCCGACCAATTGAACTTTTTTGCCCAATTTTTCGGTCAGCAGTTTCCAGCCTTCCCAGTCGTTTTCGTCCATGCCGTCTTCGATGGAAATGATTGGGAATTCGTTAACCAGGCCTTCCAAGTATTCGGCAAATTCTGCGCTGGTGTAAGAGCGGCCTTCGGCTTCCAGATGATATTGACCGTCTTTATAGAACTCGCTGGATGCGCAGTCCAGGGCGAACAATACGTCTTCGCCTGCTTTGTAGCCTGCGGCTTCAGTGGCTTCTACGATCAGTTGCAGGGCTTCTTTGTGGCTGTTCAAGTTAGGTGCGAAACCGCCTTCGTCGCCCACGGTGGTTGGGAAGCCTTTGGCATCACACAGTTTTTTCAGTGCGTGGAAGATTTCGGCGCCGCAACGCAGGGCTTCGCGGAAAGATTTTGCGCCGACAGGCATAATCATGAATTCTTGGATGTTCAGGCTGTTGTTGGCATGTTCGCCGCCGTTGATAACGTTCATCATTGGAGCAGGCAGAGCCATTGGGCCTGCGCCGCCCAAGTAACGATACAGAGGCAGGCCTGCATCTTCAGCGGCTGCGCGTGCTACGGCCATAGAAACGGCCAAAGTGGCGTTGGCACCCAAGTTGCCTTTGTTTTCAGTACCGTCCAATTCGATCATGATTTGGTCGATATAAGATTGTTCGTTGGCATCGATACCGATGAGGGCTTGCGCGATTTGGTTGTTTACGTGGTCAACGGCTTTCAATACGCCTTTGCCCAAGTAACGGGATTTGTCGCCGTCACGCAGTTCCAAAGCTTCTTTTTGGCCGGTTGATGCGCCGCTAGGTACGGCTGCGCGTCCCATGACGCCGGATTCCAACAATACGTCACACTCTACAGTAGGGTTGCCGCGGGAGTCCAAAATTTCGCGTGCAAAAATATCAACGATTGCGCTCATGAATATCTCCAAATAGGATAGTAAAAGAAAAGTAGCTTTGTTACGTTTCAGACGGCCTTAAGGATGATTGCCAAAGTCTGATGAATGCAGACATTATACCGTCTTTGCCAAGTATGGCATCGGAGTCGGTATGAAACCGACTGTAAGTTTGTTTCACGTCAATATCGTTCAAACAAACATAAGCCGTATAGTGTAACATTTTTTACCCTTTTTAGGGTGAAAAGCTGATTAAATAAGGCATAAGGCCGTCTGAAAACCAGATTAGCCTGCTCCCAAAATCATCGAGCCTACGCCGTCATCGGTCAGCACTTCCAAGAGCAGGGCGTTTGGAACGCGGCCGTCTATGATATGCGTGGCTTTGACGCCGCTTTTGGCGGCTTCGACGGCAGAGGCAATTTTAGGCAGCATACCGCCGTACAGCGTGCCGTCTTCAATCAGTTCGTCAATGCGGCTTGGCGTCAGGGTGGTCAATAATTTGCCTTCTTTATCCAGTACGCCGGGAATATTGGTCATCATCAGCAGTTTTTCGGCCTGAAGTTTTTCCGCCAGTTTGCCGGCAACCAAGTCGGCATTGATGTTGAACGCTTCGCCGTTTTGACCTACGCCGATGGGTGCGATGACAGGAATGCAGCCGCGCTCGACCAAACCTTCCACCAAACGGGTGTCGATATCGGCCACTGTGCCGACTTGGCCGATGTCCACGCCTTTTTGTTCGGGCGTGTCGATCAGGAGTTTTTCTGCTTTGATGAAGTGGTTGTCCCGGCCGGTAATGCCGACGGCGCGACCGCCGAAGGTGGTAATCATGGAAACGATTTCTTTATTAACGTGTCCGCCCAAAACCATTTCTACGATGTCCATGGTTTCGCTGTCGGTCACGCGCATGCCTTGAACGAACTCTCCTTTTTTGCCGACTTTTTCCAGCATTTCATTGATTTGCGGACCGCCGCCGTGAACGATGACGGGATGCAGGCCGATCAGTTTGAGCAGGACGACATCGCGTGCGAAACCCTCTTTTAAGGCCGACTCGGTCATGGCGTTGCCGCCGTATTTGATGACGATGATGGAGCCGGAAAAACGGCGGATATAAGGTAAAGATTCGGCAAGGACGCGCGCTTTGATGGCAGGGGAGACAGATTGTTGCTGGGTCATGGTTTCAACCTTGTTTCATGATTTCGGCCTTTATCTTAATCCCAAAGGCCGTCTGAAACAATATTTCCAAGCACTTGAAATCCTGTTAAATCAGTTAAATGGTTGAAACCAGCCTCATGCAAACGGTAAAATGACGGTTTGCTTCGGCCTCTTCGCCGATTACTAAGGATACCCATGATGAAAATCAGCACCCAATTCGATGCCGGTTCGGTCGTTGTCAAAGACTTGAGCAACCCTGCCGATATCCGCCTCGCCCTGCGTCCCGACAATGCTTCGGAGTTTGCCCAATGGTTTTACTTCCGTTTACAGGGTGCGGCCTATCAAAACTGCGTGATGCATTTTGAAAATGCGGCGGACGCTGCGTATCCTTTGGGCTGGGAGGACTATCAGGCTTGTGCTTCTTACGACCGCCAAAATTGGTTTCGCGTGCCAACAAGCTACGAAAACGGCGTGTTGACCATCAACCATACGCCTTTGTCCAACAGCGTTTACTACGCTTATTTCGAGCCTTATTCCCACGAGCAGCATTTGAACCTTTTGGGCGATGCTCAGGGAAGCGGTTTGTGCCGTATCGACGACTTGGGCAGTACCGTTCAAGGCCGCGACATCAATCTTCTGACCATCGGCAACCAAGTCGAAAGCGACATGAAAGTTTGGATTATCGCTCGCCAACATCCGGGCGAAACCATGGCGGAATGGTTTGTCGAAGGTTTGCTGGGCCGTCTGCTTGATCCGCAAGATCCGACCGCGCGCATGCTGCTTGACCGCGCGACTTTCTACATTGTGCCGAATATGAATCCGGACGGCTCGGTTTTGGGTAATCTGCGCACCAATGCCGCCGGCGCCAACCTCAACCGCGAATGGGAAACACCGACTTTGGAGCGAAGCCCCGAAGTCTTTGCCGTCCGCGAAAAAATGATGGAAACCGGCGTGGATTTGTTCTTGGATATTCATGGCGATGAAGGTCTGCCGTTTGTCTTTGTGGCCGGTACCGAAGGCGTGCCGAACTACAACGAGCGCATCGAAGCCTTGGAAGACCAATTCAAACTGGCGTTGCTCAATGCCAGCCCAGATTTCCAAGACGATTACGGCTATGACAAAGATGCGCCGGGTCAGGCAAACATGACTTTGGCGACCAACTGGGTCGGCAATCATTTCAACTGCCTTGCCTATACTTTGGAAATGCCGTTTAAAGACAATGCCAACCTGCCGGACGACGATTTCGGCTGGAATGGCCAACGCTCGCTGCGCTTGGGCGAGGCAATGCTGTCTGCTATTTTGAATGTGGTTGGCGATTTGCGTTAAACCATCCGACACCGCATACAGGCCGTCTGAAAGTTCAGGCTTTCAGACGGCCTTTGAGATAAGGAACACACATTATGATGATACATCCCCAGTTTGATCCGGTGCTGATCAGCATCGGCCCGCTTGCCATCCGCTGGTATGCCTTGAGCTATATCGTCGGCTTTATCCTGTTTACGATTTTGGGCCGCCGCCGTATCGCGCAGGGCAATTCTGTGTTTACCAAAGAAACACTCGACGATTTCCTGACTTGGGGTATCTTGGGCGTCATCTTGGGCGGCCGTATCGGCTACGTTTTGTTTTATAAATTTTCCGACTATCTTGCCAACCCGTTGGATATTTTCAAAGTATGGGAAGGCGGTATGTCGTTTCACGGCGGCTTCTTGGGCGTGGTCGTTGCCATGTGGCTGTTTGGCCGCAAGCACAACATCAGTATCTTGAAATTGATGGATACCGTTGCGCCGCTCGTACCGCTGGGCTTGGCTTCCGGCCGTATCGGCAACTTTATCAACGGCGAACTTTGGGGACGCGTGACCGAACTCAATGCTTTTTGGGCAATGGGTTTTCCGCAAGCGCGTTACGAAGATGCGGAGGCTGCGGCGCACAATCCTTTGTGGGCCGAATGGCTGCAACAATACGGCATGCTGCCGCGCCATCCGTCTCAGCTTTACCAGTTTGCCCTTGAAGGCATTTGCCTGTTTGTCATCGTTTGGATTTTCTCGAAAAAACCACGTCCGGCCGGACAAACGGCGGCATTGTTCTTGGGCGGTTACGGTTTGTTCCGCTTTATTGCCGAATTTGCCCGTCAGCCTGACGACTATCTCGGCCTGCTGACTTTGGGTTTGTCCATGGGTCAATGGTTGAGCGTGCCGATGATTGTATTGGGTGTGATTGGTTTTGTTTGGTTTGGTCGTAAAAACAGTGTTGCCAAAGCGTAAATAAAACAAGAAATAAAGGCCGTCTGAAAAGGTTTTCAGACGGCCTTTTTATCGCTTCAAGCAAACGGATTTTGGGTTTAACCGAAAAAGCCCATTTTGACTTGAATGAGTTTTTCCAGCTCCGGCAGAACGCGGCGGCGTGAAACGAAGAAGATAATGTGGTCGCCGTCTTGGAGGATGGTTTCGGTGTGGTGTCCCATGATGACCTCGCCGGTTGCGCCGCGGACGATGGCGGCGATGTAGCAGTCGCTTGGCCATTTGATGCCGCTGATGCGGCGGCCGACGATGGCGGAAGTGTTTTTGTCGCCGTGTACCACCACTTCAATAGCTTCGGCTGTACCGCGGCGCAAAGGATGGACGGCAACGACGTCGCCACGGCGGATGTGGGCGAGGATGGAGCCGATGGTAATCAGGTGGGGGGAAACGACGATATCGATTTTGTTGCCTTCGAGCAAATCGACGTAGCTTGAGCGGTTGACGATGGTAATCACGCGTTTGGCGCCAAGGTTTTTCGCCAACAGACTGGACATGATGTTGTTTTCGTCATCATTGGTCAGCGCGCAGAAGACGTCGATTTCGTCGATGTATTCTTCATCCAGCAGGGTTTCGTCGGTGGCGGAACCTTGCAGGACGAGGGTGTTGTCCAGATTTTCGGCCAGCCATTCGGCGCGGTGGGGTTTGTATTCGATGATTTTGATGTCGTATTTGGATTCGAGCTGCTTGGCGAGGCGGTAGCCGATGTTGCCGCCGCCGGCGATCATGATGCGGCGGGTACGCGCTTCTTTCGGACGCAATTCGCGCATGATGGCTTCCACGCTGTTGATGTCGGCGGCAAACAGGACTTCATCGCCTTCGATGATGACGGTTTGCGGGGTAGGGACGATCAGGCGGTTGTTGCGGTAGATGGCGCAGATTTGGCAGTCCACGCCTTCGAGCAGGTGTTGGTTGATGTCGGCAATTTCACGGCCGATCAGCAAACCGCCTTTGCGGGCTTGAACAATCACCATGCGGACTTGGTCGTTGGCAAAGCTGAGTACCTGCAATGAGCTGGTGTAGTTGAGCAGGCCGACAAGTTGTTCGGTAACCAGTTGTTCGGGGCTGATGGTTTCGGTAATGCCGAAGATGTTGAGGCTGCCTTCTTCGGGGTTGTCGCTGCCGGCAACCGGATATTCGAGGTATTCGCTTGAGCGTACGCGTGCGATGCGGCTGGGGATGTTGAACAGGTCGGCGGCGATTTTGGAGGCAACGATGTTGGTTTCGTCGCTGCGGGTCAGGGCAAGCAGGAGGTCGGAGTCCGCCGCGCCTGCCTGTTCGAGGGTAAAGGGCGATGCGCCGTTGCCGACGATGGTTTGGACATCGAGGCGGCTGCTGATGCGGTTGAGCGCTTTTTCGTCGATGTCGATGATGGTAACGTCGTTGCTGGGAACGGAGGCGAGGTTTTGGGCGACGGTCGAGCCGACTTGGCCGCTGCCGAGAATAAGTATTTTCACGGTAATCGAGTGTGTTCGGTAAAAATGAAATTGTAACAAAAGGCCGTCTGAAATTGGAGTTTCAGACAGCCTGATTTTTCAATCGGCTAAAGGATTACCAATAGCCCAAGGCTTTCCACCACAAGATACCGACAGTGCCGAAAATCAGGATTTCAAGCACGCTCATGATGAAGCCGGCTTTCCACCATTCGGTCATGTTGACGTAGTTGGAGCCGTAAATGACAGGTGCAGAACCGGTAGCGTAGTGGGTCAGCGACATCATGATGCCGGTAGCGGCTGCCATAACCAGGGCAAACAGCATCGGTGGTGCACCCAAGGCCAAGCCTGCGCCGTAGAATGCGCCGAACATGGCGGTAACGTGTGCCGTGCCGCTGGCGAAAACGTAGTGGGCGTAGAGGTAGGCCAGCATCAACAGGGCACAACCGGCTTCCCAACCCAAGCCCATGTGGGCGATACCGCTTTGCATGGAGTCGGATAACCAGCTGATGAGGCCCAGTTTGTTGAGGAAGTTTGCCATCATAACCAAGGCAGCAAACCAAACAATGGTGTCCCACGCGCTTTTTTCTTTTAGCGCATCTTCCCAAGTCAGTACGCCGGTCAACAGGCACAGGCTCAAGCCGAGGAAGGTGGTGGCGGTAGCGTCCACTTTCACGCCGAATAGCATTTCAGGAATACCCGCCCACAACAGCAGCAGAACCAGGAAAATGCCCAGCATGATTTTTTCTTCACGCTTCATCGGCCCCATGGCAGCCAAATGCTCTTTTGCCAATGCAGTGGCGTTGGGGGTTTGTTTGATTTCGGGCGGATACAGGAAATACAGCACCAGCGGCATCAGTAGCATAGCAAGCAGGCCGGGTACGACCATCGCCAAGAACCAAGTACCCCAAGAGAGTTGGATTTCCGAATTAGTGGCTTTGGCAACCAATTCGACTACCAGCGGATTAGGTGCGGTGGCAGTGATAAAAATCAGACAGGTAATCACGTTGGAGTGAAAGTTGACCAGTGAAAGGTATTTGCCGATTTTGCCTTCCGTACCTTTTTCAGGATCGGAGTCGAAGCTTAAGGCAATGGATTTCATAATCGGATGCACGATTGCACCGCCGCGCGCGGTATTACTTGGCGTTACCGGACCGATGACCAAGTCGGCCAATGCCAAGCTGTAACCTACGCCCAGCGTGCGTTTGCCGAAAAGGGAGATCAGCAGGTAGCCGATACGCATCCCCAAGCCGGTTTTCAACAAACCGCGCGAGATGATGATGGCGATACCAATCATCCAGATGAGCGAGTTGTTGAGGCTGCTCAGAGCGTCTTTGGTTGCGTCGGCGGCTTTTTCGTTGGTCACACCGGTCAGTGCAACCAAGGTAATGCCCAAAATCGCCATTGCGCCGATAGGCATGGCTTTGCCGATGATGCCGGCAATGATGCCGACAAACAATGCCAAAAGATGCCATGCGTCAGGCGATACGCCTTGAGGAACGGGGATAACGAACCAGATAAGCAGCGTCAGCACAAGTGCGACCGCAGCAGGAATTGGCTTGAAGCCCATGTTGAATCTCCTAATTTGAGGATTGAAGTATTGGGAAATCGGTTTTCAGACGGCCTGAGTGTCGCTTAAGCCTGTCTGAACGTATTTTGGTAGGTTCGGAAGGTATTTTTCTTATTGGGTTTCTCTTCAATCTTGGAAAGAAGAGAATGGGAGTAGGGTATCGTTTTTCAGACGGCCTTTACAGTAACAGGCCGTCTGAAAACAACGCCGTTTTATTCCTGTTCTTGCGGCAGGCCGTACTCTTCGGGGAAGGTGCGCAGCGAGCTTTGCAACACGGTAACCGCGCCGTCAATCAAACCGCAACGACCGCTTCGTGGCAACAGTTGGCACAGGCTTTGCAGGGCGCGCAGATCGTCGGGAGTGCCGATGCCGGTGTCCACGCGGTTGAGCAGGCGGGAAAGCTGGAATGTGCCGCCTTTGCACGGCGGGCATTGACCGCATGAGTTGGAAGCGAAAAATTCCACATACTCGGCCACTTTGCGCACCACGCTGGTGCCTTCGGAAATCACAATCATCGCGCCGGTACCGAGGCTGGATTTGCGTTCGCGTACGGAAACGAAGTCCAAAGGCACGTCCAAATCTTTTACGGTCAAAAGCGTGTTTGACGGGCCGCCGGTGAAGACGGCTTTAAACGTGCGCCCTTCGAGCATACCGCCGCCGTGATCGTAAATCAGCGATTGCAGGGTCGTGCCCATCGGAAGCTCGTACAGGCCCGGATTCAATACGTCGCCGGAGAGCGAGTAGAGTTTTGTACCGGCCGCATCGCCCAAACCCAAAGATTTGTACCATTCCGCGCCTTTGGCAAGGATTTGCGGAATATTGGCGAAGGTTTCGGTATTGTTGATAAGGGTCGGCTCACCGTTGACACCGCTTTCGGCAGGGAAAGGCGGCTTGCGGCGAGGGAAGGGGAAACCGCCTTCCAGCCATGAAATCACGGCAGTTTCTTCGCCGCCGATATAACGGCCTGAAGTTTCGACCAGTTGCAGGTCTAAAGGTTTACCCAAGTAGTTTTCGATACGGATAAACAAATCGCTGTTTTTCCATTGCTCAATGGCCGGTGTGATGGAAGCGATGGAGTCGGTTTGATGCGGATTGACGTACAAAATCGCTTTATTGGCACGGCAGGCAACGGCGGCAATTAGGACGCCTTCGATGACTTGGTGCGGCGTATTTGCCAGCAGTACACGGTCTTTAAATGTACCCGGTTCGTCTTCGTTGGCATTGCAGACGACGTATTTGTCGCCATTTTTGCTTTGGGCGGCAACGGCAGCCTCCCATTTGCGCCAAGTCGGGAAACCTGCACCGCCCATACCGCAAAGATTGGCATCTTGCAGTTTGGAAACAATGCTTTGTGGATCGGCAAGCGCAGCCAGCAAGCCTTCGCCGCCGCCTACTTTGCGCCACGCGGCTAAATCTGCGCCGACTTGGCGGGAAGGATGCAGTAAGTTTTGATTGGCTTGATTCATGATTGTTGCTCCTGCAAACCGGCGTGTTCGCGCAAATCGAATTTGCCGTAGTCGGGATATAAAACGGGGGCTTTGATGTCGCTGGTCAGACCGGCGCGGGTCATTTCGCGTTGCAGATCGTGGACGTGACCGACACCGCCGCGTACTTTTTTCAGCGGCAGGCCACAATTTGCCGCGGCTTTACCGGCACGGCGGCCGAAGCTGATGATGTCCAGAAGCGCATTGCCCATCAGGCGGTTGCGGCCGTGGATGCCGCCGGTTACTTCACCGGCGCAATAGAGGCCTTCCACGCAGGTCGCGCCGTCGCCGTTGATTTCTACGCCGCCGTTTTGATAGTGCAGGGTCGGATGAATCATCATCGGCTCAACAGCAGGGTCGATGCCGCATTTGTGGGCGACGTGGCCGAGTGTTACCAAACGGTTCAATACATCGGGGTCGTTGGCAATCAGGCGCGGGGTGTCGAGGAACACGCCGACTTGACCGTCGCGCACCACGCCGCGGCCTTCGCGGCATTCGCGCAGAATCGCAGCGGCAACAACGTCGCGCGGTTGTAATTCGTCAACGAAACGTTCGCCCAAACCGTTGACCAGTTTGGTGCCTGCGGAGCGCACGGCTTCAGAAATCAGCGCGCCTGCCAAGTGTGGAGGGTGGGCAACGCCGGTTGGGTGATATTGGAAAGAATCGACATCGCGCAGTTTGGCGCCGATACGGTAAGCCATTACCAGGCCGTCTGCAGTCGCGCCATAGTGGTTGGAAGTGGCAAAACCTTGCAAATGCAGGCGTCCGCTGCCGCCGGTTGCCAATACTACGGCTTTGGCGTGAACCAATACCAAAGAGCGTTTTTCCAAATCGTACAAAATCGCGCCGACGCAGCGTCCGTGTTCGTCCGACAATAATTCGATGGCGGGGTGGCGGTTGAGCTGGGTGATGTTTTCGTCGAGTTCGACTGCTTCGCGCAGTACGCGCATCATTTCGAGGCCGGTAAAGTCGCGGTAGCTCAAAATACGCGGCACGGTCGTACCGCCTGCGCGTTTGCGGCTCAACATGCCATTACTGTCTGCGCCTTTGGCAAGGTCGAAAGTCATGCCCAAGCCAATCAGCCAGCGGATAGCGGACGGCGCATCAGTAACCATCTGGGCAACCAATTCTTTTTTGCCGACGTTGTGGCCGCCTTTGATGGTGTCGTCAAAGTGTTGTTGCAGGCTGTCTTCCGCGCCGACCGCAGCTTGAATGCCACCTTCGGCCATCACGGTATTACTGTCGCCGATACGCAGTTTGTTCGCCATGATGACGCGTGCGCCGGCTTCAGTCGCAGACAATGCCGCTGCCGCGCCTGCACCGCCACCGCCAATTACCAATACGTCAGTGTTCAAGTGTTCAGCACCCGACAAATTATAGTCGTCAATCAGAGGCTGACTGATTAAGAGTTTGGCCAAATCAGGATGGCAGTAATCGCCTTGGTTTGGGCCGATAGGCAGTTTCACACGTGCATTTGCCTGATAGTCAGGGTGAAATTGGCTCAGTAATTCGTTTTTTTCAGGTAAATCGCCGCGCAGCTCCAATGAGGACGCACGCAGGTTGGCAAGGGCAGTTTCGTAGTCTATGCCTTGGATTTTGTTAACCATTACACTGACTCCTCTTCAAATTCGACTTTCATTTTGCCGCTGTCGATTTCGCGCAGGCGGCGCATCAAATCCACAGGACGCAATGTGCGCGCCGCTTTCATACGGCGGGCGAACAAGCCCAAGTGGTTCGGACGGATGTGTTCAGGGCAGGAGAGGGTGCAGAGGTTGCACATCACGCATTGGTCAAAGGTCAGCGCAGCCGCACTGAAATCGCCGGAAACTACCTGCGCTACGCCGTTTTCCACTTGCAAACCTTTAGGACAGGCTCGATTACAGCCGCCGCAATGACGGCAATTTTGCGCTTCTGGGAAGGCTTTGGCGGTATCGTCCAACCAGTTCCAGCCATCACCAATTTCGCTGACGTCGTAATATTGGATATGCTCGGGAATGAAGTAGTCCAAGAAGCTGACCTGCATGCCTTCTTCGACTTTGGTCTCGCATGCCAGTGCAGTTGTTACTTCGCGCTCGCCTTCTTTACGAATCATGCAGCGGCAGGAACCGCATACGCCTTGACCCATACAGCCGACATTGGCAGTAATCGCATTGCCTGAATGGGCATAGGCTTGGATGATTGACGAGTCGGCGGAAGCTTTAACTTCATGGCCGTCTATGGTCAGGGTTAACAAATTTTCACTCATGGTTTGTTCCTGTGAAATTGGAAGTTGGAATAGTGGATAATTTGATTAATTGTATTTTTATTACATATGTTGTGTATGAGAAAATATCCAAGTGATTTACTCAGAAATTCTTTTAAAATCAATGTTTATCTTTATGAGTCGAAGTGTATCAGAATTTAGTAGTTTTGAAGATAGGAGCAATCTAAGGTTTCATAGAGGAAAGATTGTAAACAAAATATGCCTATTATTTAGACAAAATTATTACAAAAATTTGATTTTAAAAGTAAAATAAAATTACTTTTTATTATAAACTTTAAAATATTCTTCTATTTACTAGTAAAAATCATTATTATATGTTAGATAATTTTGCATAGATTGTTGTATATATTGAATAATATTTGGATATGTGAGCAAGTGAAAAGACTGTTATAAAATTTCAGAAAATCAAACAAGTTTGATATCAGTCAAGAAGATTGAGGGAGAAAATGACATGGATTTTACAATTGTGTATTGTATTGGAGAATAAGAAAGGCCGTCTGAAATTTAGGTAGTTTTCTTTTAAATACAGGCTACTAAATTTTTTCTCAGATACTTAAGGCAAGCATTTTCAGACGGCCTGGCAATAAGGTTATCGTTTAAAAATAATGTAGTTTTATTTCTATGTAAGTGAATGGCCAGTAGATATAGGTTATCAATAACCAAGTGATTTAATATGTTATTAAATTCTAATTAAATCAATGAAGTATGAAAATGATATTGTCTGGATTATTCATTTGAAAGCACTATTACGCTATTGAAGGCCGTCTGAAAAATCGGTCTCTTAAAAAATAAACAAACCCTTCCTACCATGACTCCCGAAAAGGAACACAATCATGACCGTCATCAAGCAAGAAGACTTTATCCAAAGTATTTTCGACGCTTTCCAATTCATCAGCTACTACCATCCTAAAGACTACATTCAGGCTTTGTACAAGGCTTACCAAAAAGAAGAGAACCCTGCCGCCAAAGATGCGATGGCGCAGATTTTGGTCAATAGCCGTATGTGTGCAGAAGGCCATCGTCCGATTTGTCAGGATACCGGTATTGCGACCGTATTCTTGAAAGTGGGCATGGATGTACAGTGGGATGCCGAGATGAGCGTACAGGAAATGGTCAATGAAGGCGTACGCCGTGCATATACCTATCCTGACAACAAACTGCGCGCCTCCGTATTGACCGACCCGGCTGGTAAACGTCAAAATACCAAAGACAACACCCCTGCCGTTGTACACATGGAAATCGTGAAAGGCGACAAAGTTGAGGTTACTTGCGCGGCCAAAGGCGGCGGTTCTGAAAACAAAACCAAAGTGGCCATGCTCAACCCATCAGACAGTATCGTGGACTGGGTATTGAAAACTGTTCCTCAAATGGGTGCAGGCTGGTGTCCTCCGGGCATCTTGGGTATCGGTATCGGCGGCACGCCTGAAAAAGCAGTGTTGATGGCCAAAGAAAGCCTGATGAGCCATATCGATATTCAGGAACTCAAAGAAAAAGCCGATTCCGGTGCAGAATTGTCTACCACCGAAGCCCTGCGCTTGGAACTCTACAAAAAAGTAAATGCCTTGGGCATCGGCGCACAAGGTCTGGGCGGCTTGAGCACCGTGCTGGATGTCAAAATCCTTGACTACCCAACCCACGCGGCTTCCAAACCGATTGCCATGATTCCAAACTGCGCGGCAACCCGCCACATCGAATTTGAATTGGACGGCTCAGGTCCGGCCAAACTGGAAGCCCCGTCTTTGGAAGACTGGCCGGATTTGACTTACAGCCCTGACAACGGCAAACGTGTCGATGTCAACAATCTGACCAAAGAAGAAGTAGCCACATGGAAAACCGGCGACGTATTGTTGCTGAACGGTAAAATCCTGACCGGCCGCGATGCCGCGCACAAACGTCTGGTTGACATGCTCAACAAAGGCGAAGAGTTGCCGGTGGATTTCACCAACAAACTGATTTACTACGTCGGCCCGGTTGATCCAGTCCGTGACGAAGTTGTTGGCCCGGCCGGTCCGACTACTTCCACCCGTATGGATAAATTTACCCGCCAAATGCTGGAGCAAACCGGTCTTTTGGGTATGATCGGTAAATCCGAACGCGGCGCAGCGACTTGCCAAGCCATTGCCGATAACAAGGCCGTTTACCTGATGGCTGTCGGCGGCGCGGCATATCTGGTGGCCAAAGCCATTAAAGCATCTAAAGTCTTGGCGTTCCCAGAATTGGGCATGGAAGCGATTTACGAATTTGAAGTCAAAGACATGCCGGTAACCGTTGCGGTGGATAGCAACGGCGAATCGGTTCACGCCATTGCACCAAAACAATGGCAGGCTAAAATCGGTATTATCCCGGTTGAAGCTTGATATTTGACTGAATAATCAAAGGCCGTCTGAACGATTTCAGACGGCCTTTTTTGCGTATAAATAATTCAAATATTTTCAAACGAGTAAATTTCCCTTCCTAAAAAACACTTGTCAAAATCAGTATTTGAAACTAAAATTCACAGCTTATCGAGTCGGAGTGTGGCGCAGTCTGGTAGCGCACTTGCATGGGGTGCAAGGGGTCGAAGGTTCGAATCCTTTCACTCCGACCAAAAGATTTAGGGACTTAACCTGTTTTTCCGGTTAAGTCCTTTTTGTTTTTACTCTTTAAGTTTCAATATAGATTGCTCACTTCGGTATAGGCTATTAGGCTGAAAAAAATCTTGCAACCTTGTGGAACAGTATGATGATTTTGTGTAGCAAAGGCCGTCTGAAAAATAACGATAAAACAAAACCTGCTTAAAAAAGCAGGTTTTGTTTTTTCTAAAGCAGGTCTATTCGGCACTATCTTTCAGCGTGTCTTTATAAGTATAAAGATACGATGCGCCGACAAAGGATGCGCCACCGACGACATTGCCCAGGAATACGGGAATCATGTTGAAGAAAAATTGCCCCCAAGTAATGTTTGCGCCTGCCAAAATGCCGGCTGGGATAACGAACATATTGGCGACAAGGTGTTGGAAGCCGTTTAATACGAAAATCATGACGGGGAACCAAATGGCCAGCATTCGTCCGGTTGTGTTTTTAGCGGCAAAGTGCAGCCACGCGCCCATGCAGACCATCCAGTTACATGCGACTGCCGATACGAAAGCACGGCCGAAATCCATATGGACTTTTGCTTCCGCCACAGCAATGGTTTTTTCTGCCACGCTGCCTTCGGTCATGCCGACATAGTGTCCGAGAAAAAACGCCATCGCCAGCGTGCCTACCAAATTGCCCATGCAAACGATAACCCAGTTTCGCAGCAACATTTTAGAGGAAATCCGTCCGGCCAACCTGCCTAAAGACATAATCATCATGTTGCTGGTTACCAGTTCGCCGCCGCCAAGCAGGATACAAATCAAGGCGATTGGGAATACGGCGGCACCGAGTAAAGTTGCAACACCACCCCATTCGTGCGGAATGCCGCTGACTACTTTTAAATAGGCAAGATAACCGAAGCCGATGTATCCGCCGGCCAAAATGCTCAAGATTGCCAGTGTGGGGATGCTGGATTGTGCTTTGGCGCAGCTTTTGTCGAGAACAACCTGTAAAATTTCCTGTGGGTATAAATCGCGCGAAGCCATGATGTTCCTTAAAGTGGGTTGAGGAGGAAACGTTGTTTTAAAGGTGGTACAAACTGTCGCGGTAGAGTGGTGTTATAGGGAGCCGGTGTGCGGTCTTTGTCTTATCAATCAGCCTGGATTAAACCTAAAAAACAGATACTTCGCCTTGCTTTAGCTCAAAAGAAATATTATTACATTTTGTCTCCATATTAAAAAAAGGCCGTCTGAACATTGAAATTTCAGACGGCCTTTTTTTTGATTTCTTAAACTGACAAATGAGCCAGCTTTGCATTGCCTTCGCGTGGAATAGGGCGCGGATTGCCTTGTGCATCGATAGCGACGTAAGTGAATACGGCTTCGGTAACCAGTTGGCGGTCTTCCGTTACCATATCGTTCATCAAAGTCTTCACCCACACTTCGATTTTCAGTTGCAAAGAAGTATTGCCGACACGGACGCAATGACCATAGCAGCATACAACGTTGCCGACCTTTACCGGTCTGATGAAATTCATTTCTTGAACGGCCACGGTGACAATTCGTCCCTGTGCGATTTCTGCCGCCAAAATACCGCCGCCCAAATCCATTTGCGACATAATCCAGCCGCCGAAGATATCCTGATTAGGATTGGTATCGCGCGGCATGGCTACCGTACGCAATAAAAGTTGTCCTTCGGGTGCAGCATGGGTTTGTTTGTTGTCAGTCATAAAAAAATCCTGTCAAAAAGTGGTATTTTACGCCATTTGTGGCGCTAAACCTATGTAGGCCGTCTGAAAAATCAGCAGGTAAAGTGTTACAATTAAATATATTCATCAGACAAAGGAGAAAGCTCATGCATCCGATTCAAGAACCACGAAATAGCGGCCTTTTGCGCGTATCCGACATTCACGAAATCTATTGGGAGGAATCAGGCAATCCTGATGGCCACCCCGTGATTTTCCTGCATGGCGGCCCCGGAGCAGGCGCATCACCTGCCTGCCGCGGCTTTTTCAATCCAGAACATTTCCGCATCGTCATCATCGACCAACGCGGCTGCGGACGCTCCAAACCGTATGCCTGTATCGAAGACAACACCACATGGGATTTGGTTGCCGATATCGAAAAAGTACGCGAAATGCTCGGCATTCAAAAATGGTTGGTTTTCGGCGGCTCATGGGGTAGCACCTTGTCGTTGACTTATGCCGAAACCCATCCCGATCGCGTCAGCGGCTTAGTTTTGCGCGGTATTTTCCTGTGCAGGCCGTCTGAAATGGCATGGCTGAACGAAGCAGGCGGCGTCAGCCAAATTTATCCGGCTCAATGGCAAAAATTCATTGCCCCAGTAGCCGAAAACAAACGCCAAGCCCTAATCAAAGCCTACCATGAAATGCTGTTCAGCGAAGATGAAGCCACGCGCCTCAAAGCAGCCAAATCATGGGCAGACTGGGAAAGCTACCTTATTCAGTTTGAACCTAAAGACGTGGATGAGGACCCACAAGCTTCCCTTGCCATCGCAAGAATGGAAAACCATTACTTCGTGAACGAAGGCTGGTTGCAGGGCGATAAAGCCATCTTGGCAAACATCGGCAAAATCCGCCATATTCCAACCATCATCGTCCAAGGCCGCTATGACCTATGTACCCCGATGCAAAGCGCATGGGAACTCTCGCAAGCCTTCCCTGAAGCAGAATTGAGAATTGTTCAAGCAGGCCACTCTTCTTTTGATCCCTCGCTTTCTGAAGCATTAGTGAAAGCAGTAGAGGATATTAGAAGCAAGTTATAAAGGTTAATCAACAACAATGCCGTCTGAAAAAGTTTCAGACGGCATTTTTTCTATTTACATATTAAATTTGATAGCATATTATCATTGCATCTGTATCAATTTGAATTTTTTTAGAATTTCAAAATGAAACCCCTAATTTACTACGCCCATTCCGCGCAAGACAAACTCGGTAATCTCTTACCTTACGAACATTGGCAAACCTTGCAAAGCCATTCGGTCAATGTTGGGGAAATGGCGGCGAAGTTTGCTCAGGTATTCGGTGCCTGCCATACTGGACAGCTTCATGACTTAGGGAAATATTCAGAACCATTTGACCGTCGATTGCATGGCGGCCCATCAGTCGATCATGCTACTGCCGGAGCCAAAATTGCAAAAAACGCTTGCTTTAGAGTGGAGGCCAAAGTATAACCTGTTGTTATCTCACTTAGACTAGATAACTTTATTAATGAATTAAAAGGCAAAATAATGGAAATTAAACAAACCAATTCAACCATCAAATCTCGTGCGGCGGTGGCATTCGCCCCAAATCAACCCTTACAAATTGTGGAAATCGACGTAGAAATGCCGCGCAAAGGCGAGGTGTTAATTCGTAACACTCACACTGGCGTGTGCCATACTGATGCGTTTACGTTATCAGGAAGCGATCCTGAAGGCGTATTCCCTGTGGTACTTGGGCATGAAGGTGCGGGTGTGGTTGTTGCTGTTGGCGAAGGTGTGTCAAGCGTAAAACCAGGTGATCACGTTATTCCTCTTTATACTGCAGAATGTGGCGAATGTGAGTTTTGTCGTTCAGGTAAAACCAACTTATGCGTTTCAGTGCGTGATACGCAAGGTAAAGGCTTAATGCCGGACGGCACGACGCGTTTTTCTTATCAAGGTCAGCCGATCTATCACTATATGGGCTGTTCGACTTTCAGTGAATACTCAGTTGTTGCCGAAGTTTCACTTGCAAAAATTAACCCGGAAGCAAACCATGAACAAGTATGTTTGCTTGGCTGCGGTGTTACCACAGGTATTGGTGCGGTACATAATACAGCAAAAGTGCAAGAAGGCGACTCTGTTGCCGTGTTTGGTTTGGGGGCGATTGGTTTGGCTGTGGTACAAGGCGCACGTCAAGCTAAAGCTGGCCGCATTATTGCTATTGATACCAATCCTTCAAAATTTGAGTTGGCAAAACAGTTTGGTGCGACGGATTGTTTGAACCCGAACGATTACGATAAACCGATCAAAGATGTGTTGTTAGACATCAATAAATGGGGCATTGACCATACCTTTGAATGTATCGGCAACGTAAACGTAATGCGCCAGGCATTAGAAAGTGCACACCGTGGTTGGGGACAATCCATTATCATCGGCGTAGCGGGTGCAGGACAAGAAATTTCAACTCGTCCGTTCCAGTTGGTCACAGGTCGTGTTTGGAAAGGAACGGCATTTGGTGGCGTGAAAGGCCGCTCTGAACTTCCGAAAATGGTGGAAGATTCAATGAAAGGCGACATCCAGTTGGAACCGTTTGTAACCCACACAATGACACTCGATCAAATCAATGAAGCCTTTGAGTTAATGCACGAAGGTAAATCGATCCGCGCTGTTATTCATTACTAAGGTACGCGATGAAACTGATTGAACAACATCAAATTTTTGGCGGTTTGCAGCAAGTTTGGGCACATGATGCCCAAACGCTTCAATGCGAAATGAAATTTGCCGTCTATTTGCCAAATAATCCGGAAAATCGACCGCTTGGTGTGATTTATTGGCTTTCTGGCTTAACTTGTACGGAACAAAATTTCATTACCAAATCGGGCTTTCAGCGTTATGCAGCAGAACATCAAGTGATTGTGGTTGCGCCTGATACCAGCCCTCGCGGAGAGCAAGTGCCGAACGATGATGCTTACGATTTGGGGCAGGGGGCGGGCTTTTATTTGAATGCGACCGAGCAGCCTTGGGCGACGAATTATCAAATGTATGATTATATTTTGAATGAGTTGCCTAGTCTGATTGAGGAAAATTTCCCTACCAACGGCAAACGTTCCATTATGGGGCATTCAATGGGCGGACACGGCGCATTGGTATTGGCATTGCGAAACCGAGAGCGTTATCAAAGTGTTTCTGCCTTTTCGCCTATTTTGTCGCCAAGCCTCGTGCCTTGGGGGGAAAAAGCCTTTTCTGCCTATTTAGGAAAAGATCGCGAAAAATGGCAGCAATATGATGCTAACTCGCTCATTCAACAAGGCTATAAAGTGCAAGGTATGCGCATTGATCAGGGATTGGAAGATGAGTTTTTGCCGACACAATTGCGTACCGAAGATTTTATCGAAACCTGTCGTGCGGCAAATCAACCGGTCGATGTGCGCTTCCACAAAGGCTATGACCATAGCTATTACTTCATCTCCAGTTTTATTGGTGAGCATATTGCCTATCATGCGGCATTTTTGAAGTAGGCCAAAGAAGTGATTCGTGAATCGATAAACGTTGGTATGAACGTTAATTTTTTATGTTAACGAAAATAAAAGGCATCAGGTTGATGCCTTTTATTTTTATAAATAATAATAAAAGTATTATTAAAATGATCTCCTTCCTGGAATCAGCATGAGGGGGGCTTTGCAAAACCTCCTTGCTCACTCTACTTAAATATCTCCCCATTCTAATCCGAATCGCTGTAAATACTTTCTCAATCGGTCGCTGTCATTGACTTTTGCCCTTTCTGTTCGGGAGACGTTGAACAATGCACGGCCGGCAGCGGCCATATTGGGATGTTTGCGGCATTCGTCGATGACGTGTTGCAGTTGTAGTTTGTCGAACAAATCCAATGTGTCCCAATCGACTTTATCGGGGTAGTCTTGTGTTTTTTCAGACGGCCTGTTATGTAGGAGGCCGTCTGAAAAGGGTTCTTCCGACCATAACCATTTGAGGCGTTCGATTTCGGCTTGGACTTGTTCTACCTGTATCCTGCCTTGAGGTGCAAGTGTGGCAAGGCGCATGATGCTGGCGGCGAGGTCGCGGAAATTGCCGCGCCATGGTGCTTGGTTGGAGAGGGCAAAGTCGAGGTAGGCGGCCAGGGCTTCTTTGTTGAAGCGGGTAGTGCGGCCGAGTTCTTGCGAGGCTAGGGCGAGCTGGTGTTCGACGTTGGGCTCGATGTCTTCGCGGCGGTTGGCGAGTGCGGGCAGTGGATAATTCCAGATATTGATGCGGGCGAACAGGTCTTCGCGGAAGCGTCCGGCGCGAATTTCGTGGCGTAGGTCGCGGTTGGTGCCGGCGATGAGTTGGAAGTCGCTTTCGACTTCGCTGTCGCTGCCGACGGGATAAAAGTGTTTTTCTTCAATGGCTTTGAGTAACATGGCTTGTTCGTCTAAGCCCAATTCTCCAATTTCATCTAAAAACAATACGCCGCCGTCGGCAGTTTTTAGGTAGCCTTCACGTTTTTCCGCCGCGCCGGTAAAGGCGCCTTTTTTGTGGCCGAACAGGGCAGATGCTGCGCCGTCGCCGCGAAGGGTGGCGCAGTTTACATCGACAAATGTGCCTTTAATCAGATGGCGCGCTTTTTTCAATTCAAAAATCCTGCGTGCCAGCATGGATTTGCCTGCGCCTGTCGGGCCGGAAAGCAGAATGGGGGAAGGGGAATTGAGTGCGACCTGTTCGATTTCGGCAATCATGCGGTTGAAGGCAGCGTTTTGGGTTGAGATGCCGCTTTTCAGGTAGCGCACTGCGTCATCGCGTACGGCAGCAAGGCGTTCGGCCAGTACGTCGTAACGAGCCAAGTCTAAATCGATGATTTCATAACTGCCGACATTGCCGTCCTCCATACTGCGTCTTTGGTTTTTGGGTGGAGCGGTTTGTAACAGTACGCCGGGGATTTGACGTGATTCCACCAATAAAAACAGGCAGATTTGCGCAACGTGCGTACCCGTGGTGATGTGGGTGAGATAGGTTTCTTCTTCTGTATCAAATGGATAGCTCGCCGCCCAATCATGCAGTTTGGTATAAACCTCGGAGAAATCCCACGGGTTTGCCAGCTCCATAGGCACGAGATTGACGACTGTGTGCGGCGACACCTGCTGAATATCGGCTTTTACATGATCCGCCAACTCGCGGTATTTCTCCGCATAAAACAGTTCCATGCGGTCGAGATGAAAATCTTGACGCTGATTCATGGCGACATTCGGCCGCCATTTCTGCCAACGCCCTTGACCGAAACCACTGTCCAATACCGTACCGAGAAAGCTGACGGCGACTTGTTTTTTAGGATGAGTATTCATGTTTCAGACGGCCTTTAAATTATTTTTTCCAATACAAATTTGCCGTTGACTTAACCGCAGGCGTTTGTCCAAATCATCGAATCGCATCATATATTCTCTTATATCTTATTTTCTATATAACTATCTATAAATATATTTTTTACTATTCTACGCTTCTTGCCGATAAAAGCTACTTTAAAATATATTCTCTTTATATTCAATCAATTAAAAATTATTTTTATAAAAATTTTATTCTTGGCACGCTGTTGGCTGCGTTGTGAATGTAACGATACAGCAGATGCTTCGGGAAATACAGTTACCGGAGAAAAATTTTCCGTAAATTTAGTTGCTGTGTGGTTACAGGGCGAATGCCAACAAGACTACATTTGGATTAACAGGTTCGAATCCTGTCTCGTCTGATAGACGTTGAACGTCTTGTTTATTTAGTCGCCCACCCTTTTCCAATATGGCAGGCAAATGCCTAGGGAAACTACAACATGGATACCCTTGTGTCACAGGTTCGAGTCCTGTCTCTGTTATCCAAAATAGCAGAGTAGCTCAGTTGGTAGAGTAAAGGCATGTTTCCCTTAAAAACTTGTTGCGTGCCATATTACTTTTACGGCAGCAGGCGGATGCTCGGAGAAGGTACATTAACCTTTTACGTTAAAACCGTTTCTCTTCATGTTTATCCGCTACGTTGCCGCCGTCTGAAATATTCAGGCAGGCAGATATAAAAACTGTTTTTGGTGCAAACGGCAAATGCCGAAGGAATTACAGCCTGCTAAGCGCGAGGTCGCGGGTTCGAGTCCCGTCTCTGCCGCCAACTATGGCAGAGTAGCTCAGTGGATAGAGCGCGTAAAAATTTCTCCACTCTTTGTTGCCCAATGTGCCACCCCTTATGGGCGAATGCCATTAGGATTACATTCCTTTCTTGCTACAAACCTGAATGATCCTAATTAAACTGGTCGCCCTACGGCAGTAGGCGGATGCCCGGAAGAGAATACATTAGCTTTCAGTTAAAAACGCTTCTCTTCATCTTTAGCCGCCACACTGCCACCCATTCAAGGCCGTCTGAAAAACAAAGCTAAAACAAGTTCAGGCGGCCTCAAACCAACAATATGAAAGAAAATGAAAATGGCTAATACTACCTTGTTTCAATCGATTAAAAACCGTTTTACTAAAACCGATACCCATAATGAAGCTGGCGGCATCGCCTACACGCTGACCCCTAAACAACAGCTGGCACAGCTTGCCGCTACCGGTTGTCTGAACAATACCTACTATGCCGATGCCCAAAGTCAGCTTGACCAAGTATTGAAGTTGGCAGAAAGCCTGGATGCCGAGTTTATCGCCAAAACTGCCGTATATGCCCGTCAAAAAGGTTTTATGAAAGATATGCCTGCGCTGTTGCTTGCCGTATTGGCGCAAAAAGACGTGAACATGCTTGCCCGTGTATTCGACCAAGTAGTGGACAACGGTAAAATGTTGCGCAACTTCGCGCAAATTATCCGTAGCGGCGCAGTCGGCAGAAAATCTTTCGGCAACCGTCCGAAAAAGCTGATGCAGACTTGGCTTTTGACCGCCACCGAAAAACAATTGTTGAACGCCGCTATCGGCAACGCCCCGTCGCTGGCGGACGTGGTCAAAATGGTGCATCCCAAACCGCGTGAAGCATGGCGTGCCGCATGGTTTGCATGGCTGATTGGTAAACCGTACGACCGCGAAGCATTGCCGCCCATTACCCGCGCTTTTGAAGACTACAAACAAAGCCGAGAAGGCGAATTGCCCAACGTTCCTTTCCAAATGCTTACTGCTTTAGACTTGAACAGCGGCGACTGGGCGCAAATTGCCTGTAACGGTTCATGGCAGCAGGTTCGTCAAAACCTGAACACTTTCCTGCGCCACGAAGTATTTGCGAAAAGCAAAAACATCAAAATGGTGGCAGAAAAACTGCGTGACGAAACCGCCATTGCCCGCGCCCGCGTCCTGCCTTACCAATTGCTGACCGCGTATCAGGCAACATCTAATCAAATGCCGTCTGAAATCCGTGAAGCCCTGCAAGATGCGATGGAAACCGCCGTACAAAACGTACCGGTAATCCAAGGCAAAGTCATGGTTTGTCCGGACGTCTCCGGCTCCATGCACAGCCCGGCTACCGGCTATCGCGGCAGCGCGACCACCAAAACCCGCTGCATCGATATTGCCGCGCTCGTGTCCGCCGCCATGTTGCGTACCAATCCGCAAGCCCGCGTGATACCGTTTGAACAAATCACGGTAAACGTGAAGCTCAACCCGCGCGACAGCATCATGACCAACGCCGAAAAACTCGCTAATGTCGGCGGCGGCGGAACGGCATGCAGCGCACCGCTCGCCATGTTGAACCGTGAAAAAGCCGACGTGGATTTGGTCGTCATCGTATCAGACAACGAAAGTTGGGCAGATGACAGCCAAGGATGGGGTACCACAACCAGCCTGATGAAAGAGTGGGATATTCTGAAACGCCGTTGCCCAGAAGCCAAACTCGTTTGTCTGGATATCCAGCCCTACACCAAGGCTCAAGCACGAAACCGTCACGATATCTTGAACATCGGCGGCTTCTCCGACCAAGTATTCTCCCTGATCGGTTCCTTTGCCGAACGAGGCATGGGTACAGATTTCTGGGTAGAAGAGATTGAGAAAACGCCGTTGGCAGCTGTGAACTGAAGCTAAGGCCGTCTGAAAAAAAGGGTAGAAATATTTTTCAGACGGCCTATTTATTCAGGGTAAGCTGAGAAAAAGAATAAGGAAACAAAATGCAAAAATTTATCTTAATCCGCGGTCATCAAGGTTCGGGAAAATCGACGTTTGCCGAACAAAAAGCCGCGGAATTTAAAGCGCAGTATCAGGATGCGGAAGTTGTCCGTATTGAAAACGATTTGTTCATTACCGATGAATACGGTGAATATCGTTGGTCGGGCGAGGCGGTGGATAAGGCGCAAAAACGCGGTAATGCTTTGATGACTGAAACTTTGAGACTTGGACGCCAAAATCCGAATCGAAATATTTTGATCATTAATTCCAATACCAACCCAAAAGCTTCGCGTTGCCGTCATTTATTGGATCAGGCGGAGAAAAGCGGTTTTGAAACAGAAGTTTATCGACTGCACAATTTCTATCCCAACCTGCACGGTGTAAAAGAGCATGACGTGTTGGCGGCGTATATCAAGTTGAACCAAAACCGAGTGGCAAACGAAATCCATATCGAGGCCGTGCAGCCGGCAAATGCGGAACAGTTAGAAAAAATCGAACAGATGCAGGCTATCGAGCATAAGCCGCTGGTGTTTGATGAGGCGCAGCAAACCTTTGTGACCGATCACTATCTGCAACACAGCAGCCGTAACTTTACTGCCAAAGCATCCAAGCGTTATCCTGAGTTGCGCGTGTTGAAATACGCCCGCAGCGTGTTCTATAACAACCGCTTTGATGATGCTTTGCTGGAAATGCGCGGCTTGATTATCGACGCGCATAATCGAATCATCGTGCGTCCGTTTAAAAAAGTGTTCAATTATTCGGAACGTATTGCCAAAGGCAGCCGCTATCCGATCCGAATCAGTGACGAGAGATTGGTGGACGCGGTGGTGAAAGTAAACGGCTTCCTCGGTTGCTGCACTTTCGTCTCGCTTTCAGACGACCATCCGTCCCATGGCGCAACGTTTGACGGCAAAGTGCTGTATTCGACTACCGGTTCGCTTGATAGCGCGTTTGCCGATATGACCGCCGCACACTGCGCACAATACGAAACCCTGTTCCGCGCATATCCGAACCATACTTTTTTGTTCGAAATCACAGATGCGAAAGACGTACACATCATCCGTGAAGAATTGGGCGAAACCTTAATCGGCTGCATTGATGTGGCGATCGGCCGTCAATTTTCTGAAGCGGAATTGGACGAAATCGGCAAACAATACGGCATCCGCCGTCCCAAAATGCTGAAAAATATCACGTTCGGAGAGCTGAAAGGCCGTCTGAAAAATGTGGAACACGAAGGCTTTATGGTATTTGATGCACAAAACGACGAAATGCTGTTCAAACTCAAATCGCCGTATTACCTGATTTCCAAGTTTTTAGGACGAAGCAACGAAGGCAATATCGGCCGCAAACTGGACAAACGCCATGTTGATGAAGAATTTTATCCTTTGATCGACTACATCCACGAGCATCAGGAAGCGTTCAACGCTATGCCGGAATTGGATAAGATCGCGTTTATCCAAGCATTTTTGAGACAGTTGTAAGGCCGTCTGAAAATAGAGGAAGCAACGCGTATTTATTCTCCGCGCTCATACGCTTCGATTTCGCCAACCTTAGGTGCATAGTCGCTACTTGTGTCGTGGCGCAAGTCCAACCAGATATCGACCAATGCCCAAGCGGCCGGGGCGGCAATCACGTTTTGCCCCATACATAAAACTTGCGCATCATAGTTTTCCACCGAGCCGCGGACGGTAAGTAAATCATGTGCCGTCGCCGCCCGTATGCCGCACACCTTATTGGCGGCGATTGCCGTGCCCACGCCGGTACCACAAATCAACAGCGCACGGTCGGCGCGTCCTGCTGCGACTTCTTCGGCCGCGGCAAACGAGAGTTGCGGATAGGTCCCTTCGGGCGAGGATAAATCGACCAAGCTGCTGACGCGCGGGTCGTTTTGCAGATGCGCTTTGAGCGCGTCTTTCAATATTGCGCCGTTGGCCGGCGCGGCAATAACCAAACGCATACGAACTCCTTGAAGCACATAAAAACATTACTCAGCATACGCCCGCGCGTGATACGATTCAAGACTGCAACGCAGAAAGCACGGTATGAGCAAAATCTACTTCACATCCGACCTACATTTCTCACATAAAAACATCGCCAAATTTTGCCCACAATTTCGACCGTTCGATAACGTGGAGCAGATGGATGAATTTTTAATTCAGACATGGAATGAAACCGTTACGCCTGAAGATACGGTGTACAACTTGGGCGATTTTTCCTTTGCCCACGACCATAAGCAGATAGAGCGCGTTTTGTCGCGTTTAAACGGGCAACATCACTTGATTTACGGCAATCATGATCATGTGATTCGGCAGCATACCGATTTTTTCCGCAGCCAAACCAAGCATGACGGCCATCCGCTGCTGTCGTCCATACGGCCGTATTTGAAACTCAAATTGCCGGAAATTAAGAATACGCTGGTTCTCTTTCACTATCCGATTCAGGAATGGGACGGCTGCTATCAGGGCTGGTATCACTTGTACGGCCATTTGCATGACAGGGTGGCGGAAATCAAAGGGCGTGCTTTAAATGTCGGATTCGATTTGCACGGCCGCTTTTTGACGGCGCAAGATGTCGATAAGTTTTTGTGTGGTTTGCCTAAAATTTCGTATTTTGGCGAAGCAGGCTTGAAGGCCAACTCGCCGGAAGAAGCGGCAGAGCTGGTGTCTTGGAAACTGGCGCAGTTAAATCAGGTATAATTTCAGACGGCCTTTGAGGATTTCCGGCAAAGGCCGTCTGAATATCAATTTCCCATTTTGAGTGATATATGGAAAACCTTTTGGCTTACTTACTACTACAAAAAATCAGCCTCCCAAACCAAACCGGCAAGGATAAGTCATGAGCGGTAAGCCTTTGAAGTATCCCGTTTCCGCTTTGGTCGTTTTGCATGATAAAGACGGCAATATCCTGCTGATTGAACGCACGGCGCCGCAAGGTTTTTGGCAGTCGGTTACCGGCAGCATGGAAGAAGGCGAGCGTATCGAAGAAACCGCATGGCGTGAAGTGTGGGAAGAAACCGGTATCCGCCTTGCAGAAGGACAGCTGGAAAACTGGCACGACAGCACCGTTTATGAAATCTATCATCACTGGCGCCATCGCTATCCCAAAGGTGTTTTTGAAAACCGCGAACACATCTTCTCCGCCCAAATTCCGCGCGATACACCCATCGTCCTGCAACCGGACGAACACGTTGCCTACGGTTGGTTTAGTGCGGAAGAAGCGGAGGAAAAAGTGTTTTCGCCTTCCAATAAACGCGCAATTTTAGAATTGGCCAAAAGGCTGAATGCCAAAAAGGCCGTCTGAATACGACAGTTTCACATTTTCAGACGGCCTTGGGTTTGCTATACTTTCGCCGTTTGACTCTCTTTAAAATCAAAGGAAACCATCATGGCAGACTTCAATAAAATCCTGACCCCGGGCGACGTGGACGGCGGCATCATCAACGTTGTCAACGAAATCCCTGCAGGCAGCAACCACAAAATCGAATGGAACCGTAAACTGGCCGCTTTCCAACTCGACCGCGTTGAACCGGCAATTTTCGCCAAACCGACCAACTACGGCTTCATTCCTCAAACTTTGGACGAAGACGGCGACGAATTGGACGTGTTGCTGGTGACCGAGCAGCCTTTGGCAACCGGTATTTTCCTGGAAGCACGCATTATCGGCGTGATGAAATTCGTTGATGACGGCGAAGTGGACGACAAAATCGTTTGTGTTCCAGCCGACGACCGCAACAACGGCAACGCCTACAAAACTTTGGCCGATTTGCCGCAACAACTGATCAAACAAATCGAGTTCCACTTCAACCACTACAAAGACCTGAAAAAAGCAGGTACTACCAAAGTTGAATCTTGGGGCGATGTAGAAGAAGCGAAACAAGTCATCAAAGAATCTATCGAACGTTGGAACAAACAAGCTTAATCGGTTGGTCCCATCCAATATCAAGGCCGTCTGAAAATCAAATTTTCAGACGGCCTTTTTATGTTTCAAACCAATATAACAAAATCGTCTTTAAAACAAACAAACCATTCTTTCTCATTTTCAGACGGTCTCATTAAAGTAATGCCTATACCAAAAATAAGGAGTGCTTCAATGACTGCTACCACAACTGACCCACGCGCCAAGCTGCCTGAGACGCCTTTGTCCGGCAACGAAGCCTTGAAAGAGCGCAGTGATTATCTGCACGGTACGATTAAGGAAGAGTTGAAAGACGATTTTACCGGCGGCTTTACCGCCGACAACTTTCAGCTTATCCGCTTCCACGGCATGTACGAACAGGACAACCGCGATATCCGTGCCGAGCGTACCGAACAAAAACTTGAACCCTTAAAAAACATGATGTTGCGTTGCCGTTTGCCTGGCGGCATCATTACGCCGAAGCAGTGGCTGGGTATCGACAAATTTGCCGGTGAAAATACGATTTACGGCTCTATACGCCTGACCAACCGTCAAACCTTCCAATACCACGGCATTCTGAAAACCGATTTAAAACAGGCACATCAGGCATTGCACAAACTTGGTTTGGATTCCATTGCCACAGCCAGCGATGTCAACCGCAATGTGTTGTGTACCAGCAATCCAGTGCAAAGCACTTTGCACCAAGAAGCCTATGAATGGGCGGCGCGCATCAGTATGCACCTTCTGCCGCGCACCATGGCATATGCCGATGTGTGGCTGGACGGCGAAAAAGTGTTCTCGACCGAGCCGCCCGAGCCGCGCAATAAAGAAATTGCCGATGAGGTCGAGCCGATTTTGGGTAAAACCTATTTGCCGCGCAAATTCAAAACCGCCGTCGTGATTCCGCCCGATAACGATGTGGACATTCATTCCAACGATTTGGGTTTTGTGGCGATTGCAGAAAACGGCAGGTTAGTGGGCTTCAATGTATTGGTCGGCGGCGGTTTATCCAGTGAACACGGCAATACTAAAACCTATCCGAACACTTCTTACGAATTCGGTTTCGTTCCGCTGGAATACACCCTCAACGCCGCCGAAGCCGTCGTCAGCACCCAGCGCGACTGGGGCAACCGCAGCGACCGTAAAGCAGCGCGTACACGCTATACGCTACAACGCGTGGGCGTGGATGTGTTCAAAGAAGAAGTCGAAAGACGCATGGGTATTAAATTTGAGCCCATCCGCCCTTACGAATTCACCCACCGCGGCGACCATATCGGCTGGGTACAAGGGCATGAAGGCAACTGGCATTTGACTTTGTTTATTGAAAACGGCCGCCTGCTCGATTATCCCGACAGACCGTTGAAAACAGGTATCCGAGAAATTGCCAAAATCCATCCCGGCGACTTCCGTCTGACGGCAAACCAAAATCTGGTGGTTGCCAATGTACCGCCGGAATTAAAAGATACGATTGATAAAATCTCCAAAGAACATGGATTAATCAGCAAATCGATTACCATCCAGCGTGAGAACTCGATGGCCTGCGTTGCCTTGCCGACCTGTCCGTTGGCAATGGCGGAGGCCGAGCGTTTCCTGCCTACATTCTCCGATAAAATCGACGAAATGTTCGCCAAATATGGCTTGGAAGACGAATACATCGTTTTGCGCGTAACCGGTTGCCCAAACGGTTGCGGCCGCGCCATGCTGGCGGAAATCGGCTTGGTCGGCAAAGCGGTCGGCCGCTACAACCTTTACGCAGGCGGCAACCGAGAAGGCACCCGCATTCCGCGCCTGTTTAAAGAAAACATTACCGAACCTGAAATCCTTGAAATTGTCGAAGACTGGGTGGCAGATTGGTCTCAAAACCGTTTGGATGAGGAAGGTTTTGGCGATTTCGCCATCCGTACAGGTATCGTCAAACCCGTATTGGATGCACCTCGCGATTTCTGGGCATAACGCATACAGACAGACCCACAAGTCTGCAATAAGAAAATAGAGAAGGGCTTAAAGGCCGTCTGAAAATCAGATTTTCAGACGGCCTTTTATATTGGGAGTGTTTATATCAAAGATGGAATATAAACCGAATCAGCGGCGGCGGCCAAAGCCTCGGCCCATGCTGGGGCGGCGGTAGTTGGAAGGCTGACGCGTAGTTTCGCGGTAACGCTGTTGCTGTTGAGCGTTTTGTTGTTGCGCATTTTGCTGTTGGGCACGCAGGGTACGCGTATTCAGCTGTTGGCTGGTGCGTCTGTTTGGACGTGCGCTTTGATAATAGTTGGCACGGGCTTGACGGGCAATCGGGCTGTTTTGATTGCGCGCCTGAGTAAATTTATTGGCCAATGCGTTGCCGATAAATGCACCGGCTGCAGTACCTATCAAGCTTTGCAGCAGCCAGCTGCCGGTGGATTGGTCGTAGATGTATTGTTGGCCGTCTGTACCGGTTACCGGTTGGCCGTTGTTGCCGTTGGCTTGTGCCTCGGCAGGAATGGTGTCTTTCACGGCTTCAGGCGTGAGCTGGTAAACCGTATTGTCTTCTTGTTGGCCGTTTTGTTGTGCCAACTGTTGTTGCAATGCTTCGATTTGTTTTTGCTGCTGCTCAAGCTGTGCTTGGGTATTGTCTTTGCAGGCAGCAAGGGCAAAAGTGGAAAGGGCGGCTAAGGCAATCAGTTTTTTCATTGTTTTTCCTGAGAGAGGTTTGTCTTTGCCGAGATTTCGGCGGAGTGTGTTTGCCTAATATTAAACCATTTCCCTGTTTTTCAAGTGGTTTTACAAAATAATATTGGAAAGTTGCGCTGCAAATGCACGGCTGTTGGCAGCCAGATTGCCCAGTGCAGGCATTTCGTGTTCGGTTTCGATAATCAACAGGTTGGCAGGGCGGCGTGTGTGCAGGGACATTTGCATTTCAGCGGGAGAGAAGGGCATGTGATGGCGTTTGGCGAAAGCTTCGGCGCGTTTGTTGGCGGTTTTGAGCATGGGCAGCAGGGTAATGTCTAAATGGAAACGGCGTACGCCCAAAACCAAAATACGCGCTGCGAAGAAATCTGCTTCATCAGTAAAAACGTTGGGGCTGCTTTGATTGAAGTCGTGGCGCTCTGCGGCAATCAAAGTCGCGATGGTGCGCACTTGCGGAATCAGGGCTTCGCTGATGAGGCTGTCAGGCGAATCAGGCAAAGTGTGCATGTTGAGTATGCTGTGGTGGCTGTTGCTGTCAACGACCATGCGGCAGGTGTGTAACATTTGGGTTTGGCTGTGGATTTTAGTTGAGGCAGTCATGGCTGTATTCCTTATTTCTTAAAAATGGGTGGATTTAAGCGGCCATGGTGGGTATAAAAAAAGCCGCTCAAATGAGGCGGCTCTAATTTTGCGTATTTTCAATTTGTTCTGTTTCAGACAAGCGCAAAAAAGTACCGCACGTTTGTGTGGTACCAATAGAAGAAAGTAGCAGAGCGTTGCGCGGTTTGCATGATGAAAATACGTCTTTAATGTATAAAAGAATGAGACGTAGTTTAAAACAAGAATGCCAGTAATTTCAATATCCAATCGACAAAACCCACCAATAAATCTACAAGTTGTTGTAATCCTTCCAATTTATTTTCTTTCGAGTGAGTCAAATTTGCACAATTATAATGCAAAACCGGGTGAATTGATAACAATCCGAGCAGGCTCTTTAAAAAGGCCGTCTGAAAACTGAATTTCAGACGGCCTTTATTTTTGTTTATCCAATCAATAAACGTCGCGTTGGTAGCGTTTGTCTTCGCGCAGGTCGTTGAGGTAGTCTTCGGCTTCGTCGCGGCTGAGTTTGCCTTGGGTTTCGATGACTTCGATCAGGGCGTTTTCGACATCGCGTGCCATGCGTGTAGCGTCGCCGCAGACGTAGATGTGTGCGCCTTGTTGCAGCCAGTTCCAAACTTCGGCGGCGCGTTCGGTGATTTTGTGTTGGACATAGACTTTGTGTTCGCCTTGTCGGCTCCATGCGAGGTCGGCGCGGGTGAGGAGGCCGTCTTTGCGCCAATCGCTCCATTCGAGTTGGTAGAGGAAGTCGTCGGCCAGGCGTTGGTTGCCGAAGAAGAGCCAGTTTTTGCCGCTGTCGCCATTGACTGCGCGTTGTTGCATAAAGGAGCGGAAGGGGGCAACACCTGTGCCTGCGCCGATCATGATGATGGGGGTATCGCCGTTTTGTGGCAGGCGGAAGTTGGGGTTGGGTTCGATAAAGACGCGGATTTCGCTGCCTTCTTCGAGGCGTTCGCCCAAGTAGCCGGATGCTGCGCCGGTGTAGGTGTGGTCGTGGTGGTCGAAACGAACGACTCCGATGGTGAGGTGGACTTCTTCACCGACTTCGTCTTGTGCGGAGGCGATGGAGTAAAGGCGCGGGGTTTGTGGGCGGAATAGGCTGTATAGGTTTTGTGCGTCCAGAGGGTGTAGATGGGTGGCAAATACGCCGACGGGCGGTGTAGCGGCGAGATAGGCGTCTAGTTGGGCTTTATCTGCGGCTATGGTTTTGAGTTCTTCGTTGTTTGTTAATTCGGCGTATTGTTGGACGAAGGCGGGTGTGTTTTGGGTGATGTCTGCGGATTCGGTCAGGGCGGTGCGGATGTCGGTTTCGCGGCCGTCTGAAAGTTGGATGATTTCACTGCCGGTCAGTTGGTTGAGGTCGAGGATTTCTTGAACGAGGTCGGCGGCATTCAGCGGCCATACGCCGAGCGCGTCGCCTGCCTGATAATGCAAACCTGAGCCGCTGAGGTCGATTTCGATGTGTTCGACGTCTTTCTCTGCGTCGCGCGAGGTGATTTTTTGGCGCACGGATAGGGTGGCTGTGTAGGGGTTTTCTTTGGTGTAGACGGTGCCGCTGCTTGGTGCTGCTGAGCCGTTTGGTGCAGTGGTTGTACTTGGGCTTGTTGCTTGGGCGGTTAATTCGGCTACTTTGGGTACGACGGCGGCAATCCATGCGTCGGCATCGGCCTGGAATTCTAAGTCGCAAATGCCTAAGTCGTTCAGACGGCCTGCACCCAGTTCGGCAAATTTGGCATCAAAGTCTTTGCCTGCTTGGCAGAAGTTTGGATAGGAGGAATCGCCAAGGCCCAAGACGGCAAAGGTCAGTTTGCTGAGATCAGGTTTCTTTTTGCCATAGATGAATTTGTACAGGGGCAGGGCTTCTTCGGGCGGTTCGCCTTCGCCTTGGGTGGAGGTAACTAAAAGGACGATGTCTTCGTCAGGCAGGGTTTTGCTTTTGAAATCGCCTGCGCTGCTGAGGCGGACTTCTACACCGGCGGCTTGAAGTTTGGCGTGTAGGGATTCGGCAACGCTGCGGGCATTGCCGGTTTGGGAAGCAGAGAGAACTAATACGCGGCGGCTGACTGTCGGAGCGGCTGTTTGCAGGGCAGATGGTTCGGCTACTACACCGGATACGCCTTGGCTTTGCGCCCAGCAATAGCCGGAGAGCCAGGCAAGTTGGGTGGGGGATAGTGTGGAGAGTTGGACGGAGAGTTCGGGTGGAAGCGGATTGGCTTGGCTCATTTGGATTCCTTTGTTGGACGGCTATAACCGATTGTTTGAATAATGGACAGTCGCCACTTTAAACAGGCCGTCTGAAAAAAGGAAAGAATGCTTGGTTTTAATTTAAGATGATTTCGTTATATTCGGGAAGGTATTGGGCCGTCTAAACATACCTGCATACCTGTTCAGACGGCCTTGGATTGGATAGAAACAAGATTTTCAGTTTCCGCTGGAGAGTTTCATCACTACGACGCCGGAGATGATGAGAAATGCGCCGAGCCAGCGGCCGAAGTTGGCGGCATCGTTGAAAAATACAACGCCCACTAAAAACGCCCCTGCCGCGCCTATGCCTGTCCAGACGGCGTAGGCTGTACCCATCGGAATACTTTTTTGGGCAAGGTAAAGGAAGTATCCGCTGCCGACGATGCAGGCAAGCGCGGCGGCAAAGCCATGCCAGCGGTAGCCTTCCTGTTGTGCCAATTTCAAGCCCAATGGCCAGCCGATTTCCAGCATACCGGCTAAGATTAAATAAAACCAACTCATAATATGTCCTGATGGTGTGTTAAGGTTTCAGACGGCCTTGGAAAGATTGTTTTCTTCCGAGAGTTCAACGCGTTGTCCGATATCTTTTAGATTGGAGTATTGTTCGACCAAGCGCGGTACATCGTCCAAGCTCATTGCAAACATCCATAAATAAGTGCTGACGGAATAGATATGGCCGGCGCTGCCATAGCCTTTAAGCGTCATGTGTATAAAGGCGAAGCCGAACAATACGCTCATCGCCATGCCGATACTGAGATAGCCTAAGGCTTCACGGTTGGAAATCAGCACGCGTAGTTTGGCAACCCAGCCATAGTGGCGGTAGAGCTGATGCTCGTTGCCGTCGCGGATAAGGTGGTTGTCGCGTTCAAGCCGGTTGTTTAAACGGAAATATAGGTTTTCGCTGATGGCGGCAAAACGCGGCAGCAACCATAAAAACAGGGCAAGTATCGCGACAGCCAATACGCCCACCCAAAATTCCAATATCAGCAACATCATACATGCACCGAAGATGGAGACCAGCGAAGTAGCAGCGATGGGCAGGTGTTCTTCAAAAAAACTGACAAACTCACGCGATAGGGCGACGCGTGCGGTAATGGCGGAATGCGGTACTTCTCGTTTGCGCTGTTCCAATACAACGGGGACGGCGATTTCGGTATAGATTTGGGTAAACGTACGCGTATCTGCTGCTCGGCGGGCGGCGCCGACCAGCCACATTAATAAAACCACCACACCATACAACATTGCCTGCCAGACTTTGCCTTCCATAACGGCATTAATCGCCCAGCCGCCAAATACGGGATATACCAGCAAGAGCAGATTATCCAAGCCGACGAGAGAGAAGGTTGTGATGAGTTTGCGGCGGTGTGTTTTGCCGATGTGTTTCAGCATTTTCCACATGGTTGCCCTCCTTATTTAGTATTGAGGGTTTGCGCCATTAATTCGGCCAACGTGTCCAAATCGGCAAACAGTCGGGCTGCACGTTTTTCACCGAAGGCGGTAAAAATTCGTTTGCTGAATTCCTGCATGTTTTGCACCAATGGTGCAGCAGATTCCTTGCCTTGCTCGGTCAGCGACAATAAGCGTTCGCGTTTGTCTTGTTCACTTTCGTGAAATGTCAGCAAGCCTTGTTCCGCCAGCGTTTTGCATGTGCCGGAAACGGTTTGCTTGGGCAGGCTCCATTCTTCGCCTATGTATTTTTGAGTGCGGCTGCCTTCGGTGGCTAAGGTATAGAGAATGGCGAAGGTATTGTAGTTGGTGTTTTGCTGTTTAATCCATTGGTCAAATGCGCTGTCTATGTGGCTAATGCGCATACCGAGTTGATCGAGCTGATTCATAAATTGGTCTCTATATTGACTAATTGGATGCGGATTATAGTCATGTTTAGGACTAATTGCAAATAGAGGGCCGTCTGAAACAATCATTTTCAGACGGCCTTGAAACCGTTAAAATAATTAATGTAGAAACGATATATTCAAATTACGATAAACCTAATAACATCTTCAACACATACGCCATGATTCATTTCTTATCTCAAAACATCTCCTCTAAACAAGCCACTGCCATCGGGCTGCTTGCCGTTGCCTTGTGGAGCTTCGTCATTTCTCTGATACGCTCTTTGAGCCTGCATATGGGGGCAGTAGGCGGCGCGGCAATGATGTACACCTTGTCCACCGTATTGATTTGGCTGATTTTCGGCCGGCCGCATTTGCGTAATTACAACCGCAGCTATCTGTTTTGGGCGAGCGTGTTTTTTGTTGGCTGCGAACTGTGTTTGTCGCTCTCGGTCGGTTTTGCGCAAAACGCGAGACAGGCGGTGGAAATCGGCATGGTCAATTATTTATGGCCGACGTTTACCATTGTCGGGGCGGTATATTTCAACAAACAGCCGTCAAAATGGTGGATAGTCATCGGCTTTGTGCTGTCGTTTTTAGGGATTGCCACTGTATTGGGCGGCGATGTCGGCTTGTCGGTTTCTGGTATTTACCACAATGTCCGCACCAATCCCGGCGGCTACATCATGGCATTTGCGGACGCAGTGTTTTGGGCGGCATATTGTACGCTGACGGCGCGCGTGAAAGCGGAAGGCAGCAGCGTCGGCTTCTTCTTTGCGCTGGTGTCGATACTGTTGTGGATAGAGTATTTTCTCAGCGGTGCGGATACGTTGAGTTTTGATTCCGTATCGCTCGGCTATGCCGTTGCCGCCGCGTCTTGTATGGGCTTGGGCTATGCAGTGTGGAATATCGGTATTTCGCGCGGCAATCTGACTGTATTGGCGGGCGCATCTTATTTCATTCCGGTATTGTCTGCGGTAGTATCCTCGTTTTTGATCAGCGCGCCTTTGTCCATGACATTTTGGCAGGGGGCGGGAATGGTGTGCTTAGGATCGATTGTATGTTGGTTGGCGACCCGGAGAAAACAGATGGTGTGAAGCAATATCCCATAGCTTTGCGATATAACGAAAACAGCTTTTTTAACAACCAAACATTCTTTCCCATTTTCAGACGGCCTGTTTAAAGTAGCAGTCAGTTTGAGAAATCACGAGAAATGGGAAAGAATCATGACCGCAGCTTCCGCTCCTCTTTTGCGCTTCATTACCGCCGGCAGTGTCGATGACGGCAAATCCACCCTCATCGGCCGCCTGCTCTACGACAGCAAAACCTTACTGACCGACCAGATTGACAAGCTCAACCGCGCTGCCGAAAACGGCGAAACGCCCGACTTCGCCAGTTTGACAGACGGCCTTGCCGCCGAGCGCGAACAAGGCATTACCATTGACGTGGCCTACCGTTATTTCGCCACGCCCAAACGCAAATTCATCATTGCCGATACGCCGGGACACGAACAATACACGCGTAATATGGTTACCGGCGCATCGACTGCCGATGCAGCCATTATTTTGGTCGATGCCACGCGCGTCAATTTTTCAGGCAGCGAGCCTGTCCTCCTGCCCCAAACCAAACGCCACAGCGCGATTCTGAAACTTCTGGGCTGCCCCAACATCATCGTCGCCGTTAACAAACTCGACCTGCTCGACTTTGACGAAGCCAAATATCAAGCCATTACCGAGGCTTATCGCAAACTGGTGGAACAAATCGGCCTCCAAGCCCAAATACACTTCCTGCCCATCAGCGCATTAAAAGGCGACAATATCGTTAATGCCAGCAGCCAAACCCCATGGTATCAAGGTTTGCCGCTTTTGCCTTTGCTCGAAAGCCTGCCCGTCAACCGTCAAAATGCCGTCGACCAAGCCGCGCACTTTCCCGTACAACGCGTGGCGCGCCAAGACGGCAGCAGCAGTGACGACTTCCGCGGCTATCAAGGCAGATTGGAAGCAGGCCGTCTGAAAGTGGGCGATGAAGTTAAAGTTTTACCCAGCGGCCATGTTGCCAAAGTTGCCGAAATCTATAATGCCAACGGTAAAACCGAATCTGCCGAGGCAGGGGAAGTGTTGACTGTCGTTTTGGATACCGACATCGATATTTCACGCGGCAACAGCATTGTTTCAGCCGACAGCGCCATTGTTCCCGAACAACAATTTCAAGCCGCGCTTTGCTGGTTTGACGATATTCCGCTCAATCTGCGCCGCAAATATTTGTTGAAACACACTACCCAAACCACGCCCGTAAAAATCAGCGAAATTGCCTACGTTTGGGACGTGAACACCCTCAGCCGCGTCGAATCCGCCGAAACGCTCAAGCTCAACGACATCGGCAGCGTCAGCTTCAAAACCCAGCAGCCGCTTGCTGCTGCCGCATACGAAGACAACCATGCACAAGGCGCGTTTATTTTGATTGACGAAGCCACTAACTATACTGTCGCGGCAGGCATGATACGCAAAGTTAGCGAAACAAACAGTTTTGAAATTTAAAAGAAAAGTTGCAATAAAAAAAGGCCGTCTGAAGTTTCAGACGGCCTGTTATTTTATCCAAGGCAAAATGTTTATGCGCCGTAAACCGGATATTTATCGCACAAAGCAGTCACTTGTTCGCGGACTTTGGCGAGATTGGCTTCGTCTTCAGGGTTGGCCAATACGTCGGCAACCAAGTTTGCCAATACGCGCGCGTCGGCTTCGTTAAAGCCGCGTGTGGTCATGGCGGCGGAGCCGATGCGGATGCCGGAGGTAACGAATGGTTTTTCCGGATCATTCGGGATGGCGTTTTTGTTGACAGTGATATGAGCTTTGCCCAAAGCGGCTTCGGCGGCTTTGCCGGTGATTTTCATCGGTTGCAGGTCAACGAGGAAAACGTGGCTTTCGGTATGGCCGGAAACGATGCGCAAACCACGTTTAACCAACTCTTCCGCCATAGCGGCAGCATTGATTTTCACTTGTTTTGCGTATTGTTTGAACTCAGGTTGCAACGCTTCTTTAAACGCTACGGCTTTGGCAGCAATAACGTGCATCAGCGGACCGCCTTGCAGGCTTGGGAAGATGGAAGAGTTCAGCGCTTTTTCGTGGGTATTGTCACGGCACAAAATCACACCGCCGCGAGGACCGCGCAGGGTTTTGTGGGTGGTGGTGGTCACGAAGTCGCAGAATGGCACCGGGTTAGGATATTCGCCGCCGGCAATCAGACCCGCATAGTGCGCCATGTCGACAAAAAGGTATGCGCCGACTTTATCGGCGATTTCGCGGAATTTTGCCCAGTCGATTTGCAACGCATAGGCAGATGCACCAGCCACAATCATTTTGGGTTTATGTTCAAGAGCCAAGCGTTCTACTTCGGCATAATCCAGAACTTCGTTTTCATCCAAACCATAAGTAATGGCGTTGTAGAGTTTGCCCGAAATATTGACGCTGGCACCGTGGGTCAAGTGGCCGCCGTGTGCCAGAGACATGCCCAAAATGGTGTCGCCCGGTTTCAAAACAGAAGCGTACACGGCTTGGTTGGCTTGCGAGCCAGAGTGCGGTTGGACATTGACATATTCTGCGCCAAACAACTCTTTAGCGCGGTCAATCGCCAATTGTTCGACAATATCAACGTATTCGCAGCCGCCGTAGTAGCGTTTGCCAGGATAGCCTTCAGCGTATTTGTTGGTCAATTGCGAACCTTGGGCTTCCATAACGGCACAGCTGACGTAGTTTTCAGAGGCGATCAGCTCGACGTGGTCTTGCTGGCGCTTGTCTTCTTGGGCGATGGCTGCTGCCAAATCGGGGTCATATTGTGCGAGGGTAACGCTTTTTGAAAACATGTTCTCGATTCCTTTGTGATGGGCTGAAAATATAGGATGGAGTGCTGCGGATTGGTTCAAGATGAACTATTTTTCTTGCATTGTCAACAATTGTGTCGGGTGTTTGGTTTCAGACGGTCTGAAATTGAAGGGTTTATTTGAAAATATCATCTTGTTTTAAATGAAAATCCATTTTTTCCAGAAGCGCGGCTAAGTCGGCTTCAGCTTGGGCGGCTTTAAGATTTTTTGCCAGTTCTACTAAGGCTACCGCATTTAAGCGTTCTTTCTCCAGCCGTAGAGCTTCTTCGCTGAAGATTTTGATATTGTCTGTCGATTCGGCGGTATCTATTTTTTCAAATGGATAAAATGATTCTTCGTGCACGGACAAACCGTCGGGCAAGGGGGCAGCATGGTTGAAATCGGCATCATTGACCGGCATCCATGAAGGATGGTTTTCAAGCAGGATAAATTGTCCGTCCATGCCGTTGATGTGACGGAATAGGGTGGTTCGGCCATTGTGTAAACGCATAAGCCCGATTGTATGCCCAAGTCGGCAAGCCGTCTATAAAGCCGTTTCTTTCTATTTTGGCGCTAACTTATGTTGATATTATTAATTTTGATGTAAAACAGTTTCGACTTAAAAAAGACTGGATAAAACGCCCGTGTTTGTTATAATGAAGCTAAAGATTAATTCGTCCTAGTTTTTGGCAGCAGTACTTTTTTATTTAATTAACAAGAGAGGAAAACAAAATGTTTCCAGAATATCGCGATCTGATTTCTAAACTGAAACAAGAGGATGCACACTTTGCCCGTTTGTTTGAGGAGCACAACGAGCTGGACGATAAAATTACCGGTTTGGTGAATAACGTGGTAACCAGCGGCTCCGAAGAAATCGAGGAGCTGAAAAAAGCCAAACTCAAACTCAAAGACGAATTGTATGCTCTTCTGCAAAAAGCAGCAGGCAAATAATTAAAATTTGAACAAGGCCGTCTGAACGGTATGATGGAAATCTCAGATTCCCTTTCATGCCGGTTCAGACGGCCTTTTTAATTATTAGGCATTTGGTTATTTTTATTGGCTTAATTTAACGAATAATTGTAAATCACTCTTAATTGCATTGAAAACTCTGTTAAGTTTATTTAAAATCTCGAATAATTTTTATTTTGATTTTTAACAAACAAAGTTAAAGAGAAACGATGCAATGAAAACATTCACACTCGCCATTTTGCCTTTGGCGTTAATTAGTGCATTCTCACACGCAGCTGAAGAGAAAGCAGTTGAGCAGGCTGAAGTCGATACCGTTTACGTTACTGCCGAGAAGCAACTGCAACAGTCGCTCGGCGTATCGCGTATTTCGAAAGACGACATCGACAAGCGTCCCGCAGTCAACGATATTTCCGAATTTGTCCGCACCATGCCCGGTGTCAATCTGACCGGCAATACGGCAACAGGTCAGCGTGGCAACAAACGCCAAATCGACTTGCGCGGTATGGGTCCTGAAAACACTTTGATTTTGATTGACGGCAAGCCAGTTAATTCGCGCCAGTCCGAGCGTATCAGTATGCGCGGTGAACGCAATACGCGCGGCGACAGCAACTGGGTGCCGGTTGAGGAAATTGAATCCATTACTGTTTTGCGCGGTCCGGCGGCAACACGTTACGGCTCGGGCGCGATGGGCGGCGTGGTCAATATTGTCACCAAAAAAGTGTCTAAAGAATTTAAAGGCCAAGTCAATCTTTACGCCAATCAACCGCAAGACAGCAAAGAGGGCGCAACCCGCCGTATCGGCTTTAATTTGAGCGGTCCGATTATCCAAGATACTTTGGGCTTCCGCATTTACGGCAATCTGAATAAAACGGATGCAGATGCGGCCGATATTAATGCTGGGCACGGCAATGACAGCGCGGCCGGTGTCGAAGGCGTACGCAATAAAGACATTGCAGGCCGCCTGCAATGGAAAATCAGCCCTGCGCAAACGCTGATTTTAGACAGCAGTTACAGCCGTCAGGGCAATATCTACAACGGCGATACGCAAAACAGCAATCCGCGTTCTGCTTTAGTCAATTCTTTGGCCGACAGTAAAGCCGAAACCGCCCGCTTATACCGTTCCGCTTATTCTTTAACGCATGACGGTGCATGGGAATGGGGCGATACCAAAAACGTGATCAGTTATGAGCGTACAGTCAATAGCCACTTGCCTGAATATTTGACCGGCGGTCCGGAAGGCAGCTATACAGGCTTGGATTTTGTTCAAAGCCGTCTGAAAAACTTACGTTTCAGCAGCGAAGCGAATATTCCGTTTAAACTCGGTGTTGATAATGTAATGACGGTCGGCGCAGAATTTACTGACAGTAAGTTAGATGATCCTACATCTAACTCGCAAAGTCTGACAGATATTATTCCCGGTCGTCCTGGTCAACCGCAACGTGTAATTGTCAACACCTTCCCCGGCGTATCGGAACATCGTAGCGGTAAAACTTCACAACGCAACTGGGCGGCCTACGTTGAAGACAATATTTCGTTGACCGACAAAACCCATCTGATTCCGGCTATCCGTTTCGACCATAACAGTGCCAGCGGCAGCAATTGGAGTCCGGCTTTGAACTTCTCGCATCAAATCGGCGAAAACTGGTTGGTTAAAGGCGGTGTTGCCCGTGCGTACAAAGCGCCAAATCTGTATCAAGCTAGTTCTGACTTTATCCTGTACACACGCGGTCAGGGCTGTCCGCTCAATGCGCCGAACACTGTCAGCTGTTTCTACATGGGCAACAGCAATTTGAAACCTGAAACCAGTATCAATAAAGAGATTGGTCTTGAGTTTAACAAAAATGGCTGGCAGGCTTCCGCGACTTATTTCCACAACGCGTACCGCAATAAAATCGTGATCGGCGACCAGCTTATTGCCACTAGTAATATCGGCAACTGGCTCCTGCAATGGGAAAATACGCCGAAAGCGACTATTTCGGGTATCGAAGGCAACTTGGTGATTCCGTTGCATGACACACTCAAGTGGAGCAACAATTTCACTTATATGCACAAATCTGAAGATTATCAAGGCAATCCATTGTCTTTGGTGCCGAAACACACCATCAACAGCACATTGTCTTGGACGCCGAACGAACGCTTCGATGCCAACCTGACCTTTACCCACTACGGCCGTACTAAACCGCGCGGCGTAGCGATTAATATACTGGAACGAGACGGTAATCTACGTTCAGGTATCACGCCTTTAACTTCCGAGCGCAACCAAACCCAAGTCGGTTCTTACGGCATTTGGGGCATCAACGCAGGCTACAACTGGAACAAACGCGTGGCCGTCCGTGGCGGTATCAGCAATCTGTTTGACAAAAAACTGTACCGCACGACTGCCGGTGCACAAACATACAACGAACATGGCCGTGCCTTCTACGGCAGTTTGAAAGTATCGTTTTAAGTAGAAGCGTATTAAATCAGGCCGTCTGAAACGGTGTGAAATGAAATCTAGGATTTCTGACACATGGTTTCAGACGGCCTTCTGATTTTAAATTTAGAAGTATTTGTTGTTACGGAATTTGCTTCACTTTTTTAGAAAAGTAAAAGGGCGACATTTGCCGCCCTGAGAATACAAACTGCTTATTCGACCCAAGTCACCATTTCATCAATCGGTTTGCGTGATTTTTTAGTGATTTCTTTGGCGCGATAGCCGAATGTTGCCGCTACGGATACACCCCATTCGTTGGCATCAAACAGGCCTTCTGCCGCCAATACTTCGTTCATTTTGTCGTAGTTGAAGCCTTCGATTGGGCAGGAATCGATGCCGATGGCCGCTGCGCCCGTGAGCATATTGGCCAAAGCAATATAGGTCTGCTTGCCGCTCCAGTCGAAGAGTGCGCGTTGGTCGTCGGCAATTTTAATGTCGGTTTCTTGGAAGCTTTTGTATCTTGCCAATGCTTTTTCCAGCTGCTCTCCTTGCAGGCCCCTGCGTTCGGCAACACTGCGGAAGAAAGGGGTGTCGTAACGGGCATTTTTCTTGGCAAGGATAATCACCAGATGGCTGCAGTCGTCCAGTTGGGATTGCATCCCCCAGCTGAAAGGCTTGATTTTCTCACGCAGGGCTTTGTTTTGAATCACCAAGAATTTCCATGGTTCGGAGCCGACAGAGCTGGGCGAGAGGCGGGCAAATTCTAAAATTGCTGCAAAATCTTCTTGGCTGATTTTTTTATTGGGATCGTAATAACGGGTGGAGCAGCGATTTTCGAATACTTGCAGCATTTGTTCGCGTGTAATTTAATTCATCTGGTTTTCCTAATAAATGAAGATGTTATTCCAATATCCGGTTCCTTTTGAGGCATCATTACCGGCATAACCTTAAGGAAGAAACAGGCTGGGGCAACACCATGTTAAATCAAACCTGACGGTCAGGCTATCTTTTAATTCTGAATTTCGCAAAAAAATTCGATAAATATCAATATCAATGCGAAAGGCCGTCTGAAACTTTAAACGTTTAAAGTTTCAGACGGCCTTTGATTTCAAATCCTGATTACAGATGAGGATTAATCAGGTTTTCTGGGGAGAGGATGCGGTTGAGCTCTTCTTCGCTCAACAGGCCGCGCTCCAGTACGACTTCGCGCACGCCTTTGCCGGTTTGGGCGCAGATTTTGCCGACCAAGTCGCCATTGCGGTGGCCGATGTATGGGTTCAGATAAGTGACCAAACCGATGGAGTTGAAGACGTAGTGTTCGCAGATTTCGCGGTTGACCGTAATGCCTTTGACGCATTTGTCGGACAGGTTGACCGCGGCATTGCCCAAGAGGGAAATAGTTTCAAACATACATTGGGCGATGACCGGCTCCATAACGTTCAGCTGCAACTGACCTGCTTCGGCTGCGAAAGTGATGGTGGTGTCGTTGCCGATGACTTTGAAGCAGACTTGGTTGACGACTTCGGGAATCACGGGATTGACTTTGGCAGGCATAATAGAAGAACCGGCCTGTAATTCAGGCAGGTTGATTTCTTTCAAACCGGCGCGCGGACCGGAAGAGAGCAGGCGCAAGTCGTTACAGATTTTGGACAGTTTGACGGCTGTGCGTTTCAATGCGCCGTGTACCATCACATATGCGCCGCAGTCGGAGGTCGCTTCGATCAGGTTTTCAGTCAGTTTGCAAGGCAGGCCGCTGACTTCGGAGAGTTTCTCAACAACCAAAGCCGCATAGCCTTTAGGCGTATTCACGCCGGTACCGATGGCGGTGGCGCCGAGGTTGACTTCAAGCAGCAGGGAGCGGGTACGGTCGAGATTGAGGATTTCTTCTTCCAACAACACTTGGAAAGACTGGAATTCTTGGCCGGCAGTCATCGGCACGGCATCTTGAAGCTGGGTGCGGCCCATTTTCAAAACATCTTTAAACTCTTCGGCTTTGGCGGCAAAGGCGTTTTTCAAGATGGCCAGTTTGTCGAGCAATTCGCCGATGCTGTAATACACGGCAAGGCGGAAGCCGGTAGGGTAGGCGTCGTTAGTGGATTGGCTGGCGTTAACATGGTCCATCGGATTGACGATGTCGTAGCTGCCTTTTTCGTGACCCAAGACTTCCAATGCGAGGTTGGCAATGACTTCGTTGGTATTCATGTTGACCGAAGTACCGGCGCCGCCTTGATAAACGTCGGACGGGAATTGGTCGAGGCAGCGGCCTTTGACCAATACTTCATCGCAGGCTTTTTCGATGGCGGCCGCGATTTCTGGCTTGATGGCACCCAATGCGCCGTTGGCTTGCGCGGTGGCTTTTTTAACCATGACCATGCTGCGGACAAATTGCGGTACGTCGGAAATTTTTTGTGTGGAAATTTTAAAGTTTTCAATGGCGCGCAGCGTGTGGATACCCCAATAAACATCGGCGGGGATTTCGCGGTCGCCCAGTAAATCGTGTTCGATTCGTACAGTCATTTCTCTTACCTTCTCGTATAGTTGTGTTGGTGTGCGTTATGCGTTTGGAACATTAGCCCAGTTTGGCAAGATTGTCCAGTCGGTAAGGCTTAATCGTCAGGGTGAAAGCGCGCCGCTTCGCGCTCTTTTGCGGCTGTCTCTTTATCTTTCAATTTCGCACCCAAGCCCAACATTTTTTCATATTCGGATTGCGGCGTGCCATCCTCTTCCATGCCGAATGCGCTGGCATTGACCCAAAGGGAAAGCAGGGAAACGATGAAGGCGAAAAAACCAACGATATACCAAAACATTTTTTTCTTCCTTGTGTGTCTGCGTGTGCAGATTGTTGTGGTTTGTAAAGATGTGAATGTAGCACAAACGCGGTTGGGTTTAAATTCTTCTCCCGCATCCTTTCATTGATTTACCTGTAATTGTTTAGAAAGGAAAAGGCCGTCTGAAAAGTAAGACTTTTCAGACGGCCTTGGGGGCTTTGTCGGGAAGATTAGCCGCCGCATGCGCCGCAGCAACCGCCTTCGCCATGACCGCCGCGTTTTTCTTCGTTGTTGATAACGGGCAGCTCGGTTTCTTCGGTTTGCTCTTTTTTATCTTCAGGCAAATCGTTTACTTTGATTTTGTTTTCTTCGGCCATGATACATCCTTTCAATGGATTGAGGAGTGGAAAGATTCATAAAGATAGCATCTTTAAGCCGATAAACCAAGCAGCACAAAACTGCCTTGTGATAATGCCATGACTTGGAACAATAAATTTGCTTGTAAAAGCGTTCAGGCCGTCTGAAAAAATCCAAAGAGGAGTGTTGGTTTTTATGGTTTGAAATGGCACTAGAAAGATTTAAGAATGCTTGATTTGAAGGGATAAACTGACATTGATTTCAAAAAACAATACAATGTTATCATCATCTGGAAACAGCCAATTTATCGGAGCATATATGTATTCACACCACAGCGAACGCCATTTCAGCGACCGTAACAACTGGCTTCGGGCAAGCGTATTGGGTGCCAATGACGGCCTGATTTCCACTGCCTCGCTGTTGACGGGCGTAGCCGCTGCCACGCCAGATTTCCAAACCCTGCTGTTGACCGGTGTTTCGGCACTGATCGGAGGCGCAGTGTCAATGGCGGCGGGGGAGTACGTTTCCGTGTCCAGCCAATCGGATACGGAAAAAGCCGATTTGCACAAAGAACGCCACGAATTGGCAAATAATCCTGATGCGGAGTTGGAAGAGCTGACGGAAATTTACCGCCGCCGCGGTTTGTCCGACCCACTCTCCGCAGAGGTGGCCAAAGCCTTGATGGAACACGATGCACTCGCCGCCCATGCGCGTGATGAGATCGGCATTACCGAAGCTTCTGCCGCCCAACCCATGCAGGCCGCGCTGGCTTCTGCCGCTTCATTTTGTGCCGGAGCGATTTTGCCTTTACTGGTCGCATTGACGGCTTCTACCGCCATTGTTCCGGCCTTGGCAGTTTCCACTTTGTGCGGATTGGCCGGACTGGGCTATGTCTCCGCTAAACTTGGTGGCGCGCCTGTTGTTCCTGCCGTTTTGCGCGTGTGTTTATGGGGCGTTGCGGCATTGGTGATAACCGGATTTATTGGAAAACTGGCAGGCGTGGCCGTCTGATTGTAAGGCCTTATATTCTTTTAAACCTGTATCCAGTAAAATTGAAAATTGATTTGATCGCTAAAGGCCGTCTGAAAATTTTTCAGACGGCCTATGGTGCTTGTATTTACTTATTACAAACTGTTTTGTCATGACCTATCCGATTCCCAAACCCCGTGAAAAATCCCGTTGGCTCAATCTGTCTCAAGGCTCGCTGCCCTTGGCTTTGGCGCGTTATCTGCCGCATAAGCAGCTCAAGGTTGTCTTGACTCAAGATGCGGAACAGGCGCTACGCCTTCAGACGGCCTGGCTGTTTTTCCGTCCGCACGACACGGCGGTGTTCCTGCCGGACTGGGAAACGCTGCCTTACGAGCGGTTTTCGCCGCATCAGGATTTGGTGTCGGAACGCTTGTCTGCGTTGTGGCAGATTAAAAGCGGCGCGGCGGACGTGTTGTTTGTGCCGGTTGCCACGGCGATGCAGAAGCTGCCACCCGTGCCGTTTCTGGCGGGGCGCACGTTTTGGCTGAAAACGGGGCAGACTTTGGATATAGGCCGTCTGAAAACCGATTTGGTGGATGCGGGCTACAACCATGTTTCCCATGTTGTCGCGGCGGGCGAGTTTGCCGTGCGCGGCGGCATTGTCGATTTGTTCCCGATGGGCAGCGAAATGCCGTACCGCATCGATTTGTTCGACGATGAAATCGACAGCATCAAAACTTTTGACACCGAAACGCAGCGCACCATTTCCCCCGTTTCCGAAATCCGCCTGCTGCCGGCGCACGAGTTCCCCACCGATAGCGAGGCGCAAAAGATTTTCCGCAGCCGCTTCCGCGAGGAAGTCGATGGCAATCCGAACGATGCCGCCGTGTACAAAGCCGTCAGCAACGGCCATTTCGGCGCGGGCGTGGAATATTATCTGCCGCTGTTTTTTGAAAACGAGCTGGAAACGCTGTTTGACTATATCGGCGAGGATGCGCTGTTTGTCTCTTTGGGCGATGTTCACGCCGAGGCAAACCGTTTTTGGAGCGACGTCAAATCGCGTTACGCCATGGCGCAGGGCGATGAAACCTATCCGCCTTTGCTTCCACAGTATTTGTATCTCTCTGCCGATGTGTTCGCAGGCCGTCTGAAAAACTACGGACAAGTGCTGCCCGATGTTTCCGGCAAAGAACACACCTTGCCCGATCTTGCCGTCAACCGCCAGTCCGATGAGCCGTTGCAGGCACTGAAGGATTTTCAGACGGCCTTTGACGGACGGGTTTTGCTGTGTGCCGAAAGTTTGGGACGGCGCGAAACCATGCTCGGTTTTTTGCAGCAAAACGGTTTGAAAGCCAAAAGCGTGTCCGACTGGCAGGGCTTTTTGTCGGCACATGAACCGCTGATGATCACAGTGGCGCCGTTAGCTTACGGGTTTAAATTAGAAGATCAAAACATCGCGGTTATTACCGAATCCGATCTTTATCAATATGTTGCCCGCTCGCGCAAACATCATCGTAAAAAACACGCCGCCGTTTCAGACGGCCTGTTGCGCGACCTTGCCGAAATCAATATCGGCGATCCTGTTGTACACGAAGAACACGGCATCGGCCGATATATGGGCTTGGTCACAATGGACTTGGGCGATGAAACCAACGAAATGATGTTGCTTGAATACGCAGGCGAAGCGCAGCTTTATGTGCCTGTTTCGCAACTGCATTTAATCAGCCGCTACTCCGGTCAGGCGCATGAAAACGTTACTTTGCACAAGCTCGGCAGTGGCGCGTGGAACAAGGCGAAACGCAAAGCCGCCGAAAAAGCGCGCGACACCGCCGCCGAGTTGCTCAACCTCTACGCCCAACGCGCCGTCCAATCAGGACACAAGTTTGAAATCAACGAGTTGGACTATCAGGCGTTTGCCGACGGCTTCGGCTACGAAGAAACCGAAGACCAGGCCGCTGCCATCGCCGCCGTGATTAAGGATTTGACACAGGCGAAGCCGATGGACCGCCTTGTGTGCGGCGATGTCGGTTTCGGTAAAACCGAAGTCGCCCTGCGCGCCGCGTTTGTGGCGGTGATGGGCGGCAAACAGGTCGCCGTACTCGCCCCAACCACGCTTCTGGTCGAGCAGCACGCGCAAAACTTTGCCGACCGTTTCGCTGATTTTCCCGTGAAAGTCGCCAGCCTTTCGCGTTTCAACAACAGCAAAGCCACCAAAGCCGCGCTGGAAGGCATGGCGGACGGCACGGTCGATATTGTTATCGGCACGCACAAACTGGTTCAGGACGACATAAAATTCAAAAACTTAGGCTTAGTGATTATCGATGAAGAACACCGCTTCGGCGTGCGCCAAAAAGAGCAACTCAAACGCCTGCGCGCCAATGTCGATATCCTTACCATGACCGCCACGCCGATTCCGCGCACCCTCAGCATGGCGCTCGAAGGCCTGCGCGACTTCTCGCTGATTACCACCGCGCCCAGCCGCCGCCTTGCCGTCAAAACCTTTGTCAAACCCTTCAGTGAAGGCAGCGTGCGCGAAGCCGTATTGCGCGAACTCAAACGCGGCGGGCAGGTGTTTTTCCTGCATAATGAAGTGGATACCATCGAAAACATGCGCGAGCGGCTGGAAACCCTGTTGCCCGAAGCCCGCATCGGCGTAGCGCACGGACAACTGCGCGAGCGCGAGCTGGAACAAGTCATGCGCGACTTTTTGCAGCAAAGATTTAACGTGTTGCTCTGTTCCACCATCATCGAAACCGGCATCGACATCCCCAACGCCAACACCATCATCATCAACCGCGCCGACAAATTCGGGCTGGCGCAACTGCACCAGCTTCGCGGGCGCGTCGGCCGCAGCCACCACCAAGCCTACGCCTACCTGCTTACGCCCGAATACATCACCAAAGACGCAGAAAAACGCCTCGACGCCATTGCGGCGGCAGACGAACTCGGTGCAGGCTTCACCCTCGCCATGCAGGATTTGGAAATCCGCGGCGCAGGCGAAATCCTCGGCGAAGGGCAGTCCGGCGAAATGATACAGGTCGGCTTCACGCTCTACACCGAAATGCTCAAACAAGCCGTACGCGACCTCAAAAAAGGCCGCCAGCCCGACCTCGACGCGCCGTTGGGCATCACCACCGAAATCAAACTGCACAGCCCCGCCCTGCTGCCCGAAAGCTACTGCCCCGACATTCACGAACGGCTCGTCCTCTACAAACGCCTCGCCGTCTGCGAAACCGTGCAGCAAATCAACGCCATACATGAAGAACTGGTCGACCGCTTCGGCCTGCCCGAACAACCCGTCAAAACCCTCATTGAAAGCCACCACCTGCGGCTCGCCGCAAAAGAATTGGGTATCGATGCCATCGATGCCACCAGCGAAGCGGTAACGGTAACCTTTGGCAAAAACAACAATGTCGATCCAACCGAAATCATCCTGCTGATTCAGAACGACAAAAAATACCGCCTTGCCGGAGCCGATAAGCTGCGATTTACGGCGGAGATGGAAAATATCGAAGTACGGATTAATACGGTGAAGAATGTATTGAAGACTTTGAAAGAAAGGGGGATGGTTAAGTAAGGATGAAGGACAAAAGGCCGTCTGAAAAATTTTCAGACGGCCTGCAGCCCAAAATGTTGGCTTTAAGAATCCGACCTACGGCTGCTGAAACTAAATTTTAATTTTCATTTTTTTCTGGAAATAATTCATGGATCCTTTAAAAAATACTGATGAAAAAATTAATAAATATTGTACTCTTATTTTTTATATTTTCTTAACTATATTAGCTTGTATTGGTGCATTTTATGCTATTTTTGCGGCCTACGACTGGAAAATTGAAAAAAATGATTTTACAAATTGGCTTATTACAGTAGGTACAATCGCTTCTGCTTTTGGTTTGATATGCTTCAGTGGTTTAACTTATAAAAATCAAAAAAATAATGAATTTCATAGTCTATTTAAGGTGCTATTAGAAGAAAATAACAAACTATTAAAGGAAATAATTGAGTTTGAAAATAATAACTCACAAATTTCAAATAAATATTACAACCCACTAATTTTAAATAAACATATTATTGATTTATTTAAAAATACTCTCCTAAAAGATGAGTGTAACTTAAGAAATGAAGCTCAGTTCGAAATAAATTTCAACGAAGAAGTTGTAAAAGAAATTGATTTACATCATAAATTGAAACCGTACTTAATTACATTATTTAGACTTTGGAAACTAATCTCAACAAGTAACAAAATAAGTGATGATGATAAAAGAGAATATTATGGTCTAATTCGAGGATTAACACCACCACACATTCAATTTCTTATTTTGTTTAATTCACTAGGCTATAGAGAAAAAGGAAAACAACCAAACTATACAGATTTATTAGTTGAATCGAGATTCTTTGAGCATTTACCAATAACTGAAAGCTGGTTAACTGACGTTTACTTATCTGGTCAGGGATTTGTAGGAAAGGATGAATGTCCTTTTTTGACTAGCAAGGAGGTAAAAAATTTTTCCTCTCTTCTTGAGAAATATATTTTCTCTGGAAAAGTCATAGATCTACAAGCTTTTGGGCAAAGCATTTATTTAAAGCAAGCAAGCCGTAGCACGCATTAAACCTGCAGAGACAGGGTGTGTGAGGTACGCAGGCACGCGACTTTAAGTGTAAATATAGAAGCAGGATAAAAAAGGTCATCTGAAAATAAATACAATGAAAGGCCGTCTGAAAAAGATTCAGACGGCCTTTAAAATTATAAATGGATAGATTTTTGGGCTATCCTATTTCGGCAACATTTCAAGATTTTTCTGCACAGAAAAAAGAATACAGCAACTGTATCATCTCGGTTACCCTAGGATCCGTAATGTAATATTGCCGTTCCCGATGGTTCACTTCAAACGATACCAAACCGGCTTCACGCAGTAGTGCTAATTGGCTGGACATTGCCGCTTGCGGCAGTCCGGATGACTCAGCCAACTCGGTTACATTGTGCGGCCTTTCATGTAGTTTGCACAATACGGCGAGGCGGTTAGGATTAGCCAGAAGTTTGAGAAAAGCGCTGGCTTCTTCGTAGGGCGGTTGATTGTCGGCAGTGGTCATTTTTCACGCTTGTCGGCAAATGAGGAGGTCGAATTATTAGTCATAATGGCCTCAGCAGCAACTTTCAGACGGCCTTTGCTTAATGGTTCCATGGCATTTTGGCCAGCAGGCGAGCCATGCCGCAGAATCCGGTTAACCCCGCTGTTAATAGGCCTGCGCCGACCATCACGTCTATCAGATAAAACCAAGGCGATACCAGCCAACCTGCCAGCACACCCAACAGAATCAAACTGCCCGCAATGGTTTGCACCTGCCGCATGATGTCCGGTGCAGCACGGTTGGCAACAATAGGAAGCCCTGCAGCTTTCCATGCCTGTAAGCCGCCTTCTAGAATATAGCATTCTCGACCTTGGCCAAGCGTTGACAATATAGTTTCTGCCTGAGTTGTACGTTTGCCGCTCAGGCAATAAAAAATCAGGCATGGGGCTGTATCATCGGGCAGTTTGTCTCGCTGCCGTTCAGGCGGAAGGGATAATGCACCGCCAATATGCCCGCCCCGATATTCGGCTTGGCTTCGGATGTCCACTGCCAACGCGCCCTCACGGATTTTTGCCATTGCTTCGGAAGGCATAATTCGCGGGAGTTGTCCGACCGTGCTCATGTTTTGCCTTCGTTATTTTTTGTTGATGCGGCAGGTGTTGATGCCCAATAAGCTGTACAACGCGCAGTTGCCAATCAGTGCTGTGCCCAGAGGGATAATGCCCAGCCAACCCCACCAGCCAATTTGTCCGGTAGCGGCTGCAGCAATCAGCACTACACCGATAACAATACGGATTACGCGATCCAAAGTACCCAAGTTTCGTTTCATTTTATTGCTCCTTGTTTCAGAATGAATTGTCTATAAATAAATATATATAACAAAAATCATATATGAAAAATATTATAGCTTTAAAGATGACTTTGTCAAATGGTTTACAGTAAAAGTGTAATGAATATTTGCATTGTATTTTTTAAACGCACAAATAGAATCAATCTCCAACGGCATAAATACAGCCTGATATTTTCAGACGGCACTGGAGATGATCTATATAATATTTTATTTATATTGGAAGAATTGGTAGTCAGTTTTCAGAAGGAATCAAATCATGACCGATTCGGAAAAGAAGTCCAATGGAGACGATTTGAAAACTGGATAATCCGTTGTGTAACTAGCAAGAGAGAGGAAATACTTTAAAATCAAATTGTCTACAAATTATAAAAGGCCGTCTGAAAATTGAATTTCAGACGGCCTTTAATTTCTTTATAAGGTCGTTCGTATCATTAGAAACGATAGTTCACGCCCAAGGCAAACTCGCGACCGCGTTCGTAGAAGGGCACGCGTCCGTTGCCGTCAGGGAAGCGTTGGCTGTGCGAACGGTATTGCTTGTTGCCGATGTTGTTGACGGCGAAGTTGACGTTCAGGTTGTCTTTTTTCAGCGGCTGCCAGTTGGCGTATATGTCGTGTACGCCGTAGCCTGATTTCTTGCCGTGTATCGTGCCTTGTCCGCGGGCGACGTCGGTGTATTTCACGCTTTGGGCGTAGCGGCCGCGCCAGCCGATTTCGAGTTTGGGGTTTTCAAACTGATAAGACAAGCCTGTCAGCCATTGGCGGCCGGTGTTCCAGAAGGTGAACGAGCTTTCGTGGTCTTCCGCTTGAATCGGGCTTTCGCCGTAGTACATTTCGCCGTTCAGACGGGGTTTGACGTAGGACACGCCGGCGCGCGCGGTCAGGCCGCCCCAGCGGTAGGATGCGTCAAGTTCGTAGCCGTAGGTTTTGAGCGTGCCGCCGTTGTAAATCTTGCCGCGTTCGGTGATGGAGGCGGTGTTGTTGTTGATTTTTGCCCAACGGTAGACGATGAGGTCTTTGATGCGTTGGTGGAACACGCTGCCGCTGACGTTGAAGTTATCGTTGCGCCATTTGAAGCCGAGTTCGGCACGGCGGGCGGTTTCGGCTTTGAGGTTGCTGTCCAAATCGGCGGCGGCGCCTGCGCGTTCGTTAGACAAGAGGGCTTCGTTCAGGCGGGGCGCGCGGCTTGCCTGATTGAGGTTTGCCAAGAGCGAGAAGTTGTCGTTGATGTCCCAAATCGCGCCAATGCTAGGGTTGAGCTGGCCGTGGGACGCGCTTTGTCTGCTGGCGGCGTTGTATTTGAAATGGTCGTAACGCAGGCCAGTGGTCAGGGTAACGGGGTGCAGGTTCCAGATGCCTTCCGCGTACACGCCGTATTCGGCTTTTTTCTCTTTGTCGCGGTCATACAGGCCGAGAATCTTCAGCCATGCACCTTTGTCGGACGGCTCGGAGGTTTCGTGGCGGTAGTTGACGCCGTATTTGACCATGTGTCCGTCGCCGAAGGAGCTGGCGAGGTTCAGATTCGCACCGGTTGCTTTGATTTTGCTTAACTCAAGCTGGCCGATGGGAACGCCGCCTTGAGCCGTTCCGGAGGCGTGGGCTTTCGGGGAAGGCGCGCCTTTAGGCGGCTTGGTGTCGTCGGTGTTGATTTGGAAGACGTTGGCGTCGATTTTGTCGAGGAAGCCGACGTTGCGGCCGTGGTATTCCAGATTGTAGGATTGTTCTTTTTGGTAAGTGCCGTCCACGCCGACGTAGCTGTCAACGTTTTGGAACTCGGCTTTGTCGGTGCGGTTGCCTTTTTGGTATTCCTGACGGTAGGTCAGGCGGATGCCGTGGTCGTCGTTGAAGTCGTAGCCGAGTTTGGCGAGGTAGCTGTGCTGTTTCAGACGACTGCCGAGGTTGACATTGCCGTTGCCGTCTTTGTAGTCACGGTTGTTGAGGAAGTTGCCTGCAAACAGGGCATCGAAGCCGTTTTGATAGCCGTAAACCGCTGCGCTGCCGGTTGAGCCTTTATTGCTGCTCAAGCCCGCGCCCAGTTTGAAACCGAAAGGTTTGCCGTCTGTCAGCAGGTCTTTTGCGTCAACTGTTGTTACGCGGATGGTACCGCCGACCGCGCCCAAACCCGCGCTCGCTGCGCCCGTGCCTTTTTCGACGTTGATGCTTTTCACCAAAGCGGGATCAAGCTGGAAGCGACTTTGGTGGTGGAAGATTTTCGTGGATTGGCTGGTGCCGTCCACTTCCAGATTAATCTTGTCTTCGCCGACGCCACGGATGCTGTAAAACTGCGCCACACCGTTGCCGCCGCCGACATCCATGCCGATTTGGTCTTTCATGACTTGTTTCAAATCGGTCGAAGTTTCGCGGTCAAGCTGGTTGCGGGTAACGCGGGTCGGTACGGCAGTACCGGTAACCTTAATTTCATTCAGTTCGGCAGTTTCTGCAGGTTGCGTATTTTCGGCATGGGCGAAGCCTGTTGATAGTGCGAGTGTAATGAGACTAAGGCGGAATACAGGAAAAGAGGTTTTATTCATGATTTTTCCTAAGGAATAAAAATTGACTATTTATTCTAATTATTTTAATAATGATTATCAAACTATAAATAAATGTAAAAGAATGTATTGGTTTTATTTTGATTTGTAGTTTGGATATTTTTATAATTATCAATTGGTTTGTTTATAGTTAAATTTTGTAAATTATTTCTGGTGAGAATATGTTGAGGCTTATTTTTCTGAAACGAAAGAGAAGGGATGAGTTGAATATTTATTTATAATAAATATTGTATATAGGTGTTTTAAAAGGCCGTCTGAAAAGTATTTTTCAGACGGCCTCACTACTTTTTTACAGCAAAGGGCTCATTAGGCGGACGGCATTTTCCACGAGGCCGCGGAGTTTGGAGCGTTGTTGCCATGATTTGATGGCAATGTAGCTGCTGTTTTTGAGGTAGTCACGTTGGAGGTTGCAGATTTGTTTGGTGGTGTCGCGATCGTAGATGGCGAGGCTGATTTCGAGGTTGAGGAAGAAGCTGCGCATGTCCATATTGACCGTGCCAAAGAGGGAGTAGTCTTCGTCTATGGTCAAGGTTTTGGCATGTAAAAGCCCACCTTCAAACATGGCGATTTTGACACCGGCTTCCAGCAACATAGGGTAGTAGGCGCGTGAGGCGTAGCGTACCATCAGTGAATCGACTTTGGCAGGCAGTATCAGGGTTACTTTGACGCCGCGTTTGGCAGCGACGGTTAATGCCATAAGAAGCGGCTCGTCGGGGACGAAGTAGGGGGTGGTAATTGTGATTTGTTTGGTAGCGGCATAGATGGCGCTGATGATGGTTTCGTAAATGACGAAGCTGCCTTGCTCGGGGGCGGATGGAATGATTTGGGCAACAATATTGCCTTGCTGCATTTTTTCAGGAAGGATTTGGGGCAGCAGGCTTTGGGCTTGATTGAGGTATGTTTGTACGTTTTGGAGGTTTTCATCGGTTTCGACGGCGAGGTCGGCGAAGAAGACGGCAGACAGTTCCAAAACCATAGGCCCTGTACAGCGCATCATGACATCGACCCATTCTCCAACGCCGGAGTTTTGTTTGAAATAGCGCGGGTCGACAAGGTTGAAGCTGCCGGTGTAACCGATTTTGCTGTCGATAACGAGGATTTTGCGGTGGTTGCGCAGGTCGGTTCGCGTGAATAATGTACGCCAAATGCCGACAGGCAATGAGGTATGTACTTCAACGCCTGCTTGGCGCAGTTTCTCTACCCAATCGCTTTCAAGAAAGCTCCTGCTGCCGACGGCATCGGCCAGTATGGAGCAGTCTACGCCTCTGGCTTTGGCGGCAAGAATTTCATTTAGAATTTCCTCAATGCGGCCTTTGGGTTCGATAATGTAAAAGGCCAACAGGCAGGAATGGGTTGCGGCGCGTATGTCTGCGAGCATGCTGTCGATGATGGTATCGGTGGTTGAGAGCAGGCTCATGGAGTTGCCTTTGGTGGCACCCAGCCCCGTTCCTTTTTCGGCAACTTTACTGATGCCGTGGTAACGTGATTTGACTTGGTCGGCAATGTCGAGATAGATATCGGCTAGATGGGTAGCGGCAAAGTTGCGGTAGAAGCGGTTCATTTCGCCGGTACGTTTGGCACGGGCCGTACCGAGACGAGGCTCGCCGATGAGGATGTAGGCAATGGTTCCAAATACGGGGAAAAGGAATAGGATAATCAGCCAAGCAAAGGTTGAGCCGATGTTTTTTTGTTTGTACAACACGCGCAGCATGCAGGCGAGTGCGGCGCAGGTGTGGGCGAAGATAAAAATCTCGGTCCAGGTAATGCCTTTTAAGAAATTCATATTCGGTAGGGATTGGTTGAATTTTTAAATTTGAAGGTTGGGGCCGACAAGCTCCAAATATTAAGTATATAGAAAAACCGTCTGAAAACAAATTTACACGATAATTGTGTTTTTGTTTTCAGACGGCCTTTGCGTTTTTTCATTAACGGTGATACTGACGAGACAATTCGTGTACGGTATCGACCAAGATTTTGGCGTGTTCAGGGTCGGCGTATTGGTTGATGCCGTGGCCGAGGTTGAATACATGACCGCTGCCGTGTCCGTAGTCGGCAAGGATGCGTGCGACTTCGGTGCGGATAGACTCCGGTGTGCCGAAGAGGGCAAATGGGTCGAAGTTGCCTTGCAGGGCAACTTGTTCGCCGACGCGACGGCGGGCTTCGCCGATGTTGCAGGTCCAGTCCAAGCCTAATGCGTCTGCGCCGATTTCTGCCATGCTTTCCAGCCATAAGCCGCCGCCTTTCGCAAATACGATAACAGGCACGCGGCGGCCTTCGCTTTCGCGTTTGAGTCCGGCAACGATTTGTCGGATGTACTTCAGGCTGAACTCTTTAAACGTTGCATCGCTCAACACGCCGCCCCAAGTGTCGAAAATTTGTACGGCTTGTGCGCCGGCATCAATCTGGGCGTTGAGATAGGCGGTAACGGCTTGGGCATTGGTGTCGAGGATTTTATGCAGCAAATCAGGGCGTGAATACATCATCGTTTTGATGGTGCGAAATTCTTTGCTGCTGCCGCCTTCGACCATGTAGCAGGCGAGTGTGAACGGGCTGCCGGAGAAGCCGATCAGCGGAACTCGGCCGTCCAGTGCTTTACGGATGGAAGTTACGGCATCAAAGACGTATTGTAGTTTTTCCATGTCGGGAACTTGCAGTTTTGCAATGTCGGCTTCGTGTTGCAAGGCGCGTTCAAATTTCGGGCCTTCGCCTTCTGCAAAGTACAGGCCTAAACCCATGGCATCTGGAACGGTCAGAATATCGGAAAACAGGATTGCCGCGTCCAGATCAAAACGTTCTAAAGGCTGGATAGTGACTTCGGTTGCCAGTTCGGTATTTTTGCACAAATCGAGAAAGCTGCCTGCACGTGCGCGCGTGGCTTTGTATTCAGGCAGATAGCGTCCGGCTTGGCGCATCATCCAGATAGGTGTGTATTCGACAGGCTGTTTGAGCAGGGCGCGGAGGAAAGTGTCGTTTTTCAGAGCAGTCATGATAAATAGGCTTTCTGATTTGGTGTGTTGGACAAAGTTCAGACGGCCTTAGATATGTATTGAGGCCGTCTGAAATGATTAAATGGTTGGTTCTGTTGTAGATTTCATACTGTCGCTTAATACGAAATCAGCACATCAATTGGGTTGAGGAAGGGCTGCCGGATGTTCTTCTTCGGCCACGCTTTCCAAAACCAGATTGCGTTGTTCTTGCGCTTTTTGCGGTTGATCGGTTTCATCAAACACGCGAGCCAAAACCAAATGTGCGGATACGCTGGGTTGCAGGGCGATACTGGCTTCGAGGTAGCCTTGGGCTTTGCCCCAAAGTTTGCGTCCGTAAGCCAGTTGGCCAAGATACATCAACAGTGGTGCATTGTCGGGTTGTTCCTGCAGCCAAGAGTCTGCCAAGTCGATGGCTTTTTGTTGCTCGCGCTCGCTTAGGAAACGCACGGATTCGACAAATGCTTCCAAAAGCTCGGGCTGGCGGGTTTGCGGATAATGGGTTTTGACCCATTTGACTGCTTCGGCATACAAGCCCAAACGCTCGTATTTTTCGGCAATCGCGACGCACAATTCGCCAGACTTCACACTTTCGGGAATCTGTTTCAAACAGGCTTTCAGACGGCCTGCATCGGTTACTTCGCTTAAGAGGCGGCGATATGCCCAGTTTTGATACTGTTCTGCTTCGTAATCGTTGATGGCGCCGGCTTTGACCAGTTTTTCTGCTTTTGCCAAGACATCTGAAGCATCGCCATGATCAAAGGCATAACGTAATTGCAGGCGGACCAAGCGGCTTAAGTTGCTATTGATTTTTGCTGCGGCTTCAAGGTTTTGTGCGGCAGTCGGATAATCGCGGCGGCTCAGCGCAGATTCGGCCAGCAAAAGATGACGGGAAAGCTGTTGTTTTTGTGGCAGGTGTTCGATTTCGTGCAGATAGCGGTTGCGCAACTCGAAGTTTTCCATTTGGTCGGCCGCGTGCGCGCCCAACATCAAAGCCAGGGTACGGTTGTCGCCTGCTTCTTTATTTTGCAAGACTTTGGCGGCTTCTTGCTCGGCTTTTTCAAAACGGCCTTCAAAATATGCCAAACCTGCGCTGTTCAAAGAGGCAGAAGCCTGACGGCCTTTGCGGGCAATGCCGAAGCGTTGCATACGCGCCGGAATGTTCAAGAGGCCGAACACGAATTTAATCAGGAAATACAAGACGAATACGCTCAACAGCAGGCCTAAAACAAAGGCATGCAGATTGATACGCAGCATGGTTTGCTCAACCACGACATATACGTTGCCGGTATAAATGCCGGAAGCCAACGCTAAACCAACGGCGGCGGCAAACAGAATGACAATCCAAACGACGGTTTTCATGCTTGCTCTCCTTTAATTTTGGCAGCAGGCTTGGTTTGGTTTTGTGGTTTGGCAGCTTCGGCGGCCGGTTCTTTTTTGTTTTCAGACGGCAAAGCAGGTGCTTCCAGAGATTGAGGGGCAGAAGCGGCGGCCGGTGCGGCCGTTGTGGCTTGCTCGGTAGTTGCAGCCGGAGCGGAAGCGGTTTTCTCGGCAGCTTGGGTTTGTGCAGCTTCTTCGGTCGTCATTTGTGTACGCGAACCTTCTTGATAAGCGCGAACGGCGCTCAAGCTGGCTTTCAGGCTGTCGTCTGAAATCATGCGGACATCAAGGGCTTTGAGTTCGGCCAACTCTTTCAACCATGACTGCGTAGCAGGGGATTTGCTGTCGAAGTATTGTTTTACAGTTGCTTCAACGTTGTTTAAATCGCTTTGATACACTTCGCCATTGTGTTGCAACAGGGCAATGCGCGCATCCAAAAGGCGCAGGCGCAGGTTTTCACGGATGAAGTAGGTTTGTTCGGGCGAAATCAACATGGCATCGTTGCTGTCCAGATGACGGACTTCAACCAAGCCTTTGAGGGCATTGAGGGATTTCTCCCATGTGTTTTCCCACCAAGTTCCTGGATTGGCGGTTTCGACAGGCGCGGCACCCGGTTTCAATACGCCGTCCAAGACCAAAGGCAGGCCGGAAATACCGGTTTCCAAACGGTCGATACGTAAGGCAGTTGCGGAAATATCGACATAAGGACGGTTTTTCAGTGCGGCCAAATCATTGCTGATGGCTTGTTTGACAGGGATAAGCTCAGGTTGTTCAAAACGGCTTAAGCGGCTGTCGATGTGTTCCAATACGCTGACCGCGCCTTGAAGGTTGCCTGACAGCATCAATTGTTGCGAAGCAGTGTTCAACATCGATTCGGCTTCGTCAACCAGCCAGTTGATACGGCCTTTGAGTAACTCTTGATAAGCTTTCTGCGTTTGCAGGATTTGATCACTATTGTTTTTTTGACCGTTGTTCAGGCGGTCTAACTCGGCCTGAATAGCGGTTTGGCGGTTGAGGTTGTCTTTTAAAAGGCTGGCGTTTTCAGATTCGCCCAACGCAGCTTTGTCAATTTTTTGGTTGAATTCGAGCTCTTGGTTTTTTAAAACATTTTGGCCCTGTACAAACAGGAATCCGCTCGCGCCTAGACCTAGCAGTGCCAAGACGGTTGCACCTGCGGCCAAGGCTTTGCCTCCAGATTGTTTGATGATAACAGGGGCGTTGTTTTGTGGGAGATTGTTGGACTCGGGCATGCTCGCCTCCACTCGCTGAGGTTGGGTAGGTTTGATTTGTTCAGACGGCCTGGTGTTTTCAGAACGTTCAGGCGCCGGAGCTGCCGTATTGGCAACTTGTTGGGTATCTTTATTATCTTCGACTTGGTTCACTGCTTGGCTCCTTTGTGGCATGGATGAAAGTGCAGCGGATAAAGAAGTGACGGTTTCTACATGTTTGGCACCAACGATGCGAAGCGCATCGGCAATGCGCGGATGATGGGTAAAGTATAGCAAGGATTCGAAGAATCGGGAAAATTGCGGCGGAATCTGATGGAAAAATTCGCGTGCGAGTTCGCCGGATGTGATGTAGGCGGCGGCGATGTCTTCGGTTTTAAAGTGCTGCCAATCGATGGCGTGTGGCCGTCTGAAATAGATTTCGGCGATGTCGATTTGGAAACCCAGTTCGGTCAGTTTGTCTGCTAGAAAATCACGGCCGCCATGACCTCGAATGATTAAAACTCGGGCGTTGGGCGGCAGGTTTTTCCAAATAGGCATTCTCAAGACGGCTTCGCTGTCGTTTCCATCTTCGGGTGAGAATACGGGATAAGGGGAGAATTGCGCCAAAGTATGTTGGCTGGTTTGGCCGACGGTAATGTGTGCTCTGGGGCCGTCTGAAAAGTTCAAGTGCGGCACTGCGGTTTCAATAGCGGTGGGGCTGACCCAAAACACGACATCGGCTTGCTTGAATTGTTCGGGAAGTTTTTTTAGCGCCGAATGATCCGCCTCTATTTCAATCGGACTCAATACCTGAGCCTGCCAACCGGCTGCATGGCAGGTTTGGATATCTTGTTGTGGGCGGTTGGACGGACGGATGATGAGTAGGGTAGGCATAATGTGGGATAAATTATTAAGGTTTTAGGCCGTCTGAAAGAAGGGTTTCAGACGGCCTGTTGCTGACGTACGTTATTGATCGACGAATGCGCGCTCAATCAGGTAGTCGCCGCGAACGCCTGTTTTCGGAGAAACGGTTAGGCCGAATTCGTCCAAGACGTTGCAGGTATCTTTCAACATGGCTGGGCTGCCGCACAGCATAGCGCGGTCGTCTTGCGGATTGATTTTAGGCAGACCGATGTCTTCGAAGAGTTTGCCGCTGCGCATTAAATCGGTCAGACGGCCGTGGTGTACATAGTCTTCGCGTGAAACAATCGGGTAGTAAATCAATTTTTCTTTAACCAAATCGCCCAGGTATTCGTGTTCGGGCAATTCTTTAGTGAAGCGGTCGTAGTATGCCAAGTCTTTTTTGTAGCGTACACCGTGAACCAAGATGATTTTTTCGAATTGCTCGTAAATTTCAGGGTCTTTGGTAATGCTTAGGAAAGGGGCGATGCCGGTACCGGTGCTCAGGAGATAGAGGTGTTTGCCCGGATTTAGGTCGCCGGCAACCAGTGTGCCGGTCGGTTTTTTACTGATAAGGACATCATCGCCGACTTTAAGGTGTTGCAGGCGGCTGGTCAATGGGCCGTCTTGTACTTTAATGCTGAAAAATTCCAGATGCTCTTCCCAGTTGGCAGAAGCCACGCTGTATGCGCGCATCAGCGGCTTGCCGTCCACCATCAATCCGACCATGACGAATTGGCCGTTTTCAAAGCGCAAAGATTCGTCGCGGGTGCAGGTAAAGGTAAAATATGCGTCTGTCCAGTGATGTACGGACAAGACTTTCTGGGTATTGAATGCTGCCATTGATATTTTCTGTCGGATGGGGCCGTCTGAATAGGATAAGTCGGGGCGGCCGAGGTTAATAAAAAGAGTGGAATACGGCTTCAGTTACTTGCTCGCCGGTACGGCTGATTTTTCGCTGAGGCTGTGCAGGTCGGCATAGCGTCCGCCTGCGCTGATTAATTCTTGGTGTGTGCCTTGTTCGACTACATTGCCTTCGTGCATCACAACGATATTGTCGGCTTTTTCGATGGTAGAAAGTCGGTGGGCAATCACCAAAGTGGTACGGTTTTGCATCAGGTTTTCCAATGCGGTTTGTACCAAACGTTCGGATTCATTATCCAATGCACTGGTGGCTTCGTCTAAAATTAAAATCGGCGCGTTTTTCAAAAGCGCACGCGCAATAGCGAGACGTTGACGTTGGCCGCCGGACAGTTTTAAACCGTTTTCGCCGACTTCAGTGTGCAGGCCTTGCGGCATTTTTTGGATAAATTCCCAAGCATTCGCGGCTTTTGCAGCATTGATAATTTCTGCCTCACTGAATTTGTCAGTTTGAGCATAGGCAATGTTTTCAGCAATCGTACCATTAAACAGGACAACGTTTTGGCCGACGAATGCCATGCGGCTGCGCAAGCTTTCGAGCGTATATTCATTGACGTTGATGCCGCCGATCAAAACTTCGCCTTCATTGGGATTAAGGAAGCGCGGCAACATATTGGCCAAGGTGGTTTTGCCGCAACCCGATGCGCCGACCAAGGCAGTCACTTTGCCTTGCGGGACAAGCAGGTTGATGTGGTTCAAGCTGTTGCGTTCGGCTTCGGGATAACGGTGTACAACATCGCAAAATTCGATATTGCCAGGGTTTGGGCTGAGGGTTTGTTTGCCTTCGTTGCTTTCTTCGGGTTGATCCAAAAAGGTAAAGACGCTTTCTGCCGCCGCCAAACCACGCTGCAGGGATTGCATCACGCCGGTCATGCGTTTGATGGGGTCAAACATCAAGATCATGCTGGACAAAAACGACATAAAATCGCCTGCGCTGAAGCCTGAAAGTCCGGCTTGGCGGGCGGCTGCGTAAATAATTGCGGCCAGTGCAACCGAAGCCATTAATTGCGTAATGCCGGTACCGGCAGAGCTGGCGGAAACCTGTTTGAGCAGGTTGCGGCGCACATCGTCGGCAATACGGTTGAAGCGGCGATTTTCATAATCTTGACCACCGTAGATTTTTACAACGCGTTCGCCATTAATGCTTTCGCCCAAAACCTGCATCAGCTGGCCAAGATAAATTTGGTTGTTGGCAGACAATTTGCGCAGGCGTTTGCTGACTGTTTGGATACATACGGCGACGACCGGCAAAATAATAAAAGTAATCAGAGTCAAACGCCAGTTCAGATAAGTCAGCAAGCCCAACAGGCCGACTACGCTCACGCCGTCTTTGGCAATCACGGTAATGACGTTAAATCCTGCATCGGTAATTTGGTTGACGTCGCTTAAAATGCGCGACATCAGACGGCCGCCGGTATTGCTGCTGAAATACGAAGTCGGCAGGTGCATCATTTTGTTGAACATTTCACCGCGCAAGCGCTGCACCAAGTGGCTCGACAGATACGTCGTGCAATATTCGTTGATGAAATTGAACAGGCCGCGAACGAAAAACAGCGCCACAATTGCCAGCGGCAACCATGACATGCTTTTCATGTTTTTATCGACAAAACCTTCATTGATTAAAGGTTTGAGCAAGTAACCGAAAGCCGGCATCGTACCGGCGACAATCAGCATGGCCACTACGGAGACGATAAACATCTTCCAATAGCTTTTCAAATATCCAAGCAAGCGCTTGTATAGCTCCCAGTTGGATGTGGCTTGTGTTGTCTGCATATCAATCCAAATTTAGAGCAAACATGCAATTCTAAACGAAAATATCTGTCATTACAATGTTTGCAATTGAAAGTCAAAAGGAGTCGGTATTGTTTTAACGCCTTGATTTTATATTGGGAACGACTGTGGTTTGGTGGGTTTGGCAATAATGTTGCCCACTTCTCAAATATCGGTTGCGGCCGTCTGAAAGAAGGGTTTCAGACGGCCTGTTGCCGGGGATACGTTATTGATCGACGAATGCGCGCTCAATCAGGTAGTCGCCGCGGACACCGGTTTTCGGAGAAACGGTCAGGCCGAATTCGTCCAAGACGTTGCAGGTGTCTTTCAACATGGCAGGGCTGCCGCACAACATGGCGCGGTCGTCTTGCGGATTGATTTTAGGCAGACCGATGTCTTCGAAGAGTTTGCCGCTGCGCATTAAATCGGTCAGACGGCCGTGGTGTACATAGTCTTCGCGTGAAACAATCGGGTAGTAAATCAATTTTTCTTTAACCAAATCGCCCAGGTATTCGTGTTCGGGCAATTCTTTAGTGAAGCGGTCGTAGTATGCCAAGTCTTTTTTGTAGCGTACACCGTGAACCAAGATGATTTTTTCGAATTGCTCGTAAATTTCAGGGTCTTTGGTAATGCTTAGGAAAGGGGCGATGCCGGTACCGGTGCTCAGGAGATAGAGGTGTTTGCCCGGATTTAGGTCGCCGGCAACCAGTGTGCCGGTCGGTTTTTTACTGATAAGGACATCATCGCCGACTTTAAGGTGTTGCAGGCGGCTGGTCAATGGGCCGTCTTGTACTTTAATGCTGAAAAATTCCAGATGCTCTTCCCAGTTGGCAGAAGCCACGCTGTATGCGCGCATCAGCGGCTTGCCGTCCACCATCAATCCGACCATGACGAATTGGCCGTTTTCAAAGCGCAAAGATTCGTCGCGGGTGCAGGTAAAGGTAAAATATGCGTCTGTCCAGTGGTGTACGGACAATACTTTTTGGGTATTGAATGCTGCCATTTGGGTTTCCTGTCAGTAAAAGAAATGGGAAGTGTTTATTTGGGACGTGTGTCAGAATGAAAATATCTGCCCAATTCGGGATAAAGCTAAAATTCTAAACGAAACGGATGGTTGCGACAATGCTTGATGCACAGCGATTATATGCCGTTTGAAGGGCTTTCAGACGGCATAGCGGGATAGGCGGTGCCTTACGGCGGCATATCCGCAAGGTAAATCAGGGAAATCGAGGCTGCCAGCCTGAGCGCGTCCCGTCCCCAGCGGGGGTGTTCCAGCCCGCGTATTGGGAGGATCGGTTTGACGGTGGCGGCAATCAGCCTTTGTATTTCTGCAGGCTGCGCTGACAGTACGCTGCCCCATTTTTCCGCTGCCGCTTCCAGCAGTCCGCCGTTTTTCAATATCAGCGCGGTAGAATGAATGTAGCAGAGCCAATCGCGGGCTTGGCATTGCGCTATGGTCAGGACTTCGGAAGGGTCGTCTTCAAAGTCCAAAAAGCTGATGTTTTTTCCGTCCGACATCATATTCCGTGCAAACGCCTGACTGAGGAACTGCCGTTTTTCATGCACATGGGCAATGGCTTCCAAACCGGCAAGCCAAGCGTCTGCCTTTCCGGCTTCGGCTTCTTTGCGGATTTGCGTATCGAGCGGGACCCCTTCCAAATTGCCGAACATAAGGGCATTTTTCCGGACGGCGAGCAATTCGGGAACGGCTATCCCCGCAGAGCGCAATTCGTACAGGCGTTTCGACTCGGTTGCAATGGCAGGCTCACCTCCGAGGCTGGGGACCGGCTTCAACAACCCCAGTTTCAAATATCGGGCAACCATACCGAGCAGCGCGTAACGCCATCGCGCATTGTGCCTGCCTGCTTTGCGTACCCATACCTTGGTTCCGTCGGCTAGCAGGTGGGGGGCGATGGCGGCCTCCTGTTTTGCCGCCAGTTCGTCCAGCAGGATGGAAAAACGGGTTTCATGCATAGGTAAAGTCATTTTCTTTCAATCTTAAGTTTGGACGGAATGCCGCCCACACGGGACATCAGGCAAGGGTTTGTTTGATGATGCCTTTTACCGCATCCGCACTGTTCGGCACGGTTTGCACGCGCTGCGGCAGGTTTTCCAAACCTTCCAGAGCGGTGGGGCGCGGAATGGCGACATCGCCGACGGCTTCGCGTATGGTCGCATCGAATTTCGCTGCCAACGCAGTTTCCAAACAAACAACCGTTTCACCTTCTTCACGCACTTCACGGGCAACTTTGACGCCATCGGCTGTATGCGGATCAATCAATTCATGATCTTGCTCGTAAACCTGTTTGATGGTGGCAAGGCGGTTGGCATGGGTCGATTTACCGGAAACAAAGCCATATTGTTGATGTACTTTGTTTAAGGCAAATTCCAAATTGAAGCCTTTGCCGGAGGCTACTTCCGCCCATAAGGTTTGGATTTCGTCCGCATCGCGATCCATCAGGTCAAACACAAAACGCTCGAAGTTGGAGGCTTTAGAAATGTCCATAGACGGGCTGGAAGTAACATGGGTATGTTCGCTATTGCGCGGACGGTATGCGCCGGTTTTGAAAAATTCGTCCAATACGTCGTTTTCGTTGGTGGCGACAATCAAGCGGTGGATGGGCAGGCCCATTTGGCGGGCGATATGGCCGGCGCAGACATTGCCGAAGTTGCCGCTTGGTACGCAGAAGCTGACTTTTTCGTCATTGCTCGAAGTGGCATTGAAATAACCGGCGAAGTAGTACACGACTTGGGCGACGATACGGCCCCAGTTGATGGAGTTGACTGTGCCGATGTGGTATTTGGCTTTGAATTCGGCATCGTTTTGTACGGCTTTGACGATGTCTTGGCAGTCGTCAAACATGCCTTCAACGGCGATGTTGTGGATGTTGGCATCTTGCAGGCTGAACATTTGCGCGCGTTGGAATGCGCTCATTTTGCCTTCCGGCGACAGCATGAAGACGTTGACACCTTTTTTACCACGCAGGGCATATTCGGCGGCAGAGCCGGTGTCGCCGCTGGTGGCACCTAAAATATTGAGTTCTTTGCCTTCTTTGTTCAATACATATTCAAACGCATTGCCCAAGAATTGCATGGCCATGTCTTTGAATGCCAAAGTCGGGCCGTTGGAGAGGGCTTGGATTTTGATGCCGTCTGAAAGTGTGCGCACCGGAGTGATGGCTTTGGTACCGAATACTTCTTCGGTGTAGGTGCGGTTGATAATGTCGCGTAAATCATCAGCAGGGATGTCGGTGGCAAACAGGCTCATGACTTCAAACGCCAGCTCAGGGTAGCTGAGTGTGCGCCATTGGTCTAAGGTAGCACGGTCGATTTGAGGGTATTGCTCAGGCAGCATCAAACCGCCGTCAGGAGCCAAACCCATCAATAAAACTTCGCTGAATTGCTTGCGTGCGGTTGCACCGCGGGTGCTGATGTATTTCATGGTTTCTTCTCTATGTATTTAAAATTCAAATAGAAAGTCAAAACGAATTCAGACGGCCTCGATATTAAAAAAGGCCGTCTGAACGATTATTTGTAGAGTCGTTTGAAGCAGGCGGTAACCGTTTTCGCGGTAACGGAAGCAATGGCCTGATCGCGGGTTGCCGGGCTCAATACCTGCATCATTTCGGTTGCAGTCAATTGATTTGGCGCTTCTTCGCTGGCGCAGCCGCAGATTTTATTTTCCCATTCGGCTTGTTTTTCCGCGCTCATGGCCAAAGCAATGACGCGCCATTCGTTACGTTTGTTTAATTCGGTACGGCATTGGCTGTCTACCGCCATTTTCACTACGCTGCTGCCGATACCCGTACCGCTGCCCAAACCGCCGAAAGAGTCGCCGCCGGTAGCGCATGCACCCAATAAGAAAGCTGATGTAACAGCTGCCAAAAGAGTTTTTGAAGTCATGATGTTTCCTGTAAACAAGGCCGTCTGAAACGTCCGAAGAATTCTCAAAATAGCATGTATTATACCGTAATGCGGCCCGATATGTGTGTTTGCGAAACTACCGTATAATGCTAGCGAGTTTTCTTTTCAATCAATCAGCACGAAAGCCGCTATGTCCGACCTTTTTGCACGCCAACCCGAAGCCCCTTTAGCCGAACGCCTGCGCCCGCATTCTTTAGATGATGTCATCGGGCAGCAGCACTTAATCGGCGAGGGCAGACCTTTGCGCGTGGCGGTGGAAGGCGGAAAGCCGCATTCTATGTTGCTGTGGGGGCCGCCAGGCGTGGGCAAGACGACGTTGGCGCGGATTTTAGCGCAGAGTTTCAACGCCCAGTTTCTGCCTGTTTCCGCTGTGTTTTCCGGCGTGAAGGACATACGCGAGGCAATCGATAAAGCCGAAATCGCTTTGCAACAGGGACGCGCGACGATTTTGTTTGTCGATGAAGTCCACCGCTTCAACAAGGCTCAGCAGGACGCGTTTTTGCCGCATGTCGAAAGCGGTTTGCTGACCTTTATCGGCGCGACTACGGAAAATCCGTCGTTTGAAGTCAATCCCGCGCTGTTGAGCCGCGCGCAGGTGTATGTTTTGCAATCCTTGTCTTCAGACGACCTGAAGAAGCTGATTGCCAAAGTATTGGCTTTGCCTGAATACCAAGATTTCACGATTGAAGCCGATGCGCGGGAATTGCTCGTCAATACCGCCGACGGCGATGCGCGCAGATTGTTGAATTTATTGGAACAACTTTTACGTGCTGCTAATACACGCCGTCTGAAAACCTTAACCGCCGAATTTCTTGCCGATAGTTTGGGTGCGCAAATCCGCCGTTTTGATAAGGGTGGCGAGAGTTTCTACAACCAAATTTCTGCGCTGCACAAATCCGTGCGCGGCTCGCATCCCAACGCTGCGCTGTATTGGTTCTGCCGTATGCTCGACGGCGGTACCGACCCGCGCTATCTTGCCCGCCGCATTGTCCGCATGGCATGGGAAGATATTGGCTTGGCCGATCCGCGAGCTTTAACGATTGCCAATGATGCCGCCACTACTTATGAGCGCTTAGGCTCGCCAGAAGGGGAACTCGCTTTAGCTCAAGCCGTGTTGTATCTCGCCGCTGCAGCCAAATCCAATGCAGGCTATAAGGCATACAACCAAATGCGCCGTTTCGTCAAAGAAAATGCCAGCAACGAAGTGCCCGTCCACCTGCGCAATGCACCGACCAAGTTGATGAAAGAATTGGGTTACGGACGCGAATACCGCTATGCCCATGATGAACCGAACGCCTACGCCGCCGGCGAAAGCTATATGCCCGACGGCTTGGACGAACCGGACTTCTACCAACCCGTTCCACGCGGATTGGAAATCAAAATCGGCGAAAAGCTGAAATGGTTGAAATCCTTGGATAAAGATGCGCTGGATGATTAAAACAATAAATGTACATAATACAAATCTAAGATCAAATTGAATTTTTCAGACGGCCTTTGCTGTTTGAATATTTTTAACCTATACTATACGCATACATTTTCATGAATATTTTTGAAGCCTTACTATTATTGTGCCTGCTGATTATCATTAGCGCGTTTGTATCCTGTTCCGAACTCGCGCTTGCTTCGGCACGCAAAATCAAATTGCAGGTCATGGCGAAAGACGGCGGCGATACGCGCGCGCTTGACGTAATCAATATGCAGCAACAGCCGGGCAGTTTTATTACCGTTGTCCAAATCGGTTTGAACGCTGTCGCCATTCTTGCCGGTATTGTCGGCGAGGCGGCAATACGTCCGTATTTTGGCAAACTTTTGGAGAACGCAGGCAGTTGGGGCAGCACAGTTGCCTCTTTGCTGACTTTCTCGCTGGTTACAGGCAGCTTTATTTTAATTGCCGACCTAATGCCCAAGCGTATGGCAATGACCCATCCCGAAGCGGTGGCGGTACGCATTGTCCGTCCGATGATGTTTTTGATTTTTATCTTAAAGCCCCTTGTCTGGGTTTTTGACGGGTTGGCAAACGCAATATTCAAACTCTTCAAAATTTCAACCGTCCGCCAGGAGCAGCTGACCTCGGAAGATATTTATGCCGTCGTTGATGCCGGCGCTCAGGCTGGTGTGTTGAAAGAGCAGGAACACTATCTGATTGAAAACATTTTTGATATGCAGGAGCGTACGGTCACTTCCACCATGAGCACGCGCGAATATATCGCCTATTTTGATAAACACGATGACAGCGATACCGTGTTGGAAATGATGTCGGACAAACCGCACAACAAATTCCTCGTATGCGACGGCGACTTGGAACGCGTCATCGGCTATATCGAATCGCATACGCTGCTGACTTTGTTTTTAAAAGAAAAAGACGTCCGCCTGACCGACAAGCGCGTGTTACGCAAAGCCTTATTCATCCCCGATACGCTGTCGCTTTACGATGTATTAGAGACCTTCAAAACTTCCGGCGAAGACTTTGCCGTAGTGGTAAACGAATACGCGTTGGTGGTTGGCGTGGTAACGCTGAAAGACGTGATGAGTATCGTCATGGGCGAGCTGGTCAATACCGAAGAAGAGCCGCAAATCATCCGCCGTACCGAAGATACATGGTTGGTGGACGGTGCTACGCCACTTACCGATGTCATGCGCGCGCTGGATATTGAAGAGTTTCCCAATTCAGAAAACTACGAAACCATCGCCGGCTTTATGATGTATTCCCTGCGCAAAATCCCGAAGCGTACGGATTTTCTGGTTTATGCCGGTTATAAGTTTGAAATCATCGATACTGAAAATTTGAAAATCGACCAGCTTTTGGTTTCTAAACAAGGAAATATAGTGGGGAAAATGTAACAAGTCGCTGGGAATACTTGAAAAGAAAATTAAAAAATGAATAAAAAGGAAAAAATATTATGACGACAACCGAACCTCAAAAATACGCCCGCAGCCTGCACGCGCCCATCAGCCTCGGTACCACTTCTGACGACCGTTTTATGCCGCGCGGCTTTCTTTCATATTTTGCCTCACTGCCGAAATTGGTTTTAACCGAAAAATTAGATGGGCAAAACAACTGCTTTGCCGCACACGGCCTCTATGCCCGTAGTCATGCTGCGCCTACCCAGCATCCGTGGGATAAACCTTTGCTGCAACGATGGCAGCAAATCAAAGATGATTTAGGCGATCTGGAACTTTTTGGCGAGAATCTGTATGGCATTCATTCGATTGCCTATTCACAACTGGAAAGCTATTTTTACCTGTTTGCAGTCCGACGCGGCGGACATTGGCTTTCATGGGAAGAGGTTAAATTTTATGCGCAGCTGTTTGATTTTCCGACTGCACCAGAAATCTCCATCGTCCAGCCGCTTGCAGATTTCACTCAAAAATACGCCAATGAAGATATTGCTTTAGCGCAATGGCTTGCCGCTAATTTGGGAGAGCCGTGGACGGACAGCGTACAAACTGCCGGCAAGCTTGGTGGCTACGATCCGAACACAGGAGCAGCATGCAGTGAAGGTTTCGTTATCCGGAACGCCGCTGATTTTGCCACCAACAACGGCAATCTGCCTGTTCAATCCAATGAATTCGACAATCTTTTCAAATTGGTACGAGCCAAACACGTTAAAACCGACGTTCATTGGACAAAAACCTGGAAGCCTGCCCGTCTTATTGATTACGACAAATACCATTGGCAAAGCTGGCAGTTTCAGACGGCCTGAAGTCCAATGATCCAATAATAAGAAAGACGATTATGTGGACATTCCCATATTACATACCCGGTCACCTTCCTGATTGGCAAGCATTAGAACGTCGTTTCAGCTGGTTTGCCGATATGAAGGATGTTCCGCAAGACCCTGAGTGGCATGCCGAAGGCGATGTATTTACGCATACCAAAATGGTGTGCGAAGCCCTTTTACAACTGCCCGAGTTTCAAGCGCTTGATGAACAGGAGCAGCATATTTTGTTTGCTGCCGCCATGCTGCATGATGTGGAAAAACGCAGTACGACCAAGCGTGAAATAGAAAACAGCAAAGAGCGTATCGTTTCGCCGCATCACGCAAAAAAAGGCGAGCATACCGCCCGTACTTTGCTGTATACCGAACTTGCCGCTCCATTTACCGTAAGAGAAGCAATCGCCAAACTCGTGCGTTTGCACGGATTGCCTTTATGGGCGATTAACAAGCCTAATCCTGAGCGAGCTGTCATAGCGGCCAGTTTGCAGGTCAACACTGCGCATCTTGCCATGCTTGCTAAAGCCGATGTTCTGGGTCGTATATGTTGCGACCAACAGGATATTTTGCTGCGCATTGATTTATTTCGTGAACTCTGTGAAGAAAATGCTTGTTGGGGTAAGGCACGTACTTTCGCCAGCGACTACGGACGCTATCTCTATCTTAACGGCCGTAGCGAAATGCCGGATTATCAGCCATTTGATGATCAGACCTTTGATGTGTACGCCATGTGCGCCATAGCAGGTAGCGGTAAAGACAGTTACATCAGGCAACATCTTGCTCATCTGCCTATGCTGTCGCTGGATGAGATTCGCCGTGAGCGAAAACTCAATCCCGCGGATTCCAAACATACCGCCGAAGCAGTGCGTTTGGGTAAAGAGCAGGCAAAAGAATACCTACGCACCCGTACGTCATTTGTCTTTAATGCGACCAATCTTAACCGCGACCTGCGCAGCAAATGGCTGCCGATGTTTGCCGATTACGGCGCACGCGTGCATCTCATTTATTTGGAAGTGCCTTACACGCAATTACTATCGCAAAACCGTAACCGCGAACATTCTGTTCCGAATGATGTGTTGCACCGCATGATAGAAAAGCTGGAAATCCCTGATTATAGTGAAGCGCATACGGTAGATTTTGTGGTCTCTTCTTAAAAAGTAAAGGGTTTTTGTAAGTAGGCCGTCTGAAACAATCCAATGTTTCAGACGGCCTTTTTATGAAATCAAAAATTACTAGAGCTAAGGCGGAGGTCTTTATTCGCAGCTCAAGTTTTTTGTTTTTTCGGCAAATGTATCCATGGCAATCTGACACATGCGCTCACGTTGGCCTACATCGGCGGCAGGCAGGATTTGGCGCAGGTATTTTGTGTTGTCGCGTTGGAACGATGCTTTATCGCCTGCTTTTTGGTAACACGCATCCGCACGGGTAAAGTATTGCTGGCAGATTTTCGGCAATTCTTCAAAGGACAAGGGTTTGCTTTTGTGCATGCCGTGCGCGGAGACGGAGAGGGAGGAAAGGGTACACAACGCGATGATTAAGGTTTGGGAAATGGTTTTCATGGTCAGCCTATTTATTGAAGTGGTGTTTAAATCAATTGTTCGCCCCAATGCAGCTTTTGGCGCAGGGTTTTGAAGTATTGGTAATCGGTGGGGTGGAGGACGCGCAAGGGGTTGTGATAGCGGCGGATGATGATGCGGTCGAAGTTTTGCACGTCGATATGGGATTGTCCGTCAAAATGTGCGCGTGCGTCGCCGCTTTTGGTGATGAGGATTTCGATCACGCTGGTGTCGGGGATAGCAATCGGACGGTTGGTCATGGATTGCGGACAGATAGGCACAAGCGTGAAGGCGTGCAAACCGGCCTGCATGATGGGGCCGCCGGCGGCAAGTGCGTAGGCAGTCGAACCTGTCGGTGTGGAAATAATCAGGCCATCCGAGCGTTGGGTATAGACAAATTCTTGATTGATAAAGACTTCAAATTCAATCATTTGGCCTGCGCCGCCACGAGACAGTACGGTGTCGTTGAGGGCGAGGGCGCGTTCGATGGTTTCGCCGTCACGAATGATGCTGGCTTCGATGAGGATGCGTTCTTCGGGCAGATATTTGCCTTCCAGTACGGGGCGGATGCCTTCAACCATGGTGTCGCGTGAGATTTGGGTGAGAAAGCCCAAGTGGCCTTGATTGATGCCGATAATGGGGACGGCGCGCGGGGCGACTTCGCGGGCGGCGGAGAGGAAGGTGCCGTCGCCGCCGAGCACAATGACGAGGTCGCAGTATTTGCCCAGCTGGGCTTTGTTGACGGTTTCGCAGTAGGCGGAATCTTGGATATAGACGCAGTGTTCTTCTACGCTCAATTCATCCAGATAGATGGTGAAGCCGTTTTCGCGTAGAAAAGAAACCAATGTGTGGACAGTATCTTGAATCTCGGGCGTATTGGGACGCGTAACGATACCGATGTTTTTAAATGGGCTTTTCATGTAATAGGCCGTCTGAAATTAAGTATTTAATCTATCCAGATATCGCGCTCGAGGCGGTCGAGGCGTTCGTTTAGGCGGGCAACGTCGTCACGCAGTTTGTCCACTTCTTCCAGCCATGCGGCAAGCGTGGCTTGGTCGATAACAGGGGATTCGGGTTCGCGTGAAAAGTCGCTGATTTGTTCGGCAATGCTTTTGCCGATTTTTTTCATGGTGCGGCCGATGTCGCCGGCACGCGAGCTGATGCTTTCTGCGGCCACATGACCGAATACACGCGCCAAATCTTCGCTCGGATAATAGCGCAGTCCACCCAAAATAGGAAGGACGGACATGCCCAATACCAAGTCGCCTTCGAGGCTGATGTCGCCCACGCCAGGCTGGCCGCCTTGGAGGATTTTTTGGATGGCGCTGTTGTGGAATGTGATGTTGGTGTCGGCGGTGTCGTTTGCGGTTTCAAGAAAACCTTGTTCGCTGATGCGTCCGGTCAGTCTGAAACCGGTCAGGCTGATGCAGATGATGCTGCCTGCAAATTCAGACAGCTCGCGCTGTTGCTCTGGATTTTGCTGTATCAGGTGGTTGATAAGGGGAAATAGGGCGGACATGGTTTACTCTAAATGCCGTCTGAAACGGATTAATGGGTTGAGTCGCAATTTTACAGGCTTAGCCCGTCTGCGCAAACGGTATTTACAATTTTGCTGTTGCTTTTGTCATCAACGATGAAATCAGGAGCCGGCAGGCCGAGTTTGGCCGCTTCGGCAGTATAAAATTCGGCTCGGCTTGGGTGGCGGGGTTCGACAATATTGCGGATACGCTTGCCGTCAGCTTGGCAGGCCGTCTGAAAAAGGATTTGGACGGCTAAGTCTTTATGAAGGATATTGATGGGTTGGTTGCCACCTTGAATGCGTGTTTTTTTAAGCAGCTTGGTAACGGGATGACGGTCGGCAGAGTAAAGCCCGCCCAGTCGCAGTATGTCGATATGGGGGACGGCGCTTTCAAGCAAGGCTTGCTCGACTGTAAGGATTTGACGGGCAGATTCGGTTTGCGGATCGGGAGGTGTAGTTTCATCGCATATGCGTGCTTGGTCGCCATACACGCTGGTGCTGCTGGTGAAGATGATGTGTTGTACCTTGCATCGCTCGGCAAGTTGAATCCATTTTTTCAGGGTATCGGCGTAATGGTTTAATGACGAAGGCGGAAGTAGGCAGAACCATGTCGGCTTGTTGATATGGTTTTGCCACAATGCCGAACTGTGAAAAATATCGTCTTGATTCAAATCGATGATGTCGAGTTCTATCGGCAGATTGATGTCATCGGAAGTCAGGGTGCGTTTGATGGCGGCTACCTGACTGCCTTGTTCATAACATTTTTGCGCCAACGGCAGGCCGAGATAGCCTAAACCGAGAATGGAAATATCGGGAAGGTGCATAAATAAAGCATCCGAAAATTAACAGGCCGTCTGAAAATAGCTTTAACTTGGTTAAAGCCACGTTTTCAGACGGCCTTTGTATGGAAAAATTAATGGTTGCTGCCGATTTTTTGGTCGAATTCGGCACGATGTTCCGGCAGGAGGTAAGGGCGCAACAGGCTGAGTGTGCGGCTGATGCCCCGTACTTTGGAATCTTCGGTCAACTTGGCGCGGCCGCGCAGGGAGCTGTCAAAGTCGAACCAGTATTTTGTCACCATCCACATATTGACGGCGAGGTCGTTCATCGCGGTTTGGTCTGCGCTGATGATGTTCAGACCGTTGAGCTGGGTCAGCAGGTTGACCAACAGCGGGGACACTTTGGCTTGGGTAAAGGTATTGTGCTCGCCCAATAATTCGGCACTGCGGGCAAGCAGGGTATTCACATCGCTGAAAAGGAAACGGTATTCCCACATCACATCATAAATACCGGCCATGTAGTTGATGGAGTCTTCAACATTAGACGGCAACACAGCTTCGTTAAGGTAGACAAGCAGGGCCTCGCTGTAACGTTTGAACAATTGGACGATGATTTCGTCTTTGTTGCGGAAATGGTAGTAGAGGTTGCCCGGGCTGATGCCTAAGTGGGCGGCAATATGGTTGGTGCTAATATTGCGCTCGCCTTCTTCGTTGAACAAGGCGAGGCTGGCATTGATGATTCGTGTGTAAGTGTTGACTTTAGCAATGCGCGGCATGGAATACACTCCTTTGTTTTATAGGCTGTATGAAGTAGGCAGCCAGTTGGGTTCTGCGTGTAATTCTACCTGAAATTGAGTAAATACTGTATTACAAACATATTGTGCCAGCTGGTGGACATCTTGCGCGGACGCATTGTTTTTATTCACCAAAACCAAAGCCTGTCTGTCATGCACTGCCGCACCGCCGATCTGATGGCCTTTCAGACGGCATTGGTCAATCAGCCAGCCGGCCGCGAGTTTGACCGAACCGTCAGGCTGCGGATAGCGTGGCATATTGGGGTATTGCTGCAACAAATCGGCAGCTTTTTCGGCGCTGACAACAGGGTTTTTAAAGAAACTTCCGACATTACCAAGTATGTTAGGATTAGGCAGTTTACTGTTGCGGATTGCACACACTGCATCGGAAACATCTTTGGCCGTCGCCTCTCGGCCTTGGCTCAGTTCGGCAACCGCTGCCGCCAAATCGCCATAGCCCAAGTTCGGCACAAAATGCTCTTTCAACGCAAATACAACCGAAACAATCACATAACGGCCTTTGCCTTCCTGTTTGAACAGACTTTCACGATAGGCAAAGTCACAGTCGGCATTGGAAAGCTCGACAAAGGTGTCCGTATCCAAATCAAAGCAGAGTACGCTATGGATAACATCTTTCGCTTCAACACCGTATGCACCGATATTTTGTACCGGAGACGCGCCGACCGTGCCAGGAATCAGGCTGAGGTTTTCCAGCCCGCTCAAACCCAGTCCAACCGTATGTAAAACAAAATCATGCCAAATTTCCCCGGCCTGCGCTTCGATATAAACCAGGCCGTCTGAACGCTCAATTTCGCGTATTCCCTTGTTTTCCATATGCACAACAAGACCGGCGTAGTCCTCCATCAAAAGGATATTGCTGCCGCCGCCGAGCCATAAAACAGTATCTCGGTTGAACTCGGGCAGCCGGACGATATCGCGCAACTCGTCGGCATGTTTGAGCGCGATAAAGGCTTGGGCTTTGGCGCGAAGACCGAAAGTGTTGTAGGGGGTGAGGTCGGTTTGGTATTGGATGGGTTGCATGATGATTTGTGATTTTGTGGATTCAGGTCGTCTGAAAACTTACTATTTAACAATTACGATAGGTAATGGGATATTGGGGGGCTTTATAGTTTTCTTGGGAAGAATAGGTCAGCTTGTCCACGATTTCTTGATAAATGTCGGACTCTTTTGGCAACGGCTTGCCTTCAAACATCCAGCGACCTTTAATAATATCGTCGGCAGAAATCCATCTTTCGATTTCATATACTGCTAATGTCCAGCCGCGATAGACTGCAACTGCATATTTTGCTTTTTCACGTCGGCTTCCGATTTTCCAATATTTTCGTGTGCGCTCATAAATTTCCTTATCCCTATTGGCTTCAGGAATATTTCCGGATCTAATATCTTTTTTGAGTTTCTCATATTCTTTATTAATTGTAATTAAAACAATGGGTTCACCAGTTTTTAATTCCTGAGCATCATATTGTCGCTTTAATTCCGAAAAGTCCATTAATCCTACTTTTGAAGAATGTGTGCCCCCTTGAATATTAGTCAGCGGCTGCTGGCTCGGCTTGACCAAAGAGAGTAGGTCTATTGCCATCGATTCATATTCAAAAGCCTGTTCGTCTGTTTGAATGTTGTGTCGCAGAATGTAATACACGGGTTGGTTTCCGCTTTTATGTATTTCCCTAATCAAGGCAATTTTATCACTTGGCTTTTCTGTTTCTTGTAATGAGGCTTGGGCATGATGGAAAACGCGATTGCCTACGCCTTTACCTACATAGAAAATATTGCCGTCTCTAGGGTCAATCAAGCAATAAATATAGTAAGCAAGTTTTTCTATAATGGAAGTTGAAAACATTTTTTTCCTTAAAAGTTAATAAGTCATAAATAAAACATCAATGGAGGTTGTCTGAAAGAAATTTCAGACGGCCTTATGTGATTTGACCATCTCTTTACTGCAAAGCTCCAGGCACCATACCAATGCGATGGCAGCAATCGTCAGTGAAGCGGTCAGCGCGGTCCAAAAGCCGTAAATGCCCATATCGGCATGATAGGCAAGCAGGTAGCCGGGCAACAGGCCGCAACCCCAGAAAGCCACGGCATGGATGAACATCGGCATTTTGGTCACTTTATAGCCGCGCAACGCATATGAAGCGATACATTGGGTGGCATCTGCCAGTTGGAATAGGGAGGCAAAAAATAAAACGGTCGCAGCAATACCTAATACTGCCGCATCGTTGGTGTACATACCGGCCAACTGGAAGCGAAAGATGACCAAGAGCAGCGCGGTGCAGGTGGCAAGTACCCAGCCCAATACCAGCGAAACTCCTGAAATATAACGCGCCCGAAAAAAATCGCGTCGTCCGAGTGAAAAGCCTACGCGTACCGTGCTTGCCGAGCCGACGCTTTGTGGAACCATATACAAAATACCCGACAGGCTGATGACGACTTGTTGCGCGGCGACATAGTCCTCGCCAAATGGTGCCACCAAAAAGACGATAAACGAAAACGCGCTGGCTTCTAGAAAATAAGACAAGCCGATGGGTGCGCCGATTTTCCAAATCTGTTTGAAAGCCGTCAAATCGGGTTTGCCGATTTTTGCCGTCAAACCAAACGGACGGAAGAATTTTTCTTTGGCGATATAAAGCCACAAAGCCAATGCGCTGAACCAAAATACCGCCGCCGTTGCCACGCCGCAACCTGCGCCGCCCAAAGCAGGCATACCGAATTTGCCGTAAACGAACACATAGTTCAGTGGCACATTCAACACAAATGCCGCGAAGCTGACCAACATAATCACGCGCGGGCGGTTCAAGCTGGAGGCATAAGCGTGCAGGGCGCGGTGTATCATGGCGGCCGGCATTGCCAAGCTGGTAAAGAACATATATTGCGCCATCGTGTCTTCGACATAATCGTTCAATGTCAGCCAATGACGGAACGGCGTTATCATCGCCCACATCAACAACATGCCGAATACGCCCAAACACAAGCCAAACCAAATGCCCTGCATTCCTGTTTTGCCGACTTCTTCGGTTTTACCTGCGCCGTACAACTGGGCAATCATCGGGTTCAATGCCGCCATTACGCCCATAAAGGTAATGTAAATTGTGGAAAACGCGCTGCTGCCCAAAGCCACTGCGGCCAAATCTTCTTTACCTGCGCCACCGGCCATCACCGTATCGACAAAACCAATACCCACTTGCGCCACTTGGGCCAACAGCATAGGCAGGGCGAGGGCGGTAAGCAGGCGGGTTTCTTTTAAGAAAACAGGAAAGGCAAAGCGGTTGAGGTTCAGTAGCATAAGTGTGTGTGGATTGAGGATAAAGGCCGTCTGAAACAGAAACGTAAAATTATAAAGGGTAATGCTGATAAGCAGGCAATATGTTGTTTAATCGCTAAATTTTTCAGACGGCCTTAAATGTCGGATGTCTTTTTACTGCTTCCAACCAGCTGTCCGGTGTTTGAAACTGCATCAGGCCGTCTGAAAGCGACACTGCGGCTTGGGTAGTTGAAGCGCGAGTCAGTTTTTCATTGGTTTCGGCATCGTAAATGGTGTAATCGATACGCAGGCAGCTTTCGATCTCGACAATGTCCATATCAACGCGGATTTTTTGGCCGAAACGGGCAGGGCGGATGTATTTGAGGTTCATCTGCACAATAGGCCAGCTGTACCCCTGCCGTCCCATTTCGTTGTAGTCGTAACCGATGGAAGACAAAAAAGCACAACGTGCAGTTTCAAGGTATTTGACATAGTTGCCGTGCCACACGATGTGCATGGCATCTACGTCAAAAAAAGGAACTTCGGTTTCAAAGCTGTGTTGGCAGTAGATGTGTTTTTTCATGGTTTAAAAGAGTAAGTGTGATGGTTTCAGACGGCGTCTTCGCCCCAAAAATCATAAAAATTGAACCATTGTAGCGGATTTTGCGCACATTCTTGCGCCAGAATGTCGGCAAAACCCTGCATTGCGTCTTTGACGGCAGCCTCGCGGTTACCACGTTTCCAGCTGGAAGTATCGGTAAAGCGGCGCAGTTTTAAATGATAGCGGCCGTTTTGTTTGACGCAAAACAGCGTGTTTACCTGCGTTTTTAAAAGCGAAGCCAATAGCCATGCGCCTTGCGGCATAGGGGCTGTGTGACCTAAGAAATTAATGTCGGCGGTTTTCTCGCCACGTACAGGCACACGGTCGGCCGCGATGGCAATCCATTCGCCGTCTTCGATACGGCGGTTCAATTCCATCATCAGGGTGGTGTCCAAATCTGTCACCTGAATCAGGCGGATATGTTCTGCGCCGGCTTTTTGCAATGCCTCGTTAAATGCCTGCGCGTGTTTGCTGTGTACCAATACATTGAGTCTGAAATTTTTATGGTGCGACACCAGCGCACGGCAAACTTCGGTATTGCCCAAGTGCGAACAGGCAAAAATCTGGCCGCGTTCGTTACGCTTGACTTGCGAATAGATATCGTCCGGATCTTCAATCACCAAATCTTCATAACGGATTTTGCGTTGCCACACGGCAAAACGGTCGCAAACCGCTTCGCCAAATGCGATGAATTGTTTGAATACGCTGTGTTTCGGCAGGACGGTATGGGGAAAGGCCGTCTGAAGACGGGTTTGATAGCGTAAGACATGACGGCGCGGTTTGGGCGCGGTTGCATAAAAATACAGCACCACAAACCAAATGCACGGCCTCATGAAAAAAGCCGGCAGATAGCGCACCATCAGTGTGGTCAGAGCGAGAAACAGGCGGCTGCCGCGTTCGGGCTGCGCCGCCCAATGGGTTTGTTTATTGTCGGTCATGGTTTCAGACGGCCTTTCCGAAAACTTTACCCAATCGGTGTTTCAACATACCGAAAAACAGCCGTGTGTGCATTTTGCTGATGCGAACATTGTCGGCAAAGGCATCGAAATGGGACACGCCGTCGGCGGCGTATTGGACGGGCGTTTTAATCCAAACCGGTTTGACATCGCGCCAGTAGAGGCGGATAAGGATTTCCGTATCGAAGTCCATACGGTCGCCTACGGTTTCTTCGCGAGCGACGGATAGCGCGGGTGCAAGCGGATAGAGACGGAAGCCGCACATGCCGTCTTTGATGTCGCATGACCAAGTGTGCAGCATATTCCAAAAATCGGTAATTTTGCGTCCGTAAAGCCGTGCTTTGGGCGCATCATCGCCGTATTGCGGCCAGCCGCAAACAACGGCTTCGGGATTTTGTTCTGCTGCTGCGAGGAGTTTGGGCGTGTCGCTCAAGCAGTGTTGGCCGTCTGCATCGACCTGCAAGACGTGGGTATAGCCATGTTCTTGAGCGTATTCCAAGCCGGTTTTGACCGCTGCGCCTTTGCCGCCGTTGATGGGACGGTAAAGGACATCAATGCCGTCTGAAGCCAAAGCCTGCAATACAGGTTTGCATTCTTCGCGTGAACCGTCGTCTACAATTAAAACGTTTAAACCGAAGCCACGCATGGTTTGGGCAACGTGGCTGATGGTGGTCGGGTGGTTGTAATGTGGAATAAGGGCCAGGGTTTTCATAAATATTTTTTAGACGACGTTAACACAATGCAGAGTATAGCAAATAAACCTGCCATGGCGTTTGAAAAGGCCGTCTGAAACGGCGATGACAAAATCGTTTGATTTCGTTTTTCACTGTTTCAGACGGCCTTTTATATGCCATTAATTCAGCATTGTACATGACCGACATCGAGGCATAAATCATGAAATTCGTTGAGCGTGCTGCGGTGGCCGATACTGATGATGATGCTGTCGGGTAGTTTTTGCTTTAAGGCGCGGTAGAGCAGGGCTTCGGTCGGTTCGTCCAAGGCAGCGGTGGCTTCGTCAAGCAGGATAACTTTGGGCTGCGAGAGTAGGGCGCGGACGAAGGCGACGCGTTGCAGTTCGCCCGGGGAGAGTTTGTGTTGCCAGTCATCGGTTTTATCTAATTTATCGACCAGATAACCTAATCGACAAGTATTCATGGCTTCGGCTAACTCGGGATGCTGTTTGTCGATGTCGGGATAACAAATCGCGTCGCGCAGGCTGCCTTGTGCCGTGTACGGGCGTTGCGGTAGGAAGAGGATGTCTTGATGCGGCGGATGGCTGACTTTGCCGCTGCTGCCAAACGGCCAAAGCCCAGCCAGCGCGCGCAGCAGCGAGGTTTTGCCGCAACCGCTCGGGCCGCGTATCAGCAGGGAATTACCGCTTTTGAGGTTGATATTGATACCGTCTAATAAAACTTCGCCGTTGTGGCGGTATAGGGCAACGTTTTCTAAGATTAGGCCGTCTGAAACTTCGGTAAGGTCGGGTTGTCGTGCGGTGTGTCTTTCTTCCGTACTCAGCAAAAAGCCGTACAGACGTTCCAATCGGGCGCGGTAGGCGGTGAATTTGTTGTAGAACATTCGAAAGAAAGACAGCGCGTTTTGCAGTCGTGCGAAAGCTTGGACGGTCTGCTGGATGTCGCCGATTTTGATTTGTCCGGCAAACAGGCGCGGAGCTTGCAAAATAATCGGGAAGAGTTTGATGCCGTTGGTGAACATATCGTTAAAGCCGCTCAGGCAGACGCTTTGCCGCGCAATGCGCCAACGGTTGCGGATAATGGCTTTAAAACGGTCGGAAAGCTGGTCATGTTCGTGTTTTTCACCGCTGTAAAACGCCACGCTTTCGGCGTGGTCGCGCACGCGGATAAGGGAATAACGGTAGTCGCCGTTGAGCTTTTCGTTTTCATAGTTGTAACGAATCAACGGGTTGCCTATCCACATGGCGATAAAGGTCGCCAAAATCACAAACATATAGACAAACCAAACGATGCCGTGCGGAATGTCGAAACCGAACACGGTCAGGATGCCCGCCAAACCCCATAAAACAACGGCAAATTCCAGCGAGGTAACGACCGAATTGACCATGCCGCGCACAAATTCTATGGTCGAGGCGATGAAATCCTGCGCATCTTGTTGGATACGCTGGTCGATATTGTCTGGCGCATGACGGCGCATTTGCAGGCGGTAGTAGTTTTTGTCGGCAAGCCAGCGTGAAGTCAAAACTTCATTGAGCCGCTCCGACCATTTAATCGCCAAGCCTTGATCGAGAAAGTCGTTGACGACGTTGTTAAACGCCCGTATCAACACCACGCCCGCATTCATCGCTGCAAACATCCAAAACGCGGAGGCATTCAAATCCTGCATCGAGTCGTAAAGCCCTTTGGACATAAAGGTACTCAAAACATTCAACCGCACTTCGGTCAGCAGCAGCGTAATCATCGCCGTAATCAGCAGCAATACTTTAACTGCACTTTTCGGCGTCAGACACAGCCGCAGGATATAGCTAAACTCGCGCCCGAAGCGTGTGTTGCGTGCAAAAAACAGAATTACCGCCGAGGCTGCAGCGACCATCAATAAGGTCTGCAATAGCCAAGACGGCGTGGAATAAAGCTCGATTTGCCATTTTTGCATGGGGTGTTCTCTGAAAGGAAGTAAAGGCCGTCTGAAAGGACGGCAAATTTATTTGACTATGGTAACTGTAATAATAGTTTTCTGAACTGTTGTATTTTTGTATTTACAAACGGTTCTTATTTGTTTTTGTGGAAAGCAGAAATCTTATCAAATATAATCGCAAAACCAAATTACTTTGTAATTTTTTACTCGATATAAGAAATAAGAATTATTAATATTTCAAACCAGAAGGTATTTTATGAACAGCAAATTAGCCCTGATGCCGCTTGTGGTTGCAAGCGCATTCGCCTACGCCGCCGATGAAGCCACTTCTGCTCCCGAAGCATATGCAGAAGTGCAGGAAGTCAAAGTCCATGCCGACGCCAAACGCGTGAAGGCCGCACGCTCCTATTCTATTGCCAGCGACGGCGATATGCGCGACCGTGTGAATTTGGGTGTGTTAGGTAAAGCGAATGCCTTTACCGCTCCGATTACTGTGGTCAATTACGACGAAAAAGCCCTTAACAATACCGAAGCGCGTACTTTGGTAGATGCCGTAGCGAAAAAAGACGCTTCGACTTGGCAGTTCGGCGGTGAAAGCAACACCTTGACTGGCCTGTATTTCCGCGGTTATCAACTTGATGCGCGCCAATTCAGCGTCAACGGCTTGGCCGGTATGTACGGCACACAAGGTACGGCCAGCGTGCAAGTCGGCTCCGCGCAACTGATTAAAGGCGCATCCACTGCCGTAAACGGCATGGACCCTGAAGGCGCGGTATCCGGTTCCGTCAACATCGAAACCAAAAAAGCCGCCGACGAAGGCAACCGCAAAATCGGTTTGGGCTGGTTCAGCAACAACCGCGCCCAAGGTACGTTCGACTTGGGTCAACGCTTCGGCGAAAACAAAGAATTCGGCGTGCGTGCCAACGGCAAACTGCGCCACGGCGACACCCCGCGCCACGGTTACAGCGAAGACAACAAAGAATTTGCATTGAATGCCGATTATCGCGGCGAAAAACTGCGCGTGGCGTTCGATTCCATCTACGCGAAACGCAAAACCAATGGCGGCCGCGCGCGTATGCAGGACATCCAAAACGCTGATGGTCGTTTGTTCGATGCACCGGATGGCAAAACAAATCTGTTGCCAAGCTGGAACTGGCAAAATACCGTCGGTCAAACCAATATGCTGACTTTCGAATGGGATGCGTTTGACAATGCACAGATTACAGGCGGTATCGGTTACAACAAGGCGCGTTATTACGGCACGCTGATTTCTCCAACTATTTGCGGCAAAGATGGCGCAAGCAGCCAAATCGCAACTTGCTCAAGTGCCAACCAATACCACACAGGTACGGCACGCCTGACCGACCAATATTTCCGTACTTTGAGTATGAATTTATCCGCGCGCGGCGAATTTGAAACCGGCCCGGTAACGCATAACTGGAGTACTGCTTTTGACCGCATTATCCGTCAACGTGCAACGATCAATGGTAGTGCAGCCGGTAAAAGCAAGGTAGAAGTAAAAGCAAACGAAAATATTGAGAGTAAATTGGCATCATTTAGAGCTGACTATCCAAACTCATGGGCGAACTCTGCCAACTTGGATGCCAATATCAAAGTCAACAGCCTGGCTTTGTCCGACACCTTGGGCTTTGCCGACAATAAATACCGCCTGACGCTGGGCGGACGTTTCCAAGCAGTTGAATACACCAATAAAAAAGAAGGTCAAAGCGGAGATTCCAAACGCTTCAGCCCGATGCTGATGGCTGCATGGGTACCGCAACCTGACTTGGTCGTGTACGGCAACTACATGGAAGACTTGGAGCCTGCCGACATCAAAACCGATGATGACGGCCATACCACCATGTCCAAACCTCGTGTCAGCCGTCAGTTTGAAGTCGGTGTGCGCAAAAACTGGGGTAATTTCGTGACCACGTTGAACGCGTTCCAAATCAAACGTCCGGGCTACTGGCGCGGTCAGACAACCACCAAGACAATAAATGGGGTAACAACAACAACGCTGACCTATGGCAACAATTCTGATTTTGCCCACTATAAAGCCCAAGGCGGCGCGGCCGGAGACGAACAAGGCATGGAACGCAGTCGCGGTATCGAGTTCAACACCTACGCGAACTTGCTCAACAATACTTTGCGTCCGACTTTGGGTCTGATGTATCTGCAATCGACCGTGAAAGACTACCCAAATTCACGCGATATGCTGGTTAACGGCGTACAAGTCGCCAACCCGCGCGTGATTGCCAAAGCAGGCGTTGAATGGGACACCCCGTTTGCCAAAGGCTTGACCTTGAGTAGCAATGTTTCGTATTTCGGCAAGTCTTACCAAGACACGCAAAAACAATACGCCTTCCCATCCTACACTTTGGTTGACGTAGGCGCGCGCTACAAAACCAAGCTCGGCAAAAACACCCTGACCGTCAGCAGCTCGGTAGAAAACCTGTTCAACAAAAACTACTGGCAGGTGCAACGCGGCCAATACGACCGCAGCTTCGCCGTCGTCGGTATGCCGCGCACTTATTGGCTGAAAGCGGAATTGGATTTCTAATCTGATTTCGGTTTGACCGTAATAGCAGGCCGTCTGAAAAGGAATGATAAAAAGCAAGAATTTGGTTTTTATCCCTTTTCAGACGGCCTAATTTGATTGCCTTATGTTTTTTGCTTGAAAAATCTTACATGTTTTTTATGGATTTCACGCGAAACAAGGTTAATATTCCATTTTCACAATACATCATTCGAGAAGACATATGAAAAAATCCATCAAACTGACCTTGTGCGCCCTTGCACTCTCACTTTCCGTGCAAGCGCAAGCGGTTACCCATGCCGTGATTGAAACCAATATGGGCAACATCCAACTGGAGCTGGATGAAGTCAAAGCGCCGAAAACCGTGGCAAACTTTGTCAATTACGCCAAAAAAGGTTTTTACGACAACACGATTTTCCACCGCGTTATCGACAATTTTATGATTCAAGGCGGCGGATTTACCGAGAATATGGTACAAAAATCTACCGATAAAGCCATCACTAATGAAGCATACAACGGCTTGAAAAATAACGTCGGCACCATCGCCATGGCGCGTACCGGCGATCCAAATTCCGCAACCAGCCAGTTCTTTATCAATACAGCCAACAACGACTTTTTGAATTTCAAAAGCAAAACCCCTCAAGGCTACGGCTATGCCGTTTTCGGTAAAGTCACTTCCGGTATGGATGTGGTTCGTAAAATCAGCAAAGTGAAAACAGCGACACGCGGCTATCATCAAGACGTTCCAACCGAAGCCGTGATTATCCGTAAAGTCAGCATCAAATAATTTTGATTACTTGAATCCAAACAGCAGGCCGTCTGAAACATTCAGACGGCCTGAATTTATTTATTTGATAATAAGCGGTAATTTGGGCGATAATTCAGCATCCACAATTTAAGGAGTCGATTATGCAAACCCGCCTGCCTTTTTTCGGTGTTGTCCGTGTCAGCGGCGAAGACAGAGCTTCATTTCTTCATGGTCAATTATCCAACGATATTAATAATTTAGCTATCGGTCAGGCATGTTACGCCACATACAATACACCTAAAGGCCGTGTGTTGGCGAATATGTTGGTCGTCAATAGTGGAGAAGATTTACTGTTGATCATGGCGCAAGACCTGACCGAAGCCATCGTCAAACGCCTGAGAATGTTTGTCTTGCGTGCAAAAGTTGTCTTCGAGTTGATGCCTGATTTGGCAGTCAGCAGCGAATTGGCAGACAATGCAGAACCTCATCCTGCTACCGAACCGCAACTGTCTTTCCCTGCCCAAATTCAAGAAAACGCCGTAGAAATTGCCTTGCCGCACACAGGCCGTCTGAAAATTTCAGCAGCCGAAAACGCAGCCGAATATCAAGCAGGAGCCGAAAACGCGTGGAACCTGCACGAAATCCGCAGCAGCTATCCGTGGATTTGCGCCGCAACCAAAGAAGCGGCTGTTGCTCAAATGCTCAATCAACACATCATCGGCGCAGTCCATTTCCGTAAAGGCTGCTACCCCGGCCAAGAAATCATCGCCCGCGCCCAATACCGAGGCCAAGTCAAACGCGGTCTGGCCGTATTAAGCGGCGATTCTTTAGAAGCCGCCGGTATTGCCGTCAAAGTCGGCGAGGAAGAAGCAGGCGTCATCCTTAATACAGCACTGACTGAACAAGGCAGCCTCAGCCTTGCCGTTATCAAGTTTTCCGCAGCAGAAGCAGCATTGACCGATGTAGACGGCAATGCTTTGAAACAGGAAGAACTGTTTTTTACGGTTGAGAAAGATTGATGTTAGATGATTGAATAAAAAGCTTAAATTTAAGGATTAATCAGCTTTAAATGAAAACAGAAAGGCCGTCTGAAAATTATTTTTCAGACGGCCTTTGATATTGAGTTTTGTTGGTACATGACCCAAGCAGCGTTTGCTGCCGACTGAATTACGGCATGGTTTGGGATCATTTGGTAACAACAAAAACCGCGTGCGTGCGTACCGCACACACTCTACACCTCAATCTTAAGGTTTGCGTCGCTCGCAGGTAGGGTGTGTGGCGTAGCCACGCACGCGGTTGGTAGGATGCAGGCTACGGCTTGCTAGATAGCTTCAATATAAATGTTTCATTTGGTCATATCCTACCTACGCTTGGATACAGCTTTCTTACAATAGAGTCCCATTCTTATAGTTTGCTAAAATCTGCTCAGCTAAATTACCGAAAAAATGGCGTCTGAGTGTGAAAAAACTACTCAACCTATGTTTTATCGGAAAAAGTTCTATTTCTGCCCAATATACCATCTCATCATCTGTATGTTTATCGAGTAAAGATTCTAGTTCTTTATAAATTTCTTCCCGTTTGGTTATTAAAAACGGACAGTTCAAATTTAATATATTTATGGTGTATAGAGCTTTATCTTGTTCTGTTTGTGATAATCGTGCATTTGGTTTAATACTGCCATCAGATAAATAGATAAAATAATCAGAGCAATTTGCTTGAAGCGGAGAAATAAACTGATTCATATCTACCGCACCATTTACACCTCGTTTGCCAACTGCATGTCCACCAAAAACATTATTTGGAAGTTTCTTTAAATTATCGGAACGAAATGCACTGGCTACTAAATTTGTATAATCAAAAGTTCTAGCAGGATTTTGGCTTTTATTTTCAATATGCTCAATATGGTAGTCAATACCTTCTTCATCTGCACGAAGTTCACTATAGCAACAAAGATGGTATTGCTCATATAATAAGAGTTCTAAATTTTTTAATTTGTCATTAAATCTTTGCCACCGAGTAGTTGCTTCTTTCGAAGTAGTGGGTGGATGATGATGTTGATTATGAAGCATAGCCGTTCCTCCCTTATTGATTTTCTTAATATGCCGCATTATTTGTCCTGTCCTTTTAATTTTGAAAACCGTTGTTGTCGTTCAATGCTGCGTTTGATTCGTTTAATTGCCTCTGCATTTTCGCCAAGTGCCATGGTTACGTTGTCCAATAATTTCTTTACCTTTGGATCGTTATACAAACCGCTGTCCACTAGCCTTGTTAGTTCGTTCAAATCTTGACGCTCAGGAACTGGCGGACGCGGATTAACCTCCATTACGGTATATAAAACATCACTGCTTAATTCGCCATAGGTCTGTATTGCAGCATTTAACTTTATCAGTTCCCCATCTTTTACAATACGAATATGTTCCTTCTTGATTGTGCTTAATACCTGTGGGCTATGTGTAGTAACGATAAATTGCAATTTTGGGAAGGCTGTTTGTAAATCCTGTAGAATGGTCTGCTGCCATGCTGGATGTAAGTGCATATCTACTTCGTCAACCAGAACAATACCTTCAGTTTCTTTGGCTGCATTTTTTCCTAGATGAGAATTGAGAAGGTAACAACGATAAGCAATATCCGCAACCATACCGAAAATATTTTGAATACCATCACTTAACTGATTGAGTTTTAGTAATCCATACTGTGGATGCTCTAAAACAATTTCATTATCAAATATTTCACTATATTCTGGATTTTGCCATCCAACAATTTTTAATACAATATTTATTGCATCACTAACATTAGCTATTTCTGACTGAATTTTTCTGAATATTTCCGATATATCTTCCTTTGTTTCTCTAGAAATAGCGTATTCCCTAGATAGTTCTTTATATTTTTGAATAAACCAATCTTCAAATTGTTTATAACTAGATGCAGGATCTAAACTGTTCTGATAAGCAAAAGTGCGAATTTTTTTATCATTTTTATTTTGTCTCTGCTTTTTCATAAGCCGTTTTTCATGCCATAATCTCCCTGTTCCATAATAAGCAAAAAGTGGTAAATCTTGGGCTTCTAACTGCGAATTACGAATATTTTTCTGTATTTTCTGTGCTTTTTTTTGTAATAGTCGGGCATTACTATCTTCTTTGGTACGACTTCCCGCTGTTTCACTATCTTTATAGCGCTTCCATGTGAAATCATTTAAATCTGTTGCAATGATTTCCGTATCAAGCTGTCGAATCATACCTCCTTGTAGCCTATATTCTACAATTTCTTCTATATCTTTAATGATACGGATATCATTTTTACTAATACCGATATTATAAGCAGGGGATGGTTTAGCTAAGTCGAATTTCTTAACAAAATCCCATAAAGCAATACTAATTGCATCTAGAATCGCTGTTTTACCCTGTCCATTTGGTGCTACTAACACCGTTAGCTGTTCATGTAGTGGAACAGTTAAATCTTCATAGCAACGGAAGTTCTTTAGACGAATTTCTTTTAATTTCATCAAATTTATCCTTTATATTAAATTCAGGCTGCCTGAAAACCCACTTTCAGGCAGCCTGCACTTTCCTACATTACAGCTTCTCTTTAACCCAACCTTCCACACTTACCAGCATTTCAGGCAATTTATCGGCATCCGTGCCGCCGGCTTGAGCTAAGTCAGGACGGCCGCCGCCTTTGCCACCGACTTGTTCGGCTGCAAATTTAACCAGATCGCCTGCTTTGACTTTGCCTGTCAACGGTTTGGATACGCCTGCACACAGGGAAACTTTGCCGTCGTTGACTGCGGCGAGCAATACGATGGCTTGTTCTGATTTGCCGGTTAAGTCGGTCACGATTTCGCGCAGGGCGGCTGCGTCGGCTTCGATTTGGGCGGCGACGAGTTTGGCTGCGCCCAAGTCTTTTGCGTTGTCCAAGAGTTTGGTGCCTGCGTGGACGGCGAGTTCGGCTTTGGCGCGTGCCAATTCTTTTTCCAATGCTTTGGCGTGTGCTGCGCCTGCTTGGATTTTCGCCAGTACGTCTTTTTCGGTTTGAGCTTTGGTTTCGGCAATAATGTCTTTAACCAAACGCTCTTGATCTTGCGCCCATTTGAGTGCGTTCAGGCCGGTGATGGCTTCGATACGGCGCACGCCTGCGGCAATACCGCCTTCGCTGATGATTTTGAAGAGGCCGATGTCGCCGGTGCGTGAAACGTGTGTACCGCCGCACAATTCGGTAGAGAAACCGCCCATTTGCAGTACGCGTACTTCGTCGCCGTATTTTTCGCCGAAGAGCATCATGGCGCCGGTTTTTTGGGCATCTTCCATGCTCATAATGGCTGCGTTGACGGCAACGTTGGCCAAGATGGCTTCGTTGACGCGGCGTTCTACTTCGGCGATTTCTTCGGCAGTTACTGCTTGAGGATGGGAAATGTCGAAACGGGTGGATTCGGCGGTAACCAAAGAGCCTTTTTGTTCAACGTGTTCGCCCAATACATCGCGCAGGGCTTTGTGCATCAAGTGGGTCGCGCTGTGGTTGCGCATATTGGCATTGCGGATTTCGTCATCCACTTTGGCAGTAACGCTGTCGCCGACTTTCAGACGGCCTGAAGTTTGTACGCCGAATTGGCCGAATACGGCTGCTTTGATTTTTTGGGTATCGTGTACTTCAAAGCGGTTTTCGCCTGCGAAGATATAGCCGACATCGCCGACTTGACCGCCGGATTCTGCATAGAATGGGGTAAAGTCAATAACGATGGCACCTTCGTCGCCTTCGTTCAATTCGTTAACTTGCTCGCCGTCTTTGTAGAGGGCGAGGACTTTGGATTCGGTTTGGCGTTCGCTATAACCTTTAAACTCGGTGTCTTGACCTTCGTAAGGCAGTTGGGCGTTGGCTTTGAAGCTTTGTGCGGCGCGTGCGCGTGCGCGTTGGGCTTCCATTTCGCGCTCGAAGCCTGCTTCGTCCAGTTCGATATTGCGCTCGCGGCAGATGTCGGCAGTTAAGTCGTATGGGAAACCGTAGGTATCGTAGAGTTTGAAGATGATTTCGCCGTCGAGTTTTTTGCTGCCTTTGGCAAGCGCGTTTTCCAACAAAGCCATACCGGTTTCCAGAGTTTGGGCAAAACGGCTTTCTTCGTTTTTCAACGCTTCTTCGATTTGAACTTGTTTTTCTTTCAATTCAGGGTAGGCATCGCCCATCTCTTTGACTAAATCGGCCACCAGTTTGTGGAAGAATGGTTTGCTTTGACCCAGTTTGTAACCGTGGCGTACGGCGCGGCGGATAATGCGGCGCAATACGTAGCCGCGGCCTTCGTTGGAAGGCAATACGCCGTCTGCAATCAGGAAGGAGCAGGAGCGGATGTGGTCGGCGATGACTTTCAGGCTTGGTTCTTCCAGGCTGAAAGCTGCGCCGGTTTCGCGGGCAACGGCTTTGAGCAGGTCTTGGAACAAGTCGATTTCGTAGTTGCTGTGAACATGCTGCATAACGGCGGACATGCGCTCCAAGCCCATGCCAGTATCGACGGAAGGCTTAGGCAGCGGATTCATATTGCCTTGTTCGTCGCGGTTGAACTGCATGAATACGCAGTTCCAAATTTCAATCCAGCGGTCGCCGTCTTCTTCAGGGCTGCCCGGAATGCCACCCCAGATTTCTTCGCCGTGGTCGTAGAAAATTTCGGAGCAAGGGCCGCAAGGGCCGGTATCGCCCATTTGCCAGAAGTTGTCGGACGCGTATTTCGCGCCTTTGTTGTCGCCGATACGGACGATGCGCTCAGCAGGCATGCCGATTTCGTTCAACCAGATGTTGTAGGCTTCGTCGTCTTCTGCGTAAACGGTTGCCAACAGTTTGTCTTTAGGGATGTTCAACCATTCCGGGGAAGTCAGGAATTCCCAAGCGAAGTGGATCGCATCGCGTTTGAAGTAGTCGCCGAAGGAGAAGTTGCCCATCATTTCAAAGAAGGTGTGGTGGCGGGCGGTGTAGCCGACGTTTTCCAAGTCGTTGTGTTTGCCGCCTGCGCGTACGCATTTTTGCGCGGTAGTGGCGCGGTTGTAGGGGCGTTTGTCAAAGCCGAGGAACACGTCTTTAAATTGGTTCATGCCAGCGTTGGTAAACAGCAGGGTCGGGTCGTCGTGTGGCACGAGCGAGGAGGAGCGGACGATGGTGTGGCCTTTAGATTCGAAAAATTTCAGGAATTTTTGGCGTAGTTCGGTGGTTTTCATAATATCTCGATAAATTTTTTACAAGGATTTCAGACGGCCCGGACGGCGCGTTGCGATTAAAAACGAATGGGCGTTATCTTACCGCAAAACCATATTTCAAGCTATCGGCAGAAAGGTTTTAAGTTGGCTGCAACCCGTCTTTCAGACGGCCTCAAGCGGGGCAATATCTTTTAACAATGAAGCCTATCCGCTCGGGCTTGCCTGCTTTATAATGCCTCTCTATTTTCAACCGGATACGCAAGGAATGATAATGACCAAACATCTGCCCCTCATCGTACTGACTGCGCTGGCGCTGGCCGGCTGCGGCGGCTCGGACAAAACTTCTGCCGACAAGGCGGCTCAAACCGATAATCAAAAGGTATTGAGCATTTACAACTGGTCGGAATATGTCGATCCCGAGACGGTTGCCGCGTTTGAGAAAAAACACGGTATCGCAGTAACTTACGATGTATATGACAGCGATGAAACGCTGGAGAGCAAGGTGTTGACCGGTAAGTCGGGTTACGACATCGTGGCTCCTTCCAATGCGTTTGTCGGTAGGCAGATTAAGGCAGGTGCGTATCAGAAAATCGACAAATCCCTGATTCCCAACTATAAAAACTTGAATCCTCAGTTAATGAAACTGATGGAAGGCGTTGATCCGAACCACGAATATGCCGTTCCGTTTTATTGGGGTACTAACACCTTCGCTATCAATACCGAGCGTGTGAAAAAGGCTTTGGGCACGGATCTGCTGCCGGACAATCAATGGGACTTGGTGTTTAACCCCGAATACACGTCCAAACTCAAGCAATGCGGCATCAGCTATTTGGACAGCGCGGCGGAAATTTATCCTATGGTATTGAACTATATGGGTAAAAATCCAAACAGCAGCGAAACGGCGGATATTAAGGCGGCTACGGAAGTTTTGAAGAAAAACCGTCCGTACATCAAGCGCTTTACCTCGTCCGGTTTTATCGATGATTTGGCGCGCGGCGATACTTGCGTAACGATTGGCTTTGGCGGTGATTTGAACATTGCCAAACGTCGTGCCGAAGAAGCAGGCGGCAAGGAAAAAATCCGTGTGATGATGCCGAAAGAAGGCGTGGGGATTTGGGTGGATTCGTTTGTGATTCCGAAAGATGCCAAACATGTGGCCAATGCCCATGCGTATATCAATGATTTCTTAGATCCTGAAGTTGCGGCTAAAAACGGCAATTTTGTTACTTATGCGCCATCCAGCAAACCGGCTCAAGAGCTGATGGATGAAGAGTTTAGAAACGACAATACAATTTTCCCAACCGAGGAGGATTTGAAAAACAGCTTTATCATGGTGCCTATCCAACCGGCGGCGTTGAAATTTATGGTCCGTCAATGGCAAAGCGTGAAAGCAGGAACCTAAGCTGATTTAAACGTATTAAGGCCGTCTGAATGGTGTAATCGAAATCCTTGATTTCGTTTTACGGCTGTTCAGACGGCCTTTGGTTTGTATTAGCTTGGCTTGGGTAAGGTTTAAAAACAAAGGGCATGTCTATCAATCAAAGGGCGTGTCTATCAATCACGCCCTTTGTGTTTGTTTCAGACGGCCTTAGAATTTCACGCCTTTATGCAGGGCGACGATGCCTGCGCTCATGTTGTGGTAATCCACGCTGTCGAAGCCTGCATCCAGCATCATTTGCTTCAAGGTTTCTTGGTCGGGGTGCATACGGATGGACTCGGCGAGGTATTGGTAGCTGTCGGCATCTTTGGCAATCAGTTTGCCCATAATCGGCAACAGTTTGAAAGAGTAGAGGTCGTACACGCCTTCCAAAGGTTTGTACACTTTGGAGAATTCCAACACCAGCAGGGTGCCGCCCGGTTTCAATACGCGGTACATTTCTTTCAGCGCGGCATCTTTGTGCGTCATGTTGCGCAGGCCGAATGCGACGGAAACCAGATTGAAATAGTTGTCGGGAAACGGCAATTTCTCAGCATCTGCCAACGATACGGGCAGAATCATGCCTTCGTTGAGCAGGCGGTCGCGGCCGACCGTCAGCATGGAGGAGTTGATGTCTGTCAGCCAAACTTCGCCTTCTTTGCCCACACGTTTCGCCCAGCCTCGGGACAAATCGCCAGTACCGCCGGCGATGTCCAATACTTTGTCACCTTTTTTCAGGCGGGCGGTATTGATGGTGAAATGTTTCCAAACACGGTGCAGACCGCCGGACATTACGTCATTCATAATGTCGTAGTTTTTTGCCACGGAGTGGAAGACTTCGGCAACTTTGCCTGCTTTTTCGTCTTCGTCAACGGTAGAGAAGCCGAAATGGGTTTTGTGGTCGCTCATAGTGTCTGCCTTCTTAAAATAATACGGATTCAGATATCGAATACGTCGAAATCGCCAACCACTTTCGACGCGGGAAATATAGTTTGTGCCTGCCGCTTCAGCATCAGGCGTTGCTCTTCTTCGGTATAACGTGTGCTGATGTGGGTCAGGTAAAGTTGTTTCACATTGGCTTGCAAAACCAGCTTGGCGGCATCGGATACGGTCGAATGGAATACTCGTTCCGCTGTCTCTTCATCGCCTGCCGCAAAGGTTGCTTCATGCACTAAAACGTCTGCGTTTTGCGCGGCGCGCACTGCCTGCGGGCAGGCTTTGGTATCGCCGAAGATAGCCGCTACTCGTCCTTTTTTAGGCGGAGAGGAACGCTTTGCCGTCAATGATTCTGCCGTCGTTGAATGCTACGGTCTCGCCTTTTTTCAGACGGCCTTTCCGCCGCAACCTCCGCTACCGCAGGAATGCGTGTGTTTGGGTTTTAAATCTTCGGCACTTGGCGTTCTGGACGCGCCGGCTTTTTCGAGGCGGTCGAGATAGTCTTGCCAAAGCGCGTCTTGATTGTGCGCCAGCCGGTAGAGATAGTCCCAATCGTAAAGGCCGCTGTCGTGGCCGTCTGAAAAAGTAATTTTCAAGGCATATTGGCCGACGGGGTCTAAATCGGTAATGCTGACTTCGGCTTTGCCTGTTTGTAAAACATCTTGACCGGCACCGTGTCCGCGCACTTCCGCGCTGGGCGAGTACACGCGCAGGTATTCGGCAGGAAGGCTCTTGGCACCGTCAACATAGACCAAAGTCAGTACGCGCCACTCTTGCTGGAGGCGGATTTCTTGTGGAATTTTATCGGCTTGGGTCATGTCATGCTCCGTTCTTTTTACGCAAATAGGCAACGCGTACAGAAAAAATACCGCCAAGTACGGCAAACAGCACGATTGCGTAGAGTGAAAGCCGTATCAGGCTTACTTGCGTGCCCGCCGTCAGCCCCAAAGGCAGCAACATCACGGCAACGAACAGTAAAAATGCGGCCAACATGGCGGCAATGCTGGCAAAGGCATAGCGGGTATTGGCTGCTGTTTGCGGATGTTTGGTCATATTGGATAGCTTGCCGTAGGGTGGTGAGGCGGTATTTTATCAGCTTTTTGGTGCTTCATGCCGTCTGAAAACGGCTTTATTTCCATAAATAAAGTGTAATGGCGCGCCTGTCTTCGCCTTCGGGCATTAAGCGGATGCTGCTGCCTTTGCTTCCGTTGACACGGATAATGATGCCGCCGGCCTGCCGCTCGATAATGTCGAGTTGGGTGTCGCGGTTCATGCGGTAGTTGTAGCGTTCGCATTGCTTCAAGCACCAAAAATCCTGCCAATGGATAAAATATTTTTGTCCGGATTCGATGGCCAGCGTTTCGCCGCCTTTGACGATGAAATAAGGATAATCGGGTTTTTGCGTGCTGAATGTCCATTCGACCGTTCGGTCTTTTCCGTTTTGACGGTATTCGAACACGGCACGGTAGTCGGTGTCGTATTCCAATGGCTGTAAAGGAAACAGCGCAAATTGGCGGTCGGTCAGGAGGTGGTTTGGGTCATTATCTTTATCTAAGATTTTGACATCTCTGATTTCTTTTGTGTCCTGATACAGTTTGAACGAACGCATTTTGACCGGAGGCGATTGTTCTGAGAAGGCGATGCTGACCGGATTGCCGGTCATTTCATAATGCGGCATAGGGTCGGGACGTTCGCCATGGAAAACCGGCGAAGCAAAGTTGCCTTGCGGATAGGTGATGTAAGGCCGGAGTTTGCGGTTGGAAATTTCATCCGCATAAACAATGGCATGACCATGACAGGCATCTTGATAAAACGAACGGCTGAGGTCGGAGAGGGAGCGGTTTTTCTGGCAGAGGCTGTTAAATCTGCTGTCGCCTTGATTGATGCTCAACGCGATTTGTTTGCCTTGTGATTCAAATGCGGCTCCGGCCTCGTCGATATTTTGATCGAGCAAGGAGAGGCGGTGGTAAATCGCTGTCATCAGATTATCCAGCTGATGTTGGGCTGGTAGATGGTCGTTGATTTTTTCGTTTGGCGGATGCTGGCCGGTACTGACGTTTTCATGCACGCCTTTATAAGCATAACCGGCTTTGCGCGTGCGGTCTGATGGGCGTGGGCCTGTATAAAAGGGATTGCGCGTATTGTGTTCGTCATGGCCATCGTCAGGGTTTTGCAGCAGATAGCGGGCATGATTGCGTGCGGCGCGTTCGAGTGTGTCTGAGTGCGCCAGTGCGGGCAGATTGGCTGAGGAGCGGAGGAAGTTTAAATACGCCAAGGCGTCAAAATCGGCGACGGCAGAACGATTTTGCGGCGGTTGGGCATAGATGAGCTGGCCTTCGGAATAGCGATGGGTTTCGTAGTATTGGAATATGCCGAGGGCGACGGCAAAACCACCCAGCCAGTAAAGAATGTGTTTCATTATATGTACTGCGTTCAGACGGCCTTGAGCTGCGGCTCTTTCCCCTTGAAACTCATGCCGTTAAATGATTATTTTGATAGCGGCTTGACTTGGAATGCTTCAGGATGGGATTTGAAATATTCGACAGCGATAAATCCGCCGCCAATAATAATCAACAGGGCAATGGCCATGCCGATCATCGCTAAAATGAATTTGTCCATATTTGTCCGTTTGAATGAAGGCCGTCTGAAACACTTGAAAGCGTTCAGACGGCCTTAAAGTCAGGTTAATTAACGTTCGATTTGCGATACGTCGCGTACTGCGCCTTTGTCGGCAGAAGTCGCCATCGCGCCGTAGGCACGCAGGGCTGCGGAGACGTAGCGGTCACGTTTTTCCGGTTTCCACGCTTTGCTGCCGCGTGCTTCCATTTCGGCACGGCGTGCGGCAAGCTCTTCATCGGAAATGACAAGGTGGATGCTGCGGTTTGGAATGTCGATTTCGATGGTGTCGCCTTCGTGTACCAAACCGATTGCGCCGCCTTCTGCCGCTTCAGGCGAGGCGTGGCCGATGGAGAGGCCGGAAGTACCGCCGGAGAAGCGGCCGTCGGTCAGCAGGGCGCAGGCTTTGCCCAAACCTTTGGATTTCAGGTAGGAAGTCGGGTACAGCATTTCTTGCATGCCCGGGCCGCCTTTAGGGCCTTCATAGCGGATGATGACGATATCGCCAGCTACGATTTGGTTGCCCAAAATACCTTCTACTGCGTCTTCTTGGCTTTCAAACACGCGGGCGCGGCCGGTAAATTTGAGGATGCTCTCGTCTACGCCTGCGGTTTTCACTACGCAACCGCGCTCGGCGATATTGCCGAACAATACTGCCAAGCCGCCGTCTTGCGAGTAGGCATGTTCGACATCGCGGATACAGCCTTTTTCACGGTCGAGGTCGAGGGTTTTCCACATACGGTTTTGCGAGAACGCCTGAGTAGTGCGCACACCACCTGGAGCCGCTTTGAAACGCTCGATGGCATGGGTGTTTTCAGGATTAGTCACGTCCCATTTTTCAATTGCGTCTTTCAGCGTCGGCGCATGGATGGTGTACACGTCGGTGTGCAGTTTGCCTGCTTTGTCCAATTCTTTCAGGATGGCGAAGATGCCGCCTGCGCGATGCACGTCTTCCATGTAGTAGTCGTGGTTGTTTGGCGCGGTTTTGCAGATGCAAGGTACAACGCGGCTCAGGCGGTCGATGTCGGCCATTTTGAAATCGACACCGGCTTCGTTGGCAACGGCGAGCAAATGCAGGATAGTGTTGGTAGAGCCGCCCATGGCGATGTCCATGGTCATGGCGTTTTCAAACGCTTTTTTAGTGGCAATGCTGCGCGGCAGTACGGTTTCGTCGTCTTGCTCGTAATAGCGTTTGGTGATTTCGACGATCATGCGGCCGGCTTCGAGGAACAATTCTTTGCGGCCAGCGTGGGTCGCCAGATAAGAACCGTTACCCGGCAGGGAAAGGCCGAGTGCTTCGGTCAGACAGTTCATGGAGTTGGCAGTAAACATGCCGGAGCAGGAGCCGCAAGTCGGACAGGCGTTTTGTTCGACTTCTTCGACTTGTTTGTCGCTGATGTTGTCGTCAGCCGATTCGATCATGGCGTCAATCAAGTCCAAACGGCGTTCGGGTTGAATGTTTGCAACTCCGATAACTTTACCTGCTTCCATCGGGCCGCCGGAAACGAAGATGGTCGGAATATTCAGGCGCATGGCGGCAATCAGCATGCCCGGGGTGATTTTGTCGCAGTTGGAAATGCACACCAGCGCGTCGGCGCAGTGGGCATTCACCATGTATTCAATGGAGTCGGCAATCAGGTCGCGGCTGGGCAGGGAGTAGAGCATACCGCTGTGGCCCATGGCGATACCGTCGTCAATGGCGATGGTGTTGAATTCTTTGGCAATGCCGCCAGCTTTTTCGATTTCACGGGCAACCAGTTGACCCATATTGTGCAGGTGCACATGGCCTGGGACGAATTGGGTGAAGGAGTTGGCAATGGCGATAATCGGTTTGCCAAAGTCGGTTTCCATGACGCCGGTCGCACGCCACAATGCGCGCGCGCCTGCCATATTGCGGCCGTGGGTAGAGGTTTTGGAGCGGTATTCAGGCATTTTTGTTCCTTTGTTTTATGCTGAGGCCGTCTGAAATAGGCTGGTTGGTTGGCGGCCCGTTGTAGAAATAACTCGGTATTTTATACCAATTACGAGCAATGAAGCACGCTATTTTGTAATAAAACTAAACTGTATTTGCTTCACCTGAATTTGCTGCTCATTCTTTCAGACGGCCTGAAGTTTTCTTAAGATGAAACGCTGTCTTTCTCAGTTGCAAAAGATGTTAGCATCAAAAAGTGATATGATAGGGAACTTCTCACACTTTTAAGGATAAGACGATGAAAAAAATCATGTTTGCATTGTGTTCGGCCATGTTGGCTTCTGCTGCGTCTGCCGCTGTTTATAAAGTGGACGAATTCCATGCCAATGCCCGCTTTGCCATCGACCATTTCAACACCAGCACCAACGTCGGCGGTATTTATGGTTTGACCGGCAATTTGGAATTTGACCGCGCCAAACGCCAAGGCTCTATCGATATCGTATTGCCTTTGTCCAAACTGCAAACCGGTTCTGAACACTTTACCCAACACTTGAAATCTGCCGATATTTTCAATGCAGACAAATACCCTGAAATCCGTTTTGTATCCACCAAATTCAATTTCAACGGCAAAAAACTGCTGTCTGTTGACGGTAATTTGACCATGAACGGCAAAACTGCGCCGGTAAAACTCAAAGCCGACAAATTCAACTGCTACCAAAGCCCGATGTTAAAAGCAGAAGTATGCGGCGGCGACTTCAGCACCACCATCGACCGTACCAAATGGGGCTTGGATTATTTAGTGAGTGCCGGTATGAGCAAAAAAGTAAACATCAATATCCAAATCGAAGCAGCCAAACAATAATCCTGCTTGATTTCAAAATAAAAGCCGTCTGAACAGCTTAGGCAGAAATCGTTGATTTCGTTTATCCCTGTTCAGACGGCCTTATGATTAAAGACGTTTAGGATTCTTTATTTTTATCGGCTTTGGCTGCCCAATAAGTTGCCAGAAGCGAGCCGGAGATATTGTGCCACACGCTGAACAATGCGCTGGGAACGGCAACAACCGGCGCGGCGGCAAAGTGTGCGGCGGCAAGCGCGGCGCCTAAGCCTGAGTTTTGCATACCGACTTCGATGGCCAGCGTTTTTTGTGCATCATAAGGCAGGCCGGTCCATTTGGCGGCAAAGAAGCCGAGCAGATAACCGATGCCGTTGTGGAGTACGACAACCGCGAAAATCAGCAGGCCGCTTTCAATAATCTTGCCTTTGCTGGCGCCGACTACCGCGCCGATAATCAGTACGATGGCGGCAACGGAAACCAGCGGCAGCGCGTCGGTCAGTTTTTCAGTTTTGTTGCCCAAGACTTTATGGACAATCAAGCCCAAAACGATGGGGAACAAAACCATTTTGACGATGGACATCAACATACTGCCCGCTTGTATTTCCAGCATTTCACCGGCAAGCATCAGGAAGATGGCGGGGGTCAGCAATGGGGAAATCAGGGTGGAAACCGATGTAACGGCAACCGACAAAGCCACATTGCCGCGCGCCAGATAAGTCATTACATTGGAAGCCGTACCGCCCGGGCAGCAGCCGACCAAAATCACACCGACTGCGATTTCGGCAGGCAGGTTCAACAGCTTGGCCAGCAGATAGGCGGTTGCTGGCATGATGGCGAATTGTGCAATCACGCCGATGATGACGGCTTTGGGGCGTTTGAACAAAATGTCGAAGTCGGAAGGTTTGAGCGTCAAGCCCATACCGAACATGATGATGCCCAGAAGCCAAGGAATGTAAGGACCGACCCATTTGAAGGTTTCAGGTGCGGAAAAAGCGATGCCGGCAAAGAGCGCCGCCCAAAGGGAAAATGTTTTTCCAATAAAGTTGCTGATTTTGTTGAGGGTATTCATGATGATATGTTGTGAAGTTGTTTTTAAGGGAAGTCAAGGATACACGCCTTAACCTTAATTTGCAAAATGACTTAAAAATAAACCAGGCCGTCTGAAAATAGAGATTGATTTTCAGACGGCCTGCAATTTGTATTTATGATATAGACAGTATTACTCTTTTGATAAAATATTGCGCAGCCATCGGGCGGCAGGTGCGATTTCTCCGGCGAGCATGCCGGTTTCGATTTGGCTACTGTGTTTGATGACATCGGCCGCCGCACCATGCAGCCAAACGCCGGCACAAGCGGCCTGGAATGCCGGAATGCTTTGTGCCAGCAGGCTGCCGATCATACCGCTTAAGACATCGCCGCTGCCGGCGGTGGCCAAACCGGCATTGCCGCTGGTGTTGGTATAGGTCATGCCGTCAGTTGCGGCAACTAATGTATGATGGCCTTTCAATATGACAGTCGCGCCATATTTTTGGCTGATTGCGGTTACAGCTTTCTGTCTGTCGGCTTGAACTGATTGAGTATCGGTACCGAGTAGGCGGGCGGCTTCGGCCGGATGGGGTGTCAGGACGATATGTTTGTACGATTTGAGGCGTTCGGCTAATTCGGGAGAACGGGCCAGCAGTGTCAAGGCATCTGCATCGAGCAATAAAGGCCGGTCATGGTGTGTCGACAGGATTTTGGGCAGCAGCTGCTCTGATAATCCGTCCAAACCAAAACCGCAGCCGATTACGCGTGCGCTGACATCGTTGCGCTCCATTAGTTGGGTCGCAGTGGCGAGCATAATTTCAGGGCGTTCGGGAATGATGGCAAAAGGCAGCATGGCTTGGTTGAAGCCTGCCCAAACCTTGCCGCATCCTTGATACATGGCGGCTGTAGCTGCCAAAACCACTGCACCGCTCATTCCCGTTGCGCCGCCGATAATCGCAAGCGTGCCGTATGTGCCTTTGTGCGACTCTTGGGCGCGGGGGCGGAATACGTCGGGAAATGCTAAGGCCGTCTGAAAAGCTTGAAGCGATTCGGGAAGCGTGTAGATGGGCTGCATGGCGTAACCTTCCAAGATAAGAAATTTAATTTTAAATCAGAAAGTAAAAGGTAATGAAGCAAAAAATAAAAGTTTGGGATGCACCTACGCGCCTGTTCCATTGGCTCTTGGTGTTATTGATGGGTTTTATGTGGTACAGCGCAACCCAAGGCGGCGATATGCTGGTATGGCATTTGCGTGGCGGCTTGTTGATGCTGGCGTTGGTGGTTTTCCGCTTGTGTTGGGGGATTTGGGGCAGCGATACGGCAAAATTCAGCCGATTTGTGCGTCCGTTTTCCGAAATCCGCCGCTATACGCAAGGCCGAATGTCTGAAGACGAATTGGTCGGCCACAATCCTTTGGGCGCGCTGATGGTCATCGCTTTATTGGCTGCCTTGGTTTTTCAGACGGCCACAGGCTTATTTGCCGCCGATGAAAATACGTTTACCAATTCCGGTTTTTTGAATCATTTGGTCAGCGAACACGCCGGTACGCTGGCGCGAAAAATCCATGTCAATTTCTTTAATATCTTGGCTGTTTTGGCGGGCGTACATATTGCGGCTGTTTTGCTGTATCGTTTTGTGAAAAAACAGGATTTGATTACGCCGATGATTAACGGCTTTAAAACCATCGATGCCAAGCAGCCTAAATTGGCCGGAATGGGACAACTGTTTGCCGCTTTGTTGGTAGTGATTGTGTTAGTGTGTGCAGTATGGATGTTGCGTGGCTGATGTTTTAAAACGGATACCAAAAACAAACCGACCCAGATAGCCGAAATGGCTGTTGAGGTCGGTTGCTTTTTAGGGTTTAAAAGATGATGTTCAGACGGCCTTAACGCAGCGCAAGATGCTGTGGCCGCGACCGATGCCGTCTGAAATTTCCGCTACTTTCAATCCGGCTTTTTCAACGCAACGGATCAGGTCTTCAGAGTGGAAGATTTTGCTGTTGCCGTTGGCCATGGCAGTGAAATACAGGCTGGTCATGGTCAGGCAGTAGGCGGCGGTTTCGTAGCGTTGTCTGTCCCAGAAAGGCTCCATGATGTAGAGGCTGGTGTTTTCGCTCATGGACGCAGCGGCGCGTTGAAGAATGCTGGTAGCTTGTTCTTCAGTGAAACAGTCCAGGAATTGGCTCATCCAGATCGCGTCAAAACCGGTTGGAAACGGAATCTCAGGATCAAGCAGGTTGGCCGGATGGGCGTGGATACGGTCCGCGCCGTTTTTGCCTTTGGTCGCCTCACGCATTAAGCCGATTTGCTGAGGCAGATCCATGATGGTTACTTCGACTTCGGCATTGTGGTTGACGCATTGTTCCGCCCAACGGCCGGTGTTGCCGCCGACATCGAGTAGTTTTTTAACCGGTTTGGCGAACACGGTGTTGAGTGCTTCGGCGAAGGAGTTGTCGGAATAATAATGGTCGAATGCAAACCATTTTTCCTGCGCGATGCTTGGCAATGAAGACAAGCCTTCGTAAATGGTCGGCCAGTCGCCGAATACTTTCAGGCCTTCAGGCTTGCCGGTTTGCAGGGTTTTTTCCAAATCAAACATGCCTTGGTAGCAGATTTCCTGCGTGAAATCCATGTTGACGCGGGCCATTTTGTCTTTGAGGACAAACCAACCGGCCTTGCTGATGAAATAGCGGTTGTCGCGAGTCAAGACAGTGCCGATAGACAGCGAAGCTTCCAGCAGGACTTGTGCCGCGTAGTTGCTGATTTTCGCTTTTTCAGCGATTTCGGCTTGAGTGAGGCCGTCTGGATGGTCGTTCAGCAGGTCCAGAATGCCAAATTTCACCATCAGGCGGGAAACTTGGAACACAATCGGTGCAAAAGCGATTTCTTGAGCCAGACGTTGAGCCTCGCCTGCGGACTGGTGTTCGTGGGAATAGCGTTGTTCTAGGGCAGGGAAGAGTTGCATATTGTTGGTTTTCCACTAAAAAGTTAATAAGTATATTCAGACGGCCTCAAACACAATCCGTCCTGATGCACACGGATGCTCTCCGTTGTTGATTTTAAAGCTCAGTTTATTTTTACCTTCATCGTATTTCAGCTCTACCGACACTTCATCATGAGGACGGATAAACTGCTGATATTTTAGATTTTCGATGCGGATGACGCGCTGTTTGCCCCATGGCTTGGGCGCGATCAGGTTGCGCACCCATTGCAGCTCGACCACGCCGGGAACCAGCGGGAAGGTGGCAAAATGACCGCCGAAATAAACCAAATCCAAAGGCACGCGGCCGATAAAAGTTTCGGTATTGGTTTCATTGTCAGATGATGTTTTCGACCAAACGGGCGAAGTTTGGGCAACGGTAAAGGCCGTCTGAAAATCTGCCGCGGCGATTTTGGCTTGGGCATTGCGTGGCAGGCTGTCGGTAAAACGCCAGTAACGCGGCAGGGCGATGGTGTCCTGCGTAGCGGCCAGATGGCGTTTGAGCGTATCGGCAACCGCAGCGCGGCCTTTCTCGCGCAAGGCAGCGATACCGTCTGTGTTCAATGCCGCCCATATGGCAATGCGTTGATGTTGCGGATGACGGCCGCAGTGGGCGTCGGCAATCCAAGGGTGTTGTAAAAGTTCGTGTTCGATTTGGGTCAGCGACACGCGTTTGTCCTCAAATTTAATAATGCGGTCTTGGCGACCGAGTAACAGAAAACCGTCATCTTGCGGCTCAATCAAATCGGCTGTTTGGCGGCGCTCGGGCGACCAAGGCGAAGAAGCCCAAAGTGCGCCTTCTTCGTTTTGCCCGATTTCCACGCCTTCGAAAGGCTGCCATTCTTGGCGTTTGCAACGTGAGGCAATCACGCCGGTTTCGGTACTGCCATAAACTTCAAACGGGCGGACGGCAGCCTGCTGCAGCAAATCCGCCGTGGCTGCGGGCAACGCACCGCCGGCCGAGACAATGCCTGCAATTTTATGGCCGATACTTTGCCAGTTGCGGTTTTCTCCCAAGCGGTTGAGTACGGCCGGACTGGCAATCCAAACCACTTTATCATGTGCGGCTGTGCTGGAAAGCAGGTTTTCCGGATAAACCGCCTGCTGTCGCTCCATAGTCCAACCCATTGTCAGCGCGAGTGCGAAGCGGAACGTGAAGCCGTAAAGATGTTGTGGAATCACGCTGCCGATAACGGTTTCACCGTGTTGTCCAAATGGCAGCGTATTTGCCAAAGTCAGGGCTTCTGCCTGCATTTGCGCGGCGGTTTTCACAATAATCTGCGCTTCGCCGCTGGATCCTGATGTTTTCAGCCATGCTTCGGCATGGTCGGGAATCAGATGGTTTTTAGGATAAGTGCTCAGCTCTTCCAAATCTGTTTTAGCTAATATATCAGGCAAGTGCCAGATATTTAGGCCGTCTGAAGACAGCTTTTTATCTGTTGAATCCGTTAAAAACGCTTCTGCCGTTTTCCCCCATTCCAAATTATCTTGCGCCAAATTGGGCAATAATAAAACCTTTCCGCCAGAATGCCACACTGCCAACACGGCACAGGCAAACAGCGCGGCATCGTCAAACCACAACGCGGCTGTTTGCACACCTGCCTGTTTCAGACGGCCTGACAGATGGAAAACCGCACGGTTGAAATCAGCACGCGTCCAATTCGGATGGGTGGCGATAAGGTCGTGTTGAGGTAGGTTGGGAGATAGGATTCGGGTTAGGTGCATAATTCTGATTCGATAGCTTGTTACTGTTCTTTAGCGGCTTGTATTACATATTGTCCGAGGATTTGAATAAGCTTATAGAATTTATATAAGCTAATAAAAATAAGTGAAGTAATACAAGATTGGAAAATATTTTTAGTTTCTATCTGCCATGATATATTATGTTTGATATATATTAAGTTGCCTTCAAAAATATTTTCTATAAAAAGATAGCAAATTATTAAGCATATCAATATTAGAAAATAATAATTTGCTGTTTGAAATATCTGTATTAGTTCATGTAATAATGTTTTGTCGTTTCTGTTTCTACTCTGTATATTATATAACGCTTGGGAAAACTTTGTTGTTGCTATTAATGATAATGAAGTAATACAAAAACCTATTGCAATAGAAAGAAAGGATAGTAAATCAGAAATTTTGCCTGAAAACCCTAAGTTATATTTGCTAATAACAAGATAAAAAAGGAAGGTAAAGAAAAGATATATTGTACATTTTATAATATTTTTAATCATGGTGAGATTTCCAATATTTTTAAAATGGCTTGTTTAAAAAGCTCATCTTCTCTTGGTAGTCCATTCTCATCAGTGGAGCAGGTTACTCCAATTTTGCTAGATACTATATTGGTATTAAAAACCATCTCTAAATTATCAGTATTTTTACCGGCAATAACTAATTTTTTAAACTCAAGTTTGTTTGTGATGAAATTCTTTACTACGTTTTTGACTTTTTCTATTGTAAGTTTTTCTTTGTATTTCATTGTGAATTCAGCACTAGATGCCCCATATTGATAAATATCTTCTTGGAGATGTTCGGTCAATGAGTTAGAGCAAGAAAGCGTATTGGGCAATATAGTTAATTTAATTTCTTTTATTTCATTTATGGATTTTTGAAATTGTTCTTCATCTAGTATTTGTTTTATTTCTATATGTTCATTTGGATGAAAATAATTTAACGCCTCTCTAAAAATACTATTTTTATTGTATTGAAGCCAGACTTCCCCTGTTTTTGTATCCATAATTCCATAGGAGAATTTAGGTTCAATTTCTGTTTTCTTCCGACGATTTTTAGTTGTTTTTCCATTTTCTATACTAATTACATTAGGAGGTAGCGGATATACGCTTCCTGTGCTAAATACAAGTCGGATAAAACGGTCATTCTCTTTATCTATAGTTGCCGATATTTTTTGCATTTCAGTTTCAGAAGGACTTCTTTGAAACCCTTTTTCAATCATAGGTTCTAAAAGTGATTTAGATAAATTCCTCTTTCCAATAAGAACCTGATAATTGAATAAAGTAATATTTGCGGGAGTGCTCATTTTCGAATAATCCTTTGAAATTAAAATTTTTTATGTAATGCACTACTTGAAATATTAAAATTATGGATGGTAGCGCGACAAGATTTTTCAGACGATCTTAAACCTTCAAAACCAATTTCCGATAAATCCACTCTCCGGCAAATAAGATTCCCATTAACACATACGACACGATGCCTGTATAAGCTGCCCACCAATCGTAATATTGTAAGCCTGCCAAAATGGCGGCGGTTGCGCCGTTGAAGATAAAGAACGCGCACCAGATTTGCGTAACTCGCCGGGTGTGGCGCACGCCTTCGGGCGGCAGGTCGGGGTGTTGCAGTCGGGCGAGGCGTTCGATAACCGTTTGTTTGGCAAATAGGCTGCCGCCGAACGCGGCAAGCATCAGTGCATTGACGGCGACGGGATACCAATACATCGAGTCAGGCCGTCTGAAAACCAGTACCGCCGCAAAAAAAGAGGCAAGGATAATCGCCGTAATGCGTTGGGCTGTGGTTTGCGGCATGGCGGCGCGTATCAGCCATAACACACACATAACCGCTGCAAGCCAGAAAAATGCGCCGTTTTCCCTGCCGTAATACCATAGAAGCGGATAGGCGAGGCTGGCGAGGGTAAGCAGGAGTTTTCCTAATATTTTCATGGTGCGATTGATTTTCAGACGGCCTTGCGGATTGACAAGGCCGTCTGAAAATATGCTGATTCAAAGCGGAATCAGGAATCTTGTTGTACTTTCAAAACCGCTTGAACCACGTCTTCTACGGTACGCACATTGCGGAAGTCTTCGGCTTGCAGTTTGCGGCCGGTTTCGCGTTTGATGTGGTCGATAAGGTCGATGGCGTCGATGCTGTCAATTTCCAAATCTTCGTAGAGGTTGGTTTCAGGCTTGATGCGTTCCGGTTCGATTTCAAAGAGGTTAACCAGTGCATCGGTCAGCAGGGTGCGTACTTCTTGTTCGGTCATCTTCTCTCTCTCCCTTATGCTTGGCGGCTCTTGACGAACTCGGCCAGAGTTTTGACGTTGGCGAAGTTTTCGCGCAGGTTGTCGTTTTCACCGTCGAGCTGGAAGCCGAAGGTTTTTTGTACGGCCAAACCAAGTTCCAATGCATCGACCGAATCCAGACCCAGGCCGTCGTCGCCGAAAAGCGGATCTTCGCTGCCGATGTCGGCAACGGTAATGTCTTCCAGACCTAAGCTGTCGATGATTAATTGTTTGATTTGGTTTTCTAAATTGCTCATGTGGTTTTCCTTGTAAAATAGTCTTGCAGGTATTCGTTTAAACGGCGTGCGGTGATGGGCAGGGGTTTTTCTGCCAGCCATTCTTCAGGCAGGATGTCGTCGCCGACGGTAATTTCATAATGAATTTTTTGTGGCGGGATTTTGTACCATGGTTGCCCCTTTTTAAAATTGGGCGGCGTCATCTTGATGCACACGGGCGTGATGACTGATGCGCTGCGCAAACCGAGCGATACGGCACCGCGGTGCATTTTAACCTGTCCGTCCCAACCTGTGCGCGTGCCTTCGGGGAAAATCAGCAGACTTTGCCCGCTTTTGAACACGGCGTCGATTTCTTCCAGCATTTCCATGCTTTCATCGTTGGGGATGTAGCCGGAGGCGATAATCTGGCTTTTCATGCTGGGGTTGTGCAACAGGTCTTTTTTAACCAGTACGTTTGGCTCGGAATAGTGGCTGATCAGCAAGACGACATCCAAAAGCGAGGGATGGTTGGCAAGAATGAGCTGGCCGGGCCTGCCGAGTTTTTCCAAGCCGTTGAAGCGGACGCTCAATACGCCTGACCATTGCAGGTAGCCGACGAAGAAACGCCAAACTTTGCCTATCATGCGCCTTGCTTCAAGTTGGCGTTTGATGTCGCCTTTGGTCGATTTGAGCGTATAGGGCAAAAGTGCAATTTTGAACAATACGCCTGCAACGCCGAAGAGGATGAAGCCGAAGAGTGTGGCAAAAAAGCGACGGAAATAGTCTAAAGTCTTCATGCGTTTTTCTGCCAGTGCCAGTTTCTACCGGCATAGTGTTGCGTGTGTTGTCGGCCGTCTGAAAGCAGGAAGCGTACCCACTCCAAGCTGCTCCAATAAGGCTCGACTGTTGTATCGTTAGGGTTTTCAGACGGCCTTTCGGATGTGGTTTCCAAGCTTAAGGTACAGTCTTCGCCTTTTGTGATGACCAGTGCCAATGCATAGGCAAACGGCGCACGTGTAGCCAAGACGGGATAGTCTTCGGACAACGGATCATCGGCGACAATTACTAAAACAGATGGCGCGCCGTCTTGTAAAAGCGCGAATGCCTCGGTCAGCGCGGTTTCAAAGGAGTCGGCGGCAACGGCCAACGCGGTATGTTCGCTCATGTCTTTGCGCAACATCGACCATTGCCCAATCGTCGCGTTGTGAACGGACAGGCCGAATGAGGTCGGCGAGACGGTATGCGTGTTCAAAAGCTCTTGCCACAATTCAAAGCTGCGGTTGCTTTCGCCGTCGTGCGAAACGTACACCGGTACGCTTTCAGGATATTGGTCGGCCAGATTCCATGCGGCATCACAAACCAAGCGTGCCGCTTTTCCCAAGCGGCGGCGTTGCATAGGCGGCAAAAAGGAGAGCGCGGGTTTGCACTCCGGCAGGGAGGCGGTATCGAGTTTTCCCTGCGCCCAGTCCTGCCATTGCTCCGGCGTACTGATTTTGCTGGAGGAGGCCTGCCATGCGGCGATATTGAAGCTGAAACGGCAAACGTTTTGAGGCATGATGTCTTTCAATGTTTTACATTTTCATACATTGTAATGAAATGGGTTAGTAAAAGCTAGGCTCTGTTATAATGCATATTGTAACGTAATTTATTCCCGGATGACATTTTATGCCTTCAATACCGAGTTCCCCGATTTATGATGTGGCTTCGCTGCTTCCGCACAGCGGACATATGGTGCTTATCGACTGTGTGAAAGAATTTGGCGATGACTACACGGTTTGCCGTGCGCCGGTTGGCGACAAGCATATTTTGCTGCAGGACGGCGTGTTGCCGTCTATGGCTTATATGGAATTGATGGCGCAGGGCATAGGCGCGTTTGCAGGCATTGAGGCTTTAAAGGCCGGAGAGCCTGTACGCTTGGGTTTTTTATTAGGAACGCGCAAGCTGGATTTGTTTGCCGATTCTGTGCCAGTCGGTACTGAGCTGGAAGTCAGGGCGCATGTGTCCATTCAGGATTTGGGCGGCATGGGCGTATTTGATTGCGAGTTGCGCTGGACGGATGCACCGGAAGATGTGAAGCATCTGTTGCCGCCGGACGGTTTGCTGGCAAAAGCTTCTTTAAATGTGTACAGTCCGAAAGATGGTCAAATCATTTAAACCGTTTACAAGGCCGTCTGAAAAGACAAAGATTCAGACGGCCTGTCGATATAGTGAGAAAGCGTATGAGTGAAACTATTTTAATTACAGGGTCTAATCGCGGTATCGGCAAAGCCGTCGCACTTGGTTTGGCGCATGACGGATTTGATATTGTCGTCCACTGCCGCAGCCGTCGCGATGAAGCGGAAGCCGTCGCAGAAGAAATCCGTGCATTGGGTAGAAATGCGCGCGTGTTGCAGTTTGACGTGTCCGACCGCGAAGCCTGCCGAGAAATTTTGACTGCCGACATTGAGGCAAACGGCACATATTACGGCGTGGTGTTGAACGCCGGCCTGACACGCGACAATGCGTTTCCTGCTTTTTCAGATGATGATTGGGACTTGGTGCTGCGTACCAATTTGGACGGTTTTTATAATGTGTTGCACCCTTTGACCATGCCGATGATCCGCCGCCGCAAAGCAGGACGGATTGTGTGCATGGCGTCGGTGTCCGGCTTGACGGGCAACCGCGGTCAGGTCAATTACAGCGCGTCCAAGGCGGGCTTAATTGGCGCGGCAAAAGCCTTGGCGGTTGAGTTGGCAAAACGTAAAATTACCGTCAACTGCGTGGCACCGGGCCTTATCGATACCGATATTATCGATGAGAACGTACCTGTCGAAGAAATCTTAAAGGCCGTCCCTGCCGCGCGTATGGGATTGCCCGAGGAAGTGGCGCATGCGGTGCGCTTTTTGATGGATGAAAAAGCGGCGTACATTACGCGCCAAGTGATTGCTGTGAACGGAGGTTTGTGTTGAATACCAGAAGAGTCGTAGTAACAGGTATCGGCGGTATTACCGCCTTCGGCCGTGATTGGCAAAGTATTCAGACGGCCTTTAAAGCTGAAAAAAACGCAGTCAAACACATGGACTGGAGCGAACGCTTTCCTGAATTGGAAGCGCAACTGGGCGCGCCGATTGAAGGCTATTCCCCTCCAGAGCACTGGACACGCAAGCAGCTCAGAAGCATGGGGCGCGTGTCGCATTTGTGTGTCGATGCGGCGGAACAAGCTTTGACGGATGCAGGTTTGCTGGGTGATGAAAGCATTACAGACGGCCGTATGGGCGTGGCGTGCGGTTCGTCTGTCGGCAGTACCAAAGACATCGGCGATATGGGCGAACTTTTGATAACAGGCACATCGCGCAATTTCAACGCCAATACTTATGTGCGCATGATGCCGCATACGACTGCCGCCAATATCGGTATTTTCTTCGGTTTGAAAGGCCGCATTATCCCGACTTCGAGCGCGTGCTCTTCCGGCAGCCAAGGCATTGGTTATGCTTACGAAGCGATTAAATACGGCCTGATTGATATGATGCTGGCTGGCGGAGGCGAAGAATTTTGTCCGTCCGAAGTTTATGTTTTCGATTCACTTTATGCCGCCAGCCGTCGTAACGGCGAACCTGAGCTGACGCCGCGCCCTTACGACAACGCCCGAGACGGCTTGGTCATCGGCGAAGGCGCAGGCATTTTTGTATTGGAAGAATTGGAACACGCCCGTGCGCGCGGTGCGAAAATCTATGCCGAACTTGTCGGCTACGGTGCCAACAGCGACGGCAGCCACGTTACCCAACCGCAAAAAGAAACCATGCAAAAATGCATGGAGCTTGCGCTGAAAGACGCCGGTATTACGCCCGACAAAGTCGGCTATGTCAGTGGTCACGGTACGGCGACCGAAAAGGGCGATATTGCCGAAACATTGGCGACCGAGGCCGTGTTCGGATTCATCCCCATGAGTTCGCAAAAAAGCTACCTCGGCCATACACTCGGCGCGTGTGGCGCGTTGGAAGCCTGGTTCACTATCGAAATGATGAACAGCGGCTGGTTTGCGCCGACCGTCAATTTAGAAAACATCGATCCGCGTTGCGGCAAGGTGGATTACATTCAAACAGGCGGACGCGAGATCCAAACCGATTATGTGGTCAGTAATAACTTTGCTTTTGGCGGCGTCAATACTTCGCTGGTGTTCAAACGTTGGCAAGAATAATCATTGCTTGATTTCATGATTAAAGGCCGTCTGAAACTTATCTTGAGTTTCAGACGGCCTTTATTTTATTTACGGATTGAGCCGCTTTTGGATTTTATTCGTTTGTTTTCTTCTGATTCAAATCTACCAGCCTTGTTCCGGCCAAGAAGTCGTAGAGGAACTGGTGGTCGGGATGGAACAGGGCGAAACCCCATGGCAGGATAAGCCAAATGAGCGCTGCGCCGAATGCGCCTTTGGGCGGTATATTGAGCAGATGGCGCAATCCGGCGTAGGCAAACAGGGGAATGAAGACAATAAAAATACTGGCCCAAATAAAGCGCAGGCGCAGCTGCGGCAGGGGCGGCTGGGTATCGTTTTTATCAGCCAAGCCGATCTTCCATGTCTGCATGGCGAGGGTTTGGCCTTTTTTGTGCCAGTTGGCGCGGAAGTAGAGCCACCATGCGTAGAACAGAATCAGACAGGTTGTCAGCATGGACAGGCGAGTGGAAACGGGATTGAGAAAGATGGCGACAATACCGGCTGCAAGGGCGGCAATGCTGGTCACGGCGCCGATTAGCAGAAGTTCGTAAACCAGTGCGGCGAGGCGGCGTTTGAGTGGGGCGGTAGGAAGACGGGTCATAATGCGATGGAAACGGAAATGGGTTTGATGGAAATAGAAACAGGCCGTCTGAAACGGGATAGAATGTTCAGACGGCCTGTTACTGTCGGGATTAGCGATGTGGACGTTTTTGACCGCGTGCCTGTTGGGCAGCCATTTGGTTCATTTCCTGACGGGTCGGACGTTTTTTGAAGATGGCGTGCGCTTCGTCAACGGAACATTTTTGCGACAGGCAAACCAAGGTAATCGCGTCTTTTTGATGTTGACCACCGCTGTGGTACATGCGGCGCAGGTTGGCTTCGTTGATACGGCCTTTTTCCGGATCGATGTCGAATTTTTTCAGGCGCTCGAGGAATTGGCGTTGCTGACGGCGCGAAGTCCAAACGAAACCGCCTGCGGCAGCGGCTACGATGATGACGGCCAACAGGATGGCCAGCGGCCATGAATCGACGATCAGAACAATGATGAGGCTTAATACGGCAGTGGTCAGCAGGGCCAGACCGCCGATGCGAAGTTTGGTTTTATTATCCATACGGTTGGTGTTTCCTTGTTTTTTGCTGGAAGAGGCCGTCTGAAATGCGAGGTTCAGACGGCCTGAATTTGAGTTTACGCTATTTTACAGTATTTTCTGTTTTTGGGGCGTATTGCGTGCAAGTTTCTTGACGCGTGGCAACGGTTTCAAGCGGCCAGCGAGGTAACGAGTTGTTTGAACTCGGTCCATGCATCGCCATCTTCCGCACCTTTGATGATGCGGTCGATTTTGGCGCAGGTTTTGAGCGCGTTGAGCAGGCGGTTGATGGAAATGCGTTTGGCTGCCATCGGTGCAAGGGTCTGCTTGTCGCCCCATAAGCGCAGGCTGTTGCGCAGGCTTTGGATGTTTTGGCCTTGCTTGAGTGCGGCAGTGAGGCGGATTAGGGTGCGTATGTCTTCGGCAACCGCCCACAACAGCAAAACCGGCTCTTCGCCTTCTTCTTCCAAACCGTCCAGCAAACGGGAAACGCGCAGGGCATCGCCTTTCATCCATGCGCCGGCCAGTTGGAATACGTCGAAACGGGCGACGGTGGCAACTGCGGCTTCTGCGTCGGCAATATTGATCAAATGGCCTTTGGGATGGAGCAGGGCGAGTTTTTCGATTTCCTGACGGGCGGCTAAAAGATTGCCTTCGACGCGCTCGGCAAACAGGGCGAGTGCTTCAGGTTCGATGTCCAAACCCTGCTGTTTCAGACGGCCTTGTATCCATTGCGGCAAAGCATGTGGCGCAACGGCTTTGGCTTCTAAGACGATGCCTTTGCCTGCCAATGCGGAAAACCATTTGGACTGGATTTGCGCTTTTTCAAGCTTGGGCAGGAGGATGAGCGTAACCGTATCTTCGGGCAGGCGTTCGGCGAAGGCTTGCAGGGCATCGCCTCCGTTTTTGCCGGGTTTGCCGTTGGGAATGTGGATTTCCAGCAGTTTCAAATCGGCAAACAAACCTGCGCTGCCGGCACTTTGCAACAGCTCGTTCCAGTCAAAATTGTTTTCGGCGGTATAGACTTCGCGGTTGAGATAACCTTGTTTTTTTGCGGCTGCGCGCAGTGTATCCAAAGCCTCGATGCGCAACAAATCCTCTTCGCCGTGGATGATGTACAACGGCTTGAGCGGCGTATCGGGGCGCAGGCTCTCAATGGGCGCGGCAGCCATTATTGCGCTTTCAGGAAAGTCAGGCGGCGGACGATTTGATCTGCGGCGTCGATGCGCATTTCAGACCAAATGGTTTCTTCCTCTTCCTGTTTGCCCAAAACTTCGCTGTCGGCGTAGTCCATGGTGCGGTGAACCTTAACTTCCATCGGTTCGCCGACCGGCTCGCCGTTGCGGAAGGCTTGGGCTTTGACGGTCATGGCCAGCAGGTATTCGTTGATCGCGGCGGCGCGGGTGATGGTGTAGATGTCGCGGCGTTTTTGAAAGTCGACAACGCGCAGGGTGATTTGTGATTCGGCTTCGCTAACCGGATGACCGTCGGCACGGCGTAAGGCATTTTCCAGCGCTTTTTGCATGACGGCTCCGCCTTCTACATGCCAGTTTTGATAAGGCAGCAGCTGAGAAGTCACGCCTGTGCCTTTCAGGTGGAAACCGCAAGAGGCAAGCAATAGGGCGAGTGCAGGCAATAGGATTTTTTTCATTGGATATTCCTTCGTTGAAACCGGTTACGGTATCGTCGGATTATAACGAATAATGTTTAGGCCGTCTGAAACCGTAAACGGAAAGTATTTCAGACGGCCTTGTCTTTGATGGTGCAAATCTTATTTTTCCAACCAGATCAGGCTGACCATGCGGCCGGTTTGTCCGTCGCGGCGGTAGGAGAAGAAAGTATCGCGTTCCAAGACGGTGCAATGGGTGCCACCATAAATCATGTTCACGCCTTCGCGGTGCAGAACCATGCGCGCCAAAGCGTAAATATCGGCAAGGTATTTGCCGCCGCCGATGTCTTCAAACGCATCGGCAGCTTCCGGCATGGGGGTGCAAAACGCATCAAATACATCTTGCCCCACCTCAAACGCATCAGGGCCGATGGCAGGGGCGAGATAGGCCATGATTTCCAACGGCTCGACCTTCATTGCCGCAATGGTGTTTTGCAAAATGCCGCCGGCCAAACCGCGCCAACCCGCATGGGCCGCTGCAACCACCGTCCCTGCTTTGTCGCAAAACAGGACGGGCAGGCAGTCGGCAGTCATTGAAGCGCAGGCGACCGTACCCGTCGTATCAACTGAGGCATCGGCGTCGGGCGTATTGCCTAATGCTTCGGCGGCGTTCACAACAATGGTGCTGTGGATTTGATTAAGGTAGGCAACGGGCAGGCCGACTTGTTCCTGCACGATTTCACGGTTGCGGAACACGGCTTGCAGATTGTCGCCGACGTGCGAACCAACATTCAGGCTACGGTACACGCCTTCGCTGACACCGCCGTTGCGCGTGGTAATAAGCGTTTTAACATTGGCAGGGGCAGGCCAGTCGGCAGTCAAAAAGTTCTTGCTTTGCGGGGCGAGGTTTAGGGTTTCTGTGATGGTTTTCATAAAATCTTTGAATCGCTGAATATTGGAACGGATTGATTTCAGACGGCCTGAAATAATATTTTATGCCGTCTGAAAAATGGGTTTAATCCCTTACATAAACGACTTCGACATCGTAGTCGTCTTCATTCCAATCATCGTCATCGTCCGTACCGAATTTCTCCTGCCATTCTTCCTCATTACTTAAAGACGAATCCAAACCGGCTTCCAAACGCAGGACGGAAAGCAGGTGGTACATATCGTCAGGCATAGGTGCTTCAAAAGAAACGGTTTCGCCGGTTTTCGGATGGACAAAGCTCAAGCGGTAGGCATGCAGGGCTTGGCGTGCACCGAGGGCTTTGACGGCTTCTTTAACTGCGTCGCTGCACGGGTGGCGCAGGTTGCCGTAAACAGGGTCGGCAGCCAGCGGATGGTTGGCTTCGCGCATATGGACGCGGATTTGGTGCGTACGGCCGGTTTCGAGCGAGCATTCGATGTAGCTGTGTGCCAGATAACGTTCCAACACTTTGACGTGGGTGATGGCAGGTTTGCCGCCGAATTTGACGACCGCCATTTTCAGGCGGTTGTGCGGATCGCGGCCGATTTGGGTTTCGATTTTGCCGTCAAAAGGAACGATGCCGTTGGCGATTGCGCGGTAAATGCGTTTGACTGTGCGCTCTTGAAGCTGTTGAACCAGTGAGTTTTGCGCCGGCAGGGTCTTGGCGACCACCATCAAGCCGCTGGTTTCTTTATCCAAACGGTGTACGATGCCCGCACGCGGTACTTGGCTTAATTCGGGACAGTGCGCCAGCAGGCCGTTGAGCAGGGTGCCGCTCCAGTTGCCTGCAGCAGGATGGACGACCAATCCGGCCGGTTTGTTGATGACGATGACGGTATCGTCTTCATAAATAATGTCCAAATCCATCGGTTCGGGCGTGAACGCGAGGTTTTCTTCGCTCGGACGTACCGTAACGGCAATCAATTCACCGCCTATCATTTTATCTTTGGGTTGTGCGGGCTTATCGTTTACAATAACTGCACCCTCTTTAATCCACGAACTCAGGCGGCTGCGCGAGTAGTCGGGCATGAGTTTGGCCAATACGGCATCCAGCCTTCCGCCCGCCATTTCGAGCGGAACGGTCAAATTAACACAACTTTCTGTTTCAGGGGATGACGGAAAGTCTAAATCATCGCTATAATCGGCTTCGTTATCAAAGGAAGTATTCTGCATGAAAAAAATTCTTTTAGTAGTTTCTTTAGGTTTGGCACTGAGTGCCTGCGCAAATAAAGGCACAATCGATAAAGACGCCCAAATTACTCAAGATTGGAGTGTGGAAAAGCTTTATGCCGAAGCGCAAGACGAATTGAACAGCAACAATTATACGCGAGCTGTCAAGTTATACGAAATTTTAGAGTCCCGTTTTCCAAACGGCCGCTATGCCCAGCAGTCCCAGTTGGATACGGCGTATGCCTATTATAAAGACGATGAGCCGGAAAAAGCCTTGGCTGCCATTGCGCGCTTCCAACGCCATCATCCGCAACATCCGAATATGGACTACGCGCTGTACTTGAAAGGTTTGGTCCTGTTTAACGAAGACCAGTCTTTCTTGAACAAGCTGGCTTCCCAAGACTGGTCCGACCGCGACCCGAAAGCCAACCGCGATGCTTATCAGGCGTTTGCCGAGTTGGTTCAACGTTATCCAAACAGCAAATACGCTGCCGATGCAACCGAGCGTATGGCCAAACTGGTGGACGCTTTGGGTGGTAACGAAATATCTGTGGCGCGTTATTACATGAAACGCGGTGCTTATGTTGCAGCGGCCAACCGTGCGCAAAAAATCGTCAGCCGTTACCAAAATACCCGTTACGTCGAAGAAGCTTTGGCGATGATGGAATTGGCATACAAAAAACTGGACAAGCCGCAACTGGCTGCCGATACACGCCGTGTTTTGGAAACCAACTTCCCGCAAAGCCCGTTCTTGCAACACGAATGGCGATCTGACGATATGCCTTGGTGGCGTTACTGGCGCTAAGCGTCGGGTTGTTCAGGCATGAATAAGGCCGTCTGAAAATGATGCAGCTATGCATTTGGTTTTCAGACGGCCTTTGTTTTTAATGTTTTTTACGCTCTCTGTAAACAGGGTGCAAAATTCGTTTTAATATGGTAAAGTCTGATTTTAATAACTCGACGGTTTGAAGCCGTTACTCAGGGGCTGTTTAAATTTAAAATCAGTTTTGTTGAAGCCGCATCGGATTTGCCGTTGACGCATTCAGGAAAATTTCAGTCGTCAGGCTGATTTGGTTTTAAATTTAAGCAGCCCTTTATGTTTACAAAAAAAACAGAGGTAGATTCTCATGAAGTCTTGGCAGCTTCCTGAACACGTTGCCGACGTGTTACCGACCAATGCCCGACAACTGGAAAGCGCCCGTGAGCGGCTGTTGGCTTTGTTCCGCGTGCATGGTTATGAATTAGTGCAACCGCCATTGATGGAATACAGCCATTCCTTATTGACGCATATCGATGCCGGTTTGTCTTTGAAAACCATTTTGGTCGTTGATCAGCTCAGCGGCCGTCAGCTCGGTATCCGTGCGGATATTACGCCGCAGGTGGCGCGTATTGATGCCCACTTGCTTTCTGCCAATCAAGGCATCAACCGTTTATGCTATGCCGGTTCGGTGCTTCATGCGCGGCCTGACGGATTGCTCAATATGCGCGAGCCTTTGCAGGCCGGTGCGGAAATGTATGGCTTGGAAGGCATTGAAGCGGATATTGAATTGATTGATTTGATGCTGAAAAGCATGAAGATTGCCGACATGGGCGAAGTTTTGCTTTCGTTGGGCCATATCGGCGTATTCCGTGCTTTAGCAAATGCCGCGCATTTAGATGAGCAGCAATCGGCAATCCTGCTGTCATCGATGCAGGACAAGGATGCCGAAGCCGTCAGCCAGTTGGTCAAAGAGTGGAAACTTGATGGCATGTGGGCAAAAGCGTTTTCATTGTTGCCCCGACTGTACGGTGGTCGTGAAGTGCTGACTGTGGCTAGAGAGAAATTACCGGAATTGTCCGCAGTCAGTGCGGCCTTGGATGAATTGCAGGCAGTATGCGATGCGTTCCCAAATCAAAAAGTGCATATCGATTTGTCGGAACTGCGCGTTGACAATTACCATACCGGTTTGCTTTACGCGGCTTATGGTTCAAACCGTCATGATGCCGTGGCACGCGGCGGCCGTTATGACGGATTGGGCGGATACTTCGGACGCGCGCGTCCTGCAGCCGGATTCAGTTTTGATTTGCGCAGCTTTATCGGCCGCCTTCCTGCTATCGGACGGGAATCCGTAGTGGCTGTCGATGTAAAAGACATGCCTGCGGCTCAGGAAGCGGTAGATGCTTTGCGAGAACAAGGACAATGTGTCGTTATCGATTACGGTATCGGCTATAACGGTTCGGAAGAGGTTACAGGCCGTCTGAAACAGGTAGACGGCGTTTGGAAAGTAATCGCTTTGAACGATTGAGTTTTATTTTGAAATTTTGTATCTGAAATAAGGTTAGATGGCTATGGCTAAAAATGTTGTCGTAATCGGTGCCCAATGGGGTGATGAAGGCAAAGGTAAGATTGTTGACTGGCTGGCGGAAGAAACCAGCGGTGTAGTACGTTTCCAAGGCGGCCACAATGCCGGCCATACTTTGGTCGTCGGTGGCAAAAAAACCATTTTGCGCCTGATTCCAAGCGGCATTTTGCACGAGACTTTGGACTGCTTCATCGGCTCAGGCGTTGTCGTTTCTCCTGAAGCATTGTTGGGTGAAATCGACGAATTGAACGCCGCCGGTGTGAAAAACGTTGAAGGCCGTCTGAAAATTGCGCCGACCTGCCCATTGATTCTGCCTTACCACATTGCGCTTGACCAAGCACGCGAAGCTTCCCGCGGTAAAAGCAAAATTGGTACAACCGGCCGCGGCATCGGCCCGGCTTATGAAGATAAAGTTGCCCGTCGTGCGATCCGCGTGGTGGACTTGTTGCATCCTGAAAAACTGGTTGAAAAACTGGAAGCTGTTTTGGCTTATTACAATGTCCAGCTGCAACATCTGCACCATGCCGAGCCGGTAAAACTTGAAGATGTAATGGCGGTCATTGAAAAAGTTGCGCCGCGCATTACGCCGATGATTACCGATGTTTCCCGTATTTTGAACGAGAAAAACCGCAAAGGCGAAAGCCTGTTGTTTGAAGGCGCGCAAGGTACGTTGCTGGACATCGACTACGGTACTTATCCGTTTGTAACTTCGTCCAACTGCTTAGCTGGTGCCGCTTCTGCCGGTGCAGGCGTGGGCCCGCAAATGCTGGATTACGTTTTGGGTATCGTTAAAGCCTATACCACCCGTGTGGGTTCCGGCCCGTTCCCGACTGAATTGTTTGATGAAGTGGGCGCAGGTTTGGCTGAGCGCGGTCATGAGTTCGGCTCCGTAACCGGTCGTGCGCGTCGTTGCGGTTGGTTTGATGCGGCTGCTCTGAAACGCTCTATTCAAGTTAACGGCATTTCCGGCATGTGCATCACCAAGCTGGATGTGATGGACGGTATTGAAAACATCAATATCTGCGTAGGTTATGAATTGCCTGATGGCAGCAAAACCGACATTCTGCCTTGCGGCTCTGATGCGGTAGAAACCTGCAAACCGATTTACGAAACCATGCCGGGTTGGAGCGAGTCGACTTTCGGCGTGAAAGAATATGACAAGCTGCCTGAAAACGCTAAAGCTTATCTGAAACGGATTGAAGAAGTGTGTGGCGCGCCTGTGGCTATTGTTTCAACCGGTCCTGACCGTGAAGAAACCATCGTTTTGCATCATCCGTTTGCTTAATTGATTAAGTGAATAAAAGGCCGTCTGAATTTTTCAGACGGCCTTTTATATGAAATGCAATAAAAATTCAGCCCTGAAGAACACCTGTCTTCAGGGCTGAATTTTGTATTTTACGCTGTTTTTAAGTACGAATGTTTGGAAAGTGAGATGTAGTGCCAAGTAACAATTATTCTCATTGACGTAAATCAAGAAAAACCAAATCTGTAATTTTATTTCATAAAAACCCCTGTAAATAAATGGGTATTGATGTTATCCTTTCAGAAAATTTACAGTCTATATTTTCAATAAAATTAGGAGCTTGATATGTCAAATGATGTTCAGCAACGTCCTGCCGCTTGGGAAGGTTTTGTCGGTGGCAACTGGGAAACCAACGTAGATGTCCGCGATTTTATTCAAAAAAACTACACGCCATATGAAGGCAATGCCTCTTTCTTGGCACCAGCAACCGAAGCCACAACCAAGCTGTGGGCGGAAGTGATGGAAGGCATCAAGGTTGAAAACCGTACGCACGAGCCGTATAAAATCGACGCGCAAATCGTCTCCGGTATTACCAGCCATGCTCCAGGCTATATCGACAAAAATTTGGAAACCATCGTCGGCCTGCAAACAGACGAGCCTTTGAAACGCTCTATCATGCCGTTTGGCGGTTTAAAAATGGTGCAAGACGCGTGCAAAGTGTACAACGTTGAATTGAATCCCGAAGTCAGCGAAATTTTCACTAAATACCGCAAAACCCATAACCAAGGCGTGTTTGACGTTTACACTCCCGACATCCGCCGTTGCCGTAAATCAGGCGTGATCACCGGTCTACCGGATGCTTATGGCCGTGGCCGTATTATCGGCGACTACCGCCGCGTGGCATTGTACGGTATCGACTTCTTGATGAAAGACAAACTCAACCAGTTCAACTCACTGCAAGCCGATTTGGAAAACGGTGTGGACTTGGAAGAAGTGATCCGTCGCCGCGAAGAAATCAACGAACAATATAAAGCCTTGGGTCAAATGAAAGAAATGGCGGCTTCTTACGGCTATGACATTTCCGGTCCTGCAAAAAATGCACAAGAAGCCATCCAATGGACTTACTTTGCCTACCTTGCCGCCGTTAAATCTCAAAACGGCGCAGCGATGTCCTTCGGCCGTGTGTCTTCGTTCTTAGATATTTACATCGAACGCGACCTGAAAAACGGTGTGATTACCGAAACCCAAGCGCAAGAATTCATTGACCACTTAGTGATGAAACTGCGTATGGTTCGTTTCCTGCGTACTCCGGAATACGATCAACTCTTCTCCGGCGACCCGATTTGGGCAACCGAATCCATCGGCGGTATGGGCTTGGACGGCCGTACTTTGGTAACACGCACCAACTTCCGCGTGTTACACACCCTGTACAACATGGGTCCGTCTCCTGAGCCAAACATCACTGTATTGTGGTCTGAACAACTGCCACAAGGCTTTAAAGAATTCTGTGCCAAAGTATCCATCGATACTTCGTCCATCCAATACGAAAACGACGATTTGATGCGCCCTGACTTCAACAGCGACGACTACGCCATTGCCTGCTGCGTCAGCCCGATGGTGGTCGGCAAACAAATGCAGTTCTTCGGCGCCCGTGCCAACTTGGCGAAAACCCTGTTGTACGCAATCAACGGCGGCGTGGACGAGAAATCTAAAGAGCAGGTTGGTCCGAAAACCGAGCCGATTATGGACGAAGTTTTGGACTACGACACTGTCTTTGAGCGCATGGACAAATTCATGGATTGGTTGGCAACCCAATACGTTACCGCGTTGAACATCATTCACTACATGCACGACAAATACAGCTACGAAGCCGCGCTGATGGCGTTGCACGACCGCGACGTGAAACGTACGATGGCTTGCGGTATCGCCGGTTTGTCTGTGGCTGCCGACTCATTGTCCGCCATTAAGTACGCCAAAGTGAAACCGATTCGCGATGAAAACGGTATTGCTGTTGACTTTGAAATCGAAGGCGAATACCCACAATTCGGTAACAACGACGACCGTGTTGACGATATTGCCTGCGATTTGGTTGAACGCTTTATGAAAAAAGTGGCAACCCACAAAACTTACCGCAACGCTACTCCGACTCAGTCCGTACTGACCATTACTTCCAATGTTGTTTACGGTAAGAAAACCGGTAATACTCCAGACGGCCGCCGCGCAGGTGCTCCGTTTGGTCCGGGTGCAAACCCAATGCACGGCCGTGACGTCAACGGTGCAGTTGCTTCATTGACTTCTGTAGCCAAACTGCCATTTGAGTTTGCCAAAGACGGTATTTCTTATACCTTCTCCATTATTCCTGGCGCGTTGGGTAAAGACGAGCATTCTCGCGAACGCAACCTTGCCGGTTTGATGGACGGTTATTTCCACCATGAAGACGGTATTTTGGAAGGTGGCCAACACTTGAACGTCAACGTATTGAATCGTGAGACTTTGGAAGATGCGATGCACAATCCGGAGAAATATCCGCAGTTGACCATTCGTGTGTCCGGTTATGCGGTTCGCTTCAACTCGCTGACCCGCGAACAACAGCTTGATGTGATTACCCGTACGTTCACAGAAACCATGTAATCGGGTGGAGAAACAAACCAGAAGCTAAATTTGCATTTGGTTTGTTTTGAAACAAAGCTCCGAGGCCGTCTGAAATGTTCAGACGGCCTTTATTATCGTACAATCCATATAAGCAAAAACATTTTTGAGCCGAACACTATGTCCACGACTTTTGCCATTACCCCCGAGCCGGAACTGAAAGACCTTGGCCACCGTCACTATAACGGCAAAGGCATTATTCATTCTATTGAATCTTGCGGCGCTGTCGATGGTCCGGGTTTGCGCTACGTGCTTTTTTTGCAAGGTTGCCTGATGCGCTGCCTGTATTGCCATAATCGTGATACTTGGGATTTTCATACTGAGCAGGCGCAGGAATTGGATGTGGCAACCGTGATGAAGCAGGTCATGACTTATCGTCATTATTTACGTGCGACAGGCGGAGGCGTAACGGCAACCGGCGGCGAGCCGTTATTGCAATATGAGTTTGTGCGCGATTGGTTTACGGCCTGCCGGGAACACGATATCCATACCTGTCTCGACAGTAATGGCTATGCTTTGCACTATGATTCGATTTTGGATGATTTGCTCGATCATACCAATTTGGTCATGCTCGACTTAAAACAAATCGATCCTGAAATTCATAAAGTGCTTGTCGGTATTCCAAATACCAAAACGCTGAAATTCGCGCGCTATCTTGCCGAACGCAATCAGCCGACGCGTGTGCGCTATGTGGTTGTTCCCGGTTATACTGATGATGAGCGTTCAGCGCATTTATTGGGCGAGTTTATCGGTGATATGGATAATGTCGAAATGGTCGAGCTTTTGCCGTATCACGAATTGGGCGCACACAAATGGGCTTTGTGCGGTGACGAATACAAATTAAAAGGCGTACATCCGCCGCCTAAAGAAACCATTTTGAAAATCAAAGAAATATTAGAGAGCTACGGAAAAAACATTATTTATTAAAACAGAAAAAGGCCGTCTGAAACGAGATAATCGGTTTCAGACGGCCTTTTCATGATTGAAAAAGACTTAAGCGTTCAATGCGGCCAAAACCTTGGCGACAACTTCTGATACCGCAACGGCTTGAGCCTGATTGTCACGGCGTTCGGCATATTCGACATTGCCTTCTTTCAATGCGCGATCGCCGATCACGATGCGGTGAGGAATACCCAACAGTTCCGAGTCATTCAGCAATACGCCTGCACGTTCGTCGCGGTCATCCAACAATACATCCGCACCGGCAGCCAAAAGCTCGGCATAGATTTTGTTGGCGGCTTCGCGTACAGCTTCTGATTTTTTGTAGTTCATCGGCACGATAACAACTTCAAACGGCGCCATTGCTTTGGTCCAAACAATGCCTTTTTCATCATTGTTTTGCTCAATAGCTGCGGCAACAACGCGGGTAATACCGATACCGTAGCAGCCCATTTCCATGATTTGGGATTTGCCGTTGTTATCCAAGAAGCTGACATTCATGGCTTGGGTATATTTGTCGCGTAATTGGAAGACATGGCCGACTTCAATACCGCGCGCCAGTTTCAGACGGCCTTGTTCGTCGGGGCTGATGTCGCCTTCGATGACATTGCGTAAATCGACAAATTCAGGCTCGGCAGCATCTCGGCCGAAGTTGAAGCCGGTATAGTGGTAGTCGTCTTCGTTCGCGCCAATAACCCAGTCTGCGCCTTTTTCGGTGGCAAAATCGGCATAGACTTTACCTTTGAAGTTAACAGGGCCGAGAGAGCCGCCGTTTGCGCCGAACTGTTCAACAATTGCGGCCGGGCTTGCCATGGTCAGCGGTGATTTCACGCCGGCCAGTTTTTCTGCCTTGATGTCGTTAAACTCATGGTCGCCACGCAACAGCAGCAGGACGAGTTCGCCTTCGTTTTCGCCTTCGATCACGATGGATTTAAGGGTTTGTTCAACCGGAATATTGAGGAATTCAACCAAAGACTCAATGGTTTTGACGTTTGGCGTATGTACTTTGGTCAATTCAGCCTGAGCAGCAGCGCGTTCGCCTTTAAGTGGTAAAGTCGGCGCCAGCTCGATATTGGCGGCGTAATCGGAAGTGTCGCTATATGCAATAACGTCTTCGCCGCTTTCAGCCAATACTTGGAATTCGTGAGAGCCAGTACCGCCGATGCTGCCGGTATCCGCAGCAACAGGACGGAATTCCAAACCCAAACGGGTGAAGATACGGCAGTAAGCGTCGTACATATCTTGATAGGTCGTCTGAAGCGAGGCATAGTCGGCATGGAAGGAATAAGCGTCTTTCATGACGAACTCGCGCGCGCGCATCACGCCAAAGCGCGGACGTACTTCATCGCGGAATTTGGTTTGGATGTGGTAAAAGTTTTTCGGCAGTTGTTTGTAGCTGTTGACTTCTTTGCGCACGATGTCGGCAATCACTTCTTCACAAGTCGGACCCATGCAGAAATCACGGTCATGACGGTCTTTCAGGCGCAGCAGTTCTTTACCGTAAAACTCCCAGCGGCCGGATTCCTGCCACAGTTCGGCAGGTTGTACCACCGGCATCAGCAGCTCCACGCTACCTGCGCGGGCCATTTCTTCGCGCACGATATTTTCAACTTTACGCAATACGCGCAGACCCATCGGCATCCAAGTATAAAGACCGGATGCGTTGGCTTTGATCAGGCCGGCACGAATCATCAGCTTGTGGCTGGCAAGTGCGGCTTCGGCAGGGGCTTCTTTAAGAGTGGAAATGAAGAACTGGGAGGCTTTCATGGCGTATTTTTCTTTCTTTAAAATAAGTGCGTATTGTAACGCAAAATGTATGGCCGCGTGTCTTTTGAATAGCATCTGATGAAATCGACCGTTGTTTTACGCAGCTTTTGATTCAGGGCGATTTTTAGGGATGTCAACCCTAATTTATGCACAAAGCCGCATAACCTTGTTTTACCTATAAATTTTCACTGTATGATTATAGTAAAATCTTATAAATATAACTATTTGATTTTATTATGTTTTATTTGATTAAATTTTAGTCAATTTAAGACTTGGTTTGTTCCTAAAGAAAATTTTACGATTACCCAAAGCTTATCAACAGATTTATCCACAGAGATTGTGTATAGATTTTAAATGCTGTCGGCGTAATGATTTCGCATGATTGGCAAGCCTTGTTTAAAGCAGATTGGGTTGACTTAAAAGGATAGGGCAACAACACGATGGGCAGGTTTTGCGCTAACATTCTGCTTATTGTTGTTTCCCTACAAGGAATAAAATGAAAAATTCAGAATTGCATTTGCTGGAACGCAGAAAGATGTTTAATGGGCATCAGGAACGGTACCGCCATTTTTCTCAAACCTGCCAGACGGATATGGTATTTGATGTCTATCTGCCGCCACAAGTCTTAAAAGGCTATCCCGCGCCTGTTTTATATTTTCTTTCCGGCTTAAATAGTGATGGTTCTGAATTGGTTCGGCAAAGCGGAATCCAACGTTTTGCGGCACAATGGAATATTATTGTGGCTTTTCCGGATACCTCGCCACGCGGTCAGCATGTTGCCGACAGTGAGGAATATTATCTTGGGCAGGGTGCCGGATTTTATGTCAATGCAACTGAAGCACCTTGGACGCAGCATTACCAAATGGAAAGTTATATCAGCCAAGAATTGCCTGATTTGATCGAGCATCATTTTCCGGTAACGAAAGAGCGCAGCATTGCAGGTTTCAGCATGGGCGGGCATGGCGCGCTGCATTTGGCTTTGAAGCATCCCGGCCGATATGCTGCGGTTTCCACTTTTGCGCCTTTATGTCATCCTATCGATACGGAAGGCGGCAGGCAGGCGTTGTCAGCTTATTTGGGTCAAAACGTGGAAACATGGAAACGTTATGACAGTACCGAGCTGCTTCAGACGGCCTCGCATAAATTGCCTGTTTTGATTGATGTCGGCAGTGAAGATGCTTTGTATCCTGAAGTCCTGCAACCGGAAGGGTTTGTTCGCTCAGCACGAGAAAAAGGTTTCAATATCCAATATAAAGTACGCCCGGGCTATGGGCATGACTATTTCTTTATTGCCAGCTTTATCGATTCGCATATTGAGTTTCACGCTCAGGCATTAGGGCTTTAAGCAGTATTGAATAAAAGGCCGTCTGAAATCCGATTAATGGTTGGATTTCAGACGGCCTTTATTTGGTCTTTAACCTTTAATTTCAAACAGACTTATTCCTCAGGACGTTCGCCGTCGGTATCGTCCAATTTGCCTTCGGTAATATCAACATTGATACCGACTGCCGCACGGATTTTGGCATCGATTTCGTTGGCGATATCAGGATTTTCTTTCAGCCAAACGCGTACATTGTCTTTACCTTGGCCGATTTTTGCGCCGTTGTAGCTGTACCATGCACCGGATTTCTCAACGATGTCATGTTTAACGCCCAAGTCGATCAATTCGCCTTCCCAGCTGATGCCTTCGCCGTAAAGAATATCGAATTCGGCTTGACGGAACGGAGGTGCAACTTTGTTTTTGATGACTTTGACTTTGGTTTCGTTACCAATCACGTCATCACCTTTTTTAATCTGACCGGTACGGCGGATGTCGAGGCGGACAGAGGCGTAGAATTTGAGCGCGTTACCGCCGGTCGTGGTTTCAGGGCTGCCGAACATCACGCCGATTTTCATACGGATTTGGTTGATGAAGACGACCAATGTATTGGTGCGTTTGATGTGGCCGGTCAGTTTGCGCAGGGCTTGGCTCATCAGTCGGGCTTGCAGGCCGACGTGGCTGTCGCCCATTTCGCCCTCGATCTCGGCTTTAGGCACAAGTGCCGCTACGGAGTCGACAACGACCATATCGATACCGCCGGAACGTACCAATGTATCGCAGATTTCCAATGCCTGTTCGCCGGTATCCGGTTGGGAGAGATAGAGTTCTTCGACTTTTACGCCGAGTTTGCGGGCATAAATCGGGTCAAAAGCATGCTCGGCATCGATGAATGCACAGATGCCGCCATTTTTTTGGCATTGTGCAATGGCTTCGAGACAGAGTGTGGTTTTACCGGAGGATTCCGGGCCGAAAATTTCAACTACGCGGCCGCGGGGCAAACCGCCAACGCCGAGCGCCAAGTCCACGCCGAGGGAGCCGGTGGAAATAACATCAAGGTTTTCTTCCTGTTGGCTGCCGTCCATTTTCATGATGGAGCCTTTGCCGAAGTTTTTTTCGATTTGGGCAAGGGCGGCAGCTAAGGCTTTGCTTTTTTCGTCTGACATGTTTTCTCTCCGAAAGGAAATATGAATCGCTAAGAATTTATTTAGCTATTATCGCATAAATTAAGAAAAAGTATAGTTTTATTTTTATTTTTCAGACAGTCTGTGTTTTTTGTATGCAACAGGCCGTCTAAAACTTTGAATAATCAATCAGTTGGTTAATGATGCGAAAACTTGGAAATAGTCGGGGAAAGTTTTATGCGTGCATCTCGGGTCGTTGATGATGATGGGGACGCCCAAAAGCGAAGCCAGCGAGAAACACATGGCCATGCGGTGGTCGTCGTAAGTATCGATGACGGCATCGGGGATAAGTGTTTCGGGCGGCGTAATATGGATGGCTTCGGCTTCTTCAACGACTTCAGCCCCCAGTTTGCGCAGCTCGGTTGCCATGGCGGCGATACGGTCGGTTTCTTTGACGCGCCATGAGCCGATATTGCGCAGGGTGCAGGGCTGTTTGGTAGCTAGTGCAACAATGGCCAAGGTCATGGCTGCGTCTGGAATATGGTTGGCATCCAAATCAAAAGCCTGAATCTTGCGCTCGGCAGGGCGGGAAATCTCAACAAAATTTTCGCCCCAAATAACATCCGCACCGATTTTCTCCAGTTCGCGTGCGAAGGCAACGTCGCCTTGAATGCTGTGTGCGCCGATGCCGGTCACGCGGATGGGTGTACCCGAAATCAGGCCTGCGCCCAAGAAATAAGACGCGCTGGAGGCATCGCCTTCCACATATAAATGTTCGGGTGCATGATATTTGGCACCGGCCGGGATTTTAAATACACGGTAGTCTTCATTGATGATGTTCACACCGAACTGCGCCATCAGCTTGAGCGTGATGTCGATATAAGGTTTGGAAATCAACTCGCCTACCATGTGGATTTCAAATGCTTGTCCGGTCAGGGGCAAAGCCATCAGCAGGGCGGTCAGGAATTGGCTGGAAACATTGCCTTTAATCGGAATAACGCGCTCGTCGTTGTCTTGGCGTTTGCCGATCTGAAGCGGAGGATAGTTTTCATTGCCCAGATATTGTACGTCCGCGCCTGCAATCCGCAGCGCATCCACCAAATCGCCGATGGGGCGTTCGTGCATACGCGGTACGCCGTGCAGATGATAGTCGCCACCCAGAACGGCAAGTGCGGCAGTCAAAGGGCGGAATGCCGTACCAGCGTTGCCTAAAAACAAATCGGCAGTTTGGTTGGGAAAGCGGCCGCCGGTGCCATGAACTTTCAGACGGCCTTCAGGTAAAGATTCAATTTGCACGCCGAGTTTGTCGAGTGCTTCAAGCATTCGGTCGGTATCGTCGGATTTGAGCAAAGAATGAATTTCGCAAACATTGTCGGAGAGTGCGGCCAATAGCAGCGTGCGGTTGCTGATGCTTTTGGAACCGGGCAGGGCAACGGTGGAAGGCTTGAGTGTAGAAGCGGGCAGGCGGATGGATTCGGTCATTGGTTAGGATTTCAAATTGTAGACAAAACGATATTATACGCAGGCAAAGGCCGTCTGAAAAATGGAAGTGGCGTTGTGGGTAAGAAAAGCCGGACTCTTTTTAAAAGTCCGGCTTTGGGATGCTCAATATTTTAATGGTTAACCTAAAATATGCATTAACTGGTCAATGTTGAACGTACCTTCGTCAAAGCGGAATTCGCTGACTGAGGGAATTTTTTTACCTTGGGCGTCGGTATGGATGCCGGCATATTGGTGGTCGATGGTGATGAGGTCATTGTGATTGTTTTCGCCACGAATGGTGATGTTCCAAGTCGTGCCGTCCTTTTCGTTGACTGTTTCGAGTGACAGATCCGAGAGGGAGATGCCTGCGCCGAATTGGATGGCGTTTGTGCCGTGATGGTCGAAAATGGTGTCATGGCCTTCGCCGCGATTGAATACATAGGTATCGTTACCGGCTTCGCCGCGCAATATATCGTCCCCTAAGCCGCCGAATAGTGTGTCGTTGCCTGCGCCGCCGTGAATGATGTCGTTGCCTGCTTCGCCCAACATAGTATCGTTACCGGCGCCGCCATACAGCGTGTCGTTGTCTAAACCGCCGTTTAGATGGTCATTGCCACCGCCTCCGTAGAGAATATCGCTGCCAGCATCGCCGTTGATAACGTCGTCGCCGGTGCCACCGGACAATTTGTCATTGCCGCTGCCGCCGTGAATCTCATCATTGCCCCGGTTGCCGTAGATGATGTCTTCGCTTTCAGTACCTTTGATATGGTCGTCGGTGTGGGTGCCGTTGAATGTGGTTTTGTCGTCGGCAAAGGTTTGGCTGACGCTTGCCTGCCCTAAATTGCTGACATAAAGCATATCCCAGACATCCAGGCTCGGTACGGTGACTTCCAGTGCCACCGGTTTGCCGTTTTCATAGATGACGGAAGATTCCAATGTGTGCATGGATATATCGTCTGAGTCGGGGGAAGCCAGTTGTACGATGGCTTGCTCGGCCTGTTCTGCGCTGATTTCTATATCAAACGGGATTCTGACTTTAGGGTTGTCGAGTTTCAGCGTGTGGTGGTTGGAGCTGTTCCAATTGGTGTCTTTGTCGAGGCCTGCGAGATTGATTAATTGGACAACTCGGCCGCCGTCTGCGGTGGCTTTGGTCCATGTATAAACTTTGCCTCCTTCACCTGAGATGGAAGTCATGTCGTAGCCGTCGGATGCTACGATGGAGGCATGACTGTCTTTGAGTTCAACCAAGCCTTCGCCGCGAAGCAGCTCCTCATAGGCGGTAATGAATTGTTGATAGTTGAATTCTGATTTGGCCAGGATTTCGTTGGTTTTGAGCGTTTGAGCGGGATAGTATGGATCTTGCAAAATACCAAAACCATGTGCGTTTTTATCCGGGAGGTTGTTTAATGCGGCAACAGTCATGTGGTAGCCGCCACTCGCTGCGATAACGGCATCGACCAGCAATTCGTTGTCCGGATTGAGTTCGGAAGAATGATCTTCTAGCTGGGTATCTTTTTGAGTATAGGCGGCAATAATCGGGGAAACGTGATTGTAATCGTACAGACGACCTACCAAGCGTTTAAGCTCGGCATAGTTGTGGTTTTCATAATGGGTATTTCCGGCTGTATCTTTAAAATCGCGTGGCCAGATTTCTGAGTAAGGAACATCCATGCCGGTGGCAGATAAGACATCGGCCCTGCCGGTGCTGATGTCGTTGATCATATAAGTTTGACCGTAATCGTGTAGTTTTTCCGCAGCCGCGGCTGACAAATCGTCATAACCGTCAGACATTCTGAAGTTTTCAGTCTTTTGGCCGTTTTGTATTTTGTAAACGAGGTTATCACCCATGGTGTCGGCCTGCCAGCCGTCAAAGCCGCCTGTTTTCAGGGCTTTGATCATGGTGTTGACGATATGGTTTTGCCAGCTTTTGTCGGCAGGATCGACGAATTGTTGTACGGATGTTTTGGTCTCTGCACCGGCTTTGCCGAAGTTGGAATGCTCTTGGGCATTGTAGAGTTTGACATTATTTAAAATTTCTTTGATGGCCGGGTTATCGAGTTCGTCATTGGAGGCGGCGTTAAGCATATTGTAGAGCATGGCACTGCCGCCTTTTTCGTGAATTTTGTTCACGAGGTTTTTAATCAGCAGGGTATCGATTTGGGGAGGGTTTGGTTGGCCGTTTCTGACAGCCCAAGTCGCCCATTCTTGCTTGAAGCTGTTTACGTTTGGAAATGGATTGGAGGTTGTGTCGTACACATCATAGAAGAAATAATTGTTGATGTGCATTTGTGCCAGCTGATCGATATTGTTTTGATAGCCTTTGAGCTGGTCATTGGTCATGGAGTTGTTTCGTTCTGCCGAATTATCGTTAGACCCCGCTACTACGCCATAGCGGGGGAAAATGGTCCAGTCGTCTTCGACAGACAATCCCAGTGTTTTGCTGGTGTGGTTGCCGGTGCTGTCAACGGTTTCTACTTTGACGACGTAGCCTGAATTGGGTGAAAAAATATCGGAAGAGAGTTTGACGGAGGTTGAGTTCAGATTATCCAATTTTTGGATTTCCGTACCCAAATGGCTGACGGTAACAGAGGTGATTTTGTCTGTCGCATTGGAGATGTTCAGAATAGCATCATCGCCGTTGGCATAGGCTGCCTTGTTAAAGAGAATAGTCGGCAAAGGGGCTGTTTTTGCTTCAGTTGTCATGCTGTATATTCGCTTCTAAATATTATATTTTGAAATTACCTTAACAAATTAATATCACTTAAGTTGTTGATATGAATAATTGTTAAGACTTTTTAGTAGGAAGAGCAGAAAATAAGTTCCCCGTTTGATAGCAAATATCTAAAATAATTCGGTTTATGATTGAAATTCAAAAAGGCTGTCTGAATGTTTTGTTATTCGAAAGACGGTTTTTGCAGGCATATAACCAAACACCATAAGAAAATCAGAAACCATTCTTTCCTATTTTTTCAGACGGCCTTTAATATCGGCGGACAATCATTGATAAAGCAAGAGCACGACCATGAGCCATTATCCTTTGTTTGCCGATTTGAGAGACCGCCCAGTTTTACTGGCAGGCGCGGGCAAGGTTGCCGAGCGCAAGGCGGAAAGTCTGTTGTCTGCCGGAGCGCGTGTGCGCGTTGTTGCGGAAACTTTGAATCCGCAGTTTCAGCAATGGGCGACTGAAGGGAAAATAGTTTGGCTGGGCGGCTTGTTTGAAGAAGCCATGCTGGACGAAGTGTATTTTGTTATTGCGGCAACGAATGATGATGGATTTAACCGCCGTGTTTTTGAAGCGGCGGAACGACGGGCGAAATTGTGCAATACGGTGGATACGGCGGACTTGTGTTCGTTTATCGTGCCTGCCGTGGTGGATAGGGGGCCGTTGAAAATAGCCATATCCAGTGGTGGTACTGCGCCTGTTTTGGCGCGGAAATGGCGGCAGATTATCGAGACATTGATTCCGCTGCATACGGGTACAATGGCGCGTATTGCCGGCAAATGGCGTGAGAAGGTTAAGCAAACGCTGAATAATGTCGAACAACGCCGTTATTTTTGGGAAAAGTTGTTTGACAGCCGTTTCGGTATTTTTGCGGCTCAAAACAATATCGAAGCGGCGGAACGCGAATTGATCACGCAGTTGAACCGGGAAACGCCGTTTGGCGGCGAAGTGGTTTTGGTGGGCGCAGGGCCGGGCGATCCGGGCTTACTGACCATACATGCTTTGCAGGCGATTCAGGCTGCGGATACCGTGTTTTACGATGCTTTGGTGTCGGATGAGATTTTGGCGATGGTGCGTAAAGATGCGGTGAAAATTAGTGTAGGCAAACGCGCCGGTGCGCATCATGTCCAGCAGGAAGAAACCAACCGTCTATTGGTTGAACATGCTCAAAAAGGCGAGCGCGTAGTGAGGTTGAAAGGCGGCGATCCGTTTGTGTTCGGGCGTGGCGGGGAGGAAGTGCAAACCCTGCATCAGGCCGGAATTGCCTACCGCATTGTGCCGGGCATTACTGCCGCGCTTGGTGCCACTGCTTATGCTGGTATTCCGTTAACCCATCGCGATTGCGCACAAAGTGCTTTATTTGTGACCGGCCACAGTAAACATGAGGGCAGCCAGCCCGATTGGCAGACTTTGGCTTTAAGCCGCCAAACGTTGGTAATTTATATGGGGACGCTTAAAGCGACCGAGATTGCGGAAAAACTGATGGCTTATGGCAGGCAGCCTTCTACGCCTGTCGCCGTGATTTCCAATGGGACTTTACCGAATCAAACCGTGCGGACAGGCCGTCTGAAAGATTTGGGCTTGTTGGCTGCCGAAGCGGAGCGTCCGGCTTTAATGGTGATTGGGGAAGTGGTTGCCTTGCGCAATGAGATGAAATGGTTCGGAGAAGGTATCGAATATTTCGAAGAAGCCGCGTAAAGAGAATGGATTAACTCAGGCCGTCTGAATATTGGTTTCAGACGGCCTTGCCTTATTTAAAAGCTTGGCAATATTGCTGATAACGTTCTGCCAGTCCGTATAGAATGAGTGCGGTCAGCCCCCAGATGTCGTAGTGTTGGAAAGGCAGGGCGGGGAGGGCGAGGGTTTGATTGTTGTGATGAAGTTGGCGGAATGTGTAGTTTTGCAGGTTTAAGGCGAAGTCCAAAGGCAGATAAAAAATTTCTGCTACTTCGTCGGGATTGGCTTTGGGGTTGACGGGCTGGACGCAAATTGCCGGAACAGGTGTAACACGATAGCCGGAAGGCGTGTCATAAAAGGGTAGCGGCGCAAAAGTCTGCCATGCGGTAATCGGAATGGCGGTTTCTTCATAAGCTTCTCTTAACGCCGTTGCCATTAGGCTGTCGTCTTGGGCATCTTTGCGGCCGCCGGCAAAGGCGATTTGCCCGGTGTGCTGCCTTAAGGTATCGGCTCTTTTGGTCAGTAAAATTTGCCACGCATCTTCATGCAAAACAATACCGACCAAAACAGCTGCTTCTTTGACCGTTTGGGCGGTAACTAATTGATTGCGCTCTGCTTGCATACGGCTGCTGAAGTGTGAAGCTTGAGTGAGGAAATGGATAAGTTGGTCGGTATTCATTTTTGGTGCTGATTGTTTTATGCAGATGAGGATTACACAAGGTTTACGGTTACCGTGTCAACAAAATAGGGTGCGTGTGTTACAGTTATGCCTGAATGATAAATAAAGCTTTGCGTCTGTTCTGCAAGTGCTTAGGCCGTCTGAAAATGCCGGCAGGTTCTCAAAAAGGATAGTTATGTTGTTTTCCCCATCACGTATTCGAGTGGCAGCTGCGGCTGTAATGATGTTGTTTGCTACACAAACTTTTGCTGCGCCTGGCGATTCAAATGCAGTTTTTGAATCGGCTAAGATTATTAAAAAGAAAAGCCGTGCCGACCGTTTTTCTCCCGAAGAGCGCGAGCAGGAGCGGATACGTCTGTTGGGTATACAAAACCGCACCTCGCAGGTTTTTACTTTGTTAAATTCAGAACTGGCTTTACAAAAGGGCGATGCGGCTTCTGCGCTGTTTACGTATATTTTGACGTTGCATAGCACCAAATCTCCCGAAGTGGCCGAACGCGCTTTGGAGATGGCGGTTTCTTTAAACGCATTTGAACAGGCTGAAGCCATTTACCAAAAATGGCGCGAAATCGAGCCTGAGCCTGGTGAAACACAAAAGCGTATGATTTGGTTGCGCAATTTGCTGCTGGGTAAAGCCGATAAGAATTTGAGCGGCTTGGACAAGGTAATTGCAGGCGGTAGTGAAGATGAGCAAAAGCGCGTGTTCCTGCTTTTGGCACAAACCGCAGCCCAACAGCCGAATCTGACCAGCGATGCGGTCAAGCAAGTACATAAAACAGCATTGAATTATAAAGACTTTCCAGAAGCGGCGATTGCGGATGCAATTTTTAGTGCAAAAGACGGTCAAAAGAAACACGCCATTGCGGCATTGCAGCGATTGGCCAAGTTAGACAATGAAATTTTGCCACCGACTTTTGTTACATTGAGACTGATGGCGCAACGGCATCCTGATATTCTGGACAATTTCTTCAAAGAGACAGACACCAAAACCTTATCTCCGATTTGGCAGGAATTAGACATCGCCAATTTGATCGCTCATGGCCAAAATGATAAGGCTTTTAAGCGTTTGCAGACTTTGTTGGAAGAAAATCCCAACCCTGATTTGTATATTCAGGCCGCCTTATTGTCCGCCAGCAAGACGGAAAATATTTCTGCGGTAAACAGTTATCTGGAAAAGGCTTATAAAGCTGGTACGGAAGAGCAGCGCAGCCGTGCGGCGTTGATTGGCGCGGTTTCTTACAATGATGCTGAAGATTTTGCCAAAGCCAAACAATGGCTGGATAAGGTAACAGCTACGGCTTATACGTTTGATAAGACCATTTTGGCTGCTTCCATCGAAGCCAAACAGGGCAACCATAAAGAGGCTTGGGCTTTGGTGCAACGCGCACAAAAAATGCCCGAGCAAAGAGGACGTTATTTTGAAGCCAGTGATTTGCTAAATACGGCTTTGTTTGTATTGTCTAAAAATACCAATCTTCAAGAATCGTTGAACGCTTTGAACAGCTTGGTAAATTCCACTGAAAAATCCTTAAAAACCCAAGCTTCTCCGGAGTTGCTTGCCAATGTGTTGTATCAGCGTTCGATGGTGTATGAGAAGCTGAATCAGCCAGGAAAGGCGATTGCCGATTTGCGCCGAGTTGTTGAGTTGTATCCGGACAATCCGCACGGTTGGAATGCTTTGGGCTATACCTTGCTGTCTAACGGCAAGGATTTGGAAGAAGCGTTTAAAATGGTTCAGACGGCCTATCAGATGGAGCCGGAAAGCGCAGCCATTAATGACAGTGTAGGCTGGGCTTATTATCTTAAAGGCGATGCCCAAATGGCTTTGCCGTATATCCAATATGCCTACGAAAAAGAACCTGAAGCCGAAGTCGCCGCACATTTGGGCGAAGTCCTATGGGCACTTGGCGACCAAGACAAGGCCAAAGAAATCTGGAATGACGGCTTGAAACGTGGAAGCAATCTCCGAGTATTAAAAGAGACAATGTCCAAATTCGGTATAACGCCCAGCAAACCGCATACTCAAAAACACAAATAAAACCAAAAGGCCGTCTGAAAAGCGTTTGATTTCAGACGGCCTATGAAGGAATATCCATGAATTTAAAACAATTATCATCGGTTGCAGCCTTATTGCTTTTAGCTGCCTGTGCGCAGCCAAACTTACCTCAGCAAAACAGTTGGCAAGCGGCCGAGCAGGTGCAGGATTTTAGCGCAGATGGTCGTTTGGCTGTCAAAGTGGAAGGCAAAGGCTCTTATGCCAATTTCGACTGGACTTATCAGAACGCGGTTCAAACCATTGATGTGAATACCCCATTGGGCAATACCGTAGGCCAGCTATGTCAAGACAGCGAAGGTGTATTGGCAGTAGACAGTAAGGGTAAGGTTTATCAGGCGGAAACGGCTGAGGAATTGAGCAGACAGCTTTTGGGCTTTGCTTTACCGGTTCAATATCTGCATATTTGGGCAGATGGTAAACGCGTTGCCAATGCGCCATACAAAATTCTGCCTGATGGCCGTCTGGAGCAGTTTGACTGGACGATATCGCGCACTTTAAATAGTTCAGGGCAGCCCAAAACGCTTCAACTTGAGAATGCCAAGTTTAATATCCGCTTGGTGTTCGATACGGTAAACCACTCTTTGGATAAGAATGGACAAACCCGATGCGCAGCACGCAAATAGAAGATGCCATGTCTGTTTCAGAGGAAATTCAAGCCTTTCCTGCGCCGGCTAAATTAAATTTGGATTTGAGGATTACCGGCCGTAGGAGCGATGGTTATCATAATTTGGAAAGTATTTTCTGTTTGATCGGCTTATACGATACCGTTCATCTGAAAATGCGTACTGATGGGCAGATTATTCTGCATACGCCGGTCGAAGGGCTTAAGCCTGAGCAAGACTTGACTTATCGGGCGGCTAAATTATTACTGCCCTATGCAAACGTGCCGCACGGCGTTGAAATCTGGTTGGATAAGGTGATTCCGACCGGAGGCGGATTGGGCGGTGGCAGCTCTGATGCAGCCACAGTCTTAATGGTTTTAAACCAATGGTGGCAATGCGGCTTGAGCAGGCAGCAACTGATTGATTTAGGCGTAAGTCTTGGCGCAGATGTTCCTTTTTTTATTTTTGGAAGAAGTGCTTTTGCCAAAGGCGTGGGCGAGAAGCTGGCTGAAATAGATGTCCCTAAACAATGGTATGTTATCGTTAAGCCCCCCGTCCATGTGGCAACAGCTAAAATTTTTGCGCATGAAGGCTTGACACGGGATTCCAAACCCAGCATAATGCCGACTTTCCAATCGTTACAGCCGTTTCAAAATGATATGCAGGCGGTTGTGTTTCAGGAATATCCTGAAGTTTGGAAGGCTTATGTTGAGTTATCCCAATATGGTCATGCATTAATGACTGGTTCCGGGGCTTGTTTGTTTATAGCAAGTGAATCTCATCAAGAAGCACATACAATTTACCAACAGGTTTCTCAATCATATGAAGCTTATTGTGTGGAAGGATTAGATGTTCATCCACTGTATCATATGATTTAGTAAGTTGGGGAGTCGTCAAGCGGTTAAGACACTGGATTTTGATTCCAGCATGCGAAGGTTCGAATCCTTCCTCCCCAGCCAAACCCTTTGTTGGGGAGTCGTCAAGCGGTTAAGACACTGGATTTTGATTCCAGCATGCGAAGGTTCGAATCCTTCCTCCCCAGCCAACACCCTTTATTGGGGAGTCGTCAAGCGGTTAAGACACTGGATTTTGATTCCAGCATGCGAAGGTTCGAATCCTTCCTCCCCAGCCAAATAAAAGCGTGTAAGTTTTCTTACACGCTTTTTTACGCTAAGAGCAAAATAACGCTGAAAAACTTTTTTTTACCCGTCTTTACGCGTATAATCGCGTAATTAGTGTCTTAGACATGGGGCAGAGGGAAGCGTAATGTTTTCTGCGCGTAAATCAAATCTTGAATCAGGTGAAGATATGGCTGCTTATGACAGTTTAATGGTGTTTACCGGTAATGCAAATCCGGAATTGGCGCAACGTGTTGTCAAACATTTGGATATTTCACTCGGTGAAGCCACTGTTTCCAAATTCTCTGATGGCGAAGTAGCCATTGAATTGTTGGAAAATGTGCGTGGTCGCGATGTGTTTATTTTGCAACCTACCTGCGCGCCAACCAATGACAACCTGATGGAAATTTTGACTATGGCCGATGCACTCAAACGTGCTTCTGCCGGTCGTATTACTGCCGCGATTCCTTACTTTGGCTATGCGCGTCAAGATCGCCGTCCTCGCTCTGTTCGTGTACCGATTTCCGCTAAATTGGTTGCGAATATGTTGTACTCAGCCGGTATTGACCGCGTATTGACTGTTGACTTACATGCCGACCAAATTCAAGGTTTCTTCGATATTCCGGTAGATAATATTTACGCTACCCCGATTTTATTGAACGATATTAAACAACAACGTATCGACAATCTGACTGTTGTCAGCCCTGATATCGGTGGTGTTGTACGTGCACGTGCTGTTGCTAAATCTTTAAATGCTGATTTGGCCATTATCGACAAACGTCGTCCTAAAGCCAACGTGGCTGAAGTAATGAATATTATCGGTGACATTCAAGGCCGTACCTGCTTGATCGTAGATGATATGATCGATACGGCAAATACTTTGTGTAAAGCAGCCGTTGCCCTGAAAGAGCGCGGTGCAGATCGTGTACTGGCATACGCCAGCCATGCAGTATTCTCTGGTGAAGCAGTGAGTCGAATTGCTTCTTCCGAAATTGACCAAGTAGTTGTAACAGATACGATTCCGTTGTCTGAAGCAGCTAAAAAATGTGAACGCATCCGTCAAGTAACTATTGCCGGTTTGCTGGCTGAAACGGTACGCCGTATCAGCAATGAAGAATCCGTCTCATATCTTTTTAATGAAGAAGTGATGACAGGCAGCATGTTGCTGCCATAACCCGATGTCGTCTTAAGCTGGTCGCGGCCGATGATGACGATTTTATCTAAATTGGAGTATTAAACATGACTTACGAAATTCAAGCCTCTGTTCGCGAAGCCCAAGGCACTGGTGCGAGCCGCCGCCTGCGTCGCGAAGGCCAAATCCCTGGCATTCTGTACGGTGAAGGTCAAGAGCCTGTTGCTATCGCTGTAGACCACAAAACTGTATTCTACGCATTGGAAAAAGAATCTTTCCATACTGCTTTGATTAAACTGTCTTTGAACGGTGAAACTAAAGACGTTATCGTGCGTGACTTCCAAATGCACCCATTCCGTCGCGAAGTTCAACACATCGACTTCCAAGCTGTAAAAGCTGATCAACCTGTACGCATCCGCGTTCCTCTGCACATTGTTAACGCTGAAAACTCTCAAGCTGTTAAACTGCAAGGTGGTCGCGTATCTCTGTTGAACACTTCTGTTGAAGTAGTTGTTTTGCCTGCAAACATTCCTGCTTTCTTGGAGTTGGATTGTGCATCAGTAGTTGCCGGCGACATTCTGCACTTGTCAGACGTCAAATTGCCAGAAGGTGTTGAAAGCGTTTCCCTGAAACGTAATGAAAACCTGGCTGTTGCTACTGTTACTGGTAAAAAACGCTAATCGGTAGTTAATATAAGAAAACCGTATCAGATTTATCTGATACGGTTTTTGTTTTACATATAAAATCATTTGCTATAAAACTTAGGCAAATGTAACAGCATATGTACTTTATAAGATTGAAGCAATTTCATTGCGAAGCTTATTAAGAAAGCGTCCATGCCGTACCCATTGTGCAGCTGATTCATAATCCTGCTGTTCAAATGCTTGTTGCAAATCTTGATATAGGCTGCTTTGTACTTCTTGAATTTCTTGATCCAGTGCCCGGATGGCATCATGGTTTTGTTCCATTTGAGCATCCATCAATGTTTCCCGCCATTCCATCTGCTGCATGAGGAATTCCGGTGAAAACGAAGTGTGTTCAGGTGCATCAGCATCGATATTTTGGCTTTTCAAGAGATAAGCAGCCCGATCAATAGGACTTTTTAATGTGCGGTAGGCATCATTAATTGTAGAAGACATCATAACGGCTTGTTTCTGCTCAAAAGCTGAAGCAGAAGCAAATTTATCAGGATGAAATCGGGCAGCTAAAGCCCGATAGCTTTGTTCGAGTGCTTCAGTATCAATATTGAAAGATGGCTCAAGCTGGAAGAGGTTGAAGTATTGAGACATGATATTAAAGGAAAAAATCTAAAGAAGAGGATTATTTTACGATATAATCCGGAAACTGTTTATACGAAAGGAAAACAATATGACCGGTAAGGTGCAACACAATAAAGGCAAAATACGAGACAATACCTTAAAAGCCTTAGTCAAATCTGATTTGTTCCGACACAAAGTAGAACGAAAAAGAAAAGGCAAAGGTAGCTATAATAGGCAAGAAGCCAAAAAATGGCGGGATGGTTTTGATACTTTCCCGCCATTTTTTATATTTTAAACGTGGAAGCTCTCGCCACAGCCGCAGGAGTCTTTAACGTTTGGGTTTTCAAATTTGAAACCTTCCTGCAAACCTTCTTTAGTGTAATCGACTTGCGTGCCGTCTAGATAAACCAAGCTTTTCGGATCGATATAAACGCGTGCACCGTGTTCTTCAAAAATCAGGTCATCCTCGTTCACTTCATCGACAAATTCCAGGTTGTATGCCATGCCCGAGCAGCCGCTGGTTTTCACACCTAAGCGCACGCCCAAGCCTTTGCCACGTTTGGTCAGGTAGCCGTTGATGTGTTTGGCTGCGTTTTCTGTGATGGTAATCATGCTTTTTTCCTCATTTCGCAATCATTTTCTGTTTGTCTGCTTTTTTATTTCAGACGACCTCTTGACTCTCAGGACGTCTGAAAACGCTGTTTTGCCGCACTCTATTGCGGCGGCAATGGCAGCTTTTGCCTGCGGACTGTTTTTCCAACAGGTCGAACCGGTCAATTGTGCGCCTTGTTCCAAAATATCGTCCAAATCTGCCGCCGCCAGCTTGGCAACATCATCCAACCCCATTTGCCGCAAACGCTGCAATATGGTTTTACCTATGCCTTTGACAGCAAGTAGGGATTGGATTTCTTCATCGGTAAAAGGCATATCGTCTTCTTTGATTTTGCAGGTATAACGACTAAATATAAGCTGTAGCTTATTGCCCTCTCCCTAACCCTCTCCCGCGGGGAGAGGGGATAGATTGGCAGGTAATCCCAAACTTGGTAGCAACTTCAAAACGATTAAGTTTCTGTACAGTTGGTTTTGCCTCACAAAAGAAGAGGGAGGGAAACCATTAGATTTACTTTTCTCGAAGACTCGCCGGGAATCTTGGGCACCTGCCGACAAGGGTTCGTTGAATCCGGTTATTTGTTTTCCTGACGTTTGCGATAGTCGGCAACGGCTGCTTTTACCGCATCTTCAGCCAAGATGGAGCAATGGATTTTCACAGGCGGCAGTTCCAATTCTTCGGCAATTTCGCTGTTTTTGATTGCCAGTGCATCGTCAAGGCTTTTGCCTTTAACCCACTCGGTGATCAGACTGGAAGAAGCGATGGCGGAGCCGCAACCGTAAGTTTTGAATTTTGCATCTTCGATAATACCCTCATCGTTTACTTTGATTTGCAGACGCATTACGTCACCGCAGGCGGGCGCGCCAACCATGCCGGTACCGACAGATTCGTCGTTTTTGTCGAAAGTACCAACGTTGCGAGGATTTTCGTAGTGGTCGATTACTTTATCGCTGTATGCCATGATGTGGTTTCCTTAATGTTTTTGATAGTTTAAGTAGTTTGTTTGCTGATTTTCAGACGGCCTGAAGTTTAGATTTTGCACGCGCCGCCTTCGCAGCCGTCGTCGTTTTCCGAATCGACGCCGCCTTCCACGGTAACGCCGTCAAAATCTTCAAGCAGGTTGTCAAGATTATCGAGGTCGAGTTCTTGTTCATCCATAGTTTATGTCTTTAATCTGAAAGTTATGCCTTAGTGGGGCTAAGGGATCAAATGAGATCTATATATGGGTCGTCTGAAAAGTTTTATTGATTTTCAGACGGCCTTTTATAAATGCGGATTAATGCGCTGCCCATTCAATCGAGTTCAAATCGATACCTTCTTTAAACATTTCCCACAGAGGAGACAGTTCGCGCAGTTTGCCGATTTTGGATTTAATCAGTTCTGCTGCGAATTGGACTTCTTCTTCGGTGGTCATGCGGCCGAAGGTGATGCGCAGGGATGAGTGTGCCAATTCGTCGTTGCGGCCGAGTGCGCGTAAAACGTAGCTTGGCTCAAGGCTTGCGGAAGTACAGGCGGAGCCGCTGGATACGGCGAGTTCTTTGACTGCCATAATCAGGCTTTCGCCTTCGACGAAGTTGAAGCTGACGTTCAGGTTGTTTGGAGCGCGGTGTTCGAGGTCGCCGTTGATGTAGACTTCTTCGATGCCTTCGATACCTTTGAGGAAGATATCGCGCAGTTTCAGGTAGTGCGCAGTGTCTTGTGCTAATTCTTCTTTGGCAATGCGGAAGGCTTCGCCCATGCCGACGATTTGATGGGTCGGCAATGTGCCGGAACGGAAACCGCGTTCGTGACCGCCTCCGTGCATTTGGGCTTCGAGGCGGACGCGTGGTTTACGGCGTACATACAGGGCGCCGATGCCTTTAGGGCCGTATACTTTGTGGCCGGACATAGACAGCAAATCAACTTTGGCAGCTTCAACATCAACAGGTACTTTGCCGCATGCTTGTGCTGCGTCAACGTGGAAAATAATTTTGCGTTCGCGGCAGATTTCGCCGATGGCAGGAATATCTTGAACCACGCCGATTTCGTTGTTTACCCACATAACGGAAACGAGGATGGTGTCTTCGCGGATGGCGGCTTTCAGTACGTCTAAATCGACCAAACCGTTTTCTTGTACGTCCAGGTAAGTTACTTCATAACCTTGGCGTTCGAGTTCGCGCATGGTATCGAGCACGGCTTTGTGCTCGGTTTTTACGGTGATGAGGTGGTTGCCTTTAGATTTGTAGAAGTGCGCCGCGCCTTTGATAGCGAGGTTGTTGGACTCGGTTGCGCCGCTGGTAAAAACGATTTCTTTGGAGTCGGCGTTAATCAGGGCTGCAATGTCTGCGCGTGCTTTTTCGACTGCTTCTTCTGCTTCCCAGCCGAAGCTGTGGCTGTTGGAGGCTGGGTTGCCGAAAATATCGGACAGGTAGGGAATCATTTTTTCGGCAACGCGGCGGTCAACGGGAGTGGTTGCGGCGTAGTCGAGGTATACGGGGGTTTTGACGGTCATGGTTTGCTCTTTCGTTTGGTCATCTGCCTGCGGTCTTTGCCGTAGGTCGGTTTAATGAATGTGTGTAAAGGTAACGACATGACTGCTGTCGCTGCAGTTTTTTTGTTCAATGATGCTTTGCAGCGTAACGCTGCTGAGGTAATCATTGATGGTTTTGTTTAAGTTCTCCCAAAGGTCATGGGTCAGGCAGGGGGCACCGTGGTGGCAGTTTGCTTTGCTGCCGCATTGTGTGGCATCCAGTCGGTCTTCGGCTGCGGAGATGATTTGTGCAATATTGATTTGCTCGGCGGGTGCGGCAAGGATATAGCCTCCGCCGGGGCCGCGTAGGCTTTCAACCAATCCGGCACGGCGCAGCTTGCTGAATAATTGTTCGAGGTAGGAAAGCGATATGCTTTGTCGTTCGCTGATGGCACTGAGTTTGACAGCGCCTGTTTGCGCGTTCATCGCCAAATCTATCATGGCGGTTACTGCAAATCGCCCTTTGGTAGTCAGTCTCATGGTGTGGTTGCCTGTGTGGGGCGTTTTTATTAGTGGGGGAATTGTCTAATATCTGAGTGTTTCAGTCAAGTATGTGGCAGCTCGGTTTGATTGTTTGTTTAAATGGTGGCATTGGCTGATTTTTAAATTGGAAAATATTTTCTTTATTTTTCTGTAATTTGGATTTAAGGCCGTCTGAAAAAAGGCTATCAACCCTACAAATATCAGGGTTAAAATGTTTTGATTTAATATTGATACTAATATAGATTATCAAAATTATTCTTAAAATTTAGTTGTTTTGATGGAGCAGAGCAAAGGGTTGTTTGAAATATTCAGACGGCCTGAACCATCCGTCTTTACTTGAACAGAGGCAATCGACAATGAAATGTGATTTAAGCAAAATAACCTGTATCGAAGACTTGCGCCTTGTTGCCAAACGTAAAATGCCGCGTATGTTTTATGACTATATTGACTCAGGCTCTTGGACGGAAACCACTTATCGTGAAAATACGTCGGATTTTAAAGACATCCGTTTCCGTCAAAAAGTATTGGTTAATATGGAAGGACGCAGCCTTGAGACCAAAATGATCGGGCAGGATGTGAAAATGCCGGTAGCGATTGCGCCGACAGGTTTCACGGGCATGGCGCACGCCGACGGTGAAATCTTGGCGGCGCGGGCGGCGGAAAAATTCGGTATTCCGTTTACGCTGTCGACCATGTCTATTTGTTCGATTGAAGATGTGGCTGAAAACACCAGCTCGCCGTTTTGGTTTCAGCTTTATGTGATGCGCGACCGCGAGTTTATGGAAAACCTGATTAAGCGTGCAAAAGCTGCCAATTGTTCGGCTTTGGTATTGACCGCCGATTTGCAGGTTTTGGGTCAGCGCCACAAAGACATTAAAAACGGCCTGTCTGCGCCGCCGAAACCGACCATCGCCAATTTAATCAATTTGGCGACCAAACCGGAATGGTGTATGAAAATGCTGAACACGGAACGCCGTACCTTCCGCAATATCGTCGGTCATGCGAAAAACGTAGGCGATTTGTCTTCGCTGTCTTCATGGACTTCCGAACAATTCGACCCGCGCCTGAGCTGGGACGATGTGGCGCGCATTAAGGATTTGTGGGGCGGCAAGCTGATTATCAAAGGCATTATGGAACCTGAAGATGCGGAAAAGGCAGCGAAAAGCGGTGCGGACGCATTGGTCGTTTCCAATCATGGCGGTCGTCAGCTTGACGATACCGTGTCTGCCATTAAAGCTTTGCCTGATGTGGTTAGCGCAGTGGGCAGCGACATCGAGGTTTGGATGGACAGCGGTATCCGCAGCGGTCAGGATATTTTGAAGGCTTGGGCTTTGGGTGCGAAAGGTACGATGATTGGCCGGGCGTTCCTGTATGGTTTGGGTGCGTATGGTGAAGAAGGCGTAACCCGTGCGCTGGAAATCCTGTATAAAGAAATGGATATTTCTATGGCGTTTACCGGCCATCGTAATATTCAAGATGTTGATTCCAGCATTTTGCGTTCTACGCGTTGGCATCAAGATGAGTTTTAATTTTTGAACATATGAAAAGGCCGTCTGAAAATCTGTTTTCAGACGGCCTTTTTATAGACGGCTATTTCTCGTTTTTGCGATACCATTCAATGAAGGCATCGGGTTTGACAAAGCCTAATAAGGGTTCGCTATGACTGCCGTCGGCGTGGACCACAAACACACCCGGAGGGCCGAAGAGGCCGTATTCTTTCAGTAAGGCCTGATGGTCGGGAGTGTTGGCGGTTACGTCGATTTGGAAGAAGCGCTGCATATCGACCGCTTCGTGTACCTGCGGTTGGTTGAGCGTGTAGGCGGCCATTTCTTTGCAGGATACGCACCAGTCGGCGTAGAAATCAATTAGCACGGGCTTGCTTGGATCGGCTTTCAAGGCGGCATCCATAGCGGCTTTGAGTTCGCCGACATCGGTAAACATCTTGCCGTGGTCGGTTTCTTGGCCGGCTTCGGATGGCGGAACCAACGTTAAAAAGTGGTGCAGGGCGGTGGTTTGTTTGTTGAAGCTTTGCCAGCCAAACCACGAGCCGCCAATCAACAGTAAAAAGCCTAATACGGCGGCAACTGTTTTCAGACGGCCTTTTTGTTTGCCTGATTTTGTCAAAAGCATCAGGGCGGGAACAATCATCAGCAAGGTGTAGAGGCCGACTACTGCGAAATAGGGCAGATGCGGCGTGGCGAGATATACGGCAACGGCCAGCAAAATGAAGCCGAACGCGTATTTGATGCCGTTCATCCAGTCGCCTGCTTTAGGCAGGATATGGCCGCCGAATGTGCCGATGATAATGAGCGGTACGCCGGTGCCGAGTGCCAAGACATAAAGCGCGAGGCCGCCCAACACGGCATCGCCGGTTTGGCCGATATAGCCCAAAGCAAATGCCAGCGGAGGCGCAACGCACGGGCCGACAATCAGCGCAGACAAAATACCCATGATAAAGACGGAAACGATTTTACCGCCGGAGAGTTTGCTGCTTTGATTTTGGAAATAGGATTGGACAGAGTTGGGCAGCTGGATATTGAAGAGGCCGAACATGGACATAGCCAGTACCACCATCAACGCGGCAGCGGCAAGCACAACCCAAGGCTGTTGCAGCCATACGGTCAACAGCGCACCGGTCAAACCGGCAATCACGCCGACCAAGGTATAGGTCAGTGCCAAACCTTGTACATACACCATCGACAAGGTGAATGCGCGGCCTTTGCCGGCTTTTTTATCGCCCACGACAATACTGGAAACAATCGGCAGGAGCGGATACATGCAGGCGGTAAAGCTTAAGCCCAAACCTGCGACAAAAAACGCCAACAGGTTGGCGTTTAAAGTATCCCAAGAGAGCTTGAAGCGGCTGCTATCGGGATTGTTTGCACTAGGCTGGGCAGGCATTGGGCCGTCTGAAGAGGCGGACGGTTGCAAAAAGCGGTCTTTGGCAGAAACCGGCTCATCGCTTTGCGGCTGGTAAACCCCGTTGCCTTTTATGTCAAACTCGGTATCCACAGGCGGATAACACACACCGGCTTCGGCGCAGCCTTGATAAGTCAGCGTCAGTTTGTATTGCGGCGCGGCTTGTTTGTAAGGCAGGTCGACCTGTGCGGTATGGTGGTAAACCGTTTGTTTGCCGAAGAATTCGTCTTCTTTTTCTTCGCCTTTGCTGAATTTGGGTTCGCCTAGAATTTTGTCAGGATTGGTCGCTGCAACGATTTTGGACTGGTACATATAGTAGCCGTCAGCGATTTTGAACTGCACACTGATGCCTTGATCGGTTACATTGACTTGAGGTACAAAGGCTTGCTCTGGAGGCAGCAAATCATTGGCATCTACTGCGAATGCGAAGCTGCTCAAGCCTAAAAATGCAATGAGGAAATAAAGGAATTTTTTCATAGTATCTACGGAGATGCCGTTGAGAAACCGTCATTATAAATGATGGGAAAACAATCGGCTTAATTTATGTTAAATATTGCGAGAGAAATCTAATGCTTTTGAATTATATCGAAATAGGGTTGCCCATATATGACCGATAGTCTCATGTTATCGTTCAATTTATGCCAAAGGCCGTCTGAAACGTTCAGACGGCCTTTGTTGCTATTTGGCTCAACTTTAAGGATAAGCGATATAAGCGTAAGCGGAATGGTTGTGTATCGATTCGAAGTTTTCGCTTTCGACGACGAATGATTCGATGCGTTTGTCGGCTATTAACACCGTGGCCACATCACGAACCATGTCTTCGACAAACTTCGGATTTTCGTATGCTTTTTCCGTTACATACTTTTCGTCAGGGCGTTTAAGCAAACCGTAGAGTTGGCAGCTTGCCTGTGCTTCGACGTAATCGATGATTTCTTCGATGGCTACATCCGCGTTTGCAATCAGGCTGACGGTCACATGCGAACGTTGGTTGTGCGCGCCGTATTGGGAAATTTCTTTGGAACACGGACACAAGGAAGTAACCGGAACCATCACTTTCAGGCTGTGGCTGTATGTACCGTTTTTGATTTCGCCGGTCAGGGTAACATCATAGTCGAGCAGCGATTGGATGCCGGAGACCGGCGCGCTTTTCTTGCGGAAAAATGGGAAGGAAACGCTGATTTTGCCGGAATGGGAATCCAGCAGGGCAACCATGTCGGCAGTCAGCTTGTGCAGCGTATCGAAATCCAAAGCATCGGTTTGTTTTTCCATCAGGGCGACAAAGCGCGACATATGCGTGCCTTTTTGGTCGGCAGGCAGGAAAACCGTCATGGTCAGGCGGGCGACGGTGGATTGTTCGCCTTCTTTGCTTTTGAGGGAAATCGGAAAGCGCAGGTCTTTGATGCCGACCTGATTAATCGGCAGGTTGCGTAAATCGCGGCTGGATTGCACGTCTGCAATGGCGTTCATGCGTGGTATGTCCTTCATGATAGGATTGTTGAGATGCGTGTGGAGGGAATCGACTCGTATCGGCCGATTTGCAAATGCGAGATTATATCACTTGCTTTATCCGCCTGCATTGATTGTTTCTATTTTTCAGATAGTGATAAAATCTTCGATTATTCACATCTACATAGGCAGAGACTAAATGAAATTCGCCACGAAAGCCATTCATTCCAGCTACGATTGCGACGAACACAACCGCGCGCTGATGCCGCCGATTTATCAGAACAGTATGTTTGCCTTGCACGAAATCGGCGAGCAGGTTCCTTACCGCTATTCGCGCCTGAGCAACCCGACCCGCCAGGTCTTGGAAGATACCGTTGCCGATTTGGAGCATGGTGCGGCCGGTTTTGCGTTTTCCAGCGGCATGGCGGGGATTGATGCCGTATGGCGTACTTTCCTGCGCCCGGGTGATACCATTGTTGCTGTCGCCGATATTTACGGCGGTGCTTATGATTTATTGGTCGATGTTTATCAAAAATGGGGTGTGAACGTTGTTTTTGCCGATTTGGGCAATCCGGATAATTTGGATGAGCTGCTCAAAGCGCACAATGTCAAACTGGTTTGGCTGGAAACGCCGTCCAATCCGCTTTTGCGCTTGGTAGACATCAAAGCGCTTGCCGCAAAAGCCAAAGCGGCCGGTGCGCTGGTCGGCATCGACAACACCTTTGCCACGCCGTATCTGCAACAGCCGTTGGATATGGGTTGCGATTTTGTATTCCATTCCGCTACCAAATATTTGTGCGGCCATTCGGACGTATTGATGGGCGTAGTCGTTGCCAAAACCAAAGAGCTGGCGCAGCCTTTGCACGACATGATGGTGCATACCGGCGCGATTGCAGGTCCGATGGACTGCTGGCTGGTGTTGCGCGGTATCAAAACGTTGGCCTTGCGCATGAACGCCCATTGCCAAAACGCACTCGAAATCGCACGCCGTTTGGAAGCCCATCCTGCCATTGAAAAAGTGTTCTATCCCGGCCTGCCGTCTCACGAACATTACGAACTCGCCCAAGCACAAATGCCCAGAGGCATCGGCGGAGTGGTGACGGTTTATCTCAAAAACGATACGCGTGAAGCAGCCAATAGCGTGATTAAAAACATGAAACTGGTCAAAATGGCTTCCAGCCTCGGCGGCGTGGAAAGTTTGGTCAACCATTGCTATTCCCAATCCCACAGCGGCGTGCCGCATGATGTGAAAATGGAAATGGGTATCAAAGTCGGCCTGCTGCGTTTCTCTGTCGGTATTGAAGACGTTGACGATATTTGGAACGATATTTCCAAAGCATTGGATACGACTTTGTAAATAAGGCTTAAAGGCCGTCTGAAGGTGAATAGTTTTTCAGACGGCCTTTAGTAATACATAAGGAATAGATATGAAAACATTATTCGGCGCATTGATGAGTATGGTGGTTTTGGCAGCTTGTACATCTCCTTCAGTATCTCAGCCTGAACAAGCCTCTAAAGCGCAGGTGCAAACTCAACAAACGGTGCAACCTACTTTAGCCGCCAAATGGCGTGTTGTCGCTTTTAATAAATTCACCGAAAAAGAATTGGCCGGTATTGATGCCTATCTGGATTTGAGCGAGATGCCTAAGGCGTATGGCAAGATGGGGTGTAACGGTATGATGTTCCAAGCCAATACGATTGGTTCGGACAAAATTGATTTTGGCCATATTGCGGTAAGCATGATGCTGTGTGAAGACATGAAGCTGGAAGATGCGTTTTTGCGCAAACAAAGCGTGTGGAACTATCGTTTTGACGGTAACGATTTGATTTTGGAACAAAAAGGCATCAGCATCCGTTTGCGCCGTGAATAATCTTAAAGGCCGTCTGAAAATAAATATTTCAGACGGCCTTTTGAATCTTTATAATAAGCCCTATTTGAAACTGATACCGAATATCAAGGAAACCTATTATGGCAGCTTCTCCAGAAGCCAAGTTTACCGAAGAAAAAGTCTTGTGGATCAAACACCATACGCCCAAGCTGATGACTTTTGCCATCAGCCGCCCTGAGTCCTACCGTTTTTCGGCAGGGCAGTTTTCGCGCCTTGGTTTCCGTGACGGCGAGGGCTTTATTTGGCGCGCGTATTCTGTCGTATCTGCCGAATACGCCGATACGCTTGAGTATTTCGCAGTATTAATCGAAGGCGGCCCGATGTCGGCGCGTTTTGCTGCGATGAAAGAGGGCGACACTATTTTATTGGATAAAACGGCTACCGGTTTCCTCTTGCCCGAGCGTTTCCCCGACGGAAAAGATTTGGTTATGCTCTGCACAGGTTCAGGCATTGCGCCTTTCCTCTCCATTATCGAGCAGCCTGAAATTTGGCAGCGTTTCGACCGTTTGGTTTTGGCGCATTCCGTCTCTTACGCCGACGAGTTAATTTTCAACCAGCGCCTTGCCGATTTGAAAGAGCATCCGCTGATTGAAGAATATTTCCATAAATTCACTTTTGTGCCAGTCACTACGCGTGAGGAAACGGAAGGCGCATTGAGCGGCAAACGGATTCCCGAATTGCTGAAGAATGGCGGCTTGGAAGAAAAAGTCGGCTTCAAGTTCACCAAGGCCGATACGCGCTTTATGGTCTGCGGCAACCCGGCAATGGTCAAAGACACTTTCCAAGCACTAATGGATTTAGGCTACGCTATGCACCGCAACCGTATCCCCGGCGAAATCATGATGGAAAATGGTTTCTAACAGGTAAATGGTCAAAGGCCGTCTGAAAGTTTCAGACGGCCTTCAATATTAAATATAAACCGAAAATCAGAGAAAATATGAATATCAAACAATTGATCCAAGCCCTGCCCAAAGCCGAGCTGCACGTCCATATCGAAGGGACGTTCGAGCCGGAGTTGATGTTTGAAATCGCCAAGCGCAACCACATCACGATTCCTTATGAAAATGTCGATGCGGTACGGCAGGCTTATGATTTTCACAATTTGCAGTCGTTTTTGGATATTTATTATGCCGGTGCCGGCGTATTGTTGCACGAGGCGGATTTTTACGATTTGACCCGCGCGTATCTTGAGCGTTGCCGCGAAGACAATGTCGTGCACACGGAAATATTTTTCGATCCGCAAACCCATACTGCGCGGGGGGTGGCGTTTGAAACCGTGATTAACGGCATTGTCCGAGCCTGCCGTGAAGCCGGGCAGCAATGGGGCATAAGTACGCATTTGATTATGTGTTTCCTGCGGCATTTGTCGGAAGAAAGCGCATTTGAAACCTTAAATCAGGCTTTGCCTTATAAAGAACACATCATCGGCGTAGGCTTGGATTCGAGCGAGCTGGGGCATCCGCCGTCCAAGTTTGAACGTGTGTTTGCTCAGGCGCGGGCGGAGGGTTTGTTGACGGTGGCACATGCTGGAGAAGAAGGACCGCCGGAATATGTTTACGAGGCTTTGGACTTGCTGCATGCCCGCCGTATCGATCATGGCGTACGGGCGGAAGAAGATGAGGCCTTGATGGCGCGTTTGATTACAGAGCAAATGCCGTTGACCGTTTGCCCGTTGAGCAATTTGAAATTAAAAGTATTTCCGGAGATGGCAAAACACAATTTGCGCCGTATGTTGCAACGCGGCGTATTGGTAACCGTTAATTCCGATGATCCGGCGTATTTCGGCGGCTATATGAACCGTAATTTTGAAGTGCTTGCCGAGGCTTTGGATTTGAGTGTGGAAGAAATTAAAACCTTGTGCGCCAATTCGTTCCGCGCTTCGTTTTTGAGCGAGGAGGAAAAGGAAAAATGGATACGGAAGATTGAAAGTTTTAATGCTGAATCATGATAAAAGGCCGTCTGAAAAAGTTTCAGACGGCCTTTGTTGATGGCGGTTAATAGTCGACTTTGATTTTAGGCGTTTTCTGCGCGGCTTTGTATTCTTCTTCCAATTCAAAGCGCAGCGGATACAAATTCAGTTTTTCCATCAGCAGGCGGTCGCCGTCTTCGTCCGGATTGCCCGTAGTCAGCAGCTTGTCGCCGTAGAAAATCGAGTTTGCGCCAGCCATGAAACACATGGCCTGCATGGATTCCGGCATATTGCTGCGGCCTGCGGACAGGCGGACGTAGCTGTGCGGCATGGTAATGCGCGCGACGGCGATGGTGCGGACAAATTCCGTCCAGTCCAAATCTTCGGCATCGGCCAGCGGCGTGCCTTCTACTTTAACCAACTGGTTAATCGGCACGCTTTCGGGTTGCGGGTCGAGGTTGGCAAGGCTGGCAATCAGGCCTGCGCGTTCGGCGCGGGTTTCGTTCATGCCGACAATGCCGCCGCAGCAGACTTTCAAACCGGCATTACGGACTTTGCCCAAAGTATCCATGCGGTCTTCGTGTTTGCGGGTGTGGATGATGTCGTTGTAGCGTTCGGGGTCGGTGTCGAGGTTGTGGTTGTAGTAGTCCAAACCGGCTTTTTTGAAGTCTTCAGCCATGCCGTCTTCGAGCATGCCGAAGGTGCCGCACACTTCCATGCCCAAGCCTTTCACCGCGCTGATGATTTCGGAAACGACAGCTACGTCTTTGGGTTTGGGTCCGCGCCATGCCGCGCCCATGCAGAAACGGCTGGCGCCGCGCGATTGGGCAATTTTGGCTTTTTCAACGATTTCGTCCACGTCCATCATCTGCTCTTTGCCCAGATTGGTGTTGTGGTGTGCCGATTGCGGGCAGTAGGCGCAATCTTCGGGGCAGCCGCCGGTTTTGATGGAGAGCAGGGTGGAAAGCTGGATTTCGCGCGGGTTGAAGTTTTGGCGGTGGATTTCGGCAGCTTGGAAAACGAGGTCGAGGAAAGGCAGTCCAAACAAAGCCTCGACATCGCATTTTTTCCAATAACGCGCAGTCGGATGCGGCTTGCGCTCGGTTTGACGGCGCAAGGCTACGGGAGATACGGTCATAGTGTGTTCTTTCGTGTTTACAGCGACGCAGTGTCGCTGACGGCTTGACTGCCGGCGCAATGACGGCAGCAGCAGGTTTGAAATCAATATAAAAGGCCGTCTGAAACGGCGCAGCAAGTGTAACGCTTTTGATAATGTAGAGCAAATGTTTCAGACGGCCTGAAATATGGTTTGCCCGGGTTTGCTATAATCGCATTTTTAATTTTTCCGTTTTCTTATGAACGCGCCCAAAGCCTTCGCCGTACTCGGCCCGACCGCCGGCGGTAAAACCGCACTGGCCTTAAATATTGCCCAATCGTTGCCGGTGGAAATCATCAGTTTGGATTCCGCGCTGGTGTATCGCGACATGGACATCGGTACAGCCAAGCCGACTGCCGAAGAGCTTGCCGCCGTACCGCATTATTTGATTGATATTATCTCGCCGCTGGAAAGTTACAGCGCGGCGGATTTTGTCGGCGACTGCGTGCGCTTGGTGAACGAAATACATGCGCGCGGACGCTATCCGCTAATTGTCGGCGGTACGATGATGTATTTCCACGCGCTGACGAAAGGTTTGAACGATTTGCCCGGCGCGGATACGGCGGTGCGCGCACAGCTTCAGGCAGAAAAAAACGAACATGGTCTGGCAGGCCTGTATCGCCGTTTGCAGGAAGTTGACCCGATTACGGCAGGCCGTCTGAAAGCCAATGACAGTCAGCGTATTGAGCGCGCTTTGGAAGTCTACCTTCTGACCGGCAAGCCTTTGAGCGAACATTTCACAGAGCAGAAGCAGGCCGCGCCTTTATTGGATTTATGTACGGTTGCCCTTATCCCTGAAGACCGCCATTTGTTACACCAGCAAATCGAAAAACGCTTTTTAAATATGCTGGAACACGGTTTCCTCGATGAAATGCACGCCTTGCGCCACGATTATCCGCAGCTGCATGCCGACATGCCGTCTATGCGCTGCGTGGGCTACCGTCAGGCTTGGGATTATCTCGAAGGCGAAACCGATTATGACACCTTTGTCGAAAAAGGCATTGTCGCCACGCGCCAGCTTGCCAAACGCCAGTTGACCTGGTTGCGGAAAATTCCTTTGGCGCACACGTTAGATCCTTACGCAGACAGCGATTATGTTCAGACGGCCTTAGCCTTGGCGCGTCAGCATTTTCAGGAATAATCCATGCTGACCACGCCACCACTTGCGCCTAAAACATTGGCCGCATTAAAAGAATTGGGTATTCGTACACGGGAAGATTTGCAAAAAATCGACGCAGTTCGTGCATTTCTATTGCTGAAAGCGTCGGGTTTGACCGTAACCAAAAGCACCTTGTGGCAACTTGACGCGTTGGTTTCAGGTGTGGATGTCCGGTGTATTTCCGAGGAGAGAAAGACGGAGCTGGGCGAGGCCTTGAAAAACCATCCGCCTGTTGCCGTTTTTCCTTCTCAAGGCGATGTGGAAACCTTTATGCGGCTGGCGATAGAACAGGCCAGACAATCGGCAGCATTGGGCGAAGTCCCCGTTGGCGCGGTCATCGTATATCAAGGCAAGGTAATCGCAGCGGCACACAATACCTGCATTGGCGACCACAATGTCAGCCATCATGCCGAAATCAACGCACTTGCCGCTGCCGGCAAAGCCTTACAAAACTACCGTTTGGAAGATTGCGACGTGTACATCACATTAGAGCCTTGCTCCATGTGCGCCTCTGCCTTGATACAGGCAAGGATCGGGCGCGTGATTTATGGTGCGGCCGAAGCTAAAACCGGTGCGGCAGGCAGCGTGGTCGATTTGTTTGCCGACAAACGTCTGAACAAGCATACCGCAATTTTAGGCGGCATATTGGCAGAAGAATGCCAAAGCGTATTGCAGGATTTCTTTGCGGCCAAACGTAAGGCCGTCTGAATTTCAGACGGCCTGTCAGCAAAAAAAACTTTATTTTAAATTTTCGGATTTCCCATGTCAGTCAATCATTACGAAAACTTTCCAGTTGGCTCCATTGTGCTGCCGCGCCGTTTGCGCAAGCCGATTCACGCCGTTTACGCTTTTGCACGGACGGCGGACGATATTGCCGACGAAGGTAATGCCGAAGCAGCCGAACGCCTGCGCCAACTGGACGAATTGAAAGCAGAATTAGACCGCATTGCACAAGGTGGGAAACCGCAAACGGCTTTGATGCAGCGTTTGTACAACGAAGCGATTGAGCCGTTTCAATTACCGTTGCAGCCGTTTTATGATTTGCTGGCGGCGTTCAGTCAGGATGTGGGCAAAACCCGTTATGAAAACTTTGGTGAATTGATTGCCTATTGCCGCTTGTCCGCCAATCCGGTGGGACGTATTATGCTGCATTTGTACGGGCAAACCGATGAAGTGAGCATGGCGCAAAGCGACGGCATTTGTACTGCCTTGCAGCTGATTAATTTCTGGCAGGATGTGGCGATAGATTGGCAGAAAGGTCGCGTGTACATCCCTCAGGAAGATTTGCAGAGGTTCAAAGTCAGCGAAGAGCAGATTGCGACCGGCAAAGCCGACTTTGCTTTTCAACGACTGATGGCGCACGAGTGCCAACGTGCTTTTCAAATGCTGAAGGCAGGCTCGCCGTTGGGCAAAACCCTCAAAGGACGAATCGGTTTTGAGTTGCGCATGATTATTGTCGGCGGCCAGTTGATTTTGCAGAAGCTGGACGGTTGCAAATATGATGTGTTTAACCAGCGGCCGCTGTTGGATAAGAAAGACTGGATGATTATCATCAAACGAGCTTTGCTGAAGAAATAAAAAAAGGCCGTCTGAAATGGATGTTTCAGACGGCCTTGATGTTTTCGATTAGCGGTTTTTCAAACGGCTGATGCGGTTGTCCAAAGAAGGATGGGTACTGAACCAAGAATCTTTGGCTTCGCTGGCAATGCCCATTGCAGTCATGGTTTGCGGCAGGTCGCTGGGGTTGCCTTTCAAGCGTTGCAGGGCGGCAATCATTTTCGGCGCACCCACCAGTTTTGCAGCGCCTGCATCGGCGCGGTATTCGCGTTGGCGGCTGAACCACATCACAATGATGCTGGCGAGGAAGCCAAATACGATTTGCAATACCATGCTGACCATGAAATATGTACCTTGCGACGTACTGCCGTCATTGTTGCGCGCCACCATGCTGGAAACGATACGCGCCAAGAAGACGACAAAAGTATTCACAATACCTTGAATCAGCGTCAGCGTTACCATATCGCCGTTGCCGACGTGCGCCATTTCATGCGCCAAAACGGCTTCGACTTCATCTCGGGTCATGTGATCGAGCAGGCCGGTGCTGACAGCGACGAGCGAGCTGTTTTTGGTTGCGCCGGTTGCAAAGGCGTTAGGCTCGGGAGAGTCGTAAATGGCTACTTCCGGCGTTTTCAGATTCCATTGGCGGGCTTGTGCTTCAACAGTTGCCAACAGCCAAGCTTCTTCTTTGCTTTGGGGCTGGTCGATGACGACGGCGCCGACCGAATGTTTGGCGATGGTTTTTGACATCAGCAGGGAGACAATCGAGCCGCTGAAGCCGACGACTGCGGAATAAGCCAACAAGCTGCCAACCTGGTCGGTACTGTTGATGCCCAAGATGGCCAAAATAACACGGATGACAACCAGAACTGCGATATTGGTTGCGATAAATAAGAAAATGCGTTTCACCGATTATTCCTTTTTAGTGTGGTTTGTGAGGTGATTTTTATATGGGCGCATTGTCTCAAAAACTCTATAGAGATGAAACAGCATGATAGGCAAAGGTATGCAAATTCAAAGCAATTGAAGCAAAGGCCGTCTGAAAAGGTAGTCTCAACCAGTGAGAATCGCTTTTCAGACGGCCTCTTATAGGTAAACTATCTGCCGGCTTCTTCCAGCCAGTTGCGCGGTATAAGGAATTGATTGAGGCGTGCTTCGGGTGAACCTTCTTCCGGTGCATATTGATACTCAAAGCGTACCAAAGGCGGCATGGACATCAAAATGCTTTCCGTACGGCCGCCGCTTTGCAGGCCGAACAGCGTGCCTCTGTCCCAAACCAAGTTAAACTCGACATAGCGTCCGCGACGGTAGAGTTGGAAATCGCGTTCACGTTCCCCATAAGGCGTGTTTTTGCGTTTGGCCACAATCGGCAGATACGCGGCGATATAGCCTTCCCCAACCGCTTTGATAAAATTCAAGCAGGTATCGAAATCCCAACGGTTTAAATCGTCAAAAAACAGGCCGCCCACGCCGCGTGTTTCGTTACGGTGTTTCAAATAGAAATATTCGTCACACCATTGTTTGAATTCAGGATAAACCGATTCGCCAAATGGCGCGCATACGTCCCGCGCCACTGTGTGCCAATGCACGATATCTTCTTCAAAAGGATAAAACGGCGTCAAATCAAAGCCGCCGCCAAACCACCAAACTGGCTCGGCATTTTCAGGATAGGCAATAAAAAAGCGCACATTGGCATGGTTGGTCGGCACATACGGATTTTTCGGATGAATCACCAGCGATACGCCCATGGCTTCAAACGCCGCGCCTGCCAATTCCGGACGATGGGCAGTGGCAGAAGCCGGCATTTGGGTTCCCTTTACATGCGAAAAATTTACACCGGCCTGCTCGAATACTGCGCCGTTTTTCAATACGCGTGTTTCGCCGATGCCCAGTTTCCCTGTCCATGCTTCATGCACAAATTCGGCTTCACCATCTTCTTGCTCCAGCGCGGTGCAGATTTGGTTTTGCAAGGTTTTGAGGAGGGTTAGAACGGATTCTGTGTGCATGATATTTCCTTGATGGTTTTGTACTTATAAAATGACAGGGCGAAAGATGATTTAAGCTTTTAAAACTGAGTGTTATTTTACTATTGCTTTATTATGGGTAAATTTTTGCATGGGGCTATCTTGCAATCAAGCTTGACTCATCAGCAATAGATTGAAAGGTATCGATGATGTTGCGATACCTTTCAGACGGCCTTGATTTATTCAGTAAAAAAGGTATGTGCGCCCAAATAGTTTTTGGCGTAAAACGGGGTAGAAAGTTTTTCGGTTTTGATGGTTTTGCCGCTGCTGGGGGCGTGGATGAATTCGCCGTTGCCGATGTAGAGGCCGACATGGGAATATTTGTGTGCGCCGCCGGTGTTGAAAAAGACCAGGTCGCCGGCTTTTAATTTGTCATCGGAAATTTTACGGCTGGCTGCGGCCATATCGCGCGCGGTGCGTGGCAGGTTGACGTTGAGGGCGTTTTTATAGACGAATTGGATCATGCCGCTGCAGTCAAAGCCTGTGGCTGTGGTACTGCCGCCCCATTTGTAGGGCGTGCCGATCAGACCCATGCTGTGAAGCATCAATTCCTGCGAACCTTGAGTGCGGTCGATATGGGAAATGCGGACAGATTGGACTTTTCTGGCGGTTGTTTGCGGCTTGTGGGATTTGTGTTTGCCTGTGGTGCCGCATGAGGCCAACAATAGGCCGGTGGTACAAACAAATAGGGTTTTGCAGATGAGTCGATACATGGTGAATTCCTCCGGCCGCATGATTTCTGTTTTCAGACGGCCTCTATAATAATCCTTCTATGGGCAGAATGGACAGGATTTTTGAAGTCATCCGTTTCCAGAACTTGGCTTCGGGCTCGTGTGCGTAAGTTCGTTTTTCGCTTGGGTCATACCAGTATAGTTTATTGTAATTGCCAAGCGTTACTTGATAGGCGTAGCTTGGGGTGGTCGTTACGAGGGTGCGCTGCATTTGGCCTGCGATTTCGGGGCTTTCGATGACGACACCCATTTCGGTATTGAGGCGTGCGGAGCGTGGGTCGAGGTTGAATGAGCCGATGAAAATGCGTTTCTCGTCCACGATGAATGTTTTGGCATGCAAGCTGGTGGCGGAGCTACCGGTCAAGCCGCGGTCTTTGGAAGTCGGAACGGCGTGGTTTGGCTGGAGTTCGTAAAGTTTGACTCCGGCTTTAAGCAAAGGTTTGCGGTATTTGACGTAGCCGGAATGGACGGCGGCAACATCGGTTGCTTGGAGCGAATTGGTCAGGACGGTAACGTCCACGCCGTTGTGAATCAGCTTTTCTATGGCCTTAACGCCCGATTTTGTGGGTACAAAATAAGGGGAGACAAGGTAAACGCTTTTTTCTGGTTGCTTGAGGGCATCTTGCAGGCGTTCGGAAATAGGCGGTTTGTGCCGGTCGCGGTCTAAGCCTTTGGCCGGGTCATCGCTGATCAGGCGTGTGCTGACGCTTTGCCACTCCATAAGGTTGCTCTGCATTTTTTGATAGAGGTTGGAGTGTTCGATACTTTGACGGTAGCGGATGAGCGTTTGGTTTTTATCTTGGTCGGTGTAATCGAGCTCTACCAATCCTTTTTGCAGGTTTCCCCGTTTGATGATGCTGGTTGCGTTGTAGGCGGAATGGCTTGCCCAATAGCGGTCGAAGTCTTGGGAAACTTCGGTTACGACGCGGCCTGTGGCGAGGATATCGAGGTCGGCAAAGATGGTATCGTCGTTAACCTTAAAATATTCGTCGCCGATATTGCGTCCGCCCAAAATGGTAGCACGGTTGTCGGCGGTAAACGATTTGTTGTGCATCCGGCGGTTAAGTCGCGGAAAGTCAGTAACATAGCCGAGTGCACGCCATTTTCTGAAAATAAAGGGATTAAACAGACGGACTTCGATATTGGGATGATTGTCGAGTGCAAGCAGGAGATCATCCATGCCGTTGGTGTTGTTGTCGTCCAGAAGCAAACGCACACGGACGCCGCGTTCGGCCGCGCGATGAATCAGGTTGAACAAAAGCTTGCCGGAGATGTCGTTGTGCCAGATATAGTACTGCAAATCGAGGGTATGGTCGGCGGATTCAATCAGGGCGGCACGGGCGACAAAGGCTTCATGGGCATCGTTCAGCAGATAGATATGGGAAATATCGGCCTTGGAGGGAGTAGAAGGAATACCTAAGGCGCTGTCCAGTCGCGGCGTTGAAGGGATGTCAAGATAACTGCTTTGGGTGCGTTCGTCCAATGATGGCAAAAACGCGGCGCAACCGCCCAATAGCAGGGTATAAAGAAGAGGAAGATGAAATTTCATGGGAAACCGGTACAAACAATCCCTACCTAAATGACATTTAGGCAGGGATTGAATTGAAATTAGGTTGCTTGAATCAGCTTAGAAGGCAACATAATTTGCCGGATTGACCGGTTTGCCGTTTTGACGGATTTCAAAGTGCAACTGAGTGCGGGATGCATCGGTATTACCCATGTGCGCAATGGTTTGACCGCGTTTCACGGTTTGGTTTTCATTAACCAGCAGGCGTTGGTTGTGGCCGTATGCGCTCAAGAATGAGGAGTTGTGTTGGATGATGACCAAGTTACCGTAACCGCGCAAGCCTGAGCCTGCGTAAACGACTTTACCGTCTGCCGCTGCAACAACTGGCTGACCTTGCGTACCGGCAATATCCACACCTTTGTTGCTGCCGCCGAAGTTGGCAATAACGTTACCGGTAGTCGGACGCTGCCATGTGATGCCGCTTACGTTGCGGCTGCTGCCGGTAGATACGGTTGGTGTATTGGCAGGAGTGCTTGGGGCCGGAGCAGTGGTTGTCGTTGTTGGCGTAGAAAGTTTGCTTGCAGAAGCTGCAGGTACAACGTAGCCTTCAGGTTTTACGCGCAGGGTTTGACCAATGCTGATGGTGTTGTCGGCCAAGTTATTCCATGCGCGCAGATTGTCTTGGGTAATGTTGTAGCGTTTGGAGATGTTGTAAACGGTATCGCCACGAACAACGGTATGTGTCGCTGCATTAATATCAACAGGCGCATAAGAAGGCGTGTAAGTGCCGGTGCTGCCGCTGTTGTATGTTGGAGCAGGTGTACTTGCCGGCGGAGTGTATGGAGCATCTGCCGCTGGGCTGGTGTTGGTATTGTAAGGCGCTGCACCGTAAGGATTGTCAGCGGTAGAGCTTGTTGTTGAACCACCGCTTTGTGTGCCGACGACTACAGGAGCCGGTTGTTGGCTGGCACAGGCTGCAAGTAATAAAACCAAAGCTGCCGATCCGGCATAAGATACACTTTTTTTCAACATGTTAATGACTTTCGTATTCGGGTAATTGTTCTCATCGGGGCATATCATAATAAAAATATGCTTGTTTCTCAAGTGTTCGGCTGTTAGGGACTGTTAAGGCGCAGGGATTTCTGACCAAAAGGAAGCAGTTTGCTCCATTTGTCCGTAGGCAGTCAAGTCGACTTGCAGGGGGGTAATCGTGATGAAGCCGGACGCGCATTCGCCAAAGTCGGTACCTTCTTCGCTGTCGGAAACATCACCGACCGGCCCAATCCAATAAATTTGTTCGCCACGTGGATTATACATGGGAACAATGCTTTGTTCATGATGACGGCGGCCGAGCCGTGTAATTTTTATGCCTTGGATATCCTCAGGTGCGACGGCAGGGATATTGATGTTCCATAAGATGGGTTCGGAAATAGGGTGTTTGAGAAAGTAGGAAAGCAGTATCCAAGCGGCTTTTTCCGCGGTTTCCCAATAACGGCCGCTGGAATCGGCAAGCGAGAAAGCAATGGCGGGAATACCCATCAGGTAGGCTTCCGTCGCGGCGGCAACCGTACCGGAATAAAGTGTATCGTCGCCCATGTTTGCGCCGTTGTTAATGCCGGACAAAACTAAGTCGGGTTTGAAATCGGCAAGGGCGTATTGACCGACATGAATACAGTCGGTGGGCGTACCATTCACATAGTAAAACCCGTTTTCCGCCTGTTTCAGTTGTAAAGGACGGTCTAAAGTCAGGGAATTGCTGACGCCGCTGCGATCGCGTTCGGGCGCAACCACCCTGACATTGGCAAATTCTGCACACACTCTTGCCAAAACTGCCAAACCGGGCGCAAGATAACCATCGTCGTTTGAGATTAATATGTTCATGTGACAATATTGTGTCTATCGGTAAGATGGGCGGTATTGTACTGGTTTGCTTGAGCGATTGTCCACGAATCGGCAACGTTTGGGCGGAAAGGATAATAATGAAACATTATGAGTTAGACCCCAAAGCTTTATTGGGCGGCGTGATTGCTTCAGACGGCAATCAGGAGATTGTTCAGCTTTCACTGCAGAAGAATAATGAAATTCCGGCATATGAGGCGGATGCGATTATTTTGCTTTTGGTTTTAAACGGCAAAGCTGAAATCAAAACGGTGGACGAAGTTTTGCAAACCGAAGGCTTACAAGTTATCCGTTTTGAGCCGATGGAAGCACACAGCATTCGCGCCTTGGCCGATAACACCAATATTTTGGTTATCAAACAATTGATTCACGAAACCGGTCTCAGCAAACGTTTGAGATTTGGAAGTTGCTGTCTGTAATGGCAATAAAGGCCGTCTGAAAAGTTTCAGACGGCCTTTTTAAAATCAACTAGGTTTATTTCAAACCTTTTTTCACCAAGTCTTCATAACCGCCATGGTTGGTTACGTTGGTGTAGCCGGCTTTTTTCAGCTCAGTCAGCGCGGCTTCTGCACGGCGGCCGCTGCGGCAGTAGAGGTTGACCGGTGCGTTTTTATCCGGGCTAACGGATTTGATGCGGTCAACGATTTGATCATGCGGAATATTGAGTGCACCTTGCAAATGGCCTTCTTTAAATTCTTCGGCAGAGCGGACATCAATCCAAACGCCTTTTGCTTTTGCAGGTTGTGCCGCGCTTTTTTCAACTTTTGGCATAGAGGCTGCGGAAGCGGCCAAAGGAGTGGCAATAGTGGCGGCAAAAAGTACGGCGGTCAGCAGTTTCTTCATGGTTCAATCTCCTATTAGACAGAAAACAATATGATAACTTTATCAGTTTAGCATTTCATCAGGCCGTCTGAAAGGGGAGTCGGCTTTCAGACGGCCTGATTTTACAAACCGATTAGCGTTGGGTTTCTACTGCTTCCAAAGCGCGTAAAGCGTAGGTATAAGCGGCACCAGCGTTCAGGGCGATAGCAGTGGCCAATGCGCCGGCGATTTCACTTTCGGTTGCCCCAGCTTTGGCTGCGGCGGCTGCATGCACGCTGATGCAGCTTTCGCAACGCGTGGTAATGGCAACGGCAATGGCGATCAGTTCGCGTGTTTTGGCATCCAGTGCTTCGGCAGCGGCTGCTTGATCCAGTGCGCCGTAGGCTTGCAGCATTTTAGGATGGTTTTTACCCAGTTCGCCGAATGCTTTTTTTACCAAGGCGGTATGTTCAGGCCAGTCTTTAAACATGATATGTCCTTTCTTAATGTGAGTGGATAAGATAAAAAATCCTATCCGTTTGTGTTTGGTGTGTGTATTATTGCAATAATTGGATGAATAAAATCGTCAAAACATCTCATTTATTGGTAAAAAACACTATGGATATTTTGGATAGGCTGGTCGAATTGGCGCAGGTAAAAGGCAGCGTGGATGTTCAATGTCTTTTTCGGGGGGAGTGGTATGTGCGGCATGAGCCAAAGCGTGCGCATGGTTTGGTACATATCGTAACTGCCGGTTCAGGTTATATCCGAATTGATGGGGAGCAAGAGGCCAGGCTGCTGAGTGCGGGGGATGTCATTTTTTTCCCGCGCAGCGTAGGGCATACTTTGAGCAGCGACAGCAGTTGTGAAAATTTCAGTGTCAGCGTGCTGACGAGTAAAAAAGGCGCATTTAAAGTCAAGCAGAGTCATGCAGGAGGAGATGCGGCTTTGCATCTTTTCTGCGCGCGGTTTGAATATGAAGCTCAGGCGGATATTATGGCAGGGCTGCCTGACACAGTTTTGCTGAATATCAACGATCCTTCTTTACAGTATTTGGTGGCATTGTTGCAATATGAGAGCGGTCAGGCTTTGTCCGGCTCGGTAGCGGTTGTGAACGCATTGGCTTCGGTGTTGTTGGTATTTCTACTTCGAGCCAGCCTGGAGAAAAATGGGGAAGCGCAATTAAGCGGTTTACTGAATGGTTGGCAGGACAAACGTTTGCGGAATTTGCTTCAGGCAGTAGTGGATAAGCCGGAAGAGGAATGGAATATCGAGAAAATGACCGTGATTGCCAACTTATCTCGCGCCCAGTTGATGCGAGTATTTAAGCAGCAGACGGGAACAAGCCCGCACGCCTTTGTTAACAGTATTCGCTTGCAACATGGGGCATTATTATTGAAACAGACGGCGGATTCGGTTTTATCGGTTGCGCTCTCGGTCGGTTTTCAATCGGAAACGCATTTTGGCAAGGCATTTAAAAAGCAATATGGGATATCGCCGGGGCAATATCGTAAGAATGATCGCGCTGATGAAGCAGCAGTACAAGCGGAAGAAATGCCGATTTACTTTATTTGAACAGATGATAAAAGGCCGTCTGAAAGTGTAAAAATGAAATCTAGGATTTCTAAAACACTTTTCAGACGGCCTTAATTTTAAAATGCGTCAATCAAACAGAATCAGTCCAGTTTTTTGAAATGACGGCGACGTTCCAATTCGCTCAGGTAGCGTTTACGCAGGCGGATGGATTGTGGCGTGATTTCAACCAGTTCGTCATCGTCGATGAACTCAACTGCACCTTCCAAAGTCAATTTGATCGGCGTAGTCAGGCGCACGGCTTCATCTGTACCGCTGGCGCGGACGTTGGTCAGTTTTTTACCTTTCAGAGGGTTTACCACCAAGTCGTTGTCGCGGCTGTGAATACCGATAATCATGCCTTCGTAGACTTTGTCGTTTGGAGAAACGAACATACGGCCGCGGTCTTCCAAGTTCCACAGGGCATAAGCAACGGCTTCACCTTGCTCTTGAGAAACCAGTACGCCGTTGTGACGGCCGGGCATATCGGGTTTAACCGGAGCATAGTCGTCAAAAACGTGGCTCATCAAGCCGGTACCGCGGGTCAAGGTCATAAACTCACCTTGGAAACCGATCAGGCCGCGTGCAGGAATATGGTATTCCAAACGTGTACGACCGTTACCGTCGCTTTCCATATTGGTCAATTCGCCACGGCGGCGGCCGAGTTCTTCCATGACCGCGCCTTGGTTGTCATCCGGTACGTCTACGGTCAGGTTTTCGTAAGGCTCGCATTTTTGACCATTGATTTCACGGAATACCACGCGCGGTTTACCAACTGCCAGTTCGAAGCCTTCGCGGCGCATGTTTTCCAACAAAATAGTCAGGTGCAATTCGCCACGGCCGGAAACGCGGAAGACGTCGGCATCGGCAGTATCTTCAACACGCAGGGCAACGTTGGTCAGCAATTCTTTTTGCAGGCGGTCACGGATTTGGCGGGAAGTCACGAATTTGCCTTCAGTACCGGCCAAAGGAGAAGTGTTGACCATAAAGTCCATGGTCAGGGTCGGCTCGTCCACGCTCAACATAGGCAAGCCTTTAGGATTGTCTTTGTCGGTAATGGTTACGCCGATACCGATGTCTTCGATACCGGAAATAATCACGATATCGCCGGCTTCAGCTTCTTCCAAAGGTACGCGTTCCAAGCCTTGGAAACCCAACAGTTGGTTGATGCGGCCTTGTGCAACTTGTTCTTCATGGTTCATCACGGCAACGACTTGGCCGGGTTTGATGCGGCCGTTCAAGATGCGGCCGATACCGAGGCGGCCGGTGTAGTTGTCGTAGTCCAGTTGGGAAATTTGCAGTTGCAGCGTTTCGTCCGCGCTGCCGCTTGGTGCGGGCGTATGTTTTAAGATGGTCTCAAACAGAGGACGCATATCGTTGCTCTCGTCGGTTTCTTCCAATTTGGCAAAGCCGGAGAGGCCGGAAGCATAAACGATAGGGAAGTCCAATTGTTCGTCTGTTGCGCCCAGGTTGTCAAACAATTCGAATGTTTGGTCGATAACCCAGCTTGGACGGGCAGACGGTTTGTCGATTTTGTTGATAACAACGATAGGTTTCAGACCCAAAGCCAAGGCTTTTTTGGTCACGAAACGGGTTTGCGGCATAGGGCCTTCTTGTGCGTCAACCAACAGTACGACACAGTCGACCATGCCCAATACACGTTCCACTTCGCCACCAAAATCGGCGTGTCCCGGGGTATCTACGATGTTGATATGGTAGCCTTCGTATTCGATGGCGGTATTTTTAGCGAGAATGGTAATGCCGCGCTCTTTTTCAAGATCGTTGCTGTCCATGACGCGTTCTTCGACTTGCTGGTTGGAACGGAATGTGCCGGACTGACGCAGCAATTGGTCAACTAATGTGGTTTTGCCATGGTCGACGTGGGCGATGATGGCAATATTGCGGATTTGTTTCATGATAATTTATGTGTTTCAGCTAGGTGCTTAAAAAAAAGATAACTGGTAATTATAGCACGATTCGCAAGTGATGGCGGAATGGGTGATTCAAAAAAATCAGGCAAAAGCAGTTGAGAATAATTCATAATTAAATTTGATTGATTTTGTTGGATTATTTGCTTTTATTTATGGTTAACGAATGTAAATGTTTTTGAATAATGCAATGGATTCTTAATACTAATGTCAAAAAAATATTATTAAAAACAGGGGATTAATTTTTCAGACGGCCTTTTTGGCTGGTTAACTTTTTTGATAATTGTTTGTATTTTAAATAGAAAATTTGTCAAAAGTGCTACTTGTGCATACAATTACCTCATTCCATAACAACACACGAATCTTCATTTCGTGATTATCAACTTTTAAAAGAAAGAGAAAGAATTATGCAAGGCAACCAAGCAGTTATTGATTACATGAACGAATTATTGTCTGGTGAGTTGGCTGCTCGCGACCAATATTTTATCCACTCTCGCCTGTACTCTGAATGGGGTTACACCAAACTGTTCGAACGTTTGAACCACGAGATGGAAGAAGAGACCACTCACGCCGAAGACTTCATCCGTCGTATCCTGATGTTGGGCGGTACGCCTAAAATGACCCGTGCCGAACTGAACATTGGTACTGACGTAATCTCTTGCCTGAAAGCAGACTTGAACACTGAATACGAAGTACGCGATGCGCTGAAAAAAGGCATCAAGTTGTGCGAAGAAGCTCAAGACTACGTTACCCGCGATTTGATGATTGCCCAACTGAAAGACACTGAAGAAGATCACGCTCACTGGTTGGAACAACAACTGCGTCTGATCGAATTGGTCGGCGAAGGCAACTACTACCAAAGCCAACTGTAATCTAGCGTATAACATACAAGGAGCTGAATATGAAAGGCGATCGCTTAGTTATCCGCGAATTGAACAAAAACTTAGGCTTGTTGCTGATTACCATTAACCAATACTTCCTGCATGCCCGCATTTTGAAAAACTGGGGCTTTGAAGAATTGGGCGAACACTTCTTCAAACAATCCATCCGCGAAATGAAATCCGCAGACGATTTAATCGAGCGTATTTTGTTCTTGGAAGGCCTGCCTAATCTGCAAGAATTGGGTAAACTGTTGATCGGTGAATCTACCGAAGAAATCATTGCCTGCGATCTGAAAAAAGAGTATGAAAAACATGATGCTCTGGTTGCAGCCATCGCTCTTGCAGAAGAGCAACAAGACTACGTCAGCCGTGATTTGTTGGAAAAACAAAAAGACATCAACGAAGAACACATCGACTGGCTTGAAACTCAGCAGGAATTGATTGGCAAAGTTGGTTTGCCAAACTACCTGCAAACAGCGGCGCAAGAGGACTAAAACACAAACCACTGCCAAATATAGCAGTCCCTGCTCCCATCAACGGCATATCTTTACGGATATGCCGTTTTCTTTTATAGAAATGCTTAAAGGCTGTCTGAATGTTCAGACGGCCTTGATTTTATATCGCTTTCAAACGGTATAGATAAGTAGTTTCCTTGTTTCTGGCAAACGCCAAAGGATCGGATTCATCTATTGCTTTTTTGTGTTGCGGTTTGGTTTTCAAAATATCGACTATATTGAGCGAGGCCGTCTGAAAGCATTGGTTTAGAAAGTCTTTATCGCGCAAATGCAAGTGTTCTGCCAAGTCGGAAATAATCAGCCAAGCTTCGCCGTTTGGATTTAAGTGCTGGCGTACGCCGTTGAGGAACGCAGTCAGCATGGCATGATTGGGGTCGTAAAGGGCAGTCTCAATAGCCGAGGTCGGTTTTGCCGGCAGCCAAGGCGGATTGCAGACGATAAGGTCGGCGCAAGTTTCGGGAAATAAATCAATCGATTGGATGTTGACGGCTTTATCCAAGCCTAGGCGTTCGAGGTTTGCTATGGCGCAGGCAATTGCTTTGGGGTTGGTGTCTGTGGCAATGATGTCGGGTATGCCTCGTTTGGCCAAAATTGCGGCAATAACGCCTGAACCGGTGCCGATGTCAAAGGCCGTCTGAATATTGGGAGCGAGTGGGGCTTGTGTGATTAAATCCAAATACTCGCCGCGCAGTGGAGAGAATACGCCGAAAGGAACATGGATTTTTCCGTCTAGTTGAGGGATATCTATGCCTTTTTTGTGCCATTCGTGTGCACCGATAAAGCCTAGTAATTGATTCAGCGGCAAAAGAAACGGCTTATTGTTTGGTGTGTCGTAAACATCGCATAGAGCGGCGTAGATATCGGGTGCGCGTGCATTGCCCAGTTGAAAATTCGGTTGAATTTCAACGGCAAGCATATTGAGCAAACGGCTTTGTTGCGCCTGTTTCATACGGTGGGCATGAAAGGCTGTCTGAATATCGGCAGGTGCGCCTTTCTTTTTTTCAGACGGCCTGCGGATACGTTTTTTCATTGCAGATAAGACTTGCTTGGCATTGTGAAAATCGCCAGTCCAAACAGTTGCAGTTTGCGCGTGGGCATTTTTTAAGATTTCTGTTGCGCCTGCTTCTTGTATGTAAACCGCCTGCTTGGGTGGCTTTTGTGTACTTTTGTTGCGCCATTCGATGTCGGAGCGGTTGGTAGGGATGGTATGGGGCATAATGTGTTTCAAATCGGGGAAATAGGGGATTAGTTTACTATATTTAGGATGTGTTCGGTTTGAGAGGAGCTTTTAATAGTCCAAATTAGACAAAATGTATAAAAATTTCTCAAGTTTTAAAATTTATACCAATATTTTGATAAAAATAGATTGTCGTTTTGTCTAAAATGAGTATAATGCAAAACTAGAACACAATAATCTTAATCAGATTTGGACAAGGAACATCATGCAATTAGACATTGACCGTTTGGTTGCCTATTTTGGCGGCGTAAACGCGCTGGCCGAAGCCCTGAAACAGCACGACCCGGAAAATGCTGCAACGACGGCGGCTATCTATAAATGGCGTACACGCGGTTCTCTGCCTTTAGCACAGTTGCAAAAACTGACCGCTTTGGCGGAGGCACAAGGCAGACCGCTTGATTTGAATGCTTTTTTACAAAAAAACGAATCTCTGGAGAGAACAGAAATGACACAAACCAACCGCGTTATCATTTTCGATACCACTATGCGCGACGGCGAGCAGTCGCCCGGTGCGTCCATGACCAAAGAGGAGAAAATCCGCATTGCCCGCCAGTTGGAGAAAATGGGCGTGGATGTGATTGAGGCGGGTTTTGCCGCCGCGAGTCCGGGCGATTTTGAATCGGTTAATGCGATTGCCAAAATCATTACTAAATCTACAGTTTGCTCATTGGCGCGTGCCGTTGAAAACGATGTGCGTAAAGCAGGCGAAGCTGTTTCCCCTGCTCCGAAAAAACGTATTCACACTTTTATCGCCACCAGCCCCATCCACATGGAGCACAAACTGAAAATGAAGCCGCAGCAGGTCATCGATGCGGCGGTCAAAGCGGTGAAAATTGCCAAAGAATATACTGACGATGTGGAATTTTCCGCCGAAGACGCCGTGCGTTCGGATTTGGACTTCCTCGCCAAAATCTTTACGGCGGTTATCGAGGCAGGCGCAACCACCATCAATATTCCCGATACTGTCGGCTACTCCATCCCTTCCGTATGGTACGAGCGTATCAGTAACATCATCAAAAGCGTGCCCAACGGCGACAAAGTAGTCTGGTCGACCCACTGCCACAACGACTTGGGTATGGCGGTTGCCAACTCGCTGGCCGCTGTTCAGGCAGGCGTGCGTCAGGTGGAATGTACCATCAACGGCTTGGGCGAACGTGCGGGTAATGCCAGCCTTGAAGAAATCGTGATGGCGTTGAAAGTGCGTCATGATTTGTTTGGCTTGGAAACCGGCATCGATACCACGCAAATCGTGCCGGTATCCAAACTGGTATCTACTATCACCGGCTATCCGATTCAGCCAAACAAAGCAGTAGTCGGCGCAAACGCCTTTGCACACGAATCAGGCATTCATCAGGACGGCGTGTTGAAACACCCTGAAACCTATGAAATCATGACTGCCGAATCAGTCGGCTGGTCAACCAACCGCCTGACTTTGGGTAAACTCTCCGGCCGTAATGCTTTCAAAACCAAGCTGGCAGATTTGGGTATCGAATTGGAAAGTGAAGAGGCGTTGAATGCGGCATTTGCACGCTTCAAAGAGCTGGCGGATAAGAAACGCGAAATCTTTGATGAAGACTTGCACGCTTTGGTGTCTGACGAAATGGGCAATATGAATACTGAAAGCTACAAATTCATTTCCCAAAAAATCAGCACTGAAACCGGCGAAGAACCGCGCGCCGATATTGTGTTCAGTATTCGCGGCGAAGAAAAACACGCTTCCGCTAGCGGATCAGGCCCTGTTGATGCCATCTTCAAAGCCATTGAAAGCGTGGCTCAAAGTGGCGCAACCTTGCAGATTTACTCTGTCAATGCGGTAACTCAAGGTACAGAAAGCCAAGGCGAAACTTCCGTCCGTCTGCAACGTGGCGACCGTGTGGTCAACGGCCAAGGTGCGGATACCGACGTATTGGTGGCAACTGCCAAAGCCTATTTGTCTGCGCTGAGTAAATTGGAATTCGGCCAAGCCAAGCCAAAAGCGCAAGGCAGAGGCATGATTTAATGCTTTGAACAAGTAAAGGCCGTCTGAAATCGTAGTGATATGTTTCAGACGGCCTTTTTTATGTAGTCAAAAAATAGTTTGTTTATTGAAGTTTAAGCAGTCGGTCTTGTTCGACAGACAATACGCCGTTTATTTTTTTGAAATAGGCAATAGTATCTTCAATATTGGTCTTGGAGGACGGACGAATGGCAATACCGTGCAGGTTTTTGTATTCGTAAACCAAAGTTGCACCGGAGATTTTCACTGCTTTTAGCAATGGCGCGGAACCGGTTTGAGCATCATAGAAGATAATCAGATTGCCGGTTGTATCTTGGGTTTGTTGCTGAGATGGAATAGTAGTTGATTGAGCGGGAGTGTTTGGGCTTTGGCAGGCACAAAGCAGGGTGGAGAGTAGGACGAATGCTAGGGTTTTCATGGCATTAATTCAATTTGATAAAACACTAAGGCCGTCTAAACAATCGTAAAACGAAATCAAAGTTTCCCTTTACAACTTTCAGATGGCCTTTGTCAGTCATGCTTCAGGCAATTCCATGGCTAGAACGGTTTGTTCTTGTTTGGCACGGAAAGCTGCCAATTTTTCAGCCAATTCAGGATTTTCATTGGCCAAAAGTGAAATGGCAAACAGCGCTGCATTGGCCGCGCCTGCTTCGCCAATGGCAAATGTGGCAACAGGAACACCTTTGGGCATTTGCACAATCGAAAGCAGGGAGTCTTCGCCGCGCAGATATTTGCTGGGCACGGGAACACCCAAGACGGGCACCGTGGTTTTGGCTGCAACCATGCCTGGCAAATGCGCTGCGCCGCCTGCGCCGGCAATGATGGCTTTGATGCCGCGTTCGCGTGCGGTTTCGGCGTATTCAAACATCAAATCAGGCGTGCGGTGTGCAGAGACGACACGCGCTTCGTATTCAACGCCGAATTCTTTGAGAAATTGTGCTGCCTGCTGCATCACCGGCCAATCGCTGTTGCTGCCCATAATAATGCCGACTTGGATCATGAGGAGTTCCTTTTGCTTGAATGGATTAAGGGTAAAAAAATATTCAGACGGCCTTGGGGATGACAAGGCCGTCTGAACGTTTATCTTTGTTTGAGACTGATGGAAGCGCGTTTTGCCGCTTCGCTGTTGGGGAAGCTTTGTATCAGTTTGCGCCATGTGCTGCGGGCGATGTCTTTTTGTTGCAGTTTGTATTGGCATTGGCCGATGCTGTACATGGCATCGGGAGCTTGCGGGCTGTTGCGGAATCGGTTGGCGTAGCGGTTGCCGATTTCGATAACGGATTCGCAGTTGCCCAGACGCTGTTGGCTTTGCAGAAGTAGATACATATTGCGGCGGGCAATTTCGCTGCCGTTGCCGCCGTCGGCTTCTTTCAAAATGGCTACTGCAGCGGAGAAATTATTGCGCTGATAGTATTTTTGTGCCTGGTTATAAAGGCGCAGCTCGTTTTGTGCGGCTGAGTCTGTTTCAGACGGCACGCCGCCGTCATTGGCCAAATAGTTCATTTTCAGCTTGTGGTCGTCCAAACGCTGGGCTTTGGGTTTGGGAGCCAAAGGGGTTGGGCGTTTGATGGTTCGCTGTTTTTCCAGTGTTTGCAGGCGTTGATTTAATTCTTCAACGGTGCGTTCCAGTCGGGCGATTTGTATGCCCAAGTGGTCAATCTGGGTTTGTTCGTCCAAGCGCGGATAGGGAATATTTTTTTCAGGCAAAGGCTCGCGCGGAATATCCGGCAGGACAAAGTTGGGATTGTCGGCAGGTTGGGGAGGATGGGAAACGGCGCATGATGTGGCCAATAGAGTAAGCGGCAAAAGAAACAGGGAATGTGATAATGTTTTCATCGGATTGTGTCGTTTTATTTTTTTAGTAGCAGTGTCAAACCGTCGCCGATAGGCAGGGTAATGGGAATAATACGTGTATCGTGTGGCAGATTTTGGTTGAAATGGCGCAGGATATCCAAGCTGGGCGGATCGTTTTCGGTAGCTTCATTCATGACACGCCCACCCAGCAAGATATTGTCGATGGCAATCACGCCGCCACTCCGTATCAGTTGCAAACAGCGTTCAAAATATTTTGGCGTAGGCGGTTTGTCGGCATCGATAAGTGCCAAGTCGTAGCTTTCCGATTCGCCTTGCGCAATCAAATCATCCAAAGTCAGCAAAGCCGGTTGCAGATGAAGCGAGATTTTATGCGCTATGCCTGCAGCCTGCCATGTTTCTCGGGCAATATCGGTAAAGGTTACATTAATGTCGCAAGCCGTGATTTTGCCGTCTTCGGGGAGGGAAAGCGCCATGGCGGTGCTGCTGTAACCGGTAAAGACGCCAACTTCCAAATATTTTTTAGCATTCAACAATTTGGCCAACCACACCAACATAGCTGCCTGCTCTCGGGCGATGGCCATCTTTCCCAGACGATGTGATTGGGTACGCTCGCGCAATGCGGTCAAAACGGGATGTTCGGATTGACTGATGCTGTTGAGGTAATGTTGTAATACCGGATCGGTATTGTGGGTGTTGGTCGTCATGCCGATACGGGATTAGTCTTGATAGTAGGTGTAGGGTTTTTTGTTGACTTTGGCCGCTTCAAATTCGGCCTGCTCTGTCGGGTTGAGGGTAACATCCCATAGCAAATGGCGGTTTTCGAGGCGTTGTGCTTCCATTTCGGGATTGTCTTCCATGAGTTTGTCGAGGAATTGGGTAGCTTCGGATTTGTAGTGGTACATGATGTTCTGCCTGAATCGTTGTCAGACTGTCATTATAGCCGATATTTTTTGCCAATACGCTAATTAATCGAACTTCCATAAGGTATAATGGCACGTCTTTTTAGGCCGTCTGAAGCCTTTGCTCAATGTTTTGTCCCTTCTGCGGCAGAATATTGTGCAAAGGCTTAAGCCAGACAAGTTTCAGACGGCCTTTTTTATTGTGAAAAGAGCTGCTTATGTTAAAAAAATGGCTGCATAAAGTGTTGCCTAAAAAACACGTCAAATCATTGCCCGAAAAGGAAATTATCCCGCTTGAGCAACACGGTATCCTCACGGATATGTTGAGCTTTGCCGCGGAGAAAATTGCCAAACGCCTTCATGAAGCCGGTTTTCAGGCTTATGTTGTGGGCGGTGCCGTTCGGGATTTGTTGCTCGGGGTCGAGCCCAAAGACTTTGATATTGCAACCGATGCCACGCCAGAGCAAATCCGCAAAGTATTCCGCCGCAGCCGCATTATCGGCCGCCGCTTCCAAATCGTTCATGTGATGATTGGCCCTGAAACCATTGAAGTGACGACGTTCCGCGGTGGCGATAAGGTTCAGCAAAATGCGCAAGGCCGCATTATGAAGGACAATACTTACGGCAGCATTGAAGAAGATGCCATGCGTCGCGACTTTACTTGCAATGCGCTGTATTACGACCCGATTAAAGAGGAGATTTGGGACTTCCATCAGGGTGTGGCTGATGTTGCCGATAAAAAATTGGTGATGATAGGCGATCCTGCCGAACGCTATCAGGAAGATCCTGTCCGTATTCTTCGCGCCGTCCGATTGTCGGGTAAATTGGGTTTTGAAGTGGAAGAGCAAACCGCTTTGCCGATTGCCGAATACGCAGGCCGTCTGAAAAATGAGCCTGTTGCTCGTCTTTTTGACGAAATTCTGAAAATTCTGTTTTCCGGTTATTCTCGTGCCTGTTTGAAAAGGCTAAACGAGTTGGGTATTCCCGAAGACATCCATCCACTTTTAGATGCCTTGAAAACTGCTGAAGCAGCCGACAAACGTATGATTATGTTGGCCTTGAAAAATACCGATGAGCGCCTTCGTGCGGATAAGTCCGTTTCCGTCGGTTTTGTATTGGCGGCGGTATTGTGGCCGACACTAAACGCCATTTGGCAACGCAATCAAAGCCATGGTCAAAAACCTGTCCCTGCGTTGATGGATGCGATGAACACCATGCGTGACACAGTGGAGAAAGGTTGGGGCGTACCGCAACGATTTTCTGCAACCATGCGTGAAATCTGGCAATTTCAGCCGCAATTCGACAATATGCGCGGCGCGCGCCCGTATCGTCTGTTGGCGCAAGCCCGTTTCCGAGCCGCTTATGATTTTCTGATTTTGCGTAGTGAGGTTGGCGAGGTTGATAAAGATATGGCTTCTTGGTGGACAACTTTCCAACATGCCGATGAGGAAACCCGTCAGCAAATGACTGCGGCTAATGATCACAAACGTCAGAAACAAAGTGGATCAACTGATGGCAAACCCAAACGTCGCCGCCGTCGTCCGAAAAAGAAAACTACAGAGGCTGAATAAGTTATCAAAATAAATTTAAGGCCGTCTGAAACGATTAAATCTTTTGGGATTTGGTTTTCAGACGGCCTTTTTGTATTCCAATAAAAAACCGCAGGTCTTTCAACCTGCGGTTTGCTTTTATGATTTGTTTTCTTCGCTGTCAAGGAAGCTGCGGAGGCGGTCGCTGCGGGTCGGGTGGCGCAGCTTGCGCAGGGCTTTAGCTTCGATTTGACGGATACGTTCACGGGTTACGTCAAATTGTTTGCCGACTTCTTCCAAAGTGTGGTCGGTATTCATATCAATACCGAAACGCATACGCAAAACTTTGGCTTCGCGCGGCGTCAGGCTTTCAAGGATTTCTTTGGTTACTTCGTGCAGGCTGGTGTACATTGCAGCTTCTGCCGGCGCAACGTTGTTGGCATCCTCGATGAAGTCGCCCAAGTGCGAATCGTCGTCATCGCCAATCGGTGTTTCCATGGAAATCGGCTCTTTGGCGATTTTCATGATTTTGCGGATTTTGTCTTCCGGCATTTCCATTAGTTCGGCCAGTTTGGCGGAATCAGGCTCTTCACCGGTTTCTTGCAGGTATTGGCGCGAGATACGGTTCATTTTGTTGATGGTTTCAATCATGTGAACCGGAATACGGATGGTACGTGCTTGGTCGGCGATGGAACGCGTAATCGCTTGACGGATCCACCATGTGGCGTAAGTTGAGAACTTGTAGCCGCGGCGGTATTCGAATTTGTCCACCGCTTTCATCAGGCCGATATTGCCTTCTTGAATCAAATCCAGGAACTGCAAGCCGCGGTTGGTGTATTTTTTAGCAATGGAAATAACCAAACGCAAGTTGGCCTGAATCATTTCCTGTTTGGCTGCTGAAGTTTCTTTCTCACTCAACACCATGTTTTTGTTGATCTCTTTCAACTCTTCGATGGAAATGCGGGTTTCAGCTTCCATATTTGCCAGCTCGGTTTGTTTTTCGAGGATGGCGTGGCGGAAACGATCCAATGCGTTTGCCCATACACGGCCTTTGGCTACTTCTTCTTCTACCCATTCCAAATCGGTAATGGCTGGCAGGAAGTTTTTGATGAAGTAGTCGCGCTCCATGCGGACGCGGTCGATACAGATGTCGCGGATTTCGCGTTCGAGTTTGCGGATGTTTTCAACGCGGCTGCGCAGGTTGCTGCTCAAATTTTCGATTTGACGTGTGGCAAAACGGACTTCTAACAGTTTGTTGGCAATGGCATCGCGGTGTTTAAGGTAGTTGGCGTGTTGGCTGCCGTGTTTTTCCAACTGTTTAATCATTTTGCCGTATTCGCTCTCGATAAAGGCGAAGTGTTCCAAAACTTTTTGTTTCAGTTCGGCCAAATGGGCGGCGGATATGGCTTCAGAGTCGCCGCCGGAGTCGTCTTCATCTTCCTCGTCGCCATCTTCATCATCGCTATCGGCTTCTCCTTCTTCGTCATCAGGTTTGGCATTTTCCAAATGACCCAGGCCTAATTCGTTCAACAAGACTTCATTAGGATCGATGATGGCTTCAACCACTTCATCCACACGGATTTCATCATTGCGGACTTGTTCGATCAACGCCAGAATTTCGGCAATCGAGCCCGGGCAGGCGGAGATTGCCTGCACCATGTTTTTCAGTGCATTTTCGATTTTTTTAGCGATGATGATTTCGTCTTCACGTGTCAACAGATCGACTTGACCCATTTCACGCATATACATACGCACAGGGTCGGTAGTGCGGCCAAATTCTGAATCTGCGCTGGAGAGTGCTGCTTCGGCTTCTTCAACGGCATCGTCGTCGGTCATGGCGGCGGCGTTGTCGCTCAAGAGGATGTCTTCAGCATCAGGAGCTTGCTCGGTTACTTGGATGCCCAAGCCGGAAATCATGCTGACGATGTTGTCGATTTGCTCGGCGTCGGACATATCGTCGGGCAGCGCGTCGTTAATTTCGGAATAAGTGATGTAGCCGCGTTCTTTACCCATAATAATGAGTTGACGCAGACGGGCGCGCTGCTCTTCGATACTCAAGGGACGGTTGTCATCTTGGTCTTGGTATTCTTCGTAGTTTTGGTTTTTAGACATGGATTGCTCTCTAGGTTGATAGGATGCCGACGGTTTACGGTGATGTGGCCGTACCTGAAGGCGGAGCAGAGCTTTTTGTTGTGAAATCAGATTTCACTTTAATACTCTGAGGCCGTCTGAAAAATATTACAGATGGAGTGTTCTGCGTGTCATGTTTCGCAGCGTGTGTTTAGATTGTTCAGACGGCCTGAGGGGTTAGTTTTGCTTTGCCGTCAAAAGTGACAGCAATAGTCTTTTTTCATTTTCGGTCAAACCAGTTTGAATACTTTTTTGCTTTAAAGTTTCGATTTGACTGTATTTTAATTCATTTAACAACTTTTTCATGCCGATTTGGAAACTTTCGCAATCTTCTTCATTATCCCCTTCCATTTCTTCAGAATGAAGGGTCGATAAAAAGATTTGATTGACGGTTTCCTCATAGGGCGAACCGCGCATATATTCAAGCACTTGTGCGGTTGCAGGAGTCGTATCGTGATGCTTGATGGTTTCGGCCAGATTGGCAAGGCAGGCGAAGTCACCGCTTAAAGCCAGATAATCGGGCAGGTCTATATATGAAGCCCAAGCCGGATTTATCAAGAGGCTGCGTATCTGTCTTTGAACCAGTGTCAGCATGGTTGGCTGTTTGACAGAAATGGGCGGTAGTTTGTAACTTTTTTGTTTGACATACCGCTTTGGCGCTTCTTGTCCGAGTAACTGGGCGAGGTTGTCAGGGTCAATGCCTACGAGCTCGCTGAGTTTTTGTTTCAGAAGATAGCCTAATGCCGGCGCGGTAATCTGAGCCAAGAGCGGAGAACTGGTTTTGACCAATTCTGCTTTGCCTTCTTGTGTATTGAGGTTGAGGCCGTCTGAAAGATGTTCCCAAAAGTATTCCGATAGGGGCTTGCTTTGGTTTAACAAGGCATCTTCAAATTGAGTCTTGCCGTAGGCGCGGATGTAGCTGTCTGGGTCGTGTTCTTCGGGTAGGAAGAGAAAATGCAGCGATTTATCGTCTTTTAATTGTGGCAACGCATTTTCCAGCGCGCGCCAAGCCGCTTTACGTCCCGCGCCGTCGCCATCGAAACAAAAATAAATACTGTCGGCCTGACGCATCAGGATTTTAACGTGTTCCGTCGTGGTTGCCGTACCCAAAGCTGCTACGCCGTAGCCGACGCCGAACTGCGCCAATGCGACCACGTCCATGTAACCTTCGACCACCAAAATCCGTCTAGCCTCTTTTACGGCAGCACGCCCTTCATATAGCCCGTAAAGGTTTTTCCCTTTATCGAACAAAGGAGTATCCGGCGAGTTCAGGTATTTGGGTTTGGAGTCATCCAATACGCGGCCACCAAAGCCGATGACCTGCCCGCGCGGATTACGGATAGGGAACATAATCCGATGGCGAAAGCGGTCGTAATGTTTGCCTTCGTTGTCGATGACCATGCCCGTATCCACCAACGCAGTATTAGGATAGGGTTGGAATACTTGTGCCAAAGGCTGCCAACCGTCAGGCGCATAGCCCAAACCATAATGCGCGATGATTTCCGCACTCAAACCGCGTTTGTCCAAATAAGCCTTCGCCGCCGGATTGAATTTCAACTGTTGCGCGTAAAAATCCGCTGCCGCTGCCGTCGTTTCTTCCAAAGTCTGTTGTTTTTTCTTACGTTCGGCACGGATTTCGGGGTTGTCTTCCTGCCCACGAACTTTAGGTACCGTCATGCCGACGCGATCAGCCAAAAACTGCACCGCCTCCGGAAACGACAGCCCCTGATGTTCCATCACAAAACCAATCGCCGAACCATGAGCCCCGCAACTGAAGCAATGGTAAAACTGCTTAGTCGGGCTGACCGAAAACGACGGTGTCTTTTCCTTATGGAATGGACAGCAGGCCATATAGTTCGCCCCGCCTTTCTTCAGCGGAACCTGCTCGTCGATAATATCGACAATATCGATTTTGGACAAAAGCTCGTCAATGAAATCAGATGGAATCATGGCTCGGCAGAAGAGGATGGACGGAAAATATTTCAGACGGCCTTATAAACAGACAAAGGCCGTCTGAAAATGGAATTTTGGATGAGGATTGAGATGAGTTTTGTATTATAGCAAATAGTTGTAATACATGTGTCTTATCCTTTTGAGGTAGAGTATTAATAATCGTATTTCATTCGTAATTAAGATGGATATGATGTCGTTAAAGCAAAGGCCGTCTGTAAGATATTCAGACGGCCTTTGCTGTTGTCTTATTTTTGCGATTTAGTTGCGCTTTCATGGTATGAATATGATAATGAACACATATTCCAGATTTTAGAAAGCTAGTTTCTTATGAAAGATTTTGCCTGTTTGCTCAATCATCCCGATATTTCCTTTTCTCCGATTTCAGACTGCCTCAAAGTCGGCAATCCGGCAACGGGCGAGACCTTGGCGTTTGTCCGCACGACTCGTTCAGACAGCCTCAAATTGCTGATTCAAAAGGCGGAGGTTGCGCAAAAATTATGGGCGGCAAAAACTGCGTTGGAGCGCGCTGATGTGTTGTGGCGTTGGTATTTTTTGATTAAAGAAAACAAAGAAGAACTGGCGCGTATCATGACGATGGAGCAGGGCAAAAGCCTGACTGAGGCGCGTGGTGAAATTGATTATGCGGCTTCGTTTGTGCGCTGGTTTGCGGAAGAGGCGCGGCGGATTGACGGCGATGTGCTGACAAGTGTGAAAGCGTCACAAAAACTGGTTGTGTTGAAACAGCCTGTCGGCGTTACTGCTGCGATTACGCCGTGGAATTTTCCATCTGCGATGATTGCGCGCAAGGCTGCGCCTGCTTTGGCGGTTGGTTGCGCGATGATAGTCAAACCAGCATCACTCACGCCTTTGAGTGCGTATGCATTAGTCGTTTTGGCTTATGAAGCGGGCGTATCACAGGATTTGTTGCCTGTTGTCAGCGGTAGTGCTTCGGAAATCAGCCATGAATTTGCCACGAATCCGACCGTGCGCAAAATCAGCTTTACCGGTTCAACCGAAGTCGGTGCGAAAATTTTTGCCGATAGCGCGGCAGACATTAAAAAACTCAGTTTGGAGCTGGGTGGTAATGCGCCGTTTATCGTGTTTGACGATGCCGATTTGGACAAAGCCGTCGAAGGTGCGCTGGCCAGCAAGTTCCGCAACAGCGGCCAGACCTGCGTCTGTACCAACCGCGTTTACGCTCAATCAGGTATTTACGACGAATTTTGCCGCAAATTAAGTGAAAAAGTGGCGGCGCTCAAATTGGGCAACGGCTTGGAGGATGGCGTAAACCAAGGGCCGTTGATTGAGGAAAAAGCGGTGGAGAAAGTCGAGCAGCATATCGCCGATGCGCTCTCAAAAGGCGCGGTTTGCCTGACCGGCGGCAAACGCAGCGCATTGGGCGGAACGTTTTTCGAACCGACCGTCTTAAGCGGCGTAACGGTGCAAATGGCGGTAGCTCGCGAAGAAACCTTCGGGCCTTTGTGTCCTGTGTTTCGTTTTGAAACCGAAGCCGAAGTCATCGAGGCCGCGAACAACACAGAATACGGTTTGGCTGCTTACCTTTATACGGCTGATACCGCCCGCCAGTGGCGCGTCGGCGAAGCCTTGGAATACGGAATGGTCGGTATCAATACGGGCTTAATCAGTAATGAAGTGGCACCATTTGGCGGCGTAAAACGCAGCGGTTTGGGACGTGAAGGCAGCAAATATGGTGCGGATGAATATTTGGAATTGAAATATTTGTGCATTGATGTAGCGGAATAAAGCTGCACAGTAAAGGCCGTCTAAAATTTGGTTTTCAGACGGCCTTTTTTAAACGCAGAAAAGGTATTGGGTAATTTTCATATTATGAGAACGAGCTTTATAAAGAAGCAAAACCATAAGAAACAAAGTTGCAAAAAATTTGTCACATATTTATAAAATTAGTTTGATAACTATTTTATATGTTTTAATTGCATTAGAAGTGTATTCCAAATTTCTGGCAGTAGTTTTTCTTTGAGTGATGGCAGCGAAATTTTGGCACATATATCGGCGGCACAATTAGTTATATACACAAATGTGGGCAAGGCGAGATTGGTTCTTTTTGCTCACACAGTGTGGCTCATATCGATAGCGTGGGAACTTTATCTAGGTTGCAATTTTGGGGTATGATTTTTATAAAAAAGGTGATGTGAATGTTGAAGAAATTTTTAATCCTGTTTTGCGTAGCTTTCACCGGCGCATGCAGTTCCTTTGATAGAGACGGTTTGACAAATGGCTCATATTCTCAAGGGAAACGGCTTGACCCGAATTGTGATCATTATGCTGTCGGCGGTAGTGGTGGCGGTTGTACACCGTCAGGTCAATGGCATCTTAAAGATAAGCAAGGACAAAGAGTGCCATTCTAGCTTTTAAAAATGATTGTAGAACGGGCATTTAATTATTTAGGCCGTCTGAAATTTGGTTTTCAGACGGCCTTTGTTTTAGAGTAGATCCTGGATGGCTGAACGTTCTTCTTCCAATTCGGCCAGTGTGGCGGCGATACGTTTTTGGCTGAATTCATCCGACAAATCCAAGCCTTGGACGATGCGGTAGCTGCCTTCGTCACAAATGACGGGGAAGCCGAAAATCAAACCTTCGGGAATGCCGTAAGAGCCGTCGGATGGAACGCCCATGGTTATCCATTTACCGCTGCTGCCGAGCAACCAGTCGCGCAGGTGGTAGATGGCGGCATTGGCTGCGGAAGCTGCGGATGATGAACCGCGTGCGGCGATAATGGCGGCACCGCGTCCGGCAATTTTCGGCATGAAGACTTCGGTGTTCCAGTCGGGTTCGGTAATCATGTCTTGGACGGACTCGCCATTGCTGGTGGCGTAGCGGTAGTCGGCGTACATGGTCGGGCTATGGTTGCCCCAGACGCACATTTGCTCGATGGAAGTAATCGGGCGGTTGATTTTTTCGGCAATTTGGCTGACAGCGCGGTGATGGTCGAGTCGCATCAGGGCTGTAAAATTTTCCGGCGGGATGTCGGGGGCGGATTTCATGGCGATGTAGGCGTTGGTATTGGCCGGATTGCCGACGACGAGGACTTTAACGTTGCGATTGGCAACTTTGTTCAACGCCGCGCCTTGTACTTTGAAAATTTCGCCATTGGCGTGCAGCAAGTCGGCGCGCTCCATGCCTTGCGTACGCGGGCGCGCTCCAATCAAGAGGGCGATGTCGGCATCTTTGAAGGCGACTTCGGGGTTGTCTGTGGCGAAGATGTCGGCAAGGAGCGGGAAGGCGCAATCCTGCATTTCCATAATCACGCCGCGTAATGCCTGTTGTGCCTGCGGCAAGTCGAGCAGCTGCAGGATAACGGGTTGGTCGCGTCCGAGCATAATGCCGCCGGCGATACGGAAGAGGGTGGCGTAGGCGATTTGGCCTGCCGCGCCGGTAACGGCGATTCGGACGGGTGGCTTGAGGGTCATATTTTTCCTTTTGAAGTCTTTGTTTTACTTGATTTTCGGATTATAGCAGTATTATGGGGAGAATGATGTAGGAAGGCCGTCTGAAATTTGATTTTCAGACGGCCTTGAGTGTTTGAAAAGATTATTCGCCGTTTTTCTTTTCAGCTTGTTCTTCTGCTGCTTCATAGGCTTCGACGATTTTCTGTACCAAAGGATGGCGGACGACGTCTTCGCTGGTGAAGGTGTGGAAATACAGGCCTTCTACATTGCGCAGTTTTTCGCGTGCATCTTTCAAGCCGGATTTGATGTTGCGCGGCAGGTCGATTTGGCTGATGTCGCCGGTAATGACTGCTTTGGCACCGAAGCCGATACGGGTCAGGAACATTTTCATTTGTTCGGGCGTGGTGTTTTGCGCTTCGTCCAGAATCACATACGCGCCGTTGAGCGTGCGCCCGCGCATGTAGGCGAGCGGGGCGATTTCAATCAGGCCTTTTTCCATGAGTTTGGTCACTCGGTCGAAGCCCATCAGGTCGTAGAGCGCGTCGTAGAGCGGTCGCAGGTAGGGATCGACTTTTTGCGCCAAATCGCCCGGCAGGAAGCCTAATTTTTCGCCTGCTTCGACTGCAGGGCGTACCAAAACGATGCGTTCGATTTGGTGTTTTTCCATGGCATCGACGGCGGCGGCAACGGCAAGATAGGTCTTACCCGTACCGGCAGGGCCTAAACCGAACACGACATCGTGGTTGAGCAAGGCGCGTATATAGCCGTTTTGGCGCGGGGTACGGCCGCCGATGCTGCCGCGTTTGGTGCGGAAATAGTATTGTTGGTCGTGGTGTTTTTCTTCGTGTTTTTCATCTGCGGTTTTGGCTTCGACGGCCGCGAGGCTGATGGCGTTGTCGTCCAAGTCGCCTTTTTCTGCGGCTTCGGCAAGCGACAGCAAGGCGCGACGGCCGGCGTGTGCCAGTTCGCCCATGAAGGTGAAATGTTCGAAGCGGCGGCTGATTTGGATATCAAGGGCTTTGCCTAAGGCTTCGAGATTGCTGTCGAGCGCGCCGCACAGGCGTTGCAACACGGTATTGTCAATTTCTTCAAACTGTAGATGGACGGTGTGGGTCATATCGGTTTCCGTAAATAAATCTAATTTTTCCGTATTATACCCTTGTTCAGACGGCCTGCTTTATAATACGTCGCTTCTTTTTAATAAACCGTTTCAATCAAAATGAATCAGACTGCTTCTCCTCAATCGGAATTTCTGCGCGGTATCAAAGAATGTTCCCCCATGCTGATCGGCTTGTTGCCGTGGGCGCTGATTTTGGGCATGCAGGGTGGGCAGAAAGGCATGAGTTGGCTGGAAATGCTGCTGATGACGGGCATGAACTTTGCCGGAGGTTCGGAATTTGCCGCAGTCAATTTGTGGGCAAATCCTTTGCCGATTATGCTGATTGCAACGGTTACGTTTATGATCAATTCGCGCCATATCCTGATGGGGGCGGCGATTGCGCCGTATATGAGGGATATGCCGCTGAAAAAGGCAATGCCCGCGCTGTTTTTTATGTGTGATGAAAGCTGGGCAATGGCGTTTGCTGAAATTCAAAAGCGTAAGGCGGCAGGTTTGCCTGCATTCAATATGCCGTTTTATGCCGGCGTGTGTTTTATTTTGTATGTAACGTGGATTGCTTTTGCGGCATTTGGCGCGGTAGTCGGACCGATGTTCGGCGATGTGGCGGCTTGGGGCTTCGGCATGGCGTTTCCTGCGGTGTTTTTGGTGTTGCTGCGCGGGATGTGGAAGAGCTTTGCGGCTTCGCGCCCTTGGTTTGTCAGCCTGATTGTGGCGTGCGCAACCTATTTGACCGTGGATGGCGCATGGTATGTTCCGGCCGGAACGTTATCGGGCCTGTTGGTGGCGTATTTGTGGGGAGAGCAAAAATGAAGGATTTGTTGTCGCTGCAATCGTTTTTGCTGTTTTTAAGCATGTTGGCCGTTACTTATTCAACCCGATTAATCGGCTTTTTTGCATTACGCAACCGTACGTTGAGCCGTCGTGCGCAAGTGGTTATGGAAGCCGCGCCAGGCTGCGTGTTGATTTCCGTGATTGCGCCTTATTTTGTGTCGGACAAACCGCATGAGCTGATTGCCATTGCTTTGACGGTATTGGCCGCCAGCCGGTTTTCGATGTTGATGACGGTATTAATCGGTGTTGGCACTTCGGGCATACTCGGTTATTTGATGAAATAAAAAATTTTCAGACGGCCTTACTTGTTATAATGGCCGTCTGAATTTTTTGATAAAGCAAAAACATGGCAAACCAACGACTCATCTATGGCTTTCACGCCGTCAATGCCCGTTTGTGGCAAAACCCGAAATCGATTACCGAACTCTATATCCAAGAGGGCAAATCCGATGCGCGCACCCGCGATGTATTGGATAAAGCGGCCTCTGAAAACGTGCGCGTGCATTTTGCCGATGCCGACCGCCTAAATGCCATCAGCAAAGGGGCACGCCATCAGGGTGTGGTCGGGTTTATCGATGCTTCCAAAAACCATGTTCACTTGGAAGATGTGTTGGAAAACCTGAGCGAACCCCCGTTTTTGCTGGTATTGGACGGCATTACCGACCCGCACAACCTCGGCGCGTGCCTGCGTACTGCCGATGCGATGGGCGTGCATGCCGTGATTGCGCCCAAAGACAAAAGTGCCGGTCTGAATGCGACCGTCAGTAAAGTTGCCTGTGGCGCGGCGGAAACCGTGCCGTATATTACCGTAACCAATCTTGCCCGTACTTTGCGTGAGCTGAAAGAATATGGCATTTGGATCATCGGCACGGACATGGGTGGCGACTCCGACCTTTACCACTGCGACTTGCCAGACAGCGTGGCTTGGGTAATGGGTAACGAAGGCGAAGGCATGCGCCGCCTGACGCGCGAACATTGCGATATGCTGGTATCGATTCCGATGTTTGGCACGGTAGAAAGCATGAACGTTTCCATCAGCGCAGGCATGGTATTGAGCGAAACCCGCCGTCAGCGGGTGTTGAAAGCAGAAAAATAACGTTTAGGTTTATGAACTGAAAACGTCGTCTGAAAATCAGACGGACATATTGAGATTATTTGAAAGCAGCCTGCATTTCGGCAAACGAAACTCAGGCTGCTTTTGCATTTTCAGACGACCTCCACCCGCAGCGCATCCACAATCAACTTAAACACATTCGAATGCCCGCGGCGGCTGGGGTAATAGAGGTAAAACGGATCATAAGTGATGGCGTATTCAGGCAACACCTCGACTAGGTGCCCCGAATTGAGAGCATCCGCTACGCTCATGTGTGCTATCCACGCAATGCCAAGGCCGTCTGAAACGGCTTGCAGGCGCAGATGATTATTGATGGAAAACTGCGATTTTGGCGTGAACGTAATCAGCTCTTTTTTGTATTTGAATTCCCACTGCATCTCCGTGCCGTGTTCAGCGGAGAGCTTCGCACCGATAAGGCGGTGCTGCTGCAAATCATCAATATTTTTCGGTGAACCGTATTGCGCCAAATAATCGGATGAGGCGACCAACGCCATTTTGAACGGCGCAGAAATCGGTACGGCAATCATCTCTTCGGGTATTGGTTCAAAATCGGCTTTAATTTCGGGTACAACGCGGCTTCTACCGCTATCACAGGGGCATTGATACGAAATTTATTCTATTGAGAAAATTATTTTTGTAGTAACTATTGAATTATCATTATATTCCCCAAATATTTGAATAAATAAAAAATTAAAGGTAAAAAAATGCATAAGCAACAATGGAAATTATCAGACGATACGGATAAATTGCATTTAACTCTTGATAGGATTATTGGGTTTATTTCAAATTGTGATACCAAAGTATCATTTTGGTTCTCATTTTTTGGCGCTATTTTAACCATTTTATCTACTTTAAAAACACCCACAACAGAATTTATAAAAAGTGTTTTTTGTGCAAATCCTAGAAATAGAACAGATGAAGTCGTTTTATTTATTTTTATGCTTATATTTTTGGTATCAGCTATATGTTTCATAATTGGACTTTACTTTCTAAGCAAGGCCTTGATGGCAAAAATAACCAATAACGAGGATAGAAAATCTAATATTTTCTTCGGGCATATTGCATCAAACAGGAACCAACAAGCCTATTTAAACCGTCTTGAAGCGACTAATTTGAATAAATACATTGAAGATTTAGTTTCACAAATATATATCAACTCCAAGATTTGTGAACAAAAATTTAAAAATTATAATAAGGGAGTAAAAATAAGTGGTATAAGCATTATTTTTTTATTGGTTTCGTGGCTTTACATTTTTCAGAAATAGGAGATAACAATGTCAGAGTATGACTATATACAGGGAAAAAACCGAGTAGAAAGTATTCTAGATAATCATATGATCATAGAAAAAAAGAAAAAATTACCAGTAGATGGTAATTTTACTTTTGAAAATGGATACAGGACATGGTTAACCAGTATTTTTATAGATATTCGGGATTCAAGTAGATTATTTACAAGCAAGAATCAGGAGGAAACTGCAAAAGTAATCAGAGCATTTATTTCTGAACTGATTGAAATACTAAGAGATGATGATGGATTCATGCTTGAGATAGGTATTCGTGGGGATTGCGTTTATGCAATTTACAATACGCCTCTAAAAAGTGATGAATTGAAATGCGCAGATAAAACCTTCTATGCAAACACATTTATCAATATGTTTAATAAGATGTTAGAGCAAAGAGGGATTGATCCTATTCGAGTAGGAATAGGAATGTCAACAGGATGTGATTTAGTCATTAAAACAGGACGAAAAGGTGTTGGAATTAATGAAAAAGTATGGATTGGAAAAGCTGTTACTGAAGCATCTAATCTTTCGTCATTAGGAGATAAAGATGATTACCGTAGATTAATGTATTCATCGCTATCATATATTAATTTTATTGATGGATTAAAAGCTAGAAACAGTAAAAAAGATGTTGAAAAATGGTTTACATCTATAGACGATCCCATGCCTAATATAGATATTGCATATAATGCAAGTGTTATAAAACCTGCTTTTGATGAGTGGATTAATTCTAATGTATAAGAATATTTACCGAAAGTAAATTATAGTTCCATTACCGATAGTGTAAACATCCGCGCTTTTATTGTTAAAAGGTCATCTGAAAACGGATTTAGTTTTTCAGACGACCTTTCCCTTATCTCCACGTAAAAAGTGCGGTCAAGTTCCCAAGCGTTTTTCAAACTTTAAAAACTTCAAAATTTTCGCCCACGCGGTGGATTTAGGGATATTCAATAAAGTGATGCCGCAAGCCAATCAGATTGAAATCAACCCGTTCCAACAAAAAACCGAAGTCGTTGCCGCTTTGCAGGCAGAAGGCATCGCCGTGGAAGCGTGGGCGCCGTTTGCCGAAGGCAAAAACGATATTTTCCACAATCCTGTGTTAAGCAAAATCGGCGCAAAATACGGCAAATCCGTGGCGCAGGTGATTACCCGCTGGCTGATTGAGCGCGACATCATCGTGTTGGCAAAATCCACCAAACCTGAACGCATGGCGGAAAACTTGAATGTTTTTGACTTTGCCCTCAGTGATGAAGACAAAGCAGAAATTGCCAAACTGGATGGCACGTTCGTCGCCATCATGCATCACGACACGGTGGATAATTTGAAACGCATCTTCGCGTGGAAAACGGGGCAGTAACCGTTAAACATGGTGTGACCGGCACACCTTACTTTTTCTCTAAACATTTCAGACGACCTATTTTTAACTTTGCAGCAAAGCCAAAGAATATTTCATCATTTCCTACTGGGAAAGTATGTTGTTCATAAATTGAGATTTATTGCTTAATCATTTATCCGTACAATCCGCCTCATCAGATATTAAGGAGGCAACGATGAAAAAATGCCTGTATTATTTGTCGGACATGGCAGTCCGATGAATGTGTTGGATAAGGAAAATCCTTTCAATACCCACTATTTTTATGACTTAGGCAAGATTTTGTCGGGCTGAGACGATTTTGCAAAAGTCTCAGCCCCGATTTATCTTACATTAACTTTTCTTCCGGCGACGTTCGCCCGGCAGCAGCATATCCGCCCATTTGATGATGTTGGCGACTTCTGCCGGATTGAGTTCGTAGAACTGGCCTCGTTTGAGGCGGTTTGGCAGGCCGATAGGGCCGAAGCCTACGCGGACGAGGCGGCTGACGGTCAGGCCTTGGCTTTCAAAGATACGGCGTACTTCGCGGTTGCGGCCTTCTTTAATGACGACGTTGTACCATTTGTTTGCGCCTTCGCCGCCTTGTTCGTAGATGCGTTCTACTTTAGCCAAACCGTCTTCGAGCATGACGCCTTCTTCGGTCAGGACGCGCATTTGTTCGGTGGTCAACTCGCCCAATACGCGCACGGCGTATTCGCGTTCTACTTCAAAGCTGGGGTGGGCAAAGCGTTGAACAAGTTCGCCTGAAGTGGTCAGGATCAAAAGGCCGCTGGTATTGATGTCCAAACGGCCGATGGCCACCCAGCGGCTGCTGGCTGCTTGCGGCAGGCGGTCGAAAATGCTGACGCGGCCTTGCGGGTCGTCGCGGGAAACGATTTCGCCTTCTTGTTTGTAGTAGAGGATAATGCGTGGCAGGCGGTCGGCCCATTTGAGTTTGATGATGCTGCCTTTGACGGTAACGTGGTCGTCGGGCGTAACTTTTTCGCCCAGTTGGGCCACGCGGCCGTTGACCGTTACCCAGCCGTTGCTGATCCATTCTTCCATTTCGCGACGTGAGCCGACACCGGAAGCGGCCAGGACTTTTTGCAGGCGTTCGGGCTCGAAGCGTGAAAGGTCGCTGCGGCGTTCTTTCAAATCGCGGGCGTGCTCCATGATTTTTTGGTTGGGATTGCGGACCACCAGTTTTTTGGCTTTGGCAGCACGTTGTTTTGGCGCGGTATTTTGAGCTTTGGGGCCGTCTGAAACTTTTTGGCCGTAAGGTTTGCCTGATGTTTTTCGCTCGTCGTCGGGACGTTTTTTATTGGCAAAGGATTTGGCCGGTTTGGAAGGTTTTTTGGCGGTAGACGATACGCCGTCGCGCCATTGGCGTTTGCTGGAAGGCTGTTTGGACATGATTTTTCCTAACTCGCTTGAAAAAGCGGTTCTTCTGCGGCGGTTGCGGCAGGGGTTGGATTGGGGGAAAAGGCCGTCTGAAAATCAAATTCAGACGGCCTGCCGATGAAAGGTTGTATTGTAACTCAACCAGTAAATTTTTGTTTGAAAATCCGAAAATTATGGCGAAAGGCGTTCGCGTATCCAGTTGCCGTCAACCAGGCGGTATTGGATGCGGTCGTGCAGGCGGCTGGGGCGGCCCTGCCAGAATTCGATGCGGTCTGGGATGACGAGATAGCCGCCCCAATGCGGCGGGCGGGGAACATGCAGAGGGTGTTTGACACCGACGGCCGCGGCCTTGGCCACCAATACGGCTTTGCTGGAAATCACTTCGCTTTGCGCGCTTGCCCATGCGCCAATACGGCTGGTATATGGGCGGCTTTCAAAATATTCGTCTGAAGCGGCGGCGTCGAGTTTTTCAATGCGTCCTTCAACGCGCACTTGGCGTTCAAGTTCCGGCCAGAAAAAAGTCATGGCGGCAAAAGGGTGAGCCGTATAGGAACGGCCTTTTCGGCTGTGGTAATTGGTAAAGAAAACAAAGCCTTTAGGGTTGACTTCTTTCAGCAGTACCATGCGGCTGTTGGGTCTGCCGTCTTCGCCCACGGCGGCAACGTTGACCGCGGTCGGCTCGTTGACTTCGGCGTGAATCGCTTCGTTCAGCCATTGCTCGAATTGGACAATCGGGTCGGCGTGGCACTCGGCTTCCGACAGCTCACGTTTGCTGTAATCTTCGCGGATATTGTGCAGATCCATGATTTTTCTCCTTAGGTTTGACTGAATCATACTCCGTTTTTTCAGACGGCCTCAAGGGCATTTGTGTATAATCGTAGCCCTTTCCAATATAGAACAATACGGAGTCCTGTCATGCAAACCGAAGTCGAACTGAAAATCTTAAATCCGAAAATGGCCGATTCCCTGCCTGCTTATGCAACGCCCGGTTCTGCCGGTTTGGACTTGCGTGCCTGCTTGGATGGAGCCGTTGTGTTGCAGCCGGGCGATGTATATCTCGTGCCGACCGGTTTGGCGGTGCATTTGGCCAACCCTGCGTATGCGGCCGTTTTGTTGCCGCGTTCCGGTTTGGGTCATAAACACGGTATTGTTTTGGGCAATTTGGTCGGTTTGATTGACTCGGATTATCAAGGAGAATTGAAGGTTTCTCTGTGGAACCGTGGTAAAGAAGCGTTTACCATCGAGCCGATGGAGCGCATCGCGCAAATGGTGATTGTGCCGGTTGTCCAAGCCGCGTTTAAGGTTGTGGACGAGTTTGCCGCCAGCGAGCGGGGTGAAGGCGGATTCGGCAGCACCGGCAAAGCCTGATGATTTGAAAGGCCGTCTGGAACAGGATAAATTGAAATATTCGATTTCGGTTTGCCACGGTTCAGACGGCCTTTTTGTTGTGCCAACCTTTGCATAATTACACACAAGATTGCATTTTTATATCTTGCCTGCATGGCCGACGCACCCAATAATACAGGCCGTCTGAAACCTTTACGGAGCGTTGTTATGTCCCGCCCCTCACTTTTTCTGCCTTTGTTTTTGATTATCTTTGGCGCGATTTGGTTTTTACGCGCTACGGATATTTTGCCTGCGACATCGACCATGATTGCCGGTGCATTAATTATTTTGGGCTTTGCCGTGTTGATTATGGACGGCATCAACAAACAGTCTATCGTTTCCGGTCCGATGCTGGTTTATATCGGTACAGCCATTTATCTGCACATGAGTTACTGGATTTACCTCTCGCCGTTATTGGCCATCGGCATGGTCGTGTTGGGTTGCCTGCTGTTGCTCTCGCGCAGCGATATGATTCCTGAGAAACACACAAAATAGAAAGATGAGAGATTTGGGTTTTGCCCTATAAAGGCCGTCTGAACAATGGTATAATCCGCCGATTCAGACGGCCTTTTTTATTGTGGTTTAAATTTGAAATTTACCCTCTCGGCCGCACCGTTTTCTTACATTTTACAAAGTTTCCGCCATGACCCAAGACAAAATCCTTATTCTCGACTTCGGCTCGCAAGTTACCCAGCTGATCGCCCGCCGCGTGCGCGAAGCCCACGTTTACTGCGAACTGCATTCTTTCGACATGCCTTTGGAAGAAATCAAAGCCTTTAACCCGAAAGGCATCATCCTCTCCGGCGGCCCTAATTCCGTTTACGAATCCGATTATCAAGCCGATACCGGTATTTTTGATTTGGGCATTCCGGTCTTGGGCATCTGCTACGGCATGCAATTTATGGCGCACCACTTGGGCGGCGAAGTTAGCCCGGGCAACCAACGCGAATTCGGTTATGCGCAAGTTAAAACCATCGACAGCGAGCTGACACGCGGCATTCAAGACGATGCGCCTAATACGCTCGACGTATGGATGAGTCATGGCGATAAAGTTTCCAAACTGCCTACCGGCTTCTCTGTTATCGGCGACACCCCGTCTTGCCCGATTGCCATGATGGAAAATGCTGAGAAACAATTCTACGGTATCCAATTCCACCCTGAAGTGACCCACACCAAACAAGGCCGCGCGTTGTTGAACCGCTTTGTCTTGGATATTTGCGGCGCACAACCAAGCTGGACCATGCCGAACTACATCGAAGAAGCTGTTGCCAAAATCCGCGAACAAGTTGGTAGCGACGAAGTGATTTTAGGTTTGTCCGGCGGAGTGGACTCTTCCGTAGCGGCCGCGTTGATTCACCGCGCCATCGGCGACCAACTGACCTGCGTGTTTGTTGACCACGGTCTGTTGCGTTTGAACGAAGGCAAAATGGTGATGGACATGTTTGCCCGCAACTTGGGCGTACGCGTGATTCACGTTGATGCCGAAGAGCAGTTCTTGGCGAAACTTGCCGGCGTGACCGATCCGGAGAAAAAACGTAAAATCATCGGCGCAGAATTTATCGAAGTCTTTGACGCTGAAGAGAAAAAACTCACCAATGCCAAATGGTTGGCGCAAGGTACGATTTACCCTGACGTAATCGAATCCGCAGGCGCAAAAACCAAAAAAGCCCACGCCATCAAATCCCACCATAACGTTGGCGGCCTGCCTGAAAACATGAAGCTCAAATTGCTTGAACCTTTGCGCGACTTGTTCAAAGACGAAGTACGCGAATTGGGAGTCGCTTTGGGTCTGCCTCGCGAAATGGTATACCGTCATCCGTTCCCGGGCCCGGGTTTGGGCGTGCGTATCTTGGGCGAAGTGAAAAAAGAATACGCCGACTTGCTCCGTCAAGCAGACGATATTTTCATTCAAGAATTGCGCAATACTACCGATGAAAACGGTACATCTTGGTACGACCTGACCAGCCAAGCCTTTGCCGTATTCCTGCCCGTGAAATCCGTCGGCGTAATGGGCGACGGCCGTACTTACGATTACGTCGTTGCTTTGCGTGCTGTGATTACCAGCGACTTTATGACTGCGCACTGGGCTGAGTTGCCTTACTCGCTGCTTGGCCGTGTGTCCAACCGCATCATCAACGAAGTCAAAGGCATCAACCGCGTAGTTTATGATGTCAGCGGCAAACCGCCTGCCACGATTGAATGGGAATAATCCCTAAATAATGAAGGCCGTCTGAACAGATATTATTCAGACGGCCTTTATTTTTTAGGGACTAAGCCCAATTAAAATTGATTTTTCAATTCACGCAAAGCAGCGAAGACTTCGAGTTCGCTGTTTAATTTTCGTCCGCTCAATTCTTCGGCGCGTGCCTGAACTTGAGGCAGGTGTACGCGGAAAAACGGATTGACTTTATGTTCGTGCGCCAGGCTGACAGGCAGCGTCGGCGTGTGTTCTGCTGCGGCCAAGGCCGTCTGAATGTCGGCATTGTTTGGCTCAATATGCTGGGCAAAGCGCAGATTGGAGGCGGTGTATTCGTGCGCCGGATAAAACAGCGTTTCTTCGGGCAGTTGGTTGAATCGGTGGAAGCTGTCGTAAAGCTGCTCGATTGTACCGGTAAATACGCGGCCGCAACCTGCTGAGAACAAGGTATCGCCACAGAAAACGTGCAGGCCGTCTGAATTTTCCAGCAGATAGCTGATGTGGCGGTCGGTATGGCCGGGGGTTGCCCAAACGGTAACCAAGCCTTCGCCAAACGGGAACTGCGTACCTGCGGTGACGGTATGCGTCGCCACGTCGATGTCGCTTTCTCCATAGATCGGGGATTCCAAAAAGCCGTGAAACAGGCTTTTTGCGCCGCCGGTATGGTCGGGGTGTGGATGGGTAATCCATGTTTGCGCCAGCATCAGGCGGTTGTGGACGAGAAATTTCAAAACGGGCGTGGCATCGGACGGATCGACGCAGGCGGCATGGTTGCCTTCTTGAATCATCCAGATGTAGTTGTCGTTTAGGGCTTGGATTGGCGTGATTTTCATATGCTTTCTTCTGGTTAGGGGTTTCAGACGGCCTCTAAATAATCTTTAATATTCGGGCTTTGGCCGAACACGGCTTCATGGGCTTGATGGATGCACAGTCGGTTGAACAGCAATCTTTGGGTTTGGTCGCCGTCGATAATTCGCACTTGACCTTGCAGTTTGGGCGCGTCGTGATGAAAGGTATTTTTAAACGCGTGCCAACGGTCGGTTTGCAGATGGACGATAGCAAACATATCGTGCGAGATATTAACGCCGATGCTGAATAGCTTAGCTGAGGCTTGCAGGCAGAAACTGCTGTCGCCAAACAGACACAGCCCCGTGTTTTCCGGATAGCGGAACAATTCGATTTTCACTGCTTCGGGTTCGGCAAAGATATTACAAAACAGTCGTTCAAACAACGACGGTTGCACCACGCCTTCGCTCAACATACCGTAAAGCCCGCCCAGCCAATCGACATAGCCGAGAAAGGTGAAACGGTAATCCTGCATAATGGCTTCGATGCGCTTGGGGTCGCGTTTGCTGATCAAGCGGACAAATTCAAAACCGACTTCCGGCAGCCGCGCCCGCAGTGTTTGATGCAGTCGGTGGGCAAACAGGTTTTTATGGTTGTGCGGATTGCGCAGAATACCGAGGAATTTCAGCCGCAATATCCGCCACAAGGCATCCGGTACTTTGACGGTGTCGGCATTTGCCGTAGTTGTTTTCAGACGGTCTGTAGGCAGGGTGCGCAGATGGTTACAGGCCTCTTCGTAGCCGCTTTCATGACGGTTGAACCAGGTTTCCAGATTGTATTGGTTGGCGGTGTCTTCGACAAAGGTCAGCGTATAGAGGTTTTTCGCGGCCAAGTTGCCGATGATGTTGACGCTGATCGCTTCGCTGCGGTTTTGTTCTTTGCCGCGGGCTTTTTCGCCAGTATGGAACATAGACAGCGGCAAGCGATAAACGTTTTGATTTTGCGGGCTGACCTGCGGATTATGCGAATGCTGCCGTTGCTCGGTTTGGGCGATGAAGTGGTGTTCCTTAGTCGGATTCGCGGTCAACAGGGCGTAAGGCTTTTCTCCGCATTCGGAAAATTCGCAATCGCTGAGAATAAAGGCTTGTCGAGTCATAATGTCGGGAAAGGCCGTCTGAATATCTCGATTATAGTTTAAAAGAGGGAATTATACAGAATGATGCTTCTGCTTGCAGAATACGCTAATAGGAATCCAAAAAACACTTCGCTGCCGTCATTCCCGCCTGCGCGGGAATGACGGCGGTCAAGGTGTCCTGTCTCTCTTTAAACCACTATAAAAGCTCACCTGAAAAAAATAATTTAATATTTTTACTAACTTACTTACTAAGTAGGTTAGTAGGCGTTGCAGTAATAAAATTGCTTTAGTATAATACAAATTCATAAATTAACCTGCTATGGAGGCACTAATGGATATACCTACTCATTTGAACCACCGCCCTATTATTAAATGGGAAAACTATTCTAAAGTAGATGGACGTTTTGCAAATGATGAAGATGCACAAGGCTTATCAGTCGGCGTAGCGCAATGGAATAGTTCTGATGAGAACAAACCTGATATTTCGGTTAAAGTATGGCGACATACTGGTGAGAGATGGTCGCGCCAATCTGAAGAAATTCCACCACACCGCCTTGTTGATATGACTAGTTTGTTATGCTCAGCTTTGATGTATGTAAGAAACGATAAGTTATTAAGTGATGAATCTTTCAATATTACCAGTAGTCAGGACGCTATATTGTTAGAACAGCTAAAAGAAGGGTTACAAAAAGAAGAACCTTTTCTTGAATCTTCATTACTCCGTTTGGCCAAAATGTTAAAACAATTAGGCTATTGTGATAAATTGAAATAAGAAGAAGTCATGCTATTATCTCCGTACAGACAGAAATAACGGCAGTTAACGCAAAAGAATGAATAAAGGTCGTCTGAAAACGAATATAGCAGAATCCGCTAAATCGTTTTCAGACGACCTTTTCTTTAAAGCCGAATCAAATCAGCCTGCCGGTTAACCCAAAGCCTTCCTTGCACCGGCAAAGAGGCGGTACCAGCCGGACAATTCCGTCCAGTCTTCCGGTTTCCAGCTCATTTGCGCGGCACGGTATACGCGTTCTGGATGCGGCATCATGATGGTAACGCGGCCGTCTGCGTTGGTCACACCGGCGATACCTTGCGGCGAGCCGTTGGGGTTGAGCGGGTAGGTTTGGGTAACTTGGTTTTGTCCGTCGACGTATTGCAGCGCGATGCCGAGGTCGTCTGAAATTTTGCCGCCGTGAAGCGCGAAGTCGGCGCGGCCTTCGCCGTGGCTGACCACGACAGGCAGGCTGGAACCTTGCATTTCGTTCAGAATCAGCGACGCGGATTTCGGAACATGAACCATGCTCAGGCGCGCTTCGAACTGTTCGCTCAGGTTGCGTTTAAACTTCGGCCAGCCTGCCGTGCCGGGGATGATTTCGGCGAGGTTGCTGACCATTTGGCAGCCGTTGCACACGCCCAATGTCAGCGTGTTCGGGTCGGCGAAGAAGGCGGCAAATTGGTCGCGCAGAGCAGGGTGGAACAGAATCGATTTCGCCCAGCCTTCGCCTGCGCCGAGTACGTCGCCGTAGCTGAAGCCGCCGCACGCCGCCAGCATTTTGAAGTCGGCAAGGTTGACGCGGCCTGCCATCAGGTCGGACATATGCACGTCGTAGGCATCGAAACCGGCGCGGGTGAAGGCGGCTGCCATTTCGATTTGGCCGTTTACGCCCTGTTCGCGCAGGATGGCGATTTTGGGTTTCGCGCCGCTGTTGACGAAAGGCGCGGCGATGTCTTCGTTTACATCAAACTTCACGTCGGCAAACAATGCGCTGCGTTCGTTGTCGCCAATCAGGGCGAACTCGCTGTCTGCGCAGGCGGGGTTGTCACGCAGGCGTTGAATGGCATGGCTGGTTTCCTGCCATGCGCGTTGCAGGTCGGCGCGTGGTTGGTCGAACAGAGTTTCATCGTCAACTGTGATTACAAGACGGTCGGATGTCGGATTGATTGTGCCAATATAATGGCTGGCAAATTTGCCTATCTTGCGCGGAGAGAAGCCTCCCTTGTTTACAAAAAATTCTTTCTTGTCAAATTGCTTGAGTACATAATCAGCATCTTCTGCACGAACTTGTAAAACTGCACCAAGCTCTTCATTAAACAGCGAACGGATTACGTTTTCTTCGGTAGAGATGATAGAACCAGCATTAACAAAGCCTAGGTCGTGGTCAACCTGGGCAGGTGTATAGGTTGCTATCGTGGTTGCAAAAAGTATGCTTCCCAATGTGATATCTAACCCGCAACGCCCCGCAAACGCCATTTCCGCCAGCGTCGCAAACAAGCCGCCGTCGCTGCGGTCGTGGTATGCCAAGAGTTTGTCTTCAGCGACAAGCTCCTGAATCACGCCGTAGAAGTCTTTCAGACGGCCTGTATCGTCCAAATCGGGCGCGTCGCCGCTCATGTTGTTGTAAACCTGACCGAATGCCGAGCCGCCCATACGCGCTTTGCCAAAGCCTAAATCGATAAACAGCAATACGCTGTCTTCGACGTTTTTCAACTCAGGTGTAACGGTTTTGCGCACATCTTTCACAGGCGCGAACGCGGAGATAATCAGGCTCAACGGCGAAACGACGGATTTTTTCTCTTCGCCGTCCTGCCATACGGTTTTCATCGACAGGCTGTCTTTGCCCACGGGAATACTCAAATCCAATGCCTGACAGGCTTGGGAGACAGCTTCGACGGTGCGGTAGAGTTTTTCGTCTTCGCCCTCGTTGCCGCACGCCGCCATCCAGTTGGCGGAGAGTTTGATATTGCCGATGTCGCCGATATTGACCGCAGCGATGTTGGTGATGGCTTCGCCGACGCACATTCTGCCCGAAGCAGGCGCGTCAAACAGGGCGACAGTCGGTTTTTCTCCCATAGACATCGCTTCGCCGCGATAGGTATTGAAGCCCATCATGGTAACGGCGCAGTCGGCTACGGGGGTTTGGTATTTGCCGACCATTTGGTCGCGGTGGGTCATGCCGCCGACGCTGCGGTCGCCGATGGTAATCAGGAAGTTTTTAGCTGCTACGGTAGGCAGGCGCAAAACGCGGTAGGCGGCTTCGGTAATGTCGATATCGCCAGCGTTAAACGGTTTTTCAGACGGCGTAACCGTTTTGTCGGTGCGCGTGGTTTTGGGCGGTTTGCCGAGCAAAACGTTCAACGGCAAATCGACAGGGTTGTTAGAGAACAAATCGTCGCGCACTTTCAAATGGCCGTCGTCGGTCGCCGTGCCGACCACGGCAAACGGGCAGCGTTCGCGTTCGCAGATGGCGCGGAAGGTCTCCAAATCTTTTTCCAAAATGGACAATACATAACGTTCTTGCGATTCGTTGCACCAGATTTGCAGCGGGTTAAGGCCATGTTCTTCCAGCGGCACTTCGCGCAGCTTGAATACTGCGCCGCGTCCGGCATCGTTGACGAGTTCTGGGAAGGCGTTGGACAAGCCGCCCGCGCCGACGTCGTGGATGGAGATAATCGGGTTTTTGTCGCCGAGCTGCCAGCAGCGGTCGATGACTTCCTGTGCGCGGCGTTCGATTTCGGGGTTGCCGCGTTGCACGGAGTTGAAGTCTAAAGAGGCGTCGTTCGTGCCGGTATTCATCGAAGAAGCCGCGCCGCCGCCCAAGCCGATAAGCATGCCCGGGCCGCCCAGTTGGATCAGCAACGCGCCTTCGGGGATTTCGTCTTTATGCGTCTGCTGCGCCTGAATGCTGCCCAAGCCGCCGGCGATCATAATCGGTTTGTGGTAGCCGCGAACCTGACCGTCAAACTTCTCTTCAAAGGTGCGGAAGTAGCCCAAGAGGTTGGGGCGGCCGAATTCGTTGTTGAACGCCGCGCCGCCGATCGGGCCTTCAATCATGATGTCTAGAGGGGAAGCAATATGGCCGGGTTTGCCATAGGCTTGTTCCCAAGGCTGCTCCAAGCCAGGGATATTCAAGTTGGAAACGGTAAAGCCGGTCAAGCCTGCTTTCGGACGTGAGCCTTTACCTGTCGCGCCTTCATCGCGGATTTCACCGCCCGCACCCGTTGCCGCGCCTGCAAACGGCGCGATGGCGGTCGGGTGGTTGTGTGTTTCCACTTTCATGATGATATGGGTGTCTTCTTCGTGGAAACGGTAGCCTTGGTTTTCCGCCGCATTCGGATAGAAACGCTCGACTTTGGCGCCTTCAATTACGGACGAATTGTCTTTATAGGCAACGACTGTGCCTTCGGGATGTGCGTTGTGTGTATCGCGAATCATGCCGAAAAGGGATTTCGGTTGTTTTTCGCCATTGAGGATGAAGTCGGCGTTGAAGATTTTGTGGCGGCAGTGTTCGCTGTTTGCCTGAGCGAACATCATCAATTCAACATCGGACGGATTGCGGTTTAAAGCCTGATAGTTTTCAACCAGATAATCGATTTCGTCGGCTGAAAGCGCCAAGCCCATTTCGGTATTGGCTTTGACCAATGCCTCTTTACCGCCGCCCAATACATCTACGCTGGAGAAGGTTTCCGATTGGATATGGTGGAACAGTTGCGCCGCTGCATCGATGTCGGTCAACACGCTTTCGGTCATGCGGTCGTGCAACAGGGCTGCCCATTGCTGTTTCTGTTCATCATTCAGACGACCTTCCAGCCACACCGCCATGCCGCGCTCGATGCGCTCTATGCCTTCCAAGCCGCAGTTTTCGGCGATATTGGTTGCTTTGGAAGCCCAAGGCGAAATGGTGCCCAAACGGGGCGTTACCAAAAATAAATGCAAGCCCTCGCGCGCTTTGGGCGTTTGTTCAACGCTTTGCGCTGCCAGTAAGGCTTGCAGTTTTTCGACTGTCGAGGCATCAAGTGTTTTTTCGCTACCGACAAAATACCAAAATTCGCTGCTTAATTTGACTTCGGGCAGGCCGAGGGCGGCTGCTTTTTGGAAGAGTTTTTCAACACGGAAATCGGAAAGGGCGGTTACACCGCGCAAGGGCAGAACAACAGACATGGATTCAGCTCACAAAATGCAGTTGGGGAATCCTTTATTATACCTGAAAAATGCAATTTTGCTTGTGAATTTATACTTCAAGTGTTGACAATTTTTGCTTGTAAATTGAAGGAGAATGAGGCGATCGTGTCACCTGCTTTTTTATTTTGTACCTGATTATTCGATTATTTTTGTTTATTTTTGAAGAATCTGGAGGAATGGAAATAGATGGGCATAAAGGTATTAAAGTAAAAATTATTTGATTGTTGTCTTTGACATTTTGCTGACAATAAGGCCGTCTGAAATTCTGTTTTCAGACGGCCTTGCTTTATCCCTTTCTTTTGTTTCCCAGCATATCCAGCAAACCTGCCAGATTGCTTTTCCCTTCTTCCTTACTCACAAGCGGCTCGCCGCCTTTACGGCCTAGGATTTTGATGTCTTCCTGTGGCATTTCATCTATGAAACGGCTCGGCTCGGGGAATTGCCATGTACCTTGTTTTTTGCGTTTGAGGCAGTGGGTTAGTGTAAGCTGGCGTTTGGCGCGGGTAATGCCGACGTACATCAGGCGGCGTTCTTCTTCGACGTTGTCTTCTTCTATGCTGTCATTGTGCGGCAAGATACCTTCTTCGCAACCGACGAGGAAGACGTAGGGGTATTCCAAACCTTTGGAAGCGTGCAGGGTCGAAAGTTTGACGGCATCGACTTCTTCTTCGCTTTTTCCCTCCAAAAGTGTCATCAGGGCGATGGTTTGGGCAAGCTCGATGATGTTTTTGCCGTCCTGCTCGCCTTTGCGTTCCAGCCAGCCGGTCAGGTCGGTAACGTTGCGCCATTTGATTTCGCCTGCTTTGCCTTCTTCGTTGGCCAACAGGTGGTTTTCGTAGTCGATTTCTTTCAGCAGGTTATGGATAAGCTCGCCTGCTTCGCTGGTTTCGGCTTTGGTGCGGTAGTTTTCAATCATATCCATGAAGGCTTGCAGGTGTTGGCGGTTGGTATGGTTCAACAGGGCAAGCGCTTCTTCGGTTTGCGCGGCTTCATACAGACTGCATTCGTGTTCGTGCGCGTAGGTGTTGAGCTTGCCCAGGGTCACATCGCCGATACCGCGTTTGGGCGTGGTTACGGCGCGCAGGAAGGCGGGATCGTCGTTGGGATTGGCAAGCAGGCGCAAGTAGGACAAAACGTCTTTGATTTCGGCTTTGTCAAAAAAGCTTTGTCCGCCGGAGATCTGGTAGGGAACACGCGCGCTGCGCAAGGCTTCTTCAAAAATCCGCGCCTGATGGTTGCCGCGGTATAACACGGCGAAATCGGCGTATTGGGTTTTGTCGCCGCCGACCAGCTTCTGCTTGACGATTTGGCTGACAACCCAGTCGGCTTCATGCTGCTCGCTTTGACAGGCAACGACCTTGACGATTTCTCCTTCGCCGAACTGCGACCAAAGTTTTTTGGTAAAGAGTTTGGGATTGTTTTCGATGACTTTGTTGGCGATTTTGAGAATCCGAGCGGTGGAGCGGTAGTTTTGCTCCAGTTTGATGACTTTCATCTGCGGATAGTCTTCCTGCATTTTGCGCAGGTTTTCCATGTTTGCACCGCGCCATGCGTAGATGGACTGGTCGTCGTCGCCGACGGCAGTAAACATGCCTTCCGCGCCGGTTAAGAGCTTCATCAGCGTAAATTGGCAGGTGTTAGTGTCTTGACATTCGTCAACCAGCAGATAACGCAGCCGCCGCTGCCATTTGTTGCGCACTTCGCTGTTTTGCTGCAAAAGCACGGCGGGTAGGCGGATTAAGTCGTCAAAGTCCACCGCCTGATAGCTTTGCAGGGTTTCCTGATAGCTCGCATACACGCGCGCTGTTTGCTGTTCCCACACATTGGAGGCCGTCTGAACGACATCTTCAGGCGTTTTTAGATCGTTTTTCCAAAGGGAAATTTGATGTTGCGCTTTGAATATGGCTTCTTTGCCTGTACCGCCCAAAAGTTCGCCGAGGATTTTCGCGCTGTCGGTAGAGTCGAGAATGGAAAAGTTTTTTTTGTAACCGATTTGGTTCGCCTCTTCGCGCAAAATCTTCATGCCCAAAGAGTGGAAGGTGCAAATTGTCAGCCCGCGCGTTTGCGACTTGGGCAGCATTTTAGAGACGCGCTCCTGCATTTCCGTGGCAGCTTTGTTGGTAAAGGTAATCGCGGCGACGGTATGCGGCAGATAGCCGACGTTGACAATCAAATGCTTGATTTTTTGCGTAATCACGCCGGTTTTTCCGCTGCCTGCGCCGGCAAGGACGAGCAGGGGGCCGCCTAGATATTTGACTGCGGCTTGCTGTTGGGGGTTGAGTTTCATTGAAGGGGAAGACGGGTAATGTGGGGAGCAATTATACAACAAGGCCGTCTGAAATTTTCAGACGGCCTTGGGCGTTTTTTAGAGTAAACCTTATTCAAAATATTTCAATTTGCCTTTGAAGTCTTTCAGTTTTTCGTAGCCTTTTTGCGCCATGATGGCTGTTAATTCAAGGGAAACCCGTTCAAAAATGTCTACGCCTTGCTGGTGTAGCGCCGTGCCGATCTGCACCATGCTTGCGCCGCACAAGATGTGTTCAAACGCATCACGGCCGCTGTAAACTCCGCCTGTTCCAATGACTTGGATAGACGGATCCAGTCGTTGATAGAACGCGTGGACATTGGCGAGCGCAGTCGGTTTGATGTATTGGCCGCCTATGCCGCCGAAGCCGTTTTTAGGGCGGATGACGACGGATTCATCTTCGATATACATGCCGTTGCCGATGGAGTTGACACAGTTGACGAATTTTAGGGGATAGCGGTTGAACACTTTTGCCGCTTGATCGAAATGGGCAATATCGAAATACGGCGGTAGCTTGATGCCCAAGGGCTTGTCGAAGTAGGTAAAGGCATTATCCAAAATCATCTCGGTTGTTTCAAAGTCATAGGCGATTTGCGGTTTGTCGGCGACGTTTGGGCAGGATAAGTTGAGTTCGGTAATGCCGTTGAACCCGCTGTTTTTCACCTTTTCCAACAGGATATGTGTTTCGCCGGGCGACAGGCCGACCAGTGATAGGAAAAATGTCCGTTCCGGCTGAGACTCTTGAAGGGTAAGCAGGTAATCCAGATAGTAATCAATGCCTTGATTCGGCAAACCCATCGAATTGATGCTGCCGAGAGGAACATCGTGATAGCGCGGTTCGGGATTGCCTTGACGCGGGGTAAGCGTTGCGGTCTTGGTGATGAAAGTGCCTGCCGAAGACTGTCTGACCGCTTCCAATTCCTCAACAGTCATGCATGACACACCTGCCGCGTTCATCAGGCAGTTGTCAAAAGAAAAACCGGCGATTTGGGTTTTCAACGATACCATCTCCTGCTCCTTTTCTTCGTAAAATCAAAATGTTTGCCAAGCGTAACACGAAGAGGCGGTACGATTTTTAACAAACATCAAATGACAAAGCATGTAGGCGGATGTTGTTTTCAATATTGAAAAAGGCCGTCTGAAAAACTCAAACGGTCTTTCAGACGGCCTTCGCTATATGGCATCAATTAGGGAATAAAAGCTGTCGGCTGATTTGGCTATTTGGTTTTGAAAATCAGGCCAACCATTCAGCCAAGGCTGCTTCAAAACGTTTCAAGCCTTCGGCCATATCTTCATCGTTCAGCAGCAGGCTGGGGGCGAAGCGCACCACATTGGCGCCGGCAACCAGTACCATCAGGCCGTGTTTCAAAGCGGCGGCAGTGATTTCTGATGCCTTACCTTCGTATTCGTCTGCCAACACGCAGCCGAGCAGCAAGCCCATGCCGCGGACTTCTTTAAATACGCCGGTCTTTTCGCCTATTTCACGCAAGGCCGTCTGAAGTTTTTGGCCTTGTTGTTTAACGTGTGCCAATGTTTCGGGCGCATTGATGATGTCAAATGCACGGCTGCCAACTGCGCAAGCCATTGGGTTGCCGCCAAAGGTCGAGCCATGTGTTCCGGGGCCGAAGGTTGGGGCGATTTTATCGGTGGTCAGTATCGCGCCAATCGGGAAACCGCAACCCAAGGCTTTAGCGGAGCTGATGATGTCGGGTGTAATGCCGTAATGCTCGTAGGCAAACAGTTTGCCTGTATGGCCCATGCCGGTTTGCACTTCGTCCAAAATGAGCAAGGCGCCGTGTTTGTCGCATAAACGGCGTGCGGCTTGCAGATATTCTTGGGTGGCAGGCAGAATGCCGCTTTCGCCTTGAATCGGCTCGATAATTACGGCGCAGGTTTTGTCGCCGACGGCCGCTTCCAATGCGGCAACATCATTGAAGGGAACGTGGGTAATGCCGGCCGGCAGCGGCGCGTAGTCTTTGCTGTATTTGGGCTGGCCGCCGACGGATACGGTAAACAGGGTGCGGCCGTGGAAGCTGTTGAGGCAGGAGATGATTTCGGTTTTGTGTTCACCAAAATGATCGCGGCCGTATTTGCGCGCCAGTTTCAGCGCGGCTTCATTGGCTTCTGCGCCGGAATTGCAGAAAAACACTTTGTCGGCAAAGGTGTTTTCGACCAGTTTTTTGGCCAATTCTTGCGCCGATTGGGTGGTATAGATATTAGAAATGTGCCAGAGTTTTTGAGACTGCTCGGCCAAGGCCGCGACCAAATCGGGATGACAATGACCCAGCGCATTCACAGCAATACCGCCTGACAAGTCAATGTATTCTCGTCCTTCGGTATCCCAAACCCGGCTGCCGAGCGCGCGTTCCGGAATCATGGGGGCGAATGAGAAATTGGGTGTCAGGTAGTTTTGCATGTTCTTTTCCTTTTGATATTGTCAACAATTTCTTGAATTATGCGCCTATTGATTCAGAGATTCAATATGGCAATCAGGCCGTCTGAAAACTGGCTTTCAGACGGCCTGATGCTTATTTATGCTTGATTTCCCAGCATTGATGGATTTTTTTGTTGCGGAAATCGTCGGGAACGGACTGTTTGGAAATATCTTTGACTGCGTATTGTTCCGATACCGAATCGTCCAACACAAAACTGCGCAAGTTGTTGGAGAAATACAGAATGCCGTCTGAAGCGAGCAGGCTCATTGCGCCGTCAATCAGCTTCTTATGGTCGCGCTGGATGTCGAGGATGTCGAGCATCTTTTTGCTGTTGGAAAAGCTGGGCGGGTCCATGACAATCAGGTCGAACCTTTTGCCTTCATCTGCGGCATTTTGCAGGTATTGGAACACATCGGCGCGGACGATTTTGTGTTGTTCGGTGTCAATGCCGTTTAGTTCAAAATTGCGTTTTGCCCACTCGAGATAAGTGTTGGATAAATCGACGGTTTCGCTGGATACCGCGCCGCCGGTTGCGGCATAGACGGTAAAGCTGCCTGTGTAGGAAAACAGGTTGAGGAAGCGTTTGCCTGCTGCAGTTTCGCCGACTTTTTTGCGCGTGTTGCGGTGGTCGAGGAAAAGGCCGGTGTCGAGGTATTTGTCGAGGTTGACCCAAAACTTGCGGCCGTTTTCAGTGATGACGAAATCGTCGCCGGTTTTGCCGGTTTTCTCGTATTGCTGTAAACCTTTTTGACGTTCACGGCGTTTGAGGTGGATTTGTTCGGGCGCAAAACCGGTTACAAAACCGATGGCTTCCAATACATCGGCAAGCCATGCTTTGTATTCTTCGGGCTGCATCAGCCAGCCGGTATCGTATTCCTGAAGATGGATTTGGTCGCCGTAAACATCGACGGCAAAGGGAAATTGGGGAATATCGCGGTCGTAAATGCGCCAGGCTTCGATATTGTTGCGTTTGGCCCATTTCATAAGATGTTTGATGTTTTTGCCCAAGCGGTTGGCAAAGGGGGTAATGTCGGTCATGGTTTCAGACGGCCTTATTGGGGAAGTTTCCAGAATTGATCAGCAGGGACGTAGGCGTGTCGGTCAAGCATATAGAGAATTGTATCGTCAGGCGCAACCATGGTGGCGCGGTCGGTCTTGCCTTTAAACGGGAACACGATTCGTGCTTCCGAGGCGTTTTTGATGTCGATGCCGTAGCTGGTTCTGCCGCTTTCCAGTTTGTATTGGTTCTGAGTGTATTCGTAGACGGTTTCTTTGCCTTTTTCGTCTTTGATAGTAAAGCTTTTTTTGGCAAAGGTGATTTCGGCTTTGCTGCCATCGGACGCAACGGCCTTCCATTCGCCGCGATAACTCTCCGATCCGCTGCACGCGCCGATCAACAGGGCGGTAGCAAGTGCAGGTAATAAGGCGGCGGTTTTGAAAAACTTCATGTCGGCTTCATCCGTGCTGATTCAATAAAACGGCATTATAGCTTGATTTTGCAGTTGCAGCCTGTTTTGCTTGACCTGGGCAGTTTTCTCCTTTACTATCCGCCATTCGCCTTTTGATACGAAGCCATCGTCATCCAACCTAAACCGCCGTTTCGGGCGCGTTTCTTTTATTGCTTGCTTATTAGCAAAGCCTTTTCTGTGCAGGTTGTCGTCGATGTTAACCACAAGCAAGATGCTTGCGACAACCCTGTAACTTCACATTTCCCGTATCGTTACTTTCCTTTGCTTCAGGTCGTCTGAAATTGTTCAGGCGTGCGCGTTGTTGTCTCTTAAGGATAGAAATGTCTATTAAATTTGCCGATTTGAACCTTGATAAAAACATTTTGTCTGCCGTACGCAGCGAGGGTTATGAAAGCCCGACACCGATTCAGGCGCAAGCGATTCCGTTTGCTTTGGAAGGCCGCGACATCATGGCTTCGGCGCAAACCGGCTCCGGCAAAACCGCCGCCTTCCTGCTGCCGACCTTGCAGCGGCTGACCAAACGCAGCGAAAAACCGGGCAAAGGCCCACGCGCTTTGGTATTGACCCCGACTCGCGAACTGGCGGCTCAGGTGGAAAAAAACGCGCTGGCGTATGCTAAAAATATGCGTTGGTTCCGTACTGTCAGCATCGTCGGCGGCGCATCTTTCGGCTACCAAACCCGTGCTTTGAGCAAACCGGTTGACCTGATTGTCGCTACTCCGGGCCGTCTGATGGATTTGATGCAGAGCGGTAAAGTTGATTTTGATCGTTTGGAAGTGCTGATTCTGGACGAAGCCGACCGTATGTTGGACATGGGTTTTATCGACGACATCGAAACCATCGTGGAAGCAACGCCGAGCGATCGTCAGACTTTGTTGTTCTCTGCCACTTGGGACGGCGCAGTAGGCAAACTGGCGCGCAAACTGACCAAAGACCCTGAAACCATCGAAGTTGAGCGTGTGGATGATCAAGGCAAAATCGAAGAGCAGCTATTGTACTGCGACGATATGCGCCATAAAAACCGCCTGCTCGACCACATCTTGCGCGATGCCAATATCGATCAATGTGTGATTTTTACATCCACTAAAGCCATGACCGAAGTCATCGCGGATGAATTGTACGAAAAAGGTTTTGCCGCCAACTGCCTGCATGGTGATATGCCGCAAGGCTGGCGTAACCGCACGCTGATGGATTTGCGCAAAGGCCGCTGCAAAATTTTGGTTGCCACCGATGTAGCCGCACGTGGTATCGACGTACCAACCATTACCCACGTTATCAACTACGACTTGCCGAAACAGGCTGAAGACTACGTTCACCGCATCGGCCGTACCGGCCGCGCAGGCCGTACCGGTATTGCGATTACTTTTGCCGAAGTGAACGAATACGTCAAAGTACACAAAATCGAAAAATATATCGGCCGTAAATTGCCCGAGCTGACCATCGAAGGCATGGAGCCGACACGTAAACGCAAATCTGCCGGTGGCAAACCGAAAGGCAAAGGCGGCTGGCGCAGCGATAAGAAACCGGCTAAAGAAGGCTTCGGCGGCAAATCACGCGGCGAAGGCCATAAAAAAGACGGTTTCAAAAAAGATGGCTTTAAGAAAGACGGTTTCAAGAAGTCTGACGGTTTCAAAAAAGGCGGCGAAGGCTTTAAAGGCAAACGTAAGGCTAACGACGGCTTTGGCGGCAAACATAAAAAAGGTTGATTGTTTCAATCTTAAGGCCGTCTGAAATAAGACGAAAGGGCGTGTGAAGACACGCCCTTTTTTATGGTTTCGAGTTTTCGCATATAAAAAAGCGCGGGATTGATCCCACGCTTTTTCAGACGGCCTCTTACAAAGCGGCTAATACGGCATCGCCCATTTCAGAGCAGGAAACCAGTTTGGTGCCTTCTTCGTAAATGTCGCCGGTACGCAAGCCTTGTTGCAGTACTTTTTGTACGGCGTTTTCAACTTGTTGAGCGCGAGCTTCGTCATTTAGGCTGTAACGCAGCAACATGGCAAGAGACAATACGGTCGCCAGCGGATTGGCTTTGTTTTGACCGGCAATGTCAGGAGCAGAGCCGTGGGACGGTTCGTACAGGCCTTTGCCGTTTTCGTCCAAAGAAGCAGAAGGCAGCATACCGATGGAACCGGTCAGCATGGAGGCTTCGTCGGAGAGGATATCGCCGAAGATGTTGCCGGTGGCAATCACGTCAAATTGTTTGGGCGCACGTACCAACTGCATGGCGGCGTTGTCGACGTACATATGGGAAAGCTCGACATCAGGGTATTCTTTGCCGATTTCTTCAAAGATTTCGCGCCACAGTTCGGTGGTTTCCAAAACGTTGGCCTTGCCTACGGAGCAGACTTTTTTGCTGCGTTTTTGGGCGGATTGGAAGGCAACGTGGGCGATGCGGCGGATTTCGCTTTCGCTGTATTTCATGGTGTTGTAACCTTCGCGTTCGCCGTTTCCCAAAACACGGATGCCGCGCGGTTCGCCAAAGTAAATATCGCCGGTCAGTTCGCGTACGATAAGGATGTCGAGGCCTGCTACGATTTCCGGTTTCAGAGTGGAAGCATTGGCCAGCTCTTTATACAAAATGGCAGGGCGTAGGTTGGCAAACAGATTCAAGTCTTTACGGATGGCCAACAAGCCGCGTTCAGGGCGCAGCGGACGGTCGAGATTGTCGTATTGAGGAGAACCGACTGCACCAAGCAGTACCGCATCGGCTTTACGGCAAAGGTTTTGCGTGAATTCTGGATAAGGATGGCCGTATTCGTCATAGGCTTCACCGCCCAAAGGTGCGTATTCGTAGCTGACATCCAAACCTTGTTCGATAAGTTTGTCGAGTACGCGGACGGTTTCTGCAACGATTTCAGGGCCGATGCCGTCGCCGCGCAAGATAGCGATATGTTTGGTCATTTCGGGTTTCCTTATGGGAAGGTTTTAGGTAAAGGGCAGGCCGTCAGTTTTTCAGACGGCCTTAAATCAATTTGCTCTGAAAACGCTGATTGTACCATTATGGTACTGGTAAAGCTGGGTAGAAATCGCGTAGGCAGAGTCTTCAAATGCCTGCAGGGCAATATTCGCCATCGCCTGCAAAGCTTCTTCATCGGACGGGCTGCAAACGAGCAGGGCGTTGCGTGCCGGGACTGCAAAAACAGGGTTGGCCGGCAGCATAGGATCATCTTTAAGTACTTCGTCCAAAAGCAAAATCAAGGAAGCATCATAGTCGTTGTCCAAATGGATTTGGGTCAATGACCAACCTTCGGCATGATGAATTTGGACACGTCCATTCATCCGTTGGCGCAGATTATCCATGGCGGTACGATACAAGGCGTCCTCATCTTCAATACCGGCCTCTTTCATATGTTCACGATTGAGCGTATGCATGGATTCTTCCGTATCCACCATATAAAGCAACATGATATCGCCGGCAATCGGTTTGTATACCAGGTAATCGGCAGGTTCGGCTTCGTCCGTATTTGTAATCAGTCTGGCGTTTTCCAGATAAATCGTATTTTTAATTGTCGGAAGAATTTGTTGTGCTGAAACAATGGCATCAGTGTCTTGAATCTTATAGATAACCGCTAAATTGGCTGCAACAATCGCCTCCAAGGCCTCGGGATTTTGCAGATAACTTGTGTAATGGTTGCTCAAATATGTGCTGAATGATGCTTCATCGTCTTCGGAAAAATGGACAATAATCGGCGAAGACGCAATATTTTCGCCCCAGTCGATTTTTGCCTCAAGATCCAATTCTTCTTGGATGCGGCGGGCAAAGTATTCGACAAATTCCTGCCAAGTCATTAATTTAGGTTTGGAGCGGAACAACCTGCTGAAAAAAGACATATTGTGTCCTGAACAAGGGGATAAGGCCGTCTGAAAAATTATAGACGTTCGGTTTCAACACGGATTTTAAAAACAACTTTGCGTATGTTTGCCCTGTCGCCGACCAAAGGGGCATGCGCATCATTCGGGAAGAATAGCGCAAATTCGCCGGGCTCCAAGGTCAGCCAAGTTTCCGGCTCGCAGTCGAAAAACTCGATATCGCGCTTTTCGTTGTAGCCTAAACCGTTTTTCAGACGGCCTCTGTCTATCCAGCCATATGTTTCGCTGCCATCAATCGGCGTTTGAATATCAATGTGTTTTAAGTGCGCTTCAGGCTGAGCTTCGCCTTTAGTCCTCATCGGCTCGCTGCCGATAAAAATACGGATATTGGGGTTCTCGCACGGCACTTGGCCGTCCGGCAGCTTGGTAAAATCTAGGGTTTGCAACAGATGGAAGGCCTCAGCAAAGTCGGGATGCAAGGCAGCGTAGCGGGTGGCATTGCTTATGGTGTCGGTAATCATGGTGTGGTTAGGTAGAAATTAAACTTCAGGATGTAGAGAAGCCAATACGGTTTTCAGGATGCCTTATTTGGATTCTGACAATAAGGCTGTCTGAAAAGGCTTTTTATAGAGTTATGTTTTGCAGATCCAAAGTGGAAGCATAATGTTCAGCGATAGGAATACGCTTGCGGCTGACTTGGTTTATATCGCTGCCTTCTTCAGTCCATAAAAACGGAAAGAACGTGTAAACGCTGTCGCCATTCAAATCACGGATTTCTTCGTGCCAATTTTTCCAACGCAGGTTTTCGTAAAACAACTGTAAATCGCCGTTCAATGCCCAATTTAAGAAGTCGCCATAACCTTTACCGCAATCTTCCCATTCCAGTGTATCCGGTGGTAGGTAGAAAACATTACCTACTTTGCCATTCAATCCTCCGCCATTAATCGCAAAATAGCCTCCAGCAACATCATCGGCAAACAGATAATAGGGAGCAGGGCCTGCTGGCTCGGATTGTGTACGGCTTAGATTCCAACTTCCCAAACCACGAGGTAGCTTCGCGCTGCCAGAACCAAGTATCCGTAACCAGCCGTCATCGATAAGAATACCGCCGGTTTCATAAACGACAGCACCCATAAACGAACGTATCGTTACTTGGGTTTTGACAAGTTCTTCCTTTGCCTTTTCAAGCGTACGTAGCAGAACTTCAACGCTGTTTACCGCTTCTGTAAGCCACTCTTGAATCAATGGCCACGCAGGGTCTTGGGTTTGGATTAATTCGTCGAATGATCTCATGGTCTATCCCAAAACATTCAGTAAAGGCCGTCTGAAACACTTAAATTTTTCAGACGGCCTTTTGTATGTCAACCGTTAAACAGCCAAGGCTGGCTTTGGCGGCGTTTTTCTTCAAAGGCGTGAATTTCGTCAGCGTGTTGCAGGGTCAGGCCGATTTCGTCCAAGCCGTTTAAGAGACAGTGTTTGCGGTGTTCGGTAATGTCGAATGTGAATGTTTCGCCGCTAGGGGTGGTCAGGGTTTGCTCGGCAAGGTCGATGGAGAGCTGATAGCCTTCGTTGGCTTCAACTTCTTTGAAAAGCTGGTCAACCTGTTCTTCTGTCAAAACGATAGGCAAAAGGCCGTTTTTGTAGCAGTTGTTGAAGAAGATGTCGGCGAAGCTGGGGGCGATGACGGCGCGGAAGCCGTAGTCGTCCAATGCCCAAGGGGCGTGTTCGCGTGAAGAGCCGCAACCGAAGTTTTTACGCGTCAACAGGATTTGTGCGCCTTGATAGCGTGGCTGGTTCAGGGAGAAATCCGGATTCAACGGGCGTTTGCTGTTGTCCATGCCCGGTTCGCCGTGGTCGAGGTAACGCCATTCATCAAAAGCATTGGGGCCGAAGCCGCTGCGTTTGATGGATTTCAGAAATTGTTTGGGGATGATGGCATCGGTGTCGACGTTGCTGCGGTCGAGCGGGGCGACGATGGCGGTAATTTTGGTAAAGGCTTTCATGTCAGATTCTTATAGTAATAATGGGAAATTTTATGGCTATTCGGGTTAGCGTGTGCTGTGCAAACCGATTCGGTTGCCTTCTGTGTCTTCGATAAATGCTGCAAAGCCGTTGGCAATGCGGAATTTTTCTTGTAACAGTTTGCCGCCTGCTGCAACGGCTTTTTCTGCTGTTTCGGCACAATCCGGGCAATTGAAGAAAATGGTTGTACCGCCGTGGCCGGGCTGGGCATTGCTGTCGTGCCAAATCATGCCGGCCGTACCGTGTTGGGTGTAATCGGCTGGGAAAATGATGAAACGGAATCCGTTGCCGCCAACGTCTTGCAGGGGCTTACCGAATACGGATTCGTAAAAGGCTTTGGCGCGATCCAAATCATGAGCGTGAATACCAAACCAGCTTGACGGATTACTCATTGTTTCTTCCTTTGCTTGGAATCGTGAAAATGTCTGAAAAATTAATAATGTATCAGGCCGTCTGAAACGGAGTCAGGAGCTTCAGACGGCCTGATTTACCGAATTATTCGGTAGCGGCTTCGATTTTTTCTCCAACATGGCTCATGCCGCGGCCTACTGCATTGCCGCCTTTTTTAACGGCTTCGCCGGTTTTTTCGGCAACGTGTTCTGCGGTTTCTTTGGTTTTATCGGCTACGCGCTCGGCAGTCTCTTTGGTTTTGTCCCAATTGCGGTTGGTATCGTTTTTTGCGCCGGACCAAGTGCTGGAACAAGCTGACAGGATGAGGGCTGCGGCAGCTAATGCAAACAGTTTTTTCATACTAGATTCCTTTCAAGTTATCAATGATTAAGAAGGTTTTCGGACGTTTTGCGCAATAGGAAAACTTACTTGAGCAAGGTATTGTTTCAGACGGCCTGATCAATAAAGGCCGTCTGAAAATACTTTAAGCCATAGTGCGGATGTCGGTAAAGTGGCCGGTAACCGCGGCTGCAGCTGCCATGGCAGGGCTGACGAGGTGGGTGCGTCCACCGTTGCCTTGACGGCCTTCAAAGTTACGGTTGGAAGTAGAGGCGCAACGTTGTCCCGGGGTCAGGCGGTCGGCATTCATGGCGAGGCACATAGAGCAGCCTGGTTCGCGCCATTCAAAACCGGCTTCGATAAATACTTCGTGCAAGCCTTCTTTTTCGGCCTGTTCTTTCACCAAACCGGAGCCGGGGACAATCAATACGCGTTGTACATTGTCCGCTTTTTTACGGCCTTTGGCGATAGCGGCGGCTTCGCGCAAGTCTTCGATACGGCTGTTGGTGCAAGAACCGATAAAGACGATATCGACAGGGATTTTGTTTAATGGCGTACCAGCTTCCAAGCCCATGTATTCAAGGGCGCGTTCCATGCCGCTGCGTTTGACCGGATCGGCTTCTTCGGCAGGATTAGGCACTTTGCCACTGATGTCCAAAACCATTTCAGGCGATGTGCCCCAAGTCACTTGAGGCTCGATGTCTTCGGCTTTGAAGTGGTATTCTTTATCGAATACTGCGCCTTCGTCAGACACCAGCGTACGCCAGTATTCGACGGCTTTATCCCATGCTTCGCCTTTAGGTGTGAAAGGTTTGCCTTTTACATAGTCGATGGTGGTTTGGTCGACGGCAACCATGCCTGAGCGCGCACCGGCTTCAATCGCCATATTACACAAGGTCATGCGGCCTTCCATAGAAAGGCTGCGGATGGCTTCGCCGCCAAATTCGATGGCGTAGCCTGTACCGCCGGCCGTACCGATTTGGCCGATGATATAAAGCGCCACGTCTTTGGCGGTAACACCGGGTTTCAGACGGCCTTCAACGGCAATCAGCATGGATTTGGATTTTTTCGCAGTAATACATTGGGTCGCCATGGTGTGTTCGACTTCGGAAGTGCCGATACCGTGCGCCAATGCGCCGAATGCGCCGTGGGTAGAAGTGTGCGAGTCGCCGCAGACAACGGTCATGCCGGGCAGGGTGGCGCCTTGTTCCGGGCCCATAACGTGCACGATGCCTTGGCCTTTATCCATAAACGGGAAGTAGGCGAGTGCGCCAAACTCTTTAATGTTTTTGTCCAAAGTATCAACTTGCAGTTTGGAAATCGGGTCTTGGATACCTTTGTCCCAGTCGCCGGTCGGGGTGTTATGGTCGGCTGTGGAGACTACGCTGTCGATACGCCAGAGTTTGCGGCCGGCCATTTTCAAGCCTTCAAATGCTTGTGGGCTGGTTACTTCGTGAACCAGGTGGCGGTCGATGTAAAGCAGAACAGTGCCGTCTTCTTCTTCGCGGACGACGTGGCTGTTCCAAAGTTTATCGTAAAGGGTTTGTGTGCTCATGATGAGTATTCTTTGCTATTGGTAGGTATGAATGATGGTTTGCGTTTATGGGCGGATTTTAGGCTTTTTATAGGGGCTGCGCAATAGAAATTTGTCCAATTTTTAAAATTTGTCGTAGAGTTTCAAAAATTCTTACTGAAAATTAGACAAATTGTAGAATTGTTGACAAAAAGATGCATTTTATCTGAAAGAATGCTTGTCGAAATGCACTAAAAAGTTCTATCATTCTCACTCAACATCCACACTTACCAAGAGGTATAGAGAATGAAATTACCGGTAATGGCTCCTGAGCATCTGACTCAATTACGGGAATTTGAGAAAAAAGTCCTTGCCAATCATGCCAAAATCGAAGCATGGTTCCGTTCGCATTGGAACGAACACCGTCCGCCGTTTTATGGTTCGGTTGACATCCGTAATGCCGGTTACAAAATTTCATCTATCGATATGAACCTGTTTCCGGGCGGCTTCAATAATTTGAATCCCAACTTTATCCCGCTGGCGGCGGTTGCCGCGCAAGATGCGGTGCAGCGTGCCTGTGAAACGGCAAAATCCGTATTGATTATTCCTGAAAACCACACGCGCAACACATTCTATCTGCAAAACGTTTACGCACTCAGCGAGATTTTGCGTTCGGCAGGATACGAAGTGCGCTTGGGCAGTTTGAATCCTGAAGTGACTGAGCCAACCGAGTTTGAAACCGCGTTGGGCGACAAAATTTTGCTTGAGCCTTTATTGCGTACCCGTGAGCGTGTACATCTCGCAGACGGTTTCTCGCCTTGCGTTGTTTTGTTGAACAATGACTTGTCTGCGGGTGTTCCTGAAATCCTTAAAGGTATCAACCAAACCGTTTTGCCTCCATTGCACGGCGGTTGGACGACTCGCCGTAAAACCGAACACTTCGGCGCGTACAACCAAGTTGCTGCCGAATTTGCCAAGTTGATTGACATCGACGAATGGCAAATCAATCCTTATTTTGAAAAAATCAGCGGTTTGGATTTCCAAGAACGTGAAGGCGAGGATGCGTTGGCGGAAGCAGTAGAACGTGTGCTAGCGAAAATTCAAGCCAAATACGATGAATTGGGTATTACAGACCAGCCTTTCGTGATTGTGAAAGCCGACGCAGGTACTTACGGCATGGGCGTGATGAGTGTTAAATCTGCGGATGAAGTGCGCGGCTTGAACCGTAAAAACCGCAATAAAATGGCGAAAGTCAAAGAAGGTTTGGAAGTCAGCGAAGTCATTGTCCAAGAAGGTATTTATACCTACGAAACCATGAACGGCGCCGTGTGTGAACCTGTCGTTTATATGATGGACCGTTTCGTTATCGGCGGTTTCTTCCGTGTACACGAAGGCCGTGGCGCGGACGAAAACCTCAATGCCGGCGGTATGGTATTTGTGCCACTGTCCAACAGCATTCCTACCGGTAACGGCGATAATTCTCAAGAAGCACCTGAAGCCTGCAAACGCGTATTTGAACAATGGGATTCGCTCGGTATGCCGCGCTCTGAAAAAGACTGCGACGTGGACAACGAACACAACCGCCTCTACGTTTACGGCGTAATGGCGCGCCTGTCCTTGCTTGCTGCCGCATTGGAGTTGGAGAAAACCGCGCCTCAAGCCTAATAAAGCATAAAGCGTTGATCGATATTGTCAGGCCGTCTGAAAATTTGTTTTCAGACGGCCTTTTCTGTCTGTACAATTCATTCTAACTAAAAAACATGATTTATTTTTATGAGCAAACCAGCCAATCCAGTTGAGACAACCGACAATCTGCAAGACCAAACCATGCAGCGCAGCAATACCGACAATGCGCCGCGTTCTGCTATCCATCAAACCTTGTATTCCGCCGATACCTTTGCTCAGCATGATTATCTTGCCGGAAAAAACTTGCCCGATATTGCCCGCCCGCAAGAAGGTCAAATCAACTGGCTGCATTTTGTCGGCATCAATGATGTTGTCTTGCTCAAACACGCGCTTGAGCCTTACGGCATCCATGAGCTGGTGATTGAAGATATTCTCAGCCGCAAACAGCGTCCGAAAATCGAAGACTACGGCAGCTATGTTTTTACTGCCGCACAGGTTTACCACTATACCTCCACGGGCAAGCTCCATTCTGACCAAGTGTATGTGATTATCGGCAAAGATTTTGTGTTGTCTTTCCAACAAAAACCGTTGGGCTTGTTCAGCCATCTCCGCCGGCAGATGCACGAAAATCCGCACAATATTTTGAACAAAAATACGGCGTTTCTTGCTTATTGCCTGCTTGACCGCATCGTGGATGACTATTTTATCGTCCTAGAAGAGTACAACAACCGCGTCGAAGTCATAGACAAATCCTTGTTTAAAAACGAAAACAGCGATATTCTCGGCAAAATTCACCGCCTCAAGCGCGATGCCGTCCGCCTGCGGCGCGCGCTTTTACCATTGCGCGATGTGTTCTATCAGCTTGCAGTGCGCGGCGATTTTGCCATTTTCAAAGGCGAATCGACTGTTTATCTGCGCGACGTATACGACCACAATATGCAGCTTATCGAATCGCTTGATGCCTCGCGTGATATGGTGTTGAGCATGATGGACATTTATCTTTCCTTCCAATCCAACCGCATGAACCAGCAAATGCGCGTGTTGACAGTTATTACCATCATCTTTATGCCACTGACCGTCATAACCGGCATCTACGGTATGAACTTCGACAATATGCCCGAGCTGCATTGGCATTACGGCTATTTCATGGTTTTGGGTGTGATGCTGTTCATCATCATCGGACTGCTGATTTTCTTTTCGAGTAGAAAATGGCTTTAAACGGGTAGGCAAGGGGTTGAAAGTCAACGTTTAAAAACGGTAGAATGATTTTGCACACGTGCAGTCTGAAGTTTTCAGACAATTTAAAAATAAATATCAAAAGGAGAAGAAACTATGAAACCGGAACGCCAACTACCTTCCCATGAACTGATCATGTCCGAGCTGATGATGCCTTATACGGCAAACTTCAGCGGCAATGTTCACGGCGGCGATCTTCTGCGCCTGCTCGACCAAGTGGCATATTCCTGCGCCTGCCGTTACAGCGGAACCTATTGCGTTACTCTGTCTGTTGATAAAGTATTGTTTAAAGAGCCTATTCATGTCGGCGAACTGGTAACCTTTTACGCCAGTATCAACTACACCGGCCGTACTTCTATGGAAGTCGGTATCCGTGTGGAGGCGCAAAACATCCACACTGGCGAAGTGCGTCATACCAACAGCTGCTACTTCACCATGGTTGCTGTTGAAGACGGTAAGCCGGTTCCTGTCCCACCTTTGGAAATCAATACACCGCGCCAACGCTGCCGTTATGAAAGGGCTAAAAAGCGTAAAGAGTTGAGTCTGCAGGCTGCGGACAAAGATTCTGGCTGTAACTAAATTAAATTTATCAAATAATGAAGGCCGTCTGAAACCCTGTTTCAGACGGCCTTCACGCAAAAGCCATAAACCGCTTGTTTTGTGGTAGAATCAACAAGATTTTTGCCATACGAAATTACAGATAATCATGACCGACGCAACCATCCGCAACGACCATAAATTTGCACTCGAAACCCTGCCTGTCAGCCTTGAAGACGAAATGCGCAAGAGCTACCTCGATTACGCCATGAGCGTGATTGTGGGCCGAGCCCTGCCGGATGTCCGCGACGGTCTCAAGCCGGTACACCGCCGCGTGTTGTACGCGATGCACGAGTTGAAAAACAACTGGAATTCCGCCTATAAAAAATCGGCGCGTATCGTCGGCGACGTTATCGGTAAATACCACCCTCACGGCGATATAGCCGTTTACGACACCATCGTCCGCATGGCACAAGACTTCTCCATGCGTTATGTACTGATCGACGGTCAGGGCAACTTTGGTTCTGTCGATGGCTTGGCCGCAGCAGCCATGCGTTATACCGAAATCCGCATGGAAAAAATTTCCCATGAAATGCTGGCGGATATTGAAGAAGAAACCGTTAATTTCGGCCCCAACTATGACGGCAGCGAACATGAGCCGCTGGTATTGCCGACCCGTTTTCCCGCGCTGTTAGTCAATGGTTCGTCCGGTATTGCCGTCGGTATGGCAACCAATATCCCGCCGCACAATTTGGGCGATACCATCAATGCCTGCCTGCGTTTGTTGGACGAGCCTGAAACTGAAATCGATGAACTGATCAACATTATCCAAGCGCCCGATTTCCCAACAGGCGCAACTATTTACGGCTTGAGCGGCGTGCGCGAAGGCTATAAAACCGGCCGCGGCCGCGTGGTAATGCGCGGTAAAACCCATATCGAGCCTATCGGTAAAAACGGTGAACGCGAAGCCATCGTTATCGATGAAATCCCATATCAAGTAAACAAAGCCAAGCTGGTTGAGAAAATCGGCGAGTTGGTACGCGAAAAAACGTTGGAAGGCGTATCCGACCTGCGCGATGAGTCCGACAAATCCGGTATGCGTGTCGTGATCGAATTGAAACGCAATGAAAATGCCGAAGTCGTTTTGAACCAACTCTACAAACTGACCCAGCTGCAAGACAGCTTCGGTATCAACATGGTGGCTTTGGTTGACGGCCAGCCGCGCTTGCTGAACCTGAAACAAATCCTGTCCGAATTTCTGCGCCACCGTCGCGAAGTCGTTACCCGTCGTACCTTGTTCCGCCTGAAAAAAGCGCGTCATGAAGGCCATATTGCCGAAGGTAAAGCGGTGGCCTTGTCCAATATCGACGAAATCATCCGTCTGATTAAAGAATCTGCCAATGCGCCGGAAGCCAAAGAAAAACTGCTGTCCCGCCCATGGCGCAGCAGCTTGGTTGAAGACATGCTTAGCCGCACGGATTTAGACCTGCACATGATGCGCCCTGAAGGCTTGCCAGAGAATTTGGGTCTGCACAGCCAAGGCTATTACCTGAGCGAATTGCAAGCCGATGCCATCCTGCGCATGAGCCTGCGTAACCTGACCGGCCTAGATCAGGAAGAAATTGTCGGCGAATATAAAAACCTGATGAGCAAAATCATTGATTTCGTGGATATTCTTTCCAAACCTGAACGCGTTACCCAAATCATCCGCGAAGAATTGGCAGACATCAAAGCCAACTTCGGCGATGAACGTCGCAGCGAAATCAATCCGTTTGGTGGCGATATTGCAGATGAAGACCTGATTCCGCAACGCGAAATGGTCGTTACCCTGACTCATGGCGGCTACATCAAAACCCAGCCGACAACCGATTATCAGGCGCAGCGTCGCGGCGGCCGCGGCAAACAGGCAGCGGCAACCAAAGACGAAGACTTTATCGAAACCCTGTTTGTTGCCAACACGCATGATTATTTGATGTGCTTTACCAATTTGGGCAAGTGCCATTGGATTAAAGTGTACAAACTGCCGGAAGGCGGTCGTAACAGCCGAGGTCGTCCGATCAACAATGTTATCCAATTGGAAGAGGGCGAAAAAGTCAGCGCCATCTTGGCCGTCCGCGAGTTCCCGGAAGACCAATACGTCTTCTTTGCCACCGCACAAGGCATGGTGAAAAAAGTCCAGTTGTCTGCGTTTAAAAACGTCCGCAGCCAAGGCATTAAAGCCATCGCGCTTAAAGAAGGCGATTACTTGGTCGGCGCAGCGCAAACCGGCGGTGCGGATGACATTATGTTGTTCTCCAACTTGGGCAAAGCCATCCGCTTTAACGAATATTGGGAAAAATCCGGTAACGATGAAGCAGAAGATGCCGATATCGAAACCGAAAACGAAGATTCAGACGGCCTGGATGATGAAAATGCCGAAAACGCATTGCCAAGCGGCAAACACGGTGTCCGTCCGTCCGGTCGCGGTAGTGGCGGTTTGCGCGGTATGCGCCTGCCGGCCGATGGCAAGATTGTCAGCCTGATTACCTTCGCCCCTGAAGCCGAACAAAGCGATTTGCAAGTATTGACCGCTACCGCCAACGGCTATGGCAAACGTACCCCGATTGCCGATTACAGCCGTAAAAACAAAGGCGGCCAAGGCAATATCGCTATCAATACCGGCGAGCGCAACGGCGATTTGGTTGCCGCAACTTTGGTCAGTGAAACCGACGACCTGATGCTGATTACCAGCGGCGGTGTCCTGATTCGTACCAAAGTTGAGCAAATCCGCGAGACCGGCCGTGCTGCCGCAGGTGTCCGCCTGATTAATCTGGATGAAGGCGAAACCTTGGTCAGCTTGGAGCGAGTGGCTGAAGAGGCTGAAGATGAAGCCGCTTTAGAAAGCGATGCAGCTGAAAACCAAGTGGTAGAAGCTGAAGATACTCCGTCTCAAGAATCTTAAACGTCAATGAAAAAGGCCGTCTGAAAAGTTTTCAGACGGCCTGCTTATTCCAAAAGAAAATCCCGTGAGCGCAACCGAACCGTTCAATTTACCTCTTTTTCTGAAAAATCTGCCCAATCTGCCGGGCGTGTATCGTTTTTTTGACGAAGACAATAATGTTTTGTATGTCGGCAAAGCGGTCAATCTCAAGCGGCGCGTTTCCAGCTATTTCCAAAAAAACGACCATTCGCCGCGCATCGCATTGATGGTAAAACAGGTTCATCATATCGAAACCACCATCACGCGTTCCGAAGCCGAAGCGCTGATTCTCGAAAACAACTTCATCAAAGCCTTGTCGCCGAAATACAATATCCTTTTCCGCGATGACAAAAGCTATCCTTATTTGATGCTAAGCGGCCATCAATATCCGCAAATGGCGTATTACCGCGGCACGTTGAAAAAGCCAAATCAATATTTTGGCCCATATCCCAACAGCAACGCCGTGCGCGATAGCATTCAAGTGTTGCAAAAAGTCTTTATGCTGCGTACCTGCGAAGACAGTGTATTCGAGCATCGCGACCGCCCTTGTCTGCTTTACCAAATCAAACGCTGCACCGCGCCTTGTGTCGGTCATATCAGCGAAGAAGATTATCGCGACAGCGTGCGCGAGGCCGCGACTTTCCTCAATGGTAAAACTGACGAATTGACGCGTACCCTGCAACAAAAAATGCAAACCGCCGCCGCCAATCTGCAATTTGAAGAGGCCGCCCGTTACCGCGATCAAATCCAAGCGCTCGGCATCATGCAGAGTAATCAGTTTATCGACAGCAAAAATCCGAACAATCCCAACGATATCGATTTGCTTGCGCTGGCGGTTTCAGACGGCCTGGTTTGCGTACACTGGGTCAGCATTCGCGGCGGACGGCACGTCGGCGATAAAAGCTTTTTCCCCGACACCAAAAACGATCCCGAGCCAAACGGACAAGATTACGCCGAAGCCTTCGTCGCCCAACACTATCTGGGCAAAAGCAAACCCGACATCATCATCAGCAACTTTCCCGTTCCCGATGCGCTGAAAGAGGCTTTGGAAGGCGAACACGGCAAGCAGATGCAGTTTGTCACCAAAACCATAGGCGAACGCAAAGTTTGGTTGAAAATGGCGGAACAAAACGCACAAATGGCGATTGCACAACGACGTCTGCAACAAAGCAGCCAGCAGCACCGTATTGATGAACTGGCCAAAATCCTCGGCATGGATTCAGACGGCCTCAACCGCCTTGAATGTTTCGATATCAGCCACACGCAAGGCGAGGCCACTATTGCGTCCTGCGTTGTGTACGATGAGCAAAACATCCAGCCTTCGCAATACCGCCGCTACAACATCACGACCGCCAAACCCGGCGACGACTATGCCGCCATGCGCGAAGTCCTGACGCGCCGTTACGGCAAAATGCAGGAAGCCGAAGCCAACGGCGAGGCCGTCAAATGGCCGGATGTCGTGTTGATTGACGGCGGCAAAGGGCAAATCGGCGTAGCCGTATCGGTATGGGAAGAACTCGGGCTGCACATTCCTTTGGTCGGTATCGCCAAAGGCCCCGAGCGCAAAGCCGGCATGGAAGAACTCATACTGCCTTTTACCGGCGAAGTCTTCCGCCTGCCGCCCAATAGCCCGGCCTTGCATCTATTGCAAACCGTACGCGATGAGTCGCACCGCTTTGCCATCACAGGCCACCGCAAAAAACGCGACAAAGCGCGCGTTACTTCCTCACTCAGCGAAATCCCCGGTATCGGCAGCAAACGCCGCCAAGCATTGCTTACCCGATTCGGCGGTCTGCGCGGCGTGATTGCGGCCAGCCGCGAGGACTTGGAAAAAGTGGAAGGCATCAGTAAAGCCTTGGCGGAAACCATTTACGAGCATCTGCACTGATTGGCTTGAACAGCAAAAAGGAACAATATGAAACCTGTCATCATCAAAAATATCGAGATCGGTAAAGGTCTGCCTAAAATTACCGTGCCGCTGGTAGCCGCCAATACGCAGGAATTGGAGCAGGCTTTGCGCGTATTGAAAGATACGGCTTTTGACATTATTGAATTTCGTGCGGATTTTTTCCAAGAGGCGCTTGATGCCGATTTTATTGCCGAACAATTAGGCATTGTCCGACAGGCTTTTCCTGACAAGCCTTTACTGTTTACGTTTAGAAGGGAGCAAGAGGGCGGCAATACGCCTTGTTCGGACGACTATTATTTTGAATTATTGGAAAAAATCATCCGTTCCAAACAAGCCGATATTATCGACATCGAGCTTTTTGCCGAGGAAAGCGGCGTAAAACAAACCATTGCTTTGGCGCATGAGTATCAAGCTGCCGCCTTACTTTGCAATCACGATTTCCAAGCCACGCCATCTTTGGCAGACATTACAGGCCGTCTGAAAACAATGGCCGAGTGGGGCGCGGATATCTGCAAAATTGCCGTGATGCCGCAATCTTCGCAAGAGGTATTGACCTTATTACAGGCTACATATGATGTTTCACAAAGTATAAACTGCCCGATTATTACTATGTCTATGAATAAAATCGGTGCAATCAGTCGTCTGGCCGGCTCGGCTTTCGGCTCAGCCGTAACCTTTGGTGCAGCAGGAAAAACGTCGGCTCCCGGTCAAATTGATGCCAATGAATTGAGGAAAATCTTGGCAATTTTGGGATAGTTTAATTATTAATATTCAAGGCCGTCTGAAAAATATTTTTCAGACGGCCTGATTTTTTTAAATTTATTTCTTTTAATTTTAAATAAAATAGGTAACAATAGGCTTCCTATTTCAATAACTAGAGGAGAAATAAAATGACTACTACTAAAGAAAACCTGGCGAATCCAGGTCCAGTAGGCCTGTGTGGCTTTTCATTGACAACTTGGTTGCTCAGTCTGATTAACGGCGGCTTTTTTACTGCTCAAGAGGGTGTCGGCTTAGTTTTGGGCATGGCTCTCGCCTTTGGTGGTATCGCCCAAGTTATTGCTGGTATGTTTGAGTTCAAGAAAGGCAATACGTTTGGCTTTACCGCTTTTATCAGCTATGGCGCCTTCTGGTGGACATGGGCTTTGTTTACCATCTTTTTTAAAGGTGAAACAGCCCCGGCATTTATCGGCTGGTATCTTTGCGCATGGGGTATGTTTTCGCTGATGCTGTTTGTGGCTACCTTGACCAAGCCTAAAGTATTGAGCGGTATTTTCTTTTTCTTGACACTGACTTTCTTTGCCCTGGGCATTGGCGATAGCATGGAAAATCATAGCATCGTCCATATCGGCGGTTGCTTAGGCTTGGTAACTGCACTTGGTGCGTTCTACTTGGCAGCGGCAGAGGTCATCAACGAATCTTTCGGCCGTACTGTTTTGCCGGTTGGCGAACGTAAATAAGGTTGCTTAAACAAAATGCCGTCTGAACGGTGGACATGAAATCAAGGATTTCAGCCACAATGTTCAGACGGCATTTTTATTTGTCTTCAAATAAATCGACATCAAATAAATCCGGCTCTTTGATGCGCTCCCGACAATCAAGTTTGATGTCTTCAGTAACCCGACAGCAGCACGGCAAAATTTCTCCGGGCGCGACAAAAGCGAGCGGAAAATTATCATAAGAGACTTTCCCATCCAAGATTTTGACCCGGCATGAACCGCAATAGCCGCTGCGACATTGGTATTCAACCTCGTGTCCGGTGCGCTCCAAGCCCTCCAATAAGGTTTCGCCTTGTTGAAGTTGGAAGGTTTTGTCGTGTGTGCTGATGAGTGCCATATGATTTGTTTGGATTGGAAAGGCCGTCTGAAACGGTGTAAAGACGAAATCAAAGATTTCTGCCACACCGTTCAGACGGCCTTGATCATAAAACCGAATGTTCGATTACAGCTCGAAATCGCCCAAATCGTCGGCATTGACTTCCGAATCAATCTGACCAATCAGGTAAGAGGAAATTTCCACCTCCTGCGGCGCAACCTGTACATTGTCAGAAGACAGCCATGCGTTAATCCAAGGAATCGGATTTTGGGTCGCACCTTCAAATCCGGCAGGCAGGCCAACCGCCTGCATACGCAGATTGGTAATGTATTCGACGTATTGAGCCAGAATTTCCTTGTTCAGGCCAATCATTGAGCCGTCTTTAAACAAATAGGCCGCCCATTCTTTTTCCTGCTCGGCTGCTTTTTTGAAGAGGTTGAAACACTCGTCCTGCAATTCATTGGCAATTTCAGCCATTTCAGGATCATCGGCACCGGCACGCATCAGGTTGAGCATATGCTGGGTACTGGTTAAATGCAGGGCTTCATCGCGGGCAATCAGCTTGATGATTTTGGCATTGCCTTCCATTAACTCGCGCTCGGCAAAAGCGAACGAGCAGGCGAATGAAACATAGAAGCGAATGGCTTCCAACACGTTAACGCACATCAGGCAAAGATAGAGCTTTTTCTTCAACTCGCGCAAAGACACGGTAACAAGTTTGCCGCCGATATTGTGCGAACCTTCGCCCAACAGATTGTAATACTGAGTGTATTCAATCAAATCATCGTAATAGCAGGCAATGTCTTCAGCACGGGCGATGATGTATTTGTTTTGTACAATATCATCGAACACGACTGAAGGATCATTCACGATATTACGAATGATATGAGTATAGCTGCGCGAGTGGATGGTTTCGCTGAAGCTCCACGTTTCAATCCAAGTTTCCAGCTCGGGAATAGACACCAAAGGCAAGAACGCAACGTTCGGACTGCGGCCTTGGATCGAATCGAGCAGGGTTTGGTATTTCAGATTGCTGATGAAAATATGTTTTTCGTGTTCGGGCAGGTTGGCGTAGTCGATACGGTCGCGCGACACGTCGATTTCTTCCGGCCGCCAAAAGAAAGACAGTTGTTTTTCAATCAGTTTTTCAAATACTTCGTATTTCTGCTGGTCATAACGGGCAACATTTACCGGCTGACCAAAAAACATCGGCTCTTTCAGCGCGTCGTTTTTGGTTTTGGAAAAGGTGCTGTATGACATAGTTAAGTGTTCGCAGGACATGGCTGTTTCTCGGATTAATTTAAATTTAGAAATTCGGGTTTCAGACGACCTTTTGACCGGCTAAGATAGATTAATTATTTGAAATAAATATAAATAATTTATTTCTCTACTTGCTTCCAGATAGTGCTGATTCAAAATATTACAAATTATTAGTTAGAACTTACCAGTATTGGAGCAACAAAATTTTTATATTTAAATCCTTATAATCTTATCAACTAAAACACCATTTTCAATATCGGTTTGTACTATATGAATTGTCTTATTAAATGGTTTCTTTATGCTCATATGCTCTGTAACTATAACTTTACTAGTTAAAATACCTTCTTTATTTAAAACATCATAAGAATATTTTTCTTCCTGTCCTAGATGTTTGCCAAAAACAGGAGGTGATGATTCTTTCACAACATCACCATCACTTAATTTTAAATAATCTTTATAATGCAATTTCATTCTCCATTTGAAATTAAATCTTCAAGGTATTACAACAAACTTTATCTTCTCTCTAAATCTTACAAGCCCCGCCTGCGCAGCCGTCATCCTGAATATCGGTCTGCGTATCGTCCGCACCGTCGCGGGTGTTGTGGTAGTACAGGGTTTTGACGCCGTATTTGTAGGCGGTCAGCAGGTCTTTCAGCATTTGTTTCATGGAAACTTTGCTGCCTTCAAATTTGTTCGGATCGTAGGCGGTATTGGCGGAAATCGATTGATCGACGAATTTTTGCATTACGCCGACAAGTTTCAGGTAGCCTTCGTTGCCGGGAAGCTGCCACAGAGTTTCGTAGGCGTCTTTCAGGGTTTCAAACTCCGGCACGACTTGTTTCAAAATACCGTCTTTCGATGCTTTGACCGTTACCAATCCGCGTGGCGGCTCGATGCCGTTGGTGGCATTGGCAATTTGCGAGCTGGTTTCAGACGGCATGAGTGCGGTCAGGGTAGAGTTGCGCAAGCCGTATTTGACGATATCGGCACGCAGGCTTTCCCAGTCGTAGTGCAAAGGCTCATTGCACACGGCATCCAAGTCTTTTTTGTAGGTATCGATAGGCAGTTTGCCTTGCGAATAAACGGTTTGGTTGAACAGAGGGCATGCGCCGTATTCTTTGGCAAGGTTTACCGATGCTTTGAGCAGGTAATACTGCATGGCTTCAAAAGTGCGGTGGGTCAGGCCGAGCGCGGAGTCGTCGCTGTAACGTACGCCGTTTTTCGCCAGATAGTAGGCGTAGTTGATGACGCCGATGCCGAGTGTGCGGCGGTTCATGGTCGCGGTGCGTGCGGCTGCAACCGGATAGTCTTGATAATCCAGCAGGGCATCAAGTGCGCGTACGGTCAAATCGGCAAGTTCTTCCAGTTCGTCCAAGTTGTTCAATGCGCCCAAGTTGAAAGCGGACAAGGTACACAAGGCAATTTCGCCTTCTGCGTCGTTGATGTTGTCCAGCGGTTTGGTCGGCAGGGCAATTTCCATGCACAAGTTGGACTGATGAACAGGCGCAACGCGCGGATCAAACGGGCTGTGCGTGTTGCAGTGGTCAACGTTTTGGATGTAGATACGACCGGTACCGGCGCGCTCCTGCATCAGGGTGGAGAACAATTCTGTTGCAGGCAAAGTACGTTTGCGGATATTCGGGTCTTGCTCGTACTTCGTGTAGAGACGTTCGAATTCGTCTTGATCGGCGAAGAAGGCATCATACAAACCCGGAACTTCATTCGGCGAGAACAGGGTAATATTGCCGCCTTTAATCAAACGGGTGTACAGCAGGCGGTTGATTTGTACGCCGTAGTCCAGTTGGCGGATACGGTTGTCTTCTACGCCGCGGTTGTTTTTCAATACCAACAGGCTTTCGGCTTCGATGTGCCACAATGGGTAGAACAAGGTTGCCGCGCCGCCGCGTACGCCGCCTTGCGAGCAGGATTTAACGGCCGCTTGGAACATTTTGAAGAATGGGATACAGCCGGTGTGTTGTGCTTCGCCGCCACGGATTTCGCTACCCAAGCCGCGGATACGGCCGGCGTTGATGCCGATGCCTGCACGTTGGGAAACGTATTTTACAATCGCGCTGGTGGTGGCGTTGATGGAGTCGAGGCTGTCGTCACATTCAATCAATACGCAGCTTGAGAATTGACGGGTAGGCGTACGCACACCGCTCATGATAGGTGTAGGCAGCGATACTTTGAATGTGGAAACGGCGTCGTAAAAGCGTTTGACGTAATCCAAACGGGTCTCTTTCGGATATTTGCTGAAGAGACACATGGCCACCAAAATATATAAAAACTGCGGCGTTTCATAAATTTGGCGGGTAACGCGGTTTTGAACCAGATATTTGCCTTCCAGCTGTTTTACGGCAGCATAAGAGAAGGTCATATCTCGGCTGTGGTCGATATAGGCATTCAGCTCATCGAATTCTTCACGGCTGTAATCTGCGATGATATGGCGGTCGTATTTGCCTGCCTCGGTCAGTTTTTTAACGTGATCGTAGAGGTGAGGTGGCTCAAATTCGCCATAAGCGATTTTGCGCAGATGGAAAATGGCGAGGCGGGCGGCCAGATATTGATAATCGGGTGTATCTTGTGAGATCAGGTCGGCTGCGGCCTTGATGATGGTTTCATGGATATCGTCGGTACGGATACCGTTGTAAAACTGAATATGAGATTTGAGCTCGACTTGCGATACGGAGACGTTTTGTAAGCCTTCCGCCGCCCAAGTAACAACACGGTGGATTTTGTCTAAATCGATATTTTCCAAGCGTCCGTCGCGTTTGGTTACTTTAATATTCGTTGCTGCATTCATTGTTCAGTCTTCCCATTAAAAAACACAAGATACGGTATGTGATTGCTTTGAACGGCACAATATAATGTATTTTTCTTTGTTTAACTAGACTTGACAATGCGCTTTTTTCGGGGTGTGGATTAGGGGATGGGAGGCTTAAACTAGATTTTATCTGGCTTTGTGGCGATTTGGTATTATTTTGTGTTTGCATCACATTTGTTCAGAATTTTTCTAGAGGCTTATGAAATAAAGAGATTTATATTCAGGTTTCGTCTAAATGGAAGGTATGTTAAATTTTGCAAAGCAAGTAGTATGATGTAGTAATTAACCACATTTTTGTCATGTAAAAAATGGGCGTTTTGCCGGTGCCCTGGCGAAACATATAATGGAAAAACTATTTAGGAGGCGAATCATGTTAATGTTGAGAAATTTAGGTTCCGCACTGGCGGCGGTTGCCGTATTGAGCTTGGGTGCTTATTCTGCTGAAGCGGCGGCCAAACCGCATGGCCATCATGTGAGCAAACACCAGCAGGCTAAGAAAAACAAATTGCATCCTACCTGCAAGCAATACCTTGAGCGCCGTGCTGCTTGGTATCGCTATAAAGGCAACAAGGCCGAGTTAAGGGAAAACCGAAAAGCGGCAAAAGCGTTCCGCGGTTTGCCTTATGCCGAGCAAAAAATCCAATGCTAAGCCGCTTATCAAGCATTTGATGATTTTGATCACGGCAAATTCCGCCGCCGTTAATCGTCTGATTTAAACAAAGGCCGTCTGAATGTTTCAGACGGCCTTTGATATTTATTTCTCAACAATGATTTTGTTTTCGGCTTGAGGCTCGTATTGGGTGGATTCATCACCGTAATACAATACGCCCAGCTTGATGGGGATGCGGCCTTGCGATTTGCGGTGGGCATTGGAGTCGCGCAGGGAGTAGGCGCAACCGCAGTATTCTTGTTGGTAGAAATGCTCACGTTTGCTGATTTCAATCATGCGTGCGCTGCCGCCGCCTTTGCGCCAGTTGAAATCCCAATAAACCAAGTCATCGTACGGCTCGGCAGCACGATGGCCGCAGCCGTTGATCTGTTTCATGTCTTTCCAGCGTGAAATGCCCAGTGAGCTGGTGAAAACATGGAAGCCGTTTTCATGGGCGTATTGGGCCGCTTTTTCAAAACGCATATCGAAACACATGGTGCAGCGGATACCGCGTTCGGGTTCAAATTCCATGCCTTTGGCTTTGGCGAACCATTCTTTGCGGTCGTTTTCGTAGTCGTCGTCTTTATCGACAAAGGGAATGCCAAATTTGTCCGCAAAGCGCATGTTTTCTTCTTTGCGCAACATATATTCTTTGTGCGGATGGATATTGGGGTTGTAAAAATAAATGGTGTAGTCGATACCGCTGGCAAGCATGGCTTCCATCACTTCGCCGGAACATGGGGCGCAGCAGGAATGCAGCAGGACTTTTTTATGGCCGCCCGGCGGAACGAGGATGGGGCGGTCAATATCGGTAACGATGGGAGTGTTTAATTCGGTCATGGTTGGATTCTATTTATTGTTAAGTGTTTCAGACGGCCTCAGGTATTGAGGCCGTCTGAAATATAAGATGAAGCATATATTTTAACAGAGCTACACTTTATGGAACAGTTTGCTACTGCTTTTTCTTTTCGTTCAATGGCTTGAACTCTTGCGCATCCGGAGGCGGGGCTGCGAAGATAGTGTCTGGATTGGGGTGTGCCGCAAATTCTGCCAGCAGGTTGCGATAGTCCAGCGACTGCTTCATCAGTTCGGCGGCGGCGGTGCGCAGGTTGTCCACGTCTTCCGGCGGCAGATAAAAACTAGTCGGAATGTTCAATACTTTTTCCCTTAACTCGGAAGGAGGGAGGTCTTTGAGGTTGAGGCTGACGAAGGAGAAGCTGATGCCGTCGGTTTGTTTGTCTTTATTCCACTGATCGACGAAGGCACGGAAACGGCGCAGGGATTCTTGCGAGTTTTGGTCAATGGGGATATTGACGATAGAGGAGACAACGTCGCGGAAACCGGGAACGGCCGCGGTTTTGTCCAAATTGCTGCTGACTTGGTTTTGCGCATTGACGTTGATGACGACGATATGGCGGATGTTGTTTTGCAGGATTTTGTTTGTCAGGATTTTTTCCGGGTACATTTCCGTCATATCCAAAAGGCTACGCATACCCAGATTGTCGGTCAGGCCGCCGTCTATCAGGTGGATGTAGGGTCGGTTTTTCCCGTCTGCGTATTTTTGGAAGCGCTCGTAAAATTCTTTTATGGTGCGGCTTTGTTGTCTGCCTGTTTCGCTGTCGTCTGCATCTTCGATTTTGATCGGCGGCGTGTAGTTGCAGCGTCCGCCGTTGTTGTTTAGGGTGATCGGTGCAAATACCATAGGCATGGAGCTTGAAGCTGCGACGGCGCGGGCAAGTCGCAAGTCGCCCAAGTCGATACACATCGGGTCGAAATATTCCTGCGTGAAATTGAAACGCTCGCCTATACCCATATCGGTGGCGGAAATGATGGCAAACGGGCCCTTGGCATTTTTTTCCAAATCGCGGAAAGTGGTTTTGCCGAAAAGGTAGTTTTCAAACTGCTCCTGCAACAGATCGCCGCGTCCGTATTCAGGCGAGGCCAGTCGGGGCAGATTGGACATGGAGAATGCCTGTTTGACGACTTGGCGTTGGAAGTTTTGGTGTAGGAAACGTTTATAAAACAAGGGAATGGTTTCTTCACCCTTGAGTGCAAAATAAGCCGCTAAAACTGAGCCGCCAGATACGCCAACAACGACATCGACGTTGGCCAGCAAGGATTTTCTTTTGCCGCCGATGGTTACCTGCTGCTTGTTGAGCTGTTCCAAAACGCCGTAACCCAACGCCGCCGCACGCGTTCCTCCGCCTGAAAACATGACGACAATTAAGGTATCGTCATCGTCTTCCCGCTGGAGTTTGCTGGTTTCAAAGCGGTAGCCTTGCTTCAAATCGACTGCATCAATACCAGCAATGGGTTGGTATTTCACCAAGGAGCAGGCGGATAACAGGGCGAGAGAAAGCATGGAAAGCGTAGATTTGAGCTGGAATTTCGGCATAAAGTCAACAAAATCGGAAAATTATTGAAAACGGATTATAAAGGTTTTCAGGCGTTGTTCACAGAAGCAGGCCTTTCAGACGGCCTTTCGTGTCGATTTTCCGTTATAATCGACACAATCTTTATCTTTCCAAACCCTTATGGCGCAACCGAACCGCATCAACCACGAACCTGTCTTTCTGCTTGCTTCCACCCCTTGGCGCGAGAGCAGCTTGTGGGTGGAGGCCTTCAGCCGCCGTTATGGACGTGTGGCTTTGTTGGCCAGAAGCGCGCGCAAACGGCAGAGCGAATTGCGCGGCGTGTTGGTGCCGTTTGTGCCGGTGAGTGCGTCTTGGTATGGTTCGCAGGAGTTGAAGACCTTACATCGCGCCGAATGGATAGGCGGTTGGCCGCAGCCGCAGGGCAGGGCTTTGTTCAGCGGATTGTATGTGAACGAGTTGATGCTGAAGTTGACCGTCCGCGAAGATCCGTTGCCCGAGCTTTACGATGTTTTGGCGGAAACCATGAAAACCATCTGTTGCGAGGCCAACCATATTGCCGCTTTGCGCCGTTTTGAATGGACGTTGTTGACACGCTTGGGCTTCGCCCCCGATTTGTTTCATGACGGCAACGGCAATGAAATCAACGGCGAAGAAACTTATTGGCTCACGCCTGAAGAAGCTGTGGTTCCTCTGGCTGAGGCCGACCGTTTCCATGCTCTCAATAAGGGCGTTGCCGTATTGGGCGCGACCTTAATCGATTTGAGGGAAGGCAGTTTCGTTCATCAGGAAAGCCTCGGTCAGGCTTTGAAAGTAACGCGGCTTTTGATTGACAACCTTCTACCCGAGGGCATCAAGTCTCGGCAGGTTTTGCAGCAGTTGCAGCAGTTTGGCTTGGGCAGTTGAATTTTTTCAGACGGCCTTTGATAGGTAATGACTCAGGCCGTCTGAAACTTTAAAGAAAGGACATTATTATGTTGTTAGGCGTAAACATCGACCATATTGCCACCGTCCGCAATGCGCGCGGTACGATTTATCCCAGCCCTGTCGAAGCGGCGCTGATTGCGGAAACCCACGGCGCAGATTTGATTACCATGCACTTGCGTGAAGACCGCCGCCATATTAAAGATGCGGACGTGTTTGCCGTTAAAAACGCCATCCGTACGCACCTGAATTTGGAAATGGCGCTGACGGAAGAAATGCTGGAAAACGCGCTCAACGTCATGCCGGAAGATGTGTGCCTCGTGCCTGAAAAACGTCAAGAAGTAACTACCGAAGGCGGTTTGGACATATTAGCGCAACAGGATAAAGTGGCCGAGTTTACCAAAATTCTGACCGATGCAGGCATCCGCGTGTCCTTGTTTATCGATGCCGACAACGCGCAAATCCAAGCCGCTTATGATGTCGGCGCGCCCGTTATCGAATTGCACACCGGTGCATATGCCGATGCGCACAGCCACGCCGAGCAGATGAAACAATTCGAGCGCATTCAAAACGGTGCGCATTACGCCAGCGATTTGGGCTTGATCGTCAACGCCGGACACGGCCTGACCATTCACAACGTAACGCCGATTGCCCAAATTCTCGCCATCCGCGAGTTGAACATCGGTCATTCGCTGATTTCCCAAGCACTCTTCCTTGGCCTGCCTGAAGCGGTCCGCCAAATGAAGGAAGTCATGTTCAGAGCCAGAATGCTGCCTTAACGGCATCAGCCATACAGGCTAAAGCGGTTTGCTTTGGCCGGTATCCACACTTTCAGACGGCCTGACTATTTAAATAAGGAGCAGACCCATGATTTACGGAATAGGTACAGACATTGTTTCCCTCAAACGTATTATCCGTTTGAACAAAAAATTCGGACTGGCATTTGCGCAACGCATTCTCAGTCCGGAAGAGCTGTTGGAGTTTCCGCAGGCAGGCAAACCGGTTAACTATCTTGCCAAACGCTTTGCCGCCAAAGAGGCTTTTGCCAAAGCCGTCGGTACGGGCATACGCGGCGTGGTGTCTTTCCGCAATATCGGTGTCGGACATGACGCATTGGGCAAGCCTGAATTGTTTTTTGCACCGACTTTGACTAAATGGCTGGAAGAACAGGGCATCCGCGGCTGTCATCTGAGCATGAGTGATGAAGAGGATACCGTTATGGCTTTTGTCATTGCGGAAAAATAAGGCCGGATTTTAAGTATTCTGAAATAGAGCATCCTTTTCAGACGGCCTGAAGGGTTAGATATTTGTTGAAGGTCGGGCGTATAGGCCCGACATCATTTTTTTACGCATAAATTGGCAGGTGTCGTCGCCTGCCGCATATAAGAATAATCTCATGATGACTGAAGACACACGTCCATTGGTGCAAGTGGTTGCCGGAATTTTGCTCGACAAAAACGGCCGCTACCTGCTCAGTTCCCGCCCGGAGGGCAAGCCGTATGCCGGTTATTGGGAATTTGCCGGCGGCAAGGTGGAAACCGGCGAAAGCGATTTTCAAGCCTTGCAACGCGAGTTTGAAGAAGAACTCGGCATCCGTATCCTCGCCGCTACGCCGTGGCTGATCAAAGTCCATTCCTACGAACACGCACATGTACGCCTGCATTTTTTATGGGTGGAAGCCGACCAATGGACAGGCGAAATCCAATCGAGGGAAGGGCAGAAATGGGCATGGCAAAAGGCAGGGGATTTTACCGTTGAACCGATGTTGCCTGCCAATAGCGCATTGTTACGCTCCCTATCCATTCCGCGCCAACTTCAAGGCCGTCTGAAAAGCGGCTTGAGCGGTCAAAACAGCATGGGCGAATATCATGTTGTGCCATATCTGTCGGCTCAGCATCAAACCGCATCTGCCGTATTGTTGGAATTTGCCGATTGGCAGCAAGGCAAACCGATAGAAGCATCCAGCGTGTGGCCAATCATTGAAAACGCCGAACAATGGCAGCAGGCGCAAAATGCCGATGCTGTCGTATGGAAAGTGGAGAATGAAGCGGCAGCCAAGCAAGTTGTCGATATTTTGGCGCAAGGTGTGGCTATGCCGCTAATTGTAGCTGCTCCGGAAAGTATGGTTTCCATTTATCGCGAACAGTGGCAGAGCATGGGTGTGCATGCTGTTTTGACCGATAATGACATTGAGGCCGTCTGAAATGAGTAAAAATCAAAAACTACTGATTGCTGCTGTTTTACTGATTGTGTTTGCGGCGGCCAAACTGCTGCTTTTGGATTGGTGGCAGCGGCAACAGACAAAAGCGAATGTAGTCGAATGTAGTCTAACACAAGGCTGCGTCCTGCCTGACGGTTCAAAAGTGCGTGCGACCTCCATCAATACACACGAGCCTTTCGATATTGTAGTGGAAAATGTCCCGAAGAATACGGGCGCTGTCAGTATCAGTTTCAGTATGAAAAACATGGATATGGGCTTCAACCGCTACAACCTGACGCAACAATCGTCGCAAAGTTGGCAGGCTGCGCAAATCCGCTTGCCGTTTTGCGTCGAAGGCCGCCATGATTACACTGCCGACATTACCATTGGCAAGCAGACTTTTCAGACGGCATTTAGTGCAGAGTAGTCATCATGCAAAGGCCGTCTGAAAATTTAAAGGCAAAAATTTTAATTTTTTCAGACGGCATATTTAAAAGTTCTTTATAAATGAATCAATTATAAATTATTTTTAAACAGATTGTTTACAATTATTCTGACTATCAGCCAAAAACACAAAACGGACAGAAGCTAGGCCACACAAGGGTTTGATGTGGTACAGCCTGTCCGTTTTTTACATTTGTTGTGAAAAAATCGTTTATTAATAACTGAATTTTTTATAATTTTTTTGAAAAAAGTGTTTGACAAGACCGGTTTTATTTTTTAAATTTGTTTCCATAAATAAAAACTACATCGCACTACAAAGGAACATCATCATGAATCTGTATCAAACCACTCTCTCTTGTTATAGATTTTCTCCCGTCTCTGCCGCTCCCGTCGCCGCCAGCTTATTGGCAGTCCCGACGGTCTGAAGGCTCTCAACCCGAATCCAGTTTCCGCATTCCTACGAACGCTTCGGGTTTTAAAATATCTGTATCCCCAACAGCATTCATATACTGATTAATAAAAATTAAAAAACGTATGCCTTCGCTTCAGCCTTATTGTATTTATTGTTTTTGATAACTATTTGTATTTATTGATTTTAAATTTTTAGATAGTTGATTATTGAAATTTTACAGGCCGTCTGAAAACAGTTTTTAGAACGATTGTTTCTTTTTAAACGGTTCGTTTCAAGTTGTGAAAAAAACGAGCCGCCCGATTAATACTGAAAAAAGTCTATAAAGGAGAAATATGATGAGTCAACACTCTGCCGGAGCACGTTTCCGCCAAGCCGTGAAAGAATCAAACCCTCTTGCCGTAGTCGGTTGCGTCAATGCTTACTTTGCACGATTGGCCACTCAAAGCGGTTTCAAAGCAATCTATCTGTCTGGCGGCGGCGTGGCAGCCTGCTCTTGCGGTATCCCTGATTTGGGTATTACCACAATGGAAGATGTGCTGATCGACGCGCGACGCATTACGGACAACGTGGATACGCCTCTGCTGGTGGACATCGATGTGGGTTGGGGCGGTGCATTCAATATTGCCCGTACCATTCGCAACTTTGAACGCGCTGGTGTTGCAGCGGTTCACATCGAAGATCAGGTAGCGCAAAAACGCTGCGGCCACCGTCCGAACAAAGCCATTGTATCTAAAGATGAAATGGTCGACCGTATCAAAGCTGCCGTAGATGCCCGCGTTGATGAGAACTTTGTGATTATGGCGCGTACCGATGCGCTGGCGGTAGAAGGTTTGGATGCCGCTATCGAACGCGCCCAAGCTTGTGTCGAAGCCGGTGCAGACATGATTTTCCCTGAAGCCATGACCGATTTGAAAATGTACCGCCAATTTGCAGATGCAGTGAAAGTACCTGTATTGGCCAACATTACCGAGTTTGGCTCCACTCCGCTTTATACCCAAAGCGAGCTGGCTGAAAACGGCGTGTCACTGGTGCTGTATCCGCTGTCATCGTTCCGCGCCGCGAGCAAAGCCGCTCTGAATGTTTATGAAGCGATTATGCGCGATGGCACTCAGGCCGCAGTGGTTGACACTATGCAAACCCGTGCCGAGCTGTACGAGCATCTGAACTATCATGCCTTCGAGCAAAAACTGGATAAATTGTTTCAAAAATAAGTAACCGCTTTCAGACGGCCTTTCAACAAATCCGCATCGGCCGTCTGAAAAATAAAACCCACAAAAATACAAAGGAGAAATACCATGACTGAAACTACTCAAACCCCGACTTTCAAACCTAAAAAATCCGTTGCGCTTTCTGGCGTTGCGGCTGGTAATACCGAATTGTGTACCGTTGGCCGTACCGGCAACGATTTGAGCTATCGCGGTTACGACATCTTGGATTTGGCACAAAAATGCGAGTTTGAAGAAGTCGCCCACCTGCTGATTCACGGTCATCTGCCCAACAAATTCGAGCTGGCCGCTTATAAAACCAAGCTCAAATCCATGCGCGGCCTGCCTATCCGTGTGATCAAAGTTTTGGAAAGCCTGCCTGCACATACCCATCCGATGGACGTGATGCGTACCGGCGTATCCATGCTGGGCTGCGTTCATCCTGAACGTGAAAGCCATCCGGAAAGTGAAGCGCGCGACATCGCCGACAAACTGATCGCCAGCCTCGGCAGCCTCCTGCTGTACTGGTATCAATATTCGCACAACGGCAAACGCATTGAAGTTGAAAGCGACGAAGAGACCATAGGCGGTCATTTCCTGCACTTGTTGCACGGCAAACGCCCAAGCGAATCACACATCAAAGCCATGCACGTTTCACTGATTCTGTATGCCGAACACGAGTTCAACGCTTCTACCTTCACTGCCCGCGTGATTGCCGGTACAGGCTCTGATATGTACTCCAGCATTACCGGTGCAATCGGCGCGTTGAAAGGTCCGAAACACGGCGGTGCGAACGAGGTGGCTTACGATATTCAAAAACGCTACCGCAATGCCGACGAAGCCGAAGCAGACATCCGCGAACGCATAGGCCGCAAAGAAATCGTGATCGGTTTCGGTCATCCGGTGTACACCATTTCCGACCCTCGCAACGTTGTCATTAAAGAAGTGGCACGCGGTTTGAGCAAAGAAACCGGCGATATGCGCCTCTTTGACATTGCCGAACGTTTGGAGAGCGTGATGTGGGAAGAGAAAAAAATGTTCCCGAATCTGGACTGGTTCTCTGCCGTTTCCTACCAAAAATTGGGCGTACCGACCGCTATGTTCACACCGCTGTTCGTAATTTCCCGTACAACCGGTTGGAGCGCACACGTTCTCGAGCAACGCAAAGACGGCAAAATCATCCGTCCGAGCGCAAACTACACAGGCCCTGAAGATTTGGCATTCGTGGAGATTGAAAACCGCTAATACGCGTAACAGCAGGGTGGGCCGCCAGCCCGCCCCATCTCGAAATGCCGTTTGAAAACAATGAATAAATTAAGTTTTCGTTTTTCGACGGCCTAGTGCAGTATGCGAGAGAGAGAGAGCCGGCCGTTTGGAAAACATGCTGCTCTGCTGTCGTCATTCCCATACAGGCAGAAATTCAAAAGTTGAAATGTTCTGCTGTAAAGAGTACTGAAAGATTTAAGTTTGGATTTCCGTCTATACGGGAATGATGGTAGCGGAGCAGCAATTTTTTTTCATACCGCGAATAGATTTCAGACAACAAGCAATAAAACAGAATTTATGGTTTCAGACGGCCTTAAGGTCCGAATCAACAGGCCGTCTGAAACCCCAAAACCAAAAAAAGAATAGATTTTAGGAGAACCGACATGACTGCCAACCAACGCTACCGCAAAGCTTTGCCCGGTACGGATTTGGAATATTACGACGCGCGTCAAGCGTGTGAAGACATCAAACCAGGCTCTTATGACAAGCTGCCTTACACGAGCCGCATCTTGGCTGAGAACTTGGTTAACCGCGCAGACAAAGTCGACCTGCCTACGCTGCAAAGCTGGTTGGGCCAGTTGATTGAGGGAAAACAGGAAATCGACTTCCCCTGGTATCCGGCGCGCGTGGTGTGTCACGATATTCTGGGTCAGACAGCGTTGGTGGATTTGGCAGGCCTGCGCGATGCGATTGCCGAAAAAGGCGGCGATCCTTCCAAAGTGAATCCGGTGGTGCAAACCCAGCTCATCGTCGACCATTCTCTGGCCGTTGAATGCGGCGGTTACGATCCTGATGCCTTCCGCAAAAACCGCGAAATCGAAGACAGACGTAACGAAGACCGTTTCCACTTCATCAACTGGACAAAAACCGCATTTGAAAATGTGGACGTGATTCCGGCGGGCAACGGCATTATGCACCAAATCAACTTGGAAAAAATGTCGCCGGTTGTCCAAGTCAAAAACGGCGTGGCATTCCCTGATACCTGCGTCGGTACTGACTCACATACGCCGCACGTCGATTCATTGGGCGTGATTTCCGTAGGCGTGGGCGGTTTGGAAGCTGAAACCGTAATGTTGGGTCGTGCATCCATGATGCGTCTGCCTGATATCGTCGGCGTTGAGCTGACCGGCAAACGTCAACCGGGCATTACTGCCACCGACATCGTGTTGGCACTGACCGAATTTTTGCGTAAAGAGCGCGTGGTTGGCGCATTTGTCGAATTTTTCGGTGAGGGCGCAAGAAGTCTGTCCATCGGCGACCGTGCCACCATTTCCAACATGACCCCCGAGTTCGGTGCGACTGCCGCGATGTTCGCTATTGATGAGCAAACCATTGATTATTTGAAACTGACCGGTCGCGATGATGCGCAAGTGAAATTGGTGGAAACCTACGCCAAAACCGCAGGCTTGTGGGCAGATGCCTTGAAAACCGCCGTTTATCCGCGCGTATTGAAATTTGATTTGAGCAGCGTAACGCGCAACATGGCAGGTCCAAGTAACCCGCATGCCCGTTTTGCGACCGCCGATTTGGCCAGCAAAGGCTTGGCAAAACCTTACGAAGAGCCTTCAGACGGCCAAATGCCTGACGGAGCAGTGATTATTGCCGCGATTACTTCGTGTACCAATACTTCCAATCCGCGTAACGTTGTCGCCGCCGCGCTGTTGGCACGCAATGCCAACCGCCTCGGCTTGAAACGCAAACCTTGGGTGAAATCTTCGTTTGCCCCGGGTTCAAAAGTAGCCGAAATCTATTTGAAAGAAGCAGGTCTGCTGCCTGAAATGGAAAAACTCGGTTTCGGTATCGTTGCCTTCGCATGTACCACCTGTAACGGCATGAGTGGCGCGCTGGATCCGAAAATCCAAAAAGAAATCATCGACCGCGATTTGTATGCTACCGCCGTATTGTCAGGCAACCGCAACTTTGACGGCCGTATCCATCCGTATGCGAAACAGGCTTTCCTTGCTTCGCCTCCGTTGGTCGTTGCCTACGCGCTGGCAGGCAGCATCCGTTTCGATATTGAAAACGACGTACTCGGCGTTGCAGACGGCCGCGAAATCCACCTGAAAGATATCTGGCCGACCGATGAAGAAATCGATGCCATCGTTGCCGAATATGTGAAACCGCAACAATTCCGCGACGTTTATATCCCGATGTTCGACACCGGCACAGCACAAAAAGCACCAAGCCCGCTGTACGACTGGCGTCCAATGTCCACATATATCCGCCGCCCGCCTTACTGGGAAGGCGCACTGGCAGGGGAACGCACGTTGAGCGGTATGCGTCCGCTGGCGATTTTGCCCGACAACATCACCACCGACCACCTCTCGCCGTCCAATGCGATTTTGGCCAGCAGTGCCGCAGGCGAATATTTGGCGAAAATGGGTTTGCCTGAAGAAGACTTCAACTCTTACGCAACCCACCGCGGCGACCACTTGACCGCCCAACGCGCAACCTTCGCCAATCCGAAACTGTTTAACGAAATGGTGAGAAACGAAGACGGCAGCGTACGCCAAGGCTCGTTTGCTCGTGTTGAACCTGAAGGTCAAGTGATGCGCATGTGGGAAGCCATCGAAACCTATATGAACCGTAAACAGCCGCTCATCATCATTGCCGGCGCGGACTACGGTCAAGGCTCAAGCCGCGACTGGGCTGCAAAAGGCGTACGCCTCGCCGGAGTGGAAGCAATTGTTGCCGAAGGCTTCGAGCGTATCCACCGCACCAACTTGATCGGTATGGGCGTGTTGCCGCTGCAGTTCAAACCGGGTACCAACCGCCATACCCTGCAACTGGACGGTACGGAAACCTACGATGTTGTCGGCGAACGCACACCGCGTTGCGACCTGACCCTCGTGATTCACCGTAAAAACGGCGAAACCGTCGAAGTTCCGGTGACCTGCCGCCTCGATACCGCAGAAGAAGTGTTGGTATATGAAGCCGGTGGCGTGTTGCAACGTTTCGCACAAGACTTTTTAGAAGGAAATGCAGCGTAAGGTAAATCGGGTATCGTCAAAATGCCCGGGCTACGCTAAAAAAGGTTTTCAGACGGCCTCGAATGTTTGAGGGGCCGTCTGAAAAAACCATACTAAAAAATACAAAGGAGAATCCGAAATGCCGCAAATTAAAATCCCAGCCGTTTACTACCGCGGCGGTACATCTAAAGGCATTTTCTTCAAACGTACCGATCTGCCGGCCGCTGCACAGCAAGCAGGCGAGGCACGCGACAAAATCCTCTTGCGCGTACTCGGCAGTCCCGACCCTTACGGCAAACAGATTGATGGTTTGGGCAATGCCAGTTCGTCCACCAGTAAAGCCGTGATTTTGGATAAATCCGAACGCGCCGATCACGATGTCGATTACTTGTTCGGACAAGTTTCCATCGACAAACCTTTTGTCGATTGGAGCGGCAACTGCGGTAATCTGACCGCCGCCGTGGGCGCATTTGCCATCGAACAAGGTTTGGTCGATAAATCCAAAATCCCTTCAGACGGCCTGTGTACCGTCAAAATTTGGCAGAAAAACATCGGCAAAACCATTATTGCCCATGTGCCGATGCAAAACGGCGCAGTGTTGGAAACAGGCGATTTTGAGCTTGACGGCGTAACGTTTCCGGCAGCCGAAGTACAAATCGAATTTTTAGATCCAGCCGACGGCGAAGGCAGTATGTTCCCAACCGGCAATTTGGTTGATGAAATTGATGTGCCGAATATAGGCCGTCTGAAAGCCACGCTTATCAATGCCGGCATTCCAACCATTTTCCTGAATGCCGCAGATTTGGGCTACACAGGCAAAGAGTTGCAAGACGACATCAACAACGACGCCGCGGCTCTGGAAAAATTTGAAACCATCCGCGCATATGGCGCGCTGAAAATGGGCTTGATCAGCGATGTATCCGAAGCCGCCACCCGCGCCCATACTCCGAAAGTCGCTTTTGTCGCCCCTGCGGCCGATTACACCGCTTCAAGCGGCAAAACCGTCAAAGCTGCCGACATCGACTTATTGGTACGCGCACTGAGCATGGGCAAATTGCACCACGCCATGATGGGCACCGCTTCAGTTGCCATCGCTACCGCCGCCGCCGTGCCCGGTACGCTGGTCAACCTTGCAGCCGGAGGCGGAGCGCGTAAAGAAGTCCGTTTCGGCCATCCGTCAGGCACACTGCGTGTCGGTGCAGCCGCCGAATGTCAGGACGGACAATGGACGGCCACCAAAGCAGTCATGAGCCGTAGCGCACGCGTGATTATGGAAGGACAAGTCCGAGTGCCGGAAGATTGCTTTTAAGTTTTCAGACGGCCACGCTATTAAACAAGGCCGTCTGAAAACCAAATAAGCAGATTTTAGTCAGGTATCGATACCTGCAATGGAGATTAAGGTTGGGCATAAAGCCTGACTAAACACCAAACCAAAGGCAATCTGAAAAGCTCTCAAATGTTCTTGCTCTTTTCAGACGGCCTGAAGCCAAAAAAACAATCAAAAATTCAAAGGAGAAACACCATGTCCAACCAACTCATACTTGTTCTGAACTGCGGCAGCTCTTCACTCAAAGGTGCCGTTATCGACCGTAAAAACGGCAAAGTTCTCTTAAGCTGTCTCGGCGAACGCTTGGGTACGCCCGAAGCAATCATTACGTTCAGCAAAGACGGCAAAAAATGCCAAACAGCCTTGACCGGCCGTAACGACCATGCCGGTGCCGTAGGTATGCTGTTGAAAGAGCTTGAAAAACACGGCCTGCACGACCGCATCAAAGCCATCGGCCACCGCATCGCCCACGGTGGCGAAAAATACAGCGAATCTGTTTTGATCGACCAAGCAGTAATGGACGAACTCAATGCCTGCATTCCGCTCGCTCCGTTGCACAATCCTGCCAATATCAACGGTATTTTGGCTGCGCAAGAACACTTCCCGGGCCTGCCCAATGTCGGCGTGATGGATACTTCGTTCCACCAAACCATGCCGGAGCGTGCCTACACTTATGCCGTTCCGCGCGAATTGCGTAAAAAATACGCTTTCCGCCGCTACGGTTTCCACGGTACCAGCATGCGTTACGTTGCCCCTGAAGCCGCACGGATTTTGGGCAAACCTCTGGAAGACATCCGTATGATTATTGCCCACTTAGGCAACGGCGCATCCATTACCGCCATTAAAAACGGCAAATCCGTTGACACCAGTATGGGCTTCACGCCGATTGAAGGCTTGGTGATGGGTACCCGTTGCGGCGACATCGACCCGGGCGTATACAGCTATCTGACTTCACATGCCGGTTTGGATGTTGCCCAAGTTGATGAAATGCTGAACAAAAAATCAGGATTGCTCGGTATTTCCGAACTCTCCAACGACTGCCGTTCTTTAGAAATCGCTGCGGATGAAGGCCATGAAGGCGCACGTTTGGCTCTGGAAGTAATGACTTACCGCCTTGCCAAATATATTGCTTCGATGGCTGTGGCTTGCGGCGGAGTAGATGCGCTCGTGTTCACCGGCGGTATCGGCGAAAACTCGCGTAACATCCGTGCCAAAACCGTTTCCTATCTTGATTTCTTGGGTCTTCACATCGACACCAAAGCCAACATGGACAAACGCTACGGCAACTCCGGTATCATCAGCCCGACAGGTTCTATGCCGGCTGTTTTGGTCGTGCCGACCAATGAAGAGCTGATGATTGCCCACGATACGGCACAGTTGGCCGGCTTTTTGGAAGAAGTAGGCTAGGGCAGTGTAAACAAAAAAGTGCGGACTCATCATCCGCACTTTTTTAATTACATCTCAAATCAAGCCACTTGGGTTTGATGTTCGTCGCCGTTGCGCTCACGAATAACGCCTAAACGGTAAACGGTTTCGCCTTGTTCGCTCAAGAATGCTTGTACTGCATCGGCATCTTCTTTAGCAATGATAACGACCATGCCGATACCACAGTTGAATGTACGATACATTTCTTGGGTTTCCACATTGCCTGCTTTTTGCAGCCATTGGAACAGTTTAGGCAATTCCCACGCTTTGGCATCGATTTGTGCAACGGTATTTTCAGGCAAAACGCGAGGTACGTTTTCGGTAATGCCGCCGCCGGTAATATGGGCCATGCCTTTAATGGTGAATTTCTCCAAAGCGGCAAGGATAGGTTTCACATACAGGCGGGTAGGGGCGATGATGGCTTCGCGCAAGGTTTTGCCGTTGTCGAATTCCGCGTCCAAATCGGGATTGTCGCGCTCGATGATTTTGCGTACCAAAGAGTAGCCGTTGGAGTGTGCGCCGTTGGAAGCCAAGCCCAAAACAACGTCTCCGGCCTGAATGCTGCGGCCGTTAATCACGCATTCTTTTTCAACCACGCCGACGGCAAAACCGGCCAAGTCGTATTCGCCTTCGGGATACATGCCCGGCATTTCGGCAGTTTCACCGCCAATCAAAGCGCAACCGGATTCTTCGCAACCTTGGGCAATACCTTTAATCACATCAGTTGCGCGGGCAACGTCCAGCTTGCCGCAAGCGAAATAGTCCAAGAAAAACAAAGGTTCTGCACCTTGAACCAAAATGTCGTTGACACTCATGGCAACCAAATCGATGCCGACAGTATCGTGTTTATCCCAGTCGAAAGCCAGTTTCAGCTTGGTGCCGACACCGTCCGTACCGGAAACCAATACCGGATTTTTGTATTTTTTACCGATTTCGACCAAAGCGCCGAAACCGCCCAAATCACCCAACACTTCAGGGCGCATAGTACGCTTGGCAAAAGGTTTGATGTTTTCGACCAGTTGATCGCCTGCGTCGATATCCACGCCTGCGTCACGATAGCTCAAAGAAGTGCTCATTGGATTTCCTTATTCGGGTATGGGTAGATTGTCGGAGCGTATTTTATCTTAAATTAGAGGATTCAGGCTGATTTTTTTAGCATTATTGTCAACAATTTTTATTTTATCTTAATAGCCGTCACGCGTTCAGACGGCCTTTGTGAATCTGTTATACTGCTTATTTATTTCGAAAACCTTAAACATCAATTGGGAAATACCTTTTTATGTATCAAAAGAAAGCGCGCAGTGTAAAACCGTGGATTATTATGGCTTGCGTTATCGCGGCCTTTATTTGGCTTTTATATGCCTTGGGCGATGTTTTGACGCCGTTTATCGTAGCTGCCGTTTTGGCCTATGTTTTGAATCCCTTGGTCGAATGGTTGCAACTGAAGCGTATCCGTCGCGTGCCGGCCTCTATGATTATTATGGCACTGGCTTTGCTGATATTGCTGTCGTTGGTGCTGATTATCGTACCTATGTTGTTGAACCAGTTTAACAATCTGGCCGAACGCCTGCCACAAATCGTAGGCTTTGTTCAAAACAAATTGCTGCCGTGGCTCAATAGCGTCAGCGGGGATTATATTCAAATCGATCAAGAATCAATTATTGCATGGTTGCAGTCGCATACGGATGAGTTGAGCAATACGCTCAAAGAATGGATTCCTACCTTGATGCGTCAAAGTGGTAACGTCATCAGCGGCGTCAGCAATTTGGTGTTGTTACCTTTGCTGCTGTATTACTTCTTGTTGGATTGGAAACGCTGGTCTTCCGGAATCAGCAAATTGGTTCCGCGCCGTTTTATCGAAACTTACACGCGTATCAGCGGCAATATGGATGAAGTTTTGGGCGAGTTTCTGCGTGGCCAGCTGATGGTGATGATGATTATGGGCTTGGTCTATGGCTTGGGCTTGATGCTGGTCGGTTTGGATTCCGGCTTTGCCATCGGTATGATTGCCGGTATTTTGGTATTTATTCCGTATTTGGGTGCATTTACCGGCCTTTTGCTGGCGACAGTTGCCGCGCTTTTGCAATATGGCTCATGGCAGGGTTTGTTGATGGTCTGGGCTGTATTCGGTGTCGGACAATTCTTGGAAAGCTTTTTCATTACGCCTAAAATCGTCGGCGACCGCATCGGTTTGTCTCCGTTCTGGGTGATTTTCTCGTTGATGGCTTTCGGACAACTGATGGGTTTTGTCGGTATGCTTGCCGGTCTGCCGCTTGCCGCCGTAACATTGGTTTTATTGCGTGAAGGTGCATCTGCCTATTTCGGCAGCCATTTCTACAAACATAAATAAATCGATGATATTAAGGCCGTCTGAAATCCAAGTTTCAGACGGCCATTGATAACAAAGGAAGTCTATATGTTAGCCATTATCGGCGGCAGCGGTTTGACCAAACTGCCGGAACTCGAAATTACTGAACGAAAAATCGTACGCACTCCATACGGCTTAACCAGCAGTCCTATTTTGTTCGGCAGGTTGGGGCGCTTGGACATTGTTTTTCTCGCCCGACACGGCTTCAGCCATACCATCGCGCCGCATGAAATCAACTATCGCGCCAATATCTGGGCATTGCACTCTTTAGGCGTTGAAAACATTATTGCCATTTCTTCAGTCGTCGGTATCAACCCTGATTTTGAAAACGGCAGTCTGGTGTTGCCGGACGATTTGATTGACTATACCTATGGCCGTAAAGATACTTTTTTTGAAGGCCAAGAATGCCCTGTCGTCCATACCGATTTTTTCAACCCTTATTGCAATGAATTGCGACAAAAGTTATTAAATATCACGAAAGCGCACAATGTGCCGATTTACGACTCCGCCGTTTATGGTTGCCTGCAAGGCCCACGCCGTCCAACCCGCGCAGAAATTGCCCGTTATCGACGTGACGGCGTAGATGTACTCGGTATGACCGGTATGCCCGAAGCTGTTTTGGCCAGGGAGTTGAAAATGGCCTATGCCCACTTTTGCAGCGTCAGCAGCATTGATTGCTTTGATAGCGGAGTAGGGACTGTGGGCTGTAATGAACAGACTTCTATGGCGATGACGAAAATCCGACAGTTATTGAATGGTTTGTAACTGATAATGCCGTCTGAAATGATGTTTTCAGACGGCATTGTTTATTTAAGAAGCCGTTTCACGCGCCCAATGGGGCAGGGAAGCTTTTTGTTTGCGGAATGAGGCAAGTTGCATGCCCCGACATTTTTCAAAAATCAATTCAACTCCGCTTTGTAGCTGTAAAATCAAATTGGTGTGCGTTTCCGTTTTAATAAAATCGATATTGCGTTGTACCAAGCGTTGAATGACGGCATATACATCAAGGCAGCCATTTGCAAAAAACCACGGATTCAACTTTACCCAACGGCCGCCACTTAGTGCAGCATCAGGCTGAAAATCAGCGCGAATCTGTGTCAGCCGATTGTCGGAGAAATGCAGTTCGATATCACCATAAAGCCAAATATTCCAGCCTTTTTGCACCAACAAGCCTTTAGGGACGCAATCAGGCGCAGGAAACATCTGCAAAATAGACTCTGCCGATTGTCCGATTTCCAGATAGTCAAACCGGCCGGTATACAAAAAATCATAAATATCAACGGCAATAGGAAAGTGGTAACGCATGGCAATAACCATAGAAAAGCAATTAACCAAGCTATCTTAAACTTAAAATATAATGAAATCAATTCTTATTACTATTTATTCAATATAAGAAAGGCCGTCTGTTGTTCAGACGGCCTTGTAGCTTTGGCTTAAACCGATATTGGTTCACTCAGCCTTTAAATCAGCTACGCATTGCTGATCGCGTGCTTCAAAAGATTCCGCGCCCCCCAAGAGTTTGAGTTGCTCCTCAGGGCTGATTTTGCCGAAGTTTCGGATTTGCTCGTCAGAGAGTTTGCTTAAAGGCTGATCCCACATGCAGACACAATAGTCTTGAGCTAATTTCTCGTTTTGAGCATCCAAACCTTTTGCCTTCAAATCAGCTTGCCATTTTTCAGCAAAAGGAATGTTTTTCACGCAAGATTCCACCACATTTTGTTTCATCTGCGGCTTGTTCATGGCGCATTGTGAGAGCAGGGCAGTCAGCGCCAGCAAAGACAAAATAATCCATGCCCAAATGCGGATGGTGCGGATTTTTGCCTTGGCTTTTTTTCTGGCTACCAGTTGCTCTTCAGACGGCCTTTCCGTTTGTTGCTCAGTCATGCAGGCTTTCCATGCGGATCATGGTGATCGGAGCATCCACGCAGCTCAGAGCTTCAATCGCTGCGATAGCGCGTTTAACATTGTGTTCCACTGTGGTGTGAGTCAGAATCACGATTTCAGCAGTGCTTTGATTAATCACGCCTTTTTGAATCAGAGCCTCAATAGAAACATTTTCTTTGGCCAAGAGGGCGGCAATTTGACCCAAAGTGCCCGGTTCATCAGTTGCTTGAACGCGCAGATAGTAGCTGCTGGTAATTTCATCCATAGGCAGAATATTTTGCGCTTGAACTTGTGAAGGTTGGAATGCCAAGTGAGGGACACGATGGTCAGTTTCCGCTTCAATCAGTCGGGCAATATCAATGATGTCGGCAACCACGGCAGAAGCAGTCGGCAATGCACCGGCACCTGCACCATAATACAAGGTTTCACCAACCATATCAGCATTGACACGAACAGCATTCATCACGCCGTTAACGTTAGCCAGCAGACGGCTTTCAGGAATCAGAGTAGGGTGTACACGCAACTCGATGCCTTTGTCGGTTTTGCGGGTAATACCCAACAATTTGATGCGGTAGCCAAGTTCTTCAGCGTATTTGATATCGCGGCTGTCAAGTTTGCTGATACCTTCCAAATAGCAGGCAGAAAAGTTCATCGGCGTACCGAATGCCAATGCGCTCATAATGGTAATTTTATGGCCGGCATCATGACCTTCGATATCAAAAGTAGGGTCAGCTTCGGCATAGCCCAAAGCCTGAGCTTCTTTCAATACGTCTGCAAACGCACTGCCTTTTTCACGCATTTCAGTAAGAATGAAGTTGCTAGTACCATTAATAATGCCGGCGATGCTACGGATTTGGTTTGCAGCCAAGCCTTCACGCAAAGCCTTGATAATAGGGATACCGCCGGCAACAGCAGCTTCAAACTGCACCATGACATTTTTTTCTTCAGCCAAAGGGAAAATTTCATTGCCGTATTCAGCCAGCAGTTTTTTATTGGCAGTAACAATGTGTTTGCCGTTTTCAATCGCTTTTAATACCGCATCTTTGGCAATACCGGTGCCGCCAAACAATTCAACAACAACATCAACATCTTGATGTTGAACCAGCTCAAACGGATCTTTGATAAAAGCAGCATTTGGGCAAATTTGTTTGGCTTTTTCTTCGCTCAAATCACAAACAGCAGAAATACGGACTTCACGTCCCAAGCGGCGGCTGATTTCCGCAGCGTTGTCCTGCAATACAGTGGCTGTACCGCCACCGACTGTACCCAAACCTAAAAGACCGATATTTACTGGCTTCATTGTGTCTCCTTTTGAGCCGATACTTTAAAATAATCACGAAAAACCAAGGCTTGTTATAATCGCTTGCAATCGTAAATTCAGAGCAAAGCATCAATGCACAAGGTCAAACGTTGAATCCTACCTGATATTGCTTGATTTTGCACCTTTTTTTGTAAGTTTCCCAAGGCCGTCTGAAAAATCGTTCTACCATAAAAACAGGAATTGCCATGAAAATCACAGAAAACCATATCGATGAAGCCACATCATTTTTTTCATCCTCACAAGGCATATTGCAAATCGGTGAACAAGCATACTCAGAACCCATTTGCTGGCAAGATGGCAAAGTGAGCATCATTCCTCAAGCGACCATCGGAGAATTAAACGAACAAATTTTTGTATCAGCAATTGAGACAGCAGAAAACCGTCCTGAAGTCATCATTATCGGTACCGGAGCGAAACAACAATTCATGCATCCCAAAATTGCCGCAGCCTTATCAACTTACGGAGTCGGCCTCGAATGCATGAATACAGCCTCAGCTTGTAGAACTTTAGTTTTACTGCAAGGCGAAGGCAGAAGCACATGGGCTTGGTTGTGGCCATAATTATAGAAATTACAGCATACCGACTGACATAAGTTCGTATAATTTATATTATGTTAAATTCATAATGGCAGCATTTTAGCCTACTAACTCCTGTTTCGCTCAGTAGTACAATCACTTACAAAATTCAAAAGTAAAAGGCCGTCTGAAAGGTTTTTCAGACGACCTTTTATCAAATGCTCCAGCTTTTTCTCAATAAATCCCTTGTTGTTAAATCCCCGGTTCTTTCAATTTCATCCAGCATCCTTTTAGTAGTAATAACAAAACGGTTGTAGTGCAGCCTGTTCTTTTCATTCAAGGAATTACAGGAGCTCAGAAAACCGGCATAGCGCTACAACAAGTAGAATTTACCGCTGCTTATTCCAGCATTTTACAACGTGCCATTGATACGACTAGCCATATTATCGGCCAGCGTCCCATCCCTCTTTTTCAGCACTGTGGACTAAATGAGCAATCATTTGGAAGTTGGGAAGGTATGCAGATCTCTGACCTGCGGAAGCTAACCGAATTCAAACAATTAACCAATGACCCGGCAGCTTATAAAGCATTAAGCAATGGTGGCAAAACCTTTGAACAATTAGCAGTACGTGCAATGGCCGCCCTTTACGATATCGTTAAAGTACATCAATCGGGAGCCAATATTTTAGTGGTATCGTATGGCTAAAAAGGTGGGCATTTTTACCCACCTTTTTTTCCATTAGCCGAACACTTTTTCCAAATGTGCTTGGTAATCGGATAAGTATTGTTCTACTTGTGGATTTTTAATCACATCGTTACATAAGAATGTCGGCAGACGGGTCAAACCGATGAACTCATTAAGTTTGTGGAAGTGCATATACACCGCATCCGCACCTTTACCTTCGAAGAAGTCGCCTTCGCGAGTAAAGGCTTCAATCGGGGCATTCCAAGTAAGCGAGAGCATGTGTTTTTTGCCTTGCAACAAACCACCTGTGCCGTAGCCTTCGGTTGGATTGACACGATGGCGGCCATCACTATGGTAAAGCTTGCCGTGTCCAGCGGTTAATACTTCGTCTATGTATTTTTTCACTGTCCAAGGCTCGTGCATCCACCAGCCTGGCATCTGCCAAATCACGGCATCCATCCATAAGAATTTTTCGATTTCTGCTTCAACATCATAGTCAGCATCAATCATGGTTTCTTTTACATTGTGTCCAAGTGCGGTCAAAACTTCTTTCGCTTTTTTATGAAGTGTGTGGTTCAACTCGCCATGTGAATGGCCAAAATTTTTACCGCCATCCAATAATAAAATATTCATCTTTTGCTCCTAAAACAAATATGAGAGCTTAAATTATGCCTTTTTACTGCATCTTTTAAAAGTGCATTCACTTACACGCTATTTACAGACCATAAAGGGAAATTTATCATACCTATCATTAGCATTCATCATTCTTCTTTTGTAACCAGCACGAAATCGATTTACCGCTGTTCGAGCTGATTTTGTACCGCGCACTCTCATTAATTGCCAGTACCGCCACTTTAATTTTCGGGGCTTGAATTTCAGCAAATGCAAGACGGGCTGCGGTTTCCATTTTATTGCCGAACAGCATTTACTTTTTTTAGGCTATTTCCTTGCCACCGAAGGCTCCGGCTTGGTTATGTTTCTGTTACTGGCTACTTTGAATTTGGCGAGACAGGGACGGTTGTTGCTAAAATGAGCAATCGTGCGGCTTAAAGGTGTGATAAAACGGACATGGGTATGAATACGGTTTCAGGTCGTCTGAAAACTATATTTGGAAATTCAAACCGATGAAGATAAACCCTGAAAACGGCAGCATCATCCTGCCGGACGGCAAGGCCATCACTGCACACACCACGCTTGATGACTGGATTGCATGCTTCCCAAAATCCAGCCCGAATCATCTGCAAGCGGGAATAACATTTTTCGGTTTGTCATTTACCAAACAGTCCGAACAATACACCCTTACCGCCCAGTTCGGGCAGCAGCGGCTGGAGCGCTTATCCATATTCTTCTGCCCGATAGGCGAAGACAACAAGCTGGGCAGCATGGTCGGAGGAGCGCGAATTACAACGCAGAAAACAATTTGATCGATGGTTGGATAAGCAGCTGGGCGTTTCCCCTTGCGCCATTGAAACATCGGCAGCAGGCAAATGCCGTCGATTTGCATGGGGCAATGCGGGTGCGTATTACTATAATAAAGACGGCAGTACGATGATCGTCATCAGTTATCGCTGAACGCCTTTCAAATGATGCTCCATGCACTACCAATCGCTCAACGCCGCGCTGGAACAATACAGCGGCAATCTGACCACAATCCCTAAGCCTTAAACACCGTCAGCCAGCACATCGTCCAAGCTTTCGATATACGCCCCTACCTGCTGCACACCACCCGCGCCGCCGCCGACATCGCCCCGAAGACTTGGCTGCAACAACTGCAAACCTACGCCGCGCAACACGGTTTCGCCGAAGAATTCGAACGCGTTTGGACAACGGAATCATGACCGATGAAACGGGTAGCCGCTTTTCAGGTCGTCTAAAAGCGCAGCTTCAACGAAGTTAAAACGAAGTTTCCAAAGGAAGCCGAGTTTCTGCGAAGCTAAAAGGCTACCTGAAAAAAGCAGCCTGCACTTTGTAAATTTGAAGTGCAGGCTGCTTTTATTTGCCTATTTCAAAAACGGATAATCAATATAGCCATGTTCCCCGCCGCCGAACATGGTGGCGCGATCTGGCGTGTTCAGCTCTGCGCCCAGCTCGAAGCGGCGAGGCAGGTCGGGGTTGGCCAAAAACGCTGCGCCATAGGCAATCAGGTCGGCAATACCTTTTTCCAGTTCCGCGTCGCCCGTATCGCGGGTGTAAGCCGTTCCGGCGATTAAAGTCTGTTTAACGAGTTTGCCAAAGCGTTCGATTTCGTCGTCTACCGGATAATGTGGCAGCAGCGGGAATGTCGGAGCACGCTTCATCAGCTCGACAAAGGCAAAATTCAGTTTATTTAATTCGTTGATTAAATAGGTATAAGTTGCGGTCGGATCGTCAAACGCGATGCCTGCGTAGGGGTGCAGCGGGCTGATTTTGATGCCGACTTTGTCACCGCCCACTGCGTCGATCAGTGCGTGCATGACTTCTAAGGTGAAGCGTGCTTTGTTTTCGATGCTGCCGCCGTATTCATCTGTGCGCAAGTTGGCGGAATCGGACAGGAATTGCTGTGGCAGGTAGCCGTTTGCCGCGTGCAGTTCCACACCGTCAAAGCCTGCGGCAATAGCGTTTTTAGCTGCTTGTGCGTAGTCAGCAATGGTTTGGCGGATGTCGGCGATGCTCATTTCCCGCGGCGTTTCATAATCTTTTACGCCCTGCGATGTGAAATGCTGCATGCCTTCAATTTTGACGGCAGACGGCGCAACAGGCAGCACGCCGTTTCTATCTACCGAGTGCGCGACGCGGCCGGTGTGCCAGAGTTGGGCGAAAATCACGCCACCTTTTTTGTGTACCGTATCGGTTACTTTTTTCCAGCTTTCTACTTGTTCGGCAGTGTACAGGCCGGGGGTGAACGGGCTGCCGATCGCATCGGCGGAAATATTGATGGCTTCGGATAAAATCAGTCCGGCGGACGCGCGTTGGGCGTAATATTCAGCCATCAAATCAGTTGCCAAGCCTTTTGAAAAGCTGCGACTACGGGTCATCGGGGCCATCACCATACGGTTTTTCAATTCGATGCTGCCAAGTTTGTAGGAAGTCAAGAGTTGCATAATGTTTGTCCTTTTCTGTTGTGTTGTTGATGAAACGTATTGTAGAGAAGATTGATTTTCAGATAAATATGGTTTTATAGATAACACTTATCCATTTTTGGATATAAAAGATTACCTGAAAAAAGCAGCCTGCACTTCAAATTTTCAAAGTGCAGGCTGCTTTTACACAATTTACGATTTATGCTTGCAAAGCTTCGGCAATCACCTGTAAGAGTTTTTGTCCGTTTTCATCAGCCCAGGTCTGTGCCAGTTCGGCAATGAGCTGGTTGGTGCTGGTAATGGTTGCACCCGCTTTATCCATGCGGCGCAGTGAGGATTCATCGGCCATTTTGGTTGGAGAGCCGCCCGCATCGGCAACTACTTGCACTTCGTAACCCATTTCCAAAAGGGTCAATGTCGGATATACGGTGCAGACATCATTGGTTACCCCGGCGATGATGATACGTTTTCGATTACCCGCTGCAGCTTTGACAGCAGCGGCAAAATTTTCATCAGCCATTGCATTTACAATACCCGCACGTTTAACACGGTTAGCAAACTCTTTAGGCAAAATCTGTTCTAGTTCTGACAACAATGGGCCTTGGGCGTGCTCTTCCATGCTGGAAGTTAAAACAGTAGGAATTCCCAATATTGCCGCAGATTTAGCAAGCATCAACGCATTGCGTTTCATTTCTTCAAATGAAATTGAACCGACCCAACTCATCGTGCCAACTTGGTGGTCGACTAAAAGCATTACAGAATCTTGGGAATTAAAGGGCTTATACATTTTTTCACTCCTTAAAGTGTGGTTGAGATTTAATAAAACGTATTTTAGAGAAGATTGTTTTTCAGAACAATATGGTTTTATAGATAATACTTATCCATTTTTGGATATAATAAGCTACCTGAAATCAGCAATGGACAACTATCAATGGATTATTTAAACGAAATGGCGTTATTTGCCGAAGTGGCGGAAGCCAAGGGATTTAGCAAAGCAGCCGCGAAACTGGGGATGCCGCAATCAACGTTATCACGCAGAGTCGGCGAATTGGAAAAGCAGCTGGGTTTACAGCTTTTGAACCGCACGACCCGGCGGGTTGAGCTGACCGAAGCCGGTAGGCGTTATTTCGAGCGGGTCAAGCCTATTATGGAGGAAGCGCGACGGATTCATGACGAGCTAAGCGGGATGCTGGTGCGTCCGTACGGCGTGCTGCGTGTGTCGCTCCCCGTTGATTTTTCTTATGAATTTCTTGCACCCCTACTCCCTGATTTTGCCGCACAATACCCTGAAATCAAGCTGGAAATGGATGTTACGCCACGTAAAGTCAATTTGATTGGTGAGCCGTTCGATTTGGTCATTCGCGCGGGAGAACAGCCCGATTCAGGGTATATTTCCACAGTGCTGATGCATGATGAACGTTATCTCTATGCCTCTCCAAGCTATCTGGCCAAACACGGCGAGCCGCAAACCCCGCAGGATTTACCCGCTGCCGACTGCCTACGTTTTCAGACGACCTCAAATTGGACCTTGCTAAACACGGCAGGAGAAACCGTACTCATCACCGCGCAATCGCCCTATGCCGTAAACAGCATAGGCATGCTGGCGCGCATGGCTGCGCATGGCTTGGGGGTTGCCTTTATATCGGCAAAAATGGCAGCACAATACGAAGCCTCAGGTCGTCTGAAACATATACTGCCTGACTGGAAAGGACAGAGCATCCCCATTTATGCCCTAACTGCCACGCGGCTGTTGCCGGCAAAAACAAAATGTTTTATTGCGTTTTTGCGCAGCAAAATGAAGGCTGCTTAAAAGCATAAAAGCAGCCTGCACTTGTCGCTTGCTGTAACCGCATGATATTCCTAAACTATCCTTTCCCCACTCTTAAAGCAACGCCCATGAAATCCAAACTATCGGCGCTTACCATCTCCGCCCTTCTCGCCGCATGCTCCGCCGTTCCGCATCAAAACGAACAGGCAAAAGCCCTGCTGGACGGCGGGGCATATGAAAGCGCCGCGTTATCTGGGTCTGATGTATCTGAACGGCGAAGGCGTCGCCCAAAATGCGCAAACCGCTTTCGCCTACTTCACGCAGGCAGCCGAAGCGGGCGACATCACGGGGCAATACTGGCTGGGCTATTGTTACGAAAACGGCATTGGCACGGCAAAAGACATGACCCAAGCCGTGCGCTGGTATCAAAAATCCGCCGCACGCGGCGACCATGTTTCCCAGCCTGCCATTGACGCGCTGAACCGCTTGGGCGTAAAAACAAATTAACCGTTTCCCGCCGAACCTTTATCCGCCATTTTTCTCAAGCCACAGGCATGAACTTCGGTGAGTGGCTCATAACAGAGCGGCTCTGGCAGGCGCAGGATTTATTGGAAAATACGGATTTGCCTATAGAACGCATCGCCGAATAAAGCGGCTTCGGCAGTCTATACTTTTCAGACGGCCTCAACAGGTAAACCCTTCCCACCCTTACCCACACCAATAATTTCCATCTAATTTTCCCCACATAATGCGAAAAGCCTGCCGCAACCGTCCGCTGGCGGAAGCTCAAACGAAGCGTAACCGATATTTGTCGAAGACCCGTTATGTGGTCGAACAAAGCTTCGGTACGTTACACTGTAAATTCCGCTATGCGCGGGCAGCCTATTTTGGTCTGCTCAAAGTGAGTGCACAAAGCCATCTGACGGCGATGTGTTTGAACCTTTTGAAAGCCGCCAACAGGCTAAGTGCGCCTGTTGCTGCCTAAAAGGCGGTTGGATGCCTGATTAATCAGGTATCCAAGAGGGATTAAGGGGGTATTTGAGTAGAATCAGTGGATATTTGAAACAAAAACAGCCGAAAACCTGTGTTTGGGTTTCAACTGTCGGGGGAAAAGGAATTTTGCAAAGGTCTCAAACTGCTAAGGCACTTATCTCAAGGAAGTTGGAGGTACTTAGTATAGTAGAAGCTATTTTCCCTGGACACTATTCCATTACTCATTAATTCAGTGGTAGAGTTACAGTAAAATTAAGCAACTTAAAACCTATTGATTTTATACTAAAAATTGGAGTATTATACGGAATCTTTTAAGATTGACTAATAGTTAACAAACAGGAATAAACAACGGCGATTGTTAGGTATAGGGAAAAACTACATAATTTATATTATGTTAAATTCATAGTGCTAGTATTTTAGTCTATTCATTCCTGTTTCTCCTAGCTATACAATGACTTACACAAAAATCCTATCTGAAATTTTTCAGTACGCTTTTCTTTTCATATCCAAATAAAGTAAGATTCAGTCAACGGATATTATTCTTCTATATCACTATCCAATCTCTGGAGTAAAGCACCCCATGGCCGTCAATAAAATCGCCCGTAAAAGCAGCGACTTCAGGGTCGTCTTTACCGTCCCCGATTTCTGTTGGCCTCCTCCACCCGCTCCCCCTTCCGTTCCACCCATCCCCTTCCCACTCTTTGCCGATCTCGGCGGTGCCAAGACCGTCGCCAAAGACGTACGCCTCAACCGCAAGCCTGCTTTTGTCTTTAATGCCAGTAAGACGGATAAAACTTATGGCGACGAAATCGCCCTTCCTGGCCGTAAAGGGGTAAAAAGCCGCACCGCCACCAAACCGGCCTGGCCGATGCGTCATTCTTCCTCGGTTAAAATCCGCAAACGCTATATCGTGCGTACCGGCGATATGTTCCATATGAACGGCAAGTTCAGCAAAAGACTCCCCCCTAAAACCTGTTTGTCCTGTAAGGGGGCGGTAGGTGCCGGCCGTCCGGTCAATCCGATACACGGGTTGAAGTTTTTGGAGGGTGAAGCCGACTTTGCCTTTGAAGGCATTTTGCCTTTGGTATGGAGCCGCAGCTATTATTCCGACCAAGACGGTACCGGCTGGCTCGGCGAGGGCTGGAGCGTACCGGGCTGCCAGCGCATTATCCGCGATGCGGCCGGATTGGCCTATATCGACGATCAGGGCCGTTTGTTCCCTTTGCCGGAAGTCGATGAAGATGACGAAGAGCCGGTATTGTTCGAGAGCGAACAGATTTGGTTCAGCAAGAACCCGGACGGCCATTACGTCATTGCTTCGCTGGACGGTTCGATAGCGCTGCGTTTTGCCCCTTTGGTGGTCGCTGAAGACGGTTCGGATGAAGATTCCACCCTCTTCCCTTTGGTCGCGGTGGAAGACGCCAACGGCAACCATCAGCGTTTCGTCTATCATCCGCTGACCGGTTTGCCGCAATACATTATTGACGGCAACGGCCGGGTATTCTCGCTGAACTTCGGCAATGTGGCTGATGAACAGTCGCCCAAAATGCGGCTGCTGTCGGTATCGCTGTTGGAGGGTTTACCCGCCTTTGGCGAAACCGTTCGGGTCGGTACGCCGCTGGTCCGCTATGAATACAACGGCAGTGGTGACCTGATCCGCGTCATCGGCCGCGACGGTAATGTCAAACGCAGCTTCGGCTATAAGAACAATCTGATGGTGTCGCATACGGATGCGGCCGGATTGGTATCGGAATACGAATACGACCACTACACCCCGACCGGCAAAGTCATCCGCAACCGGACTTCCTTGGGCGAGGAATGGCGTTTTACCTATCACGAAGGTTACACCGAGGTAACCGACATACTGGGCCGTACCGAGCAATATCATTACGATTACAACAATGAGTTGACCAAACGGGTGTTTGCCGACGGCAGCACCAACCTGATGGAACGCGACGACTTGGGCCGTCTGCTCAGCCATACCGATGCAATGGGACGCGTTACCCGTTATCAGTACAGCAACGAAGGCCAGGTAGAAAGTATTACCCGTCCGGACGGCGTCATCCTGCATTTCGACTATGACGACAACTACCGACTGATCCGCAAAAGCGATACCGAAAGCCGTTACCACGGCTATACCTATGACGAAGTGGGCAACCTGCTGACCCATACCGACCCGCTGAAACACATCACCCGTTTCGAATATGCCGGCAACGGTCTGTTGCTGTCGGTAACCGATCCGAACGGCAGCAGTACCGCATACCACTATAACGAAAACCATCAGCCCGACCGGATTACCGACTGTTCGGGTTACGAAACCAAACTCTCTTACACCCCCGAAGGACAGCTGGCGCGTATTACCGATGCGCTGGGACAGCACACCGAATACCACTACGACACCAATCAACACCTCACCCTCGCCCTCTATCCCGACGGCAGCAAGGAGACCTTCGGCTATGATGCCGCAGGTCGTCTGACCACCCATACCGACGGCGAAGGCCACACCACCTCCTACGAATACGGCCAGGACGGTCTGCCGACCCGACGCACCAATGCCTTGGGCCATACCTTCGGCTACCATTACGACCAAGCCCGCCGCTTAGTCGGCCTCACCAATGAAAACGGTGCGCGCTACCGCTTTGCCTACGACATCCTCGACCGATTGATTGCAGAAAGCGGTTTCGACCATAAGCTCACCGGCTACCGCTACAACGCCGGCAACGAACTGATTGAACAGCGTGAATTCGGCGACGAAGCCTCCCTTGCCGCCAAACTGATGGCGCAGCTGGGCGGACAACCCGTCCCCAAAAAAGACGCCGCCCCGCTTTCAGACGGCCTCGACGGCCAAACCCCGCTGCGGACTACCGAGTTCAAACGCGATGTATTGGGACGCTTAATCCATACCCTCGCCCGCAACAACGACAAGGTTCAGGAAACCGTTTACCAATACGACCTGGACGGCAACCTCGTCCGTGCCGCCAACAGCCACAGCATTACCTGCTTCGACTACAACGGCAACGGCCAAATCATCGGCCAGCACCAATGGAGGGTACCGACTAAGGAAGAGAATGCCCGAAACGGATTGCCCGAAACCGACTGGCGCAATGCGCAGTACGACATGCTGTACCTGCCCGTTACCGAAAGCATCCTCTACCACTACGACTTCAACGGCAACCGTACCACCACCGTCCTGCCCGACGGCAGACAAATCAACTATCTGTATTACGGCAGCGGCCACCTGCACCAAATCAGCCTCGACGACGAAGTCATCTCCGACATCGAACGTGATAAGCTGCACCGCGAAATCTACCGTACACAGGGTAAACTCGCCAGCCGTTACGAACTCGATCCCTTAGGCCGTCTGAAAAGGCAAATTGCCGCACTCAACGACCTGACGCAGACCGAAACAGCTAAAAATGCAGTAGCATCGGCTTATGCCGTCAAACGCAGCTACGGCTACGACCGTACCGGCAACCTAACCCACAGTACCGACCAGCGGACGAGCACGACCCGGTTCGAGTACGACAAACTGGGCCGGATTACCCAAGCCGGCAACGAACTGTTCGCCTTCGACCCCGCGCACAATATCCTGTCCGATAACAATAGCCCTACCGTCCCCGACAACCGCCTGAAAACCTACAACGGCACGACCTATTACTACGACCACTTCGGTAACCTGATCCACCGCGAACTGGCCGACGGCGAAGTACAGAACTATTTCTACGACCTGCACGACCAACTGGTTAAAGCGGAAATCTTCAAAAAAGACGGCACGAAAGAGACTTGGGCCTACACCTACGACGCCCTGGGCAGAAGGATAGGCAAAGGCCGTCTGAAAGACGGAAAAGTTTCAGACGGCCTCGAAAACCAAACCCGCTTCGTTTGGGACGGCAGCCACCTCTTGCAGGAAGTCCACCCTGACGGCAGGTATACCTATCTCTACACCGATCCCGACAGCTACGAACCTTTGGCACAGGTCCGAAACTGGACAACCGAAGAAGGCGAAAACCGCCAGCAAACCCACTACTTCCACTGCGACCAAATCGGTATCCCGCGTGAGATGACCGATAAAGACGGCAACCTCTTGTGGTTTGGCAACTACACCGGCTGGGGCCGTCTGAAAGAGGAAACCAAGGTAACGGATAGCGCATACCAGCCCTTCCGCCTGCAGAACCAGTATTGCGACCGTGAAACGGGGCTGCATTACAATTTCTTTAGGTATTATGAACCGAACGTCGGGCGGTTTGTGAATCAGGATCCGATTGGGTTGTTTGGAGGTAGTAATTTTTATATGTTTGCCTTCAATATATCTCGTTGGCTTGATCCATTAGGTCTAAAAGGAAAGTCAAAACGATCATGCGAAGAGATTGGGCAAGATATTGATAGATTAATTAATAGAGATAAACGGAAATGTAACAATGGTGGCACTCATGGTTTGCGCCATAGGTTCAATGAACAAATTAATGGTCGCAATGGTCCTGGTACCCAGTCGTGGAAAACACATGAACAGGAAATCAAGAATCAACAGAAAAGCCTTAGAGACCGTTTGCAGGAGTGGAACGATTCAGGTTGTGGAAGTCCCCCTTCTGGGGCGTGGAAGTGGGCGACAAAACCAGTTCCTCAGCCTAAACAGTGGAAAAATCCTGCTGTTCCGAGGTCTACTGTAGAAACAGGAGCAAAAGTTGTTGCTGGTGCTGGAGCTGCATATATAGTTTATCGAATTGTTCGGTTTTTGCCTTCTTTACTCCCTCCTTTATGGGGAACAATTCCTGCAAATGCTGCCATACCTTAAAATATAGAAAGTAAGACATGAAAAAAAACAATCTAATTTTGTTAATTAAAAATCAAATGTCAGATAAACAAAAAAATGAAAATGCTTTACATTTAAATACACTTTTACTAAACTCAATAGAAAATCCTAGTATAGATAATGATTATTTCATAGAATTATTTAGCTATTATTCTAACATATCCCAAGGAGAAGTAAGTGAACTATTTAATTTACTACAATCTTTAACCAAAAATGAAATTAATATAATTTATGATTTTTTAGAATATATTTCTAAGTTTATCAAAGATTTAGGAGTGAATTATGAATTTGAAAAATTTCTTATGGAGGTAAAATATATACAAGAACGAAATTGTCTAGAAGAAAAAATTAAGCCTACTTTCCCAATTTTTAAAGTTGATAAAAATAACATCATAAGTTTTGATGATAGTGATAACTTTTATATATTTTCTATAATGCAATTATCTACTAAAACTTGGATTGAGATAACATACGATGATTTTCTCTCAATACTTGAATCACTAGAGTGGCAAGCCTTTACTAATAAGGCTATATTATATTTTACTCCTTGCTGTTTAAAATATATTTTTTCTAATTTATCTAAATTCTATTTATATGGTTACGTTGTTGACTTTTTATATATTGCCCTAAGAGACCAAAGTACGATATTTAACACTAATCAAATCAACTTAATTATTGATTTTCTTAAATTAATCCAAAATTTTAACCAGGAAATTAGTGTTGAAACACAAAAAAAAATAACAAGTATTATCCAACTTTATTTATAACTTCCGGGCCGCAAGGGCATACTTTCCCGTACCGCCACCAAACCGGCCTGGCCGATGCGCCATTCTTCCTCGGTTAAAATCCGCAAACGCTATATCGTGCGCACCGGCGATATGTTCCATATGAACGGCAAGTTCAGCAAAAGACTTCCCCCTAAAACCTGTCTGTCCTGTAAGGGTGCAGTGGGTGCCGGTCGGCCGGTGAATCCGATACACGGTTTGAAGTTTTGGAGGGTGAAACCGACTTTGCCTTTGAAGGCATTTTGCCTCTAGTATGGAGCCGCAGCTATTATTCCGACCAAGACGGTACCGGCTGGCTCGGCGAGGGTTGGAGCGTACCTGGCTGCCAACGCATTATCCGCGATGCGGCCGGATTGGCCTATACCGACCCGCTGAAACACATCACCCGTTTCGAATATGCCGGCAACGGTCTGTTGCTGTCGGTAACCGATCCGAACGGCAGCAGTACCGCATACCACTATAACGAAAACCATCAGCCCGACCGGATTACCGACTGTTCGGGTTACGAAACCAAACTCTCTTACACCCCCGAAGGACAGCTGGCGCGTATTACCGATGCGCTGGGACAGCACACCGAATACCACTACGACACCAATCAACACCTCACCCTCGCCCTCTATCCCGACGGCAGCAAGGAGACCTTCGGCTATGATGCCGCAGGTCGTCTGACCACCCATACCGACGGCGAAGGCCACACCACCTCCTACGAATACGGCCAGGACGGTCTGCCGACCCGACGCACCAATGCCTTGGGCCATACCTTCGGCTACCATTACGACCAAGCCCGCCGCTTAGTCGGCCTCACCAATGAAAACGGTGCGCGCTACCGCTTTGCCTACGACATCCTCGACCGATTGATTGCAGAAAGCGGTTTCGACCATAAGCTCACCGGCTACCGCTACAACGCCGGCAACGAACTGATTGAACAGCGTGAATTCGGCGACGAAGCCTCCCTTGCCGCCAAACTGATGGCGCAGCTGGGCGGACAACCCGTCCCCAAAAAAGACGCCGCCCCGCTTTCAGACGGCCTCGACGGCCAAACCCCGCTGCGGACTACCGAGTTCAAACGCGATGTATTGGGACGCTTAATCCATACCCTCGCCCGCAACAACGACAAGGTTCAGGAAACCGTTTACCAATACGACCTGGACGGCAACCTCGTCCGTGCCGCCAACAGCCACAGCATTACCTGCTTCGACTACAACGGCAACGGCCAAATCATCGGCCAGCACCAATGGAGGGTACCGACTAAGGAAGAGAATGCCCGAAACGGATTGCCCGAAACCGACTGGCGCAATGCGCAGTACGACATGCTGTACCTGCCCGTTACCGAAAGCATCCTCTACCACTACGACTTCAACGGCAACCGTACCACCACCGTCCTGCCCGACGGCAGACAAATCAACTATCTGTATTACGGCAGCGGCCACCTGCACCAAATCAGCCTCGACGACGAAGTCATCTCCGACATCGAACGTGATAAGCTGCACCGCGAAATCTACCGTACACAGGGTAAACTCGCCAGCCGTTACGAACTCGATCCCTTAGGCCGTCTGAAAAGGCAAATTGCCGCACTCAACGACCTGACGCAGACCGAAACAGCTAAAAATGCAGTAGCATCGGCTTATGCCGTCAAACGCAGCTACGGCTACGACCGTACCGGCAACCTAACCCACAGTACCGACCAGCGGACGAGCACGACCCGGTTCGAGTACGACAAACTGGGCCGGATTACCCAAGCCGGCAACGAACTGTTCGCCTTCGACCCCGCGCACAATATCCTGTCCGATAACAATAGCCCTACCGTCCCCGACAACCGCCTGAAAACCTACAACGGCACGACCTATTACTACGACCACTTCGGTAACCTGATCCACCGCGAACTGGCCGACGGCGAAGTACAGAACTATTTCTACGACCTGCACGACCAACTGGTTAAAGCGGAAATCTTCAAAAAAGACGGCACGAAAGAGACTTGGGCCTACACCTACGACGCCCTGGGCAGAAGGATAGGCAAAGGCCGTCTGAAAGACGGAAAAGTTTCAGACGGCCTCGAAAACCAAACCCGCTTCGTTTGGGACGGCAGCCACCTCTTGCAGGAAGTCCACCCTGACGGCAGGTATACCTATCTCTACACCGATCCCGACAGCTACGAACCTTTGGCACAGGTCCGAAACTGGACAACCGAAGAAGGCGAAAACCGCCAGCAAACCCACTACTTCCACTGCGACCAAATCGGTATCCCGCGTGAGATGACCGATAAAGACGGCAACCTCTTGTGGTTTGGCAACTACACCGGCTGGGGCCGTCTGAAAGAGGAAACCAAGGTAACGGATAGCGCATACCAGCCCTTCCGCCTGCAAAACCAGTATGCCGACCGTGAAACGGGGCTGCATTACAATTTCTTTAGGTATTACGAGCCGAACGTTGGGCGGTTTGTGAATCAGGATCCGATTGGGTTAATGGGTGGGGAGAATTTGTATGCTTTTGCGCCGAATGCCCAAACTTGGACAGATCCAAGTGGAAATATAGCTTTTATACCAATTCTGATTGCGATTGGAGTGGGTGCACTTTCAGGTGCTGCAACCGATGCAGGTATGCAAGTCGCTTCTAATGTAATTAATGGTAAAGAATGGAATGATATTGATTATGGAAGTGTGGCTCTTGGAGCTGGTATCGGTGCAATAACAGGACCTGTTTTAGGTAAAGCTGCAAAATTATGTATTGGCAAGTGCCAAGCAAAAAATTTCTTTAAAGGGACAAGATATACAGAAAAAGTTAAAAGGCAGGCCTCATCTGGAGATTATCATAGTTTCCCTGAAGCTGCTGATAGTTTTTCAAGATATGGTAAAGTAACAAAAATTAAGGGGGGGGATGGAATAACGCGACAGAAACTAGAAATACCTGGAGGATATAAAGGAAAAGAAGGTGTTTTTGAATATATAAAAGAACCAAACGGCAACATTAATCACCGTTTATTTAGACCTAATAAATAACTACTGGAAGTAAATTTATGAACAAATTAATTAGTATTTATATTAATAATGGAGTCAGCCTATTTGAACAAGGAGAAAATACTGTAATTATACCCATAGAATTATCTAATGATATTATAGATATCTTAGATAATTTAAATTTTTTTATTCTAGGAGGAGATATATATAAAAAAAATAGTAATAAATTTGAACACACTTATGACAATTGGTATTACGAAGGAAATATTCAAAGTGATAGCATTATAGAAACAAGAAAATATTTAGATAATTTTAAAAACAATCAAAATCTATATGTATCATTCGTTTTCAAATAAAACAATCAGCAAGCAGGGATAGATTGAAATTAAAATGTAAATGGGTAGGGTAGTCCTTCTCGACGGCACCATCCTGCATTTCAACTATGACGACTGCTACCCGTTTAATCCGTAAAAGCAGCGAAGTACAGAACTACTTCTACGATCTGCACGACCAGCTGGTTAAAGCGGAAATCTTCAAAAAAGACGGTACGAAAGAGACTTGGGCCTACACCTACGACGCCTTGGGCAGAAGGATAGGCAAAGGCCGTCTGAAAAACGGAGAAGTTTCAGACGGCCTCGAAGAGGAAACCGGATTTGTATGGGACGGCAGCCACCTCTTGCAGGAAGTCCAACCGGAGGCAGATATACCTATATCTACACCGATCCCGACAGCTACGAACCTTTGGCACAGGTACGCAACCACACCAATACCGAAGGCGAAAGCAAACAGGAAATCCACTACTTCCACTGTGACCAAATCGGTATCCCGCGTGAGATGACCGATAAAGACGGCAACCTGGTTTGGTTCGGCGATTATTACGGCTGGGGCAAACTGAAGAGCGAAACCAAGGTAACGGATAGCGCTTACCAACCCTTCCGATTACAGAACCAGTATGCCGACCGTGAGACGGGGTTGCATTACAACTTCTTCAGGTATTATGAGCCAGAATGTGGAAGATTTATTAACCAAGATCCGATTGGTTTATGGGGTGGAAATAATTTCTATCTATATGGCTTGAATTCTTCCGTATGGATTGATTTTTTAGGGTTGACTGGTGCTAGAGTTACATGGACTGGACCAAATGTACCCGGAGGAACAATAACTGGCCTTAGCACTGGAGAGGGTGGTAAAGGTATTACCCATCCCGTTGTTCAAGAAGCATACGATAATGTCCCCATTGATAAACGTTCTGATCCTCGTATGCATGGTAGATGTGCTGAAGCAGAGGCTCTCAGTAAAGGGGCAGAAAAGGCAAATGTTACCAATATGGAAGAGCTTAGAAAATTAGCAAAAAATTCTGTCTCTACAGCAAACAGAAACGACAAAAAAGGAAAACCTATGCGTGCATGTCCTTCCTGTAGCCACGTATTAAAAAATCTTGGAATTCGCGACGGTAATGGAGGTTAAAATGACTGAAGTAAATAGACCTGATGTTATAGCAGGACGAAAATTAACCGATACATTTGATATTGATGCCATGAATTATCATGATGTTCAGATAATTACGCATGATTTCATCAAAAACGTACTTTTATCTAGTCCTTGTATTCATAATCAAATACCTGATACTTTAATAAAATTAGCAGAAAATACATGTCGTAAAATTCTATTGAATTTATCCAATGCCTTATCAAATGATGAATTGAAGAAGGAGCGCATAAGAGTTTGGAAAATTTATGATTCACAAACATCATCACATGAAAGAAACTTTACTCAACTTATACTAGGAGGGTTATCAGATGAGGAACAATTCACTGATGCACTTGAGAACTACGCTACGGTATCCGATATACTACTTCCCACTTTCTTTAATGTGTATAAATTATGCGGAGAGAAACTTTGTAAAAAATATCTAGAATTTCTATTGAATCATCCTATTTTAAAGAAATATCATGTTGAACATGTTTGAACCAAAAGTTGGATATAATGATTGAATTTCCCCAAAGCAAGCCACAGCTCGTATGAAACCTACAATCTAGAGGTAGGATGTGTGCGTACGCGGTTTCTATTTTTCAGACGACCTCAATCCTTTTGTGAGGTCGTCTGAAATATTTCTTCCATAACAATCTAAGCCAAAACAGCCTACGAATACGGCCAAGACGGTCTGCCGACCCTACGACAACTTCGGCAACCTGATCCACCGCGAACTGGCCGACGGCGAAGTACAGAACTATTTCTACGATCTGCATGACCAACTGGTTAAAGCGGAAATCTTCAAAAAAGATGGCACGAAAGAGACTTGGGCCTACACCTACGACGCCCTGGGCAGAAGGATAGGCAAAGGCCGTCTGAAAAACGAAGAAGTTTCAGACAACCTCGAAGAGGAAACCGGATTCGTTTGGGACGGCAGCCACCTCTTGCAGGAAGTCCAACCAGACGGCAGATATATCTATATCTACACCGACCCGGATTCTTACGAACCTTTGGCACAGGTACACAATTGGACAACCGAAGACGGCGAAAGCCAACAACAAACCCACTACTTTCACTGCGACCAAATCGGCATCCCTCGAGATATGACCGATAAAGATGGATCGACCCTAAAGGCTTGGCAGTTTTTGCAATACCCCTTATTGCTCCTGAATTGATTACGTTAGGTAAAGCTGCGCTTGTAACTTTAGGTATAGGTATTATTTATGAAAAAGGGAAAAAAGCTCTTGATACAGTAATGATGGCAGCAAATGGTAATCAAGTAGATACTGGGGTTGCTAATCAAGTTTATGAAAAAATAAATGAGTATTTTCAAAGTACAGGAAAAAACCAGATAAATGTGAAGTATTGTAAGAATTAATTGATTGTGGAAAAATATCTGCCAAACAAGCTAAATCTACTCAAAAAGCTTGGAATATTGCCATTCTTGGCATTCGAAAGATAAGTGTAACAGGAAAAATAATATGGTAAATGATAGAATTTCAAGTTTTGACGCTTTTTTAGAATGTAAAGATCTATCAATCAATGACTTATTAGAAAAACTACTACATTCTAATACTATTATTCAATATGAAGCAGCAAAAAGACTACAATTTTTTCAGTATAAAGAGATTATTGATATAATCAGAAATATCCTCTTAACAAGTCGATATAGTAAACATAGAGAAATTGCAAATTTTATCTTGGGACAAATACAAGAAGAACTTAGCACTACGGAATTGAAAGAAATTTTCTCTATATTAATTTACTCTATTCAAAATGACAAAAGTATTAAAGTGAAATCATCTGCAATATCTTCTTTAGGACATCTATTTAAAAAATATAATCTAGGAGAAGAAGAGTTTCGCACTATAGAAAATAATATTAGTTCTATTTGGAATATAAATAGATATTCTATAATTATTTCTATTGCATTTAGTTCTGCATATTTCCCAAAAAGAAATTTTATAAAAGAATATCTTATAAAAAATTTAAACAGCAAGCATCACAAAATTATCTCATGGGTATTGTATGGATTAAAAGGAAAACATTATAAATCAGAATCAATTGAAAATTTACTAATAGATAAACTAAGCCAATTTAATGAAAAATCTTATATTTACAATGAAATTATTGCATTTTTAATTTCAATTAGTTCTAAAAAAGTTATCCCTTATATTGAAAAGACACTATTCACTCAAAGTAAAATTGATGATGAAATTTATACTGAACTTAAAAATAATTTATCGGATGAATTTGCTGAATTAAGAAAAAAATTATTGGGAGAATTTAAATAGTTTCTTGACGTACGCCTCAACCGCAAACCTGCTTTCGTCTTCAAAACCAGTACGCTGACCGTGCGACGGGGCTGCATTACAACTTCTTCAGGTATTATGAGCCTGATGCTGGGCGGTTTGTTAATCAGGACCCAATTGGGTTGTTGGACGGGGCGAACCCCTATCAATTTGCATCGAATATCACAGAGTGGATTGACCCTCTTGGGCTAGTGAAATCTTCCCAATCTGGTGGTCTTAATTGGAACTGGAAGGGAGTTGGAGACAGACTAGCTCATATTATAGATAATCATGGTTCGGTTAATCCCAACAAGCCCAAACAAAGTATCTTCAAACAAAAACCTGTTCCAACAGTTAACAAGGCATGGAAAAAAAGAATGAAGAAGAATCGTTGTCCTGACAGTTCAGATAACGATACAGATACATATAACGTAGAAATGAATCAGCCAATCGGCTATGACAGAGATACAGGAGCAATTCTTACAAAAGTCAAAATTATTGTAATGAAAGGCACCAATAAAATTATTACAGGATACCCATCATGATAAGTACTGATTATTTTTGGTTTAGAGAGTGCCCCATATGCGATGGGCAAGGTAGATTAATTATAAAAAAAAATATTGACTCTAATAAATTATTTCTCTGTTGCGATGAATGTATGAGTTGCTGGGAAAATGAGGATGACTTAACTCAACAAAGAAAAAAATTTATGGAATATTCTATCAAGTCAAAGATAGTGAATGCTTCAGAAGACGATATTAGTAATTTTCATTGGGAAAAATATAAACTACATAAGTGTTCTGATACATTCATCTGACTTTATTAACTGTAGCAAGCGTAAGTTTGGCCGAGACCCAACAAAATATCAAGGTCGTCTGAAATAACCTTCAGACGACCTTTCCCTATACGCTTAACCCTTACCTGTTTCGACTACAACGGCAACCGCACCGCCACCGTCCTGCCCGACGGCAGACAGATCAACTGAGACTTTTGCAAAATTCCCCAAAATCCCCTAAATTCCTTCCAAGACATTTAGGGGATTTCTCATGAGTACCTTCTTTCAGCAAACCGCCCAAGCCATGATCGCCAAACACATCGACCGCTTCCCACTATTGAAGTTGGATCAGGTGATTGATTGGCAACCGATCGAACAATACCTGAATCGTCAAAAAACCCGTTACCTTAGAGACCACCGCGGCCGTCCCGCCTATCCCCTGTTGTCCGTGTTCAAAGCCGTCCTGCTCGGACAATGGCACAGCCTCTCCTATCCCGAACTCGAACACAGCCTCATCACCCGCATCAATTTCAACCTGTTTTGCCGTTTTGACGAACTGAGCATCCCCGATTACAGCACCTTATGCCGCTACCGCAACTGGTTGGCGCAAGACGACACCCTGTCCGAACTGCTGGAGCTGATTAACCGACAATTGACCGAAAAAGGCTTAAAAGTAGAGAAAGCATACGCCGCCGTCGTTGACGCCACCATTATTCAGACCGCCGGCAGCAAACAGCGTCAGGCCATAGAAGTCGATGACGAAGGGCAAGTCAGCAGCCAAACCACACCGAGTAAAGACAGCGATGCCCGCTGGACAAAGAAAAACGGCCTCTACAAACTCGGTTACAAACAACATACCCGTACCGATGAGGAAGGCTATATCGAGAAACTGCACATCACCCCCGCCAATACCCATGAGTGCAACCACCTGTTGCCTTTGCTGGAAGGTATAGCCAAAGATACGACCGTCTATGCCGATAAAGGCTATGACAGTAAGGAAAACCGGCAACATCTGAAAGAACATCGGTTGTTGGACGGCATTATGCGCAAAGCCCAGCGTAACCGTCCGCTGACGGAAGCGCAAACCAAACGTAACCGATATTTGTCGAAGACCCGTTATGTGGTCGAACAAAGCTTTGGTACGCTGCACCGTAAATTCCGCTATGCCCGGGCAGCCTATTTTGGTCTGTGTAAAGTGAGTGCACAAAGCCACCTAAAGGCGATGTGTTTGAACCTGTTGAAAGCCGACAATAGGCTAAGTGTGCCTGTTGCTGCCTAAAAGGTGGTCGGATGCCTGATTATCGGGTATCCGGGGAGGATTAAGGGGGTATTTGGGTAGGATTAGTGAATATTTGAAACAAAAACAGCCGAAAATCTTTATTTAGATTTCGGCTGTTGGGGGAAAAGGAATTTTGCAAAGGTCCCGGCCTTTATGTTAACTGTTAATGAGATTGTTAAAGAACAAATGGTTAAGACGACCTCAAAGAAGATAGTGAGGCCGTCTGAAAAGTGGAAACCGCGTGCGTGCGTTCCGCACACACCCTACGTCAGGACTCAAGGTTTTGTGCGGGCTACGGCTTGCTAGTATCAATTCTCCAAACTAGGATCTTTACCAGTTCCATCAAATTCAAGAGAACCCTGTAAAAAGGAAAATCTTGTATTGAAGAAAACATAGATATGCGCATGTACGCTTTAAAAGCACACATGCTATCTGTGATTTTGTAAAAAAATGTATGTTGTAAACTTCAGATTATTACAAATTCTATATTTGTACAGGATTTAATTGTCTTTTGCTATTTTATTTCTTAATATACTTTTCTATATATCTGTATTGCTCTTGCGTACATTTAACTGAAAAAAATATTTTTCCACTTATAATACTTTGAGCAGAAAAAATATCTTTCTCATATTTGAATTTTATTTTACTTAACGGAATCATTCCTTTTCCATTTTCTTTCCCACAAAAAAGCTTATATTGTAACTCATTATTACTTATACCTATATCTCCGCAAGTTTTTTGACTATTATATTCTGATACAACTATATTTAACCAGCCATGTTGAAAATCATAAGAGTAATGTGAAACATAAGGTAAATTAGAAGAGGAGGATACTATTAGAGATAAAATTGAACTTAAAATAGATTTCATAATTTATTTACCATTTAATTTATTAATTTTCTTAGCTAACGAAGCAGGAGTAACCCAACCAGACATTTTCATTTCTTTAATATCAGCAGCTTGACTTGCTCCATATGCAAAACTTGCACACTGCCTATTTCGTAAATTATATCCAGAAGTTTCTGTATTTTTATTATTAAAGTCCCTTATATATGACTCAACCTTTTTCATTTGATCATCATTCAAATCATAACTCCTTGATACCAAATACTTACTATCCAAATACCTCGTATCATTAAAACTCATAGTCCCTCCCATATCACTAACCAAAATACTAGTAATATCCTTTGAATTATATCTAAACCCTTCTCCTTTGACCTATATATTGAGTTCTGCCATTTTTCTCTAATCCAATAAATGCATGTCCTACAAAATCATGTGTATCAGAATAAATTGTTAGCTTCCCGCTTAATCCTAATGAGTCAACCCAAGTCTGCATATTTGGTGCAAACAAATACAAATTATCCCCACCCAACAACCCAATCGGGTCCTGGTTCACAAACCGACCCACCTCAGGCTCGTAATACCTCATCAGGTTGTAATGCAGCCCGGTCTCTTCATCATAATACTGATTTTGCAGTCTGAACGGCTGATGCGCATCCTTATAAACCCGCTCGTCCTTTTTCAGACGACCCCAGGCGGTGTATTCGCCGTACCACAACAGATTGCCGTGGATGTCGGTCATCTCGCGCAGGATGCCGATTTGATCATTGTGGAAATAGGCGAGATATTGTTTGCTGTCTTTGGCGTTGTCAAAGACTTGCGCCAGCGGTTCGTAGCTGTCTTGGTCGGTGTAGAGATAGGTGTAGCTGCCTTTGTAGGTGTACTCCTGAAGTAATCGCGTGCCGTCCCAGACGAAGTGGGTGCGTTTCGGGTCGGTACTTGTCCAGGCAAGTTTGTCTTGGCGCTCTTTGGAAAGGCGTCTTCCGAACGGGTCGTAGGCGTAGGTCCAAATTTCGGTATTGCCTGCTGCTTTTTTGATTTCGGCGCGGACGAGTTGGTTTTCTAAATCGTATTGGTAATATTGGTTTTCGCCGTCGGGCAGCTGGCGGTAGATCAGGGTACCTAAGTAATGGTAGCAGTTGAGGAGATTACCATTGCCAAGATTATATCCTTTGCCCTTCTCCCTGGGGATGGAGGAAGGATTGCATTGGCAAGATCATATGACTATCCTCTACTTTATTCCGCTATCCCATAATTCAGTGGTAGAGTTATAGTAAAATTAAACTGACAAATTTCTTAAAACCTATTGATTTTATACTAAAAATTGGAGTACTATAAGCACTCTCTCTAGAGTATCATTAATTCTCATTTAACATATAGGAACAAAACAGCGGAATTTGTAGAAGAATAGGGAAAAGGAAATTAATTTATATTATGTTAAATTCATAATACTAGTATTTTAGTCTATTAATTCCTGTTTCTCCTAGTCGTACAATCACTTACACAAAAAGGCCATCTGAAATGTTTCAGACGGCCTTTTATTTATATCTCCCAGTCTTTTCTCAGCAAATCCTTTATTGTTTGATCGGCTACTAATCAATTACCTACTCCAACTTTAACAATGGAAAGTGGACAATCTATTCAATCCGGTTATGCCGCACCAACGCTATACGTTTCGCCCTTGCTGTCCGCTTGGCCGACAATGGCAGCAACGGCAGTGGCCAAGCCGTTGCGCGTCATGTATTTTTGCGGAATTTCTTGGGCATTTTGTGTCAAGGTATAGGCATTATCTTCGCCATCGGCAAGGCCGCAGGGGCGCAAGATGGTCCAATTCAAACCGCTTTGTTTGAGATAGATTTCGGCTTCTGTTTTGGCACGGACAGCTTCGCCGAGTGCCTGTTTAAACGGCTCGCTCATCATGTCCCATTGTTCGCCGCAGCCCATGCTGGTAATCAGTACAAAGCGGGCTTGCGGATTGGCGGCTTTCGTAGCGGCAATGATGTTGATATTGCCCAGCGCATCGCTGCGGATACCCTCTTCGTTTTTGCCGCCTACAAAACTGATCACGGTATCGGGACAGTATTGTGCCAACGCTTTATCGAGTGCGTCAGCATCAAGCGCATCGGCGACAACGGTTTGAATATTGTGTTCGGCAAAAAAGCTGTCTTCAGACGGCCTTCTCAATACGGCGACGGTATCGGCTGAGTCAGTCAATGTGCGGATATAGGCGCGGCCGGACGGCCCGTTGGCTCCGAAGATGAGTTGCATGTTTGGGGTCCTTTGTATGGTAGATGTTTGTTGTTAGAAAATCCGCTCCTCTATGCAACAAGGAACGGATTTTCAGGCCGTCTGAAACCGTTTAAGCGGCATCAAACAGTTTTCGCATGGCTTCGATTTGGTGTTGTTTCAACTCACCTGCTTCATCGCGGCCGACAAAAATTTTAAACATGGCGCCACCGTTGCGGTTGATAAAGTTGAGCGAGCAAGTGGCTTTACCCATGAACGGACGTTCCAAAAGGTAGATGGAGGCGCAGTTTTCATAGTAGATGTGGCCGTGTACGCCGCCGTCGGTTTCAGGATGGTCAAAATTGTAGAAACCGCGGCCGACTTTGCCGTTAGGCAGTTTGCCGCTGACTTCGACGATGGCATCGGGGGTGTGGGCGATGAAGGTCACGGATTCATTCCATGCTGCGATGGCTTGGAGGATTTCGACAATGCGGCTGCCTTCGGTTTGGCGCACGTTCTCTTCAGGCAGGCAGTGGATAACGTCTTCAAAACTGCATTGGTTTTGCGCGGCCAGCATTTCCAGTACTTGGCCGGGATTTTTTTCTAATGATTGGCGCAACATGGTTTGTTGTTCGGCTGAAAGTTTTTGCATGGTTTGATCCTTTTCTTGAGTCGGAAGAGTGAGCATGAGTTTGCGGATAAGGGTGGGCGACCAATAACGGCCGCTGGTATTCAAACGGACAATGCCATCTGAATCGGGTTCTTTAAAAAGCTGCATTTCCTGCCATTGGGCAATCAGCTTTTGCGCTGCTTTGTTGCCGTCGAACAATAATGGATTCAGACGGCCTGTTTCAATATCGTGCTGAACTTTGCTGAGAAGTGCTTTATTTGGACTATGGCCGCTCATAAACGCGATGTTTTTCTCGCCTTTCGGCGTGGCGAGATAGCTCTCCAAATCGCCCTGCACCTGATAGCTGAAACCGCCGAAGTTACCCCCTGCGCCGGAGCCGAACGCCAAACAGGGAATATCGGATTTGATCAGGGTATTGTAGCGGTTGCGCTCGCCGCGGCCGGGATAGGCGAAGTGGCTGTTGCTGACCTGTTCCCAGCCTTTTTCTAGCAGTGTTTCAACCGTGTAGGCATATTGGTCTGCCTGAATATCAAAGCCCGGCGGTATTGGAAATGCGCCTTTTTCAATCATGCGGTTGATGGGCAGCATGGGATAAAGGTTGAACGCATACGTATCCAAACCGGACAGCGGCAGCTCGGCGGCGCGGGCGATATCGTTTTGCCAAACTTCATCGGTTTGATTGGGCAGGCCGAACATCAAATCAGCGACAATCACGGCATCGAGTTCGCACAATTTTGCCAAATATTCAAATGCCTCGTCGCCACTGTGTTTGCGGCCGAGACGGCGTCGGATGGCGGTATTGAAGGTTTGCACGCCGATGGAAATGCGGTTGGCCCCTGCTTCGAGACAAGCCTGTGCTTTTTCCAAACCGAAATGGCTCATGCGCCCTTCGATGGTGAACTCGCAGTCTTCGGCAAGCGGCAAATATTGGTAGCAGGCACGAATCAGGCGGACGAGGTCTTCCGTAAGCAACGCGGTCGGCGTACCGCCCCCGAAATAAACGGCTCGGATTTTGCCCTTACCTGTACGGACTTCGGCTTCAGCGGCCATTTCTTCGATAATTTTGTCGGTGTACACGCTGCTTTGGCTGTCCTTCCACGCATTACGGTAGAAGCCGCAAAAAACGCAATGGTTGGCGCAAAATGGAATATGCAGATAAGCAAGCGCATCCACATCGGTGGCATGGGGAAGCTTTTTCTTCCAAATGTTCTGCCACTGGGGACGTGGCATTGGAACACCGCCCCAAACAGGCATCAATGCCTGACGTTCGGGAAATGCCTTGGGCGCGGATTGTTTCGGAGTCCAAACAAGCTGCTGTACCATGATAATGATTAATAAAAATTATTAATAAGATTTATATATTAAATAACCATCATCATTTTCTTGTCAATATTTTTGCGTAATTAAAAATTAGTATTATTTTAAAATATTGTATTCTATAAATAATTAAATGTATTTCTATTTGATGAAAATCGGCATTTTACTTGTGAAATGCACAAAATTTGGTTCTTCAAGTCGGGAACATCCTCCCATCTCGTTTTATTTTTGAACGATAAAATAAATTTTCTTTATCGTTTTTCAGACGGCCTGTTGGCGCTCAGCTTCTGAAATAAAACCCTGCTTCATCTTCGCAACGGCGTATCTGCCAACCATAAACCGATTCAAGCAAGTCGGGGCTCATCACTTCGACCACCTTGCCTGATGCAACGACTTTTCCCTTATTCATCAAAATAATATGTTCTGCATAACGCGCGGCGAGGTTTAAATCGTGTAATACCATTATTGATGAGGCACGGTTTGAATGCCCGACCAAATACTGCATCAGGCGGTGTTGGTGGCGGATATCGAGATGGTTGCACGGTTCGTCCAAAAGCAAGACCGGCGCGTTTTGCAACAGGGCGCGGATGATGTTGGCGCGTTGCTGTTCACCGCCTGAGAGCTTGCCGATGCGCTTATCCGCCAATGCCGTCAAATCAAAATAATCGAGCAACTCGTCCGCCCATTCATGGTTCAGACGGCCTTTTTGTACGAATGACGCCAACGCAATGTATTCACGTACGGTCATCGGCATGTTGTAACGGCCATGCTGTCCGACCCATGCCACCCTGCCCGCGCGGATTTGCGGCGCAACGGCCTCACCGAAAAGCGTGATTTCCCCCTGCCCTGTTTGCCCGATTAAGGCCCGCAGCAAAGTAGATTTGCCCGCACCATTCGGGCCGATAATGACAGTCATGCCCGAAGGTATATCCAGTTGATCGATTTCAAGCAGGGTTTTGTCTTGGACGCGGACGGAAAGATTACAGATTTGAAATAAGGTGTGCATGGCAAAAGATATGGGGCAATAAAGTTTCAGACGGCCTGTTTAGGCATCAACGGCTTTTCAAAGGCTTGATAAACAAATACATAAAAAACGGTCCGCCCAATAAGGCAATCACGATACCGACCGGCAAATCGACAGGGTATGTCAGCCAGCGCGCCGCTCCGTCCACCACCATCAAAAATACTGCGCCCAACCAAGCCGACAGCGCAATCAGTTTGCGGCGGCTGCCGCCGACGGTTTGCGCCAGCACATTGGGGATCATCATGCCGAGAAAACCGATGATGCCCGAAAGCGATACCGCCGCCCCCGTCATCAATGCCGCGCCGATTACGGTTTGCACACGCAATGCCCCAACTGATACACCCATACTGGCAGCTGTGTCTTCCCCCGTCATTAAAACGTCCAACCGCCTGCCTGCCGACAGCAAAATCAGAAAACCGGGCAACATGACTGCGATTGCCGCGACAGGCGATGAGAAACCGGCTTCGGCAAGGCTGCCCGACAGCCATGTGGTTGCGCTGCGCAATACCAAATCGTCAGATAAAAACAAAATCATGCTGACCACCGCGCCCGAAAACGCGCTCAACACAAACCCCAACACCAGCAATCCCAAAGTACCGCCACCGAGCAGTTTGTGCACCGCCAAAATCAACAGGCACACACCCAATGCACCGAGAAAAGCCGCCGCCGGCACACCCATCGCGCCGTCGCCCAAAGCCAATAACACAATCACGCCCAAGGCCGCCCCACCCGATGTCCCGATCAAACTCGGATCGGCCAACGGATTCTCAAATAAAGCCTGCAATGCTGCCCCCGAAGCGGACAAACCGGCTCCGACCAAAAGCGCGGTATAGATGCGCGGTAAACGGATTTGACGGACGGTTTCATCCATCGCCAGCGGCGACTCCCACGCACCAAAGCCGATGCCGCAGCACAAATAAACAGCGGCGGCAGTAAGCAGCAGGCAAAGGGTAAGGATATGCGGTTTCATGACATCATGCGGTTCAAGCGGATTGAGGGACAGTTTCAGACGGCATTTTTAAGACAACCATTTTGCTTCCTACTCAACAAGAAGGAACAAATCAAGGCCGTCTGAAAACAAAAATCGGGCAGAGTTTCAAAACAGGCGCGTTTATTTCGCCAAACCGTGCAAACGCTGAATCACTTGCGGCGTATCCAGCCCGTAACGGAACATATCGTTGGCCTTCCACAAATAAATCTTGCCGTTTTTCGCGGCAGGCGAGCCAGCGATTTCGGGGCGTGCGGCAAAGGTTTTGACGTTGCCTATCATGGCGGTGTTGTGGTCGGCAATAATGATGATGTCGGGTTTGGCCGCAATCCATGCCTCACGCGTCATCGGTTTGAGGCCGTCAATGGCGGCTGCGGCATTGATACCGCCGGCGCGGCGGATGATTTCGTCGGCGGCAGTATTCTTGCCCGATACGATGCGCCCGTCGTAGCTGAAGAGGTAGCGTTTGCCGCTGGAAGGCTGCTGTTTCATATCCGCCTGCCACTTGCTTGCCAACTTGTCCGCCTGCGCGCTTTTGCCGATAAGCTGACCAATGTTGCGGATACTTTGCGGATAGGCGGCGATGCTGTCATCGGGCGCAACATTGACGGCTTTAATGCCTGCTTTTTGCAGGTGGGCAAAAATATCGGCAGGCTGCGCCATCCATGAACCGATGGCAATGTCGGGTTTGGCGGCCACAATCGGTTCAACCGTCAGGCGGCGATGAATGCCGATACTGGGCTTGTTTTTCAACGCCAGATTTTGAACGGTCTGATCGCGGCCGACGATTTCGTCCAATGCGCCGAGCGCGGCAACGATGTCTGCCGTATCGGGGGTCAACACGACGATACGTTGCGCGTGTGCAGTGCCGGCCAACGAAATAAACGCGGAAAGCAGGAGGAGTTTGAGTTTCATTGTTTTTCCTTGTCGAATGCTTTCAGACGGCCTGCTCGCTTTCTCAGGCCGTCTGAAAACGGTTGAATCACATTAGAACTTCAGTTGTACGGTTGCGGCGAAATTACGGCCGGTTTCGGTGTACAAGTCCATCACACTGGTACGGCTCATGCCGGCAACGTCGGCGTGCTGCCAGTATTTTTTGTTGCCGACGTTGTAAATGTTTGCGCCGATTTCGAGGTTTTTAAACGGTTTGTACCACGCACCGACATCCCATACGCCATAACCCGGCGCTTGGAAAACAGTGTCGCTGCTGACGCGGCTGTGTTTTTTCGACCAACGCAGCTTGGTACCGACACCCCATTTTTCCTGCGTGTAATCCAAACCCAAAACGCCGTTAAGCGGATAAGCGGAATCCAACGGTTTGCCGTCCTGCTGCTCACCGCGCATCCAAGCAATGCTGCCGGAGACTTGCCAGCCCGGCAGGAATTTGTAGGCGGCAGAAGCTTCAGCACCGTAGGTTTTGACGTGATCAAGGTTTTGATATTGGTACTGGATAATCGGGCGTCTTCCAACGGTAGAGGTACCGATTTCAGTGCGGTTGATGAAGTTGCGGTAACGGTTGTAGAACGCGGTAACTTGCGCACGGGCGCGTTCGTTTTTAAATTTCATCCCCAATTCAAAGCTGTTGGAGCGTTCGGATTTGAGGTTGGCGTTGGGAATGACGGCATAGCCGTAGGTCGTATTGGCAAACGCCATGGTCGCGCTGTCAAACGGCGGCGTACGGAAGCCTTGGGAATAAGTAGCGAAACCGGTGAACTGCTCACCCATCGGCACACTCAGGCGCAGGCTGGGCGTAAACGCAGAATCGCTAAAGCGCGTCGCCGTTCCGCTGGGGTTGGCGTTGAGATAGGCTTGGTCGGTCGACGTGTTCAGCTTGTCTTTTTCGTAACGCAAGGCCGGGGTCAGGACGATGCCGTTGCCGAAGGTCAGGCTGTCTTGCGCGTAAACGCTAAACGTTTTGCGCTTGCTATCGGGGAAGGTTTTATTCGGATAGGTGCTGCCTGCATAAACTTTGCTGACAGCGCCGGTCAGATTGTCCACTGTCAGGCTGTCGCGCGGACGGGCGGTCTCGGTGTGTTTGTATTCTGCGCCGGCAACGACGGTTTGTTTGACCGTGCCGTCAAATTCCCACACGCCGCGCCCGTTCAGCCCGCGTATGGTCTGATTGAAACCGTAGTCGGAATAACGGGTCGAGTTACCTAATTGGCGCGCGCCCATACGCGTAATGCTCGCATCGACGGCATCGTCTTCCGTACGCAGTTTTTGCTGATAGGCAGTCAGGTTGGCTTCTTTCAGACGGCCTTCGCCAGTGTAGCGGTAGCCTGCTTCGATACGTTGACGACGGATACGGTCGCGGGCGTTGCTCTCGGATGTTGCGATGGTTACCGGCCCGCGCGATTGCGAACCCAAGCCGTTTGCCAATACGGTATCGTTGGCGTGGTAATACTGTTCGTACAAAGTTTCCAAGCGGTGGCGTTCGTTGCCGATATTGCCTTTCGCCAAAATATTGTAGGCATTGTTTTTCTGTGGATTGGTGGCAGTACGCGCAGTCGAGTAGCTGGTATCGCTGCCCATGTTTTCGGTTTCATGACCTTGACGGCGCGTCAGCATCAGCAGACCTTCGGCGTTTTCATGGAAACCTGCCACAGTCGCCGTTACGCCATGGCTGCGGTTGCGGCTGCGGTAGCCGTGTTTCACCCCCAAATAACCGCGTTTGCCTTCATCGACGAAATCACTCGGAGAGAGCGTCACCATATTCACCACACCGCCGAGCGCGTCGCTGCCGTACAGCGCGGAATAAGGGCCTTTGACAATATCGACCTGCTTGAGTGTGTCGCTTTCGACCATATCGCGTCCCGAAATCGCACCGTTGGAGCCACCGCCTGCATAAGATTCAGGAATGCGCACACCGTCCACCATCATCAGAATGCGGTTGCCGTCTATGCCTCGGATATTGATACCGGCATGACCGCGGCGGTTGTTGTCTGACGGCACACTGACGCCGGATTCATACATCACGATATCGTCCAAATTCTGCGCTGAGGCTTGATTCAAGGTTTTACGTCCGATAACCGACACATTCGGCGCGGCTTTATCCAAGGTTTGCGCATTGCGGTCGGCCGTAACCACCACAGGCTCTATTTCTGCCTGAGCCACCGGCATCTGAGCCGCATATAACTGTCCGGAAAAAACCGCCCCTACTACACAGGCAATCGCTTTCTTTTTCATTACATAACCTTATTATTTGAATAATAATGGTTTGTATTTATAAAATAAATAGGCGATTTTTGCAAGTTTAGAAACCACAAGATAGCACTAAAACCACTTCAAAAACGCAAAATATAGTATGACGTAGCTGGATAAATAATTCATGGATCAGAAGCAAAGTGCCCGACCGTGTCGGCATAGAAAACAGACCTGCCGTTATCGACCAAAAATCCCGCATCGGCGATTAGGAGGCCGACACCATCATCGACAATGATCGAGAAGTACATCGCAGAGAAAAACATAAAAACATTTAGCCACGAAACGCCAAGTGTTTTATTCTTGAATCTGTTCCAACCACTGGGATCCGGATGTTGCATTTGAAATCCGAATCCAAGCCTGTCTGAAATATTCAAACAAGTTTTTATTTGTTCCTCTTATCTCTCACCCTTCTATTTACCTCAAACTCAAAAAACATTTCCATATTATTAAAAATTAGTTAGAATTTCACGAAATAATAAATAATAATCAAACTTATTTATATTATTTTAGTCAGAGTGTAATCGCATCTATTTTCGGTCTGTCTTGTTCAGACGGCCTTACCAATCAAGTTATATGGATACATTCTATGCAACCGATCAAAGTCACCACCCTCTCCGCCTGCATCGCCGCCATTGGTTTCATCCCTGCCGTTTATGCTGCAGATAATTCGACAGTTATTCTCGATACCATCACTGTCAAAGGCACACGCAATAAAGACGAAATCGGTAAAAACCGAGTTTATACCCGCGAAATCGTCAATCTTTACAAGAGCAAAAACGAGGTCGAAACCTTCAAAGGCAACACCGTATCCGACCTTTTAAGCGGTATGTCCGGCGTGTACAGCGGCGACGCGCGCAACAGCGGCGCGCTGGACCCAAATATACGCGGCGTACAGGGACAGGGACGGATTCCCGTTACCATCGACGGCACGGAGCAGGCGATTACCGTCTGGCGCGGCTACGCAGGCGCAAACAACCGCAACTACGTCGATCCCAACATCATCAGCAGCGTTTCCATCGAAAAAGGCCCTTCGTTCAGCCGTGATATGAAAAGCGGCATAGGCGGCTCCGTCGCCCTGAAAACCATCGATACCGACGATATTGTCCCCGAAGGGCAGAAATACGGCTTTGAAGTGAAGGCGGAGGCTTCCAACAATTCCATTAAGCGGCGTGAGAATGCTTATGAACATTCAGTCGATTATCGAACCTTGCCTGTTCCCGCAGTAGCGACGGGCGGTATTTGGCGTTCATTTTTTGACGATACCGACCGAATTGACCAGCGTTTCAACGGACGCAATAAATTTGGGGAAGATAAAGCCTACCGCATTGCCGCTGCCACCAAGCAGGACAATTTCGATGCCATGCTCGCCTATGCCTACCGCAGTAAAGGCAATTATTTTTCCGGCAAAAAAGGGGCGGAACGTTACGGCTATATCGGTCCTTGGACACAAGAAACTTTAGACGAATTAAAACGTCGTCAAGAAGAAGCCGCTGCCAAGGGTGAGAAATTTTTCGGCAGTGAAAACATGCTGGGCGCACCCGATATTTCAAAAATCGGACTTTTCTATCATCCGGGCGGGGAAGTCAGCAATACCTCACTCGAAACCAAATCATGGGTAGGTAAAACCACCTTCCGTCTGCCGAACCGCCAAACGCTCAAATTCGGTCTGCGCCATACCGATTCCACGTTCGGCGAAATCATGCCTTCGCGCATTATCGGCCCCATCAGTTGGGATGCGTCCGTCCTCAACAAAATTGCCGAATGGCCGCAGGCATGGGTCAAACAGCGTTCCTACAATATCGACTATTCGTGGAAGCCGGAGGGTAGCCGTTGGATAGATTTCGATGCCACGCTTTGGACAACGCGCACCAAATCCAAAACCAATACCGCAGGCGGCTCGCCCGGCGATACCGTTTATGAAGACAACAAATTTCAAATAGCATGGGACGAATACGACAGATGGCAGAAATACACCCCCGCAGAGCGGCAGGAATTGCTGGATGCAGGAATAGAAGCCCCCAAACCACCCAAACCTGAAACGCCCAATACCAACGGTAGGTTCAACACCATCGAAGGCAACGCCTATTACGCCCGTAACAACCGTACAGGCTTTCAATTTTCCAACCGTATGAAATTGAGCGACAAACTGTCGTTGACCTTGATGGGCGATTTTCAAAACGAGAAGCTGACATCGCGCAATGATTTTTCAGACGAGCTGGAGCGGGGAGGATACGACAAATATCGGGAAGAACTCGAAAACAGCACCATCAGGGCAAATTACGGATTAAACGAATTCGGCGTACCGCGCAACGGCAAACGGCGCGAATACAATCTGGGCTTCAATTTCCGCTATGAGCCGTTCGGCTGGCTGACGTTGACGGCGGGCGGACGGTACACGAATTTCCAACTTCAGGACAAAAGCAAACGCTTGGAAAGTGGTAAGAACAAATATGGTCGCCCGCTGGAAATGAACAGGGGGATGAAATATTCGGTCGTGAGGGTGATTACGCCACAGGAATATGCGGATTACAAGGCGATCAATGATGCTTTGGCAGATGGCAGTTTGGATTGGAGAGACTTATATATCAAAGAGGAATATGCAGAACAATTAAAGAAATATCAGCAAATTGACTGGAATTCGACTATACCGACCTTGAGTAGTGATCGAAGTACATGGGTCAATCCCAATGAACAGACAGATTTTTACTGGCTGAAAGACAATGAAGGTCGTCTGAATATGAAGGATCACCCCCTTACCAACGGCAGTATTCCCGATTTGCACGCCCAAGTCCCCAATCCCGTTTACGACCCGTCCAATCCCGACAGCCCGAAATTTGTGCCCAAATATTATAACGTTGACTCAAGTGTATATACGACTCCGATGACCGAAGCAGAAAGGCAGCGGGCGATGAAGCAGAAAGGCAGCGGCTGGGTGCCCGCATTTTCTGCCACTGTCAATTTTACTGATTACAGCCGCGCCTATCTGCGCTATACCGAAACCCTGCGCTACCCCAGCATTTTTGAAGGGACTTACGGCTTTTCTACTGCCGCTGGCTCATTCAACCGCATGGGCTATGGCTGGCGGCCCGAACACGCCAAAAACTGGGAAGTCGGCTATATTCATGATTTGACGGGGCTGTTACCGAAAATGAAAAAAGCGGATTTCCGCATTAACTACTTCCATAACAAGACCAAAAACGTTATCGACAGGGACGACAATCTCGAATTCGAACAATTCGACAGACAAATCCGCAGTGGTGCCGAGCTGTCCACCCGCTTCGATACCGGACGCGTCTTCGGCAGCCTGAACGTATTCCGCAGTCTGAAAAACAAAATGTGCGACGAAACCTTCCAATGGTCGTCTGTAACAGCGGGAGATGTCGATACAGCATATTTTGCCGAAACCGGCAAAACCATGAGTCGCCCCGTCTGCAATCACGGAGGTTTGAGCGATTCGGGCTATCTGGCAAGCGCGCTTCAACCACGCTGGTCAATTGATGCCGAATTGGGCAGCCGCTTTCTTGCCAATAGACTGGAAACAGGCGTGCGCCTTCATTACCACAGCCGCGTCTATGAAAACCGCAATGATGCATGGCAGCCTCACTACAACATATTCAATCAATATAGGGGAACTAATCATAAACCCCAATATAACGATATGCGCTGGCAGCCTGTTGCGGTATGGGATGCTTACCTGCGCTACAAAATCGGCAAAAACCTGACTGCCGAGCTTGTTGGCAGCAACCTGACCAACCGCTACTACCTCGACCCGATGAGCCGCTCCTATCTGCCCGCACCGGGTAGGACAATACGCATTGGGATAACTGGAAAATGGTAATGATCAATTAATCATTTTGGGAGTAAAAAGCCGTCTGAACATTGGGTTTCAGACGGCTTTTTACATGATGGCTTAGTTATGCCCTACTCTTTCATGTTATATGAAGGTTGAAGCTAAACTGCATAATTTTTATATCTTCTACTTTGGAAGCAAAAAGGCCACTTGAAAATGAAACGTCGATATTTCAGACGGCCTTTACTTTATAGCAAACTCGAAATTTAAGCCACGAAATCCAAACCTATGTCCAACGAGCGGCTGCTGTGGGTCAGATAGCCGAGGGCGATGCCGTCTACGCCGGTTTGTGCTACGCGTTTCAGGCGGTTGAAGCCGATGCCGCCCGATGCTTCGCAATAGACGGTGTGAGGGTGGGCGGTTTGTGTGTGGCAGCGGTTTGCCGCTTCTTTTAAGGTTTCGTCGTCCATATTGTCCAGCAAAATCCGTTCCGCGCCCGCCGCGATGGCTTCGTCCAGTTGTGCCAACGTGTCCACTTCGATTTCCACGCAAGTCAACGGTCCGACCGCCTGCTTCGCTTGCCGAACGGCTTGGGCGATGCTGCCGCAATAGGCGAGGTGGTTGTCTTTGATGAGTACGGCGTCGTCCAAGCCCATGCGGTGGTTCACACCCCCACCTGCTCTGACAGCGTATTTTTGCAGGATGCGAAGCAGTGGAATGGTTTTGCGGCTGCACACGATGTCTGTGCCGTATTCGGCGACTTCGGCAACGGCACGAGCGGTGGCGGTGGCGATGCCACTCAAGTGTGTGAGGTAATTGAGTGCAGTGCGTTCAGCGGCGAGCAGCGCGCGGGCGTTTCCCTCAACGCTAGCAAGCGTCTGACCTGCGCAAACGGCTTGCCCGTCTTGAATTTCAGCTTGGAAACGGACGGACGGATCCATCGTCTGAAAGGCAAGGCGCGCCAAATCCATGCCTGCTATTACGCCGTCCTCACGACTGATCAGGAAAAGTTTGGCAGTTTTATCGGGCGCTATAACGGCTGCTGACGTAATATCGCCTCGCCTGCCCAGATCTTCGCTCAAGGCTTGTTCGACCATGGGGCGCAACAGGGTATCGGGCAGAGGAAGAAGATTGTTTTCAGACGGCATGGGGTTTCCTTTGTTGAAAAATATTGGTGTTGCACCGATGGGGCAAAACTTCATTTTATAGTGGATTAACTTTAAACCAGTACGGCGTTGCCTCGCCTTACCGTACTATCTGGTACTGTCTGCGGCTTCGTCGCCTTGTCCTGATTTAAATTTAATCCACTATAGGTCGTCTGAAAACGGGCTAACGGCTGCCCAGCGGCAGTCCGATATCAGAAATCAGCTGTTCGGGCAGAACGTCATCTCGGAAGCGGTAAAGCTGTGCAGGACGGCCTTTACTGCCTGATACGCCGGTATCCGACGGCTCTATGAGGTTTTGCTGCTGAATCTGGCGGCGGAAGTTTTGCTTGTGCAGCAATCTGCCGCTGATGGCTTCGACGCTGTTTTGCAGTTGCAGCAGTGTAAATTCGGGCGGCATCAGTTCAAAAATCACGGGACGGTATTTGATTTTGGCGCGTAGGCGGGATAAGGCTGTCGCCAGTACGCGACGGTGGTCGTGGCGCATGGGCTGCCCCGTGAGCGCGAAGTCGAAGTTTTCCTGAAGCTCGGTGGCTTCCGCTATCAGGCCGCTTTCATACAGCATTTCATAGCGTTGCAAAACGTATTCTTCCGACCAGTTTTCAGGTTCGACACCCCAGCACAAATGAATGCGCTTGAGCCGCTTTTGGCGCACTTCCTCCGTATCCGCCGAGTTTGCCCAAATACGCAGGCGGCTGACGATGGTATCGCGCTGTCCGCTGTCAGTACGCAAATCTTCCCACGGAAAATAGCAGTAGCAGTCCTGCCATTTCGCATCGGGATGCAGGATGCTGTCGGCCGCTTCGCGCACCAGTCCCAAATAGCTGACGTATAAGACAGGCAGGCCTTGCTCGTTTTGACGGCGCGTATCTACAAACGTATAAAGCTGTTCTACATAGCCCATGGGCTGCGATGTCTGCTTGGCGACCCACATTCTGACCCCTGCCTGCAAGGAGTGGCGAAACGGTGCAAGCAGGCCGTTGGGCAGCAGCGTGCCTTGGGCAACGGTCAAAACCCTCAAGCTGCCGTTTGTAATGGCGATCAGTACAGGAACCAGCTCGACGATACTTTGCGTATTGGCTGCTGTTTCAGGATAGGCATCCATGCGTGGCTTTCATTCAAGAGAAAACCTTATTGTAAACCAAAGCGGTTTTCAGACGATCTTGCTTATTATACTCAAGTTGAGCATAATATAAAAATATTTCAAAATATAAACGGCAAATCTTTATGCCGTCTGAAAAACAGCTATAAGGAAACATCATGCAAACCGCCGCCCGCCGTTCATTCGATTACGATATGCCTCTCATTCAAACGCCGACTTCCGCCTGCCAAATCCGTCAGGCATGGGCAAAGGTTGCCGACACGCCCGACCGCGAAACAGCAGGTCGTCTGAAAGATGAAATCAAGGCTTTGCTGAAAGAGAAAAATGCGGTCTTGGTGGCACATTATTACGTCGATCCGCTGATTCAGGATTTGGCTTTGGAAACGGGCGGATGCGTGGGCGATTCACTGGAGATGGCGCGCTTCGGCGCGGAACATGAAGCCGATACATTGGTGGTGGCGGGTGTGCGCTTCATGGGCGAGAGCGCGAAAATCCTCTGCCCTGAAAAAACGGTGCTGATGCCTGATTTGGAAGCGGAATGTTCTTTGGATTTGGGCTGTCCGGAAGAAGCGTTTTCAGCTTTTTGCGACCAACACCCCGACCGTATGGTAGTGGTGTACGCCAACACTTCCGCCGCCGTGAAAGCGCGTGCCGACTGGGTGGTAACGTCTTCGGTGGCATTAGAAATCGTGTCGTATCTGAAATCGCGCGGCGAGAAGCTGATTTGGGGGCCCGACCGCCATCTCGGCGACTACATTCGCCGCGAAACGGGTGCGGATATGCTGCTGTGGCAGGGTTCGTGCATCGTCCATAACGAATTCAAAGGGCAGGAACTGGCGGCATTGAAGGCGGAACACCCCGATGCAGTGGTGCTGGTTCATCCCGAATCGCCGCAAAGCGTCATCGAACTGGGCGACGTGGTCGGCTCGACCAGCAAGCTGCTCAAGGCCGCCGTATCGCGTCCTGAAAAAAAATTCATCGTGGCGACCGATTTGGGCATCCTGCACGAAATGCAAAAGCAGGCGCCCGATAAAGAATTTATCGCCGCACCGACGGCGGGCAACGGCGGAAGCTGCAAAAGCTGCGCGTTCTGCCCGTGGATGGCGATGAATTCGCTGGGCGGCATCAAATACGCCCTGACAAGCGGACACAACGAAATTCTGTTGGACAGAAAGCTGGGCGAAGCCGCCAAACTGCCTTTGCAGCGTATGCTCGACTTCGCGGCAGGACTCAAGCGCGGGGATGTGTTCAACGGTATGGGCCCCGCCTGATTTTCCGTCCATATTGCCGTTTCAGACGACCCCTCAAACAAGGACAACACCATGCAAACCGATTGCGACGTATTGATTGCCGGAAACGGGCTGGCGGCACTGACGCTCGCCCTGTCGCTGCCTGAGTCGTTCCGCATCGTCATTTTGTGCAAAAACCGGCTGGACGACACCGCAAGCCGTCATGCGCAAGGAGGGATTGCGGCGGCGTGGTCGGGAGAGGACGACATCGAAAAACACGTCGCCGATACTTTGGAAGCGGGTGCAGGTTTGTGCAACGAAGCCGCCGTCCGCACCATCCTGTCGCAGGGCAAACCGGCAATCGAATGGCTGCTGGCGCAGGGCGTGGCGTTCGACCGGAATCATAACGACCTGCACCTGACGCGCGAAGGCGGGCATACCTGCCGCCGAATCGCCCACGTCGCCGACTACACGGGCGAAGCCGTCATGCAGAGCCTGATTGCCCAAATACGCCGCCGTCCGAACATCCGCGTTTGCGGGCGGCAGATGGCGTTGGACATTCAAACCGAATCAGGCGCGGCGTGCGGGCTGACCGTTCTCGACTGCCTAACGCAAGAAACCCACCGCATCCGCGCCCGCCATACCGTACTCGCAGGCGGCGGCTTGGGACAGATTTATGCCGCCACTACCACGCCGCCCGAATGCACGGGCGACGCCATCGCCATGGCGATACGCGCGGGTTGCGCAGTTGAGAACCTCGAATTTATCCAATTCCACCCCACAGGCTTGGCAAGATCGTCTGAAAACGGCCGCACCTTCCTGATTTCCGAAGCCGTGCGCGGCGAAGGCGGCATCCTGACCAACCAAGCGGGCGAACGGTTTATGCCGCATTACGACCGCCGCGCCGAACTCGCGCCGCGCGACATCGTTGCCCGCGCCATCGCCGCCGAAATCGCCAAGCAAACGCAAGACTTCGTCTCGCTCGATATCAGTCATCAACCTGCAGAGTTCGTCCGTCAGCATTTCCCGTCCATCCATCGACACTGCCTGTCCCAATGTGGCTTGGACATGACGCGCCAAGCCATCCCCGTCCGCCCCGTGCAGCACTACACCTGCGGCGGCATCCAAACCGACCCCAGCGGCAGAACCTCCCTGCCTCAGCTCTACGCCTTAGGCGAAACAGCCTGCACCGGCTTGCACGGAGCCAACCGCCTCGCCAGCAACTCCCTGCTCGAATGCGTCGTTACCGCCAGGCTTGCCGCCCAAGCCATCGCGGACGGACAAGCGTTCCAAATCGAACCATTCCAAAGGCCGTCTGAAAGCCCATTCTCTGAAGCAGGCATCTTTTCAGACGACCTCCAAAACACATTCAGCCGCCCCGCTCTGCAAGTATTCAACCAACACCATCTAGGCATTCTTCGCAACGATACCGACCTGCGCCATGCCATCGCCCAACTTCGGCTTTGGAAGCAAAACCAAGCCGAGCCGCACACCGCATCCGAATACGAAAACCGCAACCTACTCAAATGCAGCCTCGCCGTAGCCCAAGCCGCATACGCAAGGCGGCAAAACATCGGCGCGCATTTCAATAGTGATTGTTAAGGCTGATAGTGAAAACATTTCTCCAATAAATAATGTCATTGACTGAAAAAGCAAAGATTCACACATGATTAAGGAAAGATTGAAAGAAAGTAGGAGAAACAGTGAAAACTAAAATGCAGGGATTGACAGTAGTTATAAGTGATAATAACTAATCAACAATGGTCTTTTGCATTTTGTAGAGAGAAAAAAAGATAGGATTAATGAAATAAGACCATCTGAACAGTTTTGCATAAGTTCAAACAAAGTTAGCACAATTCACTATCTTTGCCCTACTCTATTTCTTCAGGCTACTATTTAATGATAGGTTCACAGTGAAATTAAACAGTCAAATTTCTATCAAAACCTATTGATTTTATACTAAAAATTGGAGTACTATATGGAATCTTTTAAGATTGACTAATAGTTAACAAACAGGAACAAACAACGGCGATTGTTAGGTATAGGGAAAAACTACATAATTTATATTATGTTAAATTCATAGTGCTAGTATTTTAGTCTATTCATTCCTGTTTCTCCTAGCTATACAATGACTTACACAAAAATCCTATCTGAAATTTTTCAGTACGCTTTTCTTTTCATATCCAAATAAAGTAAGATTCAGTCAACGGATATTATTCTTCTATATCACTATCCAATCTCTGGAGTAAAGCACCCCATGGCCGTCAATAAAATCGCCCGTAAAAGCAGCGACTTCAGGGTCGTCTTTACCGTCCCCGATTTCTGTTGGCCTCCTCCACCCGCTCCCCCTTCCGTTCCACCCATCCCCTTCCCACTCTTTGCCGATCTCGGCGGTGCCAAGACCGTCGCCAAAGACGTACGCCTCAACCGCAAGCCTGCTTTTGTCTTTAATGCCAGTAAGACGGATAAAACTTATGGCGACGAAATCGCCCTTCCTGGCCGTAAAGGGGTAAAAAGCCGCACCGCCACCAAACCGGCCTGGCCGATGCGTCATTCTTCCTCGGTTAAAATCCGCAAACGCTATATCGTGCGTACCGGCGATATGTTCCATATGAACGGCAAGTTCAGCAAAAGACTCCCCCCTAAAACCTGTTTGTCCTGTAAGGGGGCGGTAGGTGCCGGCCGTCCGGTCAATCCGATACACGGGTTGAAGTTTTTGGAGGGTGAAGCCGACTTTGCCTTTGAAGGCATTTTGCCTTTGGTATGGAGCCGCAGCTATTATTCCGACCAAGACGGTACCGGCTGGCTCGGCGAGGGCTGGAGCGTACCGGGCTGCCAGCGCATTATCCGCGATGCGGCCGGATTGGCCTATATCGACGATCAGGGCCGTTTGTTCCCTTTGCCGGAAGTCGATGAAGATGACGAAGAGCCGGTATTGTTCGAGAGCGAACAGATTTGGTTCAGCAAGAACCCGGACGGCCATTACGTCATTGCTTCGCTGGACGGTTCGATAGCGCTGCGTTTTGCCCCTTTGGTGGTCGCTGAAGACGGTTCGGATGAAGATTCCACCCTCTTCCCTTTGGTCGCGGTGGAAGACGCCAACGGCAACCATCAGCGTTTCGTCTATCATCCGCTGACCGGTTTGCCGCAATACATTATTGACGGCAACGGCCGGGTATTCTCGCTGAACTTCGGCAATGTGGCTGATGAACAGTCGCCCAAAATGCGGCTGCTGTCGGTATCGCTGTTGGAGGGTTTACCCGCCTTTGGCGAAACCGTTCGGGTCGGTACGCCGCTGGTCCGCTATGAATACAACGGCAGTGGTGACCTGATCCGCGTCATCGGCCGCGACGGTAATGTCAAACGCAGCTTCGGCTATAAGAACAATCTGATGGTGTCGCATACGGATGCGGCCGGATTGGTATCGGAATACGAATACGACCACTACACCCCGACCGGCAAAGTCATCCGCAACCGGACTTCCTTGGGCGAGGAATGGCGTTTTACCTATCACGAAGGTTACACCGAGGTAACCGACATACTGGGCCGTACCGAGCAATATCATTACGATTACAACAATGAGTTGACCAAACGGGTGTTTGCCGACGGCAGCACCAACCTGATGGAACGCGACGACTTGGGCCGTCTGCTCAGCCATACCGATGCAATGGGACGCGTTACCCGTTATCAGTACAGCAACGAAGGCCAGGTAGAAAGTATTACCCGTCCGGACGGCGTCATCCTGCATTTCGACTATGACGACAACTACCGACTGATCCGCAAAAGCGATACCGAAAGCCGTTACCACGGCTATACCTATGACGAAGTGGGCAACCTGCTGACCCATACCGACCCGCTGAAACACATCACCCGTTTCGAATATGCCGGCAACGGTCTGTTGCTGTCGGTAACCGATCCGAACGGCAGCAGTACCGCATACCACTATAACGAAAACCATCAGCCCGACCGGATTACCGACTGTTCGGGTTACGAAACCAAACTCTCTTACACCCCCGAAGGACAGCTGGCGCGTATTACCGATGCGCTGGGACAGCACACCGAATACCACTACGACACCAATCAACACCTCACCCTCGCCCTCTATCCCGACGGCAGCAAGGAGACCTTCGGCTATGATGCCGCAGGTCGTCTGACCACCCATACCGACGGCGAAGGCCACACCACCTCCTACGAATACGGCCAGGACGGTCTGCCGACCCGACGCACCAATGCCTTGGGCCATACCTTCGGCTACCATTACGACCAAGCCCGCCGCTTAGTCGGCCTCACCAATGAAAACGGTGCGCGCTACCGCTTTGCCTACGACATCCTCGACCGATTGATTGCAGAAAGCGGTTTCGACCATAAGCTCACCGGCTACCGCTACAACGCCGGCAACGAACTGATTGAACAGCGTGAATTCGGCGACGAAGCCTCCCTTGCCGCCAAACTGATGGCGCAGCTGGGCGGACAACCCGTCCCCAAAAAAGACGCCGCCCCGCTTTCAGACGGCCTCGACGGCCAAACCCCGCTGCGGACTACCGAGTTCAAACGCGATGTATTGGGACGCTTAATCCATACCCTCGCCCGCAACAACGACAAGGTTCAGGAAACCGTTTACCAATACGACCTGGACGGCAACCTCGTCCGTGCCGCCAACAGCCACAGCATTACCTGCTTCGACTACAACGGCAACGGCCAAATCATCGGCCAGCACCAATGGAGGGTACCGACTAAGGAAGAGAATGCCCGAAACGGATTGCCCGAAACCGACTGGCGCAATGCGCAGTACGACATGCTGTACCTGCCCGTTACCGAAAGCATCCTCTACCACTACGACTTCAACGGCAACCGTACCACCACCGTCCTGCCCGACGGCAGACAAATCAACTATCTGTATTACGGCAGCGGCCACCTGCACCAAATCAGCCTCGACGACGAAGTCATCTCCGACATCGAACGTGATAAGCTGCACCGCGAAATCTACCGTACACAGGGTAAACTCGCCAGCCGTTACGAACTCGATCCCTTAGGCCGTCTGAAAAGGCAAATTGCCGCACTCAACGACCTGACGCAGACCGAAACAGCTAAAAATGCAGTAGCATCGGCTTATGCCGTCAAACGCAGCTACGGCTACGACCGTACCGGCAACCTAACCCACAGTACCGACCAGCGGACGAGCACGACCCGGTTCGAGTACGACAAACTGGGCCGGATTACCCAAGCCGGCAACGAACTGTTCGCCTTCGACCCCGCGCACAATATCCTGTCCGATAACAATAGCCCTACCGTCCCCGACAACCGCCTGAAAACCTACAACGGCACGACCTATTACTACGACCACTTCGGTAACCTGATCCACCGCGAACTGGCCGACGGCGAAGTACAGAACTATTTCTACGACCTGCACGACCAACTGGTTAAAGCGGAAATCTTCAAAAAAGACGGCACGAAAGAGACTTGGGCCTACACCTACGACGCCCTGGGCAGAAGGATAGGCAAAGGCCGTCTGAAAGACGGAAAAGTTTCAGACGGCCTCGAAAACCAAACCCGCTTCGTTTGGGACGGCAGCCACCTCTTGCAGGAAGTCCACCCTGACGGCAGGTATACCTATCTCTACACCGATCCCGACAGCTACGAACCTTTGGCACAGGTCCGAAACTGGACAACCGAAGAAGGCGAAAACCGCCAGCAAACCCACTACTTCCACTGCGACCAAATCGGTATCCCGCGTGAGATGACCGATAAAGACGGCAACCTCTTGTGGTTTGGCAACTACACCGGCTGGGGCCGTCTGAAAGAGGAAACCAAGGTAACGGATAGCGCATACCAGCCCTTCCGCCTGCAGAACCAGTATTGCGACCGTGAAACGGGGCTGCATTACAATTTCTTTAGGTATTATGAACCGAACGTCGGGCGGTTTGTGAATCAGGATCCGATTGGGTTGTTGGGTGGGGAGAATTTGTATACTTTTGCGCCTAATACTGGTTCATGGATTGATCCCAGTGGTAACTTACCAATACTTGTTGTAATGGCAGTGGGAGCTTTAATGGGGGGGGCTGTTGATATTGTTTTCCAAGTTGCTGGAAATTATTTATCAAATAAACCATTGGATTGTATTAATTGGAATTCAGTAGCTGTAAGTGCAGCCATAGGTGGGATTATTCCTGCCATTCCAGGTGCTGCTACCGTTGGCAAATGTGCATGGAAAGGCTCAACAAATCTTGTTGGTTTCGCAAAAAATAAATCTGTGGCTAAGGAGTTAGGTAAAAAATATACCGAACTATTTGGAAAACAAGGAGCCAAAAATGCCCGCCATAAAGTAGGAAAACAACTAGGCAAGGCTACAAAAGCAGCCGCTCATAATTTATCCAATATCAAAAAATATGCTGCGATTGGAGTAGCCGTTGCTGCTACTAGCCAAATAACTAAAGCAATTTTTGGAGGGGAGAAAAAAAGTGTATTTAGCGATTCCCCGTGTGGTTAAAAGGATTTTTTATGCCTAATAAATTTAAAGAATTTATTCAAAAATATTGGATAAGCATCTTAATTTCTTGGTTTTTCATTTGGTTATGGATGGCTTATTATGGGGATAATGTAACAGTTAAATTAGTTATACTTCCAATAATCTCTTTTTTCTTAGTGATATTGTTCCATTTAGAATTGGAAAGAAAAAATATTAAATACCTATCTATTATTCAGATGATAATCGGGATGTTGCTGGGATTAGCTATACAAATCAAAAGAGAGAGTTTTATGCTCCTTGAAGGATTGATATTCGGAGGAATTTGGGGATTAACAACACCCTTTTGGGTAAAAATATTTTTATTTTTAAGAAGAAAAATAGGAAATTATGTATAACAAAGCATAAGACGGCCATTACGTCATTGCTTCGCTGGACGGTTCGATAGCGCTGCGTTTTGCCCCTTTGGTGGTCGCTGAAGACGGTTCGGATGAAGATTCCACCCTCTTCCCTTTGGTCGCGGTGGAAGACGCCAACGGCAACCATCAGCGTTTCGTCTATCATCCGCTGACCGGTTTGCCGCAATACATTATTGACGGCAACGGCCGGGTATTCTCGCTGAACTTCGGCAATGTGGCTGATGAACAGTCGCCCAAAATGCGGCTGCTGTCGGTATCGCTGTTGGAGGGTTTACCCGCCTTTGGCGAAACCGTTCGGGTCGGTACGCCGCTGGTCCGCTATGAATACAACGGCAGTGGTGACCTGATCCGCGTCATCGGCCGCGACGGTAATGTCAAACGCAGCTTCGGCTATAAGAACAATCTGATGGTGTCGCATACGGATGCGGCCGGATTGGTATCGGAATACGAATACGACCACTACACCCCGACCGGCAAAGTCATCCGCAACCGGACTTCCTTGGGCGAGGAATGGCGTTTTACCTATCACGAAGGTTACACCGAGGTAACCGACATACTGGGCCGTACCGAGCAATATCATTACGATTACAACAATGAGTTGACCAAACGGGTGTTTGCCGACGGCAGCACCAACCTGATGGAACGCGACGACTTGGGCCGTCTGCTCAGCCATACCGATGCAATGGGACGCGTTACCCGTTATCAGTACAGCAACGAAGGCCAGGTAGAAAGTATTACCCGTCCGGACGGCGTCATCCTGCATTTCGACTATGACGACAACTACCGACTGATCCGCAAAAGCGATACCGAAAGCCGTTACCACGGCTATACCTATGACGAAGTGGGCAACCTGCTGACCCATACCGACCCGCTGAAACACATCACCCGTTTCGAATATGCCGGCAACGGTCTGTTGCTGTCGGTAACCGATCCGAACGGCAGCAGTACCGCATACCACTATAACGAAAACCATCAGCCCGACCGGATTACCGACTGTTCGGGTTACGAAACCAAACTCTCTTACACCCCCGAAGGACAGCTGGCGCGTATTACCGATGCGCTGGGACAGCACACCGAATACCACTACGACACCAATCAACACCTCACCCTCGCCCTCTATCCCGACGGCAGCAAGGAGACCTTCGGCTATGATGCCGCAGGTCGTCTGACCACCCATACCGACGGCGAAGGCCACACCACCTCCTACGAATACGGCCAGGACGGTCTGCCGACCCGACGCACCAATGCCTTGGGCCATACCTTCGGCTACCATTACGACCAAGCCCGCCGCTTAGTCGGCCTCACCAATGAAAACGGTGCGCGCTACCGCTTTGCCTACGACATCCTCGACCGATTGATTGCAGAAAGCGGTTTCGACCATAAGCTCACCGGCTACCGCTACAACGCCGGCAACGAACTGATTGAACAGCGTGAATTCGGCGACGAAGCCTCCCTTGCCGCCAAACTGATGGCGCAGCTGGGCGGACAACCCGTCCCCAAAAAAGACGCCGCCCCGCTTTCAGACGGCCTCGACGGCCAAACCCCGCTGCGGACTACCGAGTTCAAACGCGATGTATTGGGACGCTTAATCCATACCCTCGCCCGCAACAACGACAAGGTTCAGGAAACCGTTTACCAATACGACCTGGACGGCAACCTCGTCCGTGCCGCCAACAGCCACAGCATTACCTGCTTCGACTACAACGGCAACGGCCAAATCATCGGCCAGCACCAATGGAGGGTACCGACTAAGGAAGAGAATGCCCGAAACGGATTGCCCGAAACCGACTGGCGCAATGCGCAGTACGACATGCTGTACCTGCCCGTTACCGAAAGCATCCTCTACCACTACGACTTCAACGGCAACCGTACCACCACCGTCCTGCCCGACGGCAGACAAATCAACTATCTGTATTACGGCAGCGGCCACCTGCACCAAATCAGCCTCGACGACGAAGTCATCTCCGACATCGAACGTGATAAGCTGCACCGCGAAATCTACCGTACACAGGGTAAACTCGCCAGCCGTTACGAACTCGATCCCTTAGGCCGTCTGAAAAGGCAAATTGCCGCACTCAACGACCTGACGCAGACCGAAACAGCTAAAAATGCAGTAGCATCGGCTTATGCCGTCAAACGCAGCTACGGCTACGACCGTACCGGCAACCTAACCCACAGTACCGACCAGCGGACGAGCACGACCCGGTTCGAGTACGACAAACTGGGCCGGATTACCCAAGCCGGCAACGAACTGTTCGCCTTCGACCCCGCGCACAATATCCTGTCCGATAACAATAGCCCTACCGTCCCCGACAACCGCCTGAAAACCTACAACGGCACGACCTATTACTACGACCACTTCGGTAACCTGATCCACCGCGAACTGGCCGACGGCGAAGTACAGAACTATTTCTACGACCTGCACGACCAACTGGTTAAAGCGGAAATCTTCAAAAAAGACGGCACGAAAGAGACTTGGGCCTACACCTACGACGCCCTGGGCAGAAGGATAGGCAAAGGCCGTCTGAAAGACGGAAAAGTTTCAGACGGCCTCGAAAACCAAACCCGCTTCGTTTGGGACGGCAGCCACCTCTTGCAGGAAGTCCACCCTGACGGCAGGTATACCTATCTCTACACCGATCCCGACAGCTACGAACCTTTGGCACAGGTCCGAAACTGGACAACCGAAGAAGGCGAAAACCGCCAGCAAACCCACTACTTCCACTGCGACCAAATCGGTATCCCGCGTGAGATGACCGATAAAGACGGCAACCTCTTGTGGTTTGGCAACTACACCGGCTGGGGCCGTCTGAAAGAGGAAACCAAGGTAACGGATAGCGCATACCAGCCCTTCCGCCTGCAAAACCAGTACGCTGACCGTGAGACAGGGCTGCATTACAACTTCTTCAGGTATTATGAGCCTGATGCGGGTCGGTTTGTGAATCAGGATCCGATTGGGTTGATGGGTGGTAGTAACTTCTATCAATTTTCGACAAATACACAGAATATGATAGACCCTTGGGGATTGAACGCTGTTGGCGTAGCCAAAGGGGTATTGTCTATGATTGCAATTGATACAATGACTCCAGACCCCAGTGATGTGGCATGGCCTAAATGGATTGTGTATGGGGCACTTGGAGTTGCAGCAACAGGTGTTATTGCATTATCGGAAAGCGATACATGTACAGGAAAATGCCAGGAAGAAAAAAAACGTAAGAAATGTTTAGATGCTACAGTAGACAACATTAAAATGGTTACGGCAAAAACATCTTATCTAACATTACAAAAAAGTGTTTCCATCCCTGCTGTTGCGAGATACACAGCATTGATTGAAAGAGGTAGTATTGCCCCTCCAGTTAAAATGGATGGAAATACTATTGTAGATGGTAACCATAGAATGGTAGCTGGATTATTGTGTAATCAAATACCTGCTAGTACCCCAGGAACTGCTCCATTATCTAAACCAAGAATACCTTTGAGAGATATACAACCAGACCCTATAGATTGGTGGTAATAAAAATGATATCAAATGACATTCAAGAATTACTTAAAAATATTATAAAGTCTCTAATTAAAATCGAAACAAAAGAATTAGATGTCTTAATTTCTAGACAGTTAACCCATATAGATAATATTGATTTTCACAGATACGAAATATCCCATAGGGAAATTGGAAGTCTCAAATTTTCTTTCTGTTCATTTCGTGGTGCTTTCATAAGCTATAGTTCCTTTACTAATTGTAATTTTATTAATTGTTCTTTTATTACGGCAATAGTTTGTAATACAAAATTTACTAATTGCACATTTATTAATTGTGTATTCAGATCAATGCATATACAAGATAATTTAATATCTAATTGCTCTTTTCAAAACTGCTATATAGAAGATAATATATTTTCTACAAATGAAATATAATTTATTACAATGTTGAACAAGGCATCCAAGCCGCCTTTTAGACGGCAACAGCAGTAATTGCCTCTAGAGGCCATAAGGAGTGTGTAGCAAACCAGAATCAAAGAAAACTGACCCCTGCTATTGTCCACCAGGTACTTGTGGAATTGTTTATCTGAGGACACATCCTAAAACTGGCGAAAAATATGTAGGCCAAGCCAAATCCTCAATAAGATATTTTGCCAGGCAAAGAGAACATAATAGAGCATTCATAGCAACTCACAGGTTTACCTTACTTGGGCAAACTAAATCTGGTCAATGTCTAGACCGATTGGAAGAAGATCACATTAGATTACAAGGCGGTATCAAGAGTCGAGGAGGACCTTTGGCCAATAAACGTCATCAGATGTCTGAACCTCGCTACCGTGCAGCAGGTGGAAAAATTCCCATGCCTTATTGAATTACAGAAAGGAACTTTAAAAAATGGCAAGAAAAAAACAGAAATGGCAGGTAGGCGATTATTTTGGCATTCCCATAGAAGATGATTTTTTAGCTGTTGGACAGATTCTTGGAAAATATGATTGGATAGGTGTAGCCTGCTTAATTACCAAAATGAAAATTTCCTCAAAAAACCTTCCTTTATATGAAGATATAAAAATAGATAAAAACGATATTATTGCTGCTATGTTTATTACTGAAGAATCGTTAGATAAAGGATTCTGGCCAATTATTCAACAAGGTATAGTAAATAAAAATATACTGAAGCAATATTTTCCTAATATTGACTTAATTGAACAAGGAAATATTATTGGTATTAATACCGAAGGTTCAGCTATTATTGATGATTTTATTAAAGCTTATTTTAGTCTAGCACCTTGGGATGACTGGCATGACCCCGAATACCTTGATAAACTTCTTATTTCTCCCGACAAAAAACCTGAAAATCTCATCTATAAGAACAAATGATCTATTCCAACTCAAAGCTTGTCCTGAAAGTAAAATGCTTCGTACTCTTTGAAAAGCCTTCACGTAGCTTTCCAAATCTCGGTGTTAACGATGGCTTTATTTTGATTTCAGTTTGAGCAAGTTTTTTTAAGATCGATCGTATTAGTTGTCTCAAGTTACAAGGATGGTTCAGCTTTTTTTGGTATAAACCCTCCGGGTACGACTGAAGCGGAAGCCTTAAGAAAATGTTAAGAACGAAGAAATTTACAATGTCTAAATTCTAATAGACAGGAGGCCGTCTGATATTCAGATGGCCTTTATAAATTAGCTATATGCTATGAGTTGAAGGTACTTAGTATCGTAATAAGTTTCCTACCCTCAACCCTACTACTACTCAATAATTAAGTGGTAGAGTTACAGCCAAATCTCTCTTAAAACCTATTGATTTTATACTAAAAATTGGAGTACTATGAGCACACTCTCTTGAGTACCATTAATTCTCATTTGACATATAGGAACAAAACAGCGGAATTTGTAGAAGAATAGGGAAAAGGAAATTAATTTATATTATGTTAGATTCATAACTCTACGATTTTAGTCTGCTAACTCCTGTTTCTTCAGTAGTACAATTACTTATATAAGCGCAAATCGACGCTGCCATCACAGTGGTTCAAACCTGGAATCGCAAAGAAACGGGAGAACTCTTCTGCGCCTTCGGCGTTATAAAGTAATACGTCATCGACCCTTTGGAAAGCACGATATTGCGTGCGTTTGGCTCGGCGGTTTGTGAATCTGTCAGTTTCCAACCGCGCCAACCTTCTTGGTTGATACCGCTATCGTAGAACCAGCCATTATAAATAGTTCGCCATGGCTATTTTTCGGACCACCGATGTAAAACAAAAAAAACAGTCCGCAACTTCACTTTAAAGTTGCGGACTGTTTTTTTGTTTGGACTAGATTGAATGAATTAACCCAAGCTAGCTACTTTTTTCAACAACGCATCTGCCGCTAAAATTCCAAGATTATTTGATGCCAGCGGGCTGTCGCCAGTTAGCACATTACGATCTTTGTTTACTTGGCCGGTAATGTCTTCATTCAACACTTTGATGCAGTATAACCCTAGTATTCTGACTTAAAAATTAATAAAATAAGAATAAACTATTCTGAAAAAAGGAATAATAGTGAATAAACTAGAAGCCCTTCGCTATTTTTGCTCCGCTGCCGAAACCTTTAATTTTCGTGAAACCGCCCAGCGGCTCGCCGTTTCGCCTCAAGTCGTCACAAGAATGATCGCCGATCTCGAAGCCTTATTAGGTGAAAGTTTGTTCAAACGTAACACGCGAAACATCAAGCTCACTGAATTTGGCGAACAATTTTTGCCGAAAGCGACGCAATATTTGGCGGAAAGCGAACGGCTATTTGCTAAAAACAATGTAAAAGAAAAAGCAATGCAAGGTGTGGTACACCCTGCCGCCAATGCTTATAACGATGAAATTCTGTTTGAATTATTGACCGCACTTGAGCCCTACTCCGACATTGTGATTGATTGGCGGGTGGGAATTGATAAGCTCAAAAGTGTGGATGACCAAGCGAGTGGTGTGGGTGTATAACAAGTTGAAGGAGATGTTATTGTCGAAAATGGTTTAGGCATAAAACATGGCGAGATGATCTCGCCATGTTTTTATCACGATTGCTTATCCACAATCGATTTTAACATCGTATAAGATTGGGCTTGTTTTTGTTCATCAAAAATATAACTCACCGCCATAATTTCATCAAAATGTACCCGTTCACGCAGTCGCTTGAGTTGAAATTCCACACTTTCAGGACTACCGATAAGCGAACAAGCAGTCATTTGTTCCACTACAGCACGCTCTTGATTGTAAATCGGGATTTCCTCAAAATCGACTGGGCCAAAGTGTGGTTTCTTTTGGGCATGCATTTGGGCTTTCCAAACGTCTTCTTCTGACGCCATCGGTGGTTGTAAATTTTGTTGCGCATTAGTCACTATATTTAAGAAAAATAGTGTTTGTGTCGTCGCGAGTTGTCTCGCTTCGTTATCGGTTTCTGCAACAATCGCGTTCACACCTAAGATGACATAAGGTTCAGCAAGATAGGTAGAAGGTTTGAAGTTTTTGCGGTAAATCTCCACTGCCATTTCCATCATACGTGGCGCAAAGTGTGAAGCAAATGCATAAGGCAAGCCAAGTTCTGCCGCAAGATAGGCACTTTCAGTGCTAGATCCTAAAATATAAAATGGTATATTCAAGCCGGCAGAAGGATATGCAGAAACAGGGTTAGAATCTTTAAAGTAACCGCGAAGTTCCGCAATTTCCGCAGGGAAATCCAGACTTTTTCGTCCTCGACGAAGTGCCGCAGCCGTTTGCATATCAGTTCCTGGCGCACGTCCTAAACCGAGTTCAACACGGTTTGGATAAAGCGTCTCCAGTGTGCCATATTGCTCGGCCACCACATAAGGCGAATGATTCGGTAACATCACGCCGCCCGAGCCAACGCGCAAGGTCTTCGTATTGGCTAGCGTATGTTGAATTAAAAGTGCGGTCGCTGAACTCACCAAATTTTTCATATTATGATGCTCAGCAATCCAATAGCGCTCAATGCCAATGCGCTCCGCGTATTTTGCAAGATTCACCATCGAATCGACCGCTTGCAAATAAGTTTGCCCTTCACGAACGGGGGCAAGATTGAGAATGGAAAGTTTCATGGTGTTACTCCTTATTGATTGAGCAAAGTGAAATCCAACATCACTTTCCCAATATGCGTGCCTTTGTCCATTTCTATATGGGCTTTTGCTACGTATTTAAAATCAAATACTTGATGAATAATCGGTTTGCTGATTTCACCATTGCCGAGTTTTTCCCAGAGCTCGTTGCATAAGGATTGGGTGATTTCTGCCTTAATAAAATCAATGCCCATTTCTGACAGTTTTTGTACTACCTGCACCGATTCGCTTTCGTCAAAACCGCCTTTTTGGAAGTCCGCCGAATTGAGTTTTACGCCTACCAAGAAATCTTTATCAAGATCGCAGCCGTCTGAAACATTGATAGACCGGTTACTGATGTCCGCTTTCTGCTACTTTTGTCCATTTTGCCAATGTCTGCTTCATCTGTGCCTGAGGGATGAAGCGGGCCATCCGTTCTACTTCCTTGCCTTGATAAAACAGCAGCCATGCAGGTGCGGTCAGCACGTGGAAACGTCCGGCCATTTCGGGTATTTCAGCAATATCGGCTTTTACGGCATACACATTTCCTTCCTCCGCCAAAGCTGAGTCAAGCTGAGCGGCCACGACCGTACAAACACCGCAGATTGGGGCTTTGATGTACAGTGATACTAAAGGGTGTGTGGCGATGGCCTGTTCGATGTCTTTCAAAGTGTGCAGTTGTTGCATGCCATGTACTCCTTTGAGCGATTAAGCCCTTTTCTAGTTGTCCAGAAAAGGGGCTTTTAACAAAATGAAAACAAGAAAACGGTTTGAGTCGTCTAGATTTTTTCCACAACCACTTTTACCCGCGCTTTCAGGCTGTTCAACACTGGCGAGCTGGCAGCGGAGCGGTCAGCGAAATTTTGCAAGGTAGGAAGGTCGGCGTCGGCTTTTACTTTTATGGTTAGCACCAGATTATCCAGTCCGCCGTAGCCATCTTCCATGCCGAACAGTTTGGCCATGTCGATACCGCCGCTTGCGGATATTTCAAACTGTTCCAGTTTCACGCCTGCTTGTGCTGCTTGCAACTCGAAACCTATGGAGCAGCAGCCTGCCGCAGCGCCGATCAGGTATTCCATCGGACTTGGGGCGGCGTTTTCACCGCCCATGTTTTTCGGTTCGTCTGTGGTAAAGGCAGGGAAGCGGCGCACGGAGATTTCATTCTTCGTGCCGGATACCCAGCGCGAATCGGCGCGTAATACTGCCTTGCCTTTTGCATGGTCGTTTTCAACCGCTGCCATGGTAGTTCGGAAACGTTCGATATCTAACCCGTTAATCATGTTTTGTCCTTTCATATGATGAATTGCAGATGGTTTTTCGCTACACTTACACGCCCATTTTCCACGCGGAGATGCGCTTCAAATTATCCACCGTGTCGTGATTGACGATGGCGGCGAACGTGCCGTCCAGTTTGGCAATTTCGGCTTTGTCTTCATCGCTGAGAGCAAAATCAAAGACGTTCAAGTTTTCCGCCATACGTTCGGGTTTGGTGGATTTTGCCAATACAATGATGCCACGTTTCACCAGCCAGCGGGTAATCACTTGCGCCACGGATTTGCCATATTTCGTACCAATTAGCGACTGACAAAATGGTGGGCAAAAGCCCACCTCTTCAAGTTGATGTTTTATCATTAACCAAACACTGTTTCCAAGTGTGCTTGGTAGTCTGATAAGTATTGTTCTACTTGTGGATTTTTAATTACATCGTTACATAAGAATGTCGGCAGCCTGAACAGCCTTAACCATTTCACTCAATTCCGCCCACACTTGGCGAATGGGAACGGGTAAATCTTGTTTAAAATAATAGTGCAAAGTTTTTAAGATTAAATGAGCAACCATTTCCCCTTGATAATCCAAATTTTTATGAGGGAATTGTGTTTGTTGCTTGGCGATATAATGATTTTTTAACATTAAAAACATATCGTCCCACAAATGATGGCGTTTGGTTTTAATTGTCCATAACGCCAAAATCAATCGCCGTTTTTCATAAAATAGCGGCAAAATAATTTCAATGAATTCATTTAAATCAATAATTTGTTTTCGTTTTTCAATCAAATAGGAATATTCCGCTTTTAATTCACTAATCATCGCCCCTGCCAAATCGCTTTTGCCTGAATAATATTTATAAAAAGTATTTCTATTAACCAATGCCCTATCCAAAATCTGTTGCACTGCAATGTTTTCAAAAGACTTCTCTTGCAACAATTCCACAAAAGCGGTGCGAATGGCTTTGTGTGTTTTTTGTACCCGTAGGTCTTGTTTTTCAGACGGCATAACAATATTACCTCAATTCATCTATTTATAAATACAGATTTTAAAATTTATACTCTTATTATACCATTTGAGGGTTAATTTGACCATTTTTATTGACCAAACAATCTTTTAGAATGAGCCCATCTTATGAATTGTTAACGGAGAATATGTAATGTCCCAATCAATGTATTTAGCAAACGACATGACCGACTATGAAAAACTAGGGATTGATCCTGTGGAGGTTAAGCCTTTTGAAGACGGTTTGCGGACTGATGGTTCGTCTGGCACTTGGGAATGGTGGTATTTTGATGCTCATTTAGACAATGGTGCAAAATTAGTGGTGGTATTTTATACCAAGCCAAACACGATGCCCCATTTGCCTTTGTCGCCATTTATCCGCATTGCCCTTGAATTGCCAGATGGACGTTCAGTGCAAAAAACCAAATTATTCCCTGCTGATACCTTTACAAGCGCAAAAGAAACTTGCGATGTAAAAATTGCCGACAATCATTTTAAAGGCGATTTGCACCGCTACCACATTCAAGCCCAGATTGATGAATTGTCGGTTGATGTGACTTTAACAGGGCAAATCAGAGCGTGGCGACCAAAATCAGGGCATATGTATTGTGGCGACAAATTGTTTGCGTGGTTGCCGAGTGTACCGCAAGGTGAAGTGTCGGCAAATATCAAGCTTGGCGATGAACAATTTGTGGCACAAGGCACAGGCTATCACGACCACAACTGGGGCAATGCACCGATGAAGTCTTTGATTCATCATTGGTATTGGGGGCGTGCCAAAGTGGGCGATTTTACCGTGATTGCCTCGCACATCACAGCAGCCGAAGCATTTGATTACACGCCACAAACGCTGTTTATGTTGGCAAAAAATGGGCAGATTGTGGCGGACGATGAACAGGCGGTGCGTTTTTCCATTGACGAAATCCACATTGATGAAGCCACCCAAAAACCTGTTGCTGACATCGTCAAATACGAAGTGGTCAATGATGAGCATCGCTATGTCATTACTTTCCATAGAGAAAAAACAATTATGGCATCTAAGTTTATTGACCAAGCCACACCCGAACAACGAGCCAAAATGTTGGAAGCAGGCGATGACGGGGCTTATTTGCGATTTGTTGGTAAGGTGAGCATTGCCCATTTTGTCAATGGCAATCAGGTTGCCTATGCAGAAGATGAAGCACTTTGGGAGCTGATGTATTTTGGCAAGGCTTTATTGCCTTAATTGATGGTTTAAATCACCGCTTCGGTTTAGGTTCAAGCGGTAGCACTATATAATTCCCAATAGATTTTGGGGCTGACGTAGATTAGCCCTAAATTTATAAAAAAAGGGATGTGATGTTTGCGGTTATTGTCCCGTTTTCCATGAAGCGATACGTTTCAAATTATCCACCGTGTCGTGATTGACGATGGCGTCGAACGTGCCGTCCAGTTTGGCAATTTCTGCTTTGTCTTCATCACTGAGGGCAAAGTCAAAGATGTTCAAGTTTTCCGCCATGCGTTCGGGTTTAGTGGATTTTGCCAACACGATGATGTCGCGCTCAATCAGCCAGCGGGTAATCACCTGCGCTACCGATTTGCCGTATTTCGCACCGATTTTGCTTAATACAGGGTTGTGGAAAATATCATTTTTGCCTTCGGCAAACGGCGCCCATGCTTCCACGGCGATGCCTTCTGCCTGCAAAGCGGCAACGGCTTCGGTTTTTTGTTGGAACGGATTGATTTCAATCTGATTAGCCTGCGGCATCACTTTATTGAATAGTCCCAAATCCACCGCGCGTACGGGCGAAAAATTGCTCACGCCGATAGCGCGGATTTTGCCGGCTGCCTGATATTCTTCCAGCGCGCGCCATGTGCCGTAACTGTCGCCGTAAGGCTGATGAATCAGCACCATATCGATGTAATCCAAATTCAGACGGCCCAATGAACGATCCAACGAGGCTTTGGCGGCTTCGTAGCCGAAATTTTCTACCCAAATTTTGGTGGTAACAAACAATTCTTCGCGCGCCACGCCGCTGTTTTTAATTCCCAAACCGACTTCGGTTTCATTCATATAAACCTGCGCGGTGTCGATGTGGCGGTAACCCGCCTTGATGGCGGCAATCACGGCTTGTTCGGTTTCTGCGGGCGGAATTTGGAATACGCCGAAACCAAGTGCAGGAATTTGTACGCCGTTGTTTAATGTGATGTTTTGCATGATATTGTCTCCTGTTTTTTCTCATGAAAGTGTAGCCATTTTAGCCCGTGTTTTTATTGAGATAAATTAGGTTTAGTTTTATGATGTCGTGAATTAAATTCACTAATCGCCTAAAACGGGGTAGGAAAATGCAGAACTTTAACGAACTGAATTATTTTTTAACACTGGCGCAAATGCAGAGTTTTGTGAAAGCGGGGCAACTTTTGGGGATTTCTTCTTCGGCGTTGAGCCATAGCATGAAAAATTTAGAAACGCGGCTAAATTTGCGTCTGTTCAACCGCACTACACGCAATGTGTCGCTGACCGAAGCCGGGCAGCAGCTTTTCGACCAACTTTCCCCACTTTATCAAGCCATAAACCAAGAAGTCGATGCATTAAATGATTTTTTGAATACGCCATCGGGATTGATTCGCATCAATGCCCCTGTAATAGCAGCGGAAGCCGTGTTGTATCCAAAATTAAAGCCGATTTTGAACCAATACCCGAAAACCCGCTTGGAAATCGTGGTGGACGATCGTTGGGCAGATATTGTGAAAGAAGGATTTGATATGGGCGTTCGGTTAGGTAACAAGGTAGCGAAAGAGATGATTGCGGTACCAATTTCCGCACCGCTCAAAATGGTATTGGTTGCCTCGCCCGATTATTTGGCACAACACGGTTCACCGAAAAATATTGATGATCTGCAACAACACCGCCTTATCGGCATAAAACTCTCCGCTGAACATGGCACGGAGATGCAGTGGGAATTCAAATACAAAAAAGAGCTGATTACGTTCACACCTAAATCGCAGTTTTCCATCAACAATCATCTGCGCCTGCAAGCCGTTTCAGACGGCCTTGGCATTGCGTGGATAGCACATATGAGCGTAGCGGATGCACTCAATTCGGGGCACCTGGTTGAGCTGTTGCCTGAGTATGCTATGACTTACGAACCGCTTTACCTCTATTACCCCAGCCGCCGCGGGCATTCCAATGTGTTTAAGTTGATTGTGGATGCGTTAAAAGTTAAAGCCGTCTGAAATTTCAGACGGCTTTTTTCATAACAAAGAGCGGTCAGATTTTAAGATGTTTTTACAAATCATCTTAAAATTCGACCACTTAAAGTCTTAATCCACCTAAAACTTCCTATTAAAGAAAATATTAGTGTTTAAGATCCATTCAATTTATTCAATTCCTAACTTCTTATTAATAACCGTTAGTAAATCATCATTTTTATTCAAGATAATAGGAAAACCTGTTACATCTAGCACGTTACTAGTTATGGATAATTCTAGTTTCCCTTCTTCATTAATTCGATAAGAAAATATTGATGACTGTCTTCCTAATGTATCCAAATTTTCTTCCCCGCTCTTATAATGGGCATAAATTGTGGAAAAAAAGTCTAAAAGCTCATCTCGAATTGCTCTTGATTCATCAATAGATTCACTATCTGATGCATATTTCAAGCACTTCAGAATATCTTGGTATGTGCTTTCAAGCTTTTCTGATGAAGATAAAATATATTCACTTTCAGTAACTGCATCATCAACTTTATCTGTAATTGCATTATTATCATGATAATAGGATTCAAGAGCTCCTTTTTTTAAAATAAACAATCCCATTTTTTCAAAAATATCAAATAATACAGTGAGTCTATTTTTTATATTATTCCAATCATCATTCAAATTTTGCTCATTTAATACTGTACATAAAGCTGAGCGTTTTTTATTCAATAATTCATTTTCTGATAAGGTAAAATATGAATGATTTTGAGCTATGTTAGCAATATCATCCCAGTTATTTTGGACTAACGAACAGAAGTCGTCATAAATATTCTTTGCAAGAGCTAAAATACCTGAATGACCGTTTTTACTAGCTAATCTATCTGCAGCATTTTGTATTTGTTCATTATGAAAATAGTCACGAACTAGATTCAAACTATCCGCAAAAGCATCTGCATCAACTAAAACTGTTGGTGTTTTACCCATTAGTCTAAATAACTTAACTGTTTCAGACATAGCTTCCTTACCATTAATCGGTAATATCTGAGAACCTGCTGCTTCAAGATTTAAATCTAATTTATCTGAAAGTGCATTGCAGATAATAACATCAGATGGACCTTCAACTAAAAGAGGTGTTCTAGAGAATAAGGCTAATTTGTGCTCTTGTCCTAATCGAGCAACAAGAGATTTTAAGTGTTTATTTTGTAACTCTCCTGCATCTTTGGGAATTTGAATAGGATCTTCTTTTAAATCATTACAAAAAATAAAAGATAACAAATCATCTGTTTTAGAAATCTTGATCATTTCCGTTGAGTGTGTTGCCATCACAATTATTTTTTTATAGTCATTCTGCTTAGGAATTCCTGCAACTCGTGTAATTTCTTTAAGTAGAAAGGCTTGTAATTGTGGGTGTAATGAAACTTCAGGCTCATCAATAAGTAAAACCCCGACTTCATCATCGTATAGTGCAGATAAAATTCCAACCAGATGTAATAAACCGGATGCTTCACGCCCAGAGGAGTAATATGAATTACCGTTATCTAGCCTAGCAAATGATACTTTTAAATTTCCAGCATCCCAATCAATTTTAATATTTCGTTTAAACAATTTTTGTAAACGTTCTCTGACCTTAATTAAAATATCAGTGCGAGCTGACAGTGTATGAAAATCTCCATTAATAGTTTCTATTTTATGGCGATATTCAGAATCAGATTTATGACCATGTGTGGCATTATCTGCCTCTCTAGGGCGATCATATTGGTCATAATTGGAACGATATCTTTCCAAAGGACCTAACCGTCCAGCAGAAATAAAACGAACATTTTTATGCGTGTAACTATTAAAACTTTCTTTTAATCCCTTTAATAAATGAGTTTTTCCTGAACCATTTGGCCCAACAATAAATGTTAATGGTGATCGTAGTTCAATTTCTCTAGAAAAATTACCTTCATGGCTATTGATATTAGCTGTAATAGATAATGGAAATTCCATAATTTAGTTCCTTATTAATTAACATGTTAAAAAGCATACAACGGCACATTCACCAGCCAATCCTGCTCCCGATAGTCTGCCATGGAAAAACGAATTGCTTGCTCAGGTTGAAATTGTTCTACATACACTTTCAAACTTTTCGCTTTTAAATTTTCTTCTGCTTTGACTTCAATCGGAATCACAGTTTGCTTACGTTGCACAACAAAATCGACCTCTGCTGTACCTTTTTCAGTGGCCCAATAAAAAACAGGGTTTTCTTGGGTGGCAATCAGTTGTTGCAAAACATATTGTTCAGTTAAAGCGCCTTTAAATTCGGTAAAAATACGGCTACCTTCTAGCAATACGCTGGCATCCAAATTGCTTTGTGCGGCAAGTAGCCCCACATCTAAGCCATATAATTTAAAGGCGTTATCTTGATAAGCGGAAAGTGGTAAATGTGGTTTCTTCACACGAGGCACGCTATGCACTAAGCCGCTGTCTTTTAGCCATTGCAGCGCAATTTCATAGTCTTTGCTTCTCGCCCCTTTTTGTAGCTGAGCATAGATGAATTTTTTATTTTCTTTGGCAAGCTGTTCAGGAATGGAAGCCCAAATTGACCGCACTTTTTGCACGGTTTGGCCATCGTGAATATGTTTGGAAAAATCTTGCTCATACGCCATCAATAAATTACGTTGCACTTGGCGCACTTCATCGACATTTTGTGTTTCGATAAATACTTTTACCGCTTCGGGCATACCGCCGACAAAATAATATAAACGGAGTAAATCAATATAAGTGGTTTTCATGGCTGAAATTAGCGACCAGTCTTTCAGCTCAAGCAATTTCACCAAATCTTGTTTGCCAAGTGCGGTTAAAAATTCATGAAAATCCATGGGATAAAGTGGTAGAAAGTCCACTTTGCCGACAGGAAAAGAGACTTGATGATGTAGTGATACCCCAAGCAATGAACCTGCCGCGACGATATAAAACTGAGGTGCATTTTCGTAAAAATATTTGAGTGAAGATAATGCTTGTGGGACTTCTTGTACTTCATCAAAAATAATCAGGGTGTTTTCTGCTTGAATATCGACACCGCTTTCAATTTTCAAACCGAGCATTAAGCGATCAATATCATAATCGCCAGAAAATAGCGTTTTCATGCGAGGGTTATTATCAAAATTGATATACGCCACTTTTTCAAAGGATTGCTCGCCAAAGTGTTTCATCGCCCAGGTTTTTCCTACCTGTCTTGCTCCTTGAATAATTAATGGTTTTCTGTTTGTTTTGTGCTTCCACTTTTCTAAGGATTGTATGATTTTACGCTGCATAATATTTCTCTAAAACAAGGGATGTAGGCTAATTATACAGTACCGCATACACTTTTTCTAACGATATAAGTTTGTATTTTTACGCTTTTTCAATGAAAAAAATGTTAATTTGCTCACTTTTTAAAGCAAAAGATAGTTTTTCAGACAGTCTTTTAGAAAAAAGAGCGGTCAAATTTTGAGATGTTTTTGCAACTCACCTTCAAAATCTGACCGCTTGTTTTTTTTAAATTATTTTCCTTTCTTCTGATTCATCAACCAATCACGGGCAGGTTCGAGTAAATAGGCGTAATCAAATGAGTACATATGCTCTGCACCTTTGTGGGTTGAGTTTTCCGGAATTACGGTATTTGGTGCGAAACGGATGAAGTTAATACGTTTGCCTTGGGCAAGCATTTGTTGGACTTTTGCGTCTTGTTCGGTCTGCGGTAATTTGGCAGAGAACTCAGTTTCGGCGTAGCTGACTTTATCTTGTTTCAGCATTTTTCCAACTTGAGCCATGCCTGCGGAGGCTTTTGGATCGGCAGCCGAAACGGTATAAATAAACTTCGCTTTCTCCAATGGTTTTAAAACATTGATATCCCATTGACTGCCGACAAACATAGACGCCGCAAAGAAGTTAGGCTCGATACTATTTAGGTAGAATGAAATCATACCGCCCATGGATTGACCCGTGGTGTAAACACGATTGGCATCAATCGCTTTTTCGGCGATCAGATTTTTGACAAGGCGTAAGGTCATGGGGACTTCTTCAGTTGTTTCCCATTTATCGTTGACTGCCGTTTCGGTGTAAGACGGTACAAGGACAAAGGCTGGGTGTTTCGCCTGCGCTTCATCGGTTGCCCAGATAATGCCGCCGTAGCCTTGCATTAGTGGGGCTTTTACGCCTTTTCCTGCTGTGCTGGCATCTGCGATAAACATGACTAACGGATATTTGCGACCCGGCTCAAGATTTTTCGGGGTGTACAGGTTGTACTGCATTTCTTTGCCTGTTTTGGGATCTTTAAACGTTAACACTTCAAAACGTGGTGCAATTTGTTCACGCAAGGCAAGCAAGCGACTATCGTAGGATTTATCTGCGCCGCCGTATTGTTTGTCCCAAGCTGCATTTTGCGTGTTTTGAGCCGTCATTGCTGTTTCAGTCGCATTTTGAGTGGCATTGCAAGCGGCAAGCAACAAACTTGCGGCGATAATTGTTGCTGTTTTCTTCATCATGGAAACTCCTTAAATTTTGCGGGAAATCATTAATTTTTTTCGATGCCTAAACGGTTCAACGCATCAATCGCTGGCTGGGAAATATGGTCGCCTCGTTTAGCAGACTCTTGATACCAATGCACGGCTTTGGTCATGTCTTTTGCCGTGCCGATGCCGTTTTCGTAGCAATGGCCGAGCCAGTATTGCCCGGTGATGTCGCCCGCTTCTGCCGCTTGCATGAAGTAGGCAAAAGCAGTTTTCTCATTCTTGGCGACACCTTCGCCGTTTAGATACATCAGTCCCAGATAACGCGGCGCTTTCATATGCCCAGCCTGTTGAGCTTGCTCAAAGTAGGACATTGCATGTTGGTAATCCTGTTTTTGATACAAGGCGATGCCTTCGTCCAATAGGGCTTTCGCCTGCTCATTATGTTGCGGAACGGTAGAACAGGCGGCGAGAAGGGCTGTAGCGACGAGCGCGGATAGTTTGGATTTCATAAATTACTCCCTAACATGTATCGCAAGTTGAAATAATAGTACAAAGTTTTGTTTTAGACATCAAAGTGCGGTCAATTTTCAGCACTTTTTATCAATCCTTTTCTTCACCAAAACAACGCATTAAGCAATCCAATACGGTGCGTACTTTTGCTGATTGGGTGCGATGTGCGGTGGTGGCATAAAGGGTGCGGGTGGGGAGTTTGTGTAAATAGTCTGGGGAAGCACAAATCAAGGTTTGCCATTGTGCCAATGGGCGCGAGATGCTGTCGGCGTTAGGCTGCGTGTGGTGCGGTTAAGCAATTTGACGCCGTAATAATTTTCCAGCTAGCGAATGGCTTGACTGATTGCGCTGGCAATCATGCCCAAATTCGCCACATCCGGTATTTGTCTTAAACTTCCCGGCTGTTTGGACTATTGTAGAACCGTATTTGAATAACAAATAATGAAAGGAAAACAAAATGCTTAAATTATTTACTTTACCCGGTGAAGGTAAAATTCGCAGTTCATCACCTTTCGCTTGGAAAACTGAAGCGATGCTGCGTTTATCCGGCTTAGATTTCGAAAAAGAATATGTTGCCGATCTCAGCAAAATGCCTAAAGGCAAAGTTCCGGTATTGCAAGATGGCGAGAAGTTGATCCCTGATAGCTCTCTCATTCAGCGTTATCTAACCGAAACCTACGGCATTGATTTAGATAAACATTTAACGCCTGAACAAAAAGCGATTGCTGAAGCCTTTCGCCGTATGACAGAAGAACATTTATATTGGATGGTCGTATATAACCGTTTCGTCGATCCTCTCAGCAAACCATTTATGATGAAGGCAATGTTTGATGGTATGCCGACCGAACAAGCCGAAGCGATTTTTGCTGTGTTACAGGAAAACGCGAAAAAAGAAATGTACGGACATGGTATCGGAAGACACACGCAATCCGATATTTACGCCTTCGGAAAAGGAGATTTAGACGCCATTAGCAACTACTTAGGCAAAAAATCCTACTTTTTCGGCGAAGAATTAACCTCCGTTGATGTGTCCATCGTGCCTGTTGTTGCAAACCTGATTCTTACCCCCATCGACACTGAAATTGCGCTATATGCAAGAACCAAAGCAAATTTAGTCGCCTATATTGAACGTTTCGATCGGGCAGTATTTGGAGAATAAAGCAAGAAATCAAAGGCCGTCTGAAATTTAGGTTTCAGACGGCACTCTTAATTCGGCCAAAGTTTAGTTTTTTTTGCAAATATTCGTCAAAACTTGACTGCTTGAGACCTTTGCAAAATTCCCCAAAGTCCCCTAAATTCCCACCAAGACATTTAGGGGATTTCTCATGAGCACCTTCTTCCAGCAAACCGCCCAAGCCATGATCGCCAAACACATCGACCGCCTCCCACCATTGAAGTTGGATCAAGTGATTGATTGGCAACCGATCGAACAATACCTGAATCGTCAAAAAACCCATTACCTTCGAGACCACCGCGGCCGTCCCGCCTATCCCCTGTTGTCCATGTTCAAAGCCGTCCTGCTCGGACAATCTCGGACAATGGCACAGCCTCTCCGATCCCGAACTCGAACACAGCCTAATCACCCGCATCGATTTCAACCTGTTTTGCCGTTTTGACGAACTGATTAACCGACAACTGACCGAAAAAAACCTAAAAGTAGAGAAAGCATCCGCCGCCGTCGTTGACGCCACCATTATTCAGACCGCCGGCAGCAAACAGCGCCAGGCCATAGAAGTCGATGAAGAAGGACAAGTCAGCGGCCAAACCACACTGAGTAAAGACAAAGATGCCCGTTGGATAAAGAAAAACGGCCTCTACAAACTCGGTTACAAACAACATACCCGTACCGATGCGGAAGGCTATATCGAGAAACTGCACATTACCCCCGCCAATACCCATGAGTGCAACCATCTGTCCCCTTTGTTGGAAAGGTTACCCGAAGGTACGACCGTCTATGCCGACAAAGGCTACGATAGCAAGGAAAACCGGCAACATCTGAAAGAACATCAGTTGCTGGACGGCATTATGCGCAAAGCCCACCGCAACCGTCCGCTGGCGGAAGCTCAAACGAAGCGTAACCGATATTTATCGAAAACCCGTTATGTGGTCGAACAAAGCTTCGGTACGCCGCACCGTAAATTCCGCTATGCCCGGGCAGCCTATTTTGGTCTGTGTAAAGTGAGTGCGCAAAGCCATCTGAAGGCGATGTGTTTAAACCTGTTGAAAGCAGCTAACAGGCTAAGCGCGCCTGTTGCTGCCTAAAAGGTGGTCGGATGCCTGATTATCGGGTATCCGGGGAGGATTAAGGGGGTATTTGGGTAGGATTAGTGAATATTTGAAACGAAAACAGCCGAAATCCTGTTTTGGGCTTCGGCTGTTGAGGAAAGGTATTTTGCAAAGGTCTCTGCTTGTTTTATCTAAACTCAGTCTATTCATCTTCCCCTCCCTATTTGGGAATTTAATAAGTGTTTGAAATAAAAAAGGTGAGCCAAAATGCTCACCTTCTAAACTAATATTTTGCAATTAACCGAATACTTTTTCTAAATGTGCTTGGTAGTCTGCTAAGTATTGTTCTACTTGTGGATTTTTAATCACATCGTTACATAAGAATGTCGGCAGACGGGTCAAGCCGATGAATTCGTTGAGTTTGTGGAAGTGCATATACAATACATCCACACCTTTACCCTCGAAGAAATCGCCTTCACGGGTGAAGGCTTCAATCGGCGCATTCCAAGTAAGCGAGAGCATGTGTTTTTTGCCTTGCAACAAACCGCCTGTGCCGTAGCCTTCGGTTGGATTGACACGATGGCGGCCATCGCTGTGGTAAAGCTTGCCGTGTCCGGCGGTTAATACTTCGTCTATGTATTTTTTCACTGTCCAAGGTTCGTGCATCCACCAGCCTGGCATTTGCCAAATCACCGCATCCATCCACAAGAATTTTTCGATTTCTGCTTCAACATCATAGCCGGCATCAATCACGGTTTCTTTTACATTATGTCCAAGCGCAGTCAAAACTTCTTTCGCTTTTTTATGAAGCGTGTGGTTCAACTCGCCATGCGAATGTCCGAAATCTTTACCGCCGTCTAATAATAAAATATTCATTTCACTCCCCTAAACCAGGCAATTCTAACAAAGAGGGGCTGCTATTATGCCGTTTTAGCCTTTATTTTGAAAGTGTGGCCGTCTGCACATCTTAAGCCACGCAACGTAAAATCAGAAAATCCCGTGAATTTTTTCGGTCAACTGTTTTACGAGGATTTGTTCGTAGATAATTTGGACTTAGGCAGACTAAATGACCTAAAAGCTACAGTTGATAGGGAAAAAGCCAAAGTTTATTTTAACGAAGAACGTATATTTTATTTAAATATACGGATTGATGAATTTCTAAGGGAACTAATTACAAGATAGTTATTACCTATTGAAAGATATTAAATAATCATTAATTTGGCATATCTCTACCTGAACATTAGCCCCCTTACTGAGCCGACTACAAAGGCTGGGCCAAATCATTTTCTGTGTTGTAGCTGATAAAATCCTGCTCATGAGGGAAATGGACAACCCTTGCGCGTTGCTGCTGCAACCAGCCGCGGATGCTGCGCATTCCTGAATAAAGGTATGGCACGGTACTTTGTAGGATTTGCGGACGGATAAACATCACGCTGTAATGCGGTCTGGACGGGGTTTCAACGTAAAATGCATTGCACAACGGCGTGCGTTTGGCGATGGTCTCAAACTGGGAAACCAAGTTTTCAGGCAGGCGGGGCATATCGCAGGAGACGATAAGCAGCCAGTCTGCAGTAGCAATTTGCAAATCGTTGGCGGCGGTACACAAGGCGGCTAAAGGGCCGTAATGTTGCCATTGGCGCGCATCGGAGAAAACGTGCGCGCTGCGTTGGGCGTAGGATTCGAGATTGCGGTTGGCACTGATGGCGATATGGCTAACTTGCGGGCGGATTTTTTCGATAACGTGGTCTATCAAGGCTTTGTTGTGCCACTGCACCAACCCTTTATCGACACCTCCCATCCGGCTTCCCTGCCCGCCGGCCAATATCAGTGCAAAAATTTTCATTTTGGTAGTCCTTTGCAAAGCAGAGTGTGTAGGTGTTATTCGCGATGTTGTATTTATGGAATAAGTTTTAAGGCTTCAGGCCGTCTGAAACCTGGTTTTGTAATTTAATTCACTTAAGATGAATTTTATCATAACATGATTTTACATTAAACCCCTGTTTTTTCTTATCATAACCATACAATTATTTTAGACAGGTTGTTTATAAGCCGAAAGAATGATATTTTTATAAGATTATCGGATTAGTCTTCCTGCGTGCTTTATGCGTTTATTCTCCGGATCGTCAGACGGCCTGAGCCTGTCCTCGCGTTTAAAACTGCTGACTGTGTTATGGGTCGGCTCGGCTTTTTTATCGATTGCCTTTACCCTGCTGCTTTCTTGGCGTTTGGAAAGCGCGGCCAAAACGATTGAAGATGCGGGCAGCTTGAAAATGCAGGTGTATCGTTTGGCTTATATGGCAAGCGTCCGTACGCCCAATGCGCAAATTGACAACCAAATCAAAGAATTTGAACGTACGCTGGCCAATGTAACGCAAAGCGATGCCATTCATCCGCTGATTCCGTCACAAATGCCGCTGGCTTACGATTTGATTCAATCGATGCTGTTGATTGATTGGGAATCCAACATCAAGCCTTCTTTGCAACATTACGAGCGGCCGACCCAAATCGGCCTATACCGTTTTGCCGGCAATATCGAGCTGTTTTTACAAGCGATGGAAAACGCCAACGAGCAAAATACTTTGTGGCTGCGCCGTTTTCAAATGGCGATGATGTTGATGATTTTAGTGGCTGCCGGCTTGATGATTGTTTGGCATTATTCGTGGATCATCCGGCCGCTGGAAAAATTGCGCGACGGGGTAGAAACCATCAGCGAAGGTCGTTTCGGGGTGCAAATCGATACAGACCAAATTCGTGAATTCGCCCAAGTCAGCAAGGGCTTCAACCAAATGAGCCGCCGTCTGAAAACGCTTTATACGGATTTAGAAGGACAGGTTGCCCAACAAACCCAAGACTTGGCTCGGCAAAACCGTGACTTGACCCTGCTCTACCAGACTACGCGCAACCTGCACCAAACCTTTACGCCGCAACAGGCCGCAGAAGAATTTTTGGCTCAGATTCTGCCGGCGTTTTCCGCTTTGGGCGGTACGGTATATCTTTCCGATGAAGAACGCAAACGCTCTGACTTGGCGGCAAGTGTCGGTGAAACCGAAGAGGGAAATCATGTAGAATTCCCAATCGTTTACCAAGACGAACAGCTCGGTGTATTGGCCCTGTATTTTTCAGACGGCCATATGCCCAATGAGCAAGATGAAAAATTATTGCAGACTTTAAGCGGGCAGCTGGGGATTTCCATCGCCAACAACCGCATGGAACAAGAACGCCGCCTGCTTGCCGTCTTGCAGGAACGCAACTTGATTGCACAAGGTTTGCATGACAGCATTGCACAAGCCCTGACCTTTTTGAATTTGCAGGTGCAAATGTTGGAAAGCGCGTTTGCTTCAAACCAACGCGAGCAGGCTGAAGAAAACATCAGCTTCATTAAAGACGGCGTGCAGGAATGCTATGAAGACGTCCGCGAGCTTCTGATGAATTTCCGCACCAAAATCAGTAATAAAGATTTCCCTGAAGCGGTAGAATCGCTGCTGGCGCGTTTTGAACGACAAACCGGTATTCCAGTTGATTTAAAATGGCAGGACGATGGGCAGGCTTTGAATTATGATGAGCATTTGCAGATCATCTTCATCTTGCAGGAAAGCCTGTCCAATATCCGGAAGCACGCGCGTGCGCAACATGTCAGCGTCGAAATTGCCAACCACGGCGATTTTGTCATGACGATTCTGGACGACGGCGCAGGCTTTAATAAAGAACACCTATCAAACCGGCCTTCAGGCGAACATGTCGGCTTGGGCATTATGCAGGAACGGGCCCAACGGATTAACGCAGAATTGGCCATTACATCGCAGATTGGGCAAGGTACGGCGGTTATGCTGACTTTGCCGCAACAAATGAGAACAGCATCATGACGATTAAAATTACCCTTATTGACGACCACACCCTATTTCGCAGCGGCATCAAAGCCCTACTCTCCCGCCAGCCTGATTTTGAAGTCGTCGGCGAAGCTTCAGACGGCCTGGCCGGCGTAAAAATGGTCGAACAGCTCAAGCCTGACGTAGTTTTGCTGGACTTGGATATGCCGGTTATGAACGGCCGCGAAGCACTGGCTCAAATTCTGAGCATCAATCCGCAACTGACCGTCATCATGCTGACTGTTTCCGAAGACAGTGACGACTTGACCGAATGTATGCGTATGGGGGCAAAAGGCTTTTTGCTGAAAAACATCAATGCCGACTTCCTGTTGGAAAGCATCCGCAAAGCCGTCGACGGAGACAATGTATTCTCCCCTGAAATGACCAGCCGCTTGGTGCAATCACTGATTTCTCCATCTCCTTCCCGCTCAGACCATCTGCTGGCGCAGCTGACCCCGCGCGAAATGGAAATCTTGGGCTACCTTGCCGCCGGACACAGCAATAAAATCATTGCCCGCCATTTGAACTTGGCTGAGTCAACCGTCAAAGTGCATGTGCAGAACCTGTTGCGCAAGTTGAACCTAAGCAGCCGCGTTCAAGCAGCGGTTTATGCGGTGCAACACAAAGTACCGCAACCGGTATTGTCTTAATCAGGCCGTCTGAAACCTTCTTTTTAAAAGGTTTCAGGAAAAGTGTTTATTCGCTATAATCACGCCGATTTATATGCAGGGTTGTCTGATTCTTTCAGACGGCCTTTTTATTTGATTTCTCACTGATTTAAAACAACATGTCCGAAAACATTCCAGAAAATACACCCAAAAATACCGTTCCTGAAGAACACAAACGCAGCATCCGCAGTTTCGTCTTGCGCCAAGGCCATATGACCGCTGCCCAACAGCGCGCCATCGATACGATGTGGCCGCAATTCGGTGTGGACTTCCAAGAAGCCCCTTTGGATTTGAACCATGCTTTTGGACGGGACAACCCTAAAGTTTTGGAAATCGGTTTCGGTATGGGCGTCGCAACGGTGGAAATCGCCAAACGTCTGCCTGATACCGACTTTTTAGCGATTGATGTTCACGGTCCGGGCGTCGGCAATATCTTGAAGCTGATTGAGGAAGAACACATTTCCAATATCCGCGTGATGCGTCATGATGCGGTGGAAGTGGTGGAAAAGATGCTGGAAGACGGTTCTTTAGACGGCATTCATATTTTCTTCCCTGACCCTTGGCACAAAAAACGTCACAACAAACGCCGCTTGGTACAAGTGCCGTTTGTTGAAAAGCTATTGCCCAAACTCAAAAGCAGCGGCTATGTCCATATGGCGACCGACTGGGAAGAATACGCCGTGCAAATGCTGGAAGTTTTGAGCAGTTTCGACGCTTTGCAAAACATGGCTGCCGATTACTCCCCTACGCCTGATTATCGTCCTGAAACCAAATTTGAAGCCCGAGGCAAGCGGTTGGGTCATGGCGTTTGGGACTTGGTGTTCCGTAAGAAATAAAGCCAAACATAAAACACAAGGCCGTCTGAAAAATTTCAGACGGCCTTTTATCTTACTGAATTAAGCCAAGAAAAGTTTATAAGCCGGATTATCGGTTTCTTCTTTATAAACATAACCCAAGCTCTCCAAGAAGTCGGTAAAGGCTTCATTGTCGCTTTCCGGCACATCGATACCGACCAAAATACGACCGTAGTCTGCGCCATGGTTGCGGTAATGGAACAAAGTAATATTCCACTCGGCACGCATATGGTTCAAGAAACGGGCCAATGCACCGGGGCGCTCAGGAAATTCAAAGCTGACCAAACGTTCGTTGGCTACTTTTTCCGTACGGCCGCCGACCATGTAACGGATATGGATTTTGGCGATTTCATCATTGGTCAAATCGACATTGGGCAGGCCTGCTTCAGTCAGTTGTTCACTGATGACGGCCAAGTCTTGCGCACCGGCGGTTTGCAAACCGACAAAAATATGCGCATTTTTATCGCTGCCGTAGCGATAATTGAACTCAGTAATGTTCCGGCTTCCCAACAAATTGATAAACTTCAGGAAGCTGCCCTTTTCTTCAGGAATGGTAACGGCGAAAATGCCTTCGTTGCCCTCGCCCAGCTCACTGCGCTCTGAAACGTGGCGTAAGCGGTGGAAGTTCATGTTGGCGCCGCTGGTGACGGCAACCAGGTTTTGACCTTGGATATTGTTTTTCGCAACGTAAGCCTTCAGGCCGGCAAGTGCCAATGCACCCGCAGGCTCGGTAATGCTGCGCGTATCATCAAAAATATCTTTAATCGCGCCGCACAACATATCCGTATTGACCGTAATAATTTCGTCCAACAGCTCTTTACACAGGCGGAAGGTTTCCTCACCCACCACTTTAACCGCCGTGCCGTCTGAAAACAGGCCGACATCTTTCAAATGTACGATTTCCCCAGCCTCGACCGATTGCTTCATACAGCAAGAATCATTGGTTTGCACGCCAATCACTTTAATTTCAGGGCAAACTTGTTTGATAAACGCCGCTACACCCGCTGCCAAACCGCCGCCACCAATCGGAACAAAAATCGCATTGATATTGCGGTGTTGACGGAGAATTTCCATGCCGATAGTTCCCTGACCAGCAATTACGTCAGGATCATCAAACGGCGCAATATAGGTCAGTTTTTCCTTTTCTGCCAACTCCATCGCATAATCATAGGCGTCGTTGTAAGATACGCCTTTCAATACCACTTCGCCGCCTCGGCTCTTGACCGCGTCAATTTTGATTTTAGGCGTTGTTTCCGGCATCACAATGACGGCGCGGCAACCCAAATACTGGGCCGACAAAGCCACACCCTGCGCATGATTGCCCGCGCTGGCAGCAATCACGCCGCAATCCAAAGCTTCTTTCGGCAGCTTCGCCATTTTGTTGTACGCACCGCGAATTTTGAATGAAAAAACAGGCTGCAAATCTTCGCGCTTGAGCAAAACCTGATTGTTCAGACGGCCTGACAGACTGCGCGCCAAATCTAAAGGCGTTTCTACGGCCACATCATAAACGGAAGCGGTCAAAATACGGGTTAGATAATCAGAAAGAGGAAGGGAATGGTTCATGGTATTTTAGTGTTCGGAAATAAATTGCAATTCGGTCAAACCGACCGGAGGAAAAAGTTAAAACCATACCCCTGAGGCCGTCTGAAGGCAAGAAAAATCTTAGCAAAGCCTAAATGAGACGGTATAATGTCCGCTTAATATCTATTTAATATGCCAAACTGTTTGCTTCATAACAGTATCCACTCATATTCAAATCCACAAATAATGATGAAAAAAACGCTACTTAGCTTAATTTTTGCTGCCCTCCTGAATACTCCTGCCCTCGCTGCCGACCCGGTTGCATCTGCACCTGCCGTACAAAGCGAGGCTCAAACGCAGCCGCTGCTGCACAGCATCAACAGCCCGACAACGCCGCCGGAAATTGCGGCGACGGCCTATATCGTTACCGACCTGCACAGCAAGCAAACCTTGGCATCCAACAATGCCGATACACCTATCGAGCCAGCCGCGTTGACGCAAATGATGACCGCCTACCTTGCCTTTAAAGCACTGGAAAACGGTACACTTGAAGCAAGCCAAATGTTGACCGTTTCCAATGCCGCATGGAAAGTCGAAGGTTCGCGCATGTTCCTTGATCCGAAAGTTCCTGTCAGCGTCAGCTCCTTGATTAAGGGTACAACCATCCAATCGGCCAACGATGCCGCCATTACCCTTGCCGAAGCCATTGGCAACGGCTCTATCGACGAATTCGTCAAACAAATGAATGAAGAAGCCAAACGCTTGGGCATGAAGCACACCCACTTCAACAACCCGACCGGTATTTCTTCTAACGGCCATGTTTCAACCGTTGGCGACCTTGCCATCTTGGCAGCCGCGCTCATTAATGACTATCCGAAATATTATCCTTTATTTGCAAACAAATCTTTCAAATACAATAACATTGAGCAGCCCAACCGCAATCTCCTACTCTATCGCGACAGCAGTATCGATGGTTTGAAAACCGGCTATAGCGAAGGCGCAGGCTACCATCTTGCCGCTTCCAGCAAACGCAACAACCGCCGTATTGTTTCCATCCTTGCCGGTGCCGAATCTACCGAAGCGCGCGCCAGTGAAAGCAGCAAACTGCTCAACTGGGCGTTACAGGCATTTGATACACCCAAACTTTATAACGGCGGAGAAGTAATTTCCCAAGTCAAAGTTTACAAAGGCAGCACCAAAGCCGTAGACATCGGTTTCTTGGACGATGTTTACATTACCATCCCCCACGATACCGGCAAAAACGTCAAACCTATCTTAGAAACACTTCAGCCTGTCCTCGCCCCAATTGAAAAAGGCCAAGTATTGGGCAAACTGAAAGTCATGAAAGACGGCAAAGTCATTGCCGAAAAAGACGTCGTCGCCCTGACCGGCGTGGAAGAAGGCAGCTGGTTGCGCCGTATGTGGGACGCGATTGTGTTGTGGTTTAAAGGTTTATTCAGTTAATCCTCTTTCTATCAAAACATAAATAAAGGCCGTCTGAAACCTATTTTCTAGATTTCAGACGGCCTTTATTCAGCCTAAAAGACAGCTAATTAGATAATTCCAGCGTTGGCGGTAGATGCTGTGTCATCATGAACATCAGCCGTATCGACAGACGAGTAGCTCATACGGTCAGTATGCGTATTGACGTCCGACAAATTACTGATATTGCCATTACCTGACAACCTGCCCATCAACTCTTGCAAGCTCAATGTACCTTTATCGAAACGGAAAGTATCAATCACGGCATCGTTAGTGTTACCGGAAACGAATTGGTCATTGATGGTTATGCTGTCCCCTCCTGATCCCTTGATGGTAATTTTCCAATCGATATTGCCTCGAACATCAGTAATGGCATCAATATGCAGGTCATTAACAGAAATATTTTGGCCAAATTGCAGTGCATTATGTTCGCCCACATTATCGACAATCGTATCCTTACCTTCTCCAAGGCTGAAAACATAAGTATCGGCACCCTTGCCGCCTACCAAGTAATCGGTTCCTTGTCCGCCGAACAAAATGTCGTTACCATCGCCGCCATTCAAACGGTCATTGCCACTTTCGCCCCATAAAGTATCGTTGCCATTGCCTCCATGTATAGAATCATTACCCATACCGCCATTGAGACGATCGTCTCCATCATAGCCAAAAATAATGTCATTACCTGAATCACCGTTAATCGTATCATTGCCCAAACCGCCTCTGATACGGTCATTGCCATCGCCGCCGCTGACAAGAGCATGGCTGCTGTCTGTAATTGTGATGATATTATCAGCACCTAAATGAAGTGAGGCTTGGGTAAGACTGTGATCATCTACTTCCGCTACATTTTTTGCAGAATTATTTTCTGCTACCGAAAGGCTGTGATTATTTTCGATGGTCAATGTAGTCTCGTTTACAGACTCTGGAATATTACCTTCTTTAGGATTACGGGTTTTGGTAATTTCTTGATCGGAAAGATTATTCACAATAGTGTTATTTTCAATTTTGACATTGTTGAGTTCTCCCAAAATATCTTTTTTGGGAGTAGCATAATCCCTGCCTTCTTCCAAATCGATAGAACCTTTAACACGACCATATGTGTCCGCATTAGTCCCATTGTTTACCAGTAAGTTATCGTGAACGGAAATACCCGTATCATTGAAATCAAAATTATGGCTGTTTTTGAATACAGTGTTTAAGCGTACGCCACCCCAATTGGCATTATCTTTAATAAGGTTATTGGCTACTTCATGACCTTTGCCGCCAAAGATACCAATACCTGCCGCACGCCAGCCTAATTCAACGGTATTGTTTAAAAAGTGGTTATTTTCAGCAACATGGGCATTGGTATTCTCATGATGACTTGACCATGTTGCTAAGCCATCATCACCATTGCCGCGGATATTGGAATTGATAACGGTGGAATTGCTGGTACCTTGGGCAAAGTTAACGCCGTCTGCAAAGTTATTACGAATAGTGGCATTGGAGATAGTCAAACCATCAGTGTAATTTAAAGGTTTGTTTTTAGAATAATCCCCAATCCATACGCCAGCTTCAAAATGTTCAATTTTAATATCGTGAATAGAAGAGCTAGTACCTAAAGTTCCAGATATCCCTTTGTAATTGGCTTTCTCATCATATCTTGAGTTCAGATTTGAATCCATGGAGAGATTGCCCAAATCTATATTGTTACTACCGGGTTCAAAAGTAATACCACCGCCACCGCTCGCATAACCCTTATCATCGTATTTAGCAGCTTCTGTATTCAAAAAATGTAACTTAGTGTGCCATTGCCCTGCACCGGTAATCTTAATGCCATCAGGAACATAAAGAGAAATCGGTCGTGAAAAATCAAATTGACCTTCAGGAATGTAAACAGATTTTTTAGACGCTTTGGCAGATTCAATCGCAGCCATGAATGCTTGGTAATCATCCGAGCCGTCATTGGCAATTGCGCCGAAATCAGTAATGCTGACACTGTTTTCAGGCTGTCTAATGGTATCCGGTGCCTTTTCCAAATCAACCAAGTCAATGCCTACGGGTGTGCTGTCAAGATTAGTGATGGTAACTGTATCTCCTTTATTGATATGGGCATCTTTAAATAATTGGCTGACTTCGTCAAATTGGAAGCGGGCAAGCCTATCTGCCGCAGGCGTATCATGAACTTTAATATCGTCATTCGGATGATATGTATAGTTATCCAAATATTGCCAGTTAGATTTGGAAGACAAATCCAAAGTACCGATCACTGTATTATTGACTTTGACTTCTACTTTACCGCTTTCACCGTCAGGAACGGTATAACGGATGGTTGCTGCATTGGCATCTGCTTGTGCAATAAATGACACAGATGCATTAGTCGGCAAATCAACATATGCCTGACCGCTTGCTTCACGGGCAGTTGCGCGTTCTGTTTCTTTAGAAGAAGACTGGTTCTCAATGATACCGTTCTTCAACTCGCCTTGTTCTGCCTCGTAAGTCGTGTAGGCAAGTTTTGCACCATATTGGGAAGCGTTTGGTACTACAGTTTTAAGGTCTACCATTTGATATATTCCTTCAAAAATATTGTATTTTTAAATTAATCTCCGATATAAGCTCCTATTGGTCATAAAATTAGCATAAAAGTTCAGTAATCTATTATTAAGTTTGATTGCCGTCTGAAAACACAACGGTTTTCAGACGGCATTTCAATACCTTAATGGCTTATCAGTATGAGCGTAAACTAAGCCTTTTTCTCCAGATAGCTTTCTTAATCGCCCGTTTTATGTCCACCTTTGTCATCTAATCTGATAAATTATGTGCGCGTTAACTTATATTTAGACTACCTAACACCTTGATTTACTGCGACTTATCCTTCTGCCATGCTTGGTATGAACAAATGGCTAAAAACAGGCAGACAATCCAAATTATGCCCAAGAAGCCCCAAACACCAGTTGCACCGAACTCGTTAAATAACCAAGCAACTGCTCGGCCTTTACGAGAAGCATGTTCGGTATCGACAACATTTACAGTGTCTCCAAGCGTAATGTACCAGCCTAGCACTGGCAATACGATTAGTGCAAACAGATTTTGTAGTAGTTTTTTAAGATGTGCATTCATATTGTTTCCTTACAAAACTCCTTTTTTCTCCAGATAGCTTTCGTAATCGCCCAAGTAGTGTTCATATCCGCCTTTGCCATCCAATTCGATGATTTGGGTAGCCAATGAAGATACAAACTGACGGTCATGTGATACGAAAATCAGCGTGCCGTTGTATTTTTCCAGCGCCATGTTCAAGGATTCAATGCTTTCCATGTCCATGTGGTTGGTCGGTTCGTCCATGACCAAGACATTGGGTTTCAACAGCAACAGTTTGCCGTAAAGCATACGGCCTTTTTCGCCACCGGAGAGAACCTTCACTTTTTTCACGACATCGTTGCTGCCGAAGAGCAAGCGGCCCAAAGTGCCGCGAATGACTTGTTCGTCATCGCCTTCCTGACCCCATTGGCGCATCCATTCGCTCAGGTCCATATCGACGTCGAAGTCGTTTTCATGGTCTTGCGGATAGTAGCCGACACTGGCTTTTTCCGCCCATTTGATGGTGCCTTCGTCCGGCAACAGGCCGTCTGAATATTCGGGGTTGTATGCGCCGGCCAAGAGTTTCAGCAAGGTAGATTTACCTGCGCCGTTCGGGCCGATGATGGCAAGGCGTTGGCCTGCTTCAAGGATGAAGTTCAGGTTTTTAAACAACTGGGTTTCAAAACGTTTAGCCAGTTTTTCAACTTCCACCGCCTGACGGTGCAACTTGGCTTTTTCGTCGGCTTCAAAACGAATATACGGGTTTTGACGGGTAGAAGGTTTGACTTCGACCATCTCCGATTTGATTTTGTCGGCCTGTTTCAGACGGCTGGTTGCCTGACGGGCTTTGGATTTGTTGGCGGAGAAGCGGGCAACGAACTCTTGCAGCTCTTGCAGTTTCTCTTTGGCTTTGGCGTTGTCTTTCAGGGCGCGCTCACGCGATTGGGCGGAAGCGAGCATATAGTCGTCGTAGTTGCCCGGATAAATGGTGATGGTGTTGTAGTCCAAATCCGCCATGTGGGTGCAGACTTCGTTCAAAAAGTGACGGTCGTGCGAGATGATGATCATGGTGGAGTCGTATTGGTTCAATACACCTTCCAACCAGCGGATGGTATTAATATCCAAGTTATTGGTCGGTTCGTCCAAGAGCAATACATCTGGTTTGGAGAACAGTGCTTGCGCCAGCAATACGCGCAATTTGAAGCCCGGGGCGACTTCTGCCATGGTCGCATTGTGCAAATCTTCGGAAATGCCCACGCCGCTCAACAATTCGGCAGCGCGCGCTTCGGCGGTGTAGCCGTCGTATTCGGCGAACTTGGCTTCCAGTTCGGCGGCTTTCATGTAGTCGTCTTCGGTGGCTTCGGGATTGGCGTAAATTGCATCACGCTCGGTCATCGCCGCCCACATTTCGGTGTGCCCCATCATCACCACGTCCAGCACGCGCATGTCTTCGTAGGCAAATTGGTCTTGGCGCAATTTACCCAAACGCACGCCGTTTTCAATCGCTACTTCGCCGGCAGTCTGTTCCAAATCGCCGCCAAGGATTTTCATGAAGGTGGATTTGCCTGAGCCGTTGGCGCCGATCAAGCCGTAACGGTTGCCTTCGCCGAATTTGACGGATACGTTTTCAAACAGCGGCTTTGCGCCGAACTGCATGGTGATGCCGTTGGTAGAAATCATTATTCGTAAAACCTTTATAAATAGAATGTTATAATCGGACGCGATTGTAGCATATTTTTGCAAAGACCTCAGGATTGAGGCCATGGCAAATGTGCCCAATTTCGATACAAGATGAAAATAGGCAGCGCTTCACACAAAAATGCGTTGTAGGCAGCATTTCAGGCCGTCTGAAACGGAGAAACGATATGGAAACGCACAAAATCTATTACGCCGTGATTATTTTAGTATGTGCCGCTTCCATGCTGCTCAGCCCGTTTTTCTATATCCGCCGCACGCGCTCGGGCGCCGAATTGCGGCGCGCACCCAGACAGTGGAAATCCATCCTATTCGCCAACGTCATCATGATTGCGGCTTTGTTTGTTTGGTGGAAATGGTTTTAAGGAAAAATAAAAATGAACAAAATTTGGATCAGCACATTACTGCTCGCGTTGACAACTGCGGTTTCCGCCGCGCCTATTTTTGAATGTACCGATTCTGCCGGCCGCAAAATCTATACCCAAGCCGGCGGCAAAAACTGCAAAGCCAGCAATATCGGCAAACCGTCCGTATATACTTCTGCGCCTGTTTCAACACCGGCAACGCCGATTTCCCCTAGCAAAACCGAGCAGGCGGAAGAAGCTGTCGCCCCGGTCAATCCGGCTGATGTCGGCGCGGCCAAGCGTGCTTTAGATACCGCCAAGAAAAATTTGGAAGAAGGCAAAAAAGTGCGTTATGGCAATGAACGCAACTATGCCCGCTATCTCGAACGGATCAACGGTTTGGAAAAAGCCGTCCGCTCGGCTCAGGAAAACCATGACGCGGCGCAACACCAGCCTGCATCTCAAGATCCTGTTGCCTATTGATTACTTACCGCACCAGCAAGGCCGTCTGAAATTTGATATTCAGACGGCCTTTTCAGCTTTTCAATATAACAAAATCGTCTTTATACCAAACAAAGCATTCTTTCCAGTTTTCAGACGGCCTTGTTAAAGTAAGCGTGTATTAAATTCTGACGGTTGCCATTATGTTGTTACTCAAAACGCCTTCTGTATTGCCGGGTTTCAAGCTCAGCCTGGGTTTGACGGTTTTGTGCCTGTCGCTTTTGGTGGTTTTGCCGTTTGCGATGATGGCGGCCAAAGCGGCGGAAATCGGCTGGAGCGGATTTTGGAACACGATTACCGAACCCAATGTCTTGGCGGCCGTCTGGCTGAGCTTGCGGATGTCGTTTTATGCGATGTTGACCAATATCGTGTTCGGCACGCTGGTTGCCTGGGTATTGGTGCGCTATGAATTTCCAGGCAAAGGATTAGTAAACGCTTTGGTCGATTTGCCGTTTGCACTACCGACGGCGGTAACAGGCATTGCGTTGGCAACCCTATACGCCCCCAATGGCTGGATAGGCCGTTTTTTCGAGCCTTTGGGCATCAAAATCGCCTTTACGCCCATCGGCATTTGGATTGCGCTGATTGTCGTCAGCCTGCCCTTTATCGTCCGCGCCGTGCAGCCGGTATTGGAAGAATTGTCGGGCGAGTATGAAGAAGCGGCGGCGACTTTAGGCGCAAGCCGTTGGACTACGTTCCGCCGCGTCCTCTTGCCTGAAATCACGCCGGCCCTGTTGACCGGCGCAGGCATGATGTTTGCCCGCTCTACCGGCGAATACGGATCGGTCATTTTTATCGCGGGCAATATTCCAATGGTGTCTGAAATTCTGCCCTTGATTATTACCGGCAAACTGGAGCAATACGATGCTCAGGGCGCGTCAGCCGTTGCTCTGTTTATGCTGATGATTTCGTTTGTCATCCTGCTGATTTTAAACATTATGCAATGGACTTTGAGCCGCCGCGCCGGAGCGAGGGTTTAACAAACAACAGGCCGTCTGAAACATCAAGCAACATTTTTCAGACGGCCTAAACGGATACAAGAATAAATAGAGACTACCCTACCATGAAAACCCATTCCACTAATCCAAACTTGAGCGAACCGCGTTGGCTGCGCGTATTGCTGACTGCTACCGCCTTGGGCTTTCTGCTGCTGATGCTGGTCGTGCCTTTGGTTGCCGTATTCTACGAGGCCTTAAAAGGCGGTTGGGATTTATACCTGCAGTCCTTGACCGATCCCGAAGCTTGGTCTGCCATCAAATTAACGCTGATTACCGCGCTGATTGTCGTTCCCGTCAATGCCGTCTTGGGCGTGGCGATGGCGTGGCTGCTGACCCGTTTTGACTTCCGCGGCAAGCAGTTGCTGACTACCCTGCTCGATTTGCCGTTTTCCGTATCGCCCGTGGTGGCCGGTTTGATGTTCGTCTTATTGTTCGGCGCGCACACGGCATTGGGCGGCTGGCTCGAAGCGCAAGGCATACAGATTATCTTCGCCATCCCCGGCATTATTTTGGCGACACTGTTCGTTACCTTTCCCTTTGTCGCGCGCGAAATCATTCCGCTGATGCAGGCGCAGGGCGACAGCGAAGAACAGGCTGCCTTGATACTCGGCGCAAACGGCTGGCAGATGTTTTGGCGCGTTACCCTGCCCAACATCAAATGGGCGTTGCTCTACGGAATCATCCTCACCAACGCCCGCGCGATGGGCGAATTCGGCGCGGTCAGCGTGGTATCGGGGCACATTCGCGGCGAAACCAACACCATCCCGCTTTTGGTCGAAATCTTCTACAACGAATACAACTTTACCGGCGCATTCGCCCTCTCCGGCGTATTGGCACTTTTAGCCTTGGCCACCTTGCTGGTGCAAAACATCATCACCAAATTACAAGATAAAAAACTCGCCGCCGCCGAAAGGAACGCAGCATGAGCATCACCATCCAAAACTTAAATAAACACTTCGGAGCGTTCCACGCGCTGAAAAACATCAACCTCAACGTCCCCACCGGCAAACTCGTTTCCCTGCTCGGCCCTTCCGGCTGCGGCAAAACCACGCTCCTGCGCATCATCGCCGGATTGGAAAACGCCGACGGCGGCCAAATTCTCTTTGACGGCCAAGACGTAACCGCCAAGCATGTGCGCGAACGCAAAGTCGGCTTCGTGTTCCAACACTACGCCCTTTTCCGCCATATGAACGTGTTTGACAACGTCGCTTTCGGTTTGACCGTATTGCCCAAGTCCGAACGCCCGTCCAAAGAACAAATCCGCGCCAAAGTCGAAGAACTGCTCAAACTCGTGCAGCTCTCCCACCTCGCCAAATCCTATCCGCACCAGCTCTCCGGCGGCCAACGCCAACGCATCGCCCTTGCCCGTGCTCTCGCCGTCGAACCCAAACTCCTGCTCCTGGACGAACCCTTTGGCGCGCTGGATGCCAAAGTGCGCAAAGAATTGCGCACTTGGCTGCGTGACATCCATCACAACTTGGGCGTGACCAGTATTTTAGTAACTCACGACCAAGAAGAAGCCCTCGAAGTTTCCGACGAAATTGTCGTCATGAACCACGGCAAAATCGAACAAACCGGCAGCGCCGAAGTCATTTACCGCAAACCCGAAAACGCCTTCGTTACCGAGTTTCTCGGCGAAACCGACGCATTTGAAGGACGCATCGAAAAAGGCATCTGGCATTACCACGGCTTCGCGTGGAAATTGGATGCACACTACAAATGGCAGGAACAAACCGCTATCGGCTACATCCGTCCGCACGAATGGCAGCTAGCCGCCGAACATGAAACACCGATGATCCGCGCCGAAATCGAAAAAATCCACGCCGTCGGCGCATTAACGCATATTGTGGTAAAACACGACAAACAGGACGTGCACATCACGCTGGCAGGTAGCGATGCCGCGCGTTACCAAATCGCCGAAGGCAAAGAATTGAATCTGATTCCGAAACAGGTTTATGTCTTCTCTCAAAACGAGCTGATTGAATATTCGATCTGAAACTAAATCATAAGGCCGTCTGAAAATCAGCTTTCAGACGGCCTTTTATCTTATTTAAACCTGCCAATCAATCGGCTCTAAACCATGTGCCTGCAAATAAGCGTTTGCCTGCGAAAAATGTTTGCAGCCGAAAAAGCCGCGATATGCCGATAAAGGGGAAGGATGCGGCGCGGTCAGCACCAAATGGCGGTTGCGGTCGATAAACGCGCCTTTCTTCTGCGCATGGCTGCCCCACAGCATAAAGACTAAATGCTCGCGTTCCTTATCCAATTGACGGATGACTTCATCGGTAAACGCCTCCCAGCCGAAGGTCGCATGAGAATGCGCCGCACCGGCACGAACAGTCAATACCGTGTTCAACAGCAACACGCCCTGTTCCGCCCAATGCTGCAAATAGCCGTGTTGCGGAATCTGAAAACCTTCAATATCCGTCGCCAACTCTTTATAAATATTGACCAGTGACGGCGGCACCGCAATTTCAGGTTGCACGGAAAACGCCAAACCATGCGCCTGACCTGCACCGTGATACGGGTCTTGCCCCAAAATCACTACCTTTACATTTCCGAATTCAGTCGTCCGAAAGGCATTGAATACATCGCGCTCGGACGGATAAACGGTTATCCCCGTCTGCCTTTCATGGCGCACCTTCTCCAAAATCGTTTGGAAATACGCCTTTTCTTTTTCTGCACCAATTGCCTCATGCCAAGTTTGCATTATTCACCGCTCCGTATTTGAATGGACTTATTATAAAGGATATGCCGCATAATGATATGGTTTGTTGTCGCCGCCGGACTGAAGATTATCGACAGCAACAAGCCTAAAGCGTCATAATAGTGTTCTGACTCAGGCCGTCTGAAAACCCAATACGGCTTTTCAGACGGCCTTTTTATATCGTTCGATTTTTATATGAATACACAAACCATCAAAACCTATCTTGTCGGCGGCGCCGTCCGCGACCATCTGTTAGGCCTGCCCGTCAAAGACCGCGATTGGGTAGTCATCGGTGCAGATGCGCAAACCATGTTGGCTAAAGGCTATCAACCTGTCGGCAAGGATTTCCCTGTCTTTCTCCATCCGGACAGCCACGAAGAATACGCCCTCGCCCGTACCGAGCGCAAAACCGCCAAAGGCTATGCCGGATTCAGCTTTCATGCCGATAAAGACGTTACGCTGGAACAAGACCTAATGCGTCGCGACCTGACCATCAATGCCATGGCTCAGGATTCAGACGGCACGATCATCGATCCCTTTGGCGGACAACAAGACTTAGCGGACGGCATCCTGCGCCACGTTTCGCCTGCCTTTGCCGAAGATCCCGTGCGGATTTTGCGTATCGCCCGTTTTGCCGCGCGTTATGGGTTTCAAATTGCCGATGAAACCATGTTGCTGATGCGGCAAATGATAGAAAACGGCGAAGCGGATGCCTTGGTTGCCGAACGCGTCTGGCAGGAATTGGCCAAAGGCTTGATGGAGAAAAACCCGCGCAAAATGATTGAAGTTTTGCGCGAATGCGGCGCGCTCAAAGTCTTGCTGCCCGAACTTGACGCCCTTTTCGGCGTACCGCAACGCGCCGACTATCATCCCGAAATCGACAGCGGTATCCATACGCTGATGGTTGTACAACTAGCCGCCGAAATGAATCTGTCCCTTGCCGAACGCTATGCCGCCCTATTGCACGACTTGGGCAAGGCAAAAACACCGGCCGATATCCTGCCGAAACACTACGAACACGACATCAATGGTGTCGAACCCGTCCGCGAAGTCAATCAACGCCTGCGCGCGCCCAAACACTGCGCCGAGCTTGCCGAACTCGTCTGCCGCTGGCACATCATGCTCCACCAAGTCGGGCAGTTCAAAAGCAAAACCATTTTGAAGGTTTTGAAAAAAACCGATGCCTTCCGCCGCCCCGAACGTTTTCAGACGGCCTTAAACGTCTGCGTGGCCGACAAACAAGGCCGTCTGAACCTTGAAGACACCCCCTATCCGCAACGCGAACACTGGCTGGCTTTACTTGAAGCTGCCAACCAAGTAGATGCAGGCAAAATCGCCGCCGAGTGCCACGCACAAGGAAAAGCGCACCTTATCGCCGAACAAATTGATCATGCCCGCTTAGCGCAAATTACACCGCTGCAAAAAGCATATCAGGCAGACAAAGTAGGAGGATATTGATGACATCTTCACGTTATAAAATTGAACAAACACCTAGCAAAATTACCTTGTCAGCAAAAATTATACGTAACCGACTCAAACTTCTATTAACTTGCAGAGACCTTGTAATCGTACTATTGATATTAGCAAACATTCCAAATTTAAACTTTGAATCAGCATTTAATATCATACTCCTCATATTTTTGGGTCTGCTTTCTTTCCAATGTATTTATGACTTACTGTGGCAACTTTTTGGACAAGAACATATTCATGTTCAAAATGGAATACTTTCACACCAGTTCGCGCTGTTTGGATTGGGAAAAGGTAAAAAATTTTCACTCGTAGAAATAGCGCAATGGCAGCCACATGAGAACCATGCAAATACTAAAAACACTAAAATAACACTGCGTAACTATTTGAGCCAGAGAAGGAATACATCCACCATCTCCAGCCCCTTACGACAACCAAATAGTAAACAAGGTGCATGGTCATTTGTTTATCATGAGGAAACCATATATATCGGAGAATTTTTTTATAGCGACGATTACCAAGCAATTAACTCAATATTAAATAGCCTAATGCCAAAAAAAGCCAAAACAGAGGCACTTTCCGAACCAGAACACGGCCTTTAAAACAGCCACCACGATATCTGCTATAATCCGCAACTTAACCACCTTATTTCAACAATAAAAATCATGACTATCCAGACCGATTTACTTCACGAAAAAATCAGCAATGAAGATTATCAACGCCTCATTGTCAAACACAGCGAATCTTTCAGCGACGGCGAAATCTGCCTATTGAATGAGATTTTGGAAAAATTTGAATTTGATGTCATACAGGAACAAGCATTGGCGCAAGCTGTGATGCAGCAGGTGCGCTTCGATCCAAACGACTACCATATCGACAGCGACGATGAAGATACAACCGGTATCTGTCCGCACTGCATCAATCCGCCCATGCCACCCCTGCGCGATTATCTGGTTTGGCGCGAAACACGCGGCTGAAAATTTTCCTAATCGATTTTGATAAGTTATTAACCATTCACTATCAAACAAGGCCGTCTGAACAGGTGTCATCGTTACATTTGTTCAGACGGCCTTTTGTAAATAAATGTTCATGACTAGGATAAATCAGTATAATCTGCGCCGTTTGAATTTTCTTCGGAGCTTTTATGAACCAGCTTAAAACGGCGGTAGCCGGTGCGCAGATTTTGTTTGTCGCATTCGGTGCCATGGTGCTTGTGCCGCTTCTGACGGGACTGAACCCGGCTTTGGCATTATTAGGCGCAGGCTTAGGCACCTTGTTGTTCCAATTGGTTACCAAACGTAAAGTGCCGATTTTCCTCGGTTCTTCTTTTGCCTTTATTGCACCGATTATCTACTCCATCGGCGAATGGGGTCTGCCTTCTACCATGTTCGGTCTGTTTGCGGCAGGTTTCATGTACTTTGTCTTTGCCGCGTTGATCAGATGGCGCGGTCTGGATGCGGTACACAAGCTGTTGCCACCCGTGGTTATCGGTCCGGTGATTATGGTAATCGGTTTGTCCGTGGCCGCTGCAGCCAGCAGCATGGCCATGGGTCAGGCAGATGGAAAACAGGTCATCGACTATATCGACTCGCTGATTCTCTCCGGCTTTACCTTTGCGGTAACCGTCATTGTTTCTGTCTTCGGCAGCAAAATGATGAAGCTGATTCCGATTTTGATCGGCGTGGCTTCCGGCTATGTGTTGGCTTTGATCATGGGCTTGGTCGATACCAGCGCCATCATCAACGCTCCTTGGTTTGCCGTCCCTCATTTTGAAACGCCCCAAGTTAACTGGCAGGCTGCCTTGTTTATGTTGCCTGTTGCCATCGCCCCGGCCATCGAACACATCGGCGGCATTATGGCCATCGGTAATGTGACCGGAAAAAACTACACTAAAGACCCGGGCTTGGACAAAACCCTCGCCGGCGACGGCTTGGGCGTGTGCGTGGCCGGTTTGATCGGCGGCCCGCCTGTAACCACTTACGGCGAAGTAACCGGCGCGGTGATGATTACCAAAAACAGCAACCCCGTTATCATGACTTGGGCGGCAATTTTTGCGATTTTCATGGCATTTTTCGGTAAGTTCAACGCGTTTTTGGCTTCGATTCCTATGCCGGTTATGGGCGGCATTATGTTGCTGCTGTTCGGTACAATCGCCTCTTTGGGCATCAAAACATTGATTGATGCGAAAGTCGATTTGATGCAGCCGAAAAATCTGGTTATCGTCAGCTCCGTATTGACGACCGGTATCGGCGGCATGATTATCAAAGTAGGTACTTTGAGCTTCGCCGGTGTAGGTTTGTGCGCCGTATTGGCCATTATCCTGAACTGCGTTTTGCCCAATACAAAATCAGAAGAAGCATAAATAGCTGGTTCATAAACTCAAAGGTCGTCTGAAAATGAGATTTCAGACGACCTTTTTATTACGCTTTATACAATGAAAAATGCCGGAGACTTAACCATCTCCGGCATTTTTGAATAAGGTGGCGAGCCGAACCCCCGGCACTGGCTCATCAGAGTGGGCTGCTGGCTTCCGCCCCTGACCCGGTGTTCCGAATTACCATGCGGGGAGACCCGCCATAGAAGAAACGCATTATAGCGGTTTTATAGAAAAACTCAAGCGATAAAATCTCTCAGGCCGTCTGAAAACCATTTACACGACAAGATTGTAAACAATATTACCTAGTTGCAAATCATTCCCATTGAAATGTTTATTGTCTTTTCCGTTGAAAAATATCGAAAATTACACTACATTAACACTTTACGCCATCAAGAAGAAATTGCATTTTTCAGACGGCCTTTAATATAAAAACATTACATCCATCAACGGAACACGAGCATGACCACGACTACTGCCCCTCAGCGTATTCGAGAAATTCCCTATAACTATACTTCTTATACCGACCGCGAAATCGTCATCCGACTGTTGGGCGACGAAGCGTGGCAAATCCTGCAAGACCTGCGCGGTCAGCGTAAGACAGGACGTTCGGCGCGAATGTTGTTTGAAGTGTTGGGCGATATTTGGGTGGTCGTGCGCAATCCGTATCTGGTCGATGACTTGCTGGAGCACCCGAAACGCCGCGCCGCGTTGGTACGCGAAATGCGCCACCGCTTAAATGAAATCCGCAAACGCCGCGACGATAATCGGCAAGTGGATGTCTTGGTTGCCGCAGCAGAAAAAGCAGTCGAGCGTTTTGATAGTAGTTTTGATGAAACCAGCCAAAAACGCCATCAAATTTTGGATCGCTTAAGCAAAATTACCAAGCCGCACAATATTATGTTTGACGGCTTGGCTCGCGTAACGCACGTTACCGATGCAACCGACTGGCGCGTGGAGTATCCTTTTGTCGTCGTCAATCCTGATACCGAGGCAGAGATCGCGCCTTTGGTGCGCGCCTTAATCGAGTTGGACTTGGTCATCATCCCGCGCGGCGGCGGTACAGGTTATACCGGCGGCGCAGTACCTTTGGATGCAAACAGCGCAGTCATCAATACCGAAAAACTCGACAAACATCGCGGCGTGGAAGACGTTGAGCTGGCAGGCTTGGACGGCAGACATCCGATTATCCATTGCGGTGCAGGCGTAGTAACACGCCGGGTAGAAGAAACCGCGCATCAGGCGGGTTTGGTGTTCGCCGTCGATCCGACTTCCGCCGATGCGTCTTGCGTGGGCGGTAATGTGGCGATGAATGCAGGTGGCAAAAAGGCCGTACTGTGGGGTACTGCCTTGGACAACCTCGCCTACTGGAACATGGTTAACCCTCAAGGCGAATGGTTACGTATCGAACGCGTGCGCCACAATTTCGGCAAAATCCACGATGAAGAAATTGCCGTGTTTGACGTACATACGCTGGATTCAGACGGCCGCAATATCGTCAATACCAAACGTTTGGAAATACCCGGCCACAAATTCCGCAAAGTCGGTTTGGGCAAAGACGTTACCGACAAATTCTTGAGCGGTCTGCCCGGAGTGCAAAAAGAAGGCACAGACGGCATCATCACCAGCGTCGCCTTCGTATTGCATAAAATGCCGAAATACACGCGCACCGTGTGTATGGAGTTTTTCGGCACGGTTGCCACCGCCACGCCTTCTATCGTTGAAATCCGCGACTTCCTGCTCGCCCACGACAGCGTGCGGCTGGCGGGTTTGGAACATTTAGACTGGCGTTACGTCCGTGCCGTCGGTTATGCCACCAAAGCAGCAGGCAAAGGCCGGCCTAAAATGGTCTTGCTGGCAGACGTGGTTTCCGACGATGAAGCCGCCGTAGAGGCAGCCGCCGAACACATCTGCGAACTCGCCCGCGCCCGCGACGGCGAAGGCTTTATCGCCATATCTCCCGAAGCCCGCAAAACCTTCTGGCTTGACCGCAGCCGCACCGCCGCCATAGCCAAACACACCAACGCCTTTAAAATCAATGAAGACGTGGTAATCCCACTCGAAAGACTCGGTGAGTATTCAGACGGCATCGAGCGCATCAACATTGAGCTTTCCATCCAAAACAAACTCAAACTCTGTGCCGCCTTGGAGCAATATCTGTCCGGCAAACTCCCCATCGACAAAATGGGAACAGACCTGCCAACCGCCGAACTGTTGGGCGAACGCGGCAAACACGCCCTGGCCCACGTTTCCGCTGTCAAAGCGCGTTGGGAATGGTTGCTTGCTAACTTAGACGCACCACTTGCCGACTATAAAGTCCACTATGGCGCAGCCGTCCACGCCGCGCCCGAAGCCAAAGACAATGAAAGCTGCTTTATTGCCTTCCGCGATTTCCACCTGCGCGTGTCTGTCAAAGCAGACGTAATGAAGCCACTTTCTGAAATCTTCAGCGGCAAAACCGACACCAAAATCATCGAAGGCTTGGGCAAAATCCACGCCAAAACCGTACGCAGCCGCGTCTTTGTCGCCCTGCATATGCACGCCGGCGACGGTAACGTTCACACCAATATTCCGGTTAACTCAGACGATGCCGAAATGCTTCAGACGGCCTATCGTTCGGTCGAACGCATTATGAAAATCGCCCGTTCGCTCGGCGGCGTAATTTCCGGCGAACACGGCATCGGCATTACCAAGCTCGAATTTTTGACCGATGAAGATTTGCAACCGTTTTGGAACTACAAAAACCAAGTCGATCCCAAACACACCTTCAACCGTCACAAACTGATGAAAGGCTCGGACCTGCGCAACGCCTATACGCCGTCTTTCGAGCTTTTGGGGGCGGAATCTCTGATTATGGAAAAATCAGACCTCGGCACCATCGCCGATTCCGTCAAAGACTGTCTGCGCTGCGGCAAATGCAAACCTGTTTGCTCTACTCACGTTCCGCGTGCCAACCTGCTGTATAGCCCACGCAACAAAATCCTCGGCGTAGGATTGCTGACCGAAGCCTTCTTATATGAAGAACAAACCCGTCGCGGCGTTTCCGTCAAACATTTTGAAGAACTGATGGACATCGGCGACCACTGCACCGTGTGCCACCGCTGCGTTAAACCTTGCCCTGTCAACATCGACTTCGGCAACGTTACCGTAGCCATTCGCAACTACCTTGCCGATTCCGGCCACAAACGCTTTGCGCCTGCGGCTTCAATGGGCATGGCATTTTTGAACGCAACAGGCCCGAAAACCATCAAAGCCCTTCGCGCCGCCATGATACAGACCGGCTTCCCAGCGCAAAACTTTGCATACAAAATCGGCAAGCTTCTTCCGATCGGCACTAAAAAGCAAAAAGCTGAACCGAAAGCCACCGTCGGTACCGCCTCAATCAAAGAACAGGTTATCCATTTCATCAACCGTCCTTTACCGAAAAGCGTGCCAGCCAAAACTCCGCGCTCCATGCTGGGCATCGAAGATGACAAGAGTATTCCTATCATCCGCAATCCGGCCGCGCCCGAAGATGCCGAAGCCGTGTTCTACTTCCCAGGTTGCGGCTCTGAGCGTCTGTTCAGCCAAATCGGACTTGCCGTTCAAGCCATGCTCTGGCATGTCGGTGTACAAACCGTCCTGCCGCCGGGCTATATGTGTTGCGGCTATCCGCAAGACGCTGGCGGCAATAAGGCTAAAGCCGAAGAAATGAGCACCAACAACCGCGTGGCTTTCCACCGTATGGCGAACACCCTCAACTACCTCGACATTAAAACCGTCGTCGTCAGTTGCGGTACCTGCTATGACCAACTGGAAAAATACCGTTTTGAGGAAATCTTCCCAGGCTGCCGTATCATCGACATCCACGAATATCTGCTTGAAAAAGGGGTGCAGCTAAACGGAGTGCAAGGTCAGCAGTACCTCTACCACGACCCTTGCCATACCCCGATTAAAACCATGAACGCCACCCAAATGGCCAGCAGCCTGATGGGACAGAAAGTCGTCTTAAGCGACCGCTGCTGCGGCGAGTCCGGTATGTTTGCCGTCAAACGACCCGACATTGCCACTCAGATCAAGTTCCGCAAACAAGAGGAAATTGAGAAAAACCTCAAAGAGCTGCCGCAGGGCGAACCCGTCAAAATGCTCACCTCCTGCCCAGCCTGCCTGCAAGGCTTGAGCCGCTACGCCGACGACAACAATATGCCTGCAGACTACATCGTCATCGAAATGGCAAAACACATCCTCGGTGAAAACTGGCTGGATGAGTTTGTGAAAAAAGCCAATAACGGCGGTATAGAAAAAGTATTACTCTAAGGACTTAGACAAAAACTTTTGGATGTAATAAAGGCCGTCTGAAAATCTTTCAGACGGCCTTTTTATTCAAAAGAATCAAAATACAATAATCAAATACCTTTACAAATAGCGATGCTACACCAGCAGTATTTAATAAAAAATAAAACCTGAGGCTTTTATCTCCCAGGTTTTATTTTCAAGTCTTATGCTTTTTCTTGCTGACGTTTTCTTTCTGCCATCATTTCATGCAATGTTTGCTTGGCAGGTTTCATCGGAACATGGTTATTAGTCCAGCTTAACTGCTTGCTTGGCGTCAATGCACGGAATTTGGTAGTAGCCCAGCCGAATGCTCGATAAGCTTTACTGCCGCTGAAAATACCGTTAAACGTACGCCATGCCATTTGTTCACCGAAAGTATGCGATGCACCTTGACCACGGATAGGATGTGGAACGGTTTCTGTTGGCGAACGTTGTGCTTCAACACGCAGGCGTTGCATTTGTTCGGTAATCGGAATGCGTACCGGACAAACTTCAACGCAGGCGCCACACATGGTACACGCAGTCGGCAGATCGCGTGTCGCATCCAAACCTAACAAATGCGGAGAGATAATCTCGCCAATCGGGCCGGGATAAGTCGTACCGTAAGCCGCGCCACCGATACGGGTATAAACCGGACAGTGGTTCATACACGCACCGCAACGGATACATTGCAAGGTACGGCGCATTTGATCTTCTGCATAAGCTTGGCTACGGCCGTTATCAAGCAGTACCAAGTGCATTTCTTGAGGGCCGTCCAGCTCTTCGCTACGGCGAGGGCCGGTAATCATATTGAAATAAGTAGTAATGTTCTGACCAATGGCGGAGCGTGGCAACAGGCTGTACAAAGGTGGAACATCCGACAGCTTCGCAACCACTTTTTCAATACCGGTAATGGCAATGTGCACAGGCGGTACAGTGGTACTCAAGCGGCCGTTGCCTTCGTTTTCGACCAGACACAAAGTGCCCGTTTCAGCAACGGCAAAGTTCACACCGCTCAAACCGACATCGGCAGTGCTGTAAATATCGCGCAATGCTTTACGCGCAAATCCGGTCAGCTGGTCTACGTCGTCTGTTAATGGAGTGCCGAGGTTTTGATGGAAAAGCTCGCTAACCTGCTCTTTGGTTTTATGAATGGCAGGCATCACGATATGGGTTGGTTTCTCGCCGGCCATTTGAACGATAAACTCGCCCAAGTCGCTCTCAATCGCTTTGATGCCTTGATCTTGCAGATAATGGTTCAGCTCAATCTCTTCGCTGACCATAGATTTGCCTTTCACCATCAGCTTACCGTTTTTATCGGTAATGATGTTGTGAATGATTTGGCAGGCTTCGGCAGGAGTTTCCGCCCAGTGAACTTTAACACCCAACTTGGTCAGATTTTCTTCCAATTGTTCCAACAATGCAGGCAATTTGGACAACGAACGTTGACGGACATGTTCACACAAATCACGCAGGCTTTGCAACTCTTCTTCATCTGTCAAAACGGCTTTGCGCTTGGTCATCAGCATATCCATCGCTGTACGTAAGCTTTTACGCAGAGGCTTGTCTTGCAAAGAAATCGCGGCGTTTTGCTTGAATGTTTCCGGCTTCATATGGAATTTAATGGTTTGGGAACTCATGCTTTTTCCTCCAAATCGGCAGGGGAAATGTGATCAGGCAGAACGGCCAAAACCACCAAATCGCGCGGGCCGTGTGCACCATAGGCCAAAGTCAATTGAATATCGGCAGTCTTAGACGGGCCGGAAATCAAAATAACGTTGGTAGGCATGCCTTTTTCTACCAGTTTTTCGCCTTCAACAGCATTATGGAATTCGTTGTACATCTTGCTGGTGTCAAACAGGCAGAAATGCACAGGCGGAACCAAACTCAGGCTGCGCGGCTCAACAGGGCTGGACTCCAGCATAATCGTACCGGTACGGGCAATACCGCATTTAGAGCCGCTAAAACCAGCCTCAATATCGGTAAAGAATTCGTTTTTCCAGTCGTCGATTTTTCGCTCAAAACCACACGCTTCAATATTAGTATCGGCCAAAGCTGCACGGGCCAGCTGACCATGTTCTGTTTCCAATGGAAGCAGAATGTTTTTCAAGCCTTTGCCTTCGGCGGCTTGACGGAATACTTGCGGCCAGTTGGATTTGGTAACCCAATAGATTTCAGTTTTGACGGCACGCATGGCAGCCGCCCAATGTTTCAAGCGTTCGACATCGTTTGCCCAAGAAACACCCATTTCACGGTAATAATCGAAAACCGGCGGTTCTTCCATCGGCAAGGCATCGGCTTTTTTCAATTTCGCTAAAATATTTTCGCGCGCACTCATGCTTTACCTCCGGTACGTTCCAACAGGAAAGATGCAATATGTTTCGGACGTGGCATATTGGGTTCGTCTTTGGCAATTTTGCCGCCGATATTCATCATGCAGCCGCAATCCGCGCTGATGATTTCAGTTGCGCCTGTTTCTTTCAGTGCTGCAACTTTGTCGGTTACCATCGCGCCGGAAATATCAGCCTGTTTCACAGAGAATGTACCGCCAAAACCGCAGCATTCACTTTCATGGTCATGAACGATACGTTCAACATTTTCCATACCGTCAATCAGCTGCCAGCCTGACACATGGACATTCATCTCACGACGCGCCGCGCAGGAAGTATGAACGGCTACTTTAACCGGCTCGCCTTTATCTTCAGGTTTGTAACCAATCGCCAGCAGGAAGTGGGTAAATTCAATGATACGATTGGCGCAATCAATGGCTTTTTGTTCGTACTCGGTACCTTTAAACAAAGTCGGCCAGTGGTGTTTCATCATGCCGCCGCAAGAACCGGAAGGCACGACAATCGGCCAATTTTCAGGGAATAAATCCAGTTGCGCTTTGGCAACATCAAAGGCTTCTTTAGGATGACCTGACGAATAGGCCGGTTGACCGCAGCAGCTTTGCTCCATCGGATAATGGATACGGATGCCCTGTTGTTCGATTAAAGTGATGGCATCCATGCCTGCTTCCGGCATGAAAAGGTCGAGAACGCAAGTACCGAAGAAATAAGCATCGGTTGGCTTGCTGTCGAATACAGTGATTTGTGGTGGTTTGATTGCGCTCATTTTTTTGGAACGGGACAGCCCGTTTTCTTGTGTAAAAATAAGATGGGTACTTTAAGTAATTGCTTGTAATGGGTCAAGTCTAATTTTAAAAAATAATATTAAAAAAGCATGACAAACCAGACAGACACCTTTCCCTTATTAGCTTGATAATCTACATAATAACCACTATCAATAAGAAAACTGATGGATTTATTTTTTAATGAATGAAACTCATACATTCTCTCTCTATTTGAAACAGAATAACTGCCTCTTTCTAGAATGTTGATTTACATCAGAAGTCATGAATTTAATCACTATGACATATTTTTAGACAAAACAAGCAACCCGCTATGCTGTACATATGTTTCAAACGGCCATATTGGGATAACAAGATATCTAAGATAATAAAAATAAAAGTTTTTCTCACAAGACTCAGGCCGTCTGAAAGATAACCTCCTCAAAAGGCTTCTTGCCATCCGCTCAACCCTACTTTTAATCAAAATCAAACACTTGAAAAAACCTCTTCCTTAACCTTGAAAACCCTATGCACACTCAAGCACTTCCAGTATCATTGAGACAGTTTCTTGACGCAAAATTACAATCTTAGCCGCCCACAATCGGCATGGATTTGCAAAAGAAGTGAAACCAAGCTTCAAAACAATTTCACCTTAACTTCGGAGTAGGCATTATGTTGACCCAGACTCAACAGGTTGATTTGACCTTGCATCACCTTAAAGAACGCACCCTATCGATTTATACCCCCGAACAGCGTGCAAGCATCGAGGCATCTGAAGACTGGAAACAGTTTGACAGACGGCTTGAAGAACATTTTCCCAAACTGATGCACGAGCTGGACAACGTTTACAACAACAACGAAGCCGTCCTCCCCATGTTGGAACAACTGATTGCCCAAGCATGGCAAAGCTATTCCCAACGCAACGCATCTTTAAAAGATATTGATATCACGCGCGAAAACGATCCTGACTGGATTTTATCCAACAAACAGGTTGGCGGCGTGTGCTACGTTGATTTGTTCGCAGGCGATCTGCAAGGCTTGAAAGCTAAAATCCCTTATTTCCAAGAATTGGGTCTGACCTATCTGCACCTGATGCCCCTGTTTAAATGCCCTGAAGGCAAAAGCGACGGTGGCTATGCTGTCAGCAGCTACCGCGATGTCAATCCGGCACTGGGTACAATAGACGACTTGCGCGATGTCATTGCCGCGCTACACGAAGCGGGCATTTCCGCCGTCGTCGATTTCATCTTCAACCACACGTCCAACGAACACGAATGGGCAAAAGGCTGCGCCGCCGGCGATCCGCTCTACGACAATTTCTACTACATTTTCCCTGACCGTTGGATGCCCGACCAATACGACCGCACCCTGCGTGAAATCTTCCCCGACCAACATCCGGGCGGCTTCTCCCAACTGGAAGACGGACGCTGGGTATGGACGACGTTCAACTCCTTCCAATGGGACTTAAATTACAGCAACCCATGGGTATTCCGTGCCATGGCAGGCGAAATGATGTTCCTTGCCAACTTGGGCGTTGATATTCTGCGCATGGACGCCGTTGCCTTTATTTGGAAACAAATGGGCACAAGCTGCGAAAACCTACCTCAGGCACACGCCCTGATTCGCGCGTTTAACTCCGTAATGCGTATCGCAGCGCCAGCCGTATTCTTCAAATCGGAAGCCATCGTCCACCCTGATCAAGTTGTCCAATACATCAGCCAAGACGAATGTCAAATCGGCTACAACCCTCTGCAAATGGCATTGTTGTGGAACACCCTCGCCACACGCGAAGTCAACTTGCTCCATCAAGCACTGACCTACCGTCACAACCTGCCCGACCACACAGCATGGGTCAACTACGTCCGCAGCCATGACGACATCGGCTGGACGTTTGCCGATGAAGACGCATGGCAGTTCGGCATCCACGGCTACGACCACCGACAATTCCTCAACCGCTTCTTCGTCAACCATTTTGACGGCAGCTTCGCGCGCGGTGTACCGTTCCAATACAACCCAAGCACAGGCGACTGCCGTGTCAGCGGTACAGCCGCGGCATTGGTCGGCTTGGCTCAAAACGATCCGCATGCCGTTGAGCGCATTAAACTTTTGTACAGCATTGCTTTGAGTACCGGCGGCCTACCGCTGATTTACCTAGGCGATGAAGTGGGTACGCTCAATGACGACGACTGGTCGCAAGACAGCAATAAGAGCGACGACAGCCGCTGGGCACACCGTCCTCGTTATAATGAAGAGTTGTACAACCAACGCCATGACAGCTCGACCACTGCCGGTCAAATCTTCCAAGGTTTGCGCCATATGATTGCCATCCGCCAAAGCAATCCGCGCTTTAACGGCGGCAGGTTGGTTACCTTCAACACCAACAACAAACACATCATCGGCTATATGCGCAACAACGCGCTTTTGGCATTCGGCAACTTCAGCGAACATCCACAAACCATCAGTGCGCACACCCTGCAGGCCATGCCGTTTAAAGCGCACGATTTGATCAGCGGCCAAACCGTTTCTCTAAATCAGGACTTGGTACTGCAACCCTATCAAGTCATGTGGCTTGAAATTGCATAAGCTGAATTTTTTATACATCATTGAAGGCCGTCTAAACAAATCAGCGTTCAGACGGCCTTTTAAGAAATAAGATGTATTTTATATTTTGGGCAGTTTCGCTTAGAATGCACGCTTTAATACTAAATGACACACTTAAAGTCAGGAGTAAAAATCCATGTTGAAAAAATTCGTACTCGGTACCATCACTGCAGTAGTTTTGGCTGCTTGCGGCGGCGAAGGCAGCAACTCAGCTTCTTCTGCTCCGGCACAATCTGGTTCGGCCTCCGGCTCACTGATTGAGCGTATCAACAACAAAGGTACCATCACTGTCGGTACGGAAGGTACTTACGCACCCTTCACCTACCACGACAAAGACGGCAAATTGACCGGCTACGATGTCGAAGTAACCCGCGCAGTTGCCGACAAACTGGGCATCAAAGTTGAATTTAAAGAAACACAATGGGACTCCATGATGGCAGGTCTGAAAGCCGGCCGTTTTGACGTAGTCGCCAACCAAGTCGGACTGACCAGCCCTGAGCGTCAAGCGACTTTTGACAAATCCGAACCTTATAGCTGGAGCGGTGCCGTATTGGTTGCCCGTAAAGACAGCAACATCAAATCCATCGACGACATCAAAGGCGTGAAAACTGCACAATCCCTGACCAGTAACTATGGTGAAAAAGCCAAAGCTGCAGGTGCAGAGCTCGTACCAGTAGACGGCTTGGCGCAATCCCTGACCCTGATTGAACAAAAACGTGCCGATGCAACCCTGAACGACGAATTGGCGGTATTGGACTATCTGAAGAAAAACCCGAATGCCGGTGTAAAAATTGTTTGGTCTGCCCCGGCTGATGAAAAAGTCGGTTCTGGCTTGATTGTCAATAAAGGCAATGATGAAGCATTGGCTAAATTTAGTACTGCCATGACTGAGCTGAAAGCCGACGGCACGCTGAAAAAACTGGGCGAACAATTCTTCGGAAAAGACATCAGTGTTAAATAATTTCCTTGCCTCTCTGCCGTTTATGACGGAAACACGCGCTGATATGCTCATCAGCGCGTTTTGGCCCATGGTTAAAGCCGGCTTCGCAGTGTCTTTGCCTTTGGCGATCGCTTCTTTCGTTATCGGCATGATTATTGCCGTAGCCGTTGCTTTGGTAAGAATCATGCCCTCCGGCGGTATTTTCCAAAAATGCTTGCTGAAGCTGGTGGAATTTTATATTTCCGTCATTCGCGGTACGCCGCTTTTGGTGCAGTTGGTCATCGTATTCTACGGTTTGCCTTCCATCGGCATCTATATCGACCCGATTCCTGCCGCCATCATCGGCTTCTCGCTCAATGTCGGCGCATACGCTTCCGAAACCATACGCGCGGCAATCTTGTCCGTACCTAAAGGCCAATGGGAAGCCGGTTTCTCCATCGGTATGACCTATATGCAGACTTTCCGCCGCATTGTCGCACCGCAGGCATTCCGCGTTGCCGTACCGCCTTTAAGCAACGAGTTTATCGGCTTGTTCAAAAACACCTCGCTTGCCGCAGTGGTAACGGTAACCGAGCTTTTCCGTGTTGCCCAAGAGACAGCAAACCGTACTTATGACTTTTTGCCCGTTTATATCGAAGCCGCATTGGTTTATTGGTGTTTCTGCAAAGTGCTGTTTTTGATTCAGGCGCGTTTGGAAAAACGTTTCGACCGCTATGTCGCCAAATAAGGAGTTGTCATGATTAAAATCCGCAATATCCATAAGACCTTTGGCGAAAATACCATTTTGCGCGGCATCGATTTGGATGTCGGCAAAGGACAGGTGGTTGTTATCCTAGGCCCGTCCGGCTCAGGTAAAACCACGTTTTTGCGCTGTTTAAATGCTTTGGAAATGCCAGAACAAGGTCAGATCGAGTTTGACAACGCGCAGCCGTTAAGCATCGATTTTTCCAAAAAACCAAGCAAACACGATATTTTGGCACTGCGCCGCAAGTCCGGCATGGTGTTCCAACAATACAACCTCTTTCCGCACAAAACTGCTTTGGAAAACGTTATGGAAGGGCCGGTTGCCGTACAAGGCAAGCCTGTCGCCAAAGCGCGAGAAGAGGCTGTCAAATTGCTTAAAAAAGTCGGTTTAGGCGATAAGATTGACCTCTACCCCTACCAGCTTTCCGGCGGTCAACAGCAGCGTGTCGGCATTGCCCGCGCATTGGCGATTCAGCCTGAATTGATGCTGTTTGACGAACCGACTTCCGCACTTGACCCTGAATTGGTACAAGATGTTTTGGATACCATGAAGGAATTGGCACAAGAAGGCTGGACCATGGTTGTCGTTACGCATGAAATCAAATTTGCCTTGGAAGTGGCAACCACCGTTGTCGTGATGGATGGCGGCGTTATTGTCGAACAAGGCAGTCCGCAAGATTTGTTCAATCATCCCAAACATGAGCGGACACAAAAATTCCTGCGCCAAATCCGTGCAGACAATGCTGATCTTCAAATTTAATTGAAACGACAGACAATTTGAAAGCATTTCCGACTGTCATTTCATAAAGGCCGTCTGAATAAGTGAAATAGAAATCGTTGATTTCGTTTTCATACTTGTTCAGACGGCCTTTTATATATCTTTTCAGGTAAAATAACGCCTTTCGTTTTACTTACCCCCTTGCCTGCCATCATGATAGAAATTAAAAAACTCACCTTACAACGCGGTTTGAAAGTCCTGCTCGATAAAGCCGATGCCGTAATCAACCCCGGCCAACGCGTTGGTTTAATCGGTAAAAACGGTACGGGAAAATCCAGCCTGTTTGCGCTGATAAAAGGTGAAATCACGCAAGATGGCGGCGAAATCCTGATTCCCAAAACATGGCGTCTGGCTTCCGTCTCTCAAGAAACGCCCGATTTAGATATTTCCGCTTTAGACTACGTTTTGCAAGGTGATGCCGAATTGCAGGCTTTTCAGACGGCCTTGGCTCAAGCAGAAGCGCAAAACGACGGCATGAAGCAAGCCGAATATCACGCCAAACTTGAAGAAATCGATGCCTATACCGCGCCGGCACGCGCTGCCAAGCTGCTTAACGGCTTAGGTTTTGCGCAAGAAGAACATACGCGCCCCGTCAAATCCTTTTCCGGTGGCTGGCGTATGCGCCTCAACCTCGCCCAAGCGCTGATTTGTCGTGCAGATTTGCTGCTTTTGGACGAACCGACCAACCACTTGGATTTAGAAACCGTATTGTGGCTGGAAAACCATCTCGCTTCCCTACCCTGTACGCAAATCATCATCTCCCATGACCGCGACTTCTTGAATGCCACCACAACGCACACCATCGAGCTGTCGCAACAAAAACTGACCCAATACGGCGGCAATTACGATTTCTACCAAGCCGAACGCGCCCAACGTCTGGCGCAACAACAAGCCGCCTACGTCAAACAGCAGGCACAAATCAAACATCTGCAATCCTTTATCGACCGTTTCAAAGCCAAAGCCACAAAGGCCGTACAAGCCCAAAGCCGCATGAAGGCATTAGCCAAACTCGAGCGCATCGCCCCTGCGCATTTGGATAGCGAATTTTCCTTTGAGTTTGCCAATCCGACCCACCTGCCCAATCCATTATTGAAACTCGACCATGCCGATTTGGGCTATGGCGACAATATCGTTTTGCACGATATCACCTTGTCTCTGGAAAGCGGCGCACGTTACGGCCTGCTGGGCGTTAACGGTAGCGGTAAATCCACATTTATCAAAGCATTGGCAGGAAAAATCGATTTACTTTCCGGCAATATCGTCCGCTCCGAAAAGCTCAATATCGGCTATTTTGCCCAACATCAACTGGATACCTTACGCGCCGACCAAAGTCCGGTTTGGCATATCCAGCAGCTTTCGCCCGAAGTCCGCGAACAGGAAATCCGTAACTTTTTAGGCGGTTTCAACTTTGTCGGCGATATGGCGGTTCAAAAGACCGAGCCGTTCTCCGGTGGGGAAAAAGCGCGGCTCGCCCTTGCCATGATTATCTGGCAAAAACCTAATCTGCTGCTGCTTGACGAACCGACCAACCACCTAGACTTGGATATGCGCCACGCCCTGACACTTGCCCTGCAAAGTTTCCAAGGCGCATTGATTGTCGTTTCGCACGACCGCAGCCTGCTTGAAGCGACTACCGATAGCTTCCTATTGATTGATAAAGGCCGTCTAAACAACTTCGACGGCGATTTGAACGACTACCGTCAATGGCGATTGGCACAAGAAAACGCCGCAGCAGCCCCCGCCGCTTCTGCACAAAGCCAAAGCCGTAAGGATACCAAGCGCATAGAAGCACAAATCCGTCAGGAAAAAGCCAAACGCAGCAAACCGATTCAGCAGAAGATCGACAAAGCCGAAAAAGAAATCGCACAATTGACTGATATTCAGACGGCCTGTGAAGCATTTTTGGCACAAGAATCTGCTTATTCAGAAGAAAATAAACCCAAATTGCAAGAGACACTCGCACAATTAACAGAAACTAAAGTAAAATTAACGCAACTGGAAGAAAACTGGCTGCAATGGCAGGAAGAGCTTGAGCAAATCCAAGTTGATGTCGAAGCCGAGTTTTCCCAATAAAAATAGAGCCATCAGGCCGTCTGAAATAAAACACAATACGGAAAAACATGACTTCAACCATCAAACAAGCCGGATACTTCCTCGTATCCTCTTTCGTCTTGGGCATTTCTCTTCACGCAGCCGCCGCAGTTTATTCCTGCGGCAACGGCAGCTATACTTCCGAACCCAACTCCTCCTGCGCACAGGCACAATTGCCTAAAATCAGCGGCCATCAAGGCAGCGGTTACCACCTCAACATCCGCAGTCTCAATGCCTCTGATGAACGCGCAAGTGCAAAGCCTAAGAAAAAGGCACGCGCGGGAAAATCCGATAAACAAGAGAAAAAAGCCGACAAACCGAGCAAAAACAAAAACGGTACAAAAGCTAAAAAACAGCAGCCCATGCCGTCTGAACAAGAATAAAATGCTCAACTGCAACGAATCAGCCCTACCTGAATCATGAAAAAATATCTGCTTACCCTATCCCTGCTGCCGCTTGCCGTTTTCAACAGCCAAGCCCACGCCGCAAAAATCTACACCTGTGAAGTCAACGGCTCAATTGTCTATACCTCGCGTCCAAGCGGTAACTGCCAGGCCGTCAACGATTTGCCGATTGTCGGCAAATACAGCAGCAGCCGATACGACGCCCCGGTTAGCGATGCGCCTACACTCAACGCACCGACATCACAAACGGCTCCGGCAAAAAGTAAAAATACAGCGGCAAAATCCTACCATAAGGCAACGCCCAAACCTGCCCCTGTCCGTACCGCTTCTGAAACGGCTCCTCCTCCGGTTCCCAAGTCCTCCGGCGTCAACAGCCGCCGCTCTATTTTGGAAACCGAGTTATCCAATGAACGCGCGGCTTTGGCCGATGCCAAAAAGCAACTGAGCCAAGCGCGGACAGCCAAAGGCGGCAGCGTCAATCAACAGGCCATCAGTACGTTGCAAGGTGCGGTTTTGGATAGGGAGAAAAATATTCAAGCCCTCCAACGCGAACTGGGCAGAATGTAAGTCCAAATCAATCAAAACATCAGGCCGTCTGAACAGGTGGAAACGAAATCCAAAATTTTCGTCACGCCAAACAGACGGCCTGAATCCTATAATGATTACGCCCGTTTCAATTTCTTGTGCCTAGTAAATACGGTATAATTTGCCCTTTACGCACATTACCTCCGGTCTTTTCAGACGGCCTTTATCTCATGACTGCAAAATCTTCTAAAACCCAAACAAAAAAACGCGTCTCTACCAAACCGGCAGCCAAACCGACCACACGCAAATCCACCAAAGCACAAACTCAAGCCGACAATAAAGTCTCCCAACGCCTCAAGGCCGCCAAAGAGCTGCAAAGAAACGAAGAAAAAAAAGCGCGCCCCGAGCATGTCGTCAACTTGATTAATGATGCTTTATGGCTGTTTGGCTTGGTTATCACCATTTATCTGGCTATTTCCCTGGCCAGCTTCAGCATGGACGACCCTGCATGGTCGCGCAGCGTTCCCCAAAGCCATGATGTTGCCAACCTCGGCGGCCTTTTTGGTTCCTATCTTTCCGATGTCGGGTATTATTTGTTCGGCCTGTCATTTTGGTGGTGGATCGTCGCCTCTTGCGTTTTCCTCTACAAAAACTTCCGCCCCATGAAAAAGCAGGAAAACCACAAGCCCTACAATCACGGCGTAGCCGCTTTGGCATTATTCCTCCTACTGGTGTGCAGCCCGATTATCGAACACTTCCTGTTTGACAACGCATTAAGCGAATCCCTTCCCGTCGGTGCAGGCGGCTTGGTCGGCTTGTTAGCGGGTTCAGGCTTGGCTTGGTTGTTGGGCAAGTCGGGCAGCCTGTTGATTATGCTGGTGATGTTGCTGTTGTCCATTTCCCTGCTGGCTCAGGTGTCATGGTTGGAAGTCATGGCCAAATCCGGCAGCCATGTGGGCGACCTGTTTGGCAGCTTGATGAAAAAACTGTCTCAATATCAAAATAAAAAAGAAGATGTCAGCGCCGAAGCTTTGGAAACCCAAAATACGCGCCGCATGGTTAAAGAAGCCAAAACCATTACCGCCACTCCGGTTGCTCCGTTGGCAGGCAGCAGCAGCAACCGTAAAACCGTTGCCGTATCCGTTGCGCCGCCCCCTAAAATCCAAACTTCCCTATTTGACGATACTGAACCTAAAAACAATGGCGAGTACCACAAACCCAACATGAACCTGTTGCGTATGCCGTCTGAAGAACCGGTTGCCGTCAATCCGGATGAATTGCAACAGACCGCAGAATTAATCGAAGCCAAGCTGGCTGAATTCGGCATCGGCGTACAGGTTGTTTCCGCTACTTCCGGCCCCGTGATTACCCGCTACGAAATCGAACCGGCACAAGGTGTCAAAGGCAGCCAAATTGTCGCGCTATCCAAAGATTTGGCGCGCTCGATGTCTCTGCAAGCAGTACGTATCGTAGAAACCATTGCCGGTAAAAACACCATGGGCATTGAATTACCCAATGAGAAACGCCAAGACGTCATGTTGAGCGAAATCCTCTCTTCATCCGTGTTTACTGACGCCAAGTCCAAACTGACCGTTGCCTTGGGTAAAGATATTGCAGGTACGCCCGTTGTCGGCGACTTGGCAAAAATGCCGCATCTTTTGGTCGCAGGTATGACCGGTTCGGGTAAATCCGTCGGTGTGAACGGCATGATTATGTCCATGCTCTTCAAAGCCACGCCTGACGAAGTCCGCTTCATTATGATTGACCCGAAAATGCTGGAATTGAGCATTTACGACGGCATTCCGCACCTGCTCTGTCCGGTCGTAACTGATATGCGCGAAGCCGGACAAGCGTTGAACTGGTGTGTTGCCGAAATGGAAAAACGTTATCGCCTGCTTTCCCATGCCGGCGTGCGTAATTTGGACGGTTTCAACCAAAAAGTCGAACAAGCCAAAGCAGCAGGTAAACCATTGCTCAACCCGTTCAGCTTAAATCCTGACGATCCTGAGCCTCTGGAAAAACTGCCGTTGATTGTGGTCGTTATCGATGAGTTAGCAGACTTGATGATGACCGAACGTAAATCCGTTGAGCAGCAAATCGCACGCCTTGCCCAAAAAGCGCGTGCTGCAGGCATTCACATGATTGTCGCCACTCAACGCCCGAGTGTCGATGTGGTTACCGGCCTGATTAAAGCCAACATTCCGACACGAATGGCCTTTACCGTACAAAGCAAAATCGACAGCCGCACCATTCTTGACCAAATGGGTGCGGACGAATTGCTCAAATACGGCGACTCATTATTCCTGCAACCGGGCAGCGCAGAACCGACACGCCTGCAAGGTGCGTTTGTTTCCGATGATGAAGTACATCAAGTCGTCAATTTCGTCAAAGAACAGGCTCCGACCAATTATGTGGAAGGCCTGCTCAGTGGCGAAGCAGCCATCGAAACCACCAATATTGTTAATCCGAACGCAAACAGCGATGAGCTATTCGATCAAGCCGTTGCCTTCGTATTAGAAAGCCGCAAGACTTCCATTTCTGCCCTGCAACGCCAATTACGCATCGGCTACAACCGTGCCGCCAATTTAATAGATGCGCTTGAAAATGCCGGTGTTCTCTCTCCTGCAGACATCAACGGCAGCCGACGGATTCTGGCGCAAAAAGACCAGTTGTAAAAAACAACAATATCGAAACACAAAGGCCGTCTGAAAAGAATTTCCTACTTTTCAGACGGCCTTTTTATGTTATTCGTGAAACATTGTGTTATACTAAGCAGCTAAATTTTGACCTTATGCACGCTTCCGAAATTCTTCGGAATACTGAGCAGAAGGATAACCGTTTAAACACAACAAATTTAAGGGCTTACGATGAGCGTAACTGTTGAAACTTTAGAAAATCTGGAACGCAAAGTAGTATTGTCTCTGCCTTGGTCCAAAATCAACGCAGAAACTGAGAAAAAACTGAAACAAACCCAACGCCGTGCAAAAGTTGACGGCTTCCGTCCGGGTAAAGCACCGTTCAAAATGATTGCTCAAATGTACGGCGCAAGCGCACAAAACGACGTTATCAACGAATTGGTACAACGCGAATTCTACGATGTTGCCGTTGCTCAAGAATTGAAAGTTGCCGGTTACCCACGCTTTGAGGCCGTTGAAGAACAAGACGATCAAGAGTCTTTCAAAGTTGCCGCTATTTTTGAAGTTTTCCCTGAAGTAACTATTGGCGACCTGTCTGCCCAAGAAGTAGAAAAAGTTACTGCGACTGTTGGCGATGCCGAAGTTGACCAAACTGTAGAAATCCTGCGCAAACAACGCACCCGCTTCAACCATGTTGACCGCGAAGCCCAAAACGGCGACCGCGTCATCATCGACTTTGAAGGCAAAATCGACGGCGAGCCTTTCGCCGGCGGCGCGTCTAAAAACTACGCTTTCGTATTGGGCGCAGGTCAAATGTTGCCTGAATTTGAAGCCGGTGTTGTCGGTATGAAAGCCGGTGAAAGCAAAGATGTTACCGTAAACTTCCCTGAAGACTACCACGGTAAAGATGTTGCCGGTAAATCTGCCGTATTCACCATCACTCTGAACAACGTTTCTGAAGCTACTTTGCCTGAAGTTAACGCTGACTTTGCCAAAGCTCTGGGCATTGAAGACGGCGACGTTGCCAAAATGCGTGAAGAAGTGAAGAAAAACGTTGGCCGCGAAGTTGAGCGCCGCATCGGTGAACAAACCAAAGAATCTGTCATGAACGCCCTGCTCAAAGCGACTGACTTGCAAGTTCCTGTTGCTTTGGTCAACGAAGAAGCCGCCCGCCTGGCAAACGAAATGAAACAAAACTTCGTTAACCGAGGTATGGCTGACGCTGCCAACTTGGATCTGCCTTTGGATATGTTCAAAGAACAAGCAGAACGCCGCGTTGCTTTGGGTCTGATTTTGGCTAAATTGGTTGAAGAAAACAAACTTGAGCCAACTGAAGACCAAATCAAAGCCGTTGTTGCCAACTTCGCTGAAAGCTACGAAGATCCTCAAGAAGTTATCGACTGGTACTACGCAGAGCCTTCCCGCCTGCAAGGCCCAACTTCTTTGGCAGTAGAAAGCAACGTTGTTGATTTCGTTCTGAGCAAAGCTAAAGTAACTGAAAAAGCGCTGTCTTTTGACGAAGTAATGGGCGCACAAGCTTAATTGCTCTAAGGCCGTCTGAAACAGACAATCAAAAGCACCGAAGCGCTTTAAATGGCTTTGGTGCTTTTCCATCATTAACAGGAGACAAAAATGTCCTTCGATTTCAATAATTACCTTGTCCCTACCGTTATCGAACAAAGCGGTCGCGGCGAGCGCGCATTCGACATCTACTCACGCCTTTTGAAAGAGCGCATCGTTTTCTTGATCGGCCCGGTGACAGACGAATCTGCCAACTTGGTTGTTGCGCAATTACTGTTCTTGGAAAGTGAAAACCCTGATAAAGATATCTTCTTCTATATCAACTCTCCGGGCGGTTCAGTTACTGCCGGTATGTCGATTTACGATACCATGAACTTCATCAAGCCTCATGTTTCTACCTTATGCTTGGGTCAAGCGGCAAGTATGGGAGCATTCCTGTTATCCGCAGGCGAAAAAGGTAAACGCTTTGCCCTGCCAAACAGCCGCATCATGATTCACCAACCGCTCATCAGCGGCGGCTTGGCCGGTCAGGCTTCCGATATTGAAATTCACGCTAAAGAGCTGCTGAAAATCAAAGAGAAACTGAACCGCTTACTCGCCAAACATTGTGATCGCGATTTGGCCGACTTGGAACGCGATACCGACCGCGACAATTATATGTCTGCCGATGAAGCTAAAGAATATGGTTTGATTGACCAAGTTTTGGAAAACCGCGCCTCTCTGCAAGCCTAATCTTTATAGTTTTTAAATCAAAAGGCCGTCTGAAAAATATATATTCAGACGGCCTTTCTTCAATCTTACTTCGTGTTGTCTTTGTTATTCACTTGAACCGGATACAGCAAAATCAAAGGATTGGCTTTCACTTGACTCCAGAAACTCTTCAGCAGATTACGCATACTGCCCAAACGCGTGCCTCGAGAGCGGAGCGCAACGGCCAAAGCTAAAGAAAAGCTGACCACCAGATTCACCATGCCGATTGCCAATACACTTGCCAAGCCAAGCATAAAAGTGAATATATCTGTATGACCGCTAATCGCAGCATAACCCAAATTTGCCGAAGAAAACGCCACATGGCGAATATCCAGCGGCAAGCCGAAAAGATGGCCAAAATAGCCGGTCATACCTAAAAGCATACCGAAAATAAAATTGCCCATAAGCGAGCCGTAATGCTTATGAATATAAGCGGCCAGAAGGCGGCGTGGCTGCGGACGCATGATTTTTCGTAAAAACGGATTAAACGGCAGGCGCTGACGCAAGTTCAGATAATCGGAACGGTTGTCAAAGAAGCCGGCAATAATCCCCGAGCAAAACAACCACACACCGGCAATAGTGGCATACCACAAGGTCGGTTGGGTAAAAATCTCAATAGATTTAAGCTGGTAGGCTGTAACCGCCTCATTCAATAAAGGCTGTCCATGCGTGTAGGCATAAGCCCAAGCAATCCCTGCCGCCAACAATACCGCAATCGATACATTGCCAAACACGGCGACACTTTGCGAACGGCACACGTCAATCAGCAGTTTAGCCAATTTATTATCCACCGCTTTACTGCCTTCATTCGAGTCCACCTGTTCGGCAAAGCTCGCCGCCGTCATGGCGGGCTGCTTGGTTGCAACGGTACAGTGCAGCATATGAATCAGCATAAAGCCTAAGCCGTAGTTAAGTCCGGCAAGGAATGAAGTCGTAAACTCGCCGAATCCCAAAGACGCAATATGGATTTTATTCAATGCCATCAAAGCAATAATTACGCCGCCGCCAGCTGCGGAATAAAACATTTTGAAATATTCGCTACGGTTGCGCGTAATGTAATGATCACCATGATGGCTTTTGTTTTCCGTAATACTGCGCGCCAGCATTCGGATACTGCTTTTACGCAAGTGGCTGGTGCTGTATTGCTCTACCGCCGCGTAAATCATCGCATTCATCAGATTGATGGTTAGGCGGGTGCGGCTGCCGGTTTCAATTTGAATATTGGTCAACAGTTTCAGACGGCTGATAGTTTGCTGCAAACGCTCCAGCAAGTGCGCCACTTTCACTGATGAGCCAGACCCTGCTCCTGTACCACGACGACGCAGATACTCAATTTGCTTGTCGCACTGGTCAAACATGACCTCCAAGTGCGCCGTATCGTAAGTTTCTTCGCTATGGCGATAGTGTTCTACCAATTTTGCAATTTCACGTTGCAAAGCGACAAATGCCGAATCTGCCTCCAACAAACGGGGGGCAATCCGTATTAAATCCGGCTCAATCGCTTCGGAAGCAATCCAAATCGACAGCATTTCTACCGCTCGCAAACGGGCATCTGCCAACTGTCGGCTGGCCGTCTGAAGCAAAGCAGGATCCGCCTTACCCTGCAACAATTCATACATACTCAACCATTGGCGCAAACTCAGGGTTTGCAACCATTTATCATCGTTTTTCGAATGAAAAAGATATAAAAATACTTCGCGCAGATTGGAAAAATCTTTATAAGACGGGCTGAAACGTTCATAAATCCGTATGCCCATCTCCCGAGTAAAACTATGACGTGAGAAAATACCCAGCTTAATCAGCGCAGGATAGATGTGAACTTTGGACAGCCAAGTATAAAAGCGCAGGCTGAATTGACGACATAGAGCATCGTCTTGTTTTAAAGTAGATAAAATCAAATCGAAACGTTCGGAAGCCTGTTTTTTGCCTCCTCGGCGCAAAAATTTGATTAATGCATTGAGAATAAGAACAAAGTCGGTATCATTTAAGCGTTCCGACAAAATAATGTGAAGATTTTGATTAGTCAGTTTTTTCATTGTAGTATTATTACATAAGATGAGATATTTAGCAAGAACTTCGGCAAATAGGTCGGATTATATCGCATTCTTTATCAATCCACGGCACAAGATTTTCAATTAATATCCTCTAAAATTCAATGAATAATTAAATTACATAATAAATATATGATATGAATCAATAATTAAGAAAGGCCGTCTGAATTCTTTCAGACGGCCTTTTTACAACAACATACTACATTATTTTAACCTTATGCAAACAAGAGCTTACCACCCTCTTCTTTAACATGGATTGTGCTATCAGGTGCATATTTTCCTTCAAGCAATGCTTTTGCCAGCGTATTTTCGATTTCTGACTGGATGGCACGTTTGAGCGGACGGGCACCATACACAGGATCAAAACCGGCTTTGGCAATCAGATCCAAGGCAGCATCATCGACTTTCAGATGCAGATGTTGCGCTTCCAAACGTTTTTCCAAACCTTTAAGCTGGATTTTCGCAATGCTGCGGATATTGGCCTGATCCAAACCGTGGAACACGACGACTTCGTCAATACGGTTAATCATTTCAGGACGGAAATGTTCTTTCACATCCTCCATCACAACTTCTTTCACCGCTTCGTAGTCCTGAGTACCCATTTGTTGGATATGTTGGCTACCAATATTGGAAGTCATCACGATAACGGTATTTTTGAAGTCTACGGTACGGCCTTGTCCGTCGGTCAAGCGGCCGTCATCCAATACTTGCAGCAAGATGTTGAATACGTCCGGATGGGCTTTTTCCACTTCATCCAAAAGAATCACGCTGTATGGTTTGCGGCGGACTTGCTCAGTCAGGTAACCGCCCTCTTCGTAACCAACATAGCCGGGAGGCGCACCGATTAAGCGGGCAACAGCATGTTTTTCCATGTATTCGGACATATCGATACGAATCAGATGATCTTCGCTGTCAAACAGGAAGCCTGCCAAAGCTTTGCACAACTCGGTTTTACCCACACCGGTCGGACCTAGGAACAGGAAGCTGCCGTAAGGTTTGTTTGGATCGGCCAAACCGGAACGGCTGCGGCGGATGGCGTCAGACACGGCGCGCACGGCTTCGTCTTGACCAACCACGCGGCGGTGCAATACTTCTTCCATCTTCAGCAGCTTGTCGCGTTCGCCTTCCATCATTTTGGACACAGGGATGCCGGTCATACGCGATACGATTTCGGCCACTTCGTCCGCACCAACTTCGGTACGGAAAAGTTTGTTTTGTTTTTTGCCGTCGGGGTTACTTTCCGCAGCTTGCAACTGTGCACCCAATTTCGGCAACTCACCGTATTCGAGTTCAGACGCGCGGGCAAAGTCGCCTTGGCGTTTGGCCTGCTCGATTTTGACTTTGATGTCGTCCATCTGTTTCTTGATGTCGGCAGTGCTGGAAGAGGCGGCTTTCTCGGCTTTCCAGATTTCGTCCAAATCGGCGTATTCTTTTTGCAAGCCGTCGATTTCCTCATCTATCAGTTCCAAACGTTTTTTGCTGGCGTCATCGCTTTCTTTGGCAACGTGCATTTTTTCCATTTTGAGCTGGATGATGCGGCGGTCGAGTTTGTCCATCTGCTCGGGTTTGCTGTCCAGCTCCATTTTGATGCGGCTGGCAGCTTCGTCAATCAAATCAATCGCTTTATCAGGCAGGAAGCGGTCGGTAATGTAACGGTCACTCAACTCCGCTGCAGCAACGATAGCAGGGTCGGTAATATCGATACCGTGGTGGATCTCATAACGCTCTTGCAAACCGCGCAAAATAGCGATGGTATCTTCCACACTTGGCTCGCCAACCAATACTTTTTGGAAGCGGCGTTCGAGTGCCGCGTCTTTCTCAATGTATTGACGGTATTCGTCCAAAGTAGTCGCACCGATACAGTGCAATTCGCCACGCGCTAAAGCCGGTTTCAGCATATTGCCTGCATCCATTGCGCCGTCGGTTTTACCTGCGCCAACCAAAGTATGGATTTCGTCAATGAAAATCAGAGTGTTGCCATCGTCTTTAGCCAAGTCGTTCAACACGCCTTTCAAGCGTTCTTCAAATTCGCCGCGGTATTTCGCGCCGGCAATCAAAGCCGCCAAGTCCAAAACCAAAAGACGTTTGTTACGCAGGGATTCAGGCACTTCGCCGTTAACAATGCGTTGCGCCAAGCCTTCAACAATAGCGGTTTTACCTACACCCGGCTCACCAATCAGCACAGGGTTGTTTTTGGTACGGCGTTGCAATACCTGAATTGCACGGCGGATTTCATCATCACGACCGATAACGGGGTCGAGCTTACCGTCACGGGCGCGTTGAGTCAGGTCGAGTGTGTATTTTTTCAAAGCATCGCGTTGGTCTTCAGCATTCGCATCGTTCACGTTTTGTCCTCCTCGTACCGCATCGATCGCGGCATTGATATTTTGTTCGGTCGCACCGGCTTCTTTCAAAATTTTGCCGGTCGCATCATTCTGCTGAACCAAAGCCAGCAGGAAAAGTTCGCTGGCGATATAGGCATCGCCACGTTTGGTTGCAGCCTTGTCCATCAAGTTCAATACAGCTTGCAGCTCACGGCTAGGCATAATATCGCCGCCTTGACCGGATACTTTTGGCAAGCTGCTCAAATGTTGCTGCAAACGTTGTTTCACTTGAGGCACATTCACACCTGCATGAGCCAGTAACGCAGCAGCACCACTGTTTTGATCGTCAAGCAACGCTTTTAAGATAAAGCCGGCCTCAAGATAGCTGCTGTCCGCAGCTAAAGCCAGACTTTGACCTTCTTGCAGAGCTTGCTGAAATTTGGCAGTTAATTTATCAAATCTCATTTTAAGTTCCTCTTCAAATATATTCTGTTAGAGCCTATATAAGCGCAAATGTGGATAACTCAATAGCTATTTACTCCATTAATTAAAAATTTTTATTATCTTGTTGTTTTATAAAGTTTTATTTTTATAATTTTATGTGTATAACTTTATTATCCAGTTACCCTTTACTCAAAAGGCCGTCTGAAAAATCAAGAATAATCAGGTATAATCGGCACCATATTTATTTTCAGACGGCCTTTGTGCCGAAGGATACTTTCATGAGCAAAAAACGAGTTTTAACAGGTGTTACCACAACAGGTATTCCACACTTGGGCAACTATGTCGGTGCCATCCGCCCGGCCATCCGCGCGGCGCAAGATTCCAATACCGAATCATTCCTCTTTTTGGCCGACTATCACGGCATCATCAAATGTCATGAGCCGGAAATGATTCATCAATCTACTCAAGCTGTTGCCGCCACATGGCTTGCCTGCGGACTCAATCCGGAACAGACCACTTTCTATCGTCAAAGCGATATTCCCGAGGTGATGGAGTTGAACTGGATTCTGACCTGTATCACTGCAAAAGGCCTGATGAACCGCGCTCACGCTTATAAAGCCGCAGTACAGGCAAATACCGAAAACGGTCAGGAAGATCCGGATCACGGCGTGGAAATGGGCCTGTACAGCTATCCTATCCTCATGACTGCCGACATTCTTATGTTCAATGCCCATGAAGTACCAGTCGGTCGCGACCAAATCCAACACGTTGAAATGGCACGTGATATTGCCGGCCGCTTCAACCATCGCTTCCAAGAACTCTTCACCCTGCCTGAAGTAAAAATCGACGAAAATGTCGAACTCTTGGTCGGCTTGGACGGACGTAAAATGTCCAAATCCTACAGCAACACCATTCCACTTTGGGAAAATGACAAGAAAACCCAAAAATCGGTTAACAAAATTATCACCAATATGAAAGAACCCGGCGAGCCGAAACAGCCTGATGAAAGTCCTCTGTTTGAAATCTACAAAGCCTTCTCCACGCCGTCTGAAACTGCCGAGTTCACGCAAATGCTGGCCGAAGGCCTTGCTTGGGGCGAAGCTAAGAAACTCTTGGGTGCAAAAATCAATGCCGAACTCGCAGAACCCCGCGAGCGTTACAATGAGTTGACAGCCAAACCCTCTCAAATTGAAGACATTTTGCAGGCCGGCGCACAAAAAGCGCGTAAAGAAGCACGCGAATTGTTGGATAAAGTACGCGATGCAGTAGGTATTCGTCCGTTGAAATAATAATAGTAAGGCCGTCTGAATATTTCAGACGGCCATAATATCGTTTATCATTTGAAATATAATCGTTTTCTAGGGTTTCTCATATGAAAAAAACCTTCCCCCTTATCTTGCTCAGCCTATCTTTGGCTGCCTGCGGCGGTAAATCTGAAGATACTGTAGCCAATGATGCTGCTTCAGGCAAAGCACCCAAGCCTACCTTCAAAGTTAAATATATCGATGAACAAGCCATAGCCGGTTTGGATTTAGGTACAGCTCAAGAAGGCGAAACGAAAGAAGGTAAAAAACAACGCACTTATCCCATTAATGGTATAGAGGGCGGTGTTATCAATCTGATTGGCAAGCACCCTACCGACTTAGAAGTCATCAGCGGCCAATGCATGGAAAAAAATGAAAAAGGCGTTTTAGCCGGCTGGTCAGCCAACGGCGTCTGCCACACTGTCTTTGCAAAAATGGTAGACAATATTGCCCAAGACGGCAACAAACTGACCGACTATCTGATTTCACACGCTGCTTTACAGCCTTATACCGAGGGCAAAAGCGGTTATGCCGCCGTACAAAACGGCCGCTATATTTTAGAAATTGACAGCGAAGGCATGTTCTATTTCCGTCGCCGCCATTACTAAACCCCTGACCATCCTATTTTCCCCTGACACAAGGACTGAATCATGGCTCAAGTTACTTTCCAAGGCTCACCTATTTCTACAAACAGCAATTTGCCTGCTACCGGCCAAGTTGCACCTGATTTCACATTGGTAGCGGCAGACCTATCTGAGAAATCATTGGCTGACTTTGCAGGCAAACGCAAAGTGCTGAATATTTTCCCTAGTATTGACACCGGCGTATGCGCCCAGTCCGTCCGCACTTTCAACAAACGTGCCTCGTCTTTGGACAATACCGTAGTCTTGTGCATTTCTGCCGATTTACCGTTTGCACAAGCCCGTTTCTGCGGTGCAGAAGGTTTGGAAAATGTAGTGACACTTTCTACATTCCGCAGCAGCTTTTCTAACGATTATGGTGTTACACTGACAGAAAGCCCATTACGCGGCCTTACTGCCCGCGCAGTGGTGGTTTTGAACGAGCAAAACCAAGTTCTCCACGCTGAGTTGGTTTCTGAAATTGCGAACGAGCCTGACTACGAAGCGGCTTTGGCTGTTTTGTAATTAACCAAATAAAATCAGGCCGTCTGAAGCTTTTCAGACGGCCTTTAGCTTATCTTCAAAATAAAAACGGTAGCTTAAAGCTACCGTTTTCTGTTTCAGACCTTATACAGATTTATCTGTTTTGTCTGCTTCTACTGACTCAGTATTCTGAACCTCATTTTGCTCAACAGGTTCAGCAGCTTCAGCAACAGGCGCCTCAGGCTCTTCTACTTTGTCATCACGGACATTGTGGCTGTAATCTTTAGGCGGACTAGGCTGTTTACCGGCCATAATTTCCAAAACTTGATCTCGATCGATGGTTTCCCAATCCATCAGTGCTTTGCACATGGTTTCCATCTTATCGCGATTTTCATCCAAGATTTTGTAAGCCACTTGGTATTGCTCATCCAAAATACGGCGGATTTCCGCATCGATATCTTGTTGAGTTTTCTCGGAAATATTTTGAGAACGGGTTACGCTGCGACCCAAGAATACTTCACCTTCGTTCTCAGCATAAACCATCACACCCATTTTGTCGCTCATACCATAACGCGTTACCATCTCGCGTGCCATTTGAGTTGCACGCTCGAAGTCGTTAGATGCGCCGGTAGAAATACGGCCAATAAAAATATCTTCAGCAATACGGCCACCAAACAAGATTGAGAGCTGGCTCAGCATTTGGTCTTTGTACATACTGATGCGGTCACGCTCAGGCAGTTGCCAAGTCAAACCCAATGCACGGCCACGAGGCATAATCGTTACTTTGTGAACCGGATCGGTAAACGGCAGGCTTTCCGCTACGATTGCATGACCGGCCTCATGATAGGCTGTCGCACGTTTTTCATCTTCGTGCATTACCATACTGCGACGCTCCGGACCCATGTAGATTTTGTCTTTAGCATCTTCAAAGTCGCTTTGATCGACTTTAACTTTATTACGACGACCGGCAAACAAAGCAGCTTCATTGACCAAGTTTGCCAAATCTGCACCTGAAAAACCAGGTGTACCACGAGCCAAAGAAGTCAAATCTACAGATGCATCCAAAGGCACTTTTTTAGCGTGAACTTTCAAGATTTGCTCACGGCCACGAATATCAGGCAATGGAACAACGACTTGACGGTCAAAACGGCCCGGACGCTGCAACGCAGGGTCAAGTACATCAGGGCGGTTGGTTGCTGCAATCACAATAACGGTTTGATTACTTTCAAAACCATCCATTTCAACCAATAATTGGTTTAATGTTTGCTCACGCTCATCATTGCCACCGCCCAAACCGGCACCACGCTGACGGCCGACCGCATCAATTTCATCAATAAAGATGATACATGGAGCGTTTTTCTTGGCCTGCTCGAACATATCGCGGACACGGCTCGCACCGACACCGACAAACATTTCTACGAAGTCAGAACCTGAGATACTGAAGAATGGCACCCCTGCCTCACCAGCAATCGCTTTGGCCAGCAATGTTTTACCCGTACCAGGGCTACCAGCCAACAAAATACCGCGCGGCACACGACCGCCTAAGCTTTGGTAACGATTGGGGGCTTTTAAATAATCTACGATTTCTTGTACTTCTTCTTTTGCCTCATCACAACCGGCAACATCGGCAAAAGTCACTTTATTGGAATCTTTATCCAACAAACGCGCACGGCTTTTACCAAAAGAGAAGGCGCCGCCTTTACCGCCACCGCCGCTTTGCATGCGCATGAAGTAGAACCATGCACCGATCAACAACAAAACAGGCAGCAGGCTGTAAAACAGACTGGCCAGCATGCTTGGTTTTTCTTCCGGAGTCACTTTGACGCGTACTTTGTTATCCAACAGTGTTTTAACCAAGTTGTCATCCAAAGGCGCATTGGTATAGAAGGCAGTTTTATCGGTGCGCTCACCTTTAATCAGATAGCCGCTGACAACAGATCCTTCAATATTGACATTGGATACTTCGCCACTATTAACTTGCTGAATAAATTGAGAATATTCGATTTGCTGTTTATCTTCCTGCTTATCGCTGAGTGCATTGAATGCTGCTAAAAGCATAGCACCACCCACTACCCAGACTAATATGTTTTTAATGGTATTCCCCACTGAACAGGCTCCATGGTTACAAAATAAATAAAATCAAGGGAAAGAATTTTAAAGCACCCACCCTACATTGTCAGCGTTTATTTTTGCCTAATAGGTAAATCTCACTGGAACGATTGCGGGAAGCATCCGGCTTTCTAGTTTGTACACTGGCAAAAATTTCGCGCATTGCCGCCGTATATTCCTGATAGCCCACGCCTTGAAACACCTTCACCAAAAAACTGCCTCCGGGTTTCAAATGCTGCGAGGCAAAATCCAAAGCCAGTTCACACAGGTAAAAACTGCGTGCCTGGTCTGTTACGGCATTGCCTGACATATTGGGTGCCATATCACAGATTACAAGGTCTAACGGGCGATTATCCAACAAAGCTTCAAACTGCTCCAAAACAGCATCTTCCCTAAAATCACCCTGAATAAACAACACACCATCAATCGCATCCATCGGTAAAATATCCAATGCAAACACCGCCCCTGTTTTACCAACCAGCTTGGCTGCCACCTGTGACCAACTTCCCGGCGCACTACCCAAATCCGCTAAGACCGTACCCGGCTTGATCAATTTATCTTTCTGATTGATTTCTAATAATTTATAAGCCGCTCGGGCACGATATCCATCCTTTTGTGCCATATGGACATAATGATCGTTGACATGCTCATGCAGCCATGCTTTTGAAGATTTTGAGCGTACAGCCATATTGGTTTGAAATACTTAAGTTAAAAACCAGTATTGTACGTTATTTCTCCCGTAAATGTTCTAAATCGCGTACAATATAGCCATTATTCTTTTTAATTGGATACTTATCAAAATGAGCGACAACAAACTAAGCACCAAAGAAATTTTGGCCTTGAAAGCCCAAGCACACCACCTTCATCCCGTTGTTATTGTTGGCCAACAAGGTTTGACCGACTCCGTCATTAAAGAAACCGACGCCGCATTGACAGCACACGAATTGATTAAAGTCCGTGTTTTTGGCGATGACCGTGCAGAACGTATTGAAATTTGCAATGCCCTGTGTGAAACACTGGGTGCTCAACTGGTGCAACATATTGGCAAATTACTTGTTTTGTGGCGTAAAAAATCGGACGATAAATAATTTAAAGTGAATAAACAGCAGAAGTATTTTCTCAACCCACTTTATCACATGCCTCTGTTGTATTTATGCAGCATAAAACAAATTATTTCATTATTCTAAGTATAAAAATACAAATACGGTTGCCTGTTTTTGTAAATAACCTCAAAATTACAAAATCATAACGGCCGCACCCTGTCGGCCGATTATTTTATTCTTAATCCTTCACAAAATATAAAAGCAAACCGATGAATGCTCAACAATATGAAGAATCTTTTCTGCTAGCAGAAAAATTAATCACTCAAGACCCACCTGACTTTGCACGAGCCATCCCATTGCTCTGCGAAGCAGCAGAAGCCGGGCATGTTGAGGCTGCATTTCAGCTGGCAGGATGCCTGATCGAACACCACGAAAATGCACAAGATTTAGCAATTGCAGTTGAATATTTAAAGCAAGCTGCAAGAGCTGGTCATCTATACGCCCGCTATAATCTTCTCCAATTACAAGAAAATAATGGAATAGAAGTAGAAAAGCTCATCGCATCCTATCAGGAGCTTGCCGAAGAAGGATTGGCTCCTGCCCAACTGCGCCTGATGCGTTTATATGCAGACAATGGCAATGACCAAGAAGCAGTCAAATGGGCACTGAAAGCTGCCGAACAACAAAATCCTCAGGCACAATACTTCTTAGCCCAGCATTACCAATATTCCAGCTCTCCTGATTTGGAATATTCCCATAAACTTTATCAGCAATCCGCTGCACAGGGATTTATTGCGGCACACTGGCAACTCGGCCTTCAATACAAATTGGGGCAAGGTGTTGCACAAAACCCTGAAAAAGCAATCGAACATTTGCGTATTGCCGCCGATTACGACATTGTTCCAGCGCAAACTTCTCTTGCAGAACTCTTAGCCGTATCAAATCCTGCTGAAGCATTGGAATGGTTTGAAAAAGCGGCCGAACAAGGTGACAGCAATGCGCATGTAGCACTTGCCGAAATCTATCTTCTGGGTAAAAACACCGAACGAGACCCTCAAAAGGCCTATCAGCATGCTAAATTGGCTGCAGATCAAAATGACCCGGAAGGATTGCGTCTTTTAGGCGATATCCATCGCTACGGATTGGGACGAGCAGTTGATACAGACACCGCGCGTCAATATTATCAACGCTCGGCTGATTTAGGTAATCTTGTCGCTTACCAAAAACTTCTGTCTGACAGCGCATTGAATAACCAGCAAAACTATAAGCTGACGAAAGAAATCGCCCTCCAACGTCAGGAAGCTGAACGTCTTTACAAGCTGGCATTTGCAGCGCACTATGGCTTAAAACGTCAACAAAATTATGCTGAAGCACTGGAGCTATACCTTCAGTCTGCAGAACGAGGACACAGTAAATCACAAACCAATCTTGGCATGATGTATTACAGCGGACAAGGCGTACCTGTCGATTATGCCCAAGCGGCGAAATGGTTTGAGGCGGCAGCCAAACAAAGGGATACAATGTCTCAATATAATCTTGCCTGTCTGTATTACCACGGCCTGGGTGTAGAGAAAGACATCAATAATGCATGTTTTTGGCTGCAAGAAGCCATCCAACATGGACATGAGCAGCAAGATGTTCTCAAAGAGCTTTTAGCTCAATGGAAGCAATTTGCTCAAAAATCCTCTGCAGTTTAAAGGCCGTCTGAAATTCTCAGACTACTAACAAATGACATGCCCAGCTATTTAACTAGCCTGTGCATGTCATTTTTTAATTTTCCCTTCCTCAATCATCGTCCTCTTAAAATTTCACTCTTTCTTAACCTCTTCCAAAATCTTCAGACGGCCCATTCGCTTGTAAAAAATAAATAACACGGTCTGAATTTTCTTTTTCAAACTCAAAGTTTAAATTTAATTTTCGATTTTAGACAAATTTTGAAAATCAATTTTCGTATTCGAATTTTTTCATCCAAACAACAGAGACTTTTACCGTGTCTGTTTAATATTCTAATTTTAAAACCATCATAAGGGCACTTTTAAAAATCATCAATTCAACCTCTACCCTCCTATTAATATCAACAGCGCGATTTGCCAGTTTGCCCAATTACTGATAGCATTTGCAGGTTAGCCAGTTTGCAAAAAATTTTAATTTTTCAGAATTTTCATTGCTTCATATAACGTATTGAAAATATTTAAATAATTAAAATTTTTTCGAATTTGACTCTTGGAATTTTCGTTTATAAGCCGTATTTGTTCACAAACGAAAATATCGGAGTAATACTCCGTCATTGAAAAACACTCAACACAAGGATAGATATTATGTCCACCCAATTACGCGATGTTGACCCAATTGAAACCAAAGAATGGTTAGACGCGTTAAGCTCTGTTTTAGAATATGAAGGCAGCGAACGCGCCCAGTATCTGCTGGAAAGTTTGGTCAAATACAGCCGTGACAAAGGCATCCGTATGCCTCACGGCACCACTACTCCATACTTGAACACCGTTTCCGTTGAAGACGAAAAAGGCATCCCTGGCGACCAAAACATCGAACACCGTATCCGTGCATTCGTTCGTTGGAACGCTGCCGCTATCGTTTTGCGCGCAGGTAAAAAAGATTTGGAATTGGGTGGACACATTGCATCTTTCCAATCAGCCGCCACTATGTACGAAGTCGGCTTCAACCACTTCTGGAAAGCTAAAGGCGAAGGCGAAGAAGGCGATTTGGTATTCTTCCAAGGCCACGTTGCCCCTGGTATCTACGCACGCGCTTTCGTTGAAGGCCGTCTGACTGAAGACCAATTGAACAACTTCCGTCAAGAAGTTGCCGGTCATGGTCTGCCTTCCTATCCTCACCCTCACCTGTTGCCTGACTTCTGGCAATTCCCAACCGTATCTATGGGTCTTGGCCCATTGATGGCGATTTACCAAGCCCGTTTCTTGAAATACTTGGAATCTCGCGGCCTGGCTAAAACCAAAGGCCGTAAAGTATGGGTATTCTGCGGTGATGGCGAGATGGACGAACCAGAAAGCCAAGGTGCTATTGCTCTGGCTTCACGCGAAGGCTTGGATAACTTGGTATTCGTCATCAACTGTAACCTGCAACGTTTGGACGGCCCAGTACGCGGTAACGGCAAAATCATTCAAGAGCTGGAAGGCAACTTTGCTGGCGCCGGCTGGAATGTTGTGAAAGTCATCTGGGGTCGTCGTTGGGACCGCCTCTTGGCAAAAGACAAAGATGGCATCCTGCGCAAACGTATGGAAGAGTGCTTGGACGGTGACTACCAAACTTACAAATCCAAAGACGGTGCATACGTTCGCGAACACTTCTTCAATACGCCTGAACTGAAAGCATTGGTCGCCGATATGACTGATGAACAAATTTGGGCATTGAACCGTGGTGGCCATGACCCTCAAAAAGTGTACAACGCTTACGACCGCGCAGTGAACCACGCCGACGGCAAACCTACTGTAATCTTGGCGAAAACCATTAAAGGTTACGGTATGGGTGCATCCGGCGAAGGTCAAAACGTTGCCCACCAAGCCAAAAAAATGGACAAAGCGTCTCTGAAACAATTCCGTGACCGCTTTGACATTCCTGTAACTGACGAGCAAATCGACAGCGGCGACCTGCCTTACCTGACTTTTGCTCCTGACAGCGAAGAATACAAATACCTGCACGCACGTCGCGAATCTTTGGGTGGCTACCTGCCTCAACGCAAACCTACCCAAGAAGTTCTGGAAGTGCCTGAACTGTCAGCATTTGAGACTCAACTGAAATCCAGCGGTGACCGTGAATTCTCAACCACCATGGCTTTCGTCCGCATCCTGTCTACTTTGCTGAAAGACAAAAAAATCGGCAAACGCGTGGTGCCTATCGTTCCAGATGAAAGCCGCACGTTCGGTATGGAAGGTATGTTCCGTCAATACGGTATTTGGAACCCTAAGGGCCAACAATACACTCCTCAAGATAAAGACCAACTGATGTTCTATAAAGAATCTGTTGACGGTCAAATCTTGCAAGAAGGTATTAACGAACCAGGTGCTATGGCTGACTGGATTGCTGCCGCGACCAGCTACGCAAACAACGACTTTGCCATGATTCCTTTCTACATCTACTACTCTATGTTCGGTTTCCAACGCGTTGGCGACTTGGCATGGGCAGCAGGCGATATGCATGCACGCGGTTTCCTGCTGGGTGGTACAGCCGGCCGTACAACACTGAATGGCGAAGGTTTGCAACACGAAGACGGTCACAGCCACATTCAAGCAGACTTGATTCCAAACTGTGTAACTTACGATCCGACATTCCAATATGAAGTAGCCGTTATCGTACACGATGGCTTGCGCCGCATGTATGTTAACCACGAAGACGTGTTCTACTACATCACCCTGATGAATGAAAACTACACCCATCCGGACATGCCTGAAGGTGTAGAACATGACATCCTGAAAGGTATGTACTTACTGAAAGCCGGCGGCAAAGGCGATAAAAAAGTCCAATTGATGGGTTCCGGTACCATCCTGCAAGAAGTAATTGCCGGTGCCGAATTGTTGAAAGCCGACTTCGGCGTAGAAGCAGACATCTGGTCTTGCCCATCATTCAACCAGCTGCACCGCGATGCCATCGAAGTGGAACGCTTCAATCGTCTGAACCCATTGGAAACTGCAAAAGTACCGTTTGTTACTTCTCAACTGCAAGGTCATGACGGTCCGGTTATTGCCGCTACCGACTACATCCGCAGCTATGCTGACCGTATCCGTGCCTACATCCCTAACGACTACCACGTCTTGGGTACCGATGGCTTCGGTCGTTCCGACAGCCGTGCCAACCTGCGCAGCTTCTTCGAAGTTGACCGCTACAACGTTGCCGTTGCTGCATTGAGCGCTCTGGCCGAACAGGGCAAAGTCAGCAAAGAAACCGTTCAACAAGCCATTGAAAAATATGGTATTAAAGCCGATGCAGCTCCTAGCTGGAAACGCTAATTGATGTTTCAGACGGCCTGTTAACATTAGGCCGTCTGAAAACCAAATGTTTGAATGGTTTGAACAGACAAACTGTACCGATGCCGTGTGAAACAGTTTTCAGACGGCATCAAACTGAAAATATTAAAGGAACTCAAATGAGTATCGTAGAAATCAAAGTCCCTGATATCGGCGGTCATGAAAACGTCGACATCATCGCTGTAGAAGTTAAAGCAGGCGACACCATTGCCGTTGACGACACCCTGATTACTTTAGAAACCGACAAAGCCACTATGGACGTACCTGCCGATGCAGCCGGTGTCGTGAAAGAAGTTAAAGTTAAAGTTGGCGATAAAATCTCTGAAGGCGGCGTTATTCTGACCGTTGAAACCGATGCCGCCGCTGCCGATGCAGCCCCGGCTCCTGCAGCTGAAGCTCCTGCAGCTCCCGCTGCCGCTACTGCCGCAGCCCCTGCAGGCGGGGCAACTGTAAAAGTTGTTGTCCCGGATATTGGCGGTCATACAGATGTAGACATTATTGCCGTTGAAATTAAAGTTGGCGACACTGTTGCCGTTGACGACACTCTGATTACTCTGGAAACCGACAAAGCCACTATGGACGTACCATGTACAGAAGCCGGTGTTGTTAAAGCCGTATTTGTAAAAGTTGGCGACAAAGTATCTGAAGGTTCTGCCATTATCGAAGTAGAAACCGCCGGTTCCGCCGCAGCTGCTCCTGCTCCTGCCGCTCAAGCTGCCGCACCTGCACCAGCCGCTGCTCCGGCTCCTGCTGCTCCCGCACCAGCCGTTGCGCCTGCTCCAGCTGCACCTGCAGCTGCCAAAATTGACGAAGCTGCATTTGCCAAAGCTCATGCCGGTCCTTCCGCACGCAAACTGGCACGCGAATTGGGCGTAGATCTGGGTCAAGTCAAAGGTACCGGTCTGAAAGGCCGTATCATGGGCGAAGACGTTAAAGCCTTCGTTAAATCCGTTATGCAAAGCGGTGCAGGCAAACCTGCCGCTGCCTCTTTGGGCAGTGGTCTGGACTTGTTGCCATGGCCTAAAGTTGACTTCTCTAAATTCGGCAGCATCGAAGTTAAAGAGTTGTCTCGCATTAAGAAAATCTCCGGTCAAAACCTGTCTCGCAACTGGGTTGTGATTCCTCACGTTACCGTACACGAAGAAGCGGACATGACCGAATTGGAAGAATTCCGTAAACAGCTGAACAAAGAATGGGAACGCGAAGGCGTGAAACTGTCTCCGTTAGCGTTCATCATTAAAGCCTCTGTTGCTGCGCTGAAAGCCTTCCCTGAATTCAATGCCTCTTTGGATGGCGACAACTTGGTGCTGAAAAACTACTTCAACATCGGTTTCGCAGCCGATACACCAAACGGCTTGGTTGTTCCAGTAATCAAAGACGTAGATCAAAAAGGCTTGAAACAAATCAGCCAAGAGCTGACCGAATTGTCTAAAAAAGCCCGCGAAGGCAAGCTCAAACCACAAGAAATGCAAGGCGCATGCTTTACTATTTCCAGCTTGGGCGGTATCGGCGGTACAGGCTTCACGCCGATCGTGAATGCTCCTGAAGTTGCCATCTTGGGCGTGTGCAAATCCCAAATTAAACCGGTTTGGAACGGCAAAGAATTCGCTCCTCGCCTGATGTGCCCATTGAGCCTGTCCTTCGACCACCGCGTCATCGACGGTGCCGCCGGTATGCGCTTTACCGTATTCCTGGCTAACCTGTTGAAAGACTTCCGCCGCATTACTCTGTAATCCGAGCATTTTCAGACGGCCTTTTTACTCAGGCCGTCTGAAAAAAGAAGTCCGAACATCATTCAGAAAGATTAGACATGAGCTTAGTTGAATTAAAAGTGCCCGACATTGGCGGTCACGAAAACGTAGATATTATTGCGGTTGAAGTAAATGTAGGCGACACCATTGCTGTGGACGATACCCTGATTACTTTGGAAACCGATAAAGCCACTATGGACGTACCTGCCGAAGTTGCAGGTGTCGTTAAAGAAGTTAAAGTTAAAGTCGGCGATAAAATCTCCGAAGGCGGCTTGATTGCAGTCGTTGAAGCCGAAGGTGCAGCTGCCGCTCCTAAAGCCGAAGCACCAGCTGCTCCTGCACAAGAAGCCCCTAAAGCTGCTGCTCCAGCTCCTCAAGCTGCACAATTTGGCGGTTCTGCCGATGCTGAATACGATGTGGTCGTATTGGGTGGCGGCCCCGGCGGTTATTCCGCTGCATTTGCCGCTGCTGACGAAGGCTTGAAAGTTGCCATCGTTGAACGTTACAAAACTTTGGGCGGCGTTTGCTTAAACGTCGGCTGTATCCCTTCCAAAGCTTTATTGCACAACGCTGCCGTTATCGATGAAGTACGCCACTTGGCTGCCAACGGTATCAAATATCCAGAGCCTGAACTCGATATCGACATGCTGCGCGGCTACAAAGACGGCGTGGTTTCCCGCCTGACCACTGGCTTGGCAGGTATGGCTAAAGGCCGTAAAGTGGACGTTATCCAAGGCGACGGCCAATTCTTAGATCCTCACCACTTGGAAGTGTCGCTGACTACCGGCGACGTGTACGAGCAAGCGACTCCTACTGGCGAGAAAAAAATCGTTGCCTTCAAAAACTGTATCATTGCAGCAGGTAGCCGCGTAACCAAACTGCCTTTCATTCCTGAAGATCCACGCATCATCGATTCCAGCGGCGCTTTAGCTCTGAAAGAAGTACCGGGCAAACTGTTGATCATCGGCGGCGGTATTATCGGTCTCGAAATGGGTACGGTTTACAGCACTCTGGGTTCTCGCCTGGATGTGGTTGAAATGATGGACGGCCTGATGCAAGGCGCAGACCGCGACTTGGTTAAAGTATGGCAAAAACAAAACGAATACCGTTTTGACAACATCATGATCAACACCAAAACTGTTGCTGTCGAGCCTAAAGAAGACGGCGTTTACGTTACCTTCGAAGGTGCAAATGCGCCTAAAGAGCCACAACGTTACGATGCCGTACTCGTAGCTGCCGGTCGTGCGCCTAACGGCAAACTGATCAGCGCTGAGAAAGCCGGTGTTGCCGTAACTGACCGCGGCTTCATCGAAGTGGACAAACAAATGCGTACCAACGTGCCGCACATCTACGCTATCGGCGATATCGTCGGTCAACCGATGTTGGCACACAAAGCCGTTCACGAAGGTCACGTTGCCGCTGAAAACTGTGCCGGCCACAAAGCCTACTTCGACGCACGCGTTATTCCGGGCGTTGCCTACACTTCTCCTGAAGTGGCATGGGTTGGCGAAACCGAGTTGTCTGCCAAAGCCTCCGGTCGAAAAATCACCAAAGCCAACTTCCCATGGGCTGCTTCCGGCCGTGCGATTGCCAACGGTTGCGACAATGGTTTCACTAAGCTGATTTTTGATGCTGAAACCGGCCGCATCATCGGTGGTGGTATCGTTGGTCCTAACGGCGGCGATATGATCGGCGAAGTCTGCTTGGCCATCGAAATGGGCTGTGATGCAGCCGATATTGGTAAAACCATCCACCCACACCCAACACTGGGCGAATCCATCGGTATGGCTGCTGAAGTGGCATTGGGCGTATGTACCGACCTGCCTGCTCAGAAAAAGAAATAAGTTCACTCAAATAAAATTTGAACGAACTTGATGGAACAAAGGCCGTCTGAATGTTTCAGACGGCCTTTTCGCAAATTAGGAGACTCAATATGAAAAAAATCGAAGCCATTATCAAACCTTTCAAACTCGACGATGTACGCGAAATCCTGACTGAAATCGGCATTACCGGCATGACCGTCAGCGAAGTCAAAGGTTTCGGCCGCCAAAAAGGCCATACGGAAATTTATCGCGGCGCGGAATACGCAGTCGATTTTCTGCCTAAAGTAAAAATCGAATTAGTATTGGCTGACGATAAAGTCGATCAGGCTGTGGATGCCATTTTAGAAACCGCGCATTCCGGCAAAATCGGTGACGGTAAAATCTTTATTTATCCGGTTGAAGAAGCTATCCGTATCCGTACCGGTGAACGCTCGGAAGCAGCGCTTTAATAGAAATCGCAAAATACAGAATACAAATGCCGTCTGAAAATAAGTCGTAGCGTGGTTTGCTCAGGACTTATTTTCAGACGGCATTAATTGAATACCCCCCCCATTTTCTAAAATCTATCCAAGTAACCCTATTACCGAAAACCTCACGCTATCAAGCATTGAGGAGTTCGAGGCAATGCTTCATCTGACCTTCGTGAACGACTTTACCGTATCAAATAACTCTTTTCAAAGTAATACTTACCCAATCAAAACCTCAATACCCTCCTTTTAAAATCAAATTCCTCGTATTTTTTTCCTATTCTTATTGTTGCCTAACTTTTCAGACGACCCCTTTCTTTATCCAAACTCCGTTATAATGACGGCTTTAAAATTAATTTATCCAAAGACAGTCTTATCATGAAACACATCCACATTATCGGTATCGGCGGCACATTTATGGGCGGCGTAGCGGCTATTGCCAAAGAAGCAGGTTTTAATGTCAGCGGTTGCGACGCAAAGATGTATCCGCCGATGAGCACCCAGCTCGAAGCCTTGGGCATTGACGTACACGAAGGTTTTGATGCTACTCAATTGGACGAATTTAAAGCCGATATTTACGTTATCGGTAATGTTGCCAAACGCGGCATGGATGTGATTGAAGCCATTTTGAACAAAGGCCTGCCTTATATTTCCGGCCCGCAATGGCTGGCTGAAAACGTATTACACCAGCACTGGGTACTCGGCGTGGCGGGGACGCACGGCAAAACGACCACAGCCTCCATGCTGGCATGGGTCTTGGAATATGCCGGCCTTGCGCCGGGCTTCCTCATCGGCGGCGTACCGGAAAACTTCAGCGTTTCCGCCCGTCTGCCGCAAACGCCGCGCCAAGACCCTAACTCAAAATCCCCATTCTTCGTTATCGAAGCCGACGAATACGATACCGCCTTTTTTGACAAACGCTCCAAATTCGTACACTACCGTCCGCGTACCGCCATTTTGAACAATCTGGAATTCGACCACGCCGACATTTTTGCCGATTTGGGCGCCATTCAAACCCAATTTCATCATTTGGTACGCACCGTGCCGTCTGAAGGCTTAATCGTCTGCAACGGCCAGCAGCAAAGCCTGCAAGATACTCTAGACAAAGGTTGCTGGACGCCCGTAGAAAAATTTGGTACCGAACAAGGCTGGCAGGTTGGTACCGTCCATGCCGACGGCTCGTTCGACGTACGCCATCACGGCGAAACGGTCGGACACGTCGCTTGGGAACTGATGGGCGAACACAACCGCATGAACGCACTCGCCGTCATCTCTGCCGCGCGTCATGCCGGCGTCGATATTCAGACGGCCTGTGAAGCTTTGAGCGCGTTTAAAAATGTCAAACGCCGTATGGAAATCAAAGGCACGGTGAACGGCATCACTGTTTACGACGACTTCGCCCACCACCCGACCGCCATCGAAACCACTATCGAAGGTCTGCGCCAACGTGTCGGTAACGCACGCATCCTCGCCGTCCTCGAGCCACGTTCCAACACCATGAAACTCGGCACCATGAAAGCCGCCCTGCCCGCAAGCTTAAACGATGCCGACCAAGTGTTCTGCTACGCCGGCGGCGTGGACTGGGACATCGCCGAAGCCCTCGCGCCTTTAGGCAGCAAGCTGCACGTTGGCAAAGACTTCGATGCCTTTGTTGCCGAAATCGTAAAAAATGCCGAAGCAGGCGACCATATTTTGGTCATGAGCAACGGCGGTTTCGGCGGAATACACGGAAAGCTGTTAGAAGCCTTGAAATAAGCCTTCTTCAATAGCCAAGGCCGTCTGAAAAGTTTTCAGACGGCCTTTTATCATGTGCCAATTTTAAATCTATATTTACGAAAAATGTTTTGGTAAAACCCAAATAACACTCATCTATTATTTGCCCGTACATACTTGCTCAAGACCATTTTTCCATTATGCATTGCCAACCCACCCAAAAATCTGATAATAATGCAGACAACATCTAAGCCGTGCATATATCATGAAACACAAAATAGCCTTTAAGCCCATAGTTCTTAGTATTGCGCTTTCTATCCTTCTGATTACAACAGTTATATTTTTTGCCCGCAATCACAATTCTATCCTAAGTATTAATACCGATTTCCTACAACAAGAAATTACCGAACCCGAAGAACCATCACCGCAAATCGTACAATCTGCGCGCAACCAAATTGGCAAAACCCTTCGTTACGACCCTGCTTACACCAAGCTCAAATATCCAATGGGCGATGTACCGATGGAAAAAGGCGTTTGCACAGACGTGGTCATCCGTGCATTGCGTGAGCAAAATATCGATTTACAAGAGCTTGTTCATCAAGATATGAGTCGGAATTTTTCCGTCTATCCGAAACGCTGGGGTTTGAAACAACCTGATACCAATATCGACCACCGCCGCGTCCCTAACCTAATGACTTATTTCATGCGCCAAGGCTGGGCCGTTCAAGATACAAACTATCAGGCTGGCGATATTGTAACTTGGGAACTGAAAGGCAACCGTCCCCATATCGGCATCGTCTCCGATCGAAAAATCGGCGATAGGCCTCTGATTATCCATAATATCGGCTCGGGAACCCGTGAAGACGATATCCTCTACCGCTACACCATCACTGGACATTTCAGGTTTCCCGTTCAATAAATCCTGGTGCTAAGCTCTAAATACCTAGTTTTGCATCTGAAAAGCCATAGAGCAATAAAAAAGGCCGTCTGAAACCATTTCAGACGGCCTTTTACCTAACCCTCTTTATTTAACCGCAACCGCCGCATTTGCCACAGCCGCTGCTGCAGTCGCGTTTTTTCGGTTTGAATACGAATTTTCGCAAGAGGAAGAATACGCAGGCGAACATAATCAAGCCGACGATAATATATTGAGTCATGACGATAGTATCCTTGAAGAAATTTGGTAAACCACGAATGCGGCAAAATAAGCCATCAGGAACAAATAGCCTGTAATCATAAGCATATTTTTCGTGGATTTGGTTTCGCGTTTAATTACGGCCAAAGTTGCGGCACACATCGGAGCATACACATACCAAGCCAAGAAGGCAAAGGCAGTCGGCAAGCCCCAGTTGTTGTGTATGATAGGAATCAGTGCGTTTTGTACTGCATCTTCAGACGATGCGCTGACGGCGTAAACAGTACCCAAAGCGGCAACGACCACTTCGCGCGCGGCAATACCCGGAATCATGGCGATACACATTTCCCAAGTAAAGCCTAAAGGTGCAAAAAACGGCTGAATAGCATGACCAAGCGTACCTGCCAAGCTGTAATCGATGGCGGCACCGGTTGCGCCTTCAGGCGGTTGCGGCCAGCTTACCAAGCCCCACAGAACCACGGCCAACGCAAAAATGATGGTACCCGCGCGTTTCAGGAAGGCTTTTACCCTATCCCACAAGCTGGTCATGATGTGTTTGAAGTTAGGCGTACGGAAAGTCGGCAATTCCATCAAAAGTGGGAATTGTTGCACATTGCCTTTCATCCGCGCCAAGCGTTTCATGATATACGCTGCCAATGCGGCCGACAGAATGCCTACGATATAAAGAATAAACAATGTCAGGCCTTGCAGGTTGAAAATCCCACCCACTGTACGGTCAGGAATAACAGCGGCGATAATCAGCGCATACACTGGCAAACGTGCGGAACAAGTCAGCAACGGCGCAACCGCGATGGTAACAAGGCGTTCGCGCGGGTCGTTAATGGTACGCGCCGACATCACGGCAGGAACGGCACAGGCAAAGCTGGACAAAAGGGGAATAAACGAACGGCCGGACAAACCGCTTTTTGCCATGATGTTATCCAGCAGGAAGGCTGCACGCGGCAGATAGCCTGAGTCTTCCAATAGCAGGATAAAGGCAAACAAAATCGTAATCTGAGGCAGGAACACCAACACGCTGCCCAAACCGGCAATGACGCCGTTGACCAGCAAATCGTTGAGGATGCCCGGTTCCATGTTCGCGCCTATCCATTCTCCCAGTGCGGTAAAACCGCCTTCAATGGCATCCATAATCGGTGCCGCCCAAGTGTATACCGCTTGGAACACCATAAACAGGATCACCAGCAGCATAATCATGCCCCAGACGGGGTGCAGCACGATGTCGTCGAGTTTTTTGTGCCATGCGGGCAGCGTCATCTGGGTGCGTACCACTTGTGCCAAAATCGATTCGACTTCTTGATAAAGTTTGTCGCTATCCAGCGCATCGAGCGTGCGTTCGGCAGAGGTGGGGTTTGCGGGGAAAGAGCGTTTGCGCGGCAGCTTCGCCACGGCTTCGCGTACAGCCTGTACGCCCGACGCGCTCACTGCAACTGTTTCCAAAACAGGTGCATCCAACAACTCGCTCAGTTTGGCCGCGTCGATATTCAAGCCCCTTTTGCGGGCCACGTCGCTCAAATTCAGCGACACCACCATAGGCAGTCCCAGCGTTTTCAGTTCCAAAATCATGCGCAGGGTCATACGCAGGTTGGTCGCGTCGGCAACGGCAATAATGGCATCGGGCGGAATGCCCATCTTGCCTACCATTACATCTTTCGCCACCGCTTCGTCGGGGCTGGTCGTGCGTAGGCTGTATGTGCCCGGCAGGTCGATAATGCGGACGGCCTCGTCGTCGAGAAAGGCGCCCTCGCGCTTATCGACAGTTACGCCCGGATAATTGGCAACCTTGGCATGTGAGCCGGTCAAACCGTTGAACAAAACGGTTTTGCCGCAGTTTGGCGCGCCAATCAAGGCAAAATAGCTTAGTTCCATCATTTTTCCTTATTCTTTCAGACGGCCTTAAACGGCCTCAACGATACGACACATAATCTTCCCGGCCTCTTCCAACCGCAGGGAAAATTGGGATTGATTGCCCAAGCGTACTGCAAACGGTCCTCTTCCAAAACCGCCCACGGCAATCACTTGCAACGGCATTCCGCTGGAAAAACCCAAATCCGCAAGACGACGGGTTACCAAGGAATCCAATTCACCAAAAACAGGGTTGGAAATAATAGAATCAATATGGACGACTGCGCCTTTTTTCAGGCGCGACAAAGGAATGGTAGACATAAGCCTCTCTTTTCATTTGTTTTAAAAGTAGATTATTAAAAAAACGTGAGAAGAATGACGAATGTGCGGCACATTTGAAAGATTGGTTATGAGTGGCTATTTGCCCCTTCTTTCGATAAGTGCGGTTTGTTTTGAATACTGTTATTGTTTCCCTTAATGATAAGGTATATCAATATAAAAATCAAATGTAACAAGATAAACTAAAAAGGCTAAAATCCTTTTATCATTAGGATTTCAGCCTTTTTATGCACTCAACAAACTAAAGGCCGTCTGAAAGGTTTCAGACGGCCTTCAAAATAAAAAACCGAATCAAATCGGTTTTTTATTCCCATTCAGGGAAAGACTCTAAATTACAGAGCGTCTTTCAATGCTTTACCGGCACGGAATTTAGGAGTTTTAGCAGCAGCAATAGTCAAAGGCTCGCCAGTTTTTGGGTTGCGGCCTTGACGTTCGGCGCGTTCGCCGACGTAGAAAGTACCGAAACCGACCAGAGTAACAGTGTCGCCGCTTTTCAATGCGTTGGTTACGGCATTAGTAGTAGCATCCAAAGCTTTTTGCGCAGCAGATTTGGAAATGCCGGCTTCTTGAGCAATTGCTTCGATCAATTCAGACTTGTTCACAATTAGTCCCTTCCTATCGTATAAAGATGATGAAATGCCCGAATACTCGGGGCTTGAGCGCTTTCAAAGCACATACGCACTTTATAGCAATTCTGAAATTATCATGTCAAGTAAAAAATGTGGAATTGCCCTATTTTTGGGGCATTCAGGGCAAAACCACATTTTTTGCAACATCAGACGGCCAACTTAATGCTTGGTTGCTTTTGTTCTTGACTTTGTCTTAGGAGTTTGCACGGTCTCGGCAACTGCCAATTCGGCAACCCATTGCTCAGGCTGAGTTTCCAGACTCAAAGCCAACACTTCATCAATCCATTTGACCGGATGGATGGTCAGACCGGTTTTGACATTTTCAGGGATTTCTTCCAAATCTTTGACGTTGTCTTTCGGAATCAATACATGCTTGATGCCGCCGCGCAAAGCAGCCAGCAGTTTTTCTTTCAAACCGCCGATCGGCAACACTTCGCCACGCAAAGTGATTTCACCGGTCATCGCCACATCCGCACGCACCGGAATTTTGGTAAAGGCAGAAACCATCGCCAAAGTCATGGCAATACCTGCGCTCGGACCATCTTTCGGCGTCGCACCTTCAGGCACATGGACGTGAATGTCTTTCTTCTCGTAAAAATCAGGAGCCAGACCCACTGATTCAGCACGAGAACGGACAACCGACCATGCAGCCGATACTGATTCTTTCATGACATCGCCCAATTGGCCGGTACATTGAATCGTACCTTTGCCCGGCAAGGCAACCGCCTCAACAGTCAACAACTCGCCACCGACTTCGGTCCAAGCCAGACCGGTTACCTGACCGATGCGGTTTTCGCTTTCGGCCACACCATAGTCGAAACGGCGCACGCCCAAATAGTCATGCAGATTTTTCTCAGTAACTTTAATCGCTTTAGGCTTAGCCTTGCTTAATGTTTTGGATTTGGACGCTTTTTTCTTGTCCTCATTCAAGGTAACCTGCATCACTACTTTGCGGCAGATTTTGGCAATTTCACGATCCAACGAGCGGACACCGGCCTCGCGGGTGTAGTAACGGATAATATCGCGCACAGCACTTTCATCAACCACCAACTCACCCTCTTTCACACCATTGCGCTTCATTTGTTTCGGCACAAGGTATTGCATAGCGATATTGATTTTTTCGTCTTCCGTATAACCGGACAGACGAATAATTTCCATACGGTCAAGCAGCGGAGTTGGGATATTCAAGCTGTTTGAAGTGGCAATAAACATCACATCGCTCAAATCATAATCGACTTCGGCATAGTGGTCGGCGAACTTGTTGTTTTGCTCAGGATCCAGCACTTCAAGCAATGCACTGGCCGGATCACCGCGGAAATCGCTGCCCATCTTGTCGATTTCATCCAGCAGGAACAATGGATTTTTCACACCCGCTTTCGCCATGTTTTGCAGGATTTTGCCCGGCATAGAGCCGATATAGGTACGGCGGTGGCCTCGGATTTCGCTTTCATCACGCACGCCGCCCAACGCCATACGCACATATTGTCGGCCTGTGGCTTTGGCAATCGACTCACCCAAGGAAGTTTTACCCACCCCCGGAGGACCCACCAGACACAAAATCGGGCCTTTGAGCTTGTCCATACGTTTTTGAACAGCCAAATATTCCAAAATACGCTCTTTGACTTTTTCCAAACCATAGTGGTCGGCATTCAAAATCAAATCAGCCTTGGCAATATCTTTGCTGACACGGGATTTTTTCTTCCACGGCAGCTCAAGCAAAGTATCGATATAGTTGCGCACGACGGTAGATTCCGCAGACATTGGCGGCATCATTTTCAGTTTTTTCAATTCAGACAGACATTTTTCTTCAGCCTCTTTGCTCATGCCTGCTTCTTTAATTTTGTTTTCCAGAGCATCCAGCTCGTCGCGCTCGTCTTCTTCGCCCAACTCTTTCTGAATCGCTTTCACTTGCTCATTCAAGTAATACTCGCGTTGGGATTTTTCCATTTGACGTTTCACGCGGCCACGGATGCGTTTCTCGACCTGCATGATATCGAGTTCGGCTTCCAACTGCGCCAGCAGAAATTCCAAACGCTCAACAATGCCGGCAGTCTCCAGCACATATTGACGCTGCTCCAATTTCAGCTGCAAATGCGCGGCAATAGTATCGGCAAGACGGCTGTTGTCATCGATACTGCTGATGGTACTGATAACTTCGGCAGGGATTTTTTTGTTCAATTTCGCATATTGCTCAAATTGAGTCAGCAGAGTACGGCGCAAGGCCTCAATTTCGGGATTGTCCTTGTCGCTATTCTCATCAATCGCCTCAACATGGGACAAAAACAATCCGCCTGTTTCATCAACCGTCAACGCGCGCGCACGACGGATACCTTCTACCAATACTTTAACCGTACCGTCAGGCAGCTTCAAAACCTGCAAAACTTGGGCGACTGTACCGGTCTGGTGCAAGTCTTCAGCTTTAGGGTCTTCTGTATTAGGGTCAAGCTGGGCTAACAGGAAAACCGGATCATCATTGGCCATTGCCGCCTCAAGGGCCGCAATCGATTTAGGACGACCGACGAACAGCGGCAATACCATATGCGGATACACCACGACATCACGCAAAGGCAAGGTAGCCAGCGCACTGTATTCCTCAAAATATTTGTCTTTTGTCGGCATAGTTAATAATCTCAATCATTGTTAAATCAGAATGTAGCTCAAAATTGGGCTGAAGCGCTCCATTTCAAGACTTGAAAACAGCTTATCCGTACCTATTTTCGAAAACATCATTTTTAATAGCCCGATATGGACGTTTACGATAAAATATATCGGATTTCGGGCCGTCTGAAAACTTTTCAGACGGCCCTGGCTAACCAAACAAGGTAGTAAACCATGACAGACTCAACCGAAAAAAAATCACTGATTGAATTCCCTTGCACCTTTCCTGTAAAAGTCATGGGCGCAGTTCATCCCGAATTTGAATCCGCCATCTTGGAAACCGTGCGTAAACACGCTCCCGACACCGAGCCGCACCACATTACTACGCGCCCAAGCAGCAAAGGCAACTACACCAGCGCAACCGTCAAAGTAAATGTCGATAACCAAGAGCAGCTCGACAATATCTACCGCGACCTGACTTCACACGAATTGGTTAAAGTGGTGCTGTAATGAAAATCGTGCACAAAGGCTTGGTCGATTACCTGCCGACTTTCGAAGCCATGAAGGCATTTAATGCCTCGCGTGACGAAAACACCGAAGACGAATTATGGGTGGTCGAACATCCGCCCGTATTTACCCAAGGCTTGGCCGGAAAACCCGAACACCTCCTCATCCGCGACGATATTCCCGTTGTCCAAATTGACAGAGGAGGTCAAATTACCTATCACGGCCCAGGTCAATTGGTCGTCTATACGATGATCAATTTCAAACGCCGTAAAACCAGCGTCCGCCATATCGTTTCCGCACTTGAAAACAGCATTATCGCCACCTTGGCAGAATACGGCATCGAAGCAGCAGCCGATCCCAAACGCCCCGGCGTTTATGTCGGCGAGCGTAAAATCGCTTCCCTGGGCCTGCGTATCAAAGACGGCTCCGTTTACCACGGCTTGGCTCTCAATGTAAACATGGATTTAAGTCCGTTTACCCATATCAACCCCTGCGGTTATGCCGGTATGGAAATGACCCAAATTGCCGACTATGTCTCTCCGGCACCTAGTTTGGTAGAAGTTTCAGACAAACTGACCGAGCATTTACAAAAAGAGCTAGCATAAGGCCGTCTGAAAATATTCGACCCCAACGCCATCTTTTAACTGCCCCTCTGAACCCACAAGCCCTTAGGCCATAAAGGCCGCAATCAGCTTTTCAGACGGCCTTTATAACGACAGAAAGAACACATCACCATGAGTGAAGAAGTAAAAAACGACCCCAAACGCGGCATCAAACTGAAAGGCGCAGACAAAACTGCACGTATTCCGATTAAAGTTGTTCCATTGGAACAAAAATTGAAAAAGCCCGAATGGATTCGCGCCAAATTACCGGGCAAGAAATTCTTTGAAATCAAAAATATTCTTCGCGAACAAAAAATGCATACCGTGTGCGAAGAAGCATCTTGTCCAAATATCAGCGAATGCTTTACCAAGGGTACAGCCACATTCATGATTATGGGCGATATTTGTACCCGCCGCTGCCCGTTCTGCGACGTTGGCCATGGTCGTCCCAATATGTTGGATCCTGACGAGCCTAAACACTTGGCCGAATCCGTTAAATCCATGAACCTGCGCTATGTCGTGATCACTTCCGTCGACCGTGACGACCTGCGAGATGGCGGCGCCCAACACTTCGCCGACTGCATTAAAGCCATCCGCGAAACCAGCCCGAATACCAAAATCGAAATCCTTGTTCCTGATTTCCGCGGCCGTCTGGATATCGCACTGGAAATCTTGGCAGAAACACCGCCCGACGTGATGAACCACAACTTGGAAACCCATCCAAGCCTGTATAAAAAAGCCCGTCCGGGTGCCAACTACCAACATTCCCTCGAGCTTCTGCGCCGCTACAAAGAAATGATGCCACATATCCCGACCAAATCCGGCATCATGGTCGGCTTGGGCGAAACAGACGAGGACGTGCGCGAAATCATGCGCGATATGCGTGCCAACAATATCGAGATGATTACCATCGGCCAATATCTGCAACCTTCAGACGGCCACTTGCCCGTCTTGCGCTATGTAACGCCCAACCAATTCAAAGTTTTTGAAAAAGAAGCATACGAATTAGGCTTTACCAATGCCGCCATCGGTGCAATGGTCCGCTCCAGCTACCATGCAGACGAACAAGCAGCCGAAGCATTGCGTGAAACCCACGGCGGTTGCAGCCATCACTAAAGTTTAAATCATATAAGGCCTTCTGAAAAATCAGAAGACTGTTTTTTCAGACGGCCTTTATTTGGTCATAACTTACTATACAAAATTTTTTAGATTTTCAAAAAATAAACCTTAGCTAGGTTCTATTGAGCAATACAAAAAAGCGGCAAAACAGGATAAACACTGTTTGCCGCTTTTTAATTTATTTCTTTATTTTACTTCTTCAACAATTTTGCCGCTTCAATCGCATAGTAAGTCAAAATGCCATCGGCGCCAGCACGTTTGAATGCCAATAAGCTTTCCAAAATGGTTTTTTCGCCATCCAGCCAACCATTTTGAATGGCAGCCTGAAGCATGGCATATTCGCCGGAAACTTGGTAAGCGTAAGTCGGTACGCCGAACTCGTCTTTAACTCGGCGGACGACATCCAGATACGGTAGACCCGGTTTTACCATTACCATGTCTGCGCCCTCTTGAATATCCAATGCGACTTCGTGCAAGGCTTCGTTAGTGTTTGCAGGATCCATTTGATAGGTTTTCTTGTCTGCCTTACCCAAATTGCCGGAGCTGCCAACCGCATCGCGGAACGGGCCATAGAACGCTGAAGCATATTTTGCCGAATACGCCATAATGCGCGTATAGATATGTCCGGCATCTTCTAAGGCTTCGCGGATGGCAAGAATACGTCCGTCCATCATGTCTGATGGGGCAATGACTTGTGCGCCTGCATCGGCATGACACAAAGCCTGTTTTACCAAAACTTCAATGGTTTCATCGTTGAGGACATAGCCATTTTCATCGGTTAAACCGTCTTGGCCGTGAATGGTATAAGGATCCAAGGCAACGTCGGTCATGATACCCAGCTCTGGGAATTTCTCGCGCAGGGTTCGTACCACTGTCGGTACCAAGCCTTCAGGGTTATAAGCTTCCTCCGCAAACTCGGTTTTGTTTTGCGTTACCACGGGAAACAAAGCCAGCATAGGAATGCCAAGCTTCAGTGCTTCTTCAGCGGTAAACAACAATTTGTCCAAACTTTGGCGTTTGACACCCGGCATGGATGGGACTGCCTCTTCCTGGTTCTGGCCTTCCAATACAAAAACCGGATAGATCAAATCATCTGCCGTCAAAGTATGCTCGCGCATCAGACGACGTGAAAAATCGTCTTTACGCATACGGCGCATACGGGTGTTTGAGACATAACGCGGAGGGAAATTCATAACAATTGCCTTTCAATAATGAAGTCTTAAAATCAGTCTTCGACTTGACGTATGGCTTTGACCGAACGTTTAATTTCGCTGAGCGTACCGGTTTTATAACTATTACGTTCCTGCTCGGTCATACCGTTTTGATCCAATTTGGCGATATTTTTCAATGCCTCGGCATACTGGCCGTCTGAAAGTTTTTCCTGTTTGATGCGCCAACGGTTGTTCACTTCGGAAGCCGTCCACAAGCCTACTTTGTTGTAGTAGAACAAAATGCTTGCTGCCAGCGTTTTCATATCGCTGTCGGGCTTGGCACTGCCGATACTGCGGCCGATACGGTTGTTGCGTTGATCGACCGCTTGGTCGGCAAGGTAGCGGCTGAAGTAGTCATCTTTACCTTCACGCAACTCCATATCCGTCAGACGCGCATTACCTGCTTTTTCTGCAATAATGCTGTCAAATTTGGAAGCAATCGCCGCCTGCCACAATGCTTGGCGTACGGCATTGACCTGTGTTCCCCTGCTGTCGCCGTTTGCTTTGTCATCCAAACCTGTACGCTCGGCAAAGCGTGTGGCATTACTGGTCATATTGATTAAGCCTTCGTCTTCCATCCCGATAACTTGGGCGGCCACGGGATGGTTAAGCGCAAATTGTGCCATTTTACTGCGGCGGCTTTGATCTTCCTGATACGATTGACAGCCGGACAATACTAGCATGCCGAAAACGGCGCATTGAATGTGTTTTTTAATATGTTTCATGATGTAACTATCGATATTATTGTGTGAGTTCAACTTATTGTTTAACATAGAAACGCCCGTAAGCGCAAAATAATTCCCATACGGCCAAATCGGTGCATGAATGGCTATTTTATAATAAAAATAAGGCCGTCTGAAAACTTTCAGACGGCATAAGTATTTTTTAACCTACCAAGCTGCGAATCTGCGGCCAATAAAACAGGCAGGCTATCGAGCAAATAGCAATGCTGATACCGGCTGCATTAATGCTGCTGATTTTTTCTTTAAATATTGCCGCACCAATCAGCGTACCCAAAACAATCACGCCGATGTTCATACCGGCAAACACCAAAGTCGGATTATCCTTCATGATTTGGTGTGCCGAGATGTAGGTAACAATATTCAAAAAGTTCAGGCAACCCAAAATCATACCGCCCACTATGCCCTCTTTGGTCCATTTGCTTCCTTTGGCAAACAGGTAGCCAAACATCAAGATGCCGGCCAAACAAAACGCCACCAGCAAATTACCGGCAAACGCGGTACCGCTTTTCGCCACTTGTTTGAACAAAATATCGATGACACCGTAGCCGCACCAAACGCCCAAAAGCAGCATCACTTGCGTGCTGAGATCGCCAGATTTCTTGCCGCCATCACTTTTCCAAAGCAAGAAAAACAGTGCCGTAAACGCCAATACCAAACCAATCAGACGGCCTTCGGTCAGTTGCTCATGAAACAGCGTAAACGAAGCAACGATGGGCAAAAACAGTGAGAGGCGTTGTGCTGCATCCGACTTGACGATACCTGCTGCATCTACCGATTTACCCATAATGACAAACACGCTTGGCAGCAATATACCCAAGGCCACAAAAAGCCACCAAGTCGGTAAAAATATCTGCGGATTGCTCAAATCGGGTTTTAACACCAGCATGGTCAAAGTGACGGCAACGATATAGTTCACCGCCACCGCCTGCTCGATATTGATTTTTTGCTTACGCGCCACTTTCAACAATACGGAAACCAACACGCTGCAAACGATACTTGCCAATAAATATGCCATGCTTTAAAACCATCCTTGAGTGGAGACGGGCTTATCTTCATTCAGTTTAATCAGTCCGATGACTACACGGTAAATAAACCAAATGGCAGTTACCAACAAAATCAGCCAACCAATTAAGATCAGTGTAGTAAAAGTTCCCAAAACCGTACCCACTAAAGACACCCAAAATGTCTTAATCAAATAATCGATATGACTGGCGTAAATACTGCCTTGAGCCTCATCGCGTTTAACATACGCCATAATCACACCGACAACGGGGGTAAACAAAATCAATAAGCCCACGGCATATGTAACATAAGCAATAAAAACATAGTTTTTCACGTCAGAGTTGGGCGTATTGACCACATTTGTCGCCATATTAGTGAAGTTGTCGGTATTGGCTTCCTGACGCTCGTACTGCATAGCCGCATCATAAGCCAAACGTTTTTCCGGATGAGACAATACTTCAAACGCCTGTCCGATGACTTTAAACCGCTCCGCATCTTTCTGAATATCCGGATTGGCCACCAATTTGCCATAAGCCTCGCGGATAACGTTAATATCTGCATCCTGAGACACGCCCAAAACTTCGTATAAATTTACTTGTTCCATCTGTTTTCCAGTCCTTTATGAATCTACTGCAACATGAACATCTTGCGGATTGAGCGTCCGCAGGTTTTCAGGCTTTATACCCACGATAAACCCACGTTTTCCGCCATTGATAAAAATCTCGTCCAAAGCCCAAATGCTTTCTTCCACATAAACCGGCAACGCAGTTTTCATACCGAATGGCGATGTACCGCCGACCAAATAGCCCGTCCATTTCGACGCCTGTTCCGCCGTTGCCGGCTCGATGTGTTTCAAGCCCAGTTCACGCGCCAGATTACGGGTGGAAATATGTTTGTCGCCATGCATTAAAACAACCAAGCCTTTTTTATGCTCATCCTGCAAAACAATCGTTTTGATGACCTGATGCTCGGGCTTGCCCGTGCACTCGGCAAAACGCGCCGTACCGCCATGTTCTTCATACGCATAAACATAGGGGACAAAATCAATTTTCTTACTGCGTAAAAAGCGCACTGCCTGCGTAACCGGATATTCTGCTTTACTCATGGTTGTTTTCCGCCACCTTTTTCAGACGGCCCCTCTTAAATATGGAACGTAAACAGTCGCAATGTTACCATACCTTCTTTTTGAAATCAGGAGACAACATGGACATCCGCTATCTTGGTGCAAGCAAACGCTATTCGGAAGCCGTCGTAGCCAACGGCTTGGTTTTCCTCTCCGGCATGGTTCCCGAAAATCCTGAAGCCGATGCCAAAGCGCAAACTGAAAATGTTTTGGCGCAAATCGATTCATGGCTCGCACAATGCCAATCCGACAAAGCCCATATTTTGGAGGCTACCATCTATCTGCCCGATATGAACGACTACGCCGCCATGAACGAAGCCTGGGACGCATGGACAGCCCCCGAGCGCGCTCCGGCCCGCGCCTGCGTGGAGGCGAAACTGGCTTCGCCCGACTGGAAGGTTGAAATCAAAATTACCGCCCTTCAAATCAAATAAAGCACAAATATCAGGCCGTCTGAAAATGCAGCTTCAACCAAGTAAGCGCAGTTTTTCAGACGGCCTTTATTCTTTTGCGGTACAATACCGCCCTTAAATTTTTCTATTATTTCAAAGCACAAACAGCCATGTCCAAAAAAACCAAGCAAGAATTAGAAAACAACAAACTCAGCAAACGCCTGCGCCACGCCGTCGGCGATGCCATTAACGATTTCAACATGATCGAGCCGGGCGACAAAATCATGGTCTGCCTCTCCGGCGGCAAAGACAGCTACGCCCTCCTAGACATTCTGCGCCAGCTTCAAGCCAGCGCGCCGATTGATTTCGAACTGGTCGCCGTCAATCTCGACCAAAAGCAGCCGGGTTTCCCTGAAGAGGTATTGCCGACCTATCTCGAAAGCATCGGCGTTCCCTACAAAATCGTTGAAGAAGACACCTACTCCACCGTCAAACGCGTGTTGGACGAAGGCAAAACGACTTGTTCGCTGTGCAGCCGCCTGCGCCGCGGCATCCTCTACCGCACCGCAAAAGAATTGGGCTGCACCAAAATCGCCTTGGGACACCACCGCGACGACATCCTTGCCACCATGTTCCTGAATATGTTCTACGGCGGCAAACTCAAAGCCATGCCGCCCAAACTGGTAAGCGACAACGGCGAACACATCGTCATCCGTCCTCTGGCGTATGTCAAAGAGAAGGACTTGATCAAATACGCCGAACTGAAGCAATTCCCGATTATTCCATGCAACCTCTGCGGCTCTCAGCCCAACCTGCAACGCCAAGTCATCGGCGATATGTTGCGCGATTGGGACAAACGCTTTCCCGGCCGTATCGAGTCTATGTTCTCCGCGCTGCAAAACGTCGTTCCATCACATTTGGCCGATACCGAGCTTTTCGACTTTGTTGGCTTAGAACGCGGTCAAAGCCTGAAACACGGCGGCGACTTGGCGTTTGATAGCGAAAAAATGCCGGAACGTTTCTCCGACGGCAGCGAAGAAGACGAAAGCGAAATCAAAATCGAGCCGCAAAAAGCCGAACGCAAAGTCATCAATATTCTGGCAAACAAACCTAAAACCTGCGGTTTATAATTCCATTTAAGTTTCAGACGGCCTTTCGGTAGCTATTTACCGAAAGGCCGTCTGAATATTCATATTTAAAATTTTTCTATTCTTTTTTATCTATTCTTTCCCTGACAAACCGTGCAGCAGCAATCCTAATACGTCTTGCGGCAACTTTTGCGGCGCGGCGTCATAAAGCGCGGTCAGTTGCGGATGGCGCATCAATATATCCGCCTGACGGATGAACAGATCGATGAGTTCCACCGGCAAATCGGGCTGAATCAGGCGGCGTTGTTGTAGGGTGTGGAAGAAGCCGCGCATAAAGGCGTATTTTTCTTCGTTCAATTCGTGGAAAAACCGCTCCAGCTCCAAATCGGTGTTTTCTTCGATGTCACGCAGGAAGGCGGCGGAATAGAGTTCTTCAAACGATTGCTTTTGTAGGGCAAACACGGCTTCGGCGGCTTCGCGCAGGTTGCATTGCCGTGCAAGCAGCGCCTCAAATTCGGCACGGACGCGGTTTTTCTGTTCGGTAACGATTTCCTGCAAGAGCGCGTTTTTGCCGCTGTAATATTTGTAAAAAGTAACACGGCTGACGGCGGCCTCGGCGCAGATGCTACCTACGGATACGGCGGAAAAGCCATGTTCGCGGAATAAGCGGCGGGCGGTGTCGGCGATGGTTTGTTGTTTGCTGGCGGTCATGACGGTAAGAAGATTTTGATTTTGTTCATAAAGGGTTTTCACTAAAGTTATCCGCAAGTCGGATACTCATCATATTTCCCCACGGCGGCAATGGCAATACGGCGGCGTTTCAGACGGCCTCTTTCCTTGTCCCTCCGCTCCGCCCTGCGGACAGGGGGCTGTCGGATGCTTAGCAGGCCAAATTCATAAAGGTTACAGAATCTGCCTCCTCCAACCTTCTCCCAAAAATAGGAGAGGAATTTTTTTGGACAATTTACGATAAGAGGGGAAACAAAGTGAATGATAAACACTTGCATTCCTGTTTTTTGTTTCTTATACTTTACATTAATAGTTTGTTTTATGTAAATGTGTAAACAACAAATATTTGCATACTGATGGAGCGGTTGGATTACCTGATGTTCAATCCACCCCGACGTATGCCGTCTGAAAGGATAAGGAAATGCAGCAACACACCCTCCGCCGCCTCCCCCTATTGATTGCCGCCGCTTTCGCCTCCGAATGGATTTATGCCGCCGATGCGGAACAAGTGCAGTTGGAAGAAGTCGTCGTCACCGGCGAACGCACCAACCGCAGCGGCTTTGAAACCGCCACGTCCAACCGCGTTTTCTCCACGCCGAACATCGACCGCAGCGGCCACAATCTTTCCGCAACCGACCTGCTCAAACAGACTGTGAACACGGTGGACTTGGGCAGCGGCAACGATTTACCGACCGTGCGCGGCGTGGATGGCTCTGGTCCTGCCGTCGGTGCGGTGGCGTTTTTTGCGGGCACGCGGCCGCGCCTGAACCTGTCCATAGACGGCCGCTCCGCCACTTACAATGAATTCGCCTTCGGCACGCAGTCGCTGTGGGATATGCAGCAGGTGGAAGTCTTGCGCGGGCCGCAAAGCCATGTGCGCGGGCAGAACGCAGTGGTGGGCGCAGTGGTGATGCGCTCCAAAGACCCGACCAACGAATGGGAGGGCGCGCTGCGCTTGGGTTTGGGCAACCAGAAAACGCGCAACATCGCCGGCGTAGTGTCTGGTCCGATTGTGAAAAACAACCTTGCCTTCCGCTTGAGCGCGGAACGGCAGCAGCGCGAAAGCTACGAGCCGTTCGTGTCCTATGAGCCGACCGGCAACCCGCGCCGCGTGGAAAATACCAACGTGCGCTTCAAACTCCTGCTCACGCCCGAAAACCATCCCGATTTTTACAGCCGCCTGACGCTGAACCATATCCGTTCGCGCGCGCCGCAAAACGAAATCATGGGCAACACCGCCAGCGGCCGTTTTTTAAAAGAAAAGCCCGTGTTCGTAACCGGCTCAACATCGGGCATCTGGGACGTATCGTGGCAGCTTAACGACTATCTGAAACTGGAAAACAAACTGGTTTACGGCCGCTACCACAACGAGCGGCTGCACCTGCCGATGACCGTCAGCCCGCAAGGCGTGCCCGCCGAACTAAAAGGCCGCGAACTGCAATGGGAGCCAGTATTGCATTTTTCAAACAAAGGCCGTCTGAAAGGCCTTGCCGGGCTGCACTACTTCCGCAGCAAACAAGACGAATGGGTAGATATCCGTAGCATCGGCGGCCGCAACACCTTTGACGACCGCAACAGCGTGCACGCCCTGTTTGCCGAAACCACATACAGCCCCAGCGAAAAATGGAACATCACGGCCGCCGCCCGCATTGAAAAAGAAACGCACAAACGAAGCGGCGGCAGCGGCGCACTGCACCTTGATTTAGACAAAGGCCAGACCGTGTTCCTGCCCAAAATCGATATCGCCTTCAAACCCACCGACCAATGGGTCAGCGGCATCAAAGCCGCACGCGGCTACAACCCCGGCGGTGCGGGCATCACCTTCGGCCGCCCTGTCGTAACCTACACTTATGAACCCGAATATGTGAACAACTACGAGTGGTACACTCGCTGGCGCAGCGCAGACCGCCGCCTGCAACTCTCCGGCAACCTGTTCCTGAACCACTACCGCGACATGCAGCTCCCCTTCTATCTCGGCACCAACTCCGTCGTCATCCGCAACGCCAAAAAAGTCCATACCTACGGCGCGGAACTCGCCGCCGACTGGCAGGCGACCGACAGCCTGAAACTCACCACCGGACTTGGGCTGCTCAACACCAAAATCAAAAGCTATCCCGACAGCGGCATCGAAGGCAACAAACTCGGCCGCGCGCCCAAATACACCGCCAACATCGGCGTGAAATACCTGAACGACAAAGGCTGGGAAGCCGGCGGCGACGTGCGCTTCTACGGCGGCTACTACTCCGCTGCCGACAATGCCGAATCAGGCAAAATCAGCGCATACAACCAAGTCAACCTCTACACCGCCTACAACTTCAAACAAGGCCGCGTCTCGCTCTACGCCGACAACGTGTTCAACCGCCGCCAACCCATATTCATTTCCAGCGCCGACCGCCAAGACGCGCTCTACCAACGCCCCAGAAGCGTAGGCGTGAGCGCAGAATGGAAGTTTTAAATGAAGCTGAAATGATGGAGGCCGTCTGAAAAAACATAGGTCGGACATTTATGCCCGACCTACCGTTTATTCCTCCAAAACACCCAAAGGAATCCCATGCACTACTTCACCCCCGCCAAAACCCTGCCCGAAGGCACCATCTACCTGACCGACCTGACCCACGTCGCCGACTTCGCCGACTGGCTGGCCGAATTCGAAACCCTGTTAAACCAAAACCCCCGCTTCGCCACCGTCTGCACCCCGATGCGGCGGCAGGTGAGCGATGAACAGCGCATTGCCGACCGCAAAACTTACATCGAATGGATAAAGGCACATCGGCCGCAACTGTCCGAACGCTGCGCCGCCATGCTCCTTATCGAACCCGACGCAGCGCAACTGGCGTTCTTCCGCGAACAATCGTCCAAACTCGGCCCCGCGCTGGGCGTGAACTACATCGTCGAAGCAGATGAAACAACCGCCCTGCTTCGCGCAGAAGAAGCGTTGAAGGCCGTCTGAAAAGATACTAAACCTATTTAAATACAAATCAAGTATTGCCACCCAATATGTTCAGACGACCTTGTCCCTTTATTTGCCTCATCTTCAAAAGAATCATGTGATGTCCGACAATCAGACTCCCCAAAACTCACGCGACTGGCTGCTGCTTATCGGCGGCTGCACTTACAAATTTACGCTAAACGGTTTTTATCTGGTCGCGCTGATCGCTATTTTGAAAAATCACGGTTACAGCCTGAACCAACTGAGCTGGATACATTTAATCGGCGGTATCGAAGCGGCGAAGGTATTGTTTGCCGCACTGATGGAGCGGCGGCCGGCGGGGCGGTTCGGGCGGTTTCGCGGCTGGCTGCTGGCGGCGACGCTGGGGCTTTCAGCAGTGTTCGGGTTGATGGCCTGTACCGACATAACGCAGAACTTCGCGCTGCTTTTGACCTGCTGCATACTGCTCTCGGCGATGTCGGCGGTGTACGGCTGCGCGATGCTGGGTTTGTCGTGCATCGTCCTGCCGCACCGCGAACGCGGTTTCGGCGGCGTGATTCAGACGATGGCGGCGCGCGGCGGCAAGATGATCGGCGGCGCACTGGTATTGTGGCTGTATCAGGAATACGGACAGACGGCGGCATCCGGCTTGATGCTGGCGTTCAGCCTGCTGATGCTGCTGCAACTCTTGTACTACCGCGAGCCGGAAAGTCCGACTGCGCAAGGCAGTTGGACGGCGTTGGCAGCACGGCTAGTTTCTTTTTGGCAGCAACCTGAAACAGGCTGGCGGTGGCTGGTTTTGCTGTTTGCCGTTGCCGCACCTTATGCGTTTATGGCGGCAACTTTTGTACCCAAACTGGCGGATTTGGGCTTCACTCCGAAACAGACGGGCGGAATTCTGGCGGTGGGCATTCCTGTTGCCTGCCTGATCGTTACACCGCTGTCGGGCTGGTTTTCGCGCAATTATCCGCGCCGCAAACTCGTTTTCCTGCTCTACGCGCTGCAACTGCCGCTTTTGGCGTCCATGACCGCCATCGATACGCTCGCACGTGTCCATCCTTGGCTGCCGCCCGCGCAAATCATCGCCCTGAGCCTGAGCTACACGCTGCTGCTGCCGGTGATACTGGCGTTGGTGATGGACAAATCCAACCGTGCCACCGCCGCACTCGACAGCAGCCTGCAATTTTCCGTGGTTCTGCTCGGCAGTTACGCGGCCGGTTTCGCCGCCCTGCAGCTGGCAAAGGCTATTGGTTATACTAATGCGTATTGGGTTGCAGTGTACTTGGCCGTATTGGTAGGCCTGCTTTTATATTTGAATAGAAATTTATTCAATCATTCAGAGCATGATTCACAATAATTCGTTCAGATATTTATCCATCGATTTTAATTGGGCGCTCCTCCGGATAATTTTTCATTTTATTGCACAATCTCTCATGAAAATATAACAAAACGTGCCCATAATACTGCCGTTATTACACTCTTAAATTCAAAAGGAACCTCATGGCTGCTGTTCTCATCGTTCTCGGCTTGATCGCCATTGTTGTCGGCATTTTAGGCACTATTTACCCTGCCTTACCCGGATTGGGTTTGATGTTTGGTGGGGCATGGCTGTTGGGTTATGCCGGCGATTATCAAGTGTTTGGCTCGGGTACGCTGACATTTTTGGCCATCGTTGCCGTATTCGGTACTGCGATGGACTATGTGGCGGGCGCATTGGGTGCAAAATATACCGGCGCAAGCAAAACCGCAGTTTGGGGTGCATTTATCGGCGGTATCGTCGGTGCATTCTTCTCTATTCCCGGCTTGTTGCTCGGCCCGTTGACCGGAGCGGCCATCGGCGAATTTATCGCACGCAAAGACACTTGGCAGGCAGGCAAAGTCGGTATCGGTACGTTTATCGGCTTTATCATCGGCACCGTGGCCAAAATCGGCTGCGCCTTGACCATTGCAATGACCATCCTGTTTGTTTGGTTGGCCTCGTTGTTCTAAGACAAAACATTAAAGGCCGTCTGAATTTCAAGCATTCAGACGGCCTTTTCATTTCACTATTTATTTTTCTTATTTGCCGCAGCAGGCTTTGTATTTTTTACCGCTGCCACACAGGCAAGGATCGTTGCGCCCCACTTTTTCGCCTTCGCGGCGGACGGTTTGTGGCTTATTGATGATGGCCTGCCAGTACCAGTAAATATCAAGCAGGACATGCGGCAAATCAGATTCCAGCTGGGTCAGCTCTTTTTCATTGAGATGCAAGATGACTTCGCCGTTTTCCTCATCATCATAGATGCCGCCCAAAGCCATAATCGGATAGAACAAATCCTCAAACTCTTCCTGATCGACTGCTTCAAACCAATCGGTAGGCACAATATCCAGTGCATAAAGATAGGCGTTACACCAAGTGTAAAAATCCGGATTGCCGGCTTCATCTTCATAAAACCACAAATCAGGCAGGATTTTCTCGTTGAGCTTCATGCGCATATCGGCGGCCATTGCCATGACCAAACGCTCGATTTCGGTGCGCTCTTTGGCATCAAACAAAGATTCTTCACCCAAAATCTCAGGCAGCCAATTGGTCGGATTCAAAGCGTCCGGACCGCTCAATAAAGCCATCATGAAACCCTGCACTTCATCACAACGCATGGTGTTGTGGGCTTCGGATTTGGCATCCAACAATTCCATCAATCGGCTGCGTGCCGCTTCATCAAAAGTCAGTATTTGCATTTTTGTTCCTTAAAATAAAATCGTATTATTGTTTTCAGACGGCCTGGGCATGGATACGCTGCCGCATTTGTTCAAACAGACAAACCGTCGCCGCCATCGCGACATTCAAGGATTCGGTTTGCCCCAACATGGGAATTTTGACACAAGCATCAGCCTTCTCTTTTGTCGGTTCGCTCACGCCGCTACCTTCGTTGCCAAACACCCAAGCGCAAGGTTGACTGAGGTCCATCTCATACAAACCGATATTGCGACCACCCAAGGCAGTTGCCCAAATTTGATGCTGATACGTTTCCATCCAAGCGGATAATTCCACTCGGCTGAAAATAGACAGCAGAAAATGTGCACCCATCCCCGCTCGCAACACTTTGGGCGACCAGATATCCACGGAATCATTGCTACACACAATTTGCCTGACTCCGGCTGCCGCCGCGCTACGCAAAATCGTCCCTGCATTGCCGGGGTCTTGTACCCGCTCCAATACCACGCAATCGCCGTCTGAAGGTAAACCTGCCTGCTGCGGAATATCAATCCAAGTCATCACATCATCGGCATCGGTCAGACTGGTGATTTTAGACAGTGCTTCGTTACCGACCCAAGTAATCAATCCCTCATCCAACTGCGCCGTAATTTCTTGAATTTCTGGATGCTGCTGTTTCTTTTCAGGCAGGTAAACCTGTTTGGGCGTACCGCCGCTTTGCAAATAAGTTTGCAGCAGATGTACGCCTTCTAATACGGTTTCACCGCTTTCGCGCCTTGCTTTGGCCTGCGTCAGCAGACGGAATAAATGTTTGAGCTGTTCGTTTTGAGCAGAGGTAATCAGTTTCATGGAGTGCATTATAACTGTTTTGACTTCGTTGAAGCTATGCTTTCAGACGGCCTGACGGTTTTGCTTCGGAAATAAAAAACCCTTGCAATAAAGCAAGGGTTTTACATGATTTCATTTTTTACTGCACAACAGTCTGCTGCTCATTTTTTTGCTCGGTGCGGACAGTAGGACGGTTTTCAAGTTTGCCGTCTTTCGCCGCATTCGGCACAACAGTCTCACCAGGCTCGGAAGCTGCTTTATCAACAGGCGTACCGCTTACCGGAATGATATTTTGTGCAGGCTGAACATTAGACTTCTCTGCAACTGGCATAGCGTCACGAGAAGTTTGCGGTGTAAATTGCCATACTGCAACAGCAATCGCACATACGCTTGCAGCGGCTGCAAAGAATTTGAAGAAGCCGCTATTGGCCGCTTCACGCTGAGCATATTTTTCCTGTTTGCCTTCAGCTTCGGCTTGAGGCACTGTAAATGCTTTGCTTTGCATGCTTTCATCAGCCACCTTCACCGCCGCGCCCTGACGGATACAGTCGCCGATAATGTGGTACTCATGCCAAGCGCGCATAGCTTCCTCGTCTGCCAATACGGCATCCAGCATCTCATCAGTCAATGCTTCACCGTCCATCAATGCAGACACATACTCCAATGCTTTATTTGTTTTTTCGTTCATTTTTATTACCACCTTTGATCTTCAGAAGTATCCAACAGCGGCCGCAAATCTTTTGCAATCAGTTCACGCGCTCTGAAAATACGCGAACGTACAGTACCTATCGGACAATCCACTACCCGAGCTATTTCTTCGTAAGACAAGCCGTCCATTTCCCTAAGCGTAATGGCTTGACGCATATCGTCTGGCAGTTGCGCAATGCTTGCTTCGACGGTCTGCAAGATTTCCCGATTCATCATTTCAGCTTCCGGCGTATGGTAATCCGCAATCTGATCGGTTAAATCAAGAACATCTCCTTCCTCATTGGCTGCTTCCGAGCTGACAAAAAACTGACGACCCGAAGTGGTCAGGAAATTCTTTGCCGTATTGATACCGATACGGTACAGCCATGTATAAAATGCACTCTCACCTCGAAAATTAACCAGCGCACGATAAGCCCTAATCATTGCCTCTTGGGTTACATCGTGCACTTCATGCTCATCCTGAATAAAACGGGAAATCAGTCTGTTTAGCCGACGCTGATACTTGGACATCAGCATCTCGAATGCCTTATGGTCACCTTTCTGCGCGCGCTCCACCAAAACTTGATCTATTTGGCGATCGTTCATACCCAACCTTTAATCGTTTTACTGCTTTAAACCAAAAAATAGTAAAGCGTGCTGTGCACAATAAAGACAGCATCGCTTTGAAATAGTTCCACAAGATTACATTTAATCGCAAAAGTTTATTCGTGCAGATGCTCTAACATAAGCTGTATTGCTTATTATATATACACTTAGCACAATGTAGTTAAATTACTAATACTTACTAAATTTACAGTTAGTCTCTTTGCTTTTCTGCTATATATTTGACCAACTTTTCATGAACAGGCAGATAGCCTTCCCCTATTTGAACATCGCTTCCCACCCGAAGATTAACAACAGCAAGGCACTTGTTGCCCATACTTAGGATAATCGGCCAATATTTACGGACGAGTGGCACAATATGACACTCTTGCAATAGTTTTTCGACTGATTTTTCCCTCTGTCCCGACTGAATCACATCACTTTTGGCCACACTTCTAAGTACCGCTGGCTTCTCCAACTCCTCTGCCGACAAACCTCCCTTAAACGGTAATAAAACAAAACCATTTTCGAGCAAAATATCTTTCAGACGGCCTTGAACTTCCCTGCCATTACACCAAGGCAGTTTTTGAAACTCACTTTCCTGACAAACAAACAGCTTGTCCCGATATGCGACCAGTTTTCCGTCTGGCAAATTCAACTTCGCCTGATCAGCAGTTTCCAACACCCGGGCAAAATCGGCAATACTGTGATAAGAAGGCAATGATTCCGTTTGCTTTCGCAAAAAATACCAAAGCAGTCGACGACGCAAAAGCGGCGTACATTGCCTCCACAGGCTGATGCTGAATATTCCGTTTGGACTGATGCGCTGGTATTCAGACTCAATCAATTCATCTAAAAGCTGCAAATCTTCCTGCAATAATCGAACATTGGCACAAATTTGCTGCTCAAAATTCGGAATACGCTGCTGCCATTGCGGCAAAGCCTGATTTCTCATCCAATTGCGTAAATAGCCGGAGTCTTCATTACTTTCGTCTTCAACAAAAGATAATCCCCATTGTTGCGCATACTCAGCCAGTTCCTGACGGGAAAATGCCAAAAGCGGTCGCCAGATTTGAATCTCCTCATTTAAATCACGCCATACCGGCATGGCCGCCATACCGCGCAATCCACCCCCGCGTACAGCCGACAGCATAAATGTTTCGATTTGATCATTGTGATGATGGGCCAAAACAATAATTTTCTTCAGGCCGTCTGAAAATGCCTGATATCGTGCAGCCCTAGCCGCCGCTTCCAAACCTTTTCCTTGTTTTTCCACATTGACACGGCACACCCGCAAGGCAACATTCAGACGCTGACAATAATCCTGACAAAATTTAGCCCAACTGTCGGCATTGGTACTTAAACCATGATGAACATGGACGGCACGCAAATCAAAATAGCGAAATTCGCGCATCCGATGCAAAAGATGCAGCAGGACGACAGAATCCAATCCGCCACTCAAGCCAACTTCAAAAACAGTGTGGCTCGGCAAATCAGGAAAAGCTGCTTGAAAACTTTTAAATAGGGAATCAGGGGATACTGGCGACATTTCAGACGGCCTGAAATTGTGAATTACTCAAAAATAGAACACAAAAAAAGCAAGCAGCGACGGCATCTGCTTGCTTCTTCAACAGTCAAACTTATTTATCGGTAAATTTACCGTAAGCCATGATGCGGTCGAAACGGCGAGAAAGCAAGTCAGGCATAGTCATGCTTTGCGCTTCGCTTAATTGCTGTTCCAAAACGGTTTTGACGTTTTTCATCGTAGTTTCAAAATCACGGTGTGCGCCACCTAAAGGCTCATCAATTACTTTATCGATGACATCCAACTCTTGCAAGCGTTTGGCGGTAATACCCAATGCTTGCGCGGCATCTGCTGCTTTTTCAGCAGTTTTCCAAAGAATAGAGGCGCAACCTTCGGGAGAAATCACCGAATAAGTCGAGTATTGCAGCATATTGACGTAGTCGCCGACAGCCACTGCCAAAGCGCCACCCGAGCCGCCTTCGCCAATGATGGTGCACAATACCGGCACATGCAGGCGGGTCAGTTCGTACAAATTACGGCCGATGGCTTCAGACTGGCCGCGTTCTTCCGCACCAATGCCCGGATACGCGCCCGGGGTATCGACAAAGGTCATGACCGGAATATTGAATTTTTCGGCAGTCTGCATCAAGCGCAGTGCTTTACGGTAACCCTCAGGACGCGGCATACCGAAATTGCGGCGGATTTTTTCTTTGGTATCGCGGCCTTTTTGATGACCAATAACCATCACGCTTTGGCCGTTGAAACGCGCCAAACCGCCGACAATGGCATGATCGTCAGAATAATGGCGGTCGCCGTGCAATTCTTCAAAATCGGTAAAAATACCGTTGATATAGTCCAAAGTATAAGGACGTTGCGGATGGCGGGACACTTGTGAAATTTGAGCCGGAGTCAGCTTGCTGAAAATCGACTTGGTCAACTCACTGCTTTTCTTTTGCAGTCTGGCAATCTCGTCGGAAATATCAACGGCAGATTCGTCTTGTACGAATCGCAACTCGTCGATTTTATTGGTTAATTCGGCGATGGGTTGTTCGAAGTCCAAAAAAACGGGTTTCATAAAACAAAGCTCTCGGTAACGGTTGCTGACATGATACGCTAATCAGGCGTATTTGACAGCATTTCTCAAAGGGAAACTGCCATCTTTTGCAATAAAAAATCTTTCAGACGGCCTTTAACAAAGAAATAGTATATCTGCACTAAACGAATGAAGTGCCGTATCTTATGATAAACTTCAATTCAGTTCAATCATTTCAAACAGGCTATGAAAAACGATCATGACAATTCGTCCATGCGCTTGGACAAATGGCTGTGGGCCGCGCGCTTTTTCAAGACCCGCGCGCTGGCACAAAAACATATTGAGCTGGGCAGGGTTTTGGTAAACGGCTCGAAGGTGAAAAACAGCAAAAATATTTCTGCCGGCGACACCATCGATATGACTTTGAACTCCCTTCCCTACAAATTCAAAGTTGCCGCGCTCAATCATCAACGCCGACCGGCACCGGAAGCGCGTTTACTCTACGAAGAAGACATGAAAACGGCTGCCGAACGCGAAGCTCAAAAACAGCTCGACCAAGCCAGCCGCATCAGTGCCGCTTATCCGGACGGACGCCCAACCAAACGCGACCGCCGTCAGCTTGACCGTATGAAGCGAGATAGCTGGTAAAGCGTTTCATCCATTGTTTCAGGCGGCCGTCTGAAAACTAAAAACAGGCAGGACATCCTGCCTGTTTTTTATTTGTGATGATTAAAATTTATATTCTAACTGACCACGAATAACGTTTACGTCCTGCTTATACGTGCCGACAGTAGGCGTAACCTGTTTGCCGGCCAAATAGAAGCCTTTGAGTTTCCAGTTTTTCCAAGGAATATAGGTCGCACCGATTTGCACGCCTTGGACGTTTTTGCTGTAATCCTCAACAGAAGAGACACCGGACAACGAACCGACACGGCGGTAGTTCAAGAATACGTCGTAAGAATTGCGGACGTTCCAGTCGGCTGATTTATAGCGCACTTCAGTGAACACTCCGTCATTTTTGATTTTTTGTCCGGCATCATTATAGGCTTTGATATTGGACTTGCTGACTGCGGCCATCCAATGCCAATCGTCATTAAATTTGATGTCCGTACCGATTTCTCCGAAGACCGCATTTTTCTTCGCACCACGTACATCGATGTCTTTCATGTAGCTGACGGTTGCGCCGACGTTGATATTCTCATTCACAGGCAACATGCTTTGCACCGCGGCAAAATGTCTGCGGCGGCCGCCAATGCCCCATGCGTTGTCGTTCAGATTGCCAGTACGGCGGCCTGCATAGATTTTAGTAGGCAGGGTTTTATTGTCGAAGAAGATTTCGCCGCCGGTTACTTCAGTATCCCATACGCGACCGTATGAAGAGAACGCGCCAAATTTACCGACACGCGCTTTAATGTTGTTGTACAAAGTGCCTTCGGCATACAGTTTATTGACCGGCACATCATGATCGCCGTTGAACTTACCGGTTTCCAAATCGATATTCGGCTCGATTTGCGCAACCAATTTCCAGTCTTTGTACAGTTTCGCGCGCAACCAAAACTCCGCATTAAAGTTGGCATTGGTATCTTCAGGCGTAGGATTGATGCCGCTGTTGTTGGCATTGATGTCTTTGGTATCCGCACGTACGCGCAAACCACCATTCACAGTCAACAAATCATTGAAAATACCGATTTTATCATCATCTTTGCGAATAATACTGCCGGAATTGACATAATCGTTGGTGGTAGCCAAAGCCGCCGCATCACGTCCGCCATCAGCATTTTCTGCCAATGAATAAGACGATGAAGCCAATAAAATACAGGTTGCAATCAGTTTGGTTTGAAATTTCATGCCGACTCTCCAAAAGAAGGTATTGAAAGTGAAGTATTCGATAAAGCGTACAAAATTATGAATTTCGTATAAATTATTCATTTTATTTACTAATTATTTTTATCGTATGTAAATTAGTGTAATCAGTCAAGCAGATTTAAACGCTTTATCCTCTTTCAGACGGCCTCTTGATTCAGGTCAAACGGAAGCCTGCTCATCAGGCTGTTCAAACTGCCATTTCAAGGCATCGGCCAATGCCGTCCTGCGTTTTTGATGGCATCCCACAGCCTGACACAATTCCTCCGCATTTCCCCAAAACACAAAACGTTCACGCGCACGGGTAATGGCCGTGTAAAGCAAAGCCTTATCCAAACCTCTGGCTTCCTCTTCGCTTTCCGTCGTTGCAGGCACTGACGGGGGCAACAGCCATACCTCCCGATATTCCGAACCTTGGCTCTTATGCACCGTCATGGCAAAAGCCGATTCAAAATCGGGCAAACGGCTGATGGCAATTTTTTTGAATCCACCTTTCTCAAGAAAATAGGCAGACAAGCCATTCAACGATTCTTCATCTTTCATAATCAGACCGATGTCGCCGTTAAACACTTCCAGCATGTAATCATTGTGGGTAATCATGATGATTTGTCCGGCAAACCAAGGCGTTTCGCCCGAAACCTTGCCTTGTCGTTGCAAGTATTCTTGATAAGCCTGATTCAAATCATCCGCATCCTGCCGCCAAGCCGCCAATACCACCACATCGGCAGCATGACCATAAGCGAGTGCAACATTATCTTCTGCCACAGCCTGCCAATAATCCTGTTGCTTTTGATACAACAAAGCAACCTGTTCTTTCAGACGGCCTGATTTCATTTCCAATTCTTTGGGGAACTTGTCAAACTGTTCGACCGCAGTTTGCTTTTCCCCGGACACCACCGCCCTTGCCAAACAGCCGATACCGCTGTCTGCACCAAAACGGTGGCTGAACGTCAATTTGGCATTGTTTTGCGATAAAGCCTGTGGCTGCCCTTTAATCTCAAAGCCATGATCGGGCAGGTACACTTCCAACTTCTCAGCAGTTTCTTTATCCAAAGCCGTCGGACGCGATAATGCCGCCAATACGGCTCCCAAGCCAACCGACGGCAACTGGTTTTCATCGCCAAGCAACACCAGACGACAGCCAGTCGGCACGGCACGCAATAAATCCAACACCAGCGGCAAATCCAACATTGATGCCTCATCCACCACCAAAACATCCAAAGCAAGCGGATATTCATGATTGAACGCAGGGCGCATTTGTGGCGGCCGCAGTTTCAACAATCGATGGACAGTCTGCCCTTCCAAATTTTCCAAATGCGCTTTAATGCTCGGAGACAAACCAAAACCGTCCAAAGCACGCTGTAAGGCCCGTGCCATATGCGCAGCCGCTTTGCCCGTCGGCGCCGCCAAAGCGATACGGGGCAGCTTCGTACTGTTATTACAAATCAGACCCAAAAGCTTTGCTACGGTCGTCGTCTTACCCGTACCCGGCCCGCCGGTAATCAGCATAAAGTTTTGCAGCAAAGCCAAAGCCGCAGCATCCCGTTGCTCTTTGCTGTCTTTAGTATCAAACCAGTCGCTCAGGCTTTTTGAAGCCGCCATGAAATTCACTTCTTCCGCCTCGGCAGTTGCCAGCCGTTTGATTTCAACAGCCAAATCATGCTCCAACTGCCACATCCGCCCTAAAAACAATTTCCGGCCTTGCAGGATAAGCGGTTTATCCGCATTGCCGACCAAATTCGGCAAGTTGCTTAAGGCATCGACATCCGCTTTATCCAAGTAAATAAACGAATGCCCGTTTTGCAAGGCTGCAAACAGTCGAACCACATAAGGTTCAATAACGGATGCGCCCTGTACTTCGTGGCGGCGGAAAAAAGCTATGGCCGCATCTGCGGCAGAGGAAAGGATGGAGTCGGTCGGATTCATGGCTCAAGCTTGATTGATACGGAAAAAGAAAGGTCGTCTGAAAAACAGTGTTTCCATAAATGAAAACCTATTTTTCAGACGGCCTCTATTATACCGTTCAAAGCATAAAATATTTGCCTGAAATAATAACCTTATTGCAGCACTTGCAGGCTGCCGTCTTTCATGGTCATTACCCGGTCGAAACGCTCAGCCAGCTCGTCATCATGGGTCACCACAATCAGGCTGGTGTTCAATTCGCGTTTCAAATCCAGCATCATGTCCAGCACATTTTGCGCATTTTTACGGTCAAGGTTCCCCGTCGGCTCATCTGCCAACAGGCATTTCGGCTCATTAACCAAAGCACGGGCAATCGCCGCACGTTGACGCTCGCCGCCGGAAAGTTCACTCGGACGGTGCAGCATACGCTTGTCCAAGCCAACCTTCTTCAGCATCTTGACAGCCTTCTCCTCAGCCATCGCCTTGGGCATTTTGCCGATTAAAAGCGGCATCATGACATTTTCCAAAGCAGAAAACTCAGGCAATAGATGGTGGAATTGATACACAAAGCCCAAATAACGGTTGCGCAATTCGCCCAACTGTTTTTGGCTCAAACCGCCCAAATCCTGATCCATCAGTATTACCTTGCCTTCAGACGGCATATCCAAGCCACCAAGAAGGTGCAGCAATGTGGATTTACCGCTGCCTGATGAACCAATAATACTCACGCTTTCCGCTTCGGCAACTTCAAAATCTAAATAATTCAACACTTGTACATTCAATGCGCCATCATTATAACTTTTGCCAACGCCGATACATTTCAAAATTATCTTACTCATAGCGCAAAGCCTCCGCAGGTTGGGTTTTTGCTGCACGCCAGCTCGGATACAGTGTGGCAATAAATGCCAAACCAAGCGAAATGCAGGCAATAACGGCGACGTCCTTTAAATTCACATCGCTAGGCAGGTAATCGATGAAATAAACCTGTGAGTTAATCAAATGCACGCCAAACAGGTCTTCAAAAAACGTGACAATCTTGCCGACATTCCAACCCAGCAATACACCGCATACGACACCAACAAGCGTACCAAAGAACCCCGCAAAAGCGCCCTGTACCAAGAAAATCTTCATGACGCCGCCCGGGGACAAACCCAAAGTGCGCAAAATCGCAATATCGGCTTGTTTTTCCGTTACCGCCATTACCAAAGAAGAGACGAGGTTAAACGCAGCAACCGCGATAATCAATGTCAAAATGATAAACATCATGCGTTTTTCCAACTCAACAGCTTCAAAATAGCTGCGGTTGTTAAACGTCCAGTCGCGCACCCACACCTCATCTTTTTTAGCATCAGGAATCAACTTAGCTATGAAAGATGGTGCATTCTGAGGATCAGCCAACCGCAAACGCAGCCCACCGACATTTTCACCCAGTCGATACAAGACTTGCGCATCCTTGATATGCGTCATGGCCAAGGTATTATCAACCTCATAAACACCTGTTTTTACCACACCGACTACATTAAACTGCTTCAAGCGTGGCACTACGCCGGCAGGAGTAACATTACCCTCTGGCGTAATCACTGTAACCTTGCCGCCAATCTCCGTGCCCAATGCCTCAGCAAGCCCTTGACCCAAAATAATATCAAATTCGCCCGGCTTCAAATCGTCGAAACTGCCGGCCGGCATATCCTTGCCGTAATCAACGACATTTTTTTCTTCAGACGGCAAAATACCGCGTATTTGTACACCGCGCACTTCCCCGGCATTAGCAAGCAAAGCCTGATCGGAAACATAAGGCGCGCTGGCCAATACTTCCTTTTTGCCTTTTACAAATTCGCGCAAATTCTGCCAACCCGGCGCACTGCCGACATCGTAATAGCCGATTTCCGCATGAGGTGCGACGTTCAACAATTGGCCGCGTATCTCTTTCTGAAATCCGTTCATCACTGATAGCACCACAATCAGTGCCGTTACGCCCAAGGCGATACCGGCGATTGAAATCATGGTAATAAATGACATAAAGCCATTGCGTTTTTTCGCACGCAAATAGCGCAGGCCTATCCAAGTTTCTAAAGAAGCCATTCAAAAATGCCTCATTCGTTTGTCAAAAAAGGCTTATTGTACCGTAAAACCGACAGGTCGTCCGATTGCCCGACTGATGTAGCATTCAGGGATAAAGTGTATGTAAAACCATGTATCTTCCCGTAAATTCCGCCGAAAAACTTGCACAATCGGCCAATCGCCCTTATTCTGAAGCTGTGACACACTTTGTCACCATCAAAAAGGAAATACACTAATGAACAGCAAAAAATTCTTGGCCCTCGTATCCGTAGCTGTAGGTTTGTCATTCAGCTTCAATGCATATGCCGCCAAAGAAATCAAAATCAGTTCAAACAATACCGCTTACTCCGACGCCGATGTTCAAAAACTGGCAGCCACTGCTGTCGGCATGGGCGTAAAAGAACCTGTCAGCCTCAACAGCGGAAACGGTGTTGTTACCGTATCCGGCAGCAGCGCAACCAAATGCGCATTCAAAGTCGGCAACGGCGATACGCCTCAAATTCAAGGCGTGAGCTGCAAATAATCTGATTTCATCAATGAAAAGGCCGTCTGAAAAACATTCAGACGGCCTTTTTATATTGGCATTTAAGATTGGATATTTCTTCTATCGTAAACAGCCTGTGCCAAAGTACCGGCATCCACATATTCCATCTCGCCGCCCAAAGGAATTCCCCTTGCCAATCGGCTGACTTTATAAGGAAGATTTTTAAACAATTCCGCCAATACATACGCTGTTGCATCGCCTTCTGCTGTGAAGTTGGTGGCAATGATGATTTCCTCAATATCACTCGCCTGCAAACGGGCAACCAGCTTATCTAATGCCACTGCCGAAATATCCATCCCCTGCGCCGGGCTGACTTGCCCCATCAAAACAAAATACAGGCCATCATGGCAATTGGCCGCCTCCATGCTGGAGACATCCGCCGGCATATGCACAATCATCAAACGGCTTTTATCGCGTTTTTCGTCTGCGCAAATTTCACACAAATCGCCTTCGCAAAATGTGTTACATAGCCGACAATGCTGCACCTGCCTCAAAGCAAATTGCAAAGCGTCCACTAATTCCTGAGCCTCTTCGCGTTTGTACTGTAAAAGCTGGTAAGCCATACGTTGTGCGGATTTCGGGCCGACATTGGGCAGAATTTTTAATGCATTAATCAAGCGGACAAAGGCATCAGGATTTTTACTCATGATTTCAGACGGCCTTTTAAAAGATAGCTAAAAATAAGAAAACAGCCGGAATTCATCCGGCTGCCCTACTCTAATATTCTGCTTATTCGGCAGCATTATTAACTTGTTGTGCACCTTGCGTACGATCGATTTTCTTACCCAAATACTGGAGCAAGGCATCGAAAACATTGGCAGAAAGCTGCTGAACCAAAGCCTGTTTAGCAGCCGGAATCTGTGAATCGGCATTTTCAGGAGCAGAAACACTCTGAACTTCCATAATTACCGGCGCAGGCATACCTTCCAACAATGTATACGCAGGTTTGCCGCCGACAGGACGCGCTTTCAGCAAAGCCGCATAAGCCTCCGGAGACATGGTTTTACGTGCATCTTGCGCGCTCAATTGAGAAACAGGTGACCATTGAACATCGGCAGCTTTACCGGCTTTCAATGCGGCCAAAGTTTCCTGGGCTTTTTTCTCTGCCAGTTTGGCGGCTTCAGAGCGCTGATATGCTGCACGGACATTGTCTTTGACTTCCGCAAATGGTGCGATTTTCTCTTCGCGCACTTCTTTCGCACGAATGACCCAAACAGTATCGTTGTTGATGGCGATCACTTCAGAATTGTGTTTTTTCTTCAGTACATCATCACTAAACGCGGCATTAATCAATGCTTCAGGCAAGCCGGCTTCCTTCGCACCCGCTTTGGTCACCCATTCATCCAGGCTTTCTACTTTCAAACCTGAATTGGCGGCTGCTTTTGCCAGAGAAGACGGATCATTGAAGGTATCTTCACCCAGTTTTTCTTTAGCGGCATTAAAGGCAGAAGCCGCTTTTTTCAGTTTCAAGGCTGCTTCGATACGCGCTTTGGCTTGTTCCAAAGTCGGCTCAGCTTCGACATTCAAAACTTTAATGACGTGATAACCCAAAGACGATTTAACGGTATCGCTGACTTCGCCTTTGCCCAATGCAAATGCCGCTTTATCAAATTCCGGCCCGAAGCCGCTGCCGCCGCTTTTGCTCAGATAGCCCAAGTTGCCGCCTTTATTGCTGCTGGACAAGTCTTTGGAATACTTGGCCGCCAGCTCGGCAAACGAATCCGGATGTGCTTTAAGCTCCGCAGCCATTTTGTCCACTTCGGCTTTAATTTCCGCATTGCTTGCTTCATCTCCGTTAGGCATGACCGGAATAAAAATATGCGCAATTTCGGCTCTTGGCGACAAATCTACGCTTTTGCTGTCGTAAGCTTTTTGGACTTCTTCCGCACTGACGGTTTGCTTGTCAGCCAAATCTTTGATGCTCAAAGCCACATATTCCAGCTTAACGGCTTGAGGAATCAAGTAATCTTTCTTATGCGCTTCATAATATTTTTGCAAAGCCGCATCATCTACTTTGACTTGTGCCGCAAATGCTTCAGGGCTGAACGTAAATGAACGGATGGTACGCGTTGCTTGAGTCAGGTTAATCAATTGACGCGCTTGCGCATCGCTGACCAAAGCGCCGTTTTGCACCAAATTCAACAGATTTTGCAACTGGAACTGTTCGCGGATATCTTCAACGAACTGATCCTCGGTCATCCTGCGTTGATCCAAATATTTCTTGAGCAAATCCTGGCTGAATTTACCGGAAGCATCATGGAAATTCGGATCATCCACAATAACTTGCTTGATTTGTTCCTGAGACACAGCGATGCCCATCAGCTTGGCACCCTGCTTCAGATAAGCACGTTGCAATAACGATTGGAATACCGCATCACGCGAAGGCGCATTATTGCCGGCAGCCTGCTCGTTTTGTATCGCAATCTGTAAAGCGTGTTCGCTGACTTTCTCATCCCCGACTTTGACAATGTAATCAGAACCCGGCGAAGACAAATTATTGGCACCGAATCCGATAAAGGTCAGACCGATGATACCTAAAACAATCTGGGCGGGTGTTTTATATTTTTCAACAATATGGAACATATTTATCCGAAAGAAAAGTTTGGCGCGGCAGCCGCAAAATGCTGCCGCAAAAATCTTAAAATCCTGAAAACAGGCTCAAAGCGCGTATTGTAACGTATTTTTTCAAGGCTTGCTTTTTCAGACGGCCTAAAAACCTAAAAATGCCTTATCCAAAAATTTCCTGATACGCTTCTACTGAAAATCCGACATGAACCTGCCCTTCTTTGACCAACACAGGCCGCTTGATGATGCTGGGATTCTCCACCATCAAAGCAATCGCACCTTCTTTTGTGGCGGCAGATTCCTGTGCATCTTTATCCAGCTTGCGCCAAGTCGTGCCTCTTTTATTGAGCAAAATTTCCAAAGCCGCCTGATTCAGCCAGCCATCAATCAAATCAGCAGTCGGGGCGTTTTTCTTAAAATCTACAAATTCAAACTCGATGCCATTTTCCGCCAACCAGTTACGCGCTTTTTTAACCGTATCGCAATTGGGAATACCGTATAGTTTTATCATCTTATTTATCCTTAGTTTTATTCATAAAATCACGAATTCAGGCCGTCTGAAACTTTTCAGACGGCCTGAATTGAATGCTACTTATTTCTTAGCAGCTTTCTTCACTTTAATCTTCACGCTTTTACCTTGAGCATTATTTTTATGCCCAGCTTTGACAGAAACTGTTTTCGTTTGCGCTTTTTTCTTGCTTGCGGCTTTAGGTTTGCTTGACTTAGCAGGCTTGGAGGCAGGTTTACTTTTCACCTTGCTCTTCTTTGCCTTCACGGGAGTAGCCAACGCTTCATCAATTTCTTTAGCCGAAAGTTTACGCTTACGCTTTTCGACAGGTTTGTCAGCAGCTGTCGGCTTACTCACAGGTTTTGCTTTTCTAGCGCCACGTTTCTTACCGACTGAACCACCGCTGATTAAGGTCAAATCAATCTTGCTGGTATCCAAATCGGCACGCGCAACTTTTACAGTGACCGTATCGCCCATATTGAAACGGACACCGCTGCGTTCGCCCTCAATCGCCATAATTTCAGGACGGAAGTTGAAATAATCCTCTCCCAAATCGCTGATATGTACCAAGCCGTCGATATGAATATCATCCAAGGTTACAAAAATACCGAAGCTGGTCATGCCCGAAATCTTGCCGCTGAAGACTTCGCCGACTTTGTCGCGCATATAATAAGTTTTCAGCCAGTTTTCCACATCGCGGCTGGCATCATCGGCTCGGCGCTCGCAGAAAGAAGTATACACGCCCAAAGCCTGCCAGGTTTTATTGGGCTGGTAAGTTTGTCCGTTCAATACAGCCTTAATGGCACGATGGACCGTCAAATCCGGATAACGGCGGATAGGCGAAGTAAAGTGTGCATATGCGCTATAAGCCAGACCAAAGTGACCGTCGCAATGCGGCTCATAAACCGCCTGCTGCATAGAACGCAGCATCATCACTTGCAACAATTCCGCGTCCGGACGGTTTTTAAATTGCTCAGCAAGCGCAGCATAGTCTTTCGGCGTCGGATTATCACCGCCACCCAGACTCAGCCCCAGCAAACCAAGCTGCTCGCGTAAAGTAGCCAGTTTTTCAGGAGTCGGGCCCAAGTGATTGCGGAATAAAGCCGTATGTTTGTTTTTCAGCAAAAATTCTGCCGCGCAAACATTCGCCGCCAACATACATTCTTCAATTAGCTTATGCGCATCATTGCGGAAAACGGGAACAATCTTGTCGATTTTACCGTTGTCGTCAAAAACCATCTGAGTCTCAACGCTCTCAAACTCAACCGCGCCACGCTCAAAACGTTTTTTCTGCAAGATTTTAAATAACTTATACAGAGTATCAATTTGCGGTTTAAACGGATGATCCCGGCCGTCTGAAATCCAATCCCAAACTTGATTGTAAGTCAGTCGCGCATGAGAACGCATTACTGCCGGATAGAAACAGTATTCCTTGATATTGCCGGCATAGGTAATCACCATATCGCACACCATACACAGGCGTTCAACATCAGGATTGAGCGAGCAGATGCCGTTGGACAACTTCTCCGGCAGCATCGGAATCACGCGGCGTGGAAAATACACGCTGGTACTGCGTTCCTGAGCATCTACATCAATTCCGTCATCAGGACGGACATAATGGCTGACATCGGCAATCGCCACCACCAAATGGTAATTGCGACCGACTTTTTCAGCAAAAACCGCATCGTCAAAGTCCCGTGCAGTTTCACCGTCAATGGTTACCAAAGGCAAATCGCGTAAGTCCACGCGCCCTTTCAAGTCGGTTTTACGCACATGATCAGGAATTTTCTTCGCAGCTTTGACACATGCTTCGCTGAATTGATGAGGCAAATGGTGCTTGCGTACAGCAATTTCGATTTCCATACCGCTGTCGGCATAATCGCCTAATACTTCAATCAGCTTAGCCACAGCAGGACGATGCGCTTCAGGATACGTCTCAATTTCAGCCACAATCACCTGACCGGATTGCGGTTTAAAGTGCGCCACGCTTTCAGGTTCCAGCACGATACTTTGGCTCAAACGCTTGTCTTCTGCCTCCAAAATAGCCACGCCGCGATCCATATAAAAACGGCCGACCACTTTAGACTGCGCACGCTCCACCACATCTAAAACCGTACCTTCACGACGGCCTCTGCGGTCGATACCGGCAGGACGAACGGTAACAATATCCCCGTGCATTACGCCGCGCATCTGACGCTCATACAAAACGAAATCGCCTTCGCCCGTCGGGGTTAGCGGCACGGCAAAACCAAAGCCGTCTTTATGCGCTTCGACACGGCATTTAACCAATGCCAATTTTTCTGCCGCGCACACCGCACCACGTCGGTTGATCAACACCTGACCATCACGCGCCATTGCTTTCAGACGGCGCTCGAAGAATTCATATTCATCTTCTGCAATCGACAATTCATGTGCCAACGCTTCGATTTTGGTCGGCACACCTTTTTGTTCCAATAATTCAATGACCCATTCGCGGCTGGGCAACGGATGAGCGTAACGTTGTTTCTCCCGCTCCAAATACGGGTCTTTTTCTCGTAAATTTAAAGATTTAGTATTTTTGTTCATTTTGATAGTTGACATTCTTTTTTTAAAATATATAATAGCTGCTTCTTCGCAGTTCAGAGTAGTCAACTCTACCTTAAATTGAAGAATAAAGCAAAGCCCAGGTGGCGGAATTGGTAGACGCGCTAGCTTCAGGTGCTAGTGTCCTCACGGGCGTGGAAGTTCGAGTCTTCTCCTGGGCACCAAATAATTTGGTGCTTCTTTGCTTAAGAAAATTTAAATTGCCCAGGTGGCGGAATTGGTAGACGCGCTAGCTTCAGGTGCTAGTATCCTCACGGGTGTGGAAGTTCGAGTCTTCTCCTGGGCACCACTGATAAATCAATCAGTTAAGTTTTCACATTATTCTGAAATAAGAAGTCAGGATAATAGTCCACAGAGAGGTGGATGAGTGGTTTAAGTCGCACGCCTGGAAAGCGTGTATACGTGAATAGCGTATCGAGGGTTCGAATCCCTTCCTCTCTGCCAGATACTAAAGACACCAGCTAACGGTGTCTTTTTTCATATCTGCCTTCTTAAAAATATTACACCACACTTTTATTTCTATTACCCTCTAATCAGAAACCTGCCACTCATTCTTATCTTATTACTAAACCTTAATGATTAAAGGCCGTCTGAAAGTTTTCAGACGGCCTCTTTCTTAAAACCTACCAAATCCCAAACCATTGTTTATCAGACTGCTTTTTATTGTCGTTCTGCTGCTCGTGGTTTTGACGGCGAAATTGCCAAGGTGCTTGCGGATTGTCTCTTTTCCATAAACCTTTACGTTTTTCCTTGGCTTGTTTTTGTGCGGCCGAATAGTCAGTGTAAGCGGTTTTACTTTGTTGTTTTTTGGCATAACTTTCATAATGCCATGCGGCACCATCCCGTATCTGCATCAAATTCAAGTCAATCGTGCCGACTGATACTTGGGCAACTTCGCGCTGGTAGCGGTCGGCTTCAAATACGCGCACTTTGGCTTTTTTATTCAATGCTGCATCAATCAGATTGTCTCGTGATTGCGTACCATAGGCCTGATTGATTTCTGGGGCATCGATATAGGCCATGCGGATTTTGTGTTTCCTGCCGTCGCTATCGATAATGTGCATGGTATCGCCATCATGGATTTTGATGATTTTTCCGTTGTATGTGTAGGATTGCCTCGATGACTTTTGTTTCTGTTCCGGTTTGGGTTTAGCTTCGGCTTTGGTGTCAGATGTGGCTTTGACGACATTTTCTCCCAGCCATTCATTGACCTTTTCCAAACCGATATTGTCGCCTTGTGCCAATGTTGCGGCAACACTTACCCCTGTACGAATCAACTCGGTATCGCGTGAGCTATAACCAAGTGCGCCCAAAACAGATAAAACAACGGGCAACCATTTTATAATTTTACTGATTTGCATATTTTGCCAAATTGAAGGCCGTCTGAAAGACCTGATGCACTTTCAGACGGCCTTTAAGATTGATTAATCTCCATTAATCCTGACAAGGCAGGATGACTTTTGCTCCTTCTGCCGTACCCAAAACCAACACATCGGCGGCATCGCGAGCAAAAATACCGTTTTCGAGTACGCCGGTGATTTTGTTGATTTCGTCTTCCATTTTCAGGGCTTGGTCGATATTGAGGCCGTGAACATCGACGATTTGATTGCCATAGAAAGTGGTATAACCGACACGCAACTCAGGCTGTCCGCCCATGGCAAGCAGTTTGCGCGACACTAGCGAACGGGCATTTTCAACCACTTCTACCGGCAATGGGAATTTACCCAAACGGGAAACATATTTACTTTCATCGGCGATACAGACAAATTTATCAGATGCGCTGGCCACGATTTTTTCGTTCAAATGCGCACCGCCGCCGCCTTTAATCATTTGCAGCGCGTGGTTGACTTCGTCTGCGCCGTCAACATAAACCGCCAAACCCATCACCTCATTCAGCGAAACTTCTGGAATCTCGTATTTCGCCAAAAGCTCGCTGGATTTTTTAGAAGTAGACACGGCACCCTTGATTTTCTTACCGCTTTTACCCAAAGCTTCGATAAAAAAGTTGATGGTAGATCCGGTACCGATACCGATGTATTCGTTTTCAGGAACAAATTCCACCGCTTTTTCGGCGGCAATACGTTTGAGTTCGTCTTGAGTTGCCATGTTGTCAGTCTTTCAGTTTGAATAATAAAGTAATTTTAAGCTCTTAGGCTTTAATCAGCAATACTGCCGCTTGCGCTTCAATGGCTTCCATACGTCCCAGATAGCCAAGTTTTTCGTTGGTTTTACCCTTGATGTTGACGCAGTTTTCAGACAAGCCTAAATCTGCGGCAATATTGGCGCGCATGGCCGGAATATGTGGCGCAAGTTTTGGCTTTTGCGCAATCACAGTCGTATCGACATTAACCACCTTCCAACCCAATGCCTGCACGCTTTGATAGGCCTCGCGCAACAGCACACGGCTGTCGGCATCTTTGAATTCAGCAGTAGTATCGGGAAAATGGCTGCCGATATCGCCCAAACCGGCCGCCCCCAATAGGGCATCGGTAATTGCATGCAAAAGCGCATCGGCATCGGAATGACCCAGCAATCCTTTTTCAAACGGAACGTTTACGCCGCCGAGTATCAAATCTCGTCCTTCAACCAACTGATGGACATCGTAGCCCTGTCCGATACGGATATTCATGTTTGTTTCCTTAAATAATGTGTTTTGATTGTTCAGACGGCTTTGAGCAACAATCTGACAATGTATTCGTCTTGCGGCAACGTCAATTTCAAATTGCGCGTATCGCCCTGCACCAAACGCGGCCGGATACCCAGTTTTTCAATCGCTGACGCTTCATCCGTAATTTCACTTAAATCATCAACCGATAAAGCACGGTGTAACAAGGCCGTCTGAAAAAGCTGCGGCGTTTGCGCCTGCCACAATCCTGCGCGTGCAACGGTTTCATCAATATGATGATTGCCGTCTGCTCGCTTGAGCGTATCAGCCACCGGTATGGCCAAAATACCGCCTTCATCATTCTCACCCGCCTCATTAAGCAAACGTGTTAACGCTTCAGCAGGCAGGCAACAACGCGCGGCATCATGAACCAAAATATTGTCTTGCGCCTCGGCCAAACCTTGCTCCAATAAAGCGAACACACCATTGCGTACCGTTTCCGCACGACTTGCGCCACCTACTCGAAAGACGCGTACTTTCTCAGACAGGGCCGTCTGAAAAACCGAATCTTCCGGCGAAAGAATAACGGCAATTAAATCTATGCGGGAGTGTTGCTCAAAGATTTCTATGGTATGTTGCAATACGGTTTTACCATTGATTTCAACATATTGTTTAGGTTTTCCTGCGCCAAATCGCGCTCCTACGCCGGCAGCAGGAATCAAAGCGATATTGCGGCGCATCATGCTGACGCTCCGGCATTGGCCTCATCCGGCGTTTCGACCTTGCGCCATACACACGCTTCGCCCAAATCGTCCAAATATTTTTCATGTGCCGCCAGCTCGTCCGCATTGGCTTTGATGACTTTCAACTGCGAGGTACGTTTGGTTTCCGCAATAACGGTTTGTTTGACTTCGCCCTCTTCTTCCGCCTCGCCGCCCATCAGGTCGAACTGCTGACGCGTCATGGCAAGATAGACTTCACCCAAAAGTTCGCAGTCGATTAGCGCGCCGTGCAAGACCCGTTTGCTGCGGTCAACGGAAAAGCGGTTACACAACGCATCCAAACTCGCCTTTTGCCCCGGAAACATTTCACGCGCCATAGCCAGCGTGTCGGTGACTTTGCAACCCAGTTTCTCGATAGAAGGCAAACCCATGCGGCGGAATTCCATATTCAGGAAGCCGACGTCAAACTTGGCATTATGGATAATCAGCTCTGCGCCACGTATAAAGTCGGCAATCTGTTCGCCCACTTGGGCAAACGGCGGCGCATTCTTCGCTTCCAATACTTCAATCGTCAAACCATGCACCTTCGCCGCTTCCTCCGGCATATCGCGTTCCGGGTGGACATATAAATGAAGGTTGGAGTCGGTCATTTGGCGGTTGATCATTTCCAAGCCGGCAAATTCGACCAGACGGTCGCCGTTTTCAGGATAAAGACCCGTGGTCTCTGTATCGAGGATAATCTGACGTTGGCTCATGGTTGGTGGTTTCTGCAATTATCAAAACGCCTTGAATCATACTGAAGGCCGTCTGAAATGTATAGTCAGCAAAACTTTAGCTGCTTTTTAAATGCCTTTTTACGACTGGATTTTTTCAGACGGCCTTTATTCTTTTTTATTTAATAGCCATCTATTACGACATTTTTGAGTAGAAACCTAATTTCTAAAAAATTTTTTAAATTTAATTTCTTTAATAATCAATATTTTACTTATAAATTAAATAATAGGAACAATTATCATTTGCAAATTTAAAAAATCGCCGTATAATACAACCCATCGAGACAAAACAACCGCACAACAGAATGAAAGGAGAAGAAAATGCCCGAAAGTATTTTTAAGCAAGTCTCCCTTGACATTCTGAGACTGCACCAACAAGCCATCCGCTCTTTAATCGCCACCAAGTGTTGCGACGAATGCGAAGTACATGACGCAGTATTCATTACTTTAGATGGCCGATATTATGTTTGGCTCCCTTGCATGGGTAAATCGCCCCAATCAGAAACTGGCATCCTGCTGATTGAAGATGAAGACGGCAATACACGCTTGAGCTGGGTTGCTGGCACACGCGAAGTCAAACAAAAAGACAGTCTGTACAACCGCGTTGTTTCCGCCCTGCAAAGAAAAATGCAGCGCACGAAAAACAAGTTTATCCAGTCTGCAAACGTCCGATTGCTTGAGCTGACGCCTCAGCAAGGCCGTCTGACGACAAACAGCAAAGATTTCTCGCTTTCACCGCATGACCTGATGAAAGCACTTTATCCGGCAACACATCAAATAGGAGAATTTGCCCTGTAACAGTTTTTGGTAGTGGTTTGTGTTCCTTTTGCGCCCCTTAAAATTTTAAAGGGGCGATTTTTTTTGCCCCTACTTTTCAGACGGCCTAAACACCGGTTTTCCAGTACAATAAAGGCCGTCTGAACATTTCCTACTTTTTAACCATGCAACTGCTCAAATACATCCAATCACAAGGCCTCGGCAGCCGCAAGCAATGCCAATGGCTGATAGACAATGACTGCATTGCCATCAACGGCGAAATCCATAATCGTGCCAAAGACGATATCGACCCGTCTCAAGTGCACGCCCTGTCTGTTGACGGCGAAGAAATTGCCGCCGTACCCATGCCCTATTTCTACATTCTGCTTCATAAGCCTGCAGATTACGAAACTTCGCACAAACCTCAGCAATACCCAAGCATCTTCAGCCTTTTTCCCGACCACATGCGCAATATCGATATGCAGGCAGTCGGCCGCTTGGATGCAGACACAACCGGTATTATTCTGATTACCAACGACGGGCAGTTTAACCACCGCGTTACCTCGCCCAAACACAAAGTTCCGAAGCTCTACCGCGTCACTTTGAAACATCCTGCCGACGATACCCTTTGCACTACGCTGAAAAACGGCGTCCTCCTACATGACGATAATGAAACCGTCGCCGCGGCCGAAGCAGTATTGGCCGACCCAACCACATTGATAATGACCATTACCGAGGGTAAATACCATCAGGTCAAACGCATGATTGCAGCCGCAGGCAACCGTGTCGAGCAGCTCCATCGTGAGAAATTCGGCGACTGGAATGTCGATGATTTGGCCGCAGGAGAATGGAAATTTATCCAAATCTAAAAAAATTCCAAATTTTTTCGATAAATTTTTAAACAATATAGATTTTTTATATATTTAAAATCAAACATCTAAACCTTATTATTTTTATTTAACAGAATTTAACACTGTAAAGACTGAACTATTGTATAATTCGCCTGTCTGAGTAACACTTGCTTCGAAAGAAGTGAGTAAGTGAGTAAGACGTTTTCCCCGTAATGTGTTTGGCCATCTATACTTTCCCCTTAGTATAGATGGTTTTTTTTATCTAAAATTTGGTAACCAAACGAATGTACTTTCAGACGGCCTTTCTCATCTAAAGAAGCCATCATTACTCAACCTCATCTCCCACTCATTACCTTGCCATTCCTCCTTTTCTCTTTCTCGTCTCTTCCGCATCAATCTGTACCGTTCCAATTTCAGACAAATCGTTTTATAGAAAGAAAAACCATCGGCGACTATCCAAGCTAAGGTTACAGGATGTTATTAGACAACCTCAGAGAAATACCATCTTTGTTGCCGACATATTTGAAAGCACACCTTAGTGCTATCCAATCTCCTCACAACAACCCTTTCCCATATCCCACCTTTCAGACGGCCTTTATCGTTAGGGCTCTTTCAATCATTCGTATCGCTTCAGACAAATTCTCTGTTTGCAGGTTTCAATACCAAGCAAACCAGAGAAACCCACTAAAAATTCTTCATTACATGGTTTTTTTAACTAATTTTCTTTTCAGACTTTAGTCAAGATTCGTTAAATCTTTACGGTAAAATGTTGTCTTTATTTTTATGCATCTGAGTATTTATGTCTTCCAATCAACCCCGTCAAACCTGGTCCAACCGTTTGACTTACATCCTTACCGTTGCCGGCGCGACTGTCGGCTTTGGTGCAACTTGGCGTTTCCCGTATTTGGTCGGTGAAAACGGCGGCGGTGCATATGTGTTTCTGTTCTGTATCGCCATGCTGGTCATCGGTATTCCGATGATTTTGGTGGAAAACGTCATCGGCCGCCGTAAAGGCGTGAACGCGCTGGATGCGTTTGGCGGCACAATGAATGGCAAACCCGTTGCCAAAGTTTGGAAATTGGTCGGCTGGATGGGCCTGCTCGGCGCATTCGGCATCATGGCCTATTACATGGTGCTCGGCGGCTGGGTTATCAGCTACATCATCAATATCATTGGCGGTAATTTGGACATTTCCAGCCCGGTTTCCGGTGAAGTTACCAAAAGCTTCTTTACCGAACACATTGAAAACAGCCCCTGGGAAATTGCGTTCTACACTTTCTTGTTTGTGGTCGTAAACCAATGGATTTTGGTCAAAGGCGTCATCGGCGGCATTGAAAAAGCGGCAAAATACCTGATGCCTTTGCTGTTTTTGTTCCTGATTGCCATGGTCGTGCGCAACGTTACCCTGCCGGGCGCAATGGAAGGGATTACTTTCTATCTGAAGCCTGATTTCAGCAAAATTACGGCTGAACTGTTCGTCTTCGTTTTAGGTCAAGTATTCTTCGCCTTAAGCTTGGGTTTCGGCGTGATGATTACCTTGTCCAGCTATCTAGATAAAAACGAAAATTTGGTTCAGACGGCCGTGATTACCGCGATTACCAATACTTTGATTGCCGTATTGGCCGGCTTTATGATTTTCCCATCCCTCTTCAGCTTTGGCGTTGCCCCTAACTCCGGCCCGACGCTGGTGTTCCAAAGCCTGCCGATCGTGTTTTCCAATATGTGGGCAGGCCCAGTGTTTGCAGTGATTTTCTTCTCACTGCTTCTGATTGCCGCGCTGACTACTTCTCTGACCATTTATGAAGTGTTGATTACGACCATTCAGGAGAAAACCAAAATCCGCCGCGCAGCCGCGATTACCATCGTACTAGCAGGTATTTTTATCTTCGGCAATATCCCGTCCATCTTGAGCTACGGCCCTTGGAAAGATATTTCCGTATTTGGTAAAAACATTTTCGATGCCTTTGACTATATCAGCGGCAACATCCTGTTTATGCTGACCGCGCTTGGCTCTGCCTTGTTTGTCGGCTTCGTGATGAAAGATGAAGCGAAGGACGAATTACTCTACAAAGGCAACCATACCACAGTCAATATCTGGTTTGCCTATGTGAAATACCTCGTGCCGTTGGTCATCCTGCTGATTTTCATCAGCAACCTGTTCTGATAAGCAAGCATATAAAAAGGCCGTCTGAAAAATTCAGACGGCTTTTGTTTAACTATGCTTTATTCAGCCCAGTTTTTCTTCTTACTGGTTTTACCGATACCGGGGTTGAAGCTGTTGGTCGGGTCAAGTTTTTTATAGAACTGTTTCAGCTCGGGCTTGGCTTCATACAGATGACCGACATTATGCTCGGCAGGATATTGCGCACCGCGTTGGTCAAGCAGATGGAGCATTTCATGTTCCAAAGCCATACAGTCGTTGCCTTTTTTAATGATGTAGTCCTGATGGAACACATGACACATAAAATGTCCGTAATACAATTTATGGATGATTTTATTGTCGATTTCAGGCGGCAGTGTTTCAAACCAATCACGATCATCACGGCGCAAGGCGATATCGAGTGCAACCAAATCCTCTACTTCATCATCATGTACAGAACGATAACGGATCGCGGCAGAAGCCACAGCAAAGCGATGCAGCATGGCCGCCTGCGTTTCTTCGGCATTACATTCGAAGAATGCGCCGCCATGGGTTGCAAAATATTCCTTCAAGAAAGCACGCGCTTCTTCTACGCCCTCGCCACCCATTTTTAAAATTAGGTGATGTTCATATTTATCCCGATAGTTGCGCATAGATTTCGGCAAGTGATCAGGCAAAATTTTACTGATCAGTTGCATGAATTTATCAGAGAAGTGTTTTGGTAAGAAACTTATCTTTTTGCTGAATCTATCCACACGGGCTTTCAGATCAAACAGTTTCGGAAGTTGGTGGGTACCGAACGTCTTAATGATATAAAACGTATCTTTACCATAAACGGCAGCAATATCAAAAGCATGACGATGGATATACTCACCGGAAATAGGCAGGTTTTTAAACTCACTCAAAGCAGCACGACGAATATCGGTCAGCTCATTAATATCATTGGTGCCGATATAGAACACGGCAGTCTGTTTTTCTTGCGGGAAAGTATCCAGACGCACGGCAAACACCATCAGCTTGCCCGCGCAGCCTGATGCTTCATAGTGACGCGCAGGGTCGGCATTAAAACGTGCGGCAGTCGGTTCATTCACTTGGCGAACATGATCGCAGTACGCATGGTCATGCCCTTTGCCGGCATCTTGCGTAATGTCTTTTCGCTGATAATGGAAACCTTGCAAGTTGGTCAAAATTTCTTCAGGGGTTTCACCCAAATCAATACCCAAATGGTTGACCAGCTCCAGCTTGCCTTCTTCGTTGATTTGTGCAAACAGCGCCATTTCCGTATAAGCCGGGCCACGCTGCACCAGTGCGCCACCCGAGTTATTACATACGCCACCCAATACAGATGCGCCGATACAGGACGAACCGATCACTGAGTGCGGCTCACGGCCTAAAGGTTTCAGCAGCAGTTCCAATTGATTCAGGGTAGAACCGGGCAGGCAGACAACTTGTTCGTTATTATTAATTGGCTGAATGATGTTCAGACGCATGGTATTTACAATCACGATATCGCGGTCGTAATCATTGCCGTCAGGAGTCGAGCCGCCGGTCAGGCCGGTATTGGCGGCCTGCGTAATCACGATAACATCAGCCTCAACACACGCCTGCAAGATTTGCCACATTTCCAAAACCGTACCCGGACGGACAACTGCCAGCGCCTTGCCTTCGCCAAAACGGTAGCCTTGACGGTATTGTTCGGTTTTTGCCGGGTCTGTGATGATGTATTTTTCACCGACGGTTTGCGTCAGCCGGCTGATTAATTGTGTAGCATTCATTGCATACTCCTTGAGAAATGAATATATTTATTAAATTACAAACATTGTAGTAATCCCTTTTATCAAAGTAAAGGCAAACTCATTTTTAAATTCATCATTCAAATAAACAAAAGGCCGTCTGAAATTTTCAGACGGCCTTTTGTTTCAAGTTTGAATAATCAGATTATTCGGCTGCTTTCTCTTCGCGAGCAGGAGCTTCCAGCAAAGCTTTGATAGACAGGCGTACGCGACCACGATCGTCTACTTCCAATGCTTTCACATTCACAACCTGACCTACTTGCAGATAGTCGCTGACATTGCGTACGCGCTCGTGGGCGATTTGGCTGATGTGTACCAAACCGTCTTTGCCCGGCATCACGCTGACAATCGCGCCAACGTTGTTGTCGAGGATTTTAACCACAGTACCTTCGTACACTTTGCCCACTTCCACTTCGGCAGTGATTTCTTCGATACGTTTTTTCGCTGCATCGCCTGCTTCTTGAGTAGTCGCAGCGATAGTGATGGTACCATCTTCAGCGATGTTGATTTCAGTACCGGTTTCAGCAGTAATCGAACGAATGGTTTCGCCGCCTTTACCAATCACATCACGGATTTTGTCTTGGTTGATTTTCATGGTGAACAAGCGTGGCGCGTGTGCAGACAGCTCTTGTGGGCCTGCAACGGCGGCTTTCATCTGATCCAAGATGTGCAAACGTGCTTCTTTGGCTTGAGCCAAAGCAATTTGCATGATTTCTTTGGTAATACCTTGGATTTTGATGTCCATTTGCAGCGCGGTCACACCTTCGGTTGTACCAGCTACTTTAAAGTCCATATCGCCCAAGTGGTCTTCGTCGCCCAAGATGTCGGTCAGGACGGCAAATTTGTTGTTGTCCAAAATCAGACCCATGGCGATACCGGCAACGTGTGCTTTCAAAGGCACACCGGCAGACAACAGGCTCAAGCAGCCGCCGCAGACGGAAGCCATAGAGGAAGAGCCGTTGGATTCGGTAATTTCAGAAACCACGCGCATGGTGTAGCTGAAATCTTCAGGTTCTGGCAATACGGCCAACAACGCACGTTTAGCCAAGCGGCCGTGACCGATTTCACGACGCTTTGGCGCGCCTACGCGACCCACTTCGCCGGTAGAGTATGGAGGGAAGTTGTAGTGCAGCATGAAGCGATCAGTATATTCGCCGGACAGCGCATCAATGATTTGTTCGTCGCGTGAAGTACCCAAAGTTGCAACCGCCAAAGCTTGGGTTTCACCACGGGTAAACAATGCAGAACCGTGCGTACGCGGCAATACGCCGGTCTGAATGTTCAGCGGACGAACAGTGCGGGTGTCGCGACCGTCGATACGTGGTTGGCCGTCCAAAATTTGGCTGCGGACAACATCGGCTTCCAAGTGTTTGAAAATGCCTTTGATTTCGTTGGCTGCCAAAGTGTCGGTTTCTTCGGTAATCAACGCTTCTTTCACGGCATTCCAAGCTTCGTCCAATTTGGCAGAACGCGCTTGTTTTTGACGGATTTTAAACGCTTCTTTAATGGTTTCGCCGGCAATTTCGCGTACTTTGGCAACCAATTCTTCATTGGTTTCAGGTGCTTTCCAATCCCAAACTTCCGGATTAACTTCGTCGGCAAACTCATTGATGGCATTAATGGCCACTTGCATTTGATCGTGACCGTAAACAACCGCACCCAGCATCACTTCTTCAGACAAGATGTCGGCTTCGGATTCCACCATCAACACGGCTTTAGAAGTACCGGCAACAACCAAGTCCAATTGTGATTTAGCCAATTCGGCTTTAGTCGGGTTCAAAACGTACACGCCGTTTACATAACCCACGCGTGCCGCGCCAATCGGACCGGCAAACGGTACACCGCTCAACACCAGCGCGGCAGACGCGCCGAGCATGGCAGGAATGTCAGAATCAATTTCAGGGTCAACAGACACCACCATCGCTACGATTTGGATGTCATGATAGAAACCTTCAGGGAACAAAGGACGAATCGGACGGTCGATCAAACGGCTGGTCAGGATTTCTTTTTCGCTTTGTTTGCCTTCGCGTTTGAAGAAACCGCCGGGGATTTTACCTGCTGCGTAAGTACGCTCGAGGTAATCGACAGTCAGAGGGAAGAAGTCTTGGCCTTCTTTCACTTCTTTGTTGGTAGTAACGGCAACCAAAACAACAGTGTCGCCCATAGATACTTTAACGGCTGCAGCGGCTTGGCGAGCGATTTCGCCGGTTTCCAAAGTAACGGTTTGATTACCGTATTGGAAGGTCTTAACGTGTTTATTGAACATCATTGTTCCTTTCAAAATACCGCACTGCTAAAACACTAATAATGCACACTAAAATCCGAATGTGCATAGTTAGGGTTTCAGACCGTGCGGCAGGTTATAAATAAGCTTTCAGACGGCCTTTCAGTCGCTGAAAACAACTCTCGATTATAAAGGCAACTATCCTTAAAATCCAGTATTTATACAATAAAAAGGCCGTCTGAAACATATCTCTTTCAGACGGCCTTCAAACTTAAAAATTAACCCTGAGTCAGCAAAGTCAATGCTTCCTGATATTTTTCGACTGTTTTTTGAATCACATCGGCAGGCACTTTAGGCGCAGGCGCTTTTTTATTCCAACCGCTTTGCTCCAGCCAGTCGCGGACAAATTGTTTGTCAAAAGACGGTGGATTGGTGCCGACTTTGTATTGGTCGGCAGGCCAAAAACGACTGGAGTCAGGCGTCAACACTTCGTCCATCAAAGTCAGCGTACCTTCCTCATCCAAACCAAATTCAAATTTAGTGTCGCAAATAATAATACCGCGAGATTTGGCATATTCGGCCGCTTCCGTGTAAAGCTGAATCGCCTTAGCGCGCACTTCCGCAGCCAATTCTTTTCCGATAATGCGTTCGCATTCTTCAAAGCTGATGTTTTCATCATGATCGCCAACTGCGGCTTTGGTCGATGGCGTAAAAATCACTTCAGGCAACTGCTGCGCTTCCTGCATACCTTCAGGCAGTTGAATACCGCAAACAGAGCCTGTCTTTTGATAATCTTTCCAACCGCTACCTGCCAGATAACCGCGCACAATAGCCTCCACTTTCACCGGAGTGAGCTTTTTAGCCACGACGGCGCGTTTCTCCAAAGCTTTAGCTTCATTTTCAGGCAAAACATCGTAAACTGTCTGACCGGTAAAATGGTTAGGCATGATATGAGCCAGTTTTTTAAACCAAAAATTGGAAATCTGCGTCAGAATCTCTCCTTTACCCGGAATCAGATCATCTAAAATCACATCGAATGCAGACAGACGGTCGGAAGCAACCATCAACATACGTTTATCGTCAATTTCGTACAAATCGCGGACTTTGCCGGAGTAGATTTTTTTCAAGCTGATTTCAGACATTTCGGGTATCTCTTTGGTAAACAGAAGAATTTGGTATTTTAGCCCAATTTGGCATCTTTCGTCAGATTGTTTACAAAATAAAGGCCGTCTGAAACCTTATAGCTCGGTTTCAGACGGCCTTAGACTTTGATTTTAGGGACAAACCCTAAAAACCATCATCCTATCAGATGGCAGGAGCCTGAGTCTGATCTTGGATTTGGTTCACAGCAGACAGAGAGTAGTAGTCGCCGTGGCCGGTTACTTGGTAAGTGCTACCGTCAGCAAACTTGAAGTTTTCAACTTTGTGATCGTTACCGGTGAACCAGTCGTCGATGGTGATGCTGTCGTTAGTACCGACAGAAACAGTCAGGTTAGCACCAGATTTGCTCAGCAATACGTCGGAAGCTGCAACGCCTTTACCGAACAACAGGGTGTCATTACCACTTTCTTCACGGATAGTGTCGTGACCGTAACCTTTGTCGAAGAAGTAAGTGTCGTTACCGGTACCGCCGATCAGGATGTCGTTGCCGACACCGCCGTCGAGGTAGTCGTTACCGTCTTTACCAACCAGACAGTCGTCGCCGGCCAAACCGTACAGATGGTTGTTGCCGCCGTTACCTTCGATGTTGTTGTTCAAAGAGTTACCGGTACCGTTCAGGTTTTGCATACCTTGCAAAATCAGGTTTTCAACGTGATCGGTCAGGGTGTAGTCGATAACGGTACGAACAGTATCGATACCGGCATGTGCATTGCCGTACTCGATAACTTGGTCGTTGGCATTGTCAACGAAGTAAACGTCGTTACCGTCGCCACCGCGCATGATGTCAGCACCGGAACCACCGTTCAGGTAGTCGTTACCGGCACCACCTTGCAGGTAGTCTTTACCTTCTTCACCGTACAGAGAGTCACCGTCGGCATCACCGTAAATGGTGTCGTTACCAGCACCGGCGTAGATTACGTCTGTGCCGTTGCCACCGTAGATGATGTCTTCGCAAGCAGTACCATAAATGGTATCTTTAGCATCGGTACCACGGATAACGTTGCCGTCTTTGCAGTCTTCAGCTCGGATGACATTACCTGGGTTTTTGTCTTCGTGACCGTATGAGTTGTTTTGGTTATGGTCGTCAACACAGTCTTTGCAGTCTGGCTCAGGTTTCGGTTCTGGTTTAGGCTCAGGTTTTGGCTCTGGCTTAGGCTCAGGTTTTGGTTCTGGTTTAGGCTCAGGTTTCGGTTCTGGCTTAGGCTCAGGTTTTGGTTGTGGTTTTGGTTCTGGTTGCGGTTCTGGCTGTGGCTCAGGTTTAGGCTCAGGTTTTGGTTGAGGCTTAGGCTGAGGTTTAGGTTGTGGTTTTGGACATGGGATCGGTTTGATTGGATCGCAGTTGTAAGGTGGGCAAACCGGAACACATTTGTAGTTAGGCGTTTTTGCCGGTGGGCAGAAAGCCGCAATAGCAGAAACCAAACCGGTTACCGCGTTAACTACTGACACGCCGACGCTGGCAATGCTAGCGATGCTGCCGATAGAAACAGAAGATTTTGCTGCAGGAGCGCAGTAGTAAGAAGAGTAGGAAGCCTTAGGCGCAGGAGCGCAGTAAGAACTAACCAGGGGTCTAGTGTAATACCCCCCGTAACAGTATGCCATAATAATTACTCCCAAAAGTTAATAAAATATTGGGTTGACGGAACGAGCAAATCCGCCCTTGCCCAATTATTATTTTAGTAATATTTTGCAAAATATTTACTCAAAAATATCAAACGGTAGAATTTGCCGATAAAAGGACAGAGTTTCGCCTGTTTTTAAATTCCATTATCCTAGTAACAATAAAAACATTAACATTGATTCACACTCTCTCAAACAGCATAGATCCTTTATCTATCTTGTTAAAAGCTGAATTTTAACTCTAGTTATAGTAAACAAACATAATACCAATAAGTGGTTATTATTCTGAATAGATAATATCGACAATTTACCCAAATACAGCCGCCTCTGCATTTTGTTCTACGCCAATAATGTGAATTTGTCGTATTTACACTATAATGACACGAACACCTATTTAACAGCTATTAGAGGAGATACTCAACCATGCGTACTTTATTGACCGGAGCCAAAGGCCAGCTTGCCCGTTGTCTGCGCGACCGCCTGCCCGAAGATTGGGAACTGATTGCTACCGACTCTACTTCGCTGGACATTACCGATACCGAAGCCGTGCATCACATGATCAAAAATTTCCAACCAGATGCCATCGTTAATGCCGCAGCTTACACTGCCGTCGATAAAGCAGAAGAAAACGCTGAAGCCGCTTTTGCCGTCAATGCAAGCGCTGTTCACAACCTGGCCGCAGCTGCCCGCGCCGCACACGCTCGCTTTATTCATATTTCCACTGATTATGTATTCGACGGCGAAGGCAAACGCCCTTACCGCGAAACCGACTACACCAATCCGCGCAGCACTTACGGTCAATCCAAAGTAGCAGGCGAGCTTTTGGCTTTAGCCGCACATCCTGAAAGTACAATCGTCCGTACTTCATGGCTGTTTAGCGAATACGGCAGCAATTTCGTCAAAACCATGCTGCGCCTTGCCAAAGAACGCGATTCCCTCTCCATTGTTCACGACCAAACCGGCTGTCCGACTTATGCAGGCGACTTGGCTCACGCCATCATCAGTTTACTGCAACAGCCTACCTCCCCACGCGGCATCTTCCATTACTGTGGCAATAAATCGGCAACATGGTACGAATTTACCAAAGCCATCTTTCAGACGGCCCACCAATTAGACGACAGCTTCCGCATTCCGGAACTGAACGCAATTACCACTGATCAATACCCCCTGCCCGCTCCGCGTCCGGCATACAGCATCATGGATTGCTCACGCCTAGAGACCGAATTCGGTATCAAACCGTCCGACTGGCAAAAAGCCCTACGCGAAATTCTCCGCAAAATCGACTAATAAGCTGATCCATCTATATCAAAGGCCGTCTGAAAACATATTTTCAGACGGCCTCTTTGTTTCTTTTATATCAAATGCTTTATCTATCCAGTCTGTCATTTGAAAAGTGCTACAATAGCCGTTTATTTTATTTTTCAGACGGCCTGACAATATGTGCAACCATCATCCCAAACATTCACACGATAATGACACCATCCGCATCCGTGGCGCGCGTACACATAATTTGAAAAATGTCGATTTAGATATTCCGCGCCACAAGCTCGTGGTGGTAACAGGATTGTCAGGCAGCGGCAAATCGTCGCTGGCGTTTGATACGCTGTATGCCGAAGGCCAACGCCGTTATGTCGAAAGCCTTTCCGCCTATGCCCGTCAATTTTTGCAGATGATGGACAAACCCGATGTCGATTTGATCGAAGGCCTCTCGCCCGCAATTTCCATCGAGCAAAAATCCACCAGCCACAACCCGCGTTCCACCGTTGGCACGGTTACGGAAATCCACGACTACCTGCGCCTTTTGTACGCCCGCGTCGGCACGCCGTATTGCCCCGAACACAATCTGCCGCTATCCAGCCAGACCGTGTCGCAGATGGTCGATGCCGTCTTGAAGCTGCCGGAAGACACGCGCGTGATGATTCTTGCGCCGGCAGTGCGCGAGCGTAAAGGCGAATTTGTCGATTTCTTTGCCGACTTGCAGGCGCAGGGGTTTGCACGGGTGCGCGTGGACGGCGAAGTCTATCAGTTGGACGAAGTACCGAAGCTGGAAAAAAACATCAAACACAACATCGACGTCGTCATCGACCGCGTGAAAGTAAAAGCTGACATCAAGCAGCGGCTGGCAGAAAGTTTTGAAACCGCATTGCGCCACGGCAACGAGCGCGCACTGGCGATGGAAATGGACAGCGGCGAAGAACATTGGTTCTCCGCGCGTTTCGCCTGTCCCGTATGTTCGTACAGTCTGCCCGAATTAGAGCCGCGTCTGTTTTCCTTCAACAACCCGATGGGTTATTGCCCGACTTGCGACGGCTTGGGTAATACTAACTTCTTCGATCCCGAAAAAGTGGTCGCCCATCCCGAACTATCCTTAGCCGCAGGCGCGATTGACGGCTGGGATAAGCGCAACCAATTCTATTTCCAAATGATTCAATCGTTAGCACGCCATTATGAGTTTGATGCGGATGCAGCATGGGAAACACTGCCTGAAAAAGTCAGAAAAGTTGTCTTGCACGGCTCAGGCAAAGAAGTCATTGATTTCACTTACCTGTCTGAACGCGGCACTACCTTCAACCGCAGCCATGCCTTTGAGGGCATCATCCCCAATCTCGAACGTCGCTACCGAGAAACCGACAGCGAAACCGTGCGCGAAAAACTGCGCGAATACCAAAACCACCGCGCCTGCCCGAGCTGCGGCGGCGCACGTTTGCGCAAAGAAGCCCGCTACGTTTACGTCAGCGGCGAACCTTTGCACGAAGTCTCCGCCTGGCCGCTGACCAAAACCCACCAATTCTTTGAAACGCTGGATTTGGACGGCAACAAAAAACAAATCGCCGAAAAAATCCTCAAAGAAATCACCGAGCGACTCGGCTTCCTGATTAACGTCGGGCTGGATTACCTGAATTTAAGCCGCTCCGCCGAAACCCTATCCGGCGGCGAAGCCCAGCGCATCCGCCTCGCCAGCCAAATCGGCAGCGGCCTGACCGGCGTAATGTACGTTTTGGACGAACCCTCCATCGGCCTGCACCAGCGCGACAACGACCGCCTGCTCGCCACCCTCAAACGCCTGCGCGATTTGGGCAACAGCGTGATTGTGGTCGAACACGACGAAGACGCCATCCGCGAAGCCGATTTCGTCGTCGATATGGGCCCGGGCGCAGGCGAACATGGCGGCAACGTACTGATTGCCGACACGCCAGAAAACGTCGCCAAATGCGAAAACTCCGTTACGGGACAATACCTCAGCGGCAAAAAATCCATTGCCGTGCCGTCTGAACGCACGCCCGTCAATCCCGACCGAATGCTCGTCCTCAAAGGTGCGCGCGGCAACAACCTCAAAAACGTTACCCTCGAACTGCCGCTCGGTTTGATTACCTGCATCACCGGCGTATCCGGCAGCGGCAAATCCACCCTGATTAACGACACCCTCGCCAAAATCACCGCCCGCGAACTCAACCGCGCCCAAGAAGAACCCGCCCCATACGACGACATCCACGGCCTCGAACACCTCGACAAAGTCATCAACGTCGACCAATCACCCATCGGCCGTACCCCGCGCTCCAACCCCGCCACCTACACCGGCCTGTTCACCCCCATCCGCGAACTCTTTGCCGGCGTACCCCTCTCTCGCGAACGCGGCTACAACGTCGGCAGATTCTCCTTCAACGTCAAAGGCGGCCGCTGCGAAGCCTGCCAAGGCGACGGCGTAATTAAAGTCGAAATGCACTTCCTGCCCGACGTGTACGTCCCCTGCGAAGTCTGCCACGGCAAACGCTACAACCGCGAAACGCTCGAAATCCAATACAAAGGCAAAAACATCAGCCAAGTCCTCGACATGACCGTCGAAGAAGCCCGCGAATTTTTCGATGCCGTCCCCACCGTATCGCGCAAACTGCAAACCCTGATGGACGTAGGCCTCGGCTACATCCGCCTCGGCCAGTCCGCCACTACCCTCTCCGGCGGCGAAGCCCAGCGCGTCAAACTCGCTCTCGAACTCTCCAAACGCGACACCGGCAGAACGCTCTATATCCTCGACGAACCCACCACCGGCCTGCACTTTGCCGACATTGCCCTGCTGCTGGAAGTCATAGGTCGTCTAAAAGGCAAAGGCAACTCAATAGTGATTATCGAACATAATCTGGACGTGATTAAAACCGCGGATTGGATTGTGGACTTAGGGCCGGAAGGTGGCGATGGAGGTGGCAAGATTATTGCTTGTGGTAGTCCTGAGGAAGTGGTGGGAGTTAAGCGTAGTTATACTGGGAAGTATTTGAAAAAAATCTTTAATATTTAATATAGGAAATACTTAAATGAATAATGAGCTTAAAGCAGCTCTTGCTGGAGCAATTATCACTGGTTTGATTGCTTTTGTTATCTCTTATTTTCAATATGAAAAAATATCAAAACCTACTTTGGAGAATGAAAATAGAAGAATTGAACTTGAAACGGCAAGATTTAACAATGAAACACTGAGATTACAAGCTGATATTGAAAATATCAAATCTAATATAAATCAACTCCAATCGGAAGAGCGTAATAGAAATCTTAACCTTATTATAGACGATCGATTTCAAGCCAAAGTAAAAGTAGGGCAGTGCACACGATACGAAGGATCCAGCATTAAAAAGAAACCAGTAATTACAATTTCTTGTAGTGCTACCAATGAAGGAAAATATAATGTGGTTGCTACTAGTGTGGAGAAACGGCAAAATGTGCGAGATGTATTCTTTTATCCAGAAAACTCATATTGGGTTCCAGGTAGTAACTTTAATGTAACTTTTTACGTTCAGCTACAAGATAAAGATTCCGAGGGAAAAGCTAGAATAATATTTAGTACAGATCCTATGCTAATTAAGGATATACAAGAAACTATAAACACCCCTGCTGCAAGAAAAATTCGAACTAATGTCGGAAATATAGTTACTTTTTAAAAATAAAGAAACCATAGCAAGCCGTATCTGTACCTACTGACCGCGTGTGTGGCTGCGCCACACACCCAAACCACAAACAAAAATCCTATAGCGCGTTATCGCAGAAACTTCATTGCCGGCGGCACATTCTTTTTCACCGTCAAACTCGCCGACTCAAAATCGCGCCTGCTTGTCGAACATATCGATTTATTGCGTGCGGCTTATATGGATGTACAAAAACAATATCCCTTTGAATCCATCGCCGTATGCGTACTGCCGAACCACATTCACGCCATTTGGACGCTACCGCCAGACGATGCGGATTATTCCCTGCGCTGGCGGCTGATTAAAACCAAATTCTCCGCACATTTCCCTCATGCCGAAAACCTGTCCGCCAGCAAACAGCGGAGGCACGCACGCGGTTAGTTTGATTAACTGTTTGCTGCTGTAAATTTTAACTTAGTCGAAATTAACGCCTTCAGACGGCATGAGAAATGGCCGTCTGAAAACTGAAAAAGCTTATCTAAAATAACTACCCTAATTCACGCAACAAAAAACGGATTCCAAATCAATGGAATCCGTTTCTCTCTAAAGCTATCTGTATTATTTAGCTTCTTCTTTAGCGTCTTCAGCAGCTTCTTTGGCATCTTCCGCTGCGTCTTTTGCTTCTTCTTTAGCCTCTTCAGCGGCATCTTTGGCTTCTTCGGCTTTTTCTTCAGGAGTTTCTGCAGCAGGAACGCCTTTCAAAGCGTCCAAAGAAGTTTTACAGGTTGCATCGCGTTGGTCTGCAGGCAGGTTTTTCAACGCTTCTTTGGTTTGTTCGAAAGATTTTTGCATCATGTCTTTGGTTGCGGCATCTACGTCTTTAGTTGCTTCCGCAAATGCTTTTTCGTACTCGTCACAAACGGCAGAAGAAGATGAGCCTGAACCGCCGCATGCTGACAGGGACAGAGCAGCCAACAAAGCCGCCAATAAAGCTGATGTTTTCATGTGTCTCTCACTTTTTTAAATTTAGGTTAAAGGATGTTATATGTTAATTCATTATATGAAGGTGTCAAGAGTTTTTGTTTAATTTAATCAAAACTATATCATTAAAAGAGCCAGCCTATCTCAACATGATCAAGGCCGTCTGAAATTTCAGACGACCTTTGCTTTTTAAATACTCCTTTTTTCAATGATTACGCCGCGTTACGATGATAATGTCTAAGCGCGTGTTCTTTACGTCGTCCGCTTGAGAAGGCGGATACGCGTTTCAGATAGCCGATGACGCGGGTGCCGTAGTCGATGTCGTGGCAGCCGCAGGCGGAGCAGGCGTGCAGGGTACGTTTGTCGATGTGGCCGCATTCATTGCAGATGGTGATGCGCACGTTCACGCAGAAGTAGTTGCAGCCGGTTTGCGCGGCGATGTCCAAGAGCGAGCGGTAGCCGGATTCGGGCAGGGCTTCGTCAAGGTTCAAGTGCAGCGCGGATCCGCCGTCGAGCCAGTCCACCAGTTCTTTGCCGTGCAGCAGGAATTTGTCGAGCGCGTTGATTTCTTCGTCTTCGACGACGTAGAAATAGGAGTTGTAGCATTCGCGGCTGACTTTGTAGCCGTCGGCTTTGTCCCATTTGGCGTTTTTCACGCCGAGATTTTCGGCGGGGACAAACTCGGTGTTGAATTTCACGCCGTAGTGTTTGCTGGCGGCTTGGTTGGCTTCGAATATGGTTTTCAGACGGCCTTGGACGAAGTTGATGTAGTCGTCGTTGTAGCCGACTTTGATGCCTTGCGATTCGGCGGCTTCCGCCATGCCGTTGATGCCGATGGTGAGGAACTGTTTGTCCAGCGTGATGAAGCCTGCATCGTAAACGTGCAGTATGCCGGCAGCTTGGTATTCTTCCATCAGTTTGCGGTAGGCGTATTGGTATTTGTGGATTTTGGCGACTTCAGCGGCAAGGTCGCGCCCGTCTTGTTCCAGCCGGTTCATATTGATGGTGATAACGTTGATGGAACCGGTCGCCACGCCGCCCGCGCCGAGGGTGTAGCTGAAAGTGCGGTCTTCAATGGCGTTGCGTAGGCGGCAGCAGGAAGCCAACGAGTCGGGATTGTCGGAAAGATAGACGAAGAAGGAATTGCCTTCCGCCAACTCTTTCGCCATTTCGTCGGCAAACACGGTGTCTTTGCATTTGCCGCCGTCGGTCAGCATCGCAGCGGTCACGACGGGGAAGGTCAAAACAGCTTTGCTGCGCTCTTGATTGAACCATTTGAGGAAGAAGTTTTGCAGCTTCGCCACACTCGCCCAGACCGGTTTGCTGAAATCGGGGAAGACGAAATCGCCGAACATTGCGTCGAAATAGTATTGATCGTAAACGGAAATATTCCAAAACACGCTCTGATAGCCGCGCGCGGCGGCGGGTTGGTTGATGCTGTACACTACCTGCTGCATATGGTTGGCGATTTCTTTGCCGTGGGTTTCCAAATAATCGTCGCCGTAGTCTTTGCGGGCGAAGTAATCGAAATAGGTCAGAAATTCCACCGTTGCCACCGCACCGGCAAACTGCGCGCTGATGGCAAACACCAAGTTGATAAACGAGCCGCAAAACGAAGCCAGATGTTGCGGCGCTTTGGATTCGCCGCCGAGTTTGCTTAAGCCATCGAGCAGGAAGGGATACAGCGTAACCGACACACAATAAGGCTTGAGGCTGGTTTCGTCGTGCACATAAATCTCATGCGCCTCAATCTGGCGGATGTATTCGTCTGCGACGGATTGGTCAAAAATTTCGGCAATTTTGCGCGACACTTGGGCGCGGTTAATCTGCACGAAAAAGTCTTTCATGATTTCCGCTTCCATCGTGGCGATGTTTTTTTGCGTTACGTTGGCATTGGCATCCATTTTCGAGCCGTCCGCCGCGTTTTGCGCGCTGATGTAGTCGCGCATGAATTGTAGTTTTCCGTTTAACTGTTCGGGATGCAGCCGAATCATGTTAATTCTCCTGTATGGTTTGGATGATTTATCAAGTAATGACGGTCAGTCCGTCTGAAACATCGCTGTCAGCGAATACAATAAATTCAATTTAAATCAGTGCAATACAGCACCGGGCTAAATTGAAGCCACTGGAAAAACTTTAGGTGCAGGTTTGTCTTTGATAAACAGTCGGTTCAACACCTCACCCGTGCGCAAATCGATAAACTTCTGATTGGTTGTCGGGCTTTCTAAGCCGCCCAGCTCCATCTGCCAGCGGCCGGTTTTCAGATACGTCAGATAAGGCAGGATGCCGTCTGAAACTGCTTCCAACTCTTCACGCTCCAGGCCGGTGTACAAACAGGCTTTCAAACCTTCCTGCGTAACAATAGCCAGCATTTTCTGCAAGGTTTCCGGCTGCCATTCTCCGCCCATAAACAACACGCAGCTAATCAGCCCACGATAGCGTTTCAGACGGCCTTTTAAATAATCCTCGGTCAATTCCGTGCCGATGCCCTCTTTCCATGTATCGGCACTGTGGCAACCTTTGCAACGCAGCGGACAGCCTGAAAACAGAAACGCCAGCGACACTTCGCCCGGCACTTCCTGCCATACAATTTGCTCAATTGTAAATTTCAAGCTGCTCATTGCAACACCATAAACACAATATATGGTGCGAATTAAAACACAAGACTACTAGATATGGTATTTTTATTTAACAATGCATTTTACTCATGTAATAGATTTTTATTATTTATCTGATTGTCTATTACTATAAAATAGCAGTTTTAAACCAATAAAAAGGCCGTCTGAACACGATTCAGACGGCCTAAAATCAGAATACGTAAAGCAAACTCCGTTATAACAAAGACGGTTTTAACAAATCAAAAAAGGCCGTCTGAAATCATCTTTCAGACGGCCTCTATTTCAGGTTTTAGCCCCGATTCGAGCCTTTAACCATATCCATCAAAAACAATCGGCAATCCAAGTTGCCATTGAACAATGGAATTTTACGCTTCGGAGAAAGGCGCATAAATTTCGGCATATCGCGATCGCCGGTCAACATTCCGGCAAGCCAGCCTGCGTAATGCTGTTTCAACCATGTCCCCAGTTGCGGATAAAGTGCCTGTAAAGCCTGAATTTCAGCAAGGCGCACGCCATAAGGCGGATTGGAAATCATAATGCCGTGTTCGCCGTTTGGTCGCGCGGCTTGCGCATCTTGCACGTCAAAGCGGATGAAATTATCCACTTCGGCGGCTTGGGCATTGGCCAATGCGGCACGAATCATATAACGGTCGTTGTCGCTGCCGGAAATGGGCGCAGCGGCCGGTTTGATTTGTTTTTCAGCTTCACGGCGCAGGGCTTGCCATTTTTCTTTGTCGAAGTTTTGCAGTTTTTCAAAACCGAAACGGCGCATCAAGCCCGGCGCACGGTGTGTCGCAATCCATGCAGCCTCAATGGCAATCGTGCCGCTGCCGCAAAACGGGTCTTGGAAAGGCTGCGTACCGTCGTAACCTGCCAAAAGCAGCAAACCTGCCGCTAAGTTCTCTCTTAATGGCGCTTCTCCGGTATCCTGACGATAGCCGCGTTTGAAGAGTGCTTCGCCGGAAGTATCGATAAAGATTTCCACATTGCGCTCATCGATAAAGGCATGAATGCGGATATCGGGGTTAATTTTGCCCACGCTCGGACGCGCATCATAAATATCGCGGAAGGCATCGCAGACGGCATCTTTGATTTTCAAACCGACAAAATCCAAGCTTTTCACATTGGCGCGCTTGCCTTCGACTTTGACTTTAAAGGTCTGTTCCAGCTTAAACCAACCTGTCCAATGCAGATTTCGTGCGAGTTTGTAGATATCGTGTTCGTTGCGATAACCACCTTTGGTCAAACGCAACAAAACGCGGCTAGCAACACGCGAATGCAGGTTGATGCGATACACCTGCTCCATCGTGCCTTTACATGCCACTCCGCCGTCAACAGCACGTATATCCTGACATGCCATGCTTTCGAGTTCCTGCGTCAAAGGCGCTTCCAAACCGCGAGGACAAGTGATAAAAAGTGAATAAACCGTCATATAAAACCTTTCCGGGTAGAGCTATCCGAACCACTCGGATAACAAATAAAAACAATATTATAGCCGAAAAACCAAAGGCCGTCTGAAACTTCAGACGGCCTTTGAATAAAGCTTGCTTAGTGATCCAAACTGTCGGTTTCCACCTTAACCGCTTTATCGGTTTTATCCTCCGGCAAAACCAAGTTCAACAATACCGCCATAATACCGCCTGCGGAAATTGAGTTTTGGAACAATACAGGCAGGTTTTTGAACACTTCCGGCTCAAACGCCACGCCCAAACCCAAACCGACAGAAGTAGCCGCGATGACCGCTTCACGACGGCGAATACCGTGGCTGACCAGAATCCGCACACCGGCAATCGCAATCAGGCCAAACATCAACACCATTGCGCCACCCAAAACCGGACTCGGAATCGTAGTAAACGCGCGGCCGATGACAGGGAACAAGCCCAACAATACCAAAATCGCCGCAATATATTTGCCCACATGACGCGAAGCCACACCGGTCATTTGAATCACGCCGTTATTTTGCGCAAAAGTAGTCAAAGGCAAAGAGCCCAACGCAGTCGCAATTACAGAAACCAAACCATCTGCCAATATGCCGCCGCGCAGGCGTTTGGTGTATTCCTCACCCTCAATCGGCTGCTCGGAGACCATCGCAGTCGCCGTCAAATCACCCACTGCTTCAAATACGCTCAACAAGAAAATTGCACCGGCAACGATAAACGCGTGCCAATCAAATGCAAAGCCATATTTAAACGGAACAGGCAGGGTAATCAGCGGCAGGTTTTGCAGGGCGGAAAAATCTACTTTACCCAAAAACAGCGCAACAATATAACCGACAATCAAACCCACCGCGATGCCGCTCATGCGCAGCAATGGATTTTTCAAACAGTTGAAAACCAATACAATCAGCAACACCAGCGATGCCAAACCCAAGTTTTCCATCGAGCCGAACGTGCCGTCTGCTTTCGCACCGAAGCCGCCGCCGAAATCGGTAATGCCGACATGAACCAAGCTCAAGCCGATCAACATGACGACCACTCCGCTTACAGTCGGCGTAATCACTTTTTTCAAATAAGGCAAAAGCCAAGCGGAGAAGCACACCAAAAACGCGCCGACAAAGGACACGCCCAAGAGCGTTGAAATCATCACATCTTCAGTCAAGCCGCCCTCTTTCATACCGGTACCGAGCGCAATCATCACGGTAACAAAAGAGAAGTTAACCGACTGAATCGATAACATACCCGAACCGACCGGCCCGAAACGGTTGACCTGCAAATAAGTACCGACACCGGAAGCCACCATCGCCATCGACACCAAATAAGCCGTCATTTCAACCGGCAGCTCCAACGCCCCGCCGACAATCAGTGCCGGAGTAATCATCGGAACAAAAATCGCCAGAAGGTGCGTAACCGCACTCAACAACGCATTCCCAAACGGCGGCTTATCTTCCAAACCATAAACTAAATCAAGCGATTCCGCCTGTTTTTCAGTCATTCCGGCCATGTTGAACCTTCTCTCAAGAATCGTTAAAAAATATTAAGATGCGTATTTTAACCAATTTGAAATGTATCAGCAAATTCAAAACCATCAGGCCGTCTGAAAGTTCCGCCCAACTGTTTTCAGACGGCCTCAAACCGCCTTAACACATTTTAATTCTTGACATCATTTTTCCATCTCAAAACAAACAAGTTAATGATTTAAAAATGTATTATTCATTAAGATAATGACAAGTCACCATTAAACGGCAAAGCCTCATAGCGGATATGTTTCACACAAACAACAAAGTAAGCTACAATCCACTGCATAATTCACCTATACCATAAAATTAAAGGTTTCTGTATGTTAAAAGGCAGTCTGGTTGCCCTGATTACCCCGATGAATCAAGACGGCAGCATCAACTACGAACAACTTCATGACTTAATCGACTGGCACATTGAAAACGGCACCGACGGCATCGTCGCAGTCGGCACCACCGGCGAGTCAGCCACTCTGCCTGTCGAAGAACATTTGGCCGTTATTGAAGCCACCGTCAAACACGTCAACAAGCGCATTCCCGTTATCGCCGGTACAGGCGCCAACAATACTGTCGAAGCCATCGCCCTTTCCAAAGCCGCCGAGCAAGCCGGTGCGGACTACACCTTATCTGTTGTTCCCTACTACAACAAACCTTCGCAAGAAGGCATTTACCAACATTTCAAAGCCATCGCCGAAGCCACTTCGATTCCGATGATTATTTATAATGTTCCCGGCCGCACCGTCGTCAGCATGAGCAACGACACTATTTTGCGCTTGGCCGAAATTCCGAATATTGTCGGCGTGAAAGAAGCCAGCGGCAATATCGGCAACAACATTGAATTAATCAACAGCGTTCCTGAAGGTTTTGCCGTTTTATCCGGCGACGACCCTACCGGTCTGCCTTTCATGCTGTGTGGCGGTCATGGCGTGGTAACCGTCGCAGCCAACGTTGCACCGAAACTCTTTGCCGATATGTGCCGAGCCGCCCTTGAGGGCGATATTGCGACCGCCCGTCGTCTAAACGAGCAACTTATCCCAATTTATAACACCATGTTCTGCGAGCCCAGTCCGGCCGCGCCTAAATGGGGCCTGAGCTTATTGGGCAAATGCGAACCCCATGTTCGTCTGCCTTTGGTAGCACTGACCGAAGCCGGTCAAGCCAAAGTCCGAGCCGCTCTGGAAAAATCAGGACAAATCTGATCCGGAAATAAGGCCGTCTGAATCCCAAACACCCTTTTCAGACGGCCTCCCTGTTAAGAACTTCATCCACAGGAAAACAAGATGACCTATATCAAACCCATCGTAGTAGCCCTCGCCCTGATTAGCATGACTGCCTGTTCCGGCAGCAAAAAAGAACAACCCAAACTCGACTATCAAAGTCAATCTCACCGCTTGGTCAAACTGGAAGTACCACCTGATTTGAACAACCCAGACCAAGGCAACCTCTATCAATTACCGGCAGGCAGCGGCGCCGTCCGTGCCAGCGACTTCAACAAACGCCGCACTCAGGCCGTACAACAACCTGCCAATGCAGAAGTTTTGAAATCCGTTAAAGGCGTACGCCTTGAGCGTGACGGCAATCAACGCTGGTTGGTTGTCGATGGTAAATCGCCTCGCGAAATTTGGCCTTTGCTGAAAGTGTTCTGGCAAGAAAACGGTTTCGACATCAAATCTGAAGAACCGGCCATCGGCCAAATGGAGACCGAGTGGGCTGAAAACCGAGCCAAAATCCCTCAAGACAGCCTGCGCCGTCTGTTGGATAAAGTCGGCTTGGGCGGTATCTACTCTACCAGCGAACGCGACAAATTCATCATCCGCATCGAACAAGGTAAAAACGGTTCGACCGACATCTTCTTCGCCCACAAAGGCATGAAAGAAGTTTATGCCGACCGTAAAAAAGACACCACCATGTGGCAGCCAAGCGAGAGCGACCCTAACCTCGAAGCCGCATTCCTCGCCCGCTTTATGCAATACTTGGGCGTTGACAGTCAGCAAGCCGAACAAGCTCTGACCCAAAGCGTTGCCGCCCGTAGCAATGCTTCTGAATTGGCGCGTGTGGACAACGGCACTCTATTGCTGGCAGGCGATTACGGCCGTAACTGGCGCCGTACCGCTCTTGCGCTCGACCGCATCGGCCTGACTGTCATCGGTCAAAATGCCGAACGCCGCGCTTTCTTGGTTCAACAAGCGCCAACTGAAGGCGAAGCAGTTGCCAATAAAAAACCGGGTCTGTTCAAACGCGTATTTGGCAAAGGCAAAGCAGAAGCGCCAAAAACGTACCCTGAAATCATCGTCTATGTTGAGCCTATCAACAATGGCGCACGCCTCCATCTGTTGAATAAAGACGGCAGCCCATACAAAGGCAGCGATGCCTCCACATTGTTGAGCCGCCTGCACACAGAATTGCGTTAATCCGTTATTCGACTTAAGGCCGTCTGAAATATTCAGACGGCCTTTTTAACGAATGCGGCATGGTTTCAAATTCTCAATCTGACGTTATAATCAGAACATTTTTCCCCCTCCCCCAAGCTGCCATGACCCGACAAAAAGCCTATCTGCTCCTGACCGCCCTGTTTACCCTGATGTTTATCGTACTGATTCTGTTGGGCGCTTATCTTCTGAGCATTCACAGCAAACAATTTGCCGTTGCCGCCTTTCTGTTTGCCTTTGCCGCCGTTTTTGCCCAAATCGGCAGCCTTGCCCTTTACATCCGCCACAAAGCACGCACACAAATGGCTCGTATGCAGCAAACCGAAACCCATTAAGGAAAAACCATGTTTGAAAAAATCGTCCTTGCCAGTGGCAACACAGGCAAACTCAACGAATTTTCCCGCCTCTTTGCCGACTTAAACATCGAAGTCCTGCCACAATCGCAGTTCAATACGCCCGAATGTCCCGAGCCGTACCATACCTTTGTTGAAAATGCCCTGGCTAAAGCACGTCATGCCGCCAAATACAGCGGCTTACCGGCACTTGCCGACGATTCCGGCATCTGCACCAACGCCTTAAACGGCGCACCCGGCATTTTCTCCGCACGTTATGCAGGTGAAAACCCCAAATCCGATGCCGCAAACAACGCCAAACTGTCTGCCGATCTGGCCGATAAAGACGATAAAAGCTGTTACTACGTCTGCGTCCTCATCCTTGTCCGTCATGAAAACGACCCGCAACCCATCATCGCCGAAGGCATCTGGCGCGGACAATGGCAGGCAGAAGCAGCCGGTACAAACGGCTTCGGCTACGACCCGCATTTCTATCTGGCCGAACATGGTTGCACCGCCGCCGAGCTTGACCCTGAAATCAAAAATGCCGAAAGCCACCGTGCCCAAGCATTGCGCGAACTATTAAGAAAAATCAAGTCCTTATAAATTGGTAACAGGCCGTCTGAAGCCTTCAGACGGCCTACCTCACATTTATTCCCATGCCCAAACCTACTCCTGAAGAATTGGCAGCCTTTGCAAAACACGTCGCTGCCTTCATCCCAACCACACCTGACGAACTTCTTCAACTTATTGACAGTCAAGAAACTGCTACCGTCTTTTTAGGCAAACCAAGCTGTTCATACTGTCGCCGTTTTGTTGCAAAACTGTCTACCGTTTCCTTAAACAAGCAGCTTACCATCCGCTTTACAGACAGCAGCAACAAAGCAGCTTTAAAAACTTTTCGTGAACAATACGGCATCAAAACTGTTCCCGCATTACTCAAAATCTCACAAGGCAAAATAAAATCCGTCTGCAATTCCAAATTATCAGAAGAAGAAATTGAAGCTTTTTTGAGCGCTTAGACTTCGCATATTTCCTACTGATTACTTTCCCCGCCGACATTTCAGTTAAAATAGCGGCCTAAAAATTTCAGACGGCCTTGAGCCTCAACACATACCATGACCCAAATTACTTTCCAACGCCCTGGCCAGCTAACCGCCCTGCCTCCTTTATCACTCTATATCCACATCCCGTGGTGCATCAAAAAATGCCCATATTGCGACTTCAATTCCCACAGTCTCAAAAACGGCCTGCCGGAAGAAGCCTATATCGATGCCCTATTAACCGACTTGCAGCTTGAATTACCCAATATTTGGGGCAGACCTGTGGAAACCATATTCTTCGGCGGCGGTACGCCCAGTCTGTTTCAAGCGGAATCAATTGACCGTTTGTTAAGCGGCGTGCGCTCGCTGTTGCGCTTGCAACCCGAAGCGGGAATTACTTTAGAAGCGAACCCCGGCACATTTGAAATTGAGAAGTTTCAAGGATTTAAAGATGCAGGTATTACGCGTCTGTCTATCGGCGTACAAAGTTTTAACGACGATATGCTTGCTCGATTGGGACGCGTTCACAATGGCAAAGAAGCCCTGTCAGCCATTGATACTGCATTGAAATTATTTGATAAAGTCAATATCGATTTGATGTATGCCCTGCCAAACCAAACCGTTCAGACGGCCTTAAACGATGTGCAAACCGCTATCGCAACAGGCGTATCGCATATCAGCGCATATCATCTGACAATGGAACCGAACACGCCTTTCGGTCATACACCGCCCAAAGGATTGCCGCAAGATGAAGCGGCGTTGGATATTGAAGATGCCGTACACGGAGAATTGGAAGGCGCAGGCTTTATTCACTACGAAACATCGGCTTTTGCAAAACCTGGTATGCAGTGCCGCCATAATTTGAACTATTGGCAGTTCGGCGATTACTTGGGTATAGGTGCGGGCGCACACGGCAAAATCTCCTATCCCGACCATATCGAGCGAACTGTCCGCCGCCGTCATCCCAACGACTATCTTGCGGCTATGCAGAGTAATCCGCATGAAGCAGTTGAGCGCAAAATCGTTGCTGCCGAAGACCTTCCATTCGAATTCATGATGAACGCCCTACGCCTGACCGACGGCGTACCTGCCGCAATGTTGCAGGAACGTACCGGCGTACCCACTGCAAAAATCATGGCTCAAATCGAAACCGCCAGACAAAAAGGCCTGCTTGAATCAAACCCGACCGTATTCCGCCCGACCGAACAAGGCCGTTTGTTCTTAAACGACTTGTTACAGTGTTTTTTATAAGTGCTTTTTTACAACAGTTGAAACATTTTTAGATTTGCTTAATTTACGACAAGAAAATACAATCAGAATAATTGTTGGGAACGACCAACCCCAGCGATTATCCACTACTCCTAATCCTACATTAAGGACAAAACAATGAAAAAAGTTCTGGTAACACTGATTGCTCTTTCCCTGCCTACATTTGCATTGGCTGATGCAACCAAAGGTTTTTATGTTCAAGCTGATGCTGGTCATGCTACTGTAAAGGGAGACGCATCAGTTAAAGGCTTTAGCCCACGCATCACTGCCGGTTACGATTTCGGCGATTTCCGTGTTGCTGCTGATTACACACATTATAAATCTAAAAAAATCAACACCTCCTTGGTTGATTCGGAAGCCAAGTACCACAGTGCCGGCGTTTCTGCTATTTATGACTTTGATCTGCAAGCTCCTGTAAAACCTTATGTAGGTGTTCGTGTGGCTGTTAATCACGCTTCAACAAAAGTTGAGACAGCTAATTCATATTATGAACGTAAAGAAACTAAAACCGGTATTGGTGCAATGGCTGGCGTAAGCTACGAAGTAACTCCTAACGTTGCTTTGGACGCTGGCTACCGCTACAACTACTGGGGCAAATTTGATGAGACAAAAATTCATACTCACGAAGTATCTGCCGGTGTACGCGTAACGTTCTAATATTTGAATGCTTGTCATGAAGCAATAATTGCCTCAAATACAAGCAAAAAAAAGGCCGTCTGAAACCTGTTCCTCAGGATTTCAGACGGCCTTTTAACTTCTTTAAATATATCTAACTTTTTGCTGCTTTTACTTTTTCTGCAAACCACAGTGCCGCAGCCGTACCTGCCATATCGGCAATGCCGTCCGCGATCGAACCTTGGCGCGTAGCAGTCAGAAATGCCTGAGCCAGCTCGCTTCCTATGGCAAACAATAAAGCGGCAAACAGAATGCCTTTATAGGGAATAGTCCTATTGTCTTGAATAAATATTTTTGCGCACAGCCATGCCTGACCGAAAAACAGCCCGAAATGGCCGACTTTATCAAAATGGGGAAATGGTGGAGCACTATTGCCGCCCTCTTTGAAAAGTAAGGCATAAATGGCGGCGGCAAACCAGATAAAGGCAGCGGCAGTAAATTTGTTTAACGGCAAGGCTTTCATTTGTCGGCCTCTTCATCCAACCATATTTGGCAGATATCTGCCAAGCGGACAAATTTTCCACCCCGTGCCTTCAAAATATCACGCCATTGTGCCACTTCTTCGGCATCCGGGGCATCTTCAATACTGCATTCGTAAAGGCAGAAGTCTAATGTTTCGCCAACAATGCCTGGGGCCTCGGTCTGCATAAGGTTGGTCAGTTCATTCATATTTACTGTTTCTTTAATTGATTTATCGCTAGTCAGATCGCACTGCTTGTTTTCAGGCCGTCTGAACATGATGTGCAAGGCTGCCCGTTTGGTTTTGGTACGCTACTTACTGTGTAAAAAACGCATTGCCTCTTCCCATTCGCCATTCAACACGGCCGGCAATCCTTGCAGGGATTTAGCGATGGCGTCATCAATTTGCTGTCTGTGTTCCGCCGAGGGTTTATTCAACACATAACCGACAACCAGATTACGGTCACCAGGATGATCAATACCCAAGCGCAGGCGGTAGAAATTGGGCGTACCCAAGCGAGCCTGAATGTCTTTGAGGCCATTGTGTCCGCCGTTACCGCCGCCAAGTTTGAATTTGATACGGCCGCATGGAATATCCAGCTCGTCATGAACCACCAAGATTTCCTCCGGCTTGATTTTGTAAAACTGAGCCAAAGCGGCAACGGCCTGACCGGATCGGTTCATAAAGGTCATGGGTTTGAGCAGCCAAACATCGCCATCAGGCGTAGTGGCGCGCGCTACTTCGCCGTAAAATTTCTTTTCGTCTTTAAAATTGACTTTCCATTTCCACGCCAGTTCGTCCAACAGCCAAAAGCCGACATTGTGGCGCGTTTGTTCGTATTCTTGGCCTGGATTACCCAAACCGACGATTAATTTAATTTTCAAGCTCATTACTGTTCTTTCAGTTTGACAGGCCGTCTGAAAAAGTTTCAGACGGCCTTTGATTTATTCTTGCCCGGCGCGTTTACGTCGCGCTTCTTTCGGATCAATCAATAATGGACGATAAACCTCAATCCGATCGCCATCGCGCAACACCGTCTCGTCTTTCACGGCCTTGCCGAAAATACCCAAAGGCGCTTGCTGTAAATCCAACTCTGGGAACTCCACCTCCAAACCGCTTTGCAGGGCAGCTTCGCGCACGGTTGTACCTTCGGCAACAGTCATGTTCCTCAACACTTGCCTATCGGCCAGTCCGTAAACAATTTCAATCTCAAGCATAGCGGCGGTCGGCCTCTTTAATAAAAGCATCTACCAGTGTACCGGCCAGATGGCCGAACACTGGGGAAATCATGGCAGAGAGTACGGCATTGGAGAAATCGTATTCTAATCTGAATTCGACTTTGCACATATCATCGCCCAAGTCGATAAATTTCCAAGTGCCGCTCAGGGTTTTAAACGGCCCTTCGAGCAAATCCATGCGGATTTCCTGCCCTGGGATATTGTGGTTGTGCGTCGCAAACGACTGCTTGACGCGCATATAGTCCATAAACAGGCGCGCTTTTAGTTCGTTGCCTTTGCGTTCGATGACTTCGGTCTTGCTGTACCACGGCAAAAATTTTGGATAGTCCTCAACTTTGTCCACCAGCTCAAACATTTCCTTAGCGCTATGCAGCACCAATACGTTTTTCTCGACTTTTTTCATGTTGGTTGTAGACCTTGTTTTTGAATATTCGGGGTTCAGACAGCATGATTTAGAAAAATATCTGCCCTACTTTGGGACAAAATTCCTAATTTAAACCGCTTCTCCATTTTGTTTCGCTTCCAGCCATTCCCAGCGTTCCAGCTTTTCCAAAAGCGACATCTCGATTTCTTCAGCCCTGCTTTGCAATGCGCCTGCTTTTTCGTAATCTTTGAAAATTTCAGGATCGGAAAGCTGGGTATTGATTTCAGCCTGCTCGGTTTCCAAAGCGGCGATTTCGTCAGGCAGGGCATCGAGTTCGCGCTGTTCTTTATAGGAAAGTTTGACCGTGCGGTTGGCTTTGGGTTTAACTTTCTCAGGCTCAGCAGCCGCTTTAGGTGCAGAGGCCGTCTGAATTTTATCTTCCCGCGATTTTGCGTCGATATAGTCCTGATAGCCGCCGATGTATTCTTTCAGACGGCCTTGTCCTTCGAAAACAATGCTTTGGGTAATCACGTTATCAAGGAACATACGGTCGTGCGAGACGAGGAATACCGTACCTTGGTAATCGCGCAGCAGGTCTTCGAGCAGCTCTTGGGTATCGATGTCCAAGTCGTTGGTCGGTTCGTCCAAGACCAAAATATTGGCGGGACGGGTAAAGAGTTTTGCCAGCAAGAGACGGTTGCGTTCGCCGCCGGAGAGTGATGAAACGGGACTTTGTGCGCGGGCTGGATGGAACAGGAAATCTTCCAAATAGCTCATCACATGCTTTTTCTTACCACCGACTTCAACGTAATCGTTGCCCTGTCCCAGCGTGTAAAACACAGTGTCGTTTTCATTCAACGCGCTACGGAATTGGTCAAAATAAGCAACTTCCTGTTTACTGCCGATGCGGATTCTGCCGTAGGTCGGCTGCAATTCGCCCAAAATCAGCTTAAGGAAGGTGGTTTTACCGATACCGTTTGGACCGATTAAGCCGATTTTGTCGCCGCGCTGCAAGATAGCGGAGAATTTGTCCATGATGACTTTGTCACCATAGGCAAACGAAGCATGTTCCAATTCGGCGATGATTTTGCCGCTTTTTTCGCCGCTGTCGAGCTTAAAGTTAACCTGCCCTTGTACGTTGCGGCGTTCGGCGCGCTGGCGGCGCAGCTCTTCCAAACGGCGCACGCGGCCTTCGTTACGGGTACGGCGCGCTTCGATGCCTTTGCGTATCCATGCTTCTTCCTGTGCGTGGAATTTGTCGAAGAGGCGGTTATGTTCCGCCTCGACTGCCAACTCTTGCGCTTTTTTCTCGCTGTATTTGGAGAACGAGCCAGGATAGGAGCGCAGAATGCCGCGGTCGAGTTCAACGATGCGCGTGGCGATATTATCCAAAAAACGACGGTCGTGGGTAATCACGACCAAGCTGCCTTCAAACGCTTTGAGCAGGTTTTCCAGCCAGATAATCGCGTCGATATCCAAATGGTTGGTCGGCTCGTCCAGCAGCAATACGTCGGGCTTTTGCACCCAAGCCTGTGCCAAGGCGACACGCTTTTTCTGACCGCCAGAAAGGTTGCCGATTTTTTCGTTTTCTGGCAAACCCAGTTCCCCCAAAGTCTGCTTGACTGCCGCATCCAGCTTCCAGCCGTCCTTCGCTTCGATTTCAAGTTGCAATTCGTTGAGCTCTTTCAACAAAGCCTCACTCGAACCATTTTCCAACTCATGGCTGACATGATGATAACGGCGCAATAAATCACGAATTTCGCCCAAACCTTCGGCAACAGTATCAAATACGGTTGCGTCCTTATCAAAAAAGGATTCCTGCGGTACATAAACGATTTTGAGATTGTTTTGAACAATAATCTGCCCATCGTCAAGCTTTTGTACGCCTGCAAGGATTTTTAAAAACGAAGACTTACCCGCACCGTTGCGGCCGATTAAACCGATTTTCTCGCCGCTGTCGAGTTGAAAAGAAGTTTTGTCGAGCAAGGCGACGTGGCCGACGGCAAAAGAAGCATTTTCTACGGATAAGATATTCATGGGGAAACTTCAAAAAAGAAAAGAGGGACATTTTAACCGATTATCGGCAGATATTTGCCGACAATCATATGAAATTGAAAGTATCAGGCCGTCTGAAAGCAGTTTTCAGACGGCCTTCATTATTATTCTTGAACCTTTAAGCCGAAATGCAGATAGGCTCGTTCAGTTGCTACGCGTCCGCGCGGTGTACGCTGCAAAAAGCCCTGCTGAATCAGATAAGGTTCAATCACATCTTCGATGGTATCGGTCGATTCGCCAATCGCAGCAGCCACGTTTTCCAAACCGACAGGACCGCCGCTGAATTTATGCAGAATCGCCTCAAGGAATTTCCTGTCCATCACATCCAAACCTTGCCCATCCACATCCAGCATACTCAAAGCCGCATCGGCAATTTCCGCATCAATGACGCCGTTGTTTTTCACATCGGCATAATCGCGTACACGTCGCAAAAGGCGGTTGGCAATACGCGGCGTACCGCGGCTGCGCTTGGCCACTTCCATAGCGCCCTCGTCGCCCATATCCAGCTGCAACAATTGTGCAGAACGGGCAACAATAGTCGCCAAATCTTTATTCTGATAAAACTCCAATCGGGACACGATACCGAAACGGTCGCGCAAAGGATTGGTCAGCATACCGGCACGGGTCGTCGCGCCCACCAATGTAAACGGCGGCAAATCGATTTTGACCGAACGCGCGGCCGGCCCCTCGCCTATCATGATGTCCAACTGATAATCTTCAAGCGCAGGATAAAGGATTTCTTCAACCACGGGGCTTAAGCGGTGGATTTCATCGATAAACAGCACATCATGCGGCTCGAGGTTGGTCAACAAGGCTGCAAGGTCGCCGGCACGTTCCAAAACCGGGCCGCTGGTTTGGCGCAAATTAACGCCCAACTCTTTAGCGATAATATGCGCCAAAGTAGTTTTACCCAAACCCGGAGGGCCAAACAGCAAAGTGTGGTCAAGCGCTTCGCCACGTTTTTTCGCCGCCTGAATAAAAATAGCCAACTGCTCTTTTGCTTTATCCTGCCCGATATAGTCGTCTAAAGTTTTCGGACGTAAAGCACGTTCAAGCAATTCTTCCTGAGCGGAAATATTTTGAGCAGTGATAATGCGCTGAGGTTGTGCAGAAGTAAGATTATCGGTTTGTAACATAATGTTTCTAAATTCTAAGACCGTTCCCGACCCGTTGTTTCAGACGGCCCGAACAATCAGACAAAGCGGCTAAATGATGATTTTGGCCATTATACCCGATAAGGCCGAGCCGCTTTCCCCTCAAATCTAAATCCCACAAAAATTTTCGTTTTCAGACGGCCAAAGCAACGTATAATAAACGGTTAATTCAAATACCTATCGCATTCAGGAGAACACATGAGCCTCAAGCAAAAAGTCATCGCCATCGACGGCCCCAGCGCATCCGGCAAAGGGACGGTTGCCTCACGCGTAGCCGAAGCCTTGGGTTTTCTTTACCTCGACTCCGGTGCACTTTACCGCCTGACCGCTCTTTACACACAAAAACAAAATGTTGCCTGGACAGATGAAGATGCCGTCAGCACATTAGCAGAAACTTTGCCCGCACAATTTGAAGGCGGCGTCGTATTATTAAACGGCGATGATGTATCCGAGCAAATCCGTACCGAAGCGATCGGTATGGGCGCATCTGCCGTCGCGCAGTTGCCTAAAGTGCGTACTGCCCTTTTGCAGCGCCAACGCGACTTCTTAACCGAAAAAGGTTTGGTCGCCGACGGTCGTGATATCGGCTCGGTTATTTTCCCTGATGCCGCATTAAAAATTTTCCTGACCGCAAGTGCCAATGTCCGCGCCCAACGTCGTGCCAAACAACTCGGTATCCCATGCGAAGGGGTTGCATTTGAGCGTATTTTGTCGGACATTGAAGCACGCGACGAAGCAGACCGCCGCCGCCCTGTTGCTCCGTTGAAACAGCTGCCCGACGCCCTGCTTTTAGATACCGATAACCTTTCTATCGAAGAAGCTGTAAAAAAAGTGCTTGATTGGTATCATAAAGTTTAAAATTTGGAGTATAATCGCGAAGTTTTCATTTCAGACGGCCTGTTAACCCTATAACAAGGCCGTCTGAAAACATTTCCCAACCTGCCGTGCCAAGGACGGCAGGTCATTTCAAACCTAACCCGCACCCCTTGGCGGTGTACCGAAAAGAGTATATATGACTATGGAAAATTTTGCCCAGCTGCTGGAAGAAAGCTTTACCCTGCAAGAGATGAACCCAGGTGAAGTGATTACTGCCGAAGTAGTCGGCATCGATCAAAACTTCGTTACCGTTAACGCAGGTCTGAAATCAGAATCTCTGATTGATGTTGCTGAATTCAAAAACGCTCAGGGCGAGATTGAAGTTAAAGTTGGCGATTTCGTTACCGTTACCATCGAATCTGTTGAAAACGGCTTCGGCGAAACCAAACTGTCCCGCGAAAAAGCCAAACGCGCTGCCGACTGGATCGCTTTGGAAGAAGCTATGGAAAACGGCGACATCCTGTCCGGCGTTATCAATGGCAAAGTCAAAGGTGGTCTGACTGTTATGATCAACAGCATCCGCGCATTCCTGCCGGGTTCTTTGGTTGACGTACGTCCTGTAAAAGACACTTCTCACTTCGAAGGCAAAGAAATTGAATTCAAAGTGATCAAACTGGACAAAAAACGCAACAACGTTGTTGTGTCTCGCCGCGCTGTTCTGGAAGCTACTTTGGGCGAAGAACGCAAAGCCTTGCTGGAAAACCTGCAAGAAGGTTCAGTTATCAAAGGTATCGTTAAAAACATCACCGATTACGGTGCATTCGTTGACTTGGGCGGCATCGACGGTCTGTTGCACATCACCGACTTGGCATGGCGCCGTGTGAAACACCCAAGCGAAGTTTTGGAAGTTGGCCAAGAAGTAGAAGCTAAAGTCCTGAAATTCGACCAAGACAAACAACGCGTTTCCCTGGGTATGAAACAACTGGGCGAAGATCCTTGGAGCGGCCTGACCCGTCGTTACCCACAAGGTACCCGCCTGTTCGGTAAAGTATCCAACCTGACCGACTATGGTGCGTTCGTTGAAATCGAACAAGGCATCGAAGGTTTGGTACACGTTTCCGAAATGGATTGGACCAACAAAAACGTACACCCAAGCAAAGTTGTTCAACTGGGTGACGAAGTTGAAGTAATGATCCTGGAAATCGACGAAGACCGCCGCCGTATCTCTTTGGGTATGAAACAATGCCAAGCTAATCCTTGGGAAGAATTTGCCGCCAACCACAACAAAGGCGACAAAATCTCCGGCGCAGTTAAATCTATCACTGACTTCGGCGTATTCGTAGGTCTGCCTGGCGGCATCGACGGTCTGGTTCACTTGTCTGACCTGTCTTGGACTGAGGCCGGCGAAGAGGCTGTACGCAAATACAAAAAAGGCGAAGAAGTTGAAGCCGTTGTATTGGCCATCGACGTTGAAAAAGAACGCATCTCTTTGGGTATCAAACAACTGGAAGGTGATCCGTTCGGCAACTTCATCAGCGTAAACGACAAAGGTTCTTTGGTTAAAGGTTCTGTGAAATCTGTTGACGCCAAAGGTGCCGTAGTTGCTCTGTCTGAAGAAGTTGAAGGCTACCTGCCTGCTTCTGAATTCGCCGCTGACCGCGTTGAAGACCTGACTACCAAACTGAAAGAAGGCGACGAAGTTGAAGCCGTTATCGTTACCGTTGACCGCAAAAACCGCAGCATCCGTCTGTCTGTTAAAGCGAAAGACGCTAAAGAAAACCGCGAAGCGCTGAATTCAGTTAACGCCGCTGCAACTGCCAATGCCGGTACTACCAGCTTGGGCGACTTGCTGAAAGCCAAACTGTCCGGCGACCAAGAATAAGGTTGCAGACATGACGAAGTCTGAATTGATGGTTCGCCTCGCAGAAGTGTTTGCCGAAAAAAATGGCACCCAACTGCTGGCTAAAGATGTCGAATACAGTGTAAAAGTCTTGGTTGATACCATGACCCGCTCACTGGCTCGTGGACAACGTATCGAAATCCGCGGCTTCGGCAGCTTCGACTTGAACCACCGCCCTGCCCGTATCGGGCGCAACCCGAAAACCGGCGAACGCGTGGAAGTGCCTGAAAAACATGTTCCCCACTTCAAACCGGGTAAAGAGTTGCGTGAGCGTGTAGACTTGGCATTGCAAGAAAGTGCTCATTAATACTTAGTAGCAAAACGCCGCAGAAATGCGGCGTTTTTTTGTTTTTTCAAGAAATACCAAAGTCAGCTCTTTTTTCGCATACCTTAATCACACACCATTTCAACTATATTTACTACAATGCTTTTGCAAAAAACGCAGGCCGTCTGAAATCATTTATAATAGACCGACTATTCTGTAATGAAAACATCATTCCAACTGCTGTCCAAACTATTACGGATGATGTTCCAACTATCGCCAGTAAAGCATAATAAAGGTTACACATGAGCAATAGAGACCAACTATTCACACCACCTCCATTTGAAAACCACAGCCCATTGACTTGGTATCAAGCTGCAGCTGAACAACCCAACTTCATCCGCGACGAAGCCCAAGCGCGAGCCATTGAATATTTGGATCGTTTGTGGACCGAACTGATGATGTTCAAACGTAAACGCAACCGCTTTCTCGGCCGTAGCTTGCGTTCCCCCCAAGTACCTAAAGGACTCTATTTTTATGGCGGCGTAGGACGTGGCAAAAGCTTTTTGATGGATGCTTTTTTCGGCTGCCTCCCTTATCGTCGTAAGCGTCGCGTGCATTTCCATGCCTTCATGGCCGAAATCCATCAACGCCTTAAAGTCTTGAAAAGCGAAGCCAATCCCTTAAAAGCCGTTGCAACAGAAATTGCCAAAGAAACACGCGTATTATGTTTTGACGAGTTCCACGTCAGCGATATTGCCGATGCCATGATTCTAGGCCGTTTGCTAGAAAACCTGTTGAGTGAAGGTGTAGTCTTGGTAGCCACTTCCAACTACGCCCCATCCGAACTCTATCCTCAAGGCCAAAACCGCAGCAGCTTTCTGCCAACCATCGCCCTTATCGAATCTAACCTAACCGTTTTAAATGTAGATGGTGGCGAAGATTACCGATTGCGCACATTACGCCCTGCCGAAATTTTCTTTGTGCCCAATAATGAAGAAAACGAGCAAAAACTGGCTGCTTTATTTAAAGAAATGAGCGGAATCTCTGAATTAAACCCAGGCATCAGCATTATTCATGGACGGGAAATTCCTCATAAAGCCCAGTCAGAACGCGCCATCTGGTTTGATTTCCGTGCATTATGTTTTGGCCCGCGCTCACAAGCCGACTATCTGTACTTGGCTGAACATTACGAGATGGTTTTCCTTTCAGGATTAGAACGCCTAACCCCTCAAGAAAAAGCGGAAGCACGCCGTCTGACATGGTTAATTGACGTTTTATATGATTTCCGTGTGAAATTGTGCGCCACCAGCGCAGTTGGCGTAAACGATATTTACGTTGAAGGCGATTTCGCCGAAGAATTTACCCGTACAGCCAGCCGTATGATCGAAATGCAATCCGAAGTCTATTTGGAACAACCACACCTAACTTTAAGCAAATAATGCCTTTCCCAAAAAGGGGCGAAATTTGGTAGAATACACTTCCCTCGCCTCTTGGCTGCGACAACTTACCTACCAATAAAAACAAGGACATAACATGGCCATCGAACGTACGATTTCCATCATCAAACCCGATGCAGTAGAAAAAAACGTCATCGGCAAGATTTACAGCCGCTTTGAAGAAAACGGCTTGCGCATTATTGCGGCGAAAATGAAACATCTCTCTGAGCGTGAAGCAAAAGAGTTTTATGCCGTACACAAAGACCGCCCTTTTTATGAAGACTTGGTTAAATTCATGACTCGCAATCCTGTCATGATTCAAGTATTGGAAGGTGAAAACGCCGTTGCCAAAAATCGCGAATTGATGGGCGCAACCAATCCAGCCGATGCAGCTCCTGGCACAATCCGTGCCGACTTTGCAGAATCTGTCAGTGTTAATGCCGTACATGGTTCTGACAGCGTTGAAAATGCTGCGATTGAAATTGCTTACTTCTTCAGCCAAAGCGAAATCTGCCCACGCTAAGAGTAAAAGCCTGTAGCCGCTTTACGGCCGTCCGGTTTATATCGGACGGCAAAACTGCTTTGTATGTCCTACAAATTAAAGGCCGTCTGAAAACCCAAAGGCTTTTAAAGCAAAGCTGCCCAATAAGCCCCTTTGCTTTAAAAGCTTTACTGAGAAACATAAAAATACATGAAAACCAATCTACTGAATTACGATTTAAACGGACTGACGCAACACTTTGCCGAAATGGGTGAAAAACCTTTCCGCGCCAAGCAGGTAATGCGTTGGATGCATCAAGCCGGTGCACAAAACTTTGAAGAAATGACTGATTTGGCCAAATCATTACGCGCCAAGCTGAATGAACAAGCCACAATCGAAGTGCCTAAATTAATGATGGCACAAGAATCTACTGACGGTACACGCAAATGGTTGCTGGATGTCGGCACGGGCAACGGTGTAGAAACCGTCTTTATTCCCGAAGCCGAACGCGGTACTTTGTGCATCTCTTCCCAAGTAGGTTGCGCATTGGAATGCACCTTCTGCTCTACCGGACGACAAGGTTTCAACCGCAACCTGACTGCAGCTGAAATTATCGGTCAGCTTTGGTGGGCCAATAAAGCCATGGGCGTTACCCCTAAAAACGAACGCGTTATCTCCAACGTAGTGATGATGGGCATGGGCGAACCCATGGCAAACTTTGACAATGTTGTTACCGCTTTGAGCATTATGCTGGATGATCACGGCTACGGCTTGAGCCGCCGCCGCGTGACTGTTTCCACTTCGGGCATGGTTCCACAAATGGATAGACTGCGTGATGCAATGCCTGTTGCTTTGGCTGTATCTTTACACGCATCCAACGATGAAGTTCGCGATCAGATTGTTCCACTCAACAAAAAATACCCGCTCAAAGAATTGATGGCGGCTTGTCAACGTTATCTAGTCAAAGCCCCCCGCGACTTTATTACTTTTGAATACGTTATGCTCGATGGCATCAACGATAAAGCACAACATGCGCGTGAATTGATTGAATTAGTTAAAGACGTACCCTGCAAATTCAATCTGATTCCGTTCAATCCTTTCCCAAATTCCGGCTACGAACGTTCTACCAACGAAAATATCCGTGTCTTCCGCGATATTCTGCAACAAGCCGGCTTTGTCGTTACTGTCCGCAAAACTCGCGGCGACGATATCGATGCCGCTTGCGGACAATTGGCCGGACAAGTACAAGATAAAACACGCCGCCAACAAAAATGGCAACAGATTTTGGTCGAACAATAAGGTTAATTATGAAAATCAAGTTCGGATTCGCTTTAATTACCGCACTGACTCTTTCAGCCTGCGCTTCCTCTTCCGGCTCAAGCCCTAAAGAACGTGCCATTCAAGTTTCTAATATCAAAACCCAACTGGCTGTAGAATATATGCGCGGCCAAAACTATCGCCAAGCTACTGAAAGTATCGAAGAGGCGCTTAAGTCCAATTCAAAAAATGACCTTGCTTGGTTGGTACGCGCTGAGATTTATCAGTATTTGAAGGTCAAAGATAAAGCTCAAGAAAGCTTTCTTAAAGCATTGTCTTTAAAACCTGATAGCGCAGAAGTCAACAACAACTACGGTTGGTTTTTGTGCAATCAAATGAATGCACCAGCCGAATCTTTGGCTTATTTTGATAAGGCACTGGCCGACCCGACCTACCCGAGCCCCTTTATTGCCAATATGAATAAAGGCATTTGCAGCGCAAGGTTAGGCCAATACTCTTTGGCTCAAGCCTATTTGGAAAGGTCTTTGGCGGCCAATCCACAATTCTTCCCTGCTTTCAAAGAGCTTGCCCGAACCAAAATGATGGCAGGCAATCTGAACGATGCCGACTATTATTTCCGCCAATACCAAAGTAAAGTCGATGTCCTGCAGGCTGACGATTTACTTTTAGGCTGGCGCTTGGCCACTGCCTTGGGCAATAAACACGCCGCATACGAATACGAAGCCCAACTTAGGGCAAACTTCCCCTATTCAGACGAACTACAAACTGTCACAACAGGCCACTAAATGGAAAATAACGATAAAATCAACTACGACACACAAGCCGCCAAAACATTGGGGGATGAATTACGCAAACACAGAACTGATACCAAAATCGATATTCAAGATGTTGCTTCACGGTTGAAACTGTCTGCCGAACAAATTGATGCTTTGGAAAAAGGCGAATATTCAGGCTTTCCCGGTTTAGTCTTTGTTTCAGGCTATCTGCGTTCATATGCACGATTTCTGAAAATCGACGAACAAACCATCGCCAAACATTTGCTCTCCATTACTCCGCAACTTGAAGACCATGTATACGCGGTAACACGCAGTGCCAATGCCGGCTTAAGCTACAAAGACACTGAAAAACAAGGTTTCCCAAAATGGATATTGGGGATAGCCGCACTGGCTTTGGTTGTAGGCGGTGTTTACTTTTGGCAAAGCAAATCCAGTTTTGAAAACGAGCAGGCAAATATTCAAAACAGCAAAGATGTTGCTGATACGATGAAAACGCCTGCCTTAAAAACGGATAATGTTGCCGTTAGCGAAATGACGGAAGAGGGCAAAAAAGAAATTACCAACAAGCCTGAAGTGGCTAATGATCAAGCAGCCTCAGCAGCTTCCGCCGTCGTACAAGAAGAGAAGCCTGCCGTCAAAGTTGAGAAAGACGAACTTTGGATTAAAGTCCAATACCGAAGCAATCTGATCATTACAGACAAAGATGGAAAAGTTGTATTCAGCCGTATCGTTCCGGCCGGAAGCGAACAACGTCTGAGAGGAGGCGCGCCTTACAATGTTTGGATCGGTATTGCAGCCGGCTCGGAAGCCAATTACGGCGGCACACCTATCGAACCTTTGAAATACCGTGTTGCCGGTGAAAAATCCGCCTCTTTTGTTGCAGGAAAAAACTAAAATGACCACACCTAAACGCCGTCAGACACATCAAGTCAAAATTGACCATCTCATCATCGGCTCGGATGCGCCCGTTGTTGTGCAATCTATGACCAATACCGACACCGCAGATGCAGAAGCAACCGCCCGACAGGTCAAAGAGTTGAGCGATGCCGGCTCAGAAATGGTCCGTATCACGGTCAATACTCCGGAAGCGGCTTCCAAAGTCGCTGAAATCCGCAGCCGCTTAGACGATATGGGTTATACCACGCCCCTGATCGGTGACTTCCATTTCAATGGCGAACGCTTATTGGCTGAATTTCCCGAGTGCGGCAAAGCCCTGTCTAAATACCGCATCAATCCGGGCAATGTCGGCAAAGGCGCAAAAGGCGATGAAAAATTTGCCTTTATGATTCGTACTGCCGCAGAAAACAATAAAGCCGTACGCATCGGTGTGAACTGGGGTTCGCTTGATCAAAGCCTTGCCAAACGTATGATGGATGCCAACCTAGCTTCTGCTACACCGAAGCCGCCTGAAGAAATCATGAAAGAGGCTTTGATTGTTTCGGCACTGGAATCGGCAGAAAAAGCCGTGGCTTTGGGCTTGCCCGAAGACAAAATCATTTTGTCGTGCAAGGTCAGCGCCGTACAAGACTTGATTCAGGTTTACCGCGAATTAGGCAGCCGTTGCCGTTACCCGCTGCATCTCGGTCTGACTGAGGCTGGCATGGGCAGCAAGGGCATTGTGGCTTCCACCGCAGCTCTGGCCGTATTGTTGCAAGAAGGCATCGGCGACACCATTCGAATTTCCCTTACGCCCGAACCCGGCTCCCCGCGCACACAAGAAGTCATTGTAGGTCAAGAAATCCTGCAAACCATGGGCTTGCGCTCCTTTACGCCAATGGTTACAGCCTGCCCCGGTTGTGGCCGTACCACCAGTACCGTATTCCAAGAGTTGGCTCAAGACGTACAAAACTATTTACGCCAAAAAATGGCTGTTTGGCGCACTGAATATCCAGGTGTTGAATCATTGAACGTCGCCGTAATGGGTTGCGTGGTAAATGGTCCGGGCGAAAGCAAGCTTGCCGATATCGGTATCAGCCTGCCAGGTACAGGCGAAACTCCGGTTGCGCCGGTTTATGTAGACGGCGAACGGAAAGTCACCCTCAAAGGCGACAATATCGCTGCCGAGTTTTTGCAAATCGTTGAAGATTATGTCAAAACCAACTATTGCGAAGGTGGCGCAAAACGTAAGCAAAACCGCGTTATTCCGATTCAATCTGCCTAAAACATTTTCAAGATAAAGAGGCCGTCTGAAAATATGTTGGGCAAACTGGATACTTGGCTGACTGAGCATCCCAAACGCAAGGACTTGCATGGTTGGCGACGCTTTATCGTTGAATTTTGGTTTTTCGGTTTAAAAGAAGCACGAGCCTGCTTATTTGCAGGCTTATTTTTCATTGCCATGTTTCTTATTCCGAAAACAGGTTGGCTGGGAATTTCGCGCTATGACCTGCTGCTGATTTTTGCCATCTCCGTACAAGCAGCCATGCTGTATTTCAAGCTGGAAACTTGGGATGAAGTGAAATCGATTACGCTGTTTCACTTGGTGGGCTTTGCTTTAGAGTGGTTCAAAACATCAGGCGATATCCAATCTTGGAGCTATCCGGACGAAGCTTACACTAAAATCGGCGGCGTACCGCTGTTTGCGGGCTTTATGTATGCCGCAGTCGGCAGCTATATCATTCAAGCATGGCGGCTGTTTGACCTCAAAATCAAAAGCCATCCGCCATATTGGTTGGGTACTTTGTGCGCACTGGCGATTTATATCAATTTTTTCACCCATCACTATATTGGCGACTATCGCTGGTATCTTGCTGCTTTTGCTCTCGGACTATACGCGCGGACAACGGTCTTATACACGCCCTATGACACCACTCGCAGAATGCCGCTCCTGCTCGCTTTCGTCCTGATCGGATTTTTCATTTGGCTGGCAGAAAATTTGGGAACTTTATTCGGCGTTTGGCGCTATCCAAACCAAATCGGCGCGTGGGCATCGGTACACATCAGCAAATGGAGTTCATGGGCTTTACTGGTAATGATGACTTTTACCATCGTTGCGAATTTAAAACACATCAAACATACCATCAGCGTATCAAAAGATTAGTTGCTTAATATTTTAAAAGGCCGTCTAAAACTTTCAGACGGCCTCTAATTTTCAATAATCAATTAAACAAACTTAAGGCTTTAACAAATACCATAATGACGCCATAGCCCAAAGGAACGCAGACCAAAGCCCAGCGCCACCATACACCGATACCGCCCGCTGATACTTTCTTACTGATCAGATAGGCATCGGATACAGCAGTTTCATCATCGGGATTGCGGCTATGTGCCGCTACTTTAATGTCTTTCTCGTGATGCTTTTCATGAACCGAACGGACACTCAAATTACACAACAAACCGACAATCAACAAACCCGCCATGATGTACATGGTAATGCTATAAGCCTCGGCAGCCGGAACGCCGCTTTCAATTTGACTTTGACGGATATAGTTAACCAATACCGGACCAATAACGGCCGCAGTTGACCATGCCAGCAAAATCCTGCCGTGGATTGCACCGACTTGATAAGTGCCGAACAAATCCTTCAGATACGCCGGAATGGCTGCAAAACCGCCGCCATACATGGAAATGATGACGCAAAACCCAATAACAAACAAAGCCTTGTTACCGCTCTCGCCAATCGACGGAATGGCAAAATACAACAGTGAGCCGAGCACAAAGAAAATAGTATAAGTATTTTTACGCCCGATTTTGTCGGACACGCTGGACCACAAAAATCGGCCGCCCATATTAAACAGGCTCAACAGGCTCACAAAACCTGCCGCCGCACCTGCGCCAATGGCAGCCTGTTTACCGACAGAAGTTTCAGAAAACAGCTCCTGAATCATGACAGAAGCCTGACCTAAAACGCCGATACCCGCTGTCACGTTCAGACACAACACCCAAAACAAGAGCCAGAATTGCGGCGTTTTCATGGCTTGTGAGACATTGACATGATTACTGCTGACCAATTTGCTTTTGTTTTTCGGCGCAACATAACCTTTAGGTTTCCAGCCATCGGCAGGTACACGGATCGTAAACGCGCCAAACATCATCAACACCAAATAAAACAACCCTAAAACCACAAAAGTCTGCGCGACGCCAACCGAAGTTTCACTGGAGAAAAAACTCATCAGCGATACCGACAAAGGCGAGGCCAACATCGCGCCACCGCCGAAACCCATAATCGCCAAACCTGTCGCCATACCTGGTTTATCGGGAAACCATTTCATCAAAGTCGATACAGGCCCGATATAGCCCAAGCCCAAACCAACCCCGCCAATCACACCGTTGCCCAAATAAAGCAAAAACAGATTGTGCGTATGGACGCCGATCGCCGACACAAAAAAGCCCAAACTAAAGCAGCAGGCAGCAACAAACATCGCCTTACGCGGCCCAACGCGTTCCATCCAAGTACCGAACATAGCGGCAGATGCGCCCAACATCGCCAAGGCAATACTGAAAATCCAACCGACCGTGGTCAGCTTCCAATCTCCTGCAGCCGACTCAGTGATGCCGATAAGCTTGGTCAGCGGCGCATTAAACACGGAATAAGCGTATATCTGCCCGATGGCAAGATGCACGGCCAAAGCGGCAGGTGGTACCAGCCAACGATTAAAGCCGGGTTTGGCAATGGTCGCCTCACGGTCTAGAAATTTCATAAAATCCTCTTGTTTATGTGTATCAAACGCTGATTCCATATCATGCGGAATCAAAAAATTGTTGACAATATTTTAGCATAATCTCCCGTTTATCCTTTTTTCTGCTCCATGATAATTTTGCGCATCAGACAGAAAAAACATTCATCTAAACCATCTCTTCGCGTCCATATCGACAAAAAGGCCGTCTGAAAATTTTTCAGACGGCCTTTTCATTCATATCGTTTTATGCGGCAAAGCGTTTGGCAACTTCATCCCAGTTAACGATTTCCCAGAAACCTTTCAGGTAGTTAGGACGGCTGTTACGGTAGTCGATGTAGTAGGCGTGTTCCCATACGTCGCAAGCCAACAGTGGAGTGTTTTCAGTAGTCAGCGGAGTACCTGCATTGGAAGTAGAAACCAGATCCAATTCACCGGCAGGCGTTTTTACCAACCATGCCCAACCGGAGCCGAAAGTACCGGCCGCGCAAGCATTGAACGCTTCTTGGAATTTCTCGAAGCTGCCCCATTTGGCGTCGATGGCCGCAGCCAATTCGCCGGCAGGTTTGCCTTGGCCTTTAGGGGTAAAGCCCAGCCAGTAGAAAGTGTGGTTCCAAGTTTGGGCAGCGTTGTTGAACATACCGCCGGAAGATTTTTTCACGATTTCTTCCAAAGGCATTTCTTCAAACTCAGTGCCTTTAATTTGATTGTTCAAATTGGTGATGTAAGTTTGATGGTGTTTGCCGTAGTGGAACTCCAAAGTTTCTTTAGTCAGATGGGGGGATAACGCATCCAGTTCATAAGGCAATTGTGGCAGCTTGTGTTCCATTTTTATGCTCCTAATTATTGATATTTATATTTTGGTAGTGTGTGTTGTCAAATCAACAACATTGCTATTTTACCTGCTTTAGCCTAAACAAACCAATTGAACTTACACTGCGCTATAATAGTGGATTGCAATTTTCCAGCCAGAGATGCCCGTCATGAGCAATTATTCCGATATGCCGTCTGAAGACCGTGAAATCAGCGCATTGTCACTGCCGCCACATTCCACAGAAGCGGAGCAATCCGTTTTAGGCGGCCTGATGCTGGAAAATTCGGCTTGGGACCGTATTGCCGATGTCGTTTCCGGCGAAGATTTCTACCGCCACGAACACCGCCTGATTTTTCGTGCAATTGCCAACCTGATTAATGAAAACCGCCCTGCCGACGTTATTACTGTTCAGGAAAGTTTGGAACGCAATGAAGAATTGGAAGCGGCAGGCGGATTCAACTATCTGATTACACTGGCGCAAAACACGCCATCCGCAGCCAATATCCGCCGCTACGCCGAAATCGTGCGCGAACGTTCCATCATGCGCCAGCTTGCCGAAGTCGGCACGGAAATTGCACGCAGCGCATACAATCCGCAAGGGCGCGATGCAGGCCAGCTTTTGGACGAGGCGGAAAACAAAGTATTCCAAATCGCCGAAAGTACCGCCAAATCCAAACAAGGCTTTCTTGAGATGCCCGACCTTTTGAAAGAAGTGGTCGAACGCATCGATATGCTTTATTCGCGCGACAATCCTGACGAAGTAACCGGCATATCGACAGGTTTTATCGACCTCGACAAAAAAACATCAGGCCTCCAACCGGGTGATTTGATTATCGTCGCAGGCCGTCCTTCCATGGGTAAAACTGCCTTCTCCATCAATATTGCCGAACACGTTGCCGTAGAAAACAAATTACCTGTTGCCGTATTCTCTATGGAGATGGGCGGTGCGCAGCTGGTTATGCGTATGCTGGGTTCAGTCGGACGTTTAGACCAAAGCGTTTTAAAAACCGGCAGATTGCAAGACGAACACTGGGGCCGTCTGAACGAAGCGGTCGTTAAACTCTCCGATGCACCCATGTATATCGATGAAACTCCGGGCTTGACCGCGCTCGAACTCCGCGCCCGCGCCCGTCGTCTTGCGCGCCAGTTCAACGGCAAATTGGGTTTGATCGTCATCGACTACCTGCAATTAATGTCAGGCTCCGGCCGTTCTGACAACCGTGCTTCCGAGCTTGGCGAAATTTCCCGCTCCCTCAAAGCATTGGCTAAAGAATTGCAAGTTCCCGTCATTGCCCTGTCACAGTTGAGCCGTACAGTTGAGCAGCGTACCGACAAACGCCCGATGATGTCCGACTTGCGTGAATCCGGCGCAATCGAACAAGATGCTGACTTGATTATGTTTATGTATCGCGACGAATACTACAACTCAGAATCACCCGCAAAAGGCTTGGCGGAATGTATTATCGGTAAACACCGTAACGGTCCCGTCGGGAAAGTATTCCTCACTTGGATGGGTCAATTTACCAAATTTGATAATGCCGCCTATATTCCAGAATCCATGTTGATGGAAGATTGAGACAGATTGTCTGAAAAACTAACCGAATTTCATATTTCATTAGTCACGCATTACAAAATCGTTTAAAATAAATCTAATAAAAGCAAAAGCATTGCCACAGGCAAGTGCAAAAGAGAAAACGTTAGTTACCCAACACATTACTACCAAAAATCACTCATGTATCAGACACAAAAAGGCTTCACCCTAATTGAGTTGCTGATCGTCATTACTATTGCAGCAGTAATGGCCGTCATCGCACTTCCCAATATGAATCAATGGATTGCCTCCAGACGTGCGGCATCGCAAGCAGAGCAAATTGCAAATCTGCTGCGCTTCGCGCGGAATGAAGCCGTCCGTCTCAATCTTCCCGTTTACATCTGTCCGGTCAAAATTAAATCCGATGGCTCGCCCAATAATGGTTGCGATTCCAAATATGCCGGTAATGGTATGTTGGCCTACGCCGATAAAAACGAAGACTTACGCTATCAAAACGACACAGTCGATTTATCTATCCGCTCCATTATCCTTAATGGAAATACCGACAAAGTGGAATACAGCTTCAACTATATCCCTATCGGTACTGAACGTCCTGCCCTCTCGGCCTCAGCTTCAAAAGAAGTCTGGTGGAGATTTCTTCCTAATGGTACATTTGGCCATTCAACCGATGGTAAGAATTATCAATTTTCAGACGGCCACATCAAAATCAGCCTGACGGATAAATCCGCCGCCGATGCTGAAACCAAGAAAGCCCGTGCTACCGTACTTTTAATCAATGGTAATGGGCATGTCGAAATCTGTGCTAAAAACGATGAGCGCAAAATGTGCGAATACTCTTCCAAAGAATAACAACGGTATCTTATGAACATTACTAATCCTACTCATCTCAGATTATTTAAAGGCCGTCTGAAAACGAGCTCAACAAGCTTTACCCCAAAACTTCAATCAGGTATGACCCTGATTGAAGTTTTGATTGCCATGTTTGTCCTTACCATCGGTGTGCTCGCCCTTCTGGCTGTTCAATTGCGTACCGTATCCAACGTGCGTGAGTCTGAAAATCAAACCACCGTCGCCCAAATTACTCAAAATCTGATTGAAGGCATGCTCATTAACCCAACGCTCTCTGAAGAAACCGATACTACAGGGGAAAAAACCTCCCGTTATAAAAAATCCTATGATGCCTATCTAAAATCCGACTCTAAACAAACTGGAAAATTTGAAGCCAAAATGAGCAAAGCCCAACTTGCACAGGCTCAAATTGCACAGTTTAAGGTCGACTTAGCCAAAGCCCTTCCCGAAGCCCAAGTGTTCTCAACCATCTGCAAAGATTCTTCCGGTGCAGAGCCAACTTACGAAAATGGGTTTAACGCAAAATGCGATGGCAAAGGCGACACGACCATCGTGAAAGTTTTATGGTTACAAGATGTCGAAGAAGAAAATAGCGCAAAAAATCTCAATACATCGGGGCATCACGTTGTCTATACCTACCAATCACGCGTAAGAGACTAACAATGAACAATAAACGCTTACTCAACCATATTCCCAATAAAACTGCCATTCAAGGCTTCAGCATCCTTGAATTTCTGGTTGCCAGCCTGCTCAGTATGATCGTCTTAATGGCTGTCAGCTCCACCTACTTTACTGCACGCGGATTGAACAAATCTGCCAACACCCGTATCGGTATCCAACAAGATTTGCGCAACACCGCCAATATGATCGTCCGTGATGCGCGTATGGCAGGCAATTTCGGCTGCTTCAATATGTCGAATTTTCCTGCCTCTGCAGTAATAGAAGACAAAAGCTCAGATGAATACACATTGAAAACAGCTGGTGTGAATAAGCTGTTGCCAGTTAAAGAAATCAATAAATTAGGCTATGCAGGTTTTGCTCAAACCGGCAAAGCCCTGCTGTTTCAATATGGAATCGACAAAGCAAACCCTGCTGCAAAAACTGCTATTGTCAGTAGCTGCTCAGGCATTGCAAAGCCTCAAACAGAAATTAAAGATTTAGCTGCGGCAAAATTGGCTTTAAAAATTAACGACTCTGATCAAGACGGCAGTATCGCCATCATGAAACATGAAATGATTGCCTACGCTGTCGGTAAACTTGGTGAAGAGAGCGGTTTGTTCCGTTTCCAATTATCAAATGATGGCTCATGGAGTAATCCGCAGCTGTTGATTAAAGGCATTACAACCATGGATATCCACTATATCTATGCAGAATGTCCTGATTCTGAAAATGCATCTGCCAGCGGAGTAAATACAGAATCATTTGATTACAAAAACGCATTGGATATCTCAGCTGAGGCTAAGTCTCCGGCTTCTATCCAAATCGTACTGAATAACGGCAGTATTGACCCATCAAAAGAACAAGACAATAAAGTCGATATCTATAATATTAATGCCACTATCCGCGGAGGAAACGTATGCGCCGACCGATCACTCTAATCAAACCTGACCGGCAGCAGGGCTATGCTTTGTTTATCGTCTTAATGATGATGGTCGTCATCGCCCTGCTCGTGGTCACAGCTACCCAGTCCTACAATACTGAACAGCGTATCAGCACCAATGATGCCGACCGCAAACTGGCAACCACCCTAGCCGAAGCGGCACTGCGTGAAGGTGAAAATCAAATTTTTGATATTGAAGGTAAAAAGACTACTTTTACCGCAAAATGTGAAAAAGGTTTATGTTCCACACCAAACGTAAAATCCAATGGCGATTTTACTGAAGAAGGTAGCCCAACCGTAGATGCTTGGAAGCGCAAATGCGACAAAAACCTGTGTATTGACGCCAATGGTACGGAATATCCTTTAGATAAAAAAAGCGGCATCGCAAACAATCCCCGCTACATCATCGAATATTTAAGTAAAACTACTGAAGGCCGAATCACCTACCGCGTTACCGCCAAAGCATGGGGTAAGAATGCCAATACCCAAGTCGTTCTTCAGTCTTACGTTGCCAGCGAATAATATAATGAATACCACCTCTACCAAACAACTAGGCTTTACGCTGGTTGAGATGATGATTGCCGTCGCCATCTTAGCCATTCTGGGCATCATTGCCATTCCCTCTTACAACCGCTACATTGAACGCGGCCACCAATCACAAGCGCATGCCGAGTTAGTCGCCATCAATTCCGCTTTTAAAAACCAGATGGTTAAAAATCCAAAGTGGAAAACTGATGAGGTTAAAACTCAGTTGGATGACTTTATTTCCTCATATAAAGGCCATAAAGATTTGGCAGACAAATACAAATACTCTGCCGACATGATTAATGCCGACAAAAGTCGTGCCTATCGTTTGAAAGCTATTCCCACAAAAACAGGCTATACCCTTTCCGTTTGGATGGATAGTTTGGGCAATGCTTACAAATGCACTGATATTGATTCAGCCAATAATTTCAAAACCGCAATGACCAATGGAAAAGGTTGCGAATCGGTTTCCAAAAAGAAATCTTCTTAGTCTGACAAACATAAAAAAGCAGTGTCATCTTACTGACACTGCTTTTTATATTTTACTGCTTCCAATCATCGTCTCGGCGTTGACGCTTCAACAAAATCCTGACTGCGCCATCATTGCCTTGTCGAGGTTCGACATAAGCCAACACGTCAGGATGCTGCATCAACCAGCGGCGCGTCATATTTTTCAAAACCGGTTTATAGCCTGCAGAACCCAAGCCGCTGCCGTGGACAATCTCGCCGCAAACGCCGCGTTTTTTCGTAAACTCAATAAATTCGTTCAATACCTGCTGCGCTTCCTCCTGCGTATAGCCGTGCAAATCTACATCCGCCACCACGGGATAATGGCCGTTTCGCAAACGCATCAAATCATTTTTACCCTGCCCATTTTTACTGAACGAAGCCGGCGGTTCTTCCCAGCTGCCGCTGCCCACATAAAAATAATCTTCCTGCTCCAAAGTTGCCATTTCTTTAGGTCGCGGTTTGATAGGCGATTTATCGCGAGGCTGTTCATAATAGTTGCCGGCATTTTTCAAAGGCGTAACCTTGCCAACCGCCTTGCTGAAATCCACATCTTCTGCCTGCTTTTTAGCCTTCGCTTCCACTTCCCGCTCCGCAGCTTCCTTTTTCGCCTGTTTGCCCAAAGCCTTCAGCGTTTCTTGAAAGTTTGCCGTCATGGTTTGTCCTTTCCAAAAAATTGATTGCACACATTATAGCAAACCCGATTACAAGACCGTCTGAAAGACTCTTATCATCGCTTCTTGTTTAGGGTATAGTATTAACGCATTGCCAGTCTTACAAAAGAGAGAAAATATGTTTAAACGCCCGGAAGAAATCATCGTCTTGATACTTGCCCTATTATGGGTTGGACTCAGCTACTACTTTGCTGCCATCCTGATTTCAGATGCCTACACCATTCTCCTGATTACCGTACTAACTTTCGTTTGGGCGGCCATCTGTTTCTTTTTATGGCAACGCAACTTAAGCCGTCATATTTGGCCGCTGTTCCTCGGCAGCCTGGTTGCCTGCTGGTGGCCGTACTTCACTTGGCTTGCAAGCGATGTTCCCGAAGGCACATGGTATTCAGGCTGGACATTCAAATCCATTATCGCCCTGATTCCCGTTGTGGCTGCTTATATCTTCAAGTGGAAACGGAGCCGAAAAAACAAAATCTCCAATACCCTTGCCTGATACCTCGCGCCGTCTTTTTCAGACGGCGTTTTCCATATCTGACATAACGCTCAGACTGTCAACAATTCCAATAAAATGCTATACTCTTCACACGATTTAACACCCTAAAACAGGCCGTCTGAAAGACTTATCAAGATGATCAGCAAACAAGAATACCAAGCCCAAGCCGCACAAGGTTACAACCGCATTCCACTCGTTCAAGAGCTGCTTGCCGACTTGGACACACCGCTCTCAATCTACCTCAAACTTGCCAACAAGCCTTTCACCTACCTGCTCGAATCCGTTGTCGGTGGCGAACGCTTCGGCCGCTATTCCTTTATCGGCCTGCCTTGCAGCCACTATCTCAAAACCAGCGGCAAACATGTCGATGTGTATCAAAACGGCGAAATCGTCGAACAACACGACGGCAATCCCCTGCCCTTTATCGAAGCCTTCCACAACCGCTTCAAAACGCCCGAAATTCCAAGCCTTCCGCGCTTTACCGGCGGCCTAGTCGGCTACTTTGGTTATGAAACCATCTACAATTTCGAACATTTTGCCCACCGCCTGAAACATACGGCTAAAGCCGATCCGCTCGGTACGCCCGACATCCTCCTGATGCTCTCGCAAGAGCTTGCAGTAGTGGATAACCTAAGCGGCAAAATCTACCTGATTGTTTATGCCGATCCGTCTCAAGCCAACAGCTATGAACGCGCGCGCGAACGACTTGAAGACATCCGTACCCAGTTACGCCAAAGTTGTGCCATCCCGCTTTCCCTCGGCAGCAAGCAAGCCCAAGCAGTCAGCGAATTTGGAGAAGAACCTTTCAAAGCCTGCGTCAACAAAATCAAAGACTACATCTTTGCAGGCGACTGCATGCAGGTTGTCCCCAGCCAACGCATGAGCATGGAATTTACCGACAATCCGCTTGCCCTCTACCGCGCCCTGCGTACGCTGAACCCATCGCCGTATATGTTCTACTACGATTTCGGCGATTTCCATATTGTCGGCTCTTCGCCCGAAATCCTCGTCCGCCGCGAACGCGACGACGTCATCGTCCGCCCTATCGCCGGCACACGCCTGCGCGGCAAAACACCAGCCGAGGACCTCGCCAACGAACAAGACCTGCTGAGCGATGCCAAAGAAATTGCCGAACACGTCATGTTGATTGACTTAGGACGCAACGACGTCGGCCGTATCAGTAAAACCGGCGAAGTCAAAGTCACCGACAAAATGGTGATTGAAAAATACTCCCATGTGATGCACATCGTCTCCAACGTCGAAGGCCGTCTGAAAGACGGTATGGCCAACATGGACATCCTCGCCGCCACCTTCCCCGCAGGCACACTTTCCGGCGCCCCCAAAGTCCGCGCCATGGAAATCATCGAAGAAGTCGAGCCGAGCAAACGCGGCATTTACGGTGGCGCAGTCGGCGTATGGAGTTTCAACAACGACATGGACTTAGCCATTGCCATCCGCACTGCCGTGATTAAAAACAATACCCTCTTCGTCCAAAGCGGCGCAGGCGTAGTTGCCGACTCCGACCCAACATCCGAATGGCAGGAAACCCAAAACAAAGCCCGAGCAGTAATCCGCGCAGCGCAAATGGTGCAGGAAGGGTTGGATAAATAAATTTCAGACGGCCTATGCTCTGAAATGACTAAACAACAAGATTATGATACTAAACGAAAAACAACTAAAATCCATCAGCAAATTCCTCAGCTTTATTTTGCGTCATCATCCCGAGCAAATCGGTATTACTTTGGATAAAGACGGCTGGGTGGATATTGATACCCTACTGACGCAGGTAAATCATCCCGAGCACGGCTTTACGGGCAATCCGCTGACCTATGAAGTATTGTTGGAAGTGGTCGAAAACAACGATAAAAAACGGTTTACCCTTTCTGAAGACGGTAAACGCATCCGCGCAGCGCAAGGTCATTCGACGGCACAAGTTCAGGTTGAACACAAAGTTGCAACGCCTCCTAAGATTTTGTATCACGGTACGGCTGAGCGCTCCGTTCCATCTATTTTGGAGCAAGGCCTGCATTCTGCCTCGCGCCATTTTGTCCATCTGTCTACCGATGCCGAAACAGCCGTCAACGTCGGCTCCCGACACGGCAAACCGGTTGTATTGATCATCGACACTGTCGCCATGCTTGCGGCAGGACATCAATTTTATTTGGCGGACAACGGCGTATGGTTAACTGAAAACGTTCCGCCGCAATTTATCGGCAAACTTTAAAACATCAGGCCGTCTGAAGCCATAAACCATGTTCAGACGGCCCGCAAACACCTTACCCAATTTATTCATAAAGCGATTATCCATGAACACATCCCCCATCCTCCCTCCTGCTATGCTCGGCATCCTCGGCGGCGGACAATTAGGCAGAATGTTTACTGTTGCTGCCAAAACCATGGGCTACAAAGTAACCGTACTCGATCCTGACCCGAATGCGCCGGCAGCGGAATTTGCCGACCGCCATTTGTGCGCGCCGTTTGATGATCCGGCCGCTTTGGAAGAGTTGGCAAAATGCGCGGCGGTTACGACCGAGTTTGAAAACGTCAATGCCGACGCGATGCGTTTTCTCGCCAAACACACCAATGTTTCCCCCAGCGGCGACTGCGTTGCCATCGCTCAAAACCGCATTCAGGAAAAGGCATGGATACGCAAAGCAGGCCTGCAAACCGCGCCGTATCAAGCAGTTTGCAAAGCCGAAGACATCACTGAAGAAAGCGTACAATTTCTGCCCGGCATCCTGAAAACTGCCACTTTGGGCTACGACGGCAAAGGCCAAATCCGCGTAAAAACATTGGATGAACTCAAAGCCGCATTTGCCGAACACGGAGGCGTGGATTGCGTTTTAGAAAAAATGGTGGACTTGCGCGGCGAAATTTCCGTTATCGTATGCCGTCTGAACAATGACAACGTGCAAACTTTCGACCCTGCCGAAAACATTCACGAAAACGGTATCCTCGCCTACTCCATCGTCCCTGCGCGTCTGAGTGCCGACATTCAGCAACAGGCGCGACAAATGGCGCAGCGTTTGGCCGATGAATTGAACTACGTCGGCGTATTGGCGGTAGAAATGTTTGTTGTCGGCGATACACATGAATTGGTCGTCAACGAAATCGCACCGCGTCCGCACAATTCCGGCCACCATACCATCGATGCCTGCGCGACAGACCAATTCCAGCAACAAGTCCGCCTGATGTGCAACCTGCCTCCGGCTGATACCAAATTACTGAGCTCTTGCTGTATGGCGAATATTTTGGGCGACGTTTGGAAGGAAGACGGCGGAGAACCCGAATGGCTGCCATTGCAAAGCAACCCGAATGCACATCTGCATCTTTACGGTAAAAAAGCCGCGCGTAAAGGCCGAAAAATGGGCCACTTTACCGTCTTGGCCAACGATGCGGACAACGCATTCCAAACCGCACAAACCTTACATCAAAGCCTGTAACCTTACCCACTTTTTTCAGACGGCCTTTAATTGCCAAAGGCCGTCTGAAATCAATTTTTCCGACCATCCGCCATGAGCCTTCTGACCATCCTCCGTCCGGCAACCGAAAAAGACTGCCAAGCCATACACAACGCCCATCTGCATGCCGTTCAATACGCCTGCATCCGCAGTTACGATGAAACCATTATGCACGCATGGGAAAGTCTGCTCGACATCAACAGCTATTTGGAAACCATCTCCGATAAAAACAAAGCCTTGTGGGTGGTCGAATACAAAGGGCTGATTCAAGGCTTCTTCCAAGTCGATTTCAAAGAAGCGCAACTGGACGCCTTATACGTCCATCCGCTCTTCCACAATCTCGGCTTGGGCACGGCCCTGCTCAGCCGCGCCGAAGAAATGGCACGAAATGTAGGCCTCAGCTTTCTCAAACTGTATGCCTCGCTCAATTCCGTGCCTTTTTATCGGCTCAACCGCTACGAATCGCTCGGTACTGCCGTGTTGCAGCTGAACAAAACTGTCCGCGTCGAATGCGAATTGATGCGCAAATACCTGTAATTTCTCCTTCCGCCGTTGCTTTTTTGAAAGAAACCGATGTCCCGAATTGCCGCCCTGCCCGACCATCTTGTCAACCAAATCGCCGCCGGCGAAGTGGTCGAACGTCCTGCCAACGCCTTGAAAGAAATCGTTGAAAACAGTATCGATGCAGGCGCAACGGCGATTGATGTCGAGCTGGCCGGCGGCGGCATCCGCCTCATCCGCGTCAGCGACAACGGCGGCGGCATCCACCCCGACGACATCGAACTTGCGCTACACCGCCACGCCACCAGCAAAATCAAAACCTTAAACGATTTGGAACACGTTGCCAGCATGGGCTTTCGCGGTGAAGGCTTGGCAAGCATCGCCTCCGTCAGCCGCCTGACCCTGACCAGCCGCCAAGACGGCAACGCGCACGCGACCCAAGTCAAAGCGGAAGACGGCAAACTCAGCAGTCCTACGGCAGCCGCCCACCCCATCGGCACCACCATCGAAGCCGCCGAACTCTTCTTCAATACCCCCGCGCGGCGCAAGTTCCTCAAATCCGAAAACACCGAATACGCTCACTGCGCCACCATGCTCGAACGCCTCGCGCTGGCGCATCCGCACATCGCCTTCTCGCTCAAACGCGACGGTAAACAAGTGTTCAAACTTCCTGCCCAAAGCCTGCATGAACGGATTGCCGCCATTGTCGGCGATGATTTTCAGACGGCCTCATTGGAAATTGACAGCGGCAATGGCGCGCTGCGGCTCTATGGCGCGATTGCCAAGCCGACTTTCGCCAAAGGCAAAACCGACAAACAATACTGCTTCGTCAATCATCGTTTCGTCCGCGACAAAGTCATGCTCCATGCCGTCAAGCAGGCATACCGAGACGTATTGCACAACGCGCTGACACCTGCTTTCGTCCTCTTTCTCGATCTGCCGCCCGAAGCCGTAGATGTCAACGTTCACCCGACCAAAACCGAGATCCGCTTCCGCGACAGCCAGCAGGTGCACCAACTCGTGTTCCACACGCTCAACAAAGCCCTTGCCGACACGCGTGCCGACTTGACCGAAAGCGTCAGCAACGCAGGCGAAGTACTGCATGACATTACCGGCGTTACGCCTGCACCAATGCCGTCTGAAAACGACAGCGAAAATCTGTTTGATAGCGCATCCAACTACCCGACGGGCAACAAATCCGATACACGCAATGCCTTTGGTTCATCAGGCAAAACCGCGCCCATGCCTTACCAAGCCACGCGTGCGCCGCAACAACGCAGCCTGTCCCTGCGCGAAAGCCGCGCGGCCATGAATACTTACGCCGAACTCTACAAAAAAACCGACGACATCGACCTTGAGTTGAGCCAATTCGAGCAGGCACGTTTTGGTAATATGCCGTCTGAAACGCCTATCCCAAAAACAGATACGCCGCTTTCAGACGGCCTTCCCTCCCAATCCGAACTGCCGCCACTCGGCTTTGCCATTGCCCAATTACTTAGCATCTACATTCTTGCCCAAGCCGAAGACAGCCTGTTGCTCATCGATATGCACGCTGCCGCCGAACGCGTCAACTACGAGAAAATGAAACGCCAACGTCAGGAAAACGGCAACCTGCAAAGCCAACGCCTGCTTATTCCCGTAACCTTTGCCGCGTCCCACGAAGAATGTGCCGCCCTTGCCGATTATGCCGAAACACTGGCAGGCTTTGGCTTGGAATTGTCCGACATGGGCGGCAATACCCTTGCCGTCCGCGCAGTTCCCGCTATGCTCGGCAAAGCCGACGTCGTTTCACTGGCCAAAGATGTATTGGGCGAACTTGCCCAAGTTGGCAGCAGCCAAACCATCGAAGAACACGAAAACCACATCCTCGCCACCATGTCCTGCCACGGCTCAGTCCGCGCCGGCCGCCAGCTTACCCTGCCGGAAATGAATGCGCTCCTGCGCGATATGGAAAATACGCCGCGCAGCAACCAGTGCAATCACGGCCGTCCGACATGGGTCAAACTGACTTTAAAAGAATTGGATGCGTTGTTTTTACGCGGACAGTAACGCCAATAGAAAGGCCGTCTGAAAATGCTTTCAGACGGCCTTTTAACTTATTTGCCCTTAACGAATATCCATAGGCGCAAACGATTTCACGGTTTCATCAATCGCTTTAACACGGGTCAGGAAATCTTCCAATTGGGCAAGCGGCAATGCGCTTGGGCCATCGCACTTGGCTTGGTCTGGATTGGCATGAGATTCAAGGAACAAACCGGCCAATCGGGTTGCCATACCGGCAAGCGCCAAGTCCAATACTTGGGCGCGACGGCCGCCTGATGCAGCAGCACCGGATTCGCGCGTTTGCAAGGAATGGGTTACGTCAAAAATAACGGGCAAGTTGTTACACGTTTTTTTCATCACGCCAAAGCCGAGCATATCGACCACTAAGTTGTCGTAGCCGAAATTTGCGCCGCGTTCGCACAAAATGATTTGTTCGTTGCCTGCTTCTTGGAATTTCTCGACGATGTTTTTCATTTGAGACGGGCTGAGGAATTGCGGCTTTTTGATGTTGATGACATTGCCGGTTTTCGCCATTGCTACCACCAAATCGGTTTGGCGTGCCAAGAAGGCGGGCAGCTGGATGACATCGCAGACTTCGGCAACCGGCTGGCATTGGTAAGGCTCATGAACGTCGGTAATCACGGGAACATTAAACTCGCGTTTCACCGCTTGAAAAATCTTCATGCCTTCGTCCAAACCCACACCGCGGAAAGAGTGGATGGAAGAGCGGTTTGCCTTGTCGAAAGAGGCTTTGAACACGTAAGGGATGCCAAGTTTATCAGTTACTTTAATGTATTGCTCACAGGCTTTCAGCGTAGAGTCGAGGTCTTCAAGGACATTGATGCCACCGAAAAGGGTAAAGGGCGCATCGTTGCTGACGGTGATGTTGTTGATTTGGATATTCACGGCAAAGCCTTTCAGATAAGTTGAATTTGGGAAACAGACCGTCTGAAACGTTTCAGACGGCCTTTGTTTGAATATTACAACACGGTGTGCGGCGGCTCATAAGAAATCACGTCGCGGATTTTGTTGTTCTCATCGACGAGGACGACTTTCGGCTCATGCACTGCAATTTCAGGTTCGGACAACATAACGTAAGACATGATAATCACGATATCGCCTTTTTGAACCAAACGCGCAGCCGCGCCATTCAAGCAAACAACGCCGCTGCCGCGTTCGCCGGGGATGGTGTAGGTTTCAAGACGTTCGCCGTTGTTATTATTGACGATGGCGACTTTTTCGTTAACGCAAATACCTGCCGCATCCAGCAGGTCTTGGTCAACGGTAATGCTGCCGACGTAGTTGAGGTCGGCTTCGGTAACGGTGGCACGGTGGATTTTGCCGCCGAGCATGGTACGGAACATGGGTTTCCTTTTTGATTGTGGGTTGATTTGCGGTTTTAACTTCCGGGAAGTTAAAACCGCTGTTTGTGTGATTAAGGATTAGTTATTGGGAAAGTCTGATTCGTCGAACTCGGGTTCCGGGTCGCTTTGAAGAACTTTTCCGTTTAATTTCAACTCGCTGTTTTGCAGAGTCAGATGGGTTTTGACATTATCGTCTTCTAAGGTCAAATATTTTTCTCTTGCCATGCTTTTAATGGTACTGTCCACCATCAGGCGCAAGGTCTCGTTGATATCGTCGATGCTGGCACGTCCTGCAGCTTCATCTTCAGCATTGACGCTAAACAGGCTGCTTGCTTGGTTAACGGCGAGTTGTTCCAACAATTTTTGCGGTACGCTCATATTGAAGTCGGCTTCGGTTTTCTTCAGCATATCGCCCAAGTTGTTGAGGTCTTTGGCCGCCAAACCTTTAAACGCGAGTTTGCCGCTGACATCGACATCGCCATGAGGCATGGTGAATTTGAAGGTTTTGACGTTCAAAACCGGATTATTGGTAAACAGGCCTGAAGCCTCGTTTTTGGCCGTCTGAATCAAGGAAGCCTGAATTTCTTCTTCGCTCATTTTCTTCACAGACACTTCGGCAATTTTGTTTTTCAATGCCAAAAGTGATGCGGCGTCCAAATGCTCGGCAGCGACATTGATGTCCAGAGGGCCGTATTTATCTTCGCCATAGGTCAGGCTTTCAAATTGGAAGCGGCCTTCGCTGTTGATGAATTTATCGACTTCGCTGGTCTGGGTATCGAAACGCAGTTTGTTGACTTCGATTTTAGACGGAGCAATCGTGCCGGTCGGATTGATAAACGCACCGATTTGCAGGTTGGTCACAAGGTTGACCAATTCGTTCAACTTAACGTTGTAATCGATATTTTCTTTCCATTGCAGCAGGAATTTATCCAGCGTAATGCTGCTCTTGCCCAAAGAAAGTTTGGTCAGGCCGTCTTCCGTTTCGGATTGGAAGCGCAGGTTTTCCAAAGACACATCGCCTTTGTCGGCCAATTTGACTTGTAAAGACGGCGCAAGATAATCGTGGCGATAGCTTTTGAAGCCTTGGCTGTAATCGGTATTGCCGCTAAAGCCTTTCCAGTTGAGCTTGATACCGGAAAGCTCTTCATAATCGAAGGCGGGAATATTGAGGCTGAGTTTGCCGTCGCCGGAAAGGTAAACCGTATTGGTCATGGTCAATGGCGTTTGCTGGCCGAAGAAGCGGTCTAAAACTTTTTTGGTTTCCGGATGGTATTGGAACTCGGTTTCCACATGGGCACGCGTACCGAAGCCGCCGGCAAACGGGCCGTGTGTTACGTGGTTGATGACCGTAATCGGCTCTTGCAGGACGGTTTTCAAATTGTCCGGCAGGTATTTTTGCGTATTTTGAAGCAGGGTCGGCTTGAGGCGGATGACGGTCGTCTCGGTTGAACTGAACCAGCCGCGATCGTATTGGTGGGATTCAACGGTCAGGAAAACGGATTCCTGCAACAGCTTTTGTTGCTCGGTCAGGCTTTCTTCCGCTTTGACACCAAGATAATAAGGCGTGCCGAGCGCAGCGGCGACAACAACGGCGGCAGTCGGGATAAGATACTTTTTCATCACTTCAAACAGATTAGGTTCAAAGCGTAAAGCATAGCATTTTTTAGCTGTTTTGTCTTATCCGCCGTTTCAGACGGCCTTTAGGTAAAGATTGTGATATTATGCAAACATAAACGATTTTTACACTTTTGGCAGGCCTTATCCTGTCTGCCAAAATGACATTAAAGGTTTGCAAATGCTTTTATTCATTGATAATTATGACAGCTTCACCTACAACATCGTTCAATACTTTGCCGAATTGGGGCAGGAAGTTTTGGTACGTTGCAACGATGAAATCACCATCGAAGAAATCGAAGCCCTGAAACCGCAATATCTGGTCATCGGCCCCGGCCCTTGTTCCCCTAAAGAGGCAGGCATTTCTGTTGCAGCTATGCAGCACTTTGCCGGCAGGCTGCCCGTCATGGGCGTGTGCCTCGGCCATCAAACCATGGGCGAAGCGTTCGGCGGCAATGTCGTGCGCGCGCAAACGATGATGCACGGCAAAGTCTCCCCCGTTTTCCATCACGGCACAGGCATGTTTAAAAACCTGCCCAATCCAGTCAACTGCACACGCTACCACAGCCTCGCCATCGACCGCGCCACCCTGCCCGACTGCCTCGAAATTACCGCGTGGACGGAAGACGGCGAAATCATGGGCGTACGCCACAAAGAATATGCCGTCGAAGGCGTACAGTTCCACCCCGAAGCCCTGCTGACCGAACACGGCCACGATATGCTGAAAAACTTCTTGGAAGAATTCAAAGACTATCGCCCGCAAAAATCTTAATGAAAGGCCGTCTGAAAGGTGTTTGACAATGTTCAAACCGCATTTTCAGACGGCCTGAATCACATCGGACACGAACAAAGGAAAAATCATGATCACTCCTCAACAAGCGATTGAACGCCTCATCAGCAACAACGAACTTTTCTACGATGAAATGACCGACCTCATGCGCCAAATCATGAGCGGCCAAGTTCCGCCCGAGCAAATCGCCGCCATCCTGACCGGCCTGCGGATTAAAGTTGAAACCGTTTCCGAGATTACCGCCGCAGCCAGCGTGATGCGTGAATTCGCCACCAAAGTGCCGCTAGAAAACGCCGACGACTTGGTCGATATTGTCGGCACAGGCGGCGACGGTGCCAAAACCTTCAATATTTCCACGACTTCCATGTTTGTCGCGGCTGCGGCTGGTGCGAAAGTCGCCAAACATGGTGGCCGCTCTGTTTCTTCATCGAGCGGCGCTGCCGATGTCATGGAACAAATGGGCGCCAACCTCAATCTCAACCCCGAACAGGTTTCCCAAAGCATCCAGCAAACCGGCATCGGCTTTATGTTCGCGCCCAACCATCACAGCGCCATGCGCTATGTTGCCCCTGTCCGCCGTTCGCTCGGTTTCCGCAGCATCTTCAATATCTTGGGCCCGCTGACCAATCCGGCCGGCGCGGCAAACCAACTTTTGGGCGTGTTCCACATCGACTTGTGCGGCATTCTTTCCCGCGTATTGCAACAGCTTGGATCCAAACATGTTTTGGTTGTGTGCGGCGAAGGCGGTTTGGATGAAATCACGCTGACCGGCAAAACCCGCGTTGCCGAACTGAAAGACGGCAAAATCACCGAATACGACATCAGTCCTGCCGATTTCGGCATGGAAATCCGCCGCAATTTGGATGAAATCAAAGTCGAAAACGCGCAAGAATCCCTGCAAAAAATGAACGAAGTGCTGGACGGCAAAGCCGGTGCCGCACGCGACATCGTCGTCCTCAATGCCGCCGCAGCGCTCTACGCAGGAAACGTGGTCGCTTCGCTGGCAGACGGTGTCAAAGCCGCTCAAGAAGCCATCGACTCCGGCAAGGCCAAAGCCAAAAAAGACGAATTTATCGAATTTGGCAAACAGTTTGCCTAAGCTTTAAAACCATAAACAAAGGCCGTCTGAAAAATCTTTCAGACGGCCTTTTATTCTTTAAATATTAAAATTTGCTTTTAATATCATTAATCAAGCCTTCAGCTTTTTCTTTGGCTTCATCAACCAAATGCTCGGCTTCTTCTTTGCCTTTTTGCAAAACATCGCTGACTTTTTCTTCAATGTCGCCGACCACTTCTTTTACTTTGCCAACACCTTGTTGAACCAAGCCCTCAGCTTCAAGTTTAGCATTGCTGGATACATCGCCAGCCACTTCTTTTACCTTACCGCTGATTTTATCTAATTCGCCGCTCATTGTTATACTCCTGGATTAAATATTGATAGGATGAGTGCTACATCGCCTTATATCAGGGGCTTCGTTTCAACTTTAAAGGCCGTCTGAAAGCCAAAACATGACAAAATGAGTTAAGTAGAGTTAGTCCATCTGTTTCGATATCGCTTCGGCTACTGCCTCGCCTATCATCTTACTGCCGAACTCGTTGAAATGAAGCCCGTCGCACAGCATCACATCAGTCAAGTCCTGCTCAAACATCAGACTGTATAAATCATTGACGGCAAAGCCATATTGCCTTGCCAAATCCTCCGCCACACGGTTATAGGCCTTCAAATCAGCCAGATAGCGGCGCGAGGGTTTGAGGATATTGTGTACGCTTTCCAAAAACGGCGTACTGCTCGCCCAAATAATTTTTGCACCTGTCTGTTTCAGATAATCGAAAATTTGGGTCAGGTTATTGCGATAGGTTTCTATATCGGCCACCGGCTCATTACAGCCTTGATTGTGGCGGATATCGTGCAAACCGCAGTTGATGTGGATAATGTCTCCCGCAGTCGCGCCCTCTGTCCATTGCCCGATATGCTCTAACACATCATGCGACGAACGGCAGTTTTCCGATGGAGAAACAATATCCGCATCAGGCAAAGCGGCGCGCGTGTAAGGCTCCGAAGCAAGCCGAACGGAATCGCCGATTAAGTAAACAGTCATTTTTGTTCTCCTCCCTTTATTTGAACCAACAGCAAAGCCGTCTGAAATATCACTTAATATTATTATAAGAGTGCTATTTCAGACGGCCTTAACTTCAGTCAAGTTCTATCGTTAAATCATCAATTAACGCTGACTGTTTTTATAAAAATCAATTAATTGCTTGGCCTGCAACATGGGCAGCCCCAAACGGTCGCTTACGACTTTCAAATCCTTCCATTCCTGACCGGTCAGATTCTGCCCAACCCACTTGAGGTTTTCCGAATTGCTTTTGATTTTCTCAAAATACGCCTGCTTGCGTTTCCAGTTGCGCGACCATACCAGCAACATGGCAAAAATACATAAAATAATCAATATAATATTGGTAAACAACATCATGTCCATACGACATACTCCCGCGTGGGTCTCAAAATCAGAAAATATGGATTAAAGGCCGTCTGAAAAAACAGTCTTCAGACGGCCTTTATATTATCACTCAATATTCACCCGTTTCAGGCGTAAGGCATTACCCAATACCGAAACCGAGCTTGCCGCCATTGCCGCGCCTGCGATGACGGGGTTTAAAAAGCCGAGCGCGGCGAGCGGAATGCCCAAAATATTGTAGAAGAAGGCGAAAAACAGGTTTTGCTTGATGTTTTTCAAAGTTGCCTGCGACACCAACAGGGCATCGGCGAGTTGGTTGACCGAATGTTGCATCAGCGTGGCGGAGGCGGTGTGTTCGGCAACGTCCGCACCGCCTTTCATGGCGAAGCTGACGTTGGCGGCGGCGAGTGCGGGTGCGTCGTTGATGCCGTCGCCGACCATCGCCACGGTTTTGCCGGCGGCTTTGAGTTTCTGCACTTCGGAGGCTTTGTCACGCGGACTCATATTGCCGAAGGCGTGTGCGATGCCCAGTTGTTTGGCGACATATTCGACCGTGCCTTGGTTATCGCCGCTCATAATATAGACATCGATATTGTGTTTTTTCAGACGGCCTATGGCTTCGGCGGTATCGGCTTTCAACGCGTCAGCAAGTGCGAATGCGCCGATAGGTTTGTTATCGACCGAGACTGCAACAATGCTTGCAATGTCCCAAACGCCGTCTGAAAACTTCGGCAAGGTCAATTCAGCAAATTCGGCTTTGCCTGCTTTCACCAAGCCCACGCCTTCCACTTCGGCGGTAATGCCTGCGCCGACAACGGTTTGCGCGTTTTGTGCGGTGGGAATGTCCAAACCGCGCGCTTGGGCGGCAGAAACGATGGCGCGAGCAAGCGGGTGGGCGGCGTTTTGTTCAACGGCGGCGGCGATGCGGTACAAAGCGTCTTCGTCAAAGCCGCTGTCGGGAACGCAATAAACGGCGGCAACCTGCGGCCTGCCTTCGGTCAGCGTGCCGGTTTTGTCCAACACGACGGCATCAACGTGAGCAGCTTCTTCCATCGCCGCCGCGTCTTTGAACCAAATGCCGTGTTTCACCGCCTTGCCCATACCGACCATAATCGCGGCGGGCGTCGCCAGACCGAGCGCGCACGGACAAGCAATTACCAAAACAGCAACGGCGTGTATCAACGCAACAGTCCAATCGCTTTTAATCAGCCAAGTAACGATAAAAGTCAAAAGCGCGATGCCCACAACAGTTGGCACAAACACCGCCGCCGCTTTATCGGCTACGCGCGCAATCGGTGCTTTACTGCCTTGTGCTTCAGAGAGCGCATTCATCATGTCGCCGAGCAGGGTTTGGCTGCCGAGTTGTGTGGCGCGGTACACCACGCTGCCTTCGGTCATCAACGCACCCGCCAACACTTTGCCGCCCACCTTTTTCTCTTCGGGGTTGGATTCGCCGGTAAGATGGCTCTCGTCCGCCCAACCGCTGCCGCTCTCGATGATGCCGTCAGCGGCAATGCGTTCGCCGTGGTTGGCGCGGATAAGGTCGCCGATTTGCACTTGGTCGATGGGCAGTTGTTTCCATTCGCCATCGCGTTGCACGTTGACTTGGGTCGGCGTGAGTTTGAGCAGCAAGCCCAAGCTGTTCAGGCTGGATTTTTTGGTGCGGTGTTCCAAAAATTTGCCCAGCGACACAAAACCGATCACCATCACGCCTACTTCAAAATACACGTGTGCCATGCCGTGCGCCGCGTGCGGGCTGAAAAACAGCATATAAACGGAATACAGATAAATCGATACCGTACCGATGGTAACGAGCACGTCCATATTCGCCAGACCACCTTTAATACTCGCCCACGCGCTTTTGTAAAACGGGATGGCCAGCCAAAGTTGCACCACGCTTGCCAGCACAAATTGCCATACAGGCGGAATCATCCAATCGTGCCGCCCGATCATCATCCCTGCCATGCCGATAAGGAACGGAATATTGATGGCCAACAAAAGCCACAGCCGCCAGCCGATATGGTGTTCTGCTTCAGGTTTCGGCAATGTATCTTCCGTTTTTTCCTTCGCGCCGTAGCCGGTTTTCTCGATAATTTTGGCGATGTCGGCTGCGGAAGTTTTGCTGTCGTCAAACGTAACCTGCGCTTCCTCGCTGGCAAAGTTCACCCCCGCCGATTCGACAAAATCTTTTTTGTTCAACACTTTTTCAATACGCGAAGCGCAGGCCTGACAGGTCATGCCTTCGATTTGGAAACGGACTTTTTGTTGCATGGTTTCTTCCTTCTGAATGTGGTTGGGCTACCTGAAAAAAGCGGAGCAGGGTTCTTAGGTAGCCTTTGGGGTGTTGCAGTCCGATTTACAAAGCCGCATCAAACCCGCCGTCTTCCACCGCTTCTATCAGCGCGGCGGGGTTGGTTTGGGCGGGGTCGAATTCCACGACGGCGTCCTTGTTTTCCAGGCTCACTTCAGCCTTGTCCACGCCGTTTACGCCTTCCAGGATGCTGGTAACGCTTTTCACGCAGCCGCCGCAGGTCATGCCTTCGATGTTTAATGTGATGGTTTGCATAGGGTTTCCTTTCTGTTGGAATGAGGCTGAGGTTTTAAAGCCCGTTGCAGCCAAAGCTTTCAGGTAGCCTGAAATGATGGGTCTGCTCTTGCTTTTCCGCTAAGTGCCGCCACTATAAAGCTTTACCCGAAGTAAAGGTCAAGCATCATGATGAACATCAGCCAGGCCGCGGCCGAGAGCGGCCTTTCCGCCAAACAAATCCGCGACTACGAAAAGCACGGCCTAATCGCCCCGGCCGCGCGCAGCGAAGCGGGCTACCGCCGCTACGGACAGGCCGACCTTGTCCGGCTGCGCTTTATCCGCCATGCGCGGGAAGTGGGCTTTTCGCTGCCGCAGATCGGGCAGCTTTTGAGCCTGCAACACAACCCGCAGCGTACCAGCCGCGAAGTGAAAACGCTCACCGCGCGGCACATCGCCGAGCTGGAAGCCAAAATCGAACGCTTGCAGGGCATGGTGGCCGAGCTGCAACGTTGGCACGATGCCTGCGCGGGAGACGACTGCCCGGATTGTGCGATTTTGGCCGGGCTGGAGGAGCGTTAGGCGGCTTGGGCAGAATAGAAACAGGCTACCTGAAAAGTTTCAGGTAGCCTTAGTCGGCCGCTAACGGTTTGGTACAGGCCTCGTCGTAATACGGCAGCCACTTGCCGCCGCTTTGGTTCAGATATGCGCGAAAACTTTTGTTTACCCGTGTGGCGGTGTAATCCAAATAATGGCAAAAAGTAAGTTATCAAGAGACAGAGGCCGTCTGAAGCGTTTCAGACGGCCTTTTCAAAATACGCTTATCGGTTACAAAGCCACATCGTAGCCGCCATCTTCTACGGCATCAATCAGCGCATCAGCATCTGTCTTGCTTTCATCAAAAGTAATCACTGCATTTTTGTTTTCCAAGCTGACTTCTGCTTTTTCCACGCCTTCTACGCCTTCCAAAAGACGGGTTACGCTTTTCACACAGCCGCCGCAGGTCATGCCGTCGATATTGAGGGTAACAGTTTGCATTTGTATTTCCTTTCATTCAAACAAATATAGTTGCCAAATACTTTACTCCTTACACAAACAGCTTGCAAATTCTTCATTAAGGCCGTCTGAAAAATGCAGATAGGCGTACAATAACGCCTTTTGCTTCATCAAACGGACATAATAATGACTTCAACATTCAAACAATGGGTTAGCGTATGCGCGCTGGCGGTGGGGGCGTTTATTTTCAATACCACCGAATACATTCCGATTGCGCTTTTGAGCGACATCGGTCAAAGCTTTGGCAAACCGGCAACGGAAGTGGGCATGATGATTACGGTGTATGCGTGGATTGTTGCGCTCCTATCGCTGCCGCTGATGCTGATGACGAAAAACATCGAACGGCGCAAATTATTGCTGATGCTGTTTGCACTGTTTGCGCTGTTTCACGCGCTATCGTTTTTTTCTTGGAACTTCAACATCCTCTTGATCAGTCGTATCGGGATTGCGCTGACACACGCGGTATTTTGGTCGATTACGGCTTCTTTGGCGGTACGGCTTGCACCCACTGGTAAAACCAATCAGGCTTTGGGCCTGCTCAGTACGGGTACGGTTTTGGCCATGGTTTTGGGCATTCCGCTGGGGCGCGTGGTCGGGCAATACTTCGGCTGGCAGCTCAGCTTCCTGCTGATCGGGGTTTGCGCTGCCGGCGTAATGCTGGTGTTGGCCAAAAACCTGCCTGCTTTACCCAGCCAAAATACCGGCTCTTTAAGCAGCCTGCCGAGTTTGTTCAAACGCTGCAACCTGATGCTGCTTTATGCCATGACGGTGTTGATTATTACGGCACATTTCACGGCATACAGCTATATCGAGCCTTTCGTTTTGCAAATCGGCCACTTTAAAGCCGAACAAGTAACAATAGTCTTGAGCCTGTACGGTTTGGCAGGATTTGCCGCGTCTTATCTGTTCGGCAAATGGTTTGCCAAAGCGCAACGTTTGTTTATGCTCGGCGCGGTGGCGGTCATCCTGCTCTCTGCCTTGCTGCTTCTGCCGTTTGCCTCTTTCCCTTATGCGGTGTACGCGCTGGTGTTTATTTGGGGCGTGGCCATCGTCATTGTCAGCTTGGGCATGGTGTCGAAAGTCTTGGCATTTGCCTCGGATGCAACTGATGTGGCCAACTCGATTTATTCAGGTTTGTACAACGTCGGTATCGGCGGCGGTGCGCTTTTGGGGCATTATGTAACCGTCTGGTTCGGCCTTTCCAATATCGGCATTGCCGGAGCCTTGCTGGCAGCGGCAGGTCTGGCCGTTTGCGGCTTGTTGTTTAAGGAACAAAATAATCTGACGCAAAATGTTTAAATCCATATAAATCAGGATGGTATTACTGACCCGACCGTAATTTTGGCAGTTTTACCGATTTGTCCTGATGCTTATTAACCCACAATGGGTCTTCATTCCGCCGGATAAGCAGTTTTCTTGCTGCTTATCCGGCTTTCATTTCATTTTTAAAAAATAATTTACAATTTGTTTACACTACATCAAATTACAAATATACTGTCGCCTATTAGGCCGTCTGAACGTACGGCTGAAAAGAAAAACCAATCATGTTTCAGAGGAATACATCATGGACTTAAACGCCAAGGATAAGACTCAGCATCCTGAGAACGTCGAGCTTCTCAGTGCACAGAAGCCGATTACCGACTTTAAAGGACTGCTGACGACCATTATCTCTGCTGTTGTCTGCTTCGGCATTTATTACATCCTTCCCTACAGCCCCGATGCCAACAAAGGTATCGCGCTGTTGATTTTTGTTGCGGCACTTTGGTTTACCGAAGCCGTCCACATCACGGTAACCGCATTGATGGTGCCGATTCTCGCCGTCGTACTCGGCTTCCCCGACATGGACATCAAAAAAGCGATGGCGGGCTTTGCCGATCCGACGATTTACATCTTCTTCGGCGGCTTCGCGCTTGCCACCGCCCTGCATATGCAGCGCCTCGACCGTAAAATCGCCGTCAGCCTGTTGCGCCTGTCGCGCGGCAATATGAAAGTGGCCGTGTTAATGCTGTTTGCCGTTACCGCCTTCCTGTCCATGTGGATCAGCAATACTGCGACCGCCGCCATGATGCTGCCTTTGGCCATGGGTATGATGAGCCACCTCGATCAAGAAAAAGAACGCAAAACCTACGTTTTCGTCCTGCTCGGTATCGCCTACTGCGCCAGTATCGGCGGCTTGGGTACCGTGGTCGGTTCTCCGCCAAACATGATTGCCGCCAAAGCGCTGAACTTGGACTTCGTCGGCTGGATGAAGCTCGGCCTGCCGATGATGCTGTTGATCCTGCCGCTGATGCTGTTCTCCATGTATGTCATCCTCAAACCTAATTTGAATGAGCGCGTGGAAGTTAAAGAGGAATCTATCCCTTGGACGCTGCACCGCGTGATCGCATTGTTGATTTTTTTGGCTGCCGCCGTTGCTTGGGTATTCAGCTCCAAAATCAAAGCAGCATTCGGTATTTCCAACCCAGACACCGTCATCGCCCTGATTGCCGCCGTTGCCGTCGTCGTATTCGGCGTGGCGCAATGGAAAGAAGTTGCCCGCAATACTGACTGGGGTGTATTGATGCTCTTCGGCGGCGGTATCAGCTTGAGCGCATTGCTGCAATCTTCCGGCGCGTCCGAAGCATTGGGTCAACAGGTTGCTTCCACCTTCTCCCACTCTCCTGCATTGCTGGTGATTTTCGTGGTTGCCGCCTTCATCATTTTCCTGACCGAATTCACCAGTAACACTGCCTCCGCCGCGCTGCTCGTACCCATTTTCGCCAGCATCGCCACGCAAATGGGGCTGCCCGAACAAGTCTTGGTATTCGTCATCGGCATCGGCGCATCTTGCGCGTTCATGCTGCCGGTTGCTACACCGCCTAACGCGATTGTGTTCGGTACGGGCTTGATTAAACAACGCGAAATGATGAACGTCGGCTTATTGCTGAACATCCTCTGCGTGGTATTGGTTGCGCTGTGGGCTTATTTCGTCCTGATGCCGTAAACCCGTAAATATAGCCCAGGCCGTCTGAAAGAATATTTTTCAGACGGCCTTGAAGTTTGTCATTCAGACACAATTTAACGAATGATTAAAACCGGATTCTAACGAAAGGAAACCCATGATTATCCTGCACACCAACAAAGGCGACATCAAAATCGAACTCGATTTCGACAAAGCCCCCGTTACTGCTAAAAACTTCGAGCAATACGTTAAAGACGGCTTCTACGACGGCGTAATCTTCCACCGCGTCATCAAAGGCTTCATGATTCAAGGCGGCGGCATGGATGAAAACATGAACGAAAAAGAAACCCGCGATCCGATTCAAAACGAAGCGTCCAACGGTTTGCCTAACGAAAAATACACCATCGCCATGGCGCGTACTTCCGATCCGCACTCTGCCAGCGCACAATTCTTCATCAACACTGCCGACAATGCCTTCCTGAACTTCCGCTCTAAAGAATTGTACGGCAAAACCGTCGTCCAAGACTGGGGCTATGCCGTATTCGGCAAAGTCGTTGACGGTTTTGACGTGGTCGATGCCATCGAAGGCGTTTCTACCAAACGCCACGGCTACCACGACGATGTACCGACCGAGCCTGTCATCATCACCAAAGCTGAAGTGGTTTAATTGATTTTATTTCCAATAAAAACAGCCTGTCCGAATTCAAAACGGACAGGCTGTTTTTCAATCATTAATGACGATACCTTCACACATCATAAGTACCGACCACACATGCCGAATCCAACACATGGCCCTGCATGGCAAAATGCAGCTCATTAAAGCGGAAACCACGCGGTAAATCCAAAACGGTGTCCAGCGCGTACACAATCAGCTCGTAACGATGGCGGTTGTTCGGTGGCGCCATACCTCCGTAAAACGAAGCCTCTTCGATTTCAAATTTACCCAACGCGCTCGCCCAAGTGTTCGCGCCTTGCGTGAAATCCGTTGCAGAAATGCTTTCATTTTCTGCCACGGAAGTACGTTTTAAATCCGAAATCAACCAATGCGTCCATACGAAACCCGATGCTGAAATGGCATCTTTGTCTTCCAGCACCACGGCAAACGATTTTGTTCCTTCAGGTGCATCTTCAATTTCAAAAGGAATCGAATAAGTAGGCATACCGTTCGGACTGAACTGGCTGCCGCGCTTGCCGTATTTGTCTTCAAATTCGCCGTTAACAATAGCTTTACTGCTGACTTTCATCTTATATCTCCCAATAGTAGGTTTGTTCATTCTAACAAACACCAAGGCCGTCTGAAAGATACTGCCGTTTTCACTTTCCCGATGTCGCATTTTCAGACGGCCTCAAGCAATATTCACAATTCGATCAAACACATTTGACATTCCATAGTATAATCCGCCGCATGAAAACTACACAGGATACGCATTATGGATTGGAAAGGCCGTGAACAAAGCCAAAACGTCGAAGATCGCCGCGGAAGCCGTGGCGGCGGTGGCGGCAAAACGCCGGGCATACTCGGCATTATCGTGGTTTTGGTCGGCGCATATTACGGCGTGGATTTGAGCGGTTTGGTCGGCGGCTCATCTTCGATGGGCATCCCTACCCAGCAAGCCTCCCGACTCGACAGCCAACAAGAAGCCGAATTGAACGAACTGTCCCGTGTCGTCCTTGCTGATACCGAAAAAGCATGGAGTAAATATTTCCAGCAACACGGCCAACGCTACACGCCGACAACCATGGTGTTATATGAAGGCGGTACGTCCACCGCCTGCGGTACGGGCCAATCTGCCATGGGCCCGTTTTACTGCCCGGGCGACCAAAAAGTTTATTTGGACTTGAGTTTCTACGAAGACATGCGCACCAAGCTCGAATCCGCCAGCGATGCCGCGTTTGCCTACGTTATTGCCCATGAAGTCGGCCATCACGTTCAAAACCTGCTCGGCATTCTGCCTAAAGTCCACAAAATGCAACAGCAAGTCGGCAAAAAAGAGGCCAATGCCCTTTCCGTCAAACTCGAATTGCAGGCCGACTGTTTCGCCGGCATTTGGGGACACTATGCTGTCAATAACAATATCTTCAAAGCCGAAGACATTCAAAAAGCCATGCTTGCCGCCGAATCCGTCGGCGACGACCGCTTGCAAAAACAGGCCCAGGGCTATGTTGTTCCCGACAGCTTTACCCATGGTTCTTCAGAAGCGCGCATGACTTGGCTCAAGCGCGGTTTGGAAAGCGGCGACATCAACCAGTGCAACACTTTCAACAATTGATTCGTCCAAACAACACTGTTCTTTGATGTAACAACAAAAGGCCGTCTGATTTTTTCAGACGGCCTTTTAGCCGTGTTAGAATAAGCCTCATTATTTCCCCTTAAATTTAAAGGAAATCCACATGGCAAATATCGCCCGCGACATTTTCAAAGCCTACGACATCCGAGGCATCGTCGGCAAAACCCTGACCGACGAAGCTGCCTACTTAATCGGCAAAGCCATTGCCACCAAAGCCTCCGAAAAAGGCATTACCCGCATTGCACTCGGCCGCGACGGACGCTTGAGCGGCCCCGGCCTGATGGCGCAGATTCAACGCGGTTTCACAGACAGCGGCATCGACGTCCTCAATGTCGGCATGGTTGCCACCCCTATGCTCTACTTCGCGGCCATCAACGAATGCGGCGGCAGCGGCGTAATGATTACCGGCAGCCACAATCCGCCTGATTACAATGGTTTCAAAATGATGCTCGGCGGCGACACGCTCGCAGGCGAAGCCATTCAAGAACTTTTAGCCATTATTGAAAAAGACGGTTTTGTTGCCGCCGACAAACAAGGCAGCGTAACCGAAAAAGACATCTCCGGCGAATACCACAACAACATCGTCGGCCACATCAAGCTCAAACGCCCGATGAAAATCGTGATTGACGCGGGCAACGGTGTCGGCGGCGCATTTGCAGGCAAACTCTACAAAGGCTTGGGCAATGAAGTGACCGAACTTTTCTGCGAAGTAGACGGCAATTTCCCTAATCACCACCCCGACCCTTCCAAACCGAAAAACCTGCAAGACCTCATTGTCGAGCTCAAAAACGACGATGCCGAAATCGGCTTGGCATTTGACGGCGATGCCGACCGCTTGGGCGTGGTCACCAAAGACGGCAACATCATCTATCCAGACCGCCAACTGATGCTTTTCGCGCAAGACGTGTTGAGCCGCAATCCTAAAGCCAAAGTGATTTTCGACGTCAAATCCACCCGCCTGCTCGCACCTTGGATTAAAGAACACGGCGGCGATCCTGTGATGGAAAAAACCGGCCACAGCTTCATCAAATCCACCATGAAAAAAACCGGCGCACTGGTTGCCGGCGAAATGAGCGGTCACGTTTTCTTTAAAGAACGCTGGTTCGGCTTCGATGACGGTATGTATGCCGGCGCACGCCTCTTAGAAATCCTGTCTGCCTTCGATAATCCGTCCGAAGTGTTGAACAAGCTGCCGCAAAGCATTTCCACTCCGGAACTCAACATCGACCTGCCGGAAGGAAGCAACGGCCACAAAGTGATTGAAGAGCTGGCTGCCAATGCCAAGTTTGAAGATGCGACCGAAATCATCACCATCGACGGCTTGCGCGTTGAATTCCCTGACGGCTTCGGCCTGATGCGTGCTTCCAATACCACGCCGATTTTGGTATTGCGTTTTGAAGCGGATACGCAAGAAGCGATTGAACGTATCCAAAACCAATTCAAAGCAGTCATTGAAAGCAATCCGGCATTGAAATGGCCGCTGTAAGGGTTTAGGCTAAAACAAAAGGCCGTCTGAAAATCATTTCAGACGGCCTTTAATATTCAATATTGTTATTCCAAAGTTTGAAAAACCAAGAATATCCCGGCTTAGTTATCCAACTTGCGCCAACTGTTGGCGCATCTCATCAATAACGGCTTTGTAATCCGGTTTGCCAAAAATTGCCGAACCGGCTACAAACGTATCCGCACCCGCCGCCGCAATTTCAGCAATATTGTCTGTCTTCACGCCGCCATCGACTTCCAATGCGATATGGCGGCCACTTTGCCGTTCATACTCGTCCAACATCTCGCGCACTTTGCGGATTTTCACCAGCGTATTCGGGATAAAGCTTTGTCCGCCAAAGCCCGGGTTGACCGACATCAGCAAAACCATATCCAGTTTGTCCAAAACGTTTTCCAGAATATTGACCGGCGTAGCAGGATTCAATACCAAACCTGCCTGACAGCCGTATTCTTTAATCAAACCCAAGCTGCGATCGACATGGCGACTGGCTTCCGGATGAAAGGTAATGATATTGGCACCGGCTTTGGCAAACGCATGAATCAAATCATCCACCGGCTCAACCATCAAATGTACATCGACCGGCACGGTTGCATACGGTTTCAAAGCCGCGCAAACCATAGGGCCGAAAGTCAGATTCGGCACATAATGATTGTCCATCACGTCAAAATGAATCAAATCCGCACCGGCGCGGATCACTTCGGCAACCTCTTCGCCCAAACGGGCAAAATCAGCGGACAAAATACTGGGGGCAATACGGTAGTCGGTCATGTTTATTCTCCTAAAGTGTGTTCCTTTATCATTATCGCATTTTTAACCCTATGTTGTATGCCGCCGACAACACCTCTGCTGTCATTTTTGTGAATTTACATTTCATATACATTAATGAAACTTATAATCACATAGTAAGGCTTTGAAAATAAATTATTAGATTACATACACATTCAAAAAAATCTAACATCATTAACAAAAGTTAACTGCATTGATACTGCCTTTCACACGCTTATCGGTTATATTTCCAAACCTGATGAAACATTAGGAAAACACCGTGTCTGTTGCACTTTCCCGCTATCCGACTTTTATTTTCTTAGCACTCGCCCTACTCTGTTCCAGTCTGCCTGCACATGCCGGTCCGTTTCTAGCCACTTTGGACGACTTCCACCCGAATTGCGACATCCGACAGCTCAATTTATCCGCCGACCAACACGCCGCCCTGCGCCGCCTGCGTACCGACTTCAAACAAATCAACGATAAAGCCTACCGTAAAACCGTACGCTCCGACCGCAACCGCCGTCAAACCATCATCAAAATCCTCTCCGGCGACTCATTCGACTCAAACGCCGCCCGCGATTATGTTGAAAACCGCTACCTCTCCAGCATGGACTATGCGGTGGATGAAATGGAAATCCAATACCGCCTCTATCATCTGCTCAATCCGCGCCAGCGCCAGCAATGGTTGTCTTCATGCTTGCGCTGATGGATAAATAAAAATACAAAAAGGCCGTCTGAAACCATATTCAGACGGCCTTTGCTTTTTCAGCCTTAATCCAATACTCTTTCTTCCGGCAACCGGCCTGCCCAGTCGCAGGCAAACTGCCATGCCGAACGACCCGAACGGCTGCCGCGCATTTGTGCCCATTGCAATGCGGCTTGGCGCGCCGTATCGTCAAAAGGAACATTGAAATCTTCCAACCAGTTGGCAACAGCGGTCAGATAATCGTTTTGGTCGAAAGGATAAAAACTCAGCCATAAGCCGAAGCGGTCGGAAAGGGAGATTTTCTCCTCAACAGCCTCTTTTTGATGAATTTCGCCGCGAGTGCCAGTAGTACCGCCGTTTTCATCCATGTATTCGGGAATTAAATGACGGCGGTTGGAAGTTGCATAAACCAAAACATTGGTGCAACGTTGCGACAGTCCGCCATCTAAAGCAGTTTTCAAGGCTTTATAGGTTTCATCACCGGTTTCAAACGACAAATCATCGCAGAAGACGATAAATTTCTCAGAGCGCTCGGACAACAGCGTCAATAAAGCCGGCAAGCTGATCAAATCACTTTTATCCACTTCAATCAGTCGCAGGCCGCGCTCGGCGTATTCGTGCAACAACGCTTTAACCAAGGAGGATTTCCCCGTACCGCGCGCGCCGGTCATCAAGACATTATTTGCCGGACGGCCTGCCAAAAATTGCTCGGTATTGCGTTTCAGCCTGTCGGTTTGCGAACCGACTGCCGCCAATCTGCTTAAAGGAAACGTATGCGGACGCGGCAGGCTTTCCAAAATGCCTTTTTTGCCCACGCTGTGCCAACGGTAGGCCAAAGCGCGCCAGTCGGTTTTACCGGCTTCGTCAGGCAGGATTAAATCCAGACGGTTTAAAACGGAATTGGCTTTTTTCAAAAAATTGGATAATTTCATTTCGGCTTTCTTTTTTTTCAGACGGCCTTTTGTGCCAATACACGCATCACGGTATCGACAACGGCTTGGGTTTGCGGATCGATTTCAATATTGATGAGGTCGCCTTCTTTGCGGCTGCCAAACAGGGTACGCTCCAAAGTCTCCGGAATCAGGTGTACGCAAAATTCGCTGTCGCTGACTTCGCCTATGGTCAGGCTGCAACCGTCCAAACCGACAAAGCCTTTGGTCAGGATGTAGGGCTTGAGGTTTTCCGGCAGCTCAAACCAAACTGTACGGTTGAACTCGCTTGATTCAATTTGGGAAATTCGGGTAACCGCCATCACATGGCCGCTCATCACATGGCCGCCGATTTCATCACCAAACCGCGCCGCACGTTCCAAATTGACACTGTCGCCGACTTTCAAGCTACCGAGATTGGTTTTGCGTAAGGTCTCGTCCATCAAATCAAAGCTGACTTTGTTGCCGTCGATTCGGGTAATGGTCAGGCAGCAGCCGTTGTTGGCGACAGAGGCGCCGGTTTGCAGATTGTCGGCGATTTCGGGGGGCAGCTCGACTGTGTGGGTACGAAAGTCGGGCGAAGGTTGGGCGATGTCTGTAATTTTGCCCATGCCTTGTACGATGCCTGTAAACATGATGTCTTCTTTCCGATGGTACGATAAGGCGGATATTGTAGCATTTTCCAGGCACAAAGGCCGTCTGAAAGCGGTGATGGCGATGGTTTGGGGTATAATCGGATTTTTATTTCCGCAGCCCGATCATGCTCAGCTACCGCCACGCCTTCCATGCCGGCAACCATGCCGATATGCTCAAGCACTTTACCCTCTTCCTCGTCCTCGAATATTTCAACCGCAAAGACAAGCCCTATTGGTATATCGATACGCACAGCGGTGCCGGTTTGTATGATTTGAGCGGCGATGAAGCGCAAAAGGTCGGCGAATACAAACAAGGCATTGCGCTCTTGGAACAAGCTGACAAGCTGCCTGCCGAATTGGACGAATTTGTAGGCCGTCTGAAACAAATACTGCCGCAAGACAACCTTTACTGCGGCTCGCCTTGGCTGGCACAGGCGCTCACGCGCGACAGCGACAAAATGCGCCTCTTTGAGCTGCACCCTGCCGATTTTGTCCACTTGCAAAACAATATGCGCGAAGTCCGCCCTGCGCGTAAAGTGCAGGTCAGCCAAGCGGACGGTTATCAAGGCCTGATTTCACTCTTGCCTCCTCCGCCCCGCCGTGCCGCCGTCTTGATTGATCCGCCCTACGAAGAAAAACAAGACTACCGCCGTGTCGTCCAAGTCTTGAAAGATGCCTTGAAACGCTTTGAAACCAGCTGCTACATGGTTTGGTATCCCTGCTTGAGCCGTGAAGAAAGCCGCAAACTGCCGGACGAACTCAAAAAAATCGCTCCCGACAATTATCTGCACGCCGAGCTTCATGTCCATACGCCGCGCAGCGACGGCTTCGGTATGCACGGCAGCGGCATGTTCGTCATCAACCCGCCCTATATGCTTGCCGAACAGTTGCAAAACAATCTGCCCGAACTTTCCAAAATTTTGGCGCAAGATGCAGGCGCGCATTATGTATTGGAAAGCAAAACGAAATAAACGCTGCCGTTTGAACGCATACCCAAGCGCTTCAATTTTGCCGCCACGCCTGTTCAGACGGCCTTAACTCTTTATACTTAAGCCTTTTTCCACTACAATTCACAACATAACAATTAACGGCCGTCCACTCATGAATATACGCACACCCCTAGCCTGCACGCTCCTTCTTTGCGCGTGCAGCGAATCTGTAAAAAACGAATTTAAAGAAGAATTTACCCAAAGTTTCCGCACCGAATTTGTCCGCTCGGCAACCGAAGCCTGCGTAGAAAAAGCCTCCGGAAAAAGCCCGTTTGATTCCGCGACCACTGAAAAAATCTGCCGCTGTATCGGTGAAAAAACAGTTGATAAAATCAGCCCCGAAGAAGCAACCTCGCTTTTGGGCGGCAGCGACTCCATGAGCGACGAGCTGAAAAAACGCATCAAAGACACCAGCATCGCCTGCACTAAAGAAGTTTTAAGCATGGCCGAGAGCAAAACCAAATGAACACGCCGTTTTCAGACGGCCTGAAATTGAAAAATACCCGATTCAAACTTAGGAAAAGAGTGAAACCATGAAGACACTGAACCAATTCTTAGCCCAACACCTGCCCGAACACAAACTGCCGCAAGAGCTGGCCAGCGTACTGGAATCCGTAGCCGCCGCCTGTTTGGACATCAACGCCAAAGTCCGCCTCGGCGCGCTTTCCGGCGTTTTGGGTATGGCCGGTACCGGCAACATCCAAGGCGAAGACCAAAAGAAACTTGACGTCATCGCTAACAACATCATGATTGATGTTTTAAAAGCCAATGCCAACATCGCGGGCCTTGCCAGCGAAGAAGAAGACACCTATGTCGCCACACACGAAAACGGCGGCTATTTGGTGTTGTTTGACCCGTTGGATGGCTCTTCCAATATCGACGTCAACATCTCCGTCGGCACCATCTTCTCCGTCTTGGCGAAACCTGAAGGCGCATTGACTACCGAATCCTTCCTGCAAAAAGGCCGCGACCAAGTGGCTGCAGGCTATGTTTTATACGGTCCGCAAACCCAACTGGTACTGACTGTCGGTCACGGCGTATTTGTCTTCACTCTGGACGATGCCAACCAATTCCTGCTGACCAAAGAAAATCCGTGCGTTCCCGAATCCACTAAAGAATTCGCCATCAATATGTCCAACCAAAGACATTGGTTCGCCCCTGTTCAACAATACATTGACGAATTGCTGGCAGGCGAAACCGGCGTACGCGGCAAAAACTACAATATGCGCTGGGTTGCCAGCATGGTTGCCGAAATCCACCGCATCCTGATGCGCGGCGGCGTATTCATGTATCCGCAAGACAAGCGCGACCCATCCAAACCGGGCAAACTGCGCCTGATGTACGAAGCCAACCCGATGAGCCTGATTATGGAACAAGCCGGCGGCGCATCAAACAACGCCATCGAAGCCATGCTCGACATCCAACCTACCGGCCTGCACCAACGTGTTGCCGTATTCATGGGCAGCCGCGAAGAAGTGGAATACGTTTATCATCTGCATCAAAAATAATCAGATGTATTGATTTCAAACCGACAAAATGGCCGTCTGAAATATGATTTTCAGACGGCCTTTTATTAAAAAATAAAAGAAACGAAAAATCAAAAGGGCAGATTCAAATCCGCCCTTTACTGCTTTCCAGTATATATCTTGGATTACGCCGAACGAGCCAGCTCTTCCGCCGCTTTTTGCACCATATCCGGCGTCAGCTTATTCAAACAATCCGTATGCCCCAGCGGACATTCGCGTTTAAAACAAGGTGAGCAATCCAAATTCAAACTGACGATTTTTGCCTTTTGGCTGAGAGGCGGCGTATGGTCAGGGCTGGATGAGCCGTAAACCGCAACCAATTTCCGATCAAGCGCGGCCGCAAGGTGCATCAGACCGCTGTCGTTGCACACAACCGTATCGGCACAAGACAACAAATCAATGGCTTCAGAAAGATTGGTTTTGCCGCAAAGATTGGTGCAAAGGCCGTCTGAAAGTCGGTTGATTTCATCTGCAATATCAAAATCTTTTTGCGAACCAAACAGCCAAACCTGCCAACCCTCGGCTAAATATCGGCGGCCAAGTTCGGCAAAATGACGCGCAGGCCAACGCTTGGCCGGACCATATTCCGCACCGGGACAAAATGCCAAAATCGGTTTATCCGTCGTCAAACCATGTTTTGCCAAAGCGGCTTGACGGCTTTCAGGATCAATCGTGAAACAGGGATTATCGGAATGCCCGTTAAAATCCGCTTGGGTCGGATGCGCCAGCGCAGTATAGCGGTCGACCATCAGGGGAAACGCGGCCTTATCCAACCTGCGGATATCGTTCAGCAAAAAATAGCGTGATTCGCCGACGTAGCCCGTACGCTGCTTAATGCCCGTAGCCAAGGCAATGATGGCGGATTTGAGCGAACCGGGCAAAACAATTACTTGATCATAGCCTTCTTTTCCCAATTCACGCCCGATACGCCAGCGTTTTTTCAATTCCAACGCACCATGTCCAAACGGATTTTCCATCACACGGTTGATTTCAGGCATACGCTCAAATACGGCCATCGACCATTTGGGTGCAAAAGCATCAATGGTGCAGCCGGGATGCAGCTCATGCAAACGGCGATAAAGCGGTTGGGTCATGACACAGTCGCCAATCCAGCTTGGGGTAATAATCAGGATTTTTTTGGACATAATGGAATGTGTTTTTAATTTTGGCTTATTGTAATACGATTTTTAAAAGGCCGTCTGAAACTCGGTTTAATCGCCTTAATCAGAACGTACTAGTTGATACATGTCATTTCAACAGATGCACTCTGGTTTGAGCGCGTGAAGTGTTTGTCTCCCCAATTATTCTGCAAATACCACGCCCCAAATACTAAGCATAACGGCAGCAAACAATATCTGCTTCATTTTTAAAACCTTATAAAAACAGAAAGGCCGTCTGAAATATTTTCAGACGACCTTTTTATACTGGTTTAACGATGGTAGTTAGGCGCTTCTTTAGTGATTTGTACGTCGTGAACGTGGGATTCGCTCATACCAGCAGAAGTGATTTCCACAAATTCTGCTTTCTCGTGCATTTCAGCAATATTGGCGCAACCCAAATAACCCATGCTGGAGCGCAGACCGCCGGTCAGCTGGTGGATGATGTTCACAATCGGGCCTTTGTAAGGAACACGGCCTTCGATGCCTTCAGGAACATATTTGTCTGTGCTGTCGGTTTTGTCTTGGAAGTAGCGGTCGGCAGAGCCTTGGCTCATCGCACCCAACGAACCCATGCCGCGGTAAGACTTGTAAGAGCGGCCTTGGTAGAGTTCGATTTCGCCCGGTGCTTCTTCCGTACCGGCAAACATACCGCCGAGCATGACGCTATATGCACCTGCTGCCAGAGCTTTGGCAATATCGCCGGAGAAGCGGATACCGCCGTCGGCAATCAGGGGAACACCGGTGCCTTTCAGGGCTTCGGAAACATTGTGAATCGCCGTCAGTTGAGGCACGCCCACGCCGGCTACGATACGGGTTGTACAAATCGAGCCCGGGCCGATACCGACTTTAACGGCATCCGCACCTGCGGCCACCAAATCCAAAGCAGCTTTGGCAGTAGCGATGTTGCCGCCGATGACTTGGATGTGCGGATAGGTTTCTTTTACCCAGCGCACGCGATCGATAACGCCTTGGCTATGACCATGGGCAGTATCGACCACAATCACATCCACACCTGCTTCTACCAATGCTTTGACGCGCTCTTCGGTATCGCCGCCGGTACCCACCGCGGCACCGACGCGCAGACGGCCTTCGGCATCTTTGTTGGCATTAGGGAACTCAGTTGTTTTCAGAATATCTTTAACTGTAATCAGACCTTTGAGTTCGTCTTGGTCATTTAACACCAAAACGCGCTCAACTTTGTGCGCATGCATGATTTCGCGGGCTTCATCAATGCTGGTGCCTTCAGGTACGGTAACCAAACGGTCGCGGGGGGTCATGATAGCAGAAACCGGCAGATCGACACGGTTTTCAAAACGCAGGTCGCGGTTGGTTACAATACCGACCACTTTGCCGTTTTCTACAACAGGCAGACCGGACATTTTGCGTTTGCGTTGTGCGCGCATTTCCAATACGTCGCGGATCAATGCGGTCGGCGCAACGGTAACGGGATCTTTCACCACGCCGCTCTCATGGCGCTTCACTTTGGAAACGGCACGCGCTTGCAACTCCGGCGTCATGTTTTTATGGATAATGCCGATGCCGCCTTCTTGAGCCATAGAAATGGCCAGACGCGCTTCGGTAACGGTATCCATTGCAGCAGAAAGTAGAGGGAGGTTGAGCGTGATATCGCGGGTGAGTTTGGTTTGAAGTTTGACATCTCGAGGCAGCACGTTTGAGTGCGCTGGAACCAACAAAACGTCGTCGAAAGTATAGGCTTTTTCTACAATACGCATGATGCTCGGTCTTTCAGTTTGTGCAAGATGCACGGCATTATATCACACCGGCTTGATGCTAACATTGGCAATACACGTTTTAACGTTATTTTTTTACATGATTTGATTTAGCGTACAAAAATATGCCAACGCATTGCAGTTTCAAGTAAAATAAGCCGCATGAGAACATCATTTACATAAGGGAAACCCATGAAATCTTCCGTACTCAAAACCTGTCTGATAGCAGCCCTTCTCTCTTCCGCCGCCCTGACCGGCGCAGCCGAGGTTTACACTTGGAAAGGCACATCGGGCAACAGCTATTCCGATACGCCAAACCGCCTGCAACCGAAACGTTCCGGCGTGGTCAACATCCGCACGCACAACGTCAAACCTGCCGTTGCGCCTGCTGTTGCGGCATCTGAGCCGGTTGCCGAGCAGCCTAATGAGCAGGTTGCGGAACAAAACAAACAAATCGAAGAGCGCAATAAAAAAATCGAAGAGCAAAACCGCCAAAACAAGCTGGAAAACTGCAAAATCGCCAAAATCAACCGTCAAGTCGCCGAAAGCGCACGCTTGGCCAATCGCGACAGCCTGATTAAGCAATACCAAAACGACGTCAATAAATACTGCAATTAAGCTCTCAAATAACAATATCAAAAAGGCCGTCTGAAATTTAATTTCAGACGGCCTTCATTTTTCAGCCTATCAATAATACAGTTGAACCAACAACAAACCAAAAGCCAGACTAAATGCCATGCTCAACAAGCCCGGAATCATGAAGCTGTGGTTGAAGATAAATTTGCCGATTTTGGTCGAGCCGGTTGTATCAAAGTCGATAGCGGCAATAATCGGACCGTAGTTCGGAATGAAGAAATAGCCGTTTACCGCAACAAACGTGCCGATGATGATGGGCGCAGGAATACCCAGTTTGATGGCGATTGGGAACAGCGTCGCTACTGTCGCGCCTTGGCTGTTGACCAAGACCGACAAGACAAACAGGGCGAAGGCAAAGGTCCACGGTGCAGATTCAACCAAATGGCTGACGGTTGATTCCACTTCTGTTAAGTGGCCGTTCATCAAGGTATCGCCCAACCAAGCCACGCCAAACACTGCAATCACGGCACGCATACCGGCGTGGAATACCGAGCCTCGGGTAATCGCATCGCCATTGGGCTTACACGCCAAAATAATCAGCGCAGAAGCAGACAACATCACAATTTCAATCGTATGCGCCATGCCCATAGGCTTGATCGCGCCATCGTGTTCAAAAGCCGGACGCAGCTCAGGCAGCGCACCCATCACGACCACCAGCAATGCCGCAGTCAAGAAAATACCGACCGACAATTTGGCTTTCGGCGAAATGGTGACATCGGTTTTTTGCTCCTCCACATCGATGTATTCTTTCACATAGTTCGGGTCTTTCAACAAAGCCTGATAATGCGGATCGTCTTTCAACTCTTTGCCTAGTTTGTTTACGAACACGCAAGCCAAACCGATACCCAAAATCGTGGACGGAACGGTGACTTTCAACACGTCCGCCATCGTAATGTGCTGCGGCTCAAGCATGGAGACGCAGGCAACAACGGCAGCGGCAATCGGGCTGGCGACAATCGCAAATTGGGAAGCGATAACCGCCATTGTCAAAGGACGGGAAGGACGGATGCCATTACGGCGGCTGACTTCGGCAATCACGGGCAAGACCGAGTAAGCCACATGGCCCGTACCTGCCAACACGGTAAAGGTGTAAGTTACCGCCGGCGCGATAAAAGTAATGTATTTCGGATTACGGTGCAACACGCGCGTAGCAATTTTAATCATATAGTCCAAACCGCCACTGGCCTGCATGGCCGCCGCGGCAGACACTACCGCCATAATCATCAGCATCACATCAATCGGCGGGCTGGTCGGCTGAAGATGGAAACCAAAAGACAATACGGCCAAGCCGATACCGCCGAGCACGCCCAAACCAATACCACCAACCTGCGCACCAATCAGGATACACAGCAGCACAACGGCAAACTGGATAAAAAACATAGTTGACATAACAACTCCCAAAATCCGGCCTTCGCCGAAATAAAATTACAAATAGTTGGAATTACAAAACACCCTAAACAATGTAACCATTTTTTACCCAAATAAATATATCTTCATTCTTAAATGAACTCTCAGTCTTATCTAATACTTAACACCTATTTTTCGAAAGAAGGTACTTTAATTTCACATATTTATTCATTGTATAGTTTGCATAGTTTTTACACAGAGTATAGCCCAGCATCCCATCCAAAAATCCTCTCTTTAAAAAATACATTTTAATAAAAGCGAATAATGGTCGCAAAATCAAATCAAAAAATGGACGGCTAGCCTTACCCTCTTGCTTATACTTTTCAGCTGCAAGCGTAGAGTATTGATTCATCTTTCTCAAATATTGTTCCCATGTTTCATAAGTGTAGTGAAGCATAGGAGCTCGAAGCTTCTTATTACCATGCTGATGGACTATTTTAGGATGTACAACCCCTTCTACATAACTACCTATTCTTGGCATCAACCTGCAAACCCAATCAGGACTTAAAGAACCATGACGTACTAATTTCCGTTGAAAATGATTAAGACGTTTTACCCAATAACCAAAAGGCTGTCCTTGCGCAACAACCTCTTCAATTTCTTTACACAACTCTGGCGTACAACGTTCATCAGCATCAATAAAAAAAATCCAATCTGATTTTGCCTGCTCTATCGCAAACGTTTGTTGTTTTCCCCAATCTCCATTCATATCTCTAGTAATTACCTTAGCTCCTAAACTTTCAGCAATTATAGGAGTTTCATCATTACTATGATCATCAATAACAATAACTTCATTGGCAAAAGTACAGCTTTTAATGCACTCCCCAATATTTTTTTCCTCATTTTTGGCGAGGATAAGCAAGCTAATAGTTGAATTCATAATTATCCTTAATGGTATGACTCCCAATTTACCTACAAACTAGCAAAATTTTGTGTAAATAAAATTTATGGGATTCATTCTAAGTTAGGCAAAACATGATTTAAGAGTGTATTTTAACCGATATACCGCTACAATATGTTCTCCTTTTTTCAGACGGCCTGACTCATGCAGCTTATTCTTGCCCCCATGCAGGGGCTTTGAATATGGGTCTTATGATTCAATAGAATCAATGTATTGTAATTTTGTTTAAGATTATGGTGTAAATATGGTTCAAGACAGCCACGCCCGAACCTGTAATCTTTTCTTACAGGTTCGGGCGGTTGCTTATTCGGCACGCTGGCTGCTTACTGCATGACCATATGCCTGCCATTCCCTTAAATCGGCTGCATGTCCGTCGGCTGTTTCTGCCAGTCCTGCATATTTTTCAGCGCACTGTCCGAATAATAGCCAGCCTTGGGAATCTGACGCGCCATGAGATGCGGCGGCGGCAGTAGTGGTTGCGGGCAGGTTTCTGCTGCGATTTTGGGTGGCGGCGTAGTGGCGCAGGCGGTTAAGCTCAAGACGCATAGCGGCAACAGTTTTTTCAGCATTTTGTTTTTCCTCTTCTAATTTGGTTTGTCGTTCGGCAAACGCGGCGGCGACCTTCTGCTCGACAGAACGCGCCTGCTTTGCCTGCTCGATATAGCCGTCTTTCAAACGATTGGAAATTTCGGCAGCGGCGGCCTCCCGTCCCATACGGTATTTTTCGGCGCGATCGAAATGCCATGCAGTAAAAATCAGGACTATCAGCAGCAATACGCCTACCGGCTTCCAGTATTTCAATAAAATATCCATTTCACTCCCTATTACCTTGATTAATGCCGTTATTTCGGCTAGAATTTCCTTCACTTTCCAACACTCTCCATATTAAAGGGTAAACAGAAACGCCACGATGGCTCTAAACATCGCGGCGTTTCGCTTTTTTCAGACGACCTCAAGGATGCAGCCCGGGCAGGTACACGGTTTTGCCGTTTTTCTTGGTTGAGGTCAGTATCTGGTTGCGTTGCGGGCTGCTGCGGCGGAAACCGATGTGTACCCATGCGCCGTCCCCGCGCTCGGGAAATTCGAGTATCAACTGGTCGAATTTCAGCGCGCCTTCATCACGCATTTTGATTAACAGTTTGGCAAATGCCAGCGAGGTCATGCCCGATGCGTCGCAATCGGCGGCAAGTCCGTGTCGGTGCGCCGATGTCGGGCTGCCACCGACCAATTTGTTTACCAGCTCGCTGCGGAAGCAGCTTGTTACGATAATCGGGCGACCGACGTATTCGCGGATTTTTTCAAGCTGCTGTGCGGTGTAATAAATGTTGTCCATTTCGGCGGGCGACGGTTCATTCGGTACGCCTGCGCGACGAGCGGTTTCGCTGCGTGTCAACTCGCGCAGACTGAAATTTTTGGTAACTTGCATTTCGGTTCTCCATTAAAAAAGGCCGTCTGAATATTTCAGACGACCTATGATTTACTTAAATAATCCAGCAACGACATTCAAAATATCGGGCTTGCAAATCAGCAGGGCAGCAAGCCCGGTCAGTGAAATCCAAACCAGACGCCATGCGGGAAGTCTCATGACCACATCCTTGATAATGTTTAAAATTTCTGTATAATTAATCATGTATCTAATCTTCCATTTGAAGATTGTTATCCATATCAAACGTCCTTATCTAAAGTTTTGATACAGAAACGCCGCGAAGCTGCATACTTTGCGGCGTTTTGCTTTTTTCAGGCAAACTATTTCAAACCATGCCGATGCTGCCATTTGACAACCCGTACCGAACGGCTGCCGAAATATACACAGGCGGCAATATCCATCATAAATTTGCCTAAGCTCGGCATCAGCCCGTAAGCAAAGACTATGTAAAAGGTATAGATCGCACCGCCCAAAAAGGCGAGATACGCCCACGCCTCCAGCGACAATGCACTCCACTTGCGCCCATTCAGACGACAAATCATCAAGTACGCCGAAATCAGTGATGGGGCGGCAGAAAGAATCAAAAGTAATTTCATTTTTTCGGTCTCCACGGCAGAAGGTTCAGCAGCCACTCCACAATATCGTCTGCATGCTTTTCGAACGATGGCCAGACGGCGCGGGCAAATCTCAACAATACCTGCCACAACAAGCCGACAACGACGGGGGCAAAGGCATGTGTAAACTGTATGCGCTGCTCACCCAGCGACGGATGGCTGCCAACTACTTCGCCAATTAAGAAATGCGTCAGCGGTGGGGCAAAAGCGCCACCCAAAAGCCCGCCGATAACGATATAGGCCACTACCATCCAGCGGCTTTTCGGCTCGCTTATCATCGTTACCGCCGCCGAAGCCACCGCGCCCAGCACGACTGCATCGACAGGCATCCCCAACAGATGACCTGCGCCGACCAAGCCGCCAAAAGTATAAACGGCGGCAGGGGTAATAATCGGTTCAGACATTTTCTTTTCCCTTATGCGAAAGTCGTCTGAAACTGTTTTTCAGACGACCTTCCGTGTTATGAATCAGATGGCTGCTTCAGGCAAATCGGCATAGACCAAATCTGCGCCGGTCAGGCTGTTGGCGGAAATAGGCTGACCGTAGGCATCGACCGCGCCCTCTTCAACCGCCGCCACAACAGCCTGGTATGCCCAGTCCAATACATCCGTACCGCGCGGCGGCACGCCCGGAATATTCAACTGCATCGAACCGACCGAACGCCCGCGACGTTCAAATGTCGATTTGCGCACGTAGCTGTCTAACGACACCACATTAAAGCCGGTTACATAATCCAGCGATACATGTCGGATGACGTGAAACTCGGCAGAACTGTCGGTTTCGGTATCGATGATTTCACGGTTGATTCCGACGATGATTTGATTTTTGTCTTTTGACATGATGGTTTCCTTTGGATAAAAAAAGACCGTCTGAACCATTCAGACGGTTTCGGTTTTGCAGCCGTATCTATTTCCGTTTCCGAAAATGACGGTAGAAAAGGATACAGGCTAAAAATAAAGGCAGCAGAAAGCGCGCATAGGGATACCACGGATGGTCTGCATGCCAGTATCCGTACCGTCCCTGCGGAACGGTATCATAGCGGTAACTGTCGGGGAAAAAGTTGATCCAAACCGTTACTGCCAGCCATAAGGCTATATCCCTGACTGCTTTCATTTACTTCTGCTCCTGTTTAAATTCCCAGCAATTCTATTTCAAAGCGCGAACGCCAACGGGATTGCGCGGTTACGATGCAGATTTTCAGACGGCGGTCTTTTGCAGTGTACTTTAACCAGCTTTCGTAAAATGCCTCAAGGACTTTAACGGCATTATTAACCTTGCTTTGCTTCAACACTTTAAACACTTCATCACGGGTTTTACTTTTCAGATAGCTTCCAAACGACGAATTCCCAAAAATAAGCGGAATTTCGTTTGGCGCAAGTTTGACAATACTCCCTGCAATACCGTCTGCCAACACCGCCATCGGCTTGATGCGCTCATGGCAGGTCGCAATTTCGTCAAACATCTTGTCCGCCATATCAACGACGGTTTCGGTAATTTGACCGGGCTGCACCTTGACAGCTCCGTCGAATAAAGCGTTAATGATTTTAACATAGGCTGTACGTTTTGCCTGATCCATAATAAACCTCCATAAAAAAAGCCCACCCTCAGGCAGGCAGAAAAAAGCCGCCCTTTCGGACGGCTAAAATTTAAACTACATAACAGACGATACCCGATAAATCGCCTAAGGGCGAATAATCAAAATTGCCGTTAATGCGACAGAGGATATGCAACGAATGCGCTGCACCATCGATACCCTTCTGAAAAGATATACTGCCTGTCTTTGGCAGATGGAATGGGACGGAAAAACTAAGAGGCACCTCCTGCGGAGTCTTCATATACAGCGGCGGAGGGCCAGGAACCCATACGGAAAACTTTTCGTTACGCGCTATCCTCTTTTCAGGTGACTGAATCGTAACCTCCCGCTGAATCACACCATCCATGTGCAGTTGCAGGCTGACAACTGTACCGTCTTCTGCAACAGCAAAAACCGGCGGCACGATAACCGTCCGGCGTGTTTTTCGGCTATCAGGGATTTGGCATATTAATTCCTGATAACCTAATGGCGACTGCTTCAGCTCAAACGTCCTGACCGCCACGACATCTCCGATGATATTAGCGGCCTCCAAATCTACGGCTTCAATTCGCGCGCCACGTATCGTACCACCCTTGATCAGACCTGCATTGACGGTTGCACCATTCAGCGTTGGGGCTTCGATAGTCTGGTTGGCGGCGATGTGCTTTGCCAGTATCGAACCAGTCGCGAACAGGTCGCCGTTCAAAGCCTGCTTCGCCTTGCCGTTTTCAATTACTGTTACAAACGCAGGTGTTACAGACTTATCTTTTGGGTCAACATACCCCACCTTATTGGACATCAACAGAATTTCACCGCTGCCCGCCTGCCCATCAGCACCAATCGCAATTCCTGCAATCGCCTTACGACCGCCTGATATTGCTTCGGTCTTCAGCGTATATAAAGATTGCACCTTGCCGCCAAGCTCGGTAACTGCGGTGCTGGTTTGTTGCACCACCGCCGCCACTTCGGATGCCGCAGTAGCGCCGTCTTCGGGCGCAGGCGTCCAGTCCGTACCAACCGTGCCAACCTCAAATTTCACACGATTAATCGTAAACTCTGATGTTGACGTGCTTGGATAAGCATAAACATTCAAGGTAGTATTTGACAATTTATCGCCTGGACCAGTGTATGTGTTATCAGCCCACTTGAATTTGGCTTGATAAACGCCGTCTGAAATCTTCTTCAAACGAGCTAACTCGCCCAAACCTCTTGAATTGTAAACAGCAAAAGCACTACGCTCAGAACCTAAATCCCCCCATAAAGTAACAACAACATCATCACCAAAAGCAGGTGCTTCAGTTATTGGGAATTCATGAAGATATTGCGAATCAGTGGTCTTAATATTGCTATTTCTAACAAGATTTCGCCCCCCAATCTGTAAACTACCCAATTTTGCCGAAAGCGTGCTGATTTCCGACGCCTGAGCCGAATCCTGACGGGTTACGGTTTCGGACAAACGGTCAACCTTCGCCGATACATCGCGGTTCAGGCCATCTGAATATGTTTTAGCCGCATTCAACGCAGCGTCTGCCTTGGCTTTGGCATCTGCCGCCGCCTGTTGCTTGACGACCGCGTCTTTCGCTGCCGCATCGGCAATTGCCGCCGCTTTCGCTGCATCGGCTTTGGCTTGGGCAGTACCCGCCGCAGATGCAACTGCCGCAGTCTTAGCCGCTTCAGCTTTGGCTTGCGCAACCGTTTCGGCTGCTACCCGGGCAGCGTCTGCCTTGGCTTTGGCATCGGCTTGCGCGGCGGCAATGGCTGCCGTTTTGGCCGCATCTGCCGCGGATTTCCATTCGGATGCCAGCGTCGCACGCGCCAATACTGCTACTTCGGACTTGTCGGCCTTCGTGGTTTTGATGGACGTGATGTCGGCAACAGCACCGGCCAGCGCGGACTTGGCCACCGTAAGATCGGCAGTCTGTGCCTTATCGACTTCAGCCTGCGCGGTTTTATAGGCGGCCAACTGTGCCGCCAAGTTGGACGCCGCAGTAGCGCCGTCTTCGGGCGCAGGCGTCCAGTCCGTACCAACCGTGCCAACCTCAAATTTCACACGATTAATCGTAAACTCTGATGTTGACGTGCTTGGATAAGCATAAACATTCAAGGTAGTATTTGACAATTTATCGCCTGGACCAGTGTATGTGTTATCAGCCCACTTGAATTTGGCTTGATAAACGCCGTCTGAAATCTTCTTCAAACGAGCTAACTCGCCCAAACCTCTTGAATTGTAAACAGCAAAAGCACTACGCTCAGAACCTAAATCCCCCCATAAAGTAACAACAACATCATCACCAAAAGCAGGTGCTTCAGTTATTGGGAATTCATGAAGATATTGCGAATCAGTGGTCTTAATATTGCTATTTCTAACAAGATTTCGCCCCCCAATCTGTAAACTACCCAATTTTGCCGAAAGCGTGCTGATTTCCGACGCCTGAGCCGAATCCTGACGGGTTACGGTTTCCCGCAAGGCAGTAATGGCACTTTCCGTATTGCCAACGCTGGTTTTCAAGGCGGCAGTTTCTGCCGCTTGGGCTTTATCCGCTTCAATGCGCGCGGCCTCTTCCTTAGCAATACTGCCTTCTGCTGTAGACACACGCGCTGCAAGGGCGTTCCTCGCCATTGCTTCGGCATTATCCCCCTGCGCCCGCGCAGTTTTTTCCGCTTCCACCGCGGCAGCAGTGTTTTGCTGTGCTGCGGTTACAGTTTTGATTTGCTGTGCCTGCTGGGTGTTGACCTGCTCTACCTCCGCAACTTTGTTTCCAATTTCGCGGGCTTTTGCAGTCAAATCCGCAGTAGCTTTACCAGCAGCCGCCTGAATTGCCGCCGTCCTTTCCCGTGCCTCAACCTGTATCGCATTCGAACGGTTCCTTGCTTCATCGGCGATTTTCCGCGCCACCTCTTCGATAGCTGTGGTCCGCATAGCGGCAGCCGCTTTCGAGCCTGCGGCGGCCATGTCGTCATTCAAGGATTTGATTAGGTCATTGCTCAATGCCAACTTGGTAATCGCGCCTTGAAGCTGCTGCACTATCGGCGCAGGATTGTTGTCTGCCCTACCCTGTACGGCAGCGGTAAATTCCCCCGTATTTCCTGCAATATCACGAATGCGCACCCAGAAATAATAAACGTCGGCAACGCCGACGCCAGTTAAGGTATAGCTGTTTTGCGGATACGCCAGCGACGCGAGTTTCGTTGCCGTCTGAAGATTGTTGGTCTTGCTATACCACAGCTCGGAAACCAACTCGGAAACAACGGTTTGCGGCAATACCCAATCCACGGCCACAGACAGTGTTTTCGGCGTCGTCCTCAATCCGGTAACGGCATAGTCGATACTCCAAGCCTTAACCAACGGTGCAGACAGTACACCCCGTGCATTACGGCCGCGTATTTCCGCCCGATAATTGCCGTTCGGCAGATTTTCCAGACGAATTTCCGCTGTCTGTGCATCAGGGATATGGCGGTATAGGCTGTTGTTACGGTAAATCTTAATATCGTAAGTTAAAACCTGACCGTTTGCGGCCAGGTTGTCCCATGTCATCACAACTGTCCCACCGTCGGTATTAACAGCCGCATCGGTCAACACAGGGGCGGTGTTGTGCAGCGTGGTAATTTCATGGTCAAAATGCGCAAAACTATCCACCGCAGCATATTTTTTCGGGTCATGCAGCAACGCGGTAACGGTATAAGTACCCGCATCCGTATTCTCTTTGATGCCGATGGCACGATAGAGGCGCGGTTTGACTTTGCCGGATAAAACCCACGTATCGCCAGCCTGCAACGGCACCGCGCGCTCCAAAGTAACCTTATTGCCTGCTACCGCAGTTATCTTCGCTGATTTCAGACTACCGCCTTCAGAATAAAACACCAATGCTCCAACCGCATCGGATACAGGTCGATCCAGCGTCAGCACATTGCCCGAGATGGCGGCAACACGTCCAGACAACTCCGCCCCCGCGTATTGATTGTCCATAATCTGCACGATGTCGTAAGGCAGATGCTTCAACCCCTCACGCCCGATGTCAAACGTTACGGCGTTCTGCTGCCGCAACTCGGTTTGCAGCGTCCATGCACCGAAACGTGCCGCCTGCCCGCGCGAATCGCATCCGAATGCAGTAATCTGCTTGATATTCAGACCATAGCGGACGATGGCTTCGTTGTCGGCTACATATTCTGTCTTAGCACGATAGCCATCGTATTTGTCTATATACTGCACATGAACAGCAGTATGAATGGACTTCAACGCTGCACCCGCATAATTAAACAGGCCGTCTTTAACATTGGCATTGGTATATTGCGCCACCGGATCGGCGTCGGCATCCATGACGACGGATACTTGCTGTCCGTTCCAAACCGGTAAACCGGTAAAGACGCTGGCAAGATTGTTCAAAAATTCACCTGCCTGCATCAGGTCGGTAATATAGGCATTGCAGACGAAACGCGGCTCTTTGCCGCCGAAGCCGTCATCGACCGGCTCGTCGCAATATTTCCCGATTTGGTACAGACTCCATTTGTCTATGTCTGCCACATTCAGACGACGTGCCAGCGTGGAAAATCGCGGCTGGGTCAGCACATCGTAAAAAACCCATGCCGGGTTGTTTGTCCATGCGGTTTTGAAACTGCCATCCCATGTTCCACCCGTATATTGGCGGGTTTCAGGATTGTAATTGGACGGCACTTTGACCAAGCGGCCTTTCATCAAATAATTGCGACGCGGAATCTGATTCCCGAACTGCGCCGAATCAATCGACAATGCCGCAAACGCGGTATGCGGATAGCTCAATTTCGCATCAACGATTTCAACGTAGGACGAAAAATAGGTATTGTTGCTGACCTTGTCGGTCTTGGAATCAGGCGAAATTCGGAAAACACGGATATTGAACGGCACTTGCGGCACCACATCAAATTCGACATCCTGATAATATGTCCCGCTGGATTTTTCATTGAAACGCACCTGATTTGATGCCTGCACACCATTGCTGTTTATCAACTCAACACGCATTAAAGTATCTGCAGGCACGGTGTCGCCGTTGTCTTCAACCTGCGCATTCCGCTCGACAGCGACCGTAATCCGCAAACGGCTGACCAATTCGTCGGTAACGGCGCGAACAATCGGCTGATTCTGCTTCACCGCAGCCGAAACGGCTACGGTGCGCTCGGATGCATCGAAACCCGGAACATAGGACTGGTCTTGCTCGCCACGCTGGAAATAACCCGTAACTCCATTAAAATTGTAGCTGCCGTCCGAATTTTGGACAGGAGTGTCATCAAAATACACGCTTTTGAACGGCGCATCATCGCCGTTGGCAAACCCCGAAACCACACCTTCGGACACCGCATCAATAATCCGCAGCGACTGGGCGCTGGATAAACTGTTTGGGGCTTCATAAGGTGTCTGTTGCCCCCCGCCCGATTTACCGCCCATATTGTTTCCTTTCCTGATTCAAAATCTTACTTCACGGGATTCAGAATACCGATCAAACCCCAAAAATACACAAACAAAAACAGACACGCCGCGAAGTTTGCCCCTTCGCGGCGTTTCGATTTTTCAGACGACATTTCAGCCCGAAAACGCCGCCTTATAATTGCGCGCCCGCACGCTGTCGTCTGAAAAGTCGGTACGGTATTTCTGCCCGTTCGGCGCGGTTGCTGCTACGCCTTGAACGAATGTCTTGGACAAACTCAAATTCAACACCGCACCTGATGAAGCCGCCGTCGATGAAGGTTCGATACGGCGGGACTGCACACCCTGCGATATAACACGGCTGCCGCAGTAGCAAAGCCCGTAAGCCAACGGCACAGGGCGCCCCTGTGCCGCTGTATTGGCAAGGTTGAAAAAAGCAGAATTCTTACTCTCCTCCACTCCCTTGCCGCCGGTATTCAATTTGGGCTGCTTGGTCAACATTTGGGCGACACCGCCAGCCACCATACCGATACCGACGGCGATAAGCTGCGCACCACCGGCCCAACTCGTATACGCGCCGACTACAATCAAAACCACTCCGACAATGGTTTGGATCAACCCGCCATTTTTACCTGCACCCTGTACGCGCGGAACAATATGCAATACACCGGCAGCAGGTCGTCTGAACACGCTACCTATCGTTTCTTCCGACTGGTCTTTACCATCAAACCGCACCTGATACACCCCGTCCCGAATCCGCCGACGCAAGCCTTTGATTTGGGTAAACAGAGCATGCAGGGCTTCGGCGGGCGTCTCGACGTGCAAAACAAAACGGCGGCCGTATTCGCGCAGGCTGCCGTACAGACAAACAGTAATCATGCTTGCTCCATATGGGTAAAATCATTCTCAAGGGCCTGCATCATAGCCGGCTCGAAATCGGGGTGCCGCCAAACGCTGTGCGTAACATCCGCCCAATAGCGGGTATAAGGTACACGGCAGCTCAATTGATTGTAGGCATGGTGCAACATCCAGTCGTTGCCCAAATACAGGACGGCATGGGACGCATGCCCGCCTGTTGCCGTCAAGACCACATCACCGGCGCAAAGGCCGTCTGAAACACGGGAAAACCCACAGTTTTCCAAATGCTTTTCCAAAAAGCCTTCCGCCGCATCCTCATCTATATCACCGCGCGGATGGTCGGGGAAAACCAGCCCCATCAGCATGAAGGCATCGCGCACCAGCGCGCCGCAATCCGTCTTGCCGTATTCGAAGACACGCCCGCGCAAATGCGGAACGGGGCGGAACAATTTCAGACGACCTTGTGTAACCAATATCCAAGGCAAGCCCGTTTCGACCTGCATCTGTCTGTCCGCACCCGATAAAAACGGCTCGCAGCGCGGATGGGAATGCACGACTGCCACAATCTCGCCGACGCGCTCCGCCGCCATCCAGTCGTCAGCGGAAATCTCAAAGGTTTCATGCGGGCTTTCGGCGCAATTGGACAAAGGCAGAAACTCATAGCCTTCATAACTGAAAACCAAAACCCCGCACATTTCAGACGGTACGGCTTCTTCAGCACACGCCAGCATTTCGCGGCGGGCTTCTTCACTTAACAAATCCAAATCTATCATGTCGTTACCTTGTCGCTAGACGGGAAACCGCCGAACGGCAAAACCGCCGTCGCGCCAAACCGCGCCCTACATCCTGTCAGTGTTTTGCTGCATACGTCTTTGGACGCGTCGTCCGTGGGCATATCGAAACGGTCGGCAACCGCACGCCCTGTATAACCGCACCCTTCGCCGCGATACTGCCAGCAACAGGTATTTGCCAGCATAATACGGGCGGGAATGACCGAACCATCCGATTCAGACGGCGCGGCAAGTTCGAAGGTTGCCGTTTCTGCATTCAATGCCGTCATCCGTTCAACCAAATATTTGCCGACGACTTCCTGCATCGGGTCTGCGGTCGGATTGCGCCCGGACTGGAAATTGACCGCATCTAAAAACTTGGCATAGGTTTGACGGCGCACAACCAGCACGCCGACGAGCTGACCGAACTGATCCGCAGCGCCCGTAATCAACCCCAAGAGATTCGATACCGTCAGCGTCGGACGATTGCCCGCGCCTTGCGAAGTTGATTCAAAGCCGTCAGCCTTAATCGGATAAGGCTCATATGCCTGCCCCTGCCAGACAACCGCCGTACCTCGCTCGTTGACCTGATTGCAGAAATAGAAAACCCGACCGCCCAGCGGCCGCAAGTCCACTTGCCACAAATCGACCAAAACATCCTGCTGCACGGCAGACAAGGCTTGCAGCATCACACCCGACATGGCCTTTATACGCGGATTCATGAAAGCACCTCCTCAAACGTACAGCTCAATTCGTAGACTTTGCCACCCTTCGCCGTTTCCTGATATTCCGACACCTTGACTAATACAGGCACGCCGTCGGGCGGTCTCCAATTAAACGGCTCAACACCGCGCCGGGCATCAAAAAAGGCTTTGATTTCTCCCATCAAAGCCTTTTGTCCGACTATCTTGATCTCCCAGCTTCGCAGCTTCGGTTTCAAAGATTTAGGCTGCCGTTGCTCGTAGCCGTCGCCAAAGCGGACGGAACGGACATCGAATTTATGTACAGCCTTATTGTCCGAAGCAACACGCCATCGGAATGTTTCAGTCATGATCGGTTCCTTTCAGACGACCTATTTATGGTAAGTACCGTTTTCACGGTACACATTCTTGACATACCACTGTTCCACTATGCCCGGTATGGCAGCGGCAAGATGCTTCGCCATCTCCGTATCGGCACTGCTGTCCGATTCGGTGCTACCGTCCCGATTTATAGTGATGTTGACCTGCATGCCTCCAGCCCCGGCCGAACGGGCTCCGGTCAAAACAGACGGCAGTCCTACTGCACCGCCGCCGGCATAACCATTCAACCGCAGCCGCTCGACTGCCGCAACGCCGCCGTGATTACGTACGTCCCGCTGGGAAAATACGACTTCGCCCTTGTGAACAATGCCGGCAGGCTCATACTTCCCGCCGTAGCCGGTATAACCGCCGCCGGAAAACAACGCGTCGAACTGCGTACTCCCACCGCCGACAATACCGCCGTCGGCATAACCCAACGCCGACTTCATTGCATTGACAATCGCCATTTTAATCAGCATTTTTGACAAATCCTGCAAAATGGAAACAGTCAGGCTTCGAAAATCAAGTTTGCCTGTGGCAACAAAGTCTGCCAGCGCATCCCCCATTTTGTCGAAGGTTTGTACGGTGGCATTTTCCATCGCCTGCCTCATTGTTCCGAATGAATCGATGTAGCTTTTCAAGCCGGACTTGATACCGCCGCGCCAATCATTGTCGCTGTCTGCACGCGCCTTCTGCATTTGAGAAAGATTACTCATCCCTTCCGCCTTGCCGCGCTCCAATAAATCGATACTTTCCAACGGCGCACTTTCTTCACGGGCTTTCGCTATCTGTCTGTCCCATAGTCTCGCCAGCGTCAGTTTCTCGATTTCTTCACGGGTTTTGCCGATAAGCGAAATTTCAAACAGCCTGTCGTCCAACTTGTCTTTCGAATCGTCGGTCATTTGCTTCACTATATCGGAATATTTTTTGGAAGCGGCCGTCAAACTATCCTGCGCATCGACCTGTTCGGCAAGCGCCCGCGCAGCGGCTTGCTGCTCCTTCGTCCAATCACCGAAAGTTGGGTCGGCAAGCAGCTTCAACTGCTCCCCTACGGCACGGTTGGCATTCAAGATTTGCAAAGCCTTCTTCGCCTCGGCCTCGGCATGACGGTGGTTAAAATCCTCCCTCCATTTTTCGTAACCGGAAGACGGTATATCGACGAAATCACGGCGAGGGTCATGACTTATTTCACCTTTACCGCCACTAAGCCAATTCATGCGTGCCATTACTTCAGGAGCGTATTTTCTGCCGATAGGGCCGATACGGCCTTTATCTACATTTCCTTCGCCCGAATGATAGGCTGTCAGGGCTTTTGTAATATCACCGTTGTAACGGGTTAACAAATCACGCATTTTCCGCGCAGCACCCAAAGCTGATGATTCTATACTTCCCACATTTACACCATACTGACGTGCGGTTGCGGGCATGAATTGGAATACGCCACGGGCACCAACCGAAGAAACGGCATTCGGATTTCCGCGCGACTCCTGCATCGACAATGCAGCCAGCAGGTTTCTAGGTAATCCGTAGCGTTTTTCTAGACCTCCATAATCAAACCGTGCTGCCTGACTAAGTACGGTTTGATTAACAGTAAACTTCTCTTTCTCAATTTTGTTTTTTTTAGGCCCGCCGTGTTTTTTCTCGGCAAAACTTTCATTAATTAGCTTGGCATTTGCCGCGTGCTTATTAATGATTGCTTGCCGCTCCATCGCGTCAGTGATGCCGTCCAACGCCTTTTTCCGTGCTTTATCGTTTTTCAGCAGTTCGCGCTGCCGTTGCTGCTCTCGATTGGCATAACGTTCCGAAACAGCCTCCAATTCGGCTTTACCTTCAGTTTGATTTTGGTTCTGCTTCTGTTTTTGCCTCAAAGCTTCAGCAGTGGCTGCCTCCTTGTCGATTTCGGCACGCAACCGGGCACGCCGCGCATAGGCTTCCTGCAGCTTACGCTCACCCTCTTCACCCCAATACAATTGTGTAACCGGATGTTTCTTGCTGGTTTCGATATTGGAAATAAACGAATCCAGCGCGGCAATTTCATCCAGCTTGGTCTTGTCCCTACCTATGGATTTAACAGCATCCCATACCTCCGACGCACTGTCTTTAATATCTTTCCACGCCCGCTCAATCAACCCAAGATTGCCCAGTACGCGTTTTGCCATATCCTCCGACTCTTCGGAAAATTTCCGCTGCACCAATGCAACCGCGTCCTGTTCCCGACCTTGCGCCTGCAAAGCCTTGACCTGCTCGTAAACATCGGCAGTCATTGTCCGGTAGGTGGCAGATAGGGACACCACGGCTTTCAGCGGGTCTTTGGCGATTTCAGTATATTTCCCAACCAAATCGTCAATACTTTGTCCCGTTGCCTGCGACTGGAGGGTAATACTCCGGGCGAACTGTTCGTAATTGTCCGCTGCAACCTTGCCGCTTGAGACCAAGGCCGTAATTGCAGCACGCGCATCAGAATAGCCGCCCGTCGCTGCCCCGACCGAAACAGCAATATCCTGCATCCTGTCTGCAGTAATCCCTGCTGCATCTCCGGCAAGTATCAAGGCTTTACGGTATTCGCGCGATTCCTCTGCGCCCTGATACATCGCATAACCCAACGCCGCAACACCGCCGCCCAATCCTGCAACAGCAAGGCGCATAGGGGAAATGACCGTGGCCAGCCCCTTAAGCATACCGCCGAAGCCGCCATACATATCACGCAACTGCCCACCCTGTTGCATCATGATCAGAAACGGGCTTTGCCCGCCTGCAAGCTGGGTAACGATGTCGGTAATTTGTGCCGGGGTTTGCCGCAAGGCATTATTGAACTGCTTGACAGACTGCGTAGCGCGATTGGTCTGCGTATTATGCCTGTCCAATTGGGACAGTAGCGGATTAAGCCGTGCAATATCGATACCGCGCTGGCGCGCAAGCTCTTCGTAATACTCTCGGTTTGCCTTACCGCCTGCAATCTTGACGGCTATATCGCGACGGATGGCATTTTCCAGAGAAGCCAAAGACCGTTCCGTCCGCTTCGATGCCGCCGACACTACCGTTGACGATTTCTCTGCTCCGTCGCCACTATGTACCAATCCGTCAGAAATACGCCGCCCCTGGGAAGATGCCACGTCCCCCAAAGACTTGATGGATTGTTTCGCCTTTTCTACGCCGCTGACGACACCGCCCGTTTCAGCGGTAATATAAATCTTGGTTTCGTTATTCATGCTCGCCCGCCCACATTGACAACACTTCAAGCTCCATCATGCGGACTTTCTCCAACAGTGCTTTCCGTTTCTTCGGCTTGATATTGCCGCATTCCATAACCGCTGCGACGGCGGAATAATCCAACCCCGTCGCACCCGACATTCCGATACGCCACTGCGTCGATACTGCAATAAACAGTTGCACCGCCTGCCAGTTACACGGCCATACGCCAAAAGTGGTCTCCTCTTCTGAAAAATCGTCCGCCGAAAATCCGAATACATTCAATTCCGCCGCGTCAGGCTGCTTTTCATAAAGCGCACGCGCGGCGGCAATCAGTTTCCCTCGCGGGCATTGAAGACTTCCTCAACATAGCCGTTGACGACGGCAAACACCGCCATCGGATAGCTATCCAGCAGGATTTCGACATTCTGCCGGTCGAATGCTTCTTCCAAATCCCAGCCTTGAACACAATCCAAGACGGTATCTGCCGTCCAGCCGTCTTTATGCTTTTCAGTAAATTCTTTCATCGCCTTGCGGCCGCGCGCCTTAAATTCAAATTCGACGTCCGCAGGTTCTGCACCGGGAACAGGGATTTTCACAATATGTCGGAAAGTTGCATCAGGCTTCAAAGTGAGTTTTGCCATTTCAATACTCCAAATAAATAAGGTTGCCCGAGTAACTCGGACAACCTTTATAGGTCGATAAAATCAATAACGGTTTACTTCGCCGGAAATGGCGTAGGACAACGTTACCGCCATTACTTGGTTACGAACCAATTCGGGGGTTTTATTCATGCTGGGATAACCGTTATAGCAAATCAGCCCACCACCTTTCAAAACCACTTTCAAAGGCCACTTGCCGCCTTTATCGCTGCATTTTGCAGCCGCCTTGTAGCCGGGCAGCGAAATATCGTCAGCGATCTTAATCGACATTGACATAGCTGATTTCGTGGACGGGATTTGCTGGTCAAAATCATCCTCCAGAAAACCAAAATCCACATATTGCTGCTCGCCGCCACTGGTCGAAAATTCTACAATTTGCGAAACTTGCACCCAATCGGTAATTTTCTGAACAGCACCAATACCGCTGCCTGCCGGAAACTCATCTACATTGGAAGTATCAATGCCGATCAGCTTGAATGTATCGGTTTTGACATCGTCAACCTGGAAAACGCGTTCAGTCAACTTTCCCCAGCCGCTTTTAAACAAAACCAAATCGCCGTTGGCAAGCCCGTGTCCCGCTGCCGTCAGGACGCATGCGGTAGCATTAGTTGCCACCGTAACTTTTTTCTCCACCGCCAAAGCGGTCGCAATGTGAACGGCCGCGCCGTTCGGTAATTTAACTGCCATTTTTTCAACTCCATATTAAAGGCCGTCTGAAATTCAGACGGCCTGTTCAAAATAAACTGCCTGCCATCCTTGCTGATAATAGACGGTAACGGCTTCGCCGCTTTCGTCGGAATCGATATTCAGCAAATCAGGCACCAGATTTTCCAAATCACCAACACCCAAATCGGAATGTTCGGCAAACAACTGACCAATCAAGGACAGCATTTCTTCCGCCAGTTCGTCCGCACCGGCAGCAGCCTGCACGCAAACCAGCGTAACCAGCCGCACCGTATGCCGGTAGGTAGGCGGAAAATCAAACGTTTCCTGTTCGGTTCGGCGACTGTCAACGTACACCACAACACACGGCAACTGCGATTGCGCAGGCGCGAAACCACGCCCGGAATACACGCGCTGGAACTTCGTTTTCAGCACATCTGTCGCCGCATTGCGGATTTCAGTAAGTCGGCTTGTCATGTATTGCCCTCAATTGCACAACAACCATTCCGCAGCCGTCAAAATCGGTTTCCGCCACCGTGTAACGTTTGCTGCGCACGGTAACGACCACCGACTTCACGTCTTCTGGTAGGTCGTCTTCAGTAACGATGATTTGCGGGTCGGCATTGGCAACGGCAACGCCAAACCCGCTATCCGTCATAAATTCACGGTCAAATATCGCGTTTACCTCTTTACCGCCAATCATCACGGTTTCGCCAAAATCGGCGGGGTTGGTAAACACCGACAGCGGTTCATTAAACACTGCCGGCACCTGTTCCATCTGAACCTTCGCCGCCGCCCTGACCGTCGGTCAAATCATCGGTAATGTCGCCATCGTCGCCATCGCCGCCGTCAGTTTGCGCCGTGCCGTCGGATTCTGCCGACCATTCAACCGCCCAGCCTTCACGGATATAGGCCGCCGCCTGTTCTTCGTCCACCGAATACTTCTTACCGACGAAGAAACCTTTGCCGCCGTCAAAAAAACTACGCAACGGTGTAATTTTGATTTTTGCCATTTTTAATACTCCATATAGTCAGGCCGTCTGTTGCTCAGACGGCCTTTGGTTAAACAGTTATGCTGCCACGATGTCTTTAATGGCGGCGAAGGATTCGACATGGCGGACGGCAATATCCACGTCTTGCAACGTGGTAATGCGTACCGCGCCCGCAGTAGACTTGGTGTACGGGTCAACGACCACGTCCAAAACGCCCCAATGCGCAATCATCAGATCAGCCCAGTTACCGAAAATCAGCGGGCTGCATTTGTTGGCCGCCGTGCCTTTGGTCAGGTTGGACGGAATTTGGTTCGATACCGCGCAACGGTAGCCGTTCAGCGGTGTTGCGCCGTCCTGCCAGATGTAGCCGGATACGCCGTCGGCCTTCAGCTTGGTTTTCAGCAGGCCGCGTACGCGGGCATTGGTGATGTAGGCCAAATCGCCGATGTCGGCATTGGCGGCGGCAATGGCACTTTCCAAAGCGACGATATGCTTCCATTCGGGTACACCGCCGTTCGCACCGATTTCCACCGCGCCGATGCCGGCGGTGTTCAGGATGCCGGTCGGTTCGTTGCCGGTACCTTTGCCATTGATGGCCGCCAAATCGATACCCAGCATCATGGCTTTCAACAATTCGCTGCGGGCGAACTGTTCGGCAGACAGCGAAGATTGCAAAATGAATTTGCGGCTCAATTCGGTATTGGCGGTAACGGTTTTCGGTTTCAGGCTCATTTGTCCGAAAGTGGCGTTCGATTCGGCCGCACTGCCGTTTTCATCCACCCATTGGACGGTGTTGCCGGTCAGGTGTTTCGGAATAGTGATGTCGCCGACCAAGCCGTCCAGTACGGTGGCGCCCAACTGGGCAACGGCAAGTCGGTTGCGCAGCAGTTCGATGAACAAGTCTTCGCGGAAGTCGTTTTCGATGACGTTGCCGCCGTTTGCCGCATTACCTTTGCTGTAAGCGCGGGCAATCAAATCAGTCGGCACAAAGAAGCCTGCCGCTGCGCGACCATGTCGTTTTTCCAATTCTTCCGACACTTCGCGTTCCAAGCCCGCTTTGTCCCATTTGCCGGTTGCGGCGGCAGACATGGCGCGCAGAAGGGAAAATTCACGCTGTTCTTTATCAGTCATGCCGATTTCACCGGCGGTAACGGTCGGCTTCGTCTGCATGTTTGCCATGATGGCGGCGCGTAATTGGGCTTCACTGCCGCCCTCTTTAATAACCTTTTCGGCTGCTTCGATACCGCCGTGGGCGGCGTAACTGCGACCAATGGCCAGTAGTTCGGAAACGCGGGCGCGTTCGTTCTGCATACCGCGTTCGGCGGTGTTGTTGGTATCGGTTGCTGCAACGGCAGGGATTGCAGCGGCGGGAGTTTCCGCCGTGGCGGGAATTTGATTTTTATCCATGTTTCGATTTCCTTTTTCAGGGGTTGGGTTTACAGGGTTTTCAATAAATGCTTCCGCCGTTCTGCCGACACCTACTGTCGGGTCAGCCGGAACGGTTACAAAGCTGATTTCATACGGCATCCAGCGGGTAACGATGTAACGGTAGTCCTCATCGTCAGCATCGGGATTGTCCAATACCATGTCTTCCACGCGGTAGCCGACGCTGATATGGCGTAGGATGCCGTCTTGCACGTCTTGGAATTTTTCCGTCGCTTTCGCACCGTTGCCAAAACGTACCAAGGCACGGCCGCGCTTGTCGGCATCAATCCAAGCACGTTCGATGACGCCGATTTGGTCGCTCCAGCCATGATTGAACAGCACCGCGCCACCGTCGTTCAGACGGCTTAAGTCAACGGCACCCGCCGCATGACTTAATACTTCTTCGCCGAACCAGCGTTCTACCGGCTCTTCGCTGGAAAACGCTACTTCGACCGTCCGTTTTTCAACATCAACGCTTTCGCGCTGAAATACGGCAAAGCGGCTCATTTGCTGCATTTGCGCCTTATCAGGCTTCATTTTCTTCATTCGGGTTATCCTCCGATTCCGGTTCTGCCGCCGATGCGGCCGGTTTTACGTCGGCAATGATTCCTTTTCCTGCCAACATCTGGTTTTCCTGTTCGATTTGGGTAATAACATCTTCAAAATCCAAACCCATTTCCGCGCAAATATCGCGGCGGGATTTGACCGCCAGCGCCACTGCCTCTTTATGCGCATTAATATCTTTCAGCGGGTCAACCCACGACCAGCGGCGCCCCTGCCAGTTGCAGGCCTTGAACTTGTCCAGCTTGCCAGCAGGCAGCGATTTGCCGGACGGCATCTTGATTGCGCCCATTAGCAACGCCGCCTCAATCCAGCGATCGAATACGTCATACAAGAACGCTTCGGCAAACCAGTTTTGCAACGTCATCCATGTGTCGCGTTCCTCCAGCGTCCCGCTGCGGATACTGGAAAAGTTCACGCCTTCAAGGTCGTTCGCCAAACTGTGATAAGCCACGTTCAAACCGCTGGCGATACCGCGCAGGCTGGCTTTGACGAATGCGTCGTAATTGGCGTGCGGGTAATCCGGGTCGAACGGCGTAAAGTCGTAACCCTGCGGCAGTTCGTGGAACGTACCCGGCTCGACCGAATCGATTAAATCGATGCTGCCGCGCCCGTTATCGACCTCTTGCCCGTCAATCGGCGGCATGAAGTTGTCGGCATCTTCCGTCTGTTTGAAAAAGCCCATTTTCGATGCACCGACACGGGCAGCAATAATGGCCGCTTCCTGATAGCCCGACAGGTTTTGCAGGCCGATGATGGCCGAAGCCACCCACGGAAAGCCGCGCCGCTGCTCCGGGCGGTCGTGCAGGAAAATATGGCTGATTTGCTCTGCCGGTACCCGTTCGCGTAAATTGCCCGTATTCGTCTGTCCGTATGATTCGCCCGGATGTGCCGTCCGCAACCAGTACGCCACAGGACGGGAATAGCTGTTTAACTCAACACCCATGCGCACGGCGTTACGCCCGTTTTGCTGCGGAACGTTGTATCCCGTATCCAAACGGTCAATATCCAGCACCTGCAACGCATAGCCGTAATCATTGTCAAACCCTGAAATATGACGAATCAGCACTTCGCCGTCCCGCGCCACGCTGCGAATCAGCAGCCGTTGCAGGTCGGTAAAAGACATCTGGCCGGTAACGTCGCACACACCGCGCCGCGCCCAGCGGGAAAACGCTGCTTCGATGGCTTTGTTCGCCAAGGCATCGGGCTTGTCGGCGTTATCCAGCAAAACACGCATTTGCAGGGCAAAACCGTCGCGCCCGATAACGTTACTTTCGACCATGTTCAAAAACTTGCGCATGTAGTCGTTGTCGCGAGCAAGGCTGCGGGCACGGGCGCGCAGGCGGTCAAGGTCTGACCGCGCCAAAGCGTCCGCCGACCAGTTTTGCGGCTGCCACGAAGCCAGCGACCCGACCGGACGCGCTCCGGCAAAGTTGCGGCGGGCTGTTTTCGGGGCGGCTTCCCGCCTGCCGAACAAACGCGCAAAAAAACCGCGCTTTTGCGGCGCGGCATTTGATTGTTTTGCCATAGCTCATCCTAAAATCGCGTGATGATACGGCCTGAACGGCGCGGGGAAAAACCCGCCGCCGCTTCCAGCCGCGTAATTTCCCGCTGCCAGAACCGTATCTGCTTCAATAAATCGGCAAGGCTGGAAAACTCCATTTCGCGGTCTTTGATTTTGTACCGCTTGGTCATGCCCCTGCCTGCCGCATGTTCCTTGTAGGCTTTTCGAAGGCTGTTCAGAATCTCTCGCGCTTCTTCAAGTTCTACCACATACTCATTACCGTTCATTTTCAGACGGCCTCTTTTGCATAAAATTTACTGACGCCTTCCTCGAAACGCTCTTCCACCAAGCCTTCCTCAATCAGCGTATCAATATCGCGGCGGGCAAAAATCCAGCCGCTCCACTTCTGCTTTCCATACACCTCATTGGCAACACCGGTCGATGTGCAACCCGGATGCGTCCGAATGTGTGATAGAACCTGTTCTTTCTCGTTCATGGTTACAGCCGTATAAAGGCCGTCTGAAATCTGCTGTTCAGACGGCCTTTTTCTTGGTTTGCACTTAAAAGGCGGCCGCAAACCTTGGCCGCACCCTCTAACTTCGGGCAACGTCGTATCAAGCCCTAATCTGAAATGTAGCAGAAAAGCGTTTTCTGACGTCCGGTTGACGCTTAACCAGCTGGATAGCCATCTATTCAGACGGCCTAAATCAATAATTGGTAGCGAAGTTACCACCCTTACGGCGTCTGGTTGCCGCAAAACCGCTGCCGCTGTCCGCCCTCGTTTTTTCCTGTACCTGTTCGACGGGTTTCGGTTCGGCAAACAGTTCCGACTGCAACAGCGCGTTTTCGTATAACGCCCATTTTGCCGCCGACATAGTATGCGTGCCGACCGAGCGGGCGGCGTGCAGGGCATAGACTTCGCAGTCCAACGCCTCGTTTCGTACACCGACTTTTTTCTGCCAAACCTTTTTGTGCTTGTTCATGCGGCTGGGTACTTTGACTTCGCTCAACAACTGGCCGCAGTAGTCGGCGCGGACATCTTTGTAAAAGTGCATCCGCCCTGCCCCGCTTCCTTCCAGATTGATGCGCGCATGCTCGTCTATCAGCAAGTCCTTCGCCCGCGATACGCCGACGCTGTACACCTGCACGCCGAATTTGTCGGCCTTGGTGTTTTTGTGCTTCAAGTCAATCGCCCGCGCCCGACTGAAAATCTCTTTATCGGGGTTGGTGCTGCCCTTGACCGCCATCACATTCACCGCTTTCACGCCACGGCAGCCGCGCACAAAGTGATACACCGCGTCGGAGGTATTGCCGTCCGAACTGTCTATCGATACCGCCGCGATTTTCATTCCCGCACCGGTTTCGTGCTTGTAGGCCGTCTGAAATATCATCTCGGACAGCTTGCGCCACACGTCGGATTTGACGTCCACCGTGTTGCCGTGGATTTCTCCCCACCAAACCAGCCAGCTTTCCTCGCCGCGCCCCCATGCGCGGATGATGACGGCCAGCCGGTCATGTTGCACGTCCACGCCCATAGTCAGAATCAGGCCGCCGCGCGGAACGGTGTTTTCGGCATAGTCTTCGCCGCGTTCTGCCAGGTCGTCTTCCTTCACGCCGTCATTGGTCATTTCGAACGGGATTCCGATGGACGAATTGACGAAGGCAATCATCGGCGATATATCGCCGTTGTCCGCTTCGTATTGCGCGGTCAACCATTTTTTCATCAGTTCGGAAAACACACTGCCGGGGAACGGGCTGTATAGCTCGTTCAGGTAGAAACCTGCCGTGCCGTGAAAAGGCGCGGTCGCCTGCCACCAACCGCGCCGCACATTACGGTTTTTCTGCATGTCGTTCCACACCGCGCCGCAGTTCGGACAGGTGTAATGTGCCGTTTCCGGCAGCTTTTTGCCGAAAACAGGATGGTTGCCGTTCGGGTCTTCGTCGCAGGAAAGGTAATCGAAGCTCAACACATGGGCTTCGCCGCATTCGTGGCACGGCACCATGCCGACGCGCTTATCCGACAACTCCATTTCGGCGGCAATTGTCGAGACGCCCGCAATAGTCGGCGTGCCTCCTAATACGATTTTCGGGCGGCGGTAGGTTTTGGTTCGCTCCTTCGCCAGCTTGATACTATCGCCCTGACCCCGCAGGTTCAGGTTACAGTCGTCCGGCTCCTCCACGCACACAATCGGCACCGGCGACGATTTCACACTGGCAGGGCTGTTACTGCCTACCAGCTTCAGAAAACCGCCGGGGAATTTCTTGAACAACTGCCGCTGCCCTTGCGCGCGGATACGGGTATCGACTTTCTCGCGCAAGGCGGGCGTCGCTTCGACCATCGGAACGAATTTTTCGTCCATGTACTCTTTAGCCGCCCCCTCTTTCGGGAACAGAACCAGTATCGGACTGGGTTCGGCATCGATGGATTTGCCCAAAAAGTTGCCCAGCACACCCGAAGTCCACGCCACTTGCGCCGATTTCTGGCAAACAACCACTTGCACGGACGGGTCGTCCAGCGCATCAAGCGGGCTGTTTTCCCATGCCAGATACGGTGTTACGTCCAAAACGTATTTGCCCGGTCGGGCGGCCTCTATGCTGGAAAGATAGCGGTACTTGTTCGCCCAGTCGCGGGTTTTAATTTTGCGCGGCGGCGCCCATTTCCGGCACGCCTGCCGCAACACCCGCCCCACCGTTTCAGCCATCCGCGCCTGCATGGTTGCGGCTGTCATCTCCATCGTTTTCTGCTCCGTAATTCGATAATTTTTCCAGCGCCCTGTTGATGTACGCCGCAATGGTGTCAGGGTCTATTTCCACGCCCGACGTCGCCGTCAGTTCAGCCGCCAACTGCTCGGGCATCGTTAAAAATTCCGTCCGCGCCGCTAAAACATGGTCGCCCCATGCGCGCTCAAACATCGCGGCCGGCGCAAGCTGTCCTAATTTTTCGTCCCGCTCCAATTCAGCCAATTCAGCCTTCACCCTATCCAGCCGGTCGCGCGGCTTTTCCTTGTTCAGCCGTTCCAGCTCCCGCTGAAACATCCAGCGGATAACCGCAACGGTATCGTATTCATTTGCCTGACCACGGTTGTCGGCATAACTGGCAACAGGCAACCCTTCTTTTTGCCATTCAGTCAGCGACCGTTCGGATATGCCGATAATGAAGCGCGCCGAGATAAATCAGACGATTTTTTGAGAAAAATGAAATGCTCTTTTATTTCATAATGTGAAAGCTATTTTCAAATCCTGCCAATCTTAGGCAGGATTTTTTCTATAACACGACGACAC